>JAALLF010000016.1 GCA_011087645.1 Alphaproteobacteria bacterium
CCAGCAGAACGATTTAACGCTTGTGTTGCATCGATCGGTTGAGGTGACCCCTCAACACCAGACGTAATCAGGCGAAAAGCAGACATCGGAAAATTGATATCAGTTCTGTTGCGCGTTTCGTCACGACGGTAAAACTTGGCTCGGCTGTTACCCCAGATGTTACCCCGAACCGAAAAAGGCTTAGCCAATTTCAGCTAAGCCTTTGGAATTGTGGCGCGCCCGTTCGAACTTTGTTCGAACTCGTCTTCACAAAAGAGGGCGACCATTCCGAAAGAAATGGCGCGCCCGGGAAGACTCGAACTCCCAACCTCCTGATTCGTAGTCAGACGCTCTATCCAATTGAGCTACGGGCGCTTACACGATGCTGCGAGGGGTCGGTTGCTTGGTCTTAAATCAGCAATCGCCCCGGCAGCGCGCGCGAAGTTAATCAAATGCCCCGGCGATAGCAAGCACGCGCACCGGTCTTTGCGCGGCGTGGCGGCATAGGGTGGCGGAAAAACAACGAATCGCGGAAAATGCGCGGTAAAGCATCTTGCCCGGTGTCTTGCACATGGTTAACATCGCCCGCAAATATCTGGGGTTGCTTGTAAATTCGCGCAAGTGCTGAGCGCGGTCGCGATCGGAAGCAAGTTCCGTTACTGAGGGGCAAGAGAGTTGATGTCTGGCAACCGAAAGTTAGCCACCATCGCTGGCGCAGTTGTGTTGCTGGCAGGTTGCGATTTTGTAGACGAGTCGTTGATTCCGACGCTGACTGGCGAAGATCCAGCGCCGAAAACCGCCGGCCAACAGGTCGCCATTCCCGCCAGCGCGGCGGAAAGCAACACCCAACCGACGGTGTCCGGCGGCATCCCGCAACTGGGCGACACCCGCTTCGATCCCCCCGGCGTCACGCCCGGCGAGGTCACCGGCACGGCCATTGGCCGCCGGGTCGAGCGCTTGCGCAACGACCTGATCGAGATGCAGCAGAGCGTGCGCGTCGATAATGTCGATTTGCAGGCGCTGCGCGGCGGCTCGATTTCCAACGCCAACCAGTACCAACAGCTCGTCGCCGGCATTCAGGCCAAACTCCAGGTCGGCACGACCCCGGGCAATCCAAACCTGGTGCGCGCCTGGAACGGCGCCCAAGCCACCTTGGATCAGATTTCCAGCAATATCGGCCAGATGAACAATCTGGCGAATAAGGTCGCCAATGACAGCTCGCTGGCCTCGTTCATCTTGGAATCGGTACAGGCTACCTTTGGCCTCACCGGCGCCGTCGATGCCGACCATGCCCAGCTCACCGTGCTCGAAGACGATACCAACCGTACCGTGGTGCTGATCGACCGGCTCCTCAACGAGCTCAACGAGGACATTTCCCGGCAAACCAACTATGTGGGCCGCGAGCGGGCCAATTTGACGGTGCTCAGCCTGGCCGTGAAGAACGGCGAATTGTTCGGCACCAGCCTCGCCAACCGGGCCTTCGCCTCGGCCGGCGGCGTGGCCAGCCAGCCCGCCCCGCGGGTCGGCAATCTGGCCAACCGGCGCCCGTTGGTGGTCATCCGCTTCGACCGCGACGACGTGCCCTATCAGGAACCGCTGTTCACGGCGGTCAGCGAAGCGCTCAACCGACGTCCCTCCGCCGCGTTCGATCTGGTCTCCGTGGTGCCCCAGCAAGGCACGCCGGCACAGGTCGCGCTCAACGCCAACACGGCGCGGCGCAACGCCGAGCGGGTCTTACGCAACCTGACGGCGATGGGCCTGCCGAGCGACCGGATTTCGCTTAGCGCGACATCCAGCAACGAGACCTCGTCAAGCGAAGTCCACGTCTACGTCCGCTAAGGCACCCGTCCTGACGATTGCCGCTCCCTAGATGAGTTAGTCCTCATGCTGAGCTTATCGAAGTATGAGCCCAGCGACACCTCGATCCTTCGACAGGCTCAGGATGAGGTGCGGTGGAATTAATCCGCCAGAGTGGCAAATAGTTTAGACCGCACCCTCGCTCGCATCGGAACGGGTTTCGAGAATACGGTCATATTCGACCAGTCGCGCGGCAATCCGCCCGAAGATGGTGTCCGGCGGGTAGTCGCCATTTGCATCGGCCACCCCGGCGCTCTCGCCGGTGAACAGCTCGAGACCCTCGGCGACGGTTTTCACCGACCAGACATGGAACCGCCCGGCGGCGACATCGGCGTTCACCTCGTCGTCGAGCACCAGGCTGGGCTCGTTCGACGCCGGGAACACCACGCCCTGGCTACCGGTCAACTCGCCGGTCTCCACGCAGGTTCGATAGAATCCCTCAGCCTTGTGGGTCAGCCCGCCGATCGCCTGCACCTCACCGTGCTGGTTGACCGAGCCGGTCACCGCGAGATCCTGGCGCAACGGCACCCCCGATAGATCCGACAGTATGGCCAGCGCCTCGGCGAGCGACGCGCTATCGCCTTCGACCCCGCCATAGCTCTGCTCGAAGGTGATCGACGCGTTGAACGACATCGGCACGCGCTGGGCGAATAACCCGGCCAAAAAGCCTTGGATGACCATCGCGCCTTTCTGCTGGATCGGTCCGCCGAGCAGGGTTTCGCGCTCGATATTGGTCACCCCGCGCCGGCCAATGGAGGTGCGCGCGGTGACCCGCGCCGGCGCGCCGAACGCATGATCGCCCATATCGCGCACGGTCAGCCCGTTGACCTGACCGACCACCGCGCCCTCGGTATCGATCATCACCGTGCCGCGGCGGATACCTTCGTGGATACGGTCTTCGATGCGGGCATTGCGGTTGCGCCGGTTGGTGCGCGCCGCCACCACCGCCGCGCGGCTGATCGGGTTACCCATGCCGCCCTCGGTCAGATAGGCTGCCTCGTTGATGATGTCCTCGATCAATTCGAATTTCGCCGACAGCTTGGTGCGGTCGAAGGCCAACCGCGAGGCGTAGCCCAGCAGATATTCCAGCGCGTCGTCCTGGCAGTTGGCGCCGTCGTGGCGCGCCGCGAAACCCTGGATCAGGGTGGCGTAGCAGGAGACGCTTTGCGCCGTCGCCTCGAGATCGGGGTCGATCTCCGCTTTGACCTTGAAATAGGCCTGAAACTCCGGGTCGATCGAGAAGAAGGTGTAGTACCAGTTCGGCGCACCGACGATGACCACCTTCACATCGAGTGGAATCGGCTGCGGTTTCGGCGCCCCGGCAATGGGTATGCCGCCGGCGCGGTGCATTTCCTCGACCCGGATCTGGCGGTCGCGTAAAGCCCCTTTGAGATGGATCCAACTGTCGCCGTTGGCGGCCAGGGCCTCGGCGCGCAGAACCAGAATACCGCCATTGGCCTGGTGCAGAGCGCCGGGGCGGATCAACGCGAAATCGGTCTGCAGCATGCCGCCGATCTGGCGGTACTCGATGCGGCCGAACAGGTTGGTATAGGTGGGGTTGGATTCCAGAACGACGGGCGGGTGCCCGGCGGCGCTATTGTCGACAAACAAATTAACCGCGTAACGGTCTTCCGGCCGTTGGGCTGGCGGCGGCTGACCGGGGCCGCCCTCGCCGCCGTCGCCTTGCCCGCCGAGAAACGCCGTATAATTTTCCAGAACATCGACTCTGAACTCCACGGCCCAGCGGCTGAGACTGGGGTAATCGCCGAACTTGGCGAAAAACTCATCCAGCAGACCGTCGCTCGCGCCTTCGGCCACCTGACGGTTGAAGTCGCGCATGCGTTCGGCGAATTGCGCTTGCTGGCGCGCCGCGCCGCGGTTTATCTCGGTCAGCCTTTCGCTGATCTGCTTTGCCGCCGCCTCGATCGCCAGGCGCTCGGCGTCGGGCAATTGGCCGATGTCGCGCGGCTGTTCGTCCTCACCAAGAGACACCACCATCAGACCCTGCGGCGACTGCACGATCGACAGGCCCTGGCCCTGGGCTTCCTTGCGCACCGCCTCAATCGCCGCGTTCACCTCGCCGCGCATTTTGTCGGACTCTTCCTGCACGCGCTGCTGGTATTCCTCGCGCGCGAAGGCCTGGCCGAAGGCGTCGCGCAGTTGCGGGATTAGCGCCGTCACGGCGTCGAGCAGAGACCGTCCCGCCCCAGCCGGCAGTTGGGCGGCGATCGGCTCGTTGGAGAGCCGAAAGTTATTTAAATACACCCAGTCGCTCGGCTTCTTCTCGCCGCCCACCGCTTCGCGCAGATAAGACAATGTGGTCGACATACGCCCGCTGCGGTCTTCGCCAACGACGAAGATATTGAACCCGGGATCGCTGGCGATCAGGCCGAATTCCATCGCCTCGCGGGCGCGCGCATGGCTCGACAGGGAAAACACATCGACCTCGCTGCCGGTGCTGACCCGGGACACATTATGGACCGGCATGCCGGCGGCGGCGGCATCGAGTTTCTTAGCGGACATAAAGTTCCTCCCGGTATTCACATTATATTCTGCGCCGCCGGTTTGCCATGACCGATGGCAGCCGGTTTAATGGCCCCCCATTCATTCTAACCGCACGATGAGGGCGGGGGTATTCACATGGCCGTAGAACCAGAACATGATTTCCCGGTTTCCTGGGAGCAACTTCACCGCGACGCCAAGGCGCTGGCCTGGCGATTATCGGAAAAAGGCCCGTGGAAACAAATTGTCGCGATCACCCGCGGCGGGTTGGTGCCCGCCGCCATCGTCTCGCGCGAGTTGGAGATGCGCCTGGTCGATACGTTCTGCGTCTCGTCCTACGACCATCAAAGCCAGGGTTCCATCACCGTACTGAAAGAAGTGCCCGGCGACGGTACCGACACGCTGATCGTCGACGATTTGGTCGACACCGGCCGCACCGCCAAGCTGGTGCGCGAAATGCTGCCCAACGCCCATTTCGCCACGGTCTACGCCAAGCCAGCGGGCCGCCCGATGGTCGACACTTTCGTTACCGAAGTCAGCCAGAACACCTGGATTCATTTTCCGTGGGATCTCGGCCTGCAATTCGTGCGACCCATCGCGGCGGGCGATTGAGCGAAGGCACAAACCAACACCAACCATTTACGCAACAAGGCCGGCGAGCCGGTAAACGACGCAGAAGCCAGCCAGGTCGCCACATCTCCCCGCTATCGACTTGCCGGACGCGATGCTTACTATTGGCCGCTCATCGGCCAGCGGGGAGATCATGTTCGATATCCGATTGAACGACGAGCAACGGGCGTTCCAGCAACTGGCGCGCGACTTCGCCGAGAACGAGATCAAGCCGGTCGCGCTCGAACTCGACGCCAAGCCGGACTGGGAGGATCGCATTCCCTGGGAGGTGCTGAAGAAGGGATCGCAGCTCGGCTTTCGCTCCTTCGTGCTGCACGAAGAAAATGGCGGCGCCGGGGCGTCGGATCATCTGACCGCCTGTCTAGTCGCCGAAGAGCTCGCCGCCGCCGACACCGGCACGGCATACTACTACATGCTGACGGCGCGGCGCGCGCGCGACTGGTTCGAGATTCGCATGACCGACGAACAGCGGGCTTATTTCATCCCGCGCTTTCTCGAAGACGACACCTATTTCACCACCGTCGCCATTCATGAGCCCGATACCGATTTCGGCTTCGATTATTTCACCGACACGCCGACCGATGTGGTGTTTCGCACCCGCGCCGTCGAGCAACCGGACGGGTCATGGCTGATCAACGGCGCCAAGAATTTTCAGACCGTGGGGTACCTGGCCAAGCTGATCGTCACCATGGCGCAAACCCCCGACGGCCCGCGGGCGTTTCTGGTCGAGGGCGATTCGGAAGGTCTGGTGCGCCACCCCATGTCGAAGATCGGCCGGCGGGTCGGTGACAATGCGGAGATTTTCTATGACGATGTGCGCGTGCCGCCGGGCCGTATTCTGGCCCCGGCGCCGCCCGGCCGCACCGATATGGGAACCCATGTGACGATCGCCGCGATCACGCTCGGTCTCGGGCGCGCGGCGCTCGAGGAAACCCTGAAATACACCCAAGAGCGGGTCGCCGGCGGCAAGCCGATCATCCAGCACCAGGCGGTTGGTCTGGTCCTCGCTGACATGGCGACCAACCTGGAGGCGGCGCGCCGCCTGATCTGGACCGCGGCGTGGGCCAAGGATCATCCGGAGGCTTTCGAAGACGGCAGCGCCGACTGGCAACCCTACGAGATGATGGCGACGGCGTTCACCGGCACGGCGGTGCAGCGGCTGACCGAGCAGGGCATGGAGCTGTTCGGCGGCATGGGGGTCGTTCAGGGCATGCCGATCGAAAAATATGTGCGCGACGCGCTGGTGCAAAAGCACATCTCGTTTCCGTTCCCGACGCGCTACCGCATCACCGAGGCGCTGGCCGGCTATAAGCGCCAGGTACAGCCGTTGCTCAGCGAAAACTTGGGATAGGGCTCCAGGGCGCGACGATAAACCGAACGATCAAATGGGGGAGGCCCGTCATGATACCGGCGGGCGGGGCGTCATATCAGATTTAGCGGTATCACTACTTTGGCCAAATTCCGCCGGTAGCGCCGGCGCCGACCCGCACGCCGCGCCGATCGGGCTCAGCTTACAAATCAGGCTACCAGCCCGCCCCAAGTCTTAACGGAATTTTATCTGTACCTGCCTATTCTCCCCTCCCTGATCTGGAGGGTGCGGATGTCCACTAACCCTCCGTTATAATTGATTTTTTCCGCGTCGCTTAGCGACCGGACCGAGAAGCTTGGGGACAAGGATGGACGGTAGCCAGCACAGTACGACAGATGTCGTCGCCGGACGGATCGTGGCGATCGCCGGGGCCGAGGTCACCGTTCAGCTCCAAGCCGCGGCGAGCGGCGACAGCGCAACGGCGTTGCAGATCGGTACGCTGATCAAGACGCGGACATCGGATAGCGTCATTTTTGGCGTGGTGCGCAGCCTGACGATCACCGCGCCCGGTGTCTCCGGTTCAGACTCTGAGATTCAGATGGCCGAAATCTCGATGATCGGCGAGACGCGGGTCTCCGAAGACGGCAAGCTTGGCGCCTTCCAGCGCGGCATGTCCCGCTCGCCCTCTCTCGACCAGTCGATCTTTACCACCACATCGGCCGACCTGGCGCGGGTCTACGCCGCGCCGAGCGTGCCTTCTGTCAATGTCGGCGTGATCCATCAGGACACAACCCTGCCAGCGCACGTGCTCACCGACGAGCTGCTGGGTAAGCATTTCGGCATCCTCGGCACTACCGGCTCGGGCAAATCCTGCACTGTCGTGCTGATGCTGCGGGCGATTTTGGAAAAACATCCGAACGCGCATATGGTCATGCTCGACCCCCATAACGAATACGCCACGGCCTTTGGCGACCGTGCCGAATTGTTGGGGGCGGACACGCTGGAGCTGCCCTATTGGCTGCTCAATTTCGACGAACTGATGGAAGTCCTGTTCGGCGCGCAGGCGGACGAGGGCAGCCCCGAGGCGGCGATCCTCGCCGACATGATCCCGCAGGCCAAGCGCGACCAGATCAAGGACCCGGGAAAGGGCGCCCATTTCACCGTCGACACGCCGGTGCCCTACAAGTTCACCGACCTTATTCGACACATCGACCAAGAGATGGGCAAGCTCGACAAGAACGAGGCGGCCGCGCCCTATCGTCGGCTTCGCTCGCGGCTAATGGCGATGCAGACGGACATCCGCTTCAAGTTCATGTTCGGCGGAATCTCGATCAACGACAATATGCCGGAGATCCTTGGCCGCTTGTTCCGCCTTCCGGTCGATGGTAAGCCGATTTCGATCATCGATCTGTCGGTCATCCCGTCGGAAGTCCTCAACGTCGTGGTCTCGGTGATCTGCCGCCTCACCTTCGACTTCGCCTTGTGGTGCGACCGCTCGGTGCCGATCCTGCTGGTCTGCGAGGAGGCGCACCGATACGCGCCGGCGATTCCCGAACGGCGTTACGAGATGACCAAGCAAGCGCTGTCGCGCATCGCCAAGGAGGGGCGAAAATACGGCGCGTCGCTGTGCGTCGTCAGCCAGCGCCCCTCACAGCTTGCGCCCGATCTGCTGTCCCAGTGCAACACCCTGTTCGCCATGCGCATGAGCAACAACGACGACCAGGAACATCTGCGCGGCGCGATGTCGGAATCCACCGCCGGCATGCTCGAGTTCCTGCCCTCGCTGGGCAACGGTGAAGCGGTTGCCGTCGGCCAGGGTGTCAGCCTGCCGGTCCGCATCAAATTTAAGCAACTGCCCGAGGACCAGCGCCCGCACAGCTCTACCGCGGTGTTCACAGAGTCTTGGAACAACGGCAATGAGGACTTGGATTACGTGCGCGACATCGTACGGCGGTTGCGGCGGCTGTAGGCACCCGTTCCAGGCCTCAAAAAGCCTCCCCTCAGGAGGGGCGGGCTATGACAGCGCGGCCCACAAGTAACAGCAAACGGCGCCGCCGCTACTTACCGTCCGCAACCAATGTTTCAGTGCCCAGGCATCTAACAGCATGCGCTGCGCGCCCTCTTCCTTAGGCTCGCCGTTCAAAAGTTGGTCGTTGATGGGCTTCATGACCAAGACGGTAAACGGGATAACCAGAAATAATAGCCCGGCGCCGAGAGCCCAGCGCAAATCACCATTGAGAATCCACAGAAGGCCGCCGATTAGTGTACCGCTGACCGCGAGCGACACTTGGAATGGTGCGGCGTGTCGGTACATTGGTGGGAAAAACTCTGCAGCAACTGGCATTCCAGCTTTCATTGCCGCGGGATGTTGTGCCAGCGAGATATACAGGGCCGTTCCAAAAAAAATGCTGCACGCCAAAATTGCGATTGCTTCAATGATTATCATCATGGCACCTTTCTAAGATGTTTGACATCATGATGTCATTATGACAGTATATTGTCAATGAGCTCTCATACACCCGAAGGCGAAACCCTCACTGACCTCATACTCGAGGTTTTCCAGCTGAACGGCGACCTCATCGCCGCCGGCAACCAGTTAACCCAGCCAATGGGTTTGACGAGTGCCCGCTGGCAGGTGATGGGGGCTATCGCCTTGGCGGGAATCCCCCTAACCGTCGCGCAGATAGCGCGGCGCATGGGACTTACCCGCCAGGGCGTTCAACGCCTGGTAAATGAACTGAGCGCACTCAAACTGCTTGAGCTATCTGATAATCCAGATCATCGCCGAGCAAAACTCGTGACCCTCAGTGCCGAAGGCTCGCAGGTGTTCGAAAGAGTGGATACAGCTCAGATTTCTTGGGTTAATAATCTGCCCCATGGCGTGAGTGAAAAAGATCTACGGCTCTGTCTGCGCGTGTTAGGTCGTGTGAGGTCAGCGCTGCACGACGATAATTGAGGGGCGATTTTTTATCGCGAGCGCAGCGGTCGCGAATTGCGATAGGTGTTCACGATCCTTATGAGTTCGACCTGTTCGCAACGGCCGCGCGGGTTTACTGTATCGTCTTCGAACGTATTATGGCGGCGATAGTGCTAAAATCGCGATCCGTGAATGGAAACCCAATAAACGCAGGGGAAGATAGAAATGATCAAAGCCGGTATTGCCGGGCTCGGCTGGTGGGGCCAAAATCTAGTGCGTTCGGTGCAGGGCAAGAGCGATGCGATTTCGTTCACCGCCGGCGCGGTGCGCCATCCGGAAAAGGCCGCCGAGTTCGCCGGCCAGCAGGGGCTTGCCTTGTTCGACAGCTTTGAGGCGATGCTCGCCGACGGCGACATCGAGGCGGTCGTTCTAGCAACGCCGCACTCGACCCACGCCGAACAGATGGTCGCGGCGGCGGCGGCGGGCAAGCACATCTATTGCGAGAAACCGTTCACCATGCACAAAACCGATGCCGAACGCGCGGTGGCCGCCGCCAACGCGGCGGGCGTGCAGGTGGTGGTCGGCCAAAACCGGCGCTTTCACCCGGCGATGGGCGAACTTCGCGAACGCGTGCTGTCGGGCGCATTGGGTACGGCGCTGCACGTTGAGGCAACGGAAGGAGGTCCCTCGGCTATCGGGCTGAAGCCGGATAACTGGCGCTCGCAACGCAGCGAATGGCCGGCCGGCGGCATGACGCCGATGGGCATCCACCTTATCGACGGGATGATCGATCTGTTCGGCACCGTATCGTCGGTCTATTGCCAAAGCGTTCACCGGTTCGTCGAGGCCGATGTCGACGACGCCACCTCGGCGCTGCTGCAGTTCGACAACGGCATGACCGGCTATATCGGCATCGTCCTGGCGACGCGTCCGCAGCTGCGCTTCGCCGTGCACGGCACCGACGCCATCGCGACGATCCGCGAGCGCTCCTACAATTTCCTCGACATCGTGCCCTTCGAGGGCGAGCCGGAAAATATCGACTATGGCGACTACAAGATGGATGGCGATGCGCTGACCGCCGAGCTCGAGGCGTTTGCAGGCGCCATCGACGGCACCGCGCCGTATCCGATACCCCACGACCAGATCATCCACGCCGTCGCGGTGCTCGAAGCGATAATCAAATCGGCCGAGACCAAGGCGCCGGAAGCGGTCGCTTAACGCAGGGCGCCGCCGGTCTCCGGATCGAAGAAGTGCAGCGCGTCGGTTTCGTAGGCGATGTCAACGAGGTCCCCGCGCTTGGGCGCGGCGCGGGGGTCGATTCGGGCGACGAATATCATGTTCTGTTGCGCGCCAGCGCCGTCGTCCCCCTCCTCGCGGACGTTGTCGAGAAGGGTCTCGCTCCTAATCGGCTCGGCATCCGTTTGCAGGTAGACGAGCGCCTCGGCGCCGAGAAACTCGACCAGGTCGACCCGAGCACGGATCCGCTGGCCGTCGGGCACGTCTGCCTCGGGGATGAAGAAGGCCTCCGGGCGGGTCCCCAGCACCACCTCTTGGCCGACACGCTCCGGAACGCGGGGATATCTTTCGATGCTGGACTGGTCGATGGCGAACGAATTGCTGCCGAACCCAACCACCGGGCCCGACCCGTCGCCTTGCTCGAGCCGCGCGCGGCACAGGTTCATCGGTGGCGAGCCGATGAAGCCGGCGACGAAGGCATTCGCCGGCGACGCGTATAGCGTGTGCGGCGCCGCCAACTGCTGCAAGACTCCGTCGCGCATAACGGCAACCCGGTCCCCTATGGTCATCGCCTCGACCTGGTCGTGTGTGACGTACATCATGGTCGTCCCCAGCTCATACTGGAGCCGGGAAATCTCGCCCCGCATCTGCACCCGCAGCTTCGCATCGAGGTTCGATAGCGGTTCGTCCATGAGAAAGACGCGCGGTTCGCGAACGATCGCGCGGCCCATGGCCACGCGCTGGCGCTGCCCGCCCGACAGTTGTCGCGGGTGCCGGTCGAGTAGGTTGGTGATATCGAGGATCTCAGCCGCCGCGCGAACGCGCTTGGCCTTTTCAGCAGCGGCCACCTTTGCGATGCGCAGGGGGTAGCCCATATTCTGTTCGACGGTCATGTGGGGGTAGAGCGCGTAGGTCTGGAAGACCATCGCGATATCGCGCTCGCGGGGTGTGAGCTTGTTGACCACTTGGCCGTCGATCGCGATCTCGCCGTCGGTCACCTCCTCCAACCCCGCCACCATGCGCAGCGAGGTCGACTTGCCGCAGCCCGACGGCCCCACCAGCACAACCAGCTCGCCGTCGGCGATGTGGATGTCGAGATTGTCGACCGCGACCGTGCCGTTGTCGAACCGCTTGGTCAAACGCCTGAGCTCGAGTTCACTCAATGCTCTCTCCTCGTTACAAACTCAACTGGCTGCCGTGGTTGCAACACATCGCTACTTCACCGCGCCGCTCAGCAGGCCCTCGGCCACGTAGCGCTCGATGCGCAGATAGACGAGGACCAACGGCAAGATCGTCAGCAGTGCGAAGGCGTTCTGAATCGGAAAATCGGCGATGCCTGTGGCGTCCTGCATCAAAAACAGTTCATACGGTAGCGTGCGCGACGCCGCCGTCTGGGTAAGCGCCAGCACAAGTTCGAACTCGTTCCAGGCCTCGCGGAAGGCCAGAACAGAGACCGTGAGCAGTGCGGGGATAGACAGGGGCATGACCACGGTCCAGATCGTCTGAAACTGTGAGGCTCCGTCCACCGCGGCGGCCTCCTCAAGCTCCCGTGGGATGGCTTGGAAAAAACCGATCATGAGCCAAGTCGCCAACGGCAACAGCATTCCGGTGAACACGATGATCAGGAAGATGCGCGAGTCGAACGCGCCGAGCTCGACCGCCAAGAAAAACAACGGCACCATGAGCCCGACTTTGGGTATCAGTAACGGCAAGAGGGCGAACAGCAGCATCAGGTGCCGGCCGCGGAAGCGGAAGCGCGCGAAGGCATAGGCCGCGGGCACGCCCAGCAGCAGCGTGAGGACGAGACTGCCGAACCCGATCACAACGCTATTCCACAGCGTCTGTTGGAAACCGGGGCGCGCCAGCACGCGGGCATACGCATCGAGCGTCGGCTTATCGGGGATAAATCCGGGGTCTGCGAAGACCTGAGCGGGCTCCTTAAATGACACCGACAGAGAGATCAAAAAAGGTCCGAGGGTCCACAGCACGAGCCCGGCCAGGGGCAGCCACACCAAGGCGGCCACCCGCGGTCCCCGGAGCCATGACGCAACGCGCAAGCGTCGGTCGACGGTCGATGGCGACGCGGCAGGCGGTCTTCCCACGGGTGGTTCCGGCGAGCGCTGCACTGGTGCGGTATGGTGTTCGTGAATATCCGACATCCTCTACGTCGCCCCGAATTTGCGCTGCAGACGCAGATAAAACAGCGTCAGGCCCGCGTTCAGCACGAAGATGATGATCACCATCGCCATCGCGGTTCCGGTGTCGAATTCGTCGAAACCCAACCGCACAAGCTCGAGCGTGAGCAGTTGGGTGGCATCGGCCGGGCCGCCCCCCGTAAGCGCGAGGACTGTACCCAGAGAGGTCACGGCCTTAAAGCTGAGCCACACTGTGGCGAGGGTGAGCTGCGGGGCGATCAGCGGCAGGGAGATGTGCAGCGCGCTGTGCCAACTGTTGGCCCCGTCGACCGTGGCCGCCTCGGTGAGCTGTTTGTCGATGGTTTGCAGGCCGCCGAGCACAAACAACAGGGCCAGCGGCAGGTCGGTCCAGACCTGCGCGACGATCACCACGATCATCGCGTAGACCCCGTTCGACAACCACGGCAGGCCTTCAAAGCCGAGGAATTCGAGGGCCTGGTTGGGGAACCCGAAGTCGCCGTTAAACATGGTCCGGAACATCAGGGCCGCCGCCACACTGGAGACGATGTACGGCAGGATCGCCAGGCCCCGGATGAACCGCAGGCCCGAGACGACCCGGTTGAGCGCAAAGCCAAAAATTACGCTAAGGGTGAGCCCGAGGACAATTACCCCGCCAACGAAGATCCCGGTCCGTCCCAACGCGGACCAGAACTGCGGCTCGCTGAACACGCCGATATAGTTGGCGAGCCCGACAAATGGCTCCTCGTCGCTCAGCGGACTGATCGCGAACAGGCTCTGCCAGGCGGCGAAGATCACCGGGAAGCCTAAGAACACCGCGATGGTGATCAAGGCTGGCGCCGAACTCAGATACGCGATCCACGGACGCTGCCACCCGACGATCGTCGTGGTTGAGGCGGCGCTCGTCGTCGGTTCGCTTGCGGCCATGCTGGCCTACTCCTCACCAGTACACTGGCCGCGGACGATCCACGCCGGCCCGTACCGCCCACTCCGCAAGAGTGGGCGGAAACACGGTACCGGCGTCTACTCAGGGCTTGCGGACGGCGTTGAACTTAGCCTGCCATTCTGCCGCCACCGCCGCCGGATCCTTATCCGGATTTGACACGACGAACTCGTTAAGCCGCTCCATCACGTCCTCGGCGGACGGAAAGTCGGTATCCACCGGGAATACGCCCATTTTCGCGAAGGCGGCGACATTTTCCGGCCGCCAGGCTGGTACCCACTGCTTTAGCGCATCCGCGTCATCGAGAACGGCCGCGGTGCGGTGGGGGTCGGCGCCTGCGAGCATAAGTTCCAGCGCCACGTCGGGATCCATGAGGAACCGCAAGGCGAGGCCAGCCTCGTCCTTGGCGCCGCGCCCATCCGCATCGGCGGTGATGAAGAAGGTTCGGGCCGGGGCCGTAATGACACCGTCTTGGTCGCTACCCGTGCGGCTGGTTGGCATGGGCACAAGATTAAAGTGCTCACCCGGTTTCAGACCGGCCTCTTCGGCGTCGAGCGCGGTCGGGGCGGAGTCCAGCATCATGCCGATGTTCGACCCGACGAAGCCGCCGCGCATATTATCGTCGTTCCAGGCGATTGCCTCGCTGCTGGCCAAGCCCTCACGCGCCAGTGTCTGGACCCAGTTGATCCAGTACTGTCCCGCCTCGCTTTGGAGATTTGGGATCGATCCGTCGAACTTCACGCCCATAGCCGTCATAGAAGCGAATACATGGTTCGCGCCGGCGCCACGCTGCGCCCACCAGCCGAACGGAACCGAATCAGGCTGTACTTTCTTGATGGCGCGGGCGAAGTCGAGCACGTCATCCCAGGTCTTGGGGGCGCCGGTGACACCCGCTTCCTTCAGCCAGTCCGTGCGGAAGTAAATCTCTTCCATCGATGCGGTGTTGGCCATGCCGACGAGCTTGCCGTCCCACATGCCTTCCTGCCAGTTGGCGGCGTAGGTCTGGGCGAAGCTCTCGGGGTCGTCTTTTTCCCACTGGTCGACCACGTCCTGGATCGGCACGACGACACCAGCCTCGGCGACCACCGGGCGCAGAAAGCCGTCGAGGTGTACGACGTCGGGTAGCTTCAATCCGGCGCGCTTCATGCGGATCAACTGCGCGAACAGATTATCATCGGGCTGGACATCTACTTTCAGCTTGATCCCGGTCTTTTCGGTGAACGCGTCCAGCCGCTCCTGGGACGGCACGGTGTATTCGCGGGCAAACCAGATGGTCAGCTCTTCGACTTTCTCATCTTGGGCTGCGGCCTGGCCGCCGCCGAACGCCGTGGCCGCCAGCGTGAGAACCGTCAGTACGGCCAGCCCGCCCTGGAACCTGCGTCGTGTTGGTGAGCCCGCGGCTCGTCTATGCAACCACTTGATCGCGCTGTTCATGTGTCTCTCCCTTGCCCTGTCGTGTCTCCCGCCGATGCTGGCTGAGGCCTCCCAGTCACCCACCGGGCGGGCACGATGGCTCATTTATTCAAAAAAATTTCTCCTCAAAAACGCGCTTCAAAAATATATATATTTTTGCGTAACACGCTGTGCGGAGCGAAGCAATCGACCGACACGGTTGTAAAATCTCCGAAAAATTGGGTTGCCGGCGTGAACCCAGACAATATTGGCTTCTCTCTGGACGACAGCTTTCGGCTAAATCGGGCCACCAGCGGTTACTCTCGATCATGATCGGTTTACGCATCGAAACGGACATACGACAATCCGGAATAGTGCAGCCAGCACCCCATCGGACAATTACGAACGGAGTTTACTCACACCGGTTATCGCAAATTCCTCGCCACTGTACCGTTCGAGCTTGCGCGCCGCTAAAAGTCCCATTCTGTACATCGAAGCCAAATTTGGTGAAACCTCGCCACATTCTCTTGCGAGGTGTGCTTGGGCGCTGGCCGGGGATTAAAATGAATTTGCGGATCGAAGAATTCATTGTTTCCATTTACCCGTGGACAAGCGACTTAAAGTGGCCTGGTACCCTGCGGGGTACATTTTCGACGATTCTCAGATAAACTGCGCCCTAAGCGCCTTAGATCAATTTAGAGTGCGTGTAGTCCGGATGAAGGGCGAGATTCCACGCTAAATAAGCGAATATAATTCCTGATTTAAGTCTGTTTACAGTACGATGAGCGGCCCCTCTAGAACGCCATCGCAATGTCGAGCTGCAATGGTTCGCGTTGCAGGGTGCCGGAAATCCGGGACTCGGTCGGCCGAGCAACCCCCACGGAACCCTGGACCGCCTTTCTGATGCAACTTTAAATTAACCTTGATCTGGGAATGTCGCCGAATACGCCTTCCACGCTTAACCGGAAACAACAAATAGGCTCACAGTCGTGACACATAGGCTTTGGTTTTCCTTTCTACTAATTTTTACTCTGCTGGTCCGCGCTGTGCCGATTGACGCCCACGTGCCTCATGACCACGTGCACGATATAGCCACAAACGCTGACTTCGCGGTCGCGATCGTAAGAGCTGATCTCTATGTTTCGCGAAATGCCGGCCTATCCTGGGAACGAAGGACCCAGGGCCTTTTTTGCACTGGACGGCCGCTCTCTGTCGCGATTTCTCCAGCCTTTGCCAGCGATGAGACTGTGTTCGTAGCATGCAATAACAGCGTCTATCGGTCCACGGACGGCGGAAACACTTTCGAAATTGCCGGAGAGACACCCGAGCGTGCGAGATTGACCCTGTATCTATCGCCGGGCTTTGCGAAGGATGCCACCCTACTGGCACAATCGCACACCGGGAATCTCATGCGTAGTTCGGACGGCGCGCGCAGTTGGAGGCGGATTGAGGGGATTGAATCTGTAACCGCTGTCAAGTGGACTGACTCGGGCCTCCTCGCGGGGAATAGCAAAGGTAGCCTCTTTTTTTCGAGAGACAATGGGATGTCCTGGGAAAGCATTGGGCGTCTTCCGCAGCCTTTCGAAATAACCGGGTTCGCACTCCCGAGTGGAATTGGCAATGCGTTCCATATCGCCACAAGCGACGGCGTCTTCGTAGCAACGGATGGAGGTCAGTCAATTCGCCGATCGGGCCTTGGGACACGGGGTGTCCCCTTCACATCGGTAGAGACATTCACGCGAAACGGAGAACGCATGTTGCTGGCGACGTCGTGGCGCGAGGCCGTCTATGTTAGCAAAGACAACGGCCAAAACTGGAAGCTGCTGAGCGAAGGACTCGAGAAAAGCAAACAGGCAGATGAATTCAACCAACCGCATTTCACCAAGATCGTCGCTGCCGGCGATGGAGCGTTCTTACTGGCGGGGTTCGCGGCGTTGTACCGCTCAGAAGACGGCGGCGAAAGTTGGCACCGCATTGAGATAAGCCTTGGGAATGCCGTCTCGCTGGATATATCGTCGGTGTCTGGTTCGAGTTTCACGTTGGCGCTGTCAACCTATGGCAGCGGTGTTCTTCTGTCAGACGACCAGGGGCAATCATGGTCATTCGCAAACAAGAGATTGTGGAACCCTCGCCGGAACGCAATCGCTTTTTCACCCGGTGATATCGATGATCGCCGTCTCTTTTCCGGTACCTATGGTGGGATAGCGACGGCGGAAGGAGCTGCCGAAGTATGGCGGGGTGTCGATTTGGGTCGGCTAGAAGATCTCCAGGGCGCGTATTTGGCGCCGACACCTCAATCGATTGCTATTTCGCCAAATTTCCAGCGTGATCAGACCCTTTTCGTGGGAATGTATCCGCATGGAATGCTGCGCTCGGTCGATGGCGGCCGAACTTATTCGCTGATATGGCAGGGTTCAAGCCCAACACGTTCCCTCGCCATATCGCCCGGCTACGCAACGGTTGGAACCCTGTTCGCCGGCGTGAAAGACGCAATCTATAAAACGACGGACCGGGGAGAGTCTTGGGAAAAGGTTTGGACGGGTCCGGCTAAAAGGATTGGAATCGCAATTTCTCCCGCGTTCGAAGAGGATCACACGGTCTTCGCAACGACCGATGGCGGGCTTCTCTGGAGCAAGAACGGCGGGGCAGATTGGCGCTCGGTTCTCCTTCCCTTGAAAGATGCACAGGTCTTAGGTGTTTCGGTCTCGCCAAATTTCGCGGCGGATGGTCGCGTTCTCCTGCAAATTAAGGGCGTGCCGCTACTTGTCGGGGACCGTAAGCGGTCCGGCTTCGAATGGACAACTGCGCGGATGCCCGACGGCAACTTCGAGTTCTCTCCCGTGGTCAAACGCGAGGATACGCGTCTACTTGCCTTCTCGCCTTCTTTCGGGACGGACCAAACCGTTTTTGGCGTGTCTGGTTACAGTATCCTAAAATCGGTTGATGGCGGGTCGAGCTGGGCCTTGCTGGGGGATATACCAATCAGAACAGAGGCAGAGTACTCGAAGATCAACTGGTTTCTGCTTCCAGTTAATCCGAGTGGTGACTGGAAGATCGCCTCAGCCAAAAGACCGGGGCGATCATCGGGGCGCTCTCTGGTCGCTACCGAGAACGGCGCTTCCGTATCATTTGATTTTGTCGGACGTGGCCTGCGGTGGATCGGAACACACGGCAGATCCGGCGGCAGATCCAAAGTTTATCTAAATGGGGTGCATCAGGCCACGGTGGATCAGTATGCGCGACGGGACGCCTATGAGACCGTTGATTTCAGCGTGGATGATTTGCCCTTTGGGCACCATACACTCGTCATAGAAGTCACGGGAACGAAGCACAAGCGTTCGAGAGGGACGCGGGTAGAAGTCGATGCTTTCGACGTGATCCGTTGATATTCGATCGCGATGCCCGATACCGACGCGGTGGACACGTTACCTCCGGCGCCATTTCAAGATACGGACCCACAATAGCGACGGCCTTGTGTCATCGGCGATGATTATGTCCGGAATCGGGGCGATGCCGCCATAGCTGGCAAATAGCATTCACAACCGCTATTGACCTCCGCGCCCATCAGACCTCTTTTAATGTCTCGAAAGTCTGTGTCTAATTGAGGCGTGACTAACCGGAGGCAGGTATGGACCAGCACGAAGTCATCGCGAACGAAGCTACGGCGGACACCGGAGCAGATTCATCGGCCTATGTGCCGCCCCTCGAACTCACGGCGGGTCAGCCGGCGCCGATCGCGGCGAACGGCGGTCTCTCCTACATGTCGTTCGATCAGGACGGAGATGCGGGAACCACGGCGGCCACGCAGGCGGCGCTCGAGCTGATCGCCGGCGGCGACGGGCAGGCGATTATCGACATGCTCGACAACGCGCCCCCCGGCCCCATCGAGACCAAATGGGGCGTCGGGTTTCGCGACTACGACGAGTGTCTGGCCCATATCCGGGCGAACAATATCGAAGCGCCTGAGGGCGGCGTTGCGCTGCCCCTGCGCTACACCATCCGCGAGGCGCCGTCCTACTCTATCGTCACGTCCAATGCCCTGTGGCGGGACCCGGCGCGCGAGGCCGAGGCAAAGGTATTGCGTAAGGACGAGCAGGATAATACGCGCCGCTACCTCTATTTCCCGCAAGTGTTGCGCGACGCGCGGCGCATCGCGGAATACTATCCAGGTCTCTCGCCCAATAGCCCCGAATGCATGGACAGGCTCGGCGTCTCGTTGGCGCATTGTCAATCCGCGTGCGAGAATTTCTACGACGCGGCCGAGGTCTAGCGCGTGTTCTACCCGGAGATGGAGAAGCTTCTCTTAGAGTTTTTCCCGGGTGCAACCGATGCGCTGGTCTACAACCACGACATTTTCGACCAGGATTACGAGGGCGACCGCACGGAAGACCAGGACAACAAGAACCCGGGTGTGAACGCGCAATATGTCAACCTGGTGCACAACGATCTGAACGACAATAGCGGGCGTGTGCGCTGCCGCGAGCTGCTCACCAAGAACCTGCGGAACTTCGGACGCGAGCAGCACTATACCGGCGAAGAGGCCGACGCGAAGATGTCGCGGCGCTTCATGTCGATCAACCTCGCCAAGCCGATGGAGACCGTGCGCCAGAACCCCTTCGTGCTGTGCGCCTGGCCCTCTTTCGCCGACCAACCCTACATCACCAATTACCGCATTTACGACGACCGGGTCGGCGAAACCACCCGTTTCACCTACAGCCCCGACCATGATTGGTATTGGTTTCCTCAGCAGACCTCGACCGAGGTCTCGATGCTCAAATGCTATGATTCGGTCACCGACGGTTCGGTCTCGCGCTGGTCTTTCCATTCCGCCTGCTTCGACCCGACAGCGCCCGATGACGCGCCCTGCCGCAAGAACGTCGTGGTCCGTTCCTACGTGTTCTTCTAGGGCGATTTTGTCATATCAAATAGTCGCACCGCATATCCGTTAGAATGAACGCGAGAAATAGGAAGGGTAAGGCGCCGAGGTGCTAAACGCCGACTGAAACTCCATATTCGCCTGGATTCAAGATAGAGGTTCAGACCTCGAAGACATTGAGCCAACTGTCGTGGATATTGCACACGCTCATGACATAAATCAGCCCGGACAAACCGGAAATATCGTGGGTGGAAACAGGTGCATCTTCTAAGGGGTTGAACATGGTCTCGCCCTTGAGGGCAAAACTTGAATCGAATATCTGGTGCTTGACGATGTAGTGATCAAACTCCTTCATCGGGTGCCCGGTGGTGACCTCTATAATGTTGCCGCTTTTATCGATAGTCGGCAGATGACCGCCGACTTTCTTGCTCCAGCGACCGGGCGCGTCCTTCGTGTAGTAAAAGGTGCCAGCGATGGGCGCATTAAGGGGTTCGAAGCCCCCTCCCGCAAGCACGGCATTGGGCGCGATCACACTAGCCGTGCCTCCAACCAATCCGATACGCAAATAGGTTCGACGGTCCATGACATTCCTCCCAACAGACAGTATCCCGACGATACGTCCTTGGAATGAAATTCTATCTACTTGGATTCCGTATGCCAACCACGACCATAAACGACAAGACATCGCTTCGTGTTGAAGGATCATTTAGAGCTAACGGCCAACCTACCCCGTCCCAGGCACGTGTGATTTCCGACTAGAGCTGGAGGCGCTCTTACCGTGGCCGGTACGAAGAGAAGTAGCCAAGAGAGGACATTCAGGGTAACGGCACATATTATTCGGATCGTCGGTCGGTGAAGGGTAACTTCGCTTTCCCAGCACCAGATGGCCGCAAAAGTCGAGCGGCAATGCGCCGCGCCGTTAGTTGAAGAGCGTAGTTCGATCTGCCCGATGTCTGAAATGGATCAATAGTAAGGTTCCACGGCGACCCGATATCGCGTCGGGAGCCAGGGGTGAAGACGAAGAAATCTCACAGCCCGAAAATCTGACAGAATTACTAGCAGAGTGAGACTTGGCGGTTTTGGTCAATTAATACTGACCGGGTGAACCTGTTACACATGGTACGCGCGTTTCCACCCTTGGCTGTTTCAGGCCGTCAGCGGCCTTGGTATAACCCAACGACCAACAGGAGACGGGCGGATGGATGGTAAGCGGATCGCCGTGGTGGGGACCGGCGCGAACGGCGCAGCCTTCGGCGCCGATATGGTCCGCGCCGGGTTGGATGTCACCTTCATCGAGCAGTGGCCGGCCCATGTCGAGGCGATGCGCGCCAACGGGCTGCGCGTCGAAATGCCCGAAGAGACGGTGACCACGCCGGTCCGCGTGTTCCATATGTGCGACGTGGCGACCCTGCGCGAACCCTTCGACATCGTCCTGTTAGGGGTTAAGGCCTACGACACGCGCTGGACGTGCGAACTGATCAAGCCGCTGGTCGCGCCGGACGGGCTGGTTACGGGGCTGCAGAACGGCATGACATTGGACGATGTCGCCTCGATCATGGGGGCCGAGCGCACGCTGGGCGCGGTGATCGAAGTCGCGGCCGGCATGTTCGAACCCGGCGTGGTGGTGCGCCAGACCGGTCCGGCCGGCACCTGGTTCGGCATCGGCGCCTATGACGAGGCGACGCGCGGCCGCGAGGCGGAAGTTGCCGACATTCTGCGCCACGCCGGCGAGGCCGAAGTGCGCGACGACATCCGCTCGGCGAAATGGATGAAGCTGGTGGTCAACGCGTCGGAATTCCTGCCGTCCTCGATCCTCAACCTGCCGCTCGCCGAGGCGATCAAACTGCCGGGCATGCGCGATGTGATGGTCGCCTCGGGCCGCGAAGCCGTGCGCACGGCGCTGGCGCTCGGCCACGACTTGGTACCCATATTCGGCAACAAGCGCATCGAAGCCAATGACCCGGATCACTACGCGACAGTCCTGCTCGATGAAGTCCTCACTGGATGGACGCTACCGGACACCAAAGTCACGGTGCTGCAAGACTGGATCAAGGCGCGGCGGGCCGAGGTCGATGACATCAACGGACTGGTCGTGCGCGAACAGGAGAAGCTCGGCGGCGAGGCCCCGGTCAACTCAGCCCTGGTCGAGATCGCCCACCAAATCGAGCGCGGTGACCTGAAAGCCGATCCGTCGAATGCCGATTTGCTGAGGTCGCTCCTCGACTAGGCGCGTGTCGACTGGCGCGTTCCCGCCGTTAGCCCTCGCCCTATACTGCCCGCCAGTCGCGCAGGCGTGGGTCGAGCGCGTCGCGCAGGCCGTCGCCGAGCAGGTTCAGGCCGAGCACGGCCAGCGCGATGGCAACGCCGGGGAAGATCGCCAGGCGCGGTTCGATCGCCATCAGGGTCTGCGCCTCGAACAGCATGCGGCCCCAGCTCGGCGCCGGCGGCTGGGTGCCCAGGCCGAGATAGGCCAGGGCCGCCTCAGCCAGGATGGCGATGGCGAACTGGATGGTCGCCTGCACGATCAACACCGAGGCCACATTGGGCAGCACATGGTCGCGGGTGACGGCGAACGGCCCCTTGCCGATGGCCAGCCCGGCGCGGGTATATTCGAACGCCCAAACTTGGCGCGCCGCGCTGCGGGTCACCCGGGCGAACACCGGTATGTTGAAAATACCAATGGCGATGATGGCGTTGACCGCGCCGGGGCCGATCAGGGCGGTGATCAGCAGGGCGGAGATAATCGCCGGGAAGGCGAAGACCACGTCGGAGCCGCGCATGATGATCTCGTCGATCCAGCCGCCGCGCGCCGCCGCGATGGCGCCCAGCAGCACGCCGAATACTAAGCCGATGCCGACCGCCACCACGCCGACCACGATTGAATTGCGTGCACCCACCATCAGACGCGACAGCACATCGCGGCCAAGCAAGTCGGTGCCCAACCAGTGGGCGGCGCTAGGGCCCTGGAGGCGGTCCGGCACGGAAATGGCGTCCACGGCGTAGGGGGTCCAGACCAGGGCAACCAGCGCGGTCGCGACCAGCGTTGCGGTCAGGGCCACCCCGAGCAAAAAATTCGGCTGCCGCCATAGCACCGTCCATCGCGCTGGACGAGCCGCCGAGAGATTATCCGCACCGAGGCTCATGGGCGCGCGCTCATGTGGCGGATCGCGGCCGGGGGTCGATTATCCCGTAGGCGATATCGACCAGGAAATTCACCACCACCACCAGCGCCACCAACAGCATCACGACATCGCGCACGACGATGACATCACGTTGGCTGACCGCCTGGAAAATCAGCCGCCCCAAGCCGGGCAGCGAAAAGACGTTTTCGACGACGATCGAACCGGCCAACAGAAAGGCGAATTGCAGGCCCAGGATGGTGGTCATGGGGATCAGCGCGTTGCGCAACACATGGCGCCACAGCACCCGCCGCTCGGCCAAGCCCTTGGCCCGCGCCGTGCGTACATAATCGGCGCCCAAGGTCTCGAGCACTGCCGAGCGGGTCACCCGCGCCAGGATCGCCGCTTCCGGCAAGGCCAGCGCCGTGGCCGGCAATATCAGCGCCCACAGGCCGGCGCCGAGACCCGCCTGCCAGCCGGGAAAGCCGGCCGCGGGAAACCAGCCAAGCGTCACCGCGAACAGCAGAATGAGAAGAATACCGAACCAAAAATTAGGAATCGCCATGCCGATCTGGGCGAAGGTCATCACCCCGTAATCGCCCGGCCGGTTGCGCCGTGTGGCGGCGAACATGCCGAGCGGCACGGCGATCAGCGACGAGGCGGCGAAGGCGATCAACGCCAGAGGTATCGTCACTTCCAGCCGGGCGGCGATCAATTCGCCGACCGAAACCGCATAGGTGTGGCTGACCCCGGTTTGACCCACCACCATGCCGGCAATCCAGGCCAGATAACGCTCCAGCGGCGGGCGGTCGAGGCCCATCTGGGTGCGCAACGCAGCGAGGGTATCGTCCTGCGCCTCGATGCCGAGGATCAGCAGCGCCGGGTCGCCCGGCAGCACCTCCAGCACAACAAAGATCGCCGCGCTGGCAATAATCAATGTCGCCAGCAGGATCAGCGCGCGGCGGATCACAAAGGTCAGCATGAGCGGGAGCGTTCCTTATTTCGGTCTACACGGCGCGCCTTCACCCTTCGAGACGCGATCTTCGATCGCTCCTCAGGATGAGGCTGTGTAATTGCCGAAAAATATAACCTCATGCTGAGGAGGCGCGAAGCGCCGTCTCGAAGCACCGCGTGAGCGCCACTAGCTACTCCCAGCGCACGCCGGTCACATCGTTAGCCTGAACCGGGCTGTTGCGCCACATGCCTTTAAGCTCCTTGCGCCACACGCCAAGTTTGGCGAGTTGGAACATGAAGCCGTTGACCGCGTCTTCGGCGAGGATGCGCTGCGCCATGCCCATGAGCTCGGCCCGCTTGGCCGGGTCGCTGGACTTGGTCAGATCTGCGAACACCGATTTGAATTTGGCCGAGTCGTAATTGAAGTAATATTTGTCGCGGGCATAGATGCCGATATCCTGCGGCTCGCTGTGGGAGACGATGGTCAGATCGAAGTCGCCGCCGCGGAACACCTGCTCCAGCCACTGCGCCCATTCCACCGGAATGATCTCGGCCTCGATACCGACCGCCTTGAGCTGAGCGGCAACGATTTCGCCGCCGCGCCGCGCATAAGTCGGCGGCGGCAGTTTAAGGGTCAATTTCAGATTTTCCGCGCCGGCCTCTTTCAGCAACGCGCGGGCCTTGGCCGGATCGTGGGGATAGGTCGCCGTCAAATCCACATAGGCCGGGTGGTGGGGGGCGAAATGGCTGCCGATCGGCGTGCCGAAGCCGAACATGGTGCCGTCAACCACCGCTTTGCGATCGATGGCGTGGGCAATCGCCCGGCGCACCCGCACATCGTCGAGCGGCGGCTTAGTGTTGTTGATCGACAAGATGGTCTCGCCCTCGGTCGAGCCGATGGCCACTTCAAAATTCGGGTCGGCCTGAAAGGCGAGCACCGCTTCCGGCGCGTTAAGTTGCGGCACCGCGTCGATATCGCCGGCCTTCAACGCGGCGACTTGCGCCGACGGGTCGGGGATAATTTTAAACGTCACTTTCTGCAGGGCCGCGCCGCCATCGACCGCCGACAATTCGATACGGTCGCCCTTGACCCATTGGTCGAACTTGAAGGGGCCGCTGCCGATCGGTTTCGATTTGTTCGTGTCGGCCGTCGCCGGGCTGACGATAACCGCATCGCCCCAGCCTAAATTGAACAACAACAAACCTTCGGGCCGGCTAAGGGTAATACGCACGGTCTGCGGATCGACCGCTTCGACCGCGTCGATCGCGGCGAAGAGCGGCTTCTGGGCATTGACCGAGTCAGGTCCGCGCGCCCGGTCCAGCGAGAATACCACGTCACTGGCTTCCAGCGCGGCGCCATCGTGGAACCGCGGTTTAGCCCGCAGCTTGAAAGTATAGACCAGCCCATCGCCGGACACCGACCATTCGCGCGCCAATTGCGGCTGCACGGCGCCGGTCTCGTCGATGCGGGTCAGGCCCTCGAAGACATTGGCGTAGACAACGGCGTCGATCGCCGCGGCGGCGCCGGCCGTCGGGTCCAAGTGCGGCGGCTCCAGGGTCATGCCGAGGGTCAGCGTATTCTTGCTCTGCGCCTGGGCAACGCCGCTCAGCGCCACGCCGGCCAGCATCATCGATACCGCAATGCGGAAAAGAAACTTGATCATGATTCCTACCCCACTCATTTGCTTATGTTTATTGTTTTGTGCAGTGCAACATAACAGGGCTATCGGAGGGCTGCAATCGCAACGATTCAACAGTAAACATCCTGATAGCCCGGCATATCGCCCAAACTCCGCGCCTCATAGACTCCCCGCGCCACCGCCCGCGCCAGGCAATCGGCGGCGGCGGCGCCCAGTTGGGCGATGTCGGCCACCGGCGCAGACAAATCGCGCCGGCCGGTCGACAGGACAAACACGATATCGCCGTCGAGCGGCGTATGCACCGGCCGCAAGGCGCGCGCCAATCCGTCCTGAGCCATGATAGCGACCCGGCGCGCCTGGGCCTTGGTGAGCGACAGATCGGTGGCGATGACGGCCAGGGTGGTATTGGCGCCCGTTTCGATTTCGCTTTGCGCCATGCGCGGATTATTGAAGTCATAGGCCAGCGTATCGGGCAGAGCTGCTGGCGCGCCCCGGCCGCCATATTCGTCGCCCTGTTCGAACGGCCAAGCCCAGAACCGGTCGCTCCCCGGCATGACCGCCGACCCGGCCGCGTTGACCGCCGCCAGCGCCCCGACACACGCCCCGGCGCTCACACCGCCCTCGAGCATAAAGGACGCGCTGCCCAGCCCGCCCTTGAGCGACCCCGCCGAGGCGCCAAGGCCGGCGCCCGCATTGCCGAGAGAAAATGTTTCGCCAGCGCCGCTCACCGCCGCCCGGCCCAACGCGCGATAGGGCAACGCCGCGCCGCTTTCTTGGGTAAAGGCGGATTTGTCACCGCCATTGGACAGATCAAACAAGATCGCCGATGGCACGATCGGCACCACCGCGTTGTGGACCGCGAAGCCGCGACCCCGCGCCGCCAGCCACGACATCACCCCGCCAGCGGTATCGAGCCCGAAGGCCGAGCCGCCGCTCAACACAATGGCGTCGACCCGCTCGATAGTGGCTGCCGGGTCGAGCAGCTCGGTATCGCGGGTGCCGGTGCCGCCGCCGCGTACATCGATTGAGGCGACCGCCGGCTCGTCAGGCAGGACGACGGTCACGCCCGTGCGCACTAACGCATCTTCGGCATTGCCGACAGCGATGCCGGGAACGTCGGTGATGGAATTACGGGGTCCGGGCGTCATGACGGCGACCGGTTTAGCAAATTCAACGCCGCCGCCGCCATGATTTTGGCGCTCGCCACCATATCGTCGATCTCGATATATTCGTCCGGCTGATGGGCTAATTCCAGGATACCCGGGCCATAGGCCACGCAATCGTGCAGATGGCCGACCCGCGCAACATGCTTTTGATCGTAGGTCCCCGGCGAGGCCACGTGGCGCGCCGGCGTGCCGAGCACCGTCTCGATGGCCCGGTCGAGCGCCTGGACCACCGGCGCATCGGGCTCGGTCAGGGTCGGCGGCACCGACCATAGATCGCGCAGCGCATAGTCGAATTCCGGCTGTTCCACTTTCAGCGCGTCGAGCAGATCGACCACCTCTTGGCGGACGTCGTCCTCGGCCTCTTCGAGTAGATAGCGCCGGTCGAGAACCAGCCGGCAGCGGTCGGCGACGAGAGCGGAGGGGAATCCACCTTCATCGCCCTGTTCGGGCGAGCCGCCATGGAGCGAATTGAAATTCAAGGTCGACTGGCGGGCTTGGTCGGGGATCACCGGCATGCGGGTACGCCGCTGCGCCAGACGGGGATAGAGTTCGTCCTCGATCTTCGCCAAAAACGCGCCCATGCCGCGGATCGCCGACACGCCGAGGAACGGCATCGAGCCGTGGGCGATGCGGCCACGCACCTCGACCTCCGACCACCACACCCCGCGATGGCCCAAACACACCGCGTCTTTGTAGAGCGGCTCTGGAATTATCACATGGTCGACCCGCGGCGGCGAAAAATAGCCGCGCTCGGCGAGCCAGGCGACCCCGGCATAACCGCCCGATTCTTCGTCGACAGTGCCGGATATTTCGATCGCGCCGGGAAATTTAATTCCCTGGTCGAGGATGGATTCGACCGCGATCACGCTGGCCGCCAACCCACCCTTCATATCGCAGGCGCCGCGGCCATAGACCCGCCCCTCGCCCACGTCGCCGGCGAACGGGTCGACGGTCCAGCCTTCGCCTGGTTCGACCACATCGATATGGCTGTTGAAGTGGACGCACGGGCCCGCGCCGTCGCCTTCGATACGCGCGACCATGTTCAGGCGCGGATAGCGGTCGCTGTCGCCCACGGCCCCTTCGGCGCGCAGATATTCGACCGTAAAACCCCGCGCCGCGAGACGCTCGCCCAGGAACCGCGCGCAAGGCTCGTAGGCGTCGCCGGGCGGATTGATGGTGGGAATACGGATCAACGCGGCAGTCAGGTCGGCAACTTCGTCACGGCGGTCGTCGATGCGCCGAAATAAATCGTCCCTGCCGTTACCGCTGCTGTTTTCCGCCGCCATCGCACGACGCTAGCGGCGGCGCGGGCGAGGGTCAACGCGGAGCCGGTTACTGCGGATCCAAATCGTTGATCGACCAGTCGTAATCGTCGCCATCGATAAAGCCGTTGCGATGGATTTTTTCCGCCAGGTCGTCACGCGCATATTGCCGCAAATGCTTCAGCACCCCGGCATCGCCACCCCCGAAATCGGCGACAAACCAGCGATAGATGCTGGAGACAATCAACCGACCGTTATCGACCCGCGCACCGCGGGGATGATTGACGTAAGTCACCGCGTTGGCGTCGAGCAATCGCTCGACATTGTCGGCCGTATAGGCCTCAAGCGCTAAATTTGGGCACCCCAGAGATGCGCAATTGACCGCATAATGGATGCGTGGGTCGCGCCAAATCGGCCGCAAAATACGGTGTTCGATATCGTTGAGCGACAAATCTTCCCCCTCGACCGTCACCAGCTTCTTGTCCCACGGGCCGATCGAAAAGAACCCGGGCGAAATGTTGATTTTGAGTATGCTGCTAACCGGGTAATTCTCGACGATCAGGTCAACCGTCACCGCGTTATAGAGATTGATCCAAAACGCCAGTTGCTCGTCCCGGTTAAGCGCACTGCCTGTGCTGGACGTCAAACGATCGATATAGCTTTGCAGCGCTTGCTGGCCGGTTTCGGCGAACCGGCCATAGTCAACCCGCACGATGCCATCGTCGCTTTGCCGGGCGTGATCAGCCAGCAACCGGGACCATTGGCTATGATCGATAGTCTGTGACGAACTCGCATCGTGGGTCTGCCAACGCGGCCATAGATCGGCGCTTGGCGCGGCGCGCGCTGTCGACAGGCCAGCGGCTAAAATCGTCACTCCGGCGATGGCGGCGACCAACAGGTTTTTCAAAGAGAGGCGATGGATTGGGGCAAGGGCGTTGATCATGGCCGTTAACGAGAACCTGTTAGAGGATTCGCTCGTGCCTAAAGATTGGGTCGCCGCGCCGCCGCCGAAAGGCCTCTCACACTAAGTTTACGGCGCCGAAAATATTCTAGTTGGGCCGCGGCAGGGTGAGGCGGAACGTCGTGCCGGTGTCGTCGGAGGAGAGCAGTTCGATCTCGCCGCCATGGGTGCGCATCACATCGCGCACGATGACCAGCCCCAGCCCGGTGCCGCCCTTGCGCGCCGACCCGGCAAAGGCCTTGAACAAGCCCTCGCGCGCCGACTTCACCATGCCCGGTCCGTCGTCGGAAACGTCGATGACCAGAAATTTGTTATCGGAGCGATCGGTCCCCGTTTTAATGCATATGGCATGGGCGCCGACCTGCGAGGCGTTGCGGGTCAGGTTGGCGAACACCCGGTAGAGCTGGTCGCGGTCGGCCTCGACCACGACCTCGCCGGGAATATCATTGGCGAAGGTCGGCGCCGCACTATTTACGGCGGCTTGGCCCTCATCCAGCACCGACAGGTCGGTCGCCACTTCGTCGATCAACTCGGTGAGCCGGAACCGGCTGCGATGCAGCTCGGGACCTTCGTCGCGCACAAAGTTTAAGGTCCGGGTACATAGATTGATCGCCCGGTCGATCGACTGGATGAGCGGGCCGGATATGCGTTTGACCTCGGGGCTGTCGAGCGCCGACAAGCGGTCCGACATGAGAACCGCAGTCGACAGGATACCGCGCAAATCATGGTTGATCTTGCTGACCGCCGAGCCCAGCGCTGCCAACCGCTCCTGCTGCTTGAGCGAGGTGCGCAAATCGCTCTGCATCTCGAATAGTACCGATTGGGCAACGCCGATTTCATCGTCGCGCGTGCTCGGCTCGACACCGGTGGCGGCGTTCTGGGGATCACGCGAAAATTCGGTAATGCCCTCGGTGATCCGGCGCATGGGCCGCACCATCAGCCATTGCAGCGCTAAATAAAGCAGAGTCGCGGTGAACACGGAAATGACGATCGACAGCAACAGTATGTTGCGCGAATAGCCAAACATTTCGGCCCGTAATTGGGCCTCGTTGAGGACCACTTCGACAACCATCGCCGGGTTTTGCGGCGACTCGCCGATCACCCGCATGACCCCGTCGCCCTGGCGCGCCAGCGTGCCAAAGGCATCGCTGATCCCGCCCATTAATGAGTTTTGCCGCAAGTCGACGGTGATCTCGACCGGCGGCGGCGGCTGGGTATACAGCAACAAGCGGCGGTCGGCGCGCGTCAGGACAACGGCGAACGCATCCACCCGGCCGAGCAGTTCCGATTTAAGGTCGGCGCTTAGATTCTCGTCGGGCGCCGCTTCGAGCGCCAAAATGGCAAGGTCGGCCGATGCCAGCCGGTCGTGCAGCCAGGTCAGGCGAAAGTTCGAAACCGACGGGGCATAGATCAGCACCTCGGCCAGCATGACGAAAAAAATCGTCAATAGCAGCAGGCGCGCCGATAGGGACCGGCGCAGCGGAGGCAGCGAGAATTTTTGCGGGCGAAACATCCGCTTTGTTCATTAGCAGAAATTCGGCATCAAAGTCAGTCCTTCGCAATACCGTTGGGGTTGAGCGCGGAGTTAACCAAGCCGCGCCAACAAGCGCACGACCCGGCGGGTGCGGTCGGAAAACAGCGACGGCGTATAATAATTACCGGCGGCGCGCTTGTTGATCTCCCCCATTGTCGGATAGGGCGCGATGATGCCCGCCATGGCGCCGATTTTCATTTTTTGGCTGATCGCCAATATCCAGGGCTGCAACAGCTCCCCCGCATGATAGCCGACGATACCGGCGCCGAGGATGCGCCCGCGTTTGCCGGTTACCACTTTGATAAACCCCTCGGTGCGATGCTCGGCCCGGGCCCGGTCGATCTCCTCGAACGAGGCCGTCACGACACGAACCGCATCGCCGAACTGTTCGCGCGCCTTGGCCTCGCTGAGCCCCACATTGGCCAGCTCGGGATCGGTATAGGTAACCCAGGGCACCGCGTTGTAATTGACCTTAGCCGGCAGGCGGAACAGCGCGTTTCGGATGACGATGCCGGCGTGGTAACCGGCGACATGGGTGAACTGATAGCTGCCCGCCACGTCGCCGATCGCGAATATGCGCTTGTTCGAGCTGCGCAGACGGGCGTCGACATCGATGCCTTTGCGCGAATATTCCACCCCGGCGGCTTCCAGGTCGAGCCCGTCCAGGTTGGGACGCCGGCCGGCGGCCACTAATATGTGGCTGCCGACGATGCGGTGCGGCGCCCCATCGCGCTCGACGATCGCGGCCACGCCGTCCTCGGTTTTCTCGACGCTTTGAACGGCGGTGCCCTCATGGATCTCGACGCCCTCCTTGACCAGGCGCGCGCGCACCACGGCGGCCAATTCGCGATCATCGGGCCCTATAATCTCCAAAGCTTCCAGCACGGTCACCCGAGCGCCCAGCCGGCGGTGGGCCTGCGCCATCTCCAGCCCGATCGGCCCGCCGCCGACGACGATCAGGTGGTTTGGACACTCGCGCAGTAAGAACACCGTCTCGTTGGTCAGATAGTCGACGCCGTCGAGGCCGGGGATCGGCGGCACCGCCGGGGACGACCCGGTGGCGACGATGAACCGGCGCGCCCGCACCCGCGTGCCGTCCGATCCAGTGATCTCCCGCGGCCCGGTAAAGCTGGCGGACTCTTGTATTACGTTAACGCCGAGATCCTGGAACCGCTCGACGCTGTCGTGGGGCGCGATACCGGCGATCACGCCATGGACGTGATCGTTGACCTTATCGAAGGCCACCCGAGCCGGGCCGCCCTCAACGCCGAAGGTGCCCGAATGGCCGTAATGGGCGGCGGCATGTCCGGCGGCGAGCAGCGCCTTCGACGGTACACAGCCATAGTTGAGGCAATCGCCGCCCATCTTGCCGCGCTCGAACAGCGCCGTCTTGGCGCCCATCTGCGAAGCGCCCGCGGCCACCGAAAGTCCCCCCGAACCACCGCCAATAACACACAAATCGACTTCTAGCATTTCAACCATAACGACATCCATTCTGCGAAAATGAGGGTGAGATCAGGCCGACGGCGCCTGATTGCGATTTTTCTGGAACTTCTTGTAGAGCACCGGGATGATCGCCAAGACGGCCAGGCCGATAAGCGGCGCCAGGAATTGCGGCTCGAAGATGATCCCCAGATCGGGATCGGCGCCGGCGTCAAACAAGGCGCCCAACCCATTGCCGACCGAGGCGTAGACAAAGGTTCCCGGAATGATGCCGAAGAAGGTGGCGACGATGTAGGTCGTCGTCGAAACGCCCAGCAGGGCCGGCACCAGATTGACCAGCCAGAAGGGGAAAAGCGGGATCAGGCGCAGCACCAGAAGGTAGCTCAGCGCATTCTGGCGGAAGCCATCCTCCATTTTTCGCACGAAGGGCCCTGCCTTGGCCTCGAGAAATCCGCCAACCGCCGTTCGCGCGATGAGAAACAACGCGGTAGCCCCGATTGTCGCGCCGACGACCACGATCAAGCCGCCCCCGAGCCAACCGAACAAAAATCCGCCGGTTATAGTCATCACCGCGCCGCCGGGCAGCGAAAAGGCGACGACCACCGCATATAAGGCGCCGAAGAGAAACGCCGCCAGGAAACCGTTTCGCGCCACAAACTCGCTCAAGGTCTCGCGATTGCTCTTAATGGCGTCAATCGAAACATAGGTGTTCAGGTCGAACGCAAAAAACGCCGCCAAACCGAGAATCAGCGCCAAAACGAGGACGATTTTCAGAACGAAAGGTGAGGAAGACTTTGAGGTAATTTCGACTGGTTGATCCGGGACATTACGCATCGTGTTAACCATCGCTGTTTATTATTTTACGTAGGACGCTAGGTGGGGCGCGGTCGCGCTCGCGACTATTCACCTATGCGTGAGGGCGGGTTTGCTAGTATGACACACCTGTTACGTTGACTTCGAACCATCTAATCCTTATACAGCGCCAGTTTGGAGCCCGCGGGCAAATGGAGCGGCAGCAGTGAAACGGACATTTCAGCCTAGTAATTTGGTACGCAAGCGACGGCACGGCTTTCGCTCGCGCATGAAAACAGTCGGCGGCCGCCGGGTGCTGGCACGGCGGCGCGCGAAGGGCCGCAAGAAACTGACGGCATAATTGCGACCGTAACACGGTTTGCCCGGGCCGCGGGCGCAATCTGGAACCGACGAGACATGAACCATATGTCCGGGACCGCCACGTCAATAAGCGGCGCCCAGGAAATGCCGATTATCGAGCGGTTAAAGGTACGATCGGATTTTCTGCGTGTGGCGGCCACGCGCCGGCGTTGGGCGACGCCCGGTCTGGTCTTGCAGGTTGCCCAAACGCCGGAAGAGGTCGCCGATGACGGCATCATTCGGGTCGGCTTTACAGCCTCCAAGAAAGTTGGCGATGCGGTGACCCGCAACCACGCGCGCCGACGTCTGCGCGAAGCGGTTCGCCAAGTAATGCCGGCCCATGCCAGCCCCGGCCGGGATTTCGTGGTCATCGCCCGCGCCAATACGGTGCGCCGCTCATTTAACGATTTGGTCTCCGACCTTGAATCGGCCTTGCAAAAGCTCGATGTGTGGGGCGATACAAAGCCGTCATCGCCGGGGGACAAAAGCGCGCAATGAAATATTTCAACCTCATGATGTCGGCGGTTCTGCGCGCGCTGATCACCGCCTACCGCTATGTCCTGTCGCCGGTTCTCGGCACCAATTGCCGTTACGAACCCGGCTGTTCGGCATACGCCCAAGAAGCCATCCACCTGCACGGCCCCTGGCGGGGTAGTTGGCTGGCCGCGAAACGCATTATGCGATGCCAACCGTGGGGCGGGGCGGGCTACGACCCGGTTCCCGCGGCCCGGCCCTGTAACCACGACCATAGCTCGGCCGCCACGCCGACCTTGGCCAAGCACCCCGAAGGTTGAGCATGGGAATGGATAATAAAAATCTGATTTTAGCGATCGGATTGTCTCTGGCGATTTTATTCACCTGGCAGTTTTTTATCGAAGGGCCACGTCGCGAGGCGCTGTTGGCCGAGCAAGAGCGCCAGGCGGAATTCGCGCGACAAAACGCGCCGACGGACCAAGCCGGACAGATCATCACTACGCCAGGCGGCGCGCCGCTCTCGTCGGCGGTAGGCGCCGCCGGGCTCAATGGCGAGATTGGGCCCCGCGCCGACGTCGTCAAGGCCGGCCGCCGCGTCCTGTTGGAATCGGACAGCCTGACCGGGTCGATCAATCTCGACAATGGCCGGATCGACGATATCGTATTGCGCAACTATCGCGAGACCGTGGATCCGACCAGCGACAATATCACCCTGTTATCGCCGACCGGATCGCCAGACCCCTATTTCGCCGAGTTCGGCTGGAACGGCACCGAGGGCACGTTCGGCGGCAGCGGCGCCAATTGGCAGACCACGAGCCGCACCCTCACGCCGGGCTCACCGCTGGTCCTGACCGCGCAGACCGACCAGGGTTTGGCCCTGACGCGTACTTATACGGTGGACGACAAATTTATGTTCACCGTCACCGACCGCATCGACAACAATGGCACGGCGCCGATTAGCCTGTCGGCCTTCGCCCGCCTGGTGCGGATCAATACGCCCGACACCACCGGCTTCTTCATTCTGCACGAAGGCCCGATCGGCGTTCTCGACGGGACGCTGCGCGAAATCGACTATGACGATCTTGAGGATGATTTCGACAAGGACACCCGCGTGCTGGCCCCCACCACGACGGCATCCACCGGCGGTTGGCTGGGCATCACCGACAAATATTGGTTGGCCGCCGTTATCCCCGACCAGAATAAGCCGGTGAACGCCAGCTTCTCCTACCAGCAGACATCGCGCGGCGCCGACCTCTACCAGACCGACATATTAGAGCAGAACGTTCGCACCGTGCCGCCCGGCGCCTCAATCGAGGCGACCAGCCGGTTTTTTGTCGGCGCCAAGGTCTTCGAAACGCTGATCGACTACCGGGACAACCAGAATGTGCCCCGGCTGGAGATGGCAATCGACTTTGGCTGGTTCTTTTTTATCACTAAACCGCTTCTACAAATCCTCATCATCATGGCGGCCTTTATCAGCGATCTGGGGATCGTCGCGAATTTTGGCGTCGCCATCTTGGTGGTGACGGTCATTCTCAAAATTTTCTTCTTCCCGCTCGCCAACAAGTCCTACAAATCGATGAGCAGGATGAAGGCGCTGCAGCCGAAGATGACCGAGCTTCGCGAGAAGTACGGCGACGACAAGCAGAAAATGCAGCAAGAACTCATGGCGATGTATAAGCGTGAGAAGGTCAATCCGGTGTCCGGTTGCCTGCCCATGCTGCTGCAAATCCCGGTCTTCTTTGCCCTTTATAAGGTCTTGTTCACCTCGATCGAAATGCGCCAGTCGCCGTTCTACGGCTGGATCGTCGATCTGTCCGAACGGGACCCGACCAGTATCTTGACGCTGTTCGGCCTAATTCCCTGGGACATACCATCGGCCCTGGCGATCGTTTCGATCGGCGCATGGCCGCTGTTCATGGGCTTCTCGATGTACTTGCAGATGAAGCTGAACCCGGCGCCGGCCGACCCGATCCAGGCGCGCATGTTCATGCTGATGCCGATTATGTTCATGTTCTTCCTGGCCAATTTCCCGGTCGGCCTGGTTATTTATTGGACCTGGAACAACCTTCTCTCGGTGACCCAGCAGTACATCATCATGCGCCGGATGGGGGTTGCCGTCGGCGGCGGCAAACTCGGCGGCGCGAAGAAGACCACCTAGGCCATGCCCCCCACCGGCCAAAGCCCGGCCGGTACCCCACCGGTGGCGGCGGACCCAAGCGACGACGAGGCGCGGCTTGAGTTCGGCCGCTGGCTGTTCGCCCAGCCGTGCACCTTTCTGCGCGGCGTGGCCCGCCTCGACACCTTGGCCGATCCCGATCTGCCGGAAGTGGCCTTCGCCGGCCGCTCCAATTGCGGCAAGTCGAGCCTGCTCAACGCGTTGACCGGCCGGCGGTCGCTGGCCCGTACCAGCAACACCCCGGGTCGAACTCAGCAGTTGAATTTCTTCGATCTCGGCGAAAAACTATGGCTGGTCGACATGCCGGGCTACGGCTATGCCCGCGCTTCGAAAACCGACATCGCGGCCTGGACCCAGACCGTGCGCGATTATCTGCGCGGGCGGCCGACCCTGCGCCGGCTGTGTGTACTGATCGACGGCCGCCATGGCATCAAGGCCAACGACGAAGAAATGATGACCCTGCTCGACACCGCCGCGGTCGGCTATCAGGTGGTCCTCACCAAGGTCGATAAATTGACCCCCGGCGCGCTCGCCGCACGGATGGAGGCCACGACGAAAATTCTGAAAACCCATCCCGCCGCGCTGCCCGAGCCGATCGCCACCAGCGCGCGAAACGGCGACGGCATTGCACAGCTGCGCGCCGAAATCGCAATGCTGGCAGCCGACAGTCCCGATGCGTTACAGTCCGCGCCAAATTCAGCCGGATAAGAGACATAAAGCACGATGGCTAAAAAAACTGGAATGCCGACCACCGAAATGCTGGCCAAGGCCGGCGTGCTGTCCGAAGCGCTGCCGTTCATGCGCCGGCACGCCGGCAAGACCTTCGTCATTAAATATGGCGGCCACGCCATGGGCGACGAGAAACTCGCCGCCTCGTTCGCGCGAGACGTGGTGTTGCTCAAACAGATCGGCATCAACCCGGTCGTTGTCCATGGCGGCGGTCCGCAGATCGGCGCCATGCTCGAGCGGCTCAAAATAAAGAGCGAGTTTGTCGACGGGTTGCGGGTCACCGATCGCGAGACCGTGGAAATCGTCGAGATGGTGCTGTCGGGCTCGATCAACAAGGCGATCGCCGCCGATATCAACGCCGCCGGCGGCCGCGCCGTCGGCATATCGGGCAAGGACGGTAATTTGATACAGGCGCGCAAAGTCCGGCGTACCCGTTCGGAATCGGATTCCAACATCGAAAAAATCCTCGATCTCGGCTTTGTCGGCGAACCCACCGAGGTCGACCCGCAACTGCTCACCGATCTGGCCCACTCCGATTTGATCCCGGTCATCGCGCCGCTTGGCACCGGCACCGACGGCGAGACCTATAACATCAACGCCGACACCGCCGCCGGCGCCATCGCCGGCGCCCTCGAGGCGGCGCGCCTGCTGATGTTGACCGACGTGTCCGGCGTGCTCGACAAAGACGGCAAGTTGATTCCCGATATGAGCGTCGAAGAAGCTCGCGCCTTTATCGACACCGGCGTCATAACCGGCGGCATGATCCCCAAGGTTGAAACCTGTGTCGGCGCGGTGCAGGCCGATGTCGAGGCGGCGGTCATTCTCGATGGCCGCACCGAGCATGCGCTATTGTTGGAAGTGTTCACCGAGCACGGCGTCGGCACCGCGATCTGGCCCGGGTGACCGCTGCTATGAGGCCAATTTAGCGCGATAAGTTGGCGCCAGCCGGACATCGAATAGACCCAGTAGGGTATCCATAAGCTCGGTGAATTTATCGAAATTAAGGCGCTCGCCAAATTTTTCGATCATCGATTTCCAAATCGAATCGCCACCGGCGGCAACTTCGCTCAAGTCGTAGGGGAAATAGATCAACGTCCGCATCTTCGAGACAGTGGCCGGGCCTTGGGCGTAGCGCTCCATCGTTTTGATGAAGAGCGAATTGTTCAAAAGCTTATTGTTGAACCGTTTCCCTGCGGCGTCTTCAGGCGGAATTCGCGATCCGATTTCATGACAGTTGAAGGCGAGTGCACGACTGCTGTCGATTACTTGCTTCAACTCAGCACGGCCCATTGTCATCGGTTACCCCCCAGCACCACTCAAAACACACAAATGCGCGCCATTATCCCGACGTTGTCAGACCGGAAACAAACTCAAGCTGCCAGCGCATTTCATCCTTTGAGAGTGGGAAATCGTCCGATGCCGTTGCGCGCAAAACATCGCTCGGCGGTATATGGGCAAGGTGCATCTGAATGCGGGTCGCCAAACGCATCGACAGATCCGCCTTCCAGCATAGGGCCACGATAGCCTTGCTGCTGCGCATGGAAATCGCCCGCGAAACCACGTCCACCGGCGTTTTTGATTTTAACGCGACCGCATATGTCACGAATTCCTGACCGCCACTGGCCAGCGCGCTGGAAATTTCATGTTCGGTGAGCTCATCGTTGAGATACATCTGCTGGACGCGTTTCCCAACGACACATTCTTTCTGGGTGTCTGCATTGGGCGTCGAATCCGTTTCGGGCTGTTCTGCCACCGCCGGCGCCGCGCTGGCGGTATCGCCGAATTTATCTTCCGGCGCCCGGGCTAATTCCGGCACCCCCGGCTCGCTATCTGCGTTGAAGTCATCGGAATCGAGACGCCGCAAGACAACTTCTTTGATCGCCCCAAGCGTGTCTTCGTCGAGATCCGTGCGCTCGCGTAAATCCGCCAGCAGCGGCGCGGCGACAATCTCGGCGATCCGCATCGCCGCCTCGGCGTGCAGGTTGGGCCGATGCACCAGCGGTTTGTGCCAGGTGGGCTCACCCGATGCCTGATCGACGATCCGATCGAGAGTTTCCTCGCGAATCTGCACACTCTCATTGCCGAGCAACGCCGCAATCGCCTCGGCATCGCCATTATGGACAATCGCATCGGCGACATTCTCGCCCAAAGCCACCCGACGGGCGATGGCGCTGAGCGCACCGTGAACCGCATCGCTGGAAATGACGCCCAGCAAAAATTCGTCACCGAGAACTGGCGAGTTCTCCAATACCGGCTGCGCGACGCTAATCTCGCTATCGAGCGCCAGAAGCTCCATCACCCCCACTGGCGCCTTGGGGCATTCCTTCAGGGTCTCGGCAAGAATCTGACGAACCCGCACCAACTGATCGCGCGCCAGAACTTCCAACGCCTCCATCGTCAGCTTGTAGACATTGTCTTGCTTACCGCCCGCGATATTGACCGTGATTTCAGAGATTTTCCCCGCGACATCGGTGCGAACCTCGTCCTGCTCATCCTTCGCCAGCAGCAAATCGGCATGGCGCGGCGCTTGATGGTTACGCGCGATATTTCGGCGAACCTCGGTATCGGGATCGCTGGCTAGGAAATAGAGAATTTCCGGGAGTACATCGCCGCGCTGGGCAAGTTCGCGACGCTCTTCGAAATTGCCATCATGGGCAAGGCGCTTTTGGTCATCGTAAGCCAACTGCTCGCTCCCGGGTTTCGGCGGTCCAGCGTCGTTCATGACGACACCTCTTCCGCCTTATCGTCCGGGGTGGACAACGACACCAAATCATCCCCACCGGTGGTTTCCGTCTCGACCGGTATCGCGCCGATCGCCATCTCGCCCGTCTGCTTGTTATGCGCTTTGACGTCGTACATCGCTCTGTCGGCGCGGGCGACCAACTGAGCCGTATCCGCGTCGCGCGACGGGTCGAATTCGACGATGCCGACCGACGCTCCAAGTTGCGGCAAACCTTCGGCGGAATGGCGCGACAATTTTGCCAACACCATGGCCAGCTCTCCGGCACGCCGCTTGGCCACCGTAAAGTCGACGCCATCGAGCCAGACCACGAACTCGTCGCCGCCGATGCGCGCCACCAAATCGTAAGTACGACTATACGTTGTCAGTATTTCAGCAACTTCGCCAAGCACCGCGTCGCCGGTTTCGTGACCGTAATTGTCGTTGATGGCTTTAAAATTATCCAAATCGACGTAAATCAGGGCGCCCGAGGTCTCCGTTCGAAGCGCCCGCGCAATGGCGGTATCCAGCGACGCTTGGAAGGCGCGGCGGTTCATTAATCCGGTGAGCGCGTCGGTGCTCGACAGCCTTTCGAGCTCGCGCTGATCGGCGATTTGGCGCAGCGCGATCGCCAACTGTCCGGCAACAGCAGCGAGCATGGTCTCGTCATCGCCGCTCCACGGCTTCGCATTTTCCGGTCTCGCCAAGACGACGGCGCCGTTTGGCACGCCTCGATAATGGGTGATTGTGGCCATGGTGCTATGGCCAACCGCTGTGCTCCGAAAAGGCTCCGACAGGTCACCTGAAACCGGCAGCACGGATTCGATATCGAGGCCAACCGGCCAATCGTCGTGGGTCGCATTGAGTTCGTATTCGCCGTTCTTCATGCGGCTATAGACCGCCGCGCACGCCGATTCCGCCCGCCCCAACATACCAACAGCGGCCTCCAACATGGCCTCCGGCTTGGCCTGTTCGCGGATCTGATTGACGATATAGGCGACGACCTGCTCGCGCACCTTCGCGCGGGCCAGCGCGCTGTCACGCACCCGTTCTTCCGTCACGTCGCGGCACAGGCCGCGGGCGCCCCGCCACACGCCTTCATGGTCGATAACCGGCACCGCCGACGCGACCAGGCAAGCCTCTTCGCCATCGCCGCCGCGCATCCATATTTGCGCGTTGGTTACCGGCGTGCGGGTCGAATAGGGCAGTTCCGATCTGTCGATCTCTGTGTCGATGACAAATTCGATGGGGTGATGGCCGACAAGGTCTTCCGCCGAATAGCCCATGGCGCCATGGGGTGAGACGAAAATAAATACGCCGTTCGCGTCGGTCTCCCAGGCGAAGTCGCTCGAAATGACCACCAGGTCACGATAGCGCTGACGGGACTCGAAGAGCGCCTGCCGCACGTTCAAATTATAGGTTTCGTCGCGGATCAGCACCATGGCGCAATCTGCTTCGAGGGGCAGAACAACACACTCGTACCAGCTGCTCTTGCCGTCGCGCGCAACTTCGAGGCGATCGGAAACACTGCCGCCCGCTTCGAACGCCAACGAAATCATTGCCCGCATGGCGCCGTCCTCGCCAACCAACACCGCAGGCGCAAGGGCGCGGCCCAACTCGTTGGCCTGGATCAGGCTACCGTCGCGTGACACCTCCATGACCGGGCCGGGCCAGGTCTCGAACATGCCTGCCGGGCCGGACATGGACATGTCGGCGCCGCCGGTAAAAATCGGATTTTTGCTTGCCGCGGATGTCATCGAACCGCCTTTCGGGCGGGGGCGGAAGCATCGGCGAGCGCCGGAAATATTTCGGCCGAATGCCGGGTTTGACGAGCGGATACGGAAAATGGCGCGCGCGCGATGCGCACAACGTCCTGATTAGCCGGAATTCCACCCGCAACCGTAAATGATGGGGACAAACCTAACCCCATGATATTAATACCATTTCTGCCATTTTTCTCGAGCATTTTCGAGAGCAACCACACAATCGCGGCCAACATCAGATGCTAGGGTTGTCCCAGTTAAAGAAGTCTTAGTTTGTATTGGCGGCAATTTCGGGCCAAAACCCGCATTAATCTTAGGTATCCAGGCCCATGAACCATTCGATTCAACTCCACCAGTCGGAATGTTGGGTATTCGACCTCGACAACACCCTCTATCCAGCCTCGAACGGGCTGATGGCGGATGTATCCACACGGATGACCCAGTTCGTCGCGCAACTGATCGGCGCGGATACGGACGAAGCGCTGATCGAGCAAAAACATCTGTTTCGAAAACACGGCACCACCCTGCGCGGGCTGATGGAAAAATATGCGGTCGACCCCTGGTCGTTCATGGATTTCGTTCATCAGGTCGACTACGGACAGGTCGATCCCAGTCCCCGCCTCGCCGACGCCTTGACCGCGCTGCCGGGGCGCAAGATCGTCTTCACCAACGCCTCGGTCGCCCATGCCGAACAAGTGCTGACCCGCCTCGGCATTGCCGAACAATTCGACGGCGTGTTCGATGTGGCGGCGGCCGCGTGGCAACCAAAGCCCCATCCGAGCGCCTACCAGTGCCTGATCGAAAAGCACCGCATCAGCCCCGGCGACGCGGTCATGGTGGAAGACATCGCACCCAATTTGGAACCCGCCGCGACGCTGGGTATGACGACCGTATGGATCGACCATCAGGATGCGCAAGCGCCGGCGTGGACCCAGCCCAGCGCGGCCAGCGATTATGTGCACCACAAGATCTACGATCTGACCGACTGGCTTGAAGCGCTGCCCCGTTGACAGCGCCCCCTCGCGAGCGCCATTTTCGCTAAAACCATGGCCCGGCCATACAAACCAGCACGATCCGGCGAGGATAATTATGACGACGAGTGATCTTCAAGCAGCGGTCGAGGCCGCATGGGATGACCGCGAGGCCATCAGCCTCGAGACACAGGGCGCGACGCGCGAGGCGGTTGGGGACGCCCTTAATTTGCTCGACAGCGGCGCTGCCCGGGTGGCCGAGAAGTCGGGCGCTAACTGGGTGGTCAACGAATGGCTCAAGAAAGCGGTCCTGTTGTCCTTCCGGCTGAACGATATGTCGACCATCGCCGGCGGACCCGGCGACAACACGGCGTGGTGGGACAAGGTGCCGTCGAAGTTCGCCGGCTGGGGGGAGGCCGAATTTCGCGAGGCCGGCTTCCGCGCCGTGCCCAACGCCATCGTGCGCCGTTCCGCCTATGTGGCGCCCGGCGTGGTGCTGATGCCCAGTTTCGTCAATCTGGGCGCCTATGTGGATAGCGGCACCATGGTCGATACTTGGGCGACGGTGGGTAGCTGCGCGCAAATCGGCAAGAACGTACACCTATCCGGCGGCGCCGGCATCGGCGGCGTGCTCGAACCGCTGCAGGCCGGGCCGGTGATCATCGAAGACAATTGCTTTATCGGCGCGCGCTCCGAAGTCGCCGAAGGCGTCGTCGTTGAGACCGGGGCGGTGCTGTCGATGGGGGTCTATATCGGCGCCTCGACCAAGATCGTCGACCGCGAAACCGGCGACGTCATGATGGGCCGGGTGCCGGCCTATTCGGTGGTGGTGCCGGGCACCCTGCCGGGACGCGATTTACCCGATGGCTCGCCCGGCCCCAACTTATACTGCGCGGTGATCGTCAAGCGCGTCGACGAGCAGACCCGCTCGAAGACCTCAATCAACGAGCTGTTACGCGACTAGCCGTGCCCACTCCGTCATCCCTCGAGCCGATCGCTCTCGCCCAGGCGCTGATCCGCCGTCCCAGCGTCACGCCGGTCGACGCCGGGGCGCTGAACGTGCTGCGCACGGCGTTGGAGGGCTTGGGATTCGACTGCCATGTGATGACCTTTTCCGCGCCGGACACCGAGGATGTGACCAACCTGTACGCGCGTCTGGGCAGCGAGGCCCCTAACTTTTGCTTCGCCGGTCACACCGATGTTGTGCCGACCGGCGCCGTCGAGAATTGGGACCTCGATCCGTTTGCCGGCGAGATCGTCGACGGCACCCTGTTCGGTCGCGGCGCGTCGGATATGAAAAGCGCCATCGCCGCCTTTGTCAGCGCCGTCGCCCGCTTTCGCGCCGATCACGGTGAGCCGGCGGGTTCAATCAGTCTGCTGATCACCGGCGATGAAGAGGGCCCGGCGATTAACGGCACCCGCAAGGTTCTCGACTGGCTCACCGAGCGCGGCGAGACGATCGATGCCTGCGTGGTCGGCGAGCCAACCAACCCCGCCGTGCTGGGCGACATGATCAAGATCGGCCGACGCGGCAGCCTCAACGCCACGGTGACCGTGCACGGCACCCAGGGTCACACCGCCTACCCCCATCTGGCCGACAATCCGGTGCATCGGCTGTTGGACATGCTGCAGGCAATCACTACCGACCCGCTGGACGCCGGATCGGACCATTTTCAGCCCTCGACCCTGCAAATATCGAGCGTCGATGTGGGCAATCCGGCCTCCAATGTCATCCCGGCCTCGGCGGTGGCGCGGTTTAATATCCGCTTCAACGACCATCACACGTCGCAAAGCCTAACCGCCTGGCTCGACGAGAAATTCACCGCCGCGCTGGGCGGCGGCGCGGCGCGATACGACCTCGCCATCCATGTCACCGGCGAAAGCTTCCTCACGCCACCTGGCCCGTTCAGCGATCTCCTGGTCGCCGCGGTCGAGCAGGTGACAGGCCGCACCCCCGAACTCAGCACCACCGGCGGCACCTCGGATGCGCGGTTTATCAAGAACCATTGCCCGGTAGCGGAATTCGGCCTGGTCGGCCAGACCATGCATCAAGCGAATGAGAACGTCGCGTGCGCCGACATCGATACGCTCGCCGAGATTTACCAGGTTGTGCTGGAGAAATATTTTGCCACCGGTTAAGCGCTGTCAGCGGTGACCAGCACCCGCGAAATAATCATCGGTATTTACGGCGCTTGGCGCTTACTGCTTCTCGACCGATCCGCCTTGCGATTATTCGACGTAACCATCGCCGGCTTTTGGAAATCCTTTTACGCCGCGCTGGTGGTTCTGCCGTTTGTCATCATCGTGCAGGTGATGATCGTTAGCGTCTTTCCCGATGAGATAAACCAAGCGCCAACGGTCCGAAGCATGATGGTCTTCGCCATCGACTATGTCTACCAGTGGACGGTTTTCCCGCTTGTGATGATCTATCTCGCCGAGATAATGGCCCGCAACGGCCAATACACGACCTTCATTGTCGCGCGCAATTGGGCGCATGCCGTTCAAATTGTCATTTTCTTACCCGCCGCCATCTTTGTGGCGATCGTCGGCGCCGATAATCCCGACTTGGCCAGAATGATTATTCTCGCCGCCTATGTGGCGGCCTGGGCTTACGAATGGTTTATCGCCCGCACGGCGCTCGAGATTTCAGGCAGCGCGGCCACGGTCATCGTGCTCATCAGCATCGCGATCAGTTTCGGCATTTCGCGCTTTAGCCAAGCCTTGGTCATGAACGGCGCCTGACGGGCTGGCCCGAGCCACCGGCCGCCAGGTACGCCAGCAAGATCAACACGCTGCTAGCTGCCATGACACCCGCCAAGGGCCAGGCACCGGCGTCGGGCAATATTCCCACGCCAAGTGCCCCCAATGCCCCGCCGGCCATTTCCAGAGAACCGATCAGAGCGGCGCTAACCCCACCGCCACTAGCGGGCGCGGCGCCCATGGCCAAGACCGGGGCGGCCGCAAACAGGGGGCCCAGGCCGGCGGCGAACAACGACGCCGCGGCGGTGATCAACCATGGGCTTTCGGCCAACGCGACCACGGGGATCAACGCCAGACCGCCGGCCAGCGACAGCGCGACCCCCAACGCGCAGATACGCCGCGCATCGATCCGGCCGACGGCGCGGCTGGCGATCATGGTGCCGACAAAAAACGCGGCCACAATCGCCATCTGGAAGAAGCCGTAATACTGCGTGGCGACGCCGTGACCGTCGATAAACACGAACGGCCCGGCGGTGATAAAGGCAAACACCCCAGCCAGGCCAAACGACAAGGCCAGCGCATAGGCCATATAGGTGCGGTTGGCGAACAAGGACGCATATCCGCCCGCCATTCGGCGCAACCGGAGCGCGCCATAGTCGATTTGTGCCGCTGTCTCAGGCAACCAACGCGCGGCCAACGCGAAAACCAGCAGCACGACACCGGCAAGCAGGAAAAAATTCGCCCGCCAGCCGGCCCAGACGAACACGAAGCCACCGATCACCGGCCCGACCGCCGGCGCGATGGCGATGGTCATCCCGTAAATGGCCAGGATGCGCACCGCGCCCGCCTCGTCGTAGAGATCGCGAATCACCGCCAGGGCGATTACCGCTTCAACGCTGGCCGCGATCCCCATCAAGATGCGCGCCGCGATTAACTGCTCGATCGACTGCGCCGATGCCGCGGCGATCGCGGTCAGCACGAACGCCGCCATGCCCCACAGAAACACCGGCCGCCGGCCAAACCGGTCGGCGAGCGGCCCGTGTAGCAACTGCGCCAGCGAAAACGACGCCAGGTTGAGGCTCATGGTCAGCGTCACGGTCGTGGCGTCAGTTGACAATATCGCCGGTAAATGCGGCAGGCTCGGCGCGTACAGATCCGTCGACAGCACGCTGGCCGAGCTGGCGGCGATCAGCAGTGCCGGTATCAAAGGCGAAACAGCGCCGCCGGCCGGCGGGTTCACGGATAATCGACCCCGACGAGATAGAGCCCCTCCGGCGGCGCCGTCGGTCCGGCCGCCGCACGGTCGCGGGCGTCCAACGCGACCTGAACATCGCCTGCCGTCCACCTACCATCGCCAACCAGCATCAGCGTCCCGACCATATTGCGCACCTGATGATGCAAAAACGATTGCGACGTGGCCGTAACGTGAATTTCGGCGCCGTCGCGCATCACGTCCAACCGGTCGAGGGTCTTCTCCGGTGATTTGGCCTGACAACTGGTCGCCCGGAACGACGAAAAATCATGGGGGCCGACCAGCACCTGCGCCGCGTCGTGCATGGCCTCGACGTCGACGATTTTAGGCACCCACCACACTTTGTCCCGGTCGAGCGCCGGCGGCGGGCGACGGTTGAGAATCCGGTAAAGATAATGCCGCCGCTCGGCGGTAAACCGGGCATGGAAATCGTCGCCGACGACCGCGGCGTCGAGGATCGTAACCGGCGCCTTGCGCAGATAATGATTGAGCGCGTCGCGCACCGTATCGCCAGTGGTTTCCCGCCCGATGTCGAAATGGGCGACCTGTCCCAGCGCATGCACGCCAGAATCGGTACGCCCAGCGCCATAGACGTTGACCTGCTCACCACAAAAGGCCGCGACCGCCGCCTCCACCTCGCCCTGCACGGAAGGGCCATTATCCTGCCGCTGCCAACCGACAAAAGGGGCGCCATCATATTCCAGGACTAGCTTATAGCGGGTCACGCGAGCACGGTGCCCGGCGCGATGGGGTAGCCGCGCAACAATGCGGCGGCCGCCACCGGCGCGCGGCCCTCGCGCTGCACCTGCGTCAATCGCAAGGCGCCGTCGCCGCAGGCCACAGTTAGCTGATCGTCGAGGACAGATCCCGGCGCGCCGGACTCCGACGCCATCTCGGCTGAAAGGACTTTCAACCGGGCCTCGCCATGCATAAACCAAGCGCCGGGCCAGGGCGAAAAGGCGCGCACCTGGCGCTCCAATTCGGCCGCTGGACGATCCCAGTCGAGGCGGCCTTCCTCGCGGGTTAGTTTCGCCGCATAGGTCGCGCCGTCCTCGGTTTGCGGAACCGGCGTGATGCGGTCGGCCGCCAGCCCCGCCAGAGCCTCGACGATCAGCCGCGCACCGAGCGCGGAAAGCTGATCGTGCAGGCTCTCCCCGGTCGTCGAAGGGTCGATGGGCACAGCGTCACGCAGCAGCTCCGGGCCGGTGTCGAGGCCCTCGTCCATCGCCATGATGGTGACCCCGGTCTCATGATCGCCGGCCAGGATCGCGCGCTGGATCGGCGCCGCGCCGCGCCAGCGCGGCAGCAGGGAGGCGTGAATATTGATGCAGCCCCGGCGCGGCGCGTCGAGGATCGGTTTCGGCAGGATCAGACCGTAGGCGACGACCACCGCCGCGTCGAGGTCGAGCGCGGCGAAATCGGCCTGCGCTTGCGCGTCTTTAAGCGATTGCGGCGTGCGCACAGCGATGCCCAATTGTTCGGCGGCGTCATGCACCGGCGACCGGCGTTTCTTCTCGCCCCGCCCCGCGCCGCGCGGCGGCTGGCTATAGGCGCAAACGACCTCATGGCCGGCCGCCGCCAGCGCTTGCAGGGCCGGAACCGCGAAATCGGGCGTACCGAAAAATGCGAGGCGCATAGGGTGTCACCGGGGCCTATGAACGGGCGCAAAGGACGCCGTCGGTCAGGCCGCCTCCTTCTGCCGCTTTAGTTTTTTCATCTTGCGCAGAATGATATTGCGCTTCAGCGGCGACAGATAGTCGACGAACAGAATGCCTTCCAGGTGATCCATTTCGTGCTGCGCGCAGGCCGCCAACAGCCCGCCCGCCTCGATCTCCTGAGCCTCGCCGTTCTCATCGAGATAGCGGATGCGCACATCGCCGGGCCGTTCGACCTCGGCGAAATGGTCGGGCAAGCTGAGACAGCCTTCCTCGGCGATGTGGACTTCGTCCGACGACCAGACAATTTCTGGGTTCACCATCTGGATCGGCTGGGGGTCTTCGCCCTCGCGCGCCACGTCGCACACGATGATGCGGCGCGTATCGCCAACCTGGGGCGCCGACAGCCCGATGCCCGGCGCGGCGTACATGGTCTCGAGCATATCGCGCATGAAGTCGCGCACCGCCTGGTCGACGGTCTCGACGGGACGGCATTTGACCTTTAAGCGCGGATCGGGCGCATAGATGATGGGCAGCAGGGCCATCGCCGGCGTAACCTTTCGAATAAACGGCGTAAGACGTTGAGTTCTCGCCGTTACCTATGATCTTGGCTTCGCCGCGTCAAGATGCCCGGCGACTAGATCCTGGGCAATCGCATATGACAGCCTCGCCCTTCGAGACGCCGCCCTTGGGGCGGCTCCTCAGGATGGGGCTTTGTACATATCTAACCTAATTCCTCATCCTGAGGGCTCGCGCAGCGAGTGTCTCGAAGGACGAGGAATTCCAGCCCCCGCCATCTACAATTGCCCGGCGACTCGGCCGAACGGTTGCTAGAATGGCCGAAAGACGGCCCAAAGAGAGACAGAATCATGGATCCGACGCTGCTTATCGTCACCGTTGTCGCCGGCGCCGCCATTGTCGCCATCGCCGCGATGGTTCTGCTGCGCCGCAATGGCAGCGCCGACGTCGCCGCGCTCAGCGAGCGGCTGACCCAATTGACCGAATCTCACGCCGTCGCCCAGGCCCAATTGACCCAGCAACTGCAACTGCAGGAGCGCGCCCTGGCCAAGTCCCTCGACGAACGGTTGGCGCAGACCACCACCCGGGTCAATGAGACCCTGGAGAAGAACAGCCACACCCAGAAGACCAGCCTCGACGAATTGAAGGAACGGTTGGTGCGCATCGACGCGGCGCAGAAAAACATTTCCGACCTGTCGTCCCAGATGGTCGGGCTACAGGATATTCTGTCGAACAAGCAGGCGCGCGGCGCCTTCGGCGAGGTGCAGCTACACGATCTGGTGGCCAAGGTGCTGCCGCCCGGCGCCTTCCGGTTCCAGGTCACACTCAGCAACAACCGGCGCGCCGACTGCCTGCTCGACCTGCCCAACCCACCGGGACCGATCGTCATCGACGCCAAATTCCCGCTGGAATCCTACCGGGCGTTACAGGACGCCGACGGCGACGAAGCCCGCAAGCCCGCCGCGCGCGCCTTCGTTGTCGATATGACAAAGCATATCTCCGACATCGCCGAGAAATATATTCTGCCCGGCGAGACGGCGGACGCCGCCTTGATGTTCCTACCATCGGAAGCGGTCTATGCCGAACTCCATGCCAATTTCGCTGAAATTGTCGACGCGTCCCATCGGGCGAAAGTGTTCATCGTCTCGCCGACCACCCTATGGGCGACCCTCAATACTGTGCGTGCAGTGCTGAAGGACGTGCGCATGAAAGAGGCCGCCGGGCTGATCCAGCACGAGGTGGCGACCATGATGACCGACGTGGCTCGCCTCGACGACCGGGTCGGCAAACTTCAACGCCATTTCGATCAAGCCGGCGAGGATATGCGCGCGGTGCGTATCTCGACCGAGAAAATCACCAAGCGCGGCGACCGTATCCAAGACCTGGAAATCGAAGGCCCGACCGCCGACGAAGGTGCCCTACTGAGCGCCGCGACACCACCAAAACTGCGCGAAGCGAGTTAGGCAGTTAGCCCCTCTCCCCCCGGGAGAGGGGTCGGGGTGAGGGGATATAAATCTATCCGCAACACCTCATCCTGAGCCTGTCGAAGGATCGTGGTGTTGTCGCTCTCATAATTCGTCAAGCGAGCCATGAGGCTTTTGTCCCCTCACCCGCTCGCATTGCTCGCCACCCTCTCCCGGTGGGAGAGGGTTTTAATTACCGCCGGCCGATTTGGGCGCGGTATTCCAGGCTCGCCTCGCCGTTTGCCGGCACCTTCACCCGCCACAAGGCCTGGAATGCAGAGGTCTGTTCATGACTGGCGCTCTCGCGGACGATTTTCCATTCGCCGTTGAAGGTCTCGATGATCTCGACCTCGGCCGCGCGGCTGCCACCGTTCTTCAGGGTCAGCCGCTGGGTGGTGTCGACATTCTCGTTGCGGGCACCGGTGCGGTTGAAATTCAACACGGTGCGCTCGAAGGTCACGTCGAAAGATTGGCCGATATCGACCTTCATCTCGCCGCCCACCCGGGTGGCGATCACCGTCGCGCCACCCTGAAAGACTTCGCGCCCATCGGCTTCCTCGAAGGACGAGAACAGGCCCGCGGGCAGCGGTACGCCGAGGCCGTTCTTGGTTTCGTTGGCGATGGTTAGGCGCGCCAGCACCGGCTGGGTGGTGGCGGTCGCGCGGGCCGAATAGAGCGGACCGCCCTGGGTGCGTAAGATGCGCCGGAAGGCCACGGTTGGACTCTGGATAAGCTCCACCTGGGTCTGCTGGCGCGGTTTAATGTCGAAGGTCTGGGACAGCGCGTAGCGGTAATAGGGCCCGGTCGCGCCGAGTGAGACCCCATCGGCCACCACCGCTTCCGCCCGCAACACGCGCGCGACCGGTTGGCGTGGCACCGGTTGCGCCGCCGCCCGGTTGACCTGCCCGGCAATCAACGAAAGCTGCGCCGCCGGAAAGCCAGTGCTGGTTTGATTATCGATCAGCGCCCAGCCGGTTAGCTCCAGGCGGTCGCGGCCCTCGGCGAGCCGCGCCACATAATTGGTTTTCCAACTCACCCCGTCGGTGAGGTAGCTCAGCGACACGGCGCGTTCGCCCGCCTCCGGTACTGAGATATTCGCAACAATGCCGGGCGCGGGGCGCAGATCGGACGGCACGTCAGCAAACACGATGCGGCCCGGCAGCCCAGTCTCGATGCGGTCGCCGATGCGCAAGACCAAATCGGGCGCCACCGCCAGCACCTCGGCTTCCTCGAATGTTTCCACGCCGGTTACCGGGTTCATGCGCGCGACCCGAACCGTTTGGCCCAGCGACCGGCGCAGCAGCGCCCCCGAAGACAAGGTTTCGCGGTCGACCGCCACGCTTCTGATTGTCGTATTCTCGCCGGCCCCCAAACGAATGGTGGCAATGTCCAACCGGTCGCTGAGATCCGATAGCAACAGGGATCCCGGCCCCTTCGGCAAAAACCCCTCGCGCACGTCGTGCACCAGGGCAAAGCCGCCCTGATAGACGGTCAACGACAGGTCGGTGCGCTGATCGGCGCCAACGACCACCGTTTGGGCCTGCACCGCCGGGGCGGATACGAACAGGAAAACAGCAATGGCGGCAATTAGGGGCATATGTGGGAACATCGCGAAGACCTCGTGGCTTACTCCTGAGACCGCCAGTAAATCGACCGATGGCGGCAATAGTAAGGCGCAATTATAGCCGGCCGTTACAGGGGTCGGCGGCTTTTCATGGCGGCGGTCAGGGTGCCATCGTCGAGATAATTCAACTCGCCGCCGACCGGCACGCCGTGCGCCAACCGCGACACCTTAACCCCGGCCGACGCCAGGCGTTCCACGATGTAGTGGGCGGTGGTCTGGCCGGCGACGGTGGCGTTGGTCGCCAGGATGACCTCCAGCACCGCCGTCTCTTTAGCGCGGTCGACCAACTTGCCGATATTGAGATCTTCCGGATTGACCCCGTCGAGCGCCGACAGGGTCCCGCCCAGCACATGATAGCGGCCGCGATGCACGCCAGTGCGTTCCAGCGCCCACAAATCGGCGACGTCTTCGACCACGCAGATAGCCGACGCATCACGCTCGGGGTTGGCGCAGATGCGGCACGGGTCCGAGGTATCCACATTGCCGCAGATTTGGCATGGCGATATGGCCTCTGCCGTGGCGGCCAGCGCGTCGGCCAGCGGCGTCATCAATTGCGCCGGACGCTTGATCAGATGCAGCGCCACACGCCGCGCCGAGCGCGGCCCCAAGCCCGGCAGCTTGGCCAGCAGTTCGATCAATCGGTCGATTTCGGGGGCGGACATCTAAACCAGCCGCAGGGGCTCAACCGAAGGGCAGGCTCATGCCCGGCGGCAGATCCAGACCGCCGGTCAGTTCCTTCATGGCCTCGGCGGTCTTGGCTTCCGCCTTGGCCTTGGCGTCGGCATGGGCGGCAACAATCAGATCTTCCAGTATTTCCGCCTCGTGGGGCTTCATCAGTGACGGGTCGACCTTGAGACCCTGCATCTCGCCCTTGCCGTTCAGGACCACGGTGACCAGACCGGCGCCGGAGATCCCTTCGACGGTCATCGCGGCCAACTGTTCCTGCATCTCAGCCATTTTCGACTGCATCGCTTGAGCCTGTTTCAGCATTTGGCCAATATTCTTCATGCGTCGCTATCCTCGCCGTCCAAGTCATCATCGGGGTCTGTGTAGCCGCCATCGTCGCCGGCCAGCGCCTCGCCGCCGCCGTCGCGGCTGACCACGCGTTCTATGCGCGCGCCGGCAAAGGTGTCGAGGGCCGCGCGGACCACCGGGTCTTCCGCCGCCGCCGTGCGCTCGGCCTGCTCGTGGGCCGAATCCTGCTCGGCCAAAGTGGGTTCGCCGACTTCGCCCGATACACTGACCGACCAATGGGCGCCGCGCCAGTCGCGCAGATAGTTCAGAACTTCGCCGGCCAGATTGCCGGGGGCCGAATCGTTGGGCCGAAATTCCAGCCGGCCGGGCTCGTAGGCGATCAAATGAACGTTCATGTACAAGTGATTGCGCAGCTGGATTTCCCGCTTCTCGGCGAACAGCGCGATCAGATCGCGGAACGTCGTGGGATCGGGCTCGACCTCTTCCACCACTTCCGGCTGCGGCGCTAGCTCTGACGTCAGGTCAGGCGCAGCCGCGGCCATGGTCGCCGGCGGCGCGGAAGCGGGTGGCGCTGCCGACGGGGCGTCGTCTCCTCCCGCTGTGATCGGCGCACCGGCAACCGCCGTAGCGTCACCGTTTGTGGCGGTTGGCGGGCTCGGCGCTGGCGACGCGCTGGATTTGCCGCCCTCGGCTTCCAGGCGCGCCACGATGTCGGCCGGCGCCGGTAAATCGGCGGCATAGGCCAGGCGGATCAGCACCATCTCGACCGCCGGCAGGGCCATCGGCGCGCGCTGCGCTTCGCCCAGACCCTTAAGCAATATCTGCCAGGCCCGCGATAGAACCGAGACCGGCAGCTTCTCGGCCAGTTCGCGGCCACGGCTGCGCTCGACTTCCGAGATCGTCGCATCGTCGGCGGTCTTGGGCACCAGCTTCACGCGGGTCAGCCAGTGGCTGAGGCCGAGCATATCCTGCAAAATGGCGATCGGATCGGCGCCGGAATCATACAGCGTGCGCAAACCAGACAGAGCCTCGTCGGCGCGCCCACCCATCACCGCTTCGAACAGGTCGTAGACCCCGCTGGCGTCGGCGACCCCCAGCATGTCGCGCACTTCGCCCTCGCTGGCCGTCGCCCCGCCGGAGCCGTAGGCCGCGATCGCCTGGTCGAGCAACGACAGGCCGTCGCGCACCGACCCGTCGGCGGCGCGCGCGATGAGCCTCAGCGCGCCGTCGTCAACCGCCGCCGATTCCTTTTCCACGATCGAAGTGAAATGCTGCAACAGTTCGTCGGCGCCGACCCGGCGTAAGTCGAAGCGCTGGCAGCGCGACAGAACCGTGACCGGCACCTTGCGGATTTCCGTGGTGGCGAAGATGAACTTCACATGTTCCGGTGGTTCTTCCAGGGTCTTCAACAGGGCGTTGAAGGCGTTGCGCGACAGCATGTGCACTTCATCGATGATGTAGACCTTGTAGCGGCCGAACACTGGGCGGTAGCGCACCCCGTCGAGGATTTCGCGAATATCATCGACCCCGGTACGGCTCGCCGCATCGACCTCTAAAACATCGGGGTGGCGGTCTTCGGCAATCGCCACGCACTGCTCATCGTCGGCGGCCGGCGTGATGGTCGGCCCGTCGGTGGCGTTGAGGCATTTGGCGATGATCCGCGCCGTCGTCGTCTTACCCACCCCGCGCACGCCGGTCAGGATAAAGGCGTGCGCCACCCGGTCGAGCGCGAACGCGTTGGTCAGGGTTTGCACCAGGGCTTCCTGGCCGATCAGCTCGTCGAAATTTTGCGGCCGGTATTTGCGCGCCAGCACCACATAATCGCCGCCCGCCGCCTCTTCGCCAGGATCATTCCGTACAGGCTGTACAGGCGCCGGTGGCGTCTCGGCGACATCTACCGCCTCGGAATCAGCCGCCGGCGCCGGCGCATCGAGAAAGCTCGACTGATTGACATCGTCGATCGTCGGGCTGCCGTCGGCGGCGTCGACATCATCGATTTCGTCGTCGGACATCTGGTCGTCGGAGTCGGCAGTCATCGGCGGTCGCGGGCCCCATCAGTCGGGGTTTGAGGGTTCGAAGTGGAAGGCCGGTTTGAATACGACCCGGGCGAAACTCGTTGCGGCTGCTTCCTTCCGGACCTGACCGGGTTCGCGAGAGGCCCGTCCGCCCGACCTTCCACGGACACTATATCAGATCGCTCGCCCGGCGGAACCGGGCAGTGGGGATGAAATCGCTATGATTTGCACTGTCGGCCCGGTCGCCAAGCGTTGCGGCTACACCCCCATTATGACAATTTCATCTCTCACAACCGGACCCGTCATGACCCGCAAGAACTTCTACGCCAACATCAATCTCGACCGCGCCGCCAATCAGCGCTCCGACAGCGATTGGCTAACCGGCCAGCTTGGCGCGTCGCAAAGCCGGGTGCTGCCAGTCTGGCGGGGCCAAAACCTGGTCTCCACCGGCGATGAGATCACCATGATCGATCTCGATATCGCTCATATGGACGCCCTGACGAGCGACCAGAACCAGCCTGTTTTACTCGGCCTGGTCGGCGAGACCACCTATTTCAGCATCGATATCTCCCATGTGGAGAACCCGACCGAGCACGATGTTCTCGGCAGCCAGGGCCAGTTCGCCGACCTTCGCCAGGTGGGCCAGATCATGGCGCCGGAACAGGGCAACCTGTTGGCCTATGCGCGCGGCATCAATTATTGGCACCAGCGCCACCGCCATTGCGGCGTCTGCGGCGCGCCGACCCACAGCGAAGCGGCCGGCCACCAGCGCCGCTGCTCTAACCGGGACTGCGACGCGGTGCATTTTCCGCGCACCGATTCAGCCTGCATCGTGCTGGTCTATGATGAGGACAGGATCATTCTGGCCCGCGCCGACCGCTTTCCGCCGCGCATGCAGTCGGTTCTCGCCGGTTTTCTCGAACCCGGCGAAAGCCTGGAAGACTGCGTCGCCCGCGAAGTGTTCGAAGAGGTCGGGGTCAATTTAACCGACATCGAATACCAGCATTCGCAACCCTGGCCTTTTCCGTCGTCCTTGATGGTCGGCTTTCGCGCCCGCGCCCTGAACACCGATCTGCACCCGGACCCGGTGGAACTGGCGTCGGCGGATTGGTTCAGCCGCGACGAGTTGAAGGCGATCACGCCTGACTCCGACCTCCAGCTACCACGGGCCGATTCGATCGCCCGCCACCTGATCGAGGACTGGCTAGCCGAACGGTAAACACATTAAGCCCCTCTCCTTGGGGAGAGGGGTTGGGGTGAGGGGAAATTATTTCATTCGCGACACCTCACCCCTATCTGTCGAAGGATCGAGGTGTTGCCGCCCTCATACTTCGACAAGTGCAGCATGAGGCTTTTCGCTCGCTAACGCTCGCCACCCTCTCCCGCCGGGAGAGGGTTATTGGTATGCGGTTCGGTTATCGGTTCAATTTCACCGTGATTCTTTTCAACTCAAAAATGCTCTACGCTGTCGATATTCAACTCGGAGCGCGCCATGGATAGCGAGAGTTTTCTGGTTATCGCCGCCGGCCTCGTCGCCTTCGCGATGGTGTCGGGCAAATTGAGCAACACGATCATTACCCCGCCGATGATCTTCGCGACCTTCGGATTGGTGATCAGCGGCTCGGTTCTCGGCCTCGCCGATGTCGATTTCGACAATGGCATCATTCACACATTGGCCGAGTTGACACTGATCTTCGTGCTGTTCACCGACGCCGCGCGGATCGATCTCAAGCTACTCCGCCGCGACCATAATCTGCCCGTGCGCCTGCTGGTCGGCGGTCTGCCGCTGACCATCCTCGCCGGCACCGGTGTCGCTCTGCTGCTGCTGCCCGGCTTCACCCTATGGGAAGCGGCGCTGCTCGCCGCGGTGCTGGCGCCGACCGATGCGGCGCTCGGCCAGGCGGTGGTCTCCAGCCCCCTGGTGCCGGCGCGCATCCGCCAGGCGATCAACGTCGAAAGCGGCCTCAATGACGGCATCGCGCTACCCGTCGTCCTGCTGTTCGCCAGCTTGGCCAGCGCCACTCATGCCCCGGACGACGCTGCGCGGGGCGCCGGCGCCTGGCTCCAGTTCGGCGCCATGCAGATTATCTTGGGGCCGATCGTCGGTCTCATCATCGGCTGGCTGGGCGCCAAGGCCGCCGACTGGGCAGCCGGCAACGGCTGGATGACCTCGGCGCTGCAAGGCCCGGCCGCCTTGGGTATTGCTCTGATTGCCTTTTCCGCGGCCGAAGTGGTCGGCGGTAACGGTTTCATCGGCGCCTTCGTGGCCGGCCTGGTGCTGGGCAACACGGTACGCGGCCACTGCGCCGCCCTGTTCGAATTCGCCGAAAGCGAAGGACAGCTATTGACCCTGCTGACCTTCCTGGTGTTCGGCGCGGTCTTGCTGCCCCCGACCCTGGCCTTGGGCGTGGATTGGCGGGTCATCGTCTATGCGGTGCTCAGCCTCACCGTTATCCGCATGATCCCGGCGGCGCTGTCGCTGTTCGGCACCGGCGTGCGCGGACCCACCACGCTGTTCCTCGGCTGGTTCGGGCCGCGCGGGCTGGCCTCGATCCTGTTCGCCCTGCTGGTGCTGGAAGAGGCAGCGATCCCCCTGCGCTCGGAAATATTGGAGGTCACCATCGTCACCGTGGCGCTGAGTATCGTTCTGCACGGCCTCACCGCGGCGCCGGGATCGCGCTGGTACGCCCGCCTGATCGCGCGCATGGGCGAATGCGAAGAGTCCAAACCGGTCAGCGAAATGCCCAGCCGGTTCGGATCGCAGCCGATGGCGACGGCAAAACCGGAAAGCGCCGACGACTGATTTGGCTTTAACCGCGCCCGACCTATATTCCTCATCGAATACAGACAGCCGTCAATGGAGAATTCTATGACCGAACAAGGCAAGGCCCGGGCGCTGGGCATCAACCATGTGGTGCTCGAAGTCGGCAATGTGGACGAAGCGCTGGAATTCTATGGCGCGATCTTCGACTTCACCCTGCGCGGCAAACGCGAAGGCCGCGCCTTCATCGATCTCGGCGACCAGTTTCTGCAACTCAGCGAGAACCGCACGCAAGAGCCCGACGGCCAACGCCATTTCGGCCTGGTGGTCGACGACCGCGCGCCGGTCCGCCAGGCGCTCGCCGATCTCGGCGTCGAGCTGATCGGCAAACGGCTAAACTTCCGCGACCCCTGGGGCAACCGCGTCGAGGTCATCTCCTACAACGATATTCAGTTCACCAAGGCGCCCCATATCTTAGAGGGCATGGGCGTCGAAAATGCCGAGAAAACCCCCGAGGCCATCGAAGAGCTCGCCAAAAAGGGCATGGCGCCCTAAGCCCCTCTCCTTGGGGAGAGGGGTTGGGGTGAGGGGACATCACGACCGCTGAACCAGAAAAACTTATTTCCCCTCACCCGCTCGCATTCGCTCGCCACCCTCTCCCAATGGGAGAGGGTTCAGTCGCCCTCCAAAATCGAAATCCCTAGTGCTGGCGGAAATCGTCGGCTGGGAAAGCGCCTAGGATGCGCACTTGGGAGGAGAAATAGTCGAGTTCCTCGAGCGCCTGGGCGACATTCGCGTCGGCGGGGTGGCCTTCGATTTCGGCATAGAATCGCGCGACGCTAAAGCGCTCGCCGGTAATATAGCTCTCGAGCTTGGTGATGTTCACGCCATTGGTGGCGAAGCCGCCCATCGCCTTGTACAGCGCCGCCGGCACTGAGCGGACCTGGAAGATCAGCGCGGTGACGCAGGGCCCGGCCTGGGGGTCGGGATCGCGGCGCGCGCGCGACAGCACGACGAAGCGCGTGGTGTTGCCGATGCGGTCCTCGAAACGGTCGCGCAGGGCTTTCAGATTATAGATCTCGCCGGCCAGCGCCGGCGCCACCGCGGCGATCTTGGGATCGGCCATCTCGGCGACTTCCTTGGCCGAACCCGCGGTATCCGCCCGAGATACGGTGCGCACGCCCAATTGGTTGAGCTGGCCGCGGCATTGCGCCAGCGCCTGGGTGTGGCTGCGCACTTCTTCGAGCCCTTCCAGGGTCGCGCTTTCGAGCCCCAGCAACTGGTATTTCACCGGCAAATAATGCTCGCGAATAATATAGAGCTTGGATTCCGGCAACAGGTGATGGATGTCGGCGACCCGCCCGCCCAAGGAATTCTCGATCGGGATCATCGCCAGCGCCGCCCGGCTGTCGGTCTCCACAGCGGCGAACACATCCTCGAACGTGGCGCAGGGCAACGGCGTCATGTCGGGAAAGGCTTCCAGACACGCGATATGCGAATTGGCCCCGGGCACGCCCTGGTAGGCAATGGTGGTCGCCGGATCGGCGGTCGGCTCTGTATTATCGGTCATCGTTATCGGTCATCAGGCGGCTCTAACAATTAACGCGCGCCTAGCCGAGGAGGGCCCGCGCGCGCTCAAGATCGGCCGGAGTATCGACACCGAGCGGAACCGTGTCAACGAGCGCCGCATCGATGCGCATCCCGGCTTCCAGGGCGCGCAACTGCTCGAGCCGCTCGCGCTGCTCCAGACCGCTGACCGGCAGCGCCACAAATCGGGTCAGCGCGACGCGGCGAAAGGCATACAGGCCGATATGGTGGTAGTGGTCGCCCTCGCCGGTCGGCACCGTGGCGCGGCTGAAATAGAGCGCCCGGCCGTGGGAAGCGCCCGGCGCCAGCGCGATCACCGCCTTGACCACGTTGGGGTTGTCGCGCTCTTCCTCGACCGTGATCGGGCAGGCCAGGGTGGCGATATCGACGCCCGGCGTGCCCAAAGCCGCATAGGCCGCGCGCACCGACACCGGGTCCAAGGTCGGCAGGTCGCCTTGCAAGTTGACCACCGCGTCATAACCTCCGTCCGGATCGATGGCGGCCAGCGCCGCCGCCGCCCGGTCGGAGCCCGACGGCAGATCGGGGTCGGTCAAGACAGCGGTGCCACCCGCCGCTTCTACCGCGTCGGCGATCTCGGTCTCGGCGCAGGCGACGATGACCGGCCCCACCTCAGCCTCTACCGCGCGGCGCCAGCAATGGACGATCATCGGCTCGCCGGCGATATCGGCCAGCGGCTTACCGGGCAGACGGGTCGACGCCATGCGCGCCGGGATTACCACGACCGGGTTTCTCGGGGCTGGTTCGGTATCGGTCAGGGCGTAACTCCCGCTTATCGGCGGCGCTGCGACCTAATGCCACGAGCGGCGCATTGAAGGTGGTTGTGGGTTGCGGCGGAAGATATACCTCGGGCGGCGTGAACGGAACCAGCCATAGACACGATTCGGGCTATCTCGCTACATTCGCAGCCGCGCCCTGGGTCGCGAATTTTCCGTAAACCGTCCGAGCGGGGACTTTAGAAAATGTCCGGTGCAGACATAAACAAGTTAATCCTAGCGGGCCTCACAACGCTGTTGGTCATGCTGTTGATCGGCAATGTGGTGAACGAGCTGTCGCATTCCGAACCGCTAGAGCAGAATGCCTATGCGGTGCTGGGCTCGGACGGCGCCACGTCGGGCGAACCAGCGGCGGCCGAAGTAGAGGCCGTGCCCACGCTCGAATCGGTAACGCCGCTGCTAGCGGCCGCCGATCTGGACGCCGGCCAGAAGGCGGCGAAACGCTGCGCCGCCTGTCACACCTTCAAAGATGGCGGCGCCAATAAGCTCGGTCCCAATTTATGGGCGATCGTCGGCAAAGAGAAAGGTACGGTCGATGGCTTCAGCTACTCCGGCGCCCTCGAGGACACGGGCGGCGTATGGAGCTATGACGATTTGAACGCCTTCCTGGCCGACCCCAAGGGTTTCCTCAAAGGCACCAAAATGAATTTCTCCGGCATCAAAGACGTTGAAGACCGCGCCGCGGTGATCGCCTATTTGCGCGCGCAGGCCGACAGCCCGCTGGCGCTGCCCGAGTAACCGGCCGCACCCAATGAACGGCGTCATCGACCAGGGCTTTATCGATCTGGCCTTGAAACTGGCCGATGCCAGCGGGCCGGTTATCCTCGACTATTTCCGTACAAATCTAGCGGTCGAGCGCAAGGACGACGCCAGCCCGGTGACCATCGCCGATCGCGAAACCGAGACCGTGCTGCGCGAAATACTCACCGCCGAAGCGCCACCCACCCATGGAATTTTGGGCGAAGAGCATGGCGGCGAGCGCCTCGACGCGGAATATGTCTGGGTGCTCGACCCGATCGACGGCACCCGCGCCTTCGTCAACGGCATTCCCCTGTTCGGCACCTTGATCGCGCTGACCCAAAACGGCGCGCCAGTCTTGGGGGTAATCGACCATCCGGCGCTCGGCGAACGGTGGCTCGGGGTCGCCGGCGCGCCCTCGCTACATTGGGGCCGGGGCGATACCGGCGCACCGGTCCGCTCGCGACCCTGCGGCGGGCTCGACCAAGCCTTGCTATGCGCTACTTCGCCGGAAATGTTTTCACCCGACCAGCTGTCCCGCTTCGAGCGCGTCTCGGCGGGCGCGCGCGACACCAGATACGGCACCGACTGCTACGCCTACGCCATGGTCGCCAGCGGCCAGACCGATCTGGTGGCCGAGGCCGGCATGCAGCCCTATGATTACCTCGCCCATGCGGTGGTGGTGACCGGCGCCGGCGGGATCATCACCGACTGGCAGGGCGCGGCGCTAACCCTAGAGTCGCCGGGATCGGTGCTCGCGGCGGGCGACGCGCGGGTCCATGCGAGCGCGCTGGAACTTTTATCCGCCGCCTAATTCCGGAGGTCTCCTATGTCCCACGACGTCCGCATCGCGATCTCGTGTCCCGACCGCACCGGTCTGCTGGCCGCCATCACCGGGCGTCTGTTCGATCTCGGCGCCGATCTGGGCGACACCAGTTTCGCGGTGTTGGGCGCGGCCGCGGAGTTCGCCTGCGTCGCCACCCTGCCCGATACGCTGGCGCCTGATGAGACCGAGGCCGAACTCGCCAAATTGCCCGACCTCAAGGGCGCGACCATCGCCGTGACGCCGTTCAAACTTGCGTCCGTGCACAGCGAAACCGGCCAGATCACCCACCGCATTGAGGTGCGCGGCGCCGACAAGCCGGGTTTGGTCGCGCGGCTGGCCGAGGTGTTCGCCGAGTTCGGCGCCAACATCGTACGCCTAGACAGCGAACATATTCCCGGCGGCGGTGAAGGCGACTATTTGATCCGCTTCGAGGTCTGGCTGCCGCCGGCGCGCGCCGCAAGCTGCCTCGCCGCGGCGGACAACACCGCCGGCAGCCTCGGTTTATCGTGTAAAAGCGAGGCGGTTTAGGGTCAATTGGGGCGGTATTGCGGCAATCGCTAACAACCGCGTGAAAATCGGGCTGCAAAGCTTGATCACAGCCACCTACAGCCCCCATGTTGTAGTCAGGCCAACAAATGTAGACGCCAAAAAGGCAGATGGAGGTAGGGGCATGGGACGGATCGCAGCACTCGCCGCATTCAGCGCGCTAACATTCATAACGAGCGCCACGGCGGCGTCCGCCGCCGGCACCAACGGACCCGCGCACGGGATCGCCATGCACGGCGCACTCAAATACCCCGCCGACTTTAAGAATTTCGACTACGTCAATCCGAACGCGCCGAAGGGCGGCACCCAGATTTCTTCGGCGACCGGCACCTTCGACAGCCTCAATGGTTTCATCATTCAAGGTAACCCGGCAGCGGGCATGGGCTTGATCTACGATAGCTTGATGGAATCGGCGGCCGACGAGCCGTTCACCCAGTACTGCCTGATCTGCAAAACCGTCGAAACACCGGACGACCGTTCCTGGGTCGAGTTCACATTACGCGAAGAAGCGCGTTGGCATGACGGTAAACCGATCAGCGTCGACGATGTGATTTTTTCCGCCAATGTACTGCGCGAACAGGGTGCACCCTTTTACCGGTTCTACTATGGCGATATCGCCACGGTGGAGCAGACCGGTCCGCGCAAAGTCAAATTCACATTTGGTGGACGGCCCAACCCGGAATTACCGCTGATCATCGGCCAGCTTACAATTTTGCCGAAGCACTATTGGGAGAGCCGCGAATTCGCAAAGTCCACTTTAGACGTGCCGCTCGGCAGCGGCCCGTACAGGGTCTCCAACGTGAAGCCGGGCCGCTCAATCACGTTTGAACGGGTCGACAATTATTGGGCCAAAGACCTCCCGGTCAAAGCCGGCCGCCATAACTATCAATCCCAACGCTTCGAATATTTCCGCGACCGTACCGTCGCCCGCGAAGCCTTCAAGGCCGGCGACTTGGATCTGTGGATCGAAAATTCCTCGAAAGAATGGGCCACCGCCTTTACCAACGTCCCAGCGGTGAAGGATGGCGAAATACGGGTCGAAGAATTTGGTCACGAACGGACCGCCGGCATGCAGGGTTTCGTCTTCAACCTCCGCAAGCCCATGTTCCAAGACCCCAAGGTCCGCGAAGCGCTAACCATGGCGTTCGACTTCGAATGGTCGAATTCCAACCTGTTCTATAACGCCTATACCCGCACTGACAGTTTCTTCGATAATTCCGAGCTCGGCAGCCGCGGATTGTTGAAAGATGCGGACACCGAAGAACGTGAAATTCTTGAGAAATACCGCAGCCAATTGCCCGAACAGGTTTTCACCGCAGCATTCAAACCGCCGGCCACCGATGGCAGCGGCACGCGCGGAATTCGAACCAATCTTCGTCAAGCCGCCAAATTACTGAAAGAGACCGGCTGGCAGGTAAAAGACGAGAAGTTGGTGAATACAGAGACCGGAGAGCCATTCCAATTCGAGATATTGCTCGTCAGCCCCGCATTCGAACGGATTGCCCTGCCCTATAAACGCAACCTGGAGCGCCTCGGCATCGAAGCCTCGGTGCGCACCGTCGACACCTCCCAGTACCAAAATCGTCTCGACGATTTCGACTACGACATGGTTGTCGGGTCGTGGGGGCAGTCACAGTCGCCGGGCAATGAGCAGCGCAACTATTGGAGCAGCGAAGCGGCTGACCGGCCCGGTACGCAGAATTTGTCGGGCATCCAGAACCCCGCCATCGACGAGCTGGTTGAGTTGGTGATCACGGCGCCCGACCGCAACAGCTTGGTTCAGCGCACCCGCGCTCTCGACCGAGCATTACTTTGGGGCTTCTATATTGTGCCCCACTGGCACATTCCCCATGACCGGCTGGCTTTTTGGAACCGTTATGGTCAACCCGATGTCGTACCCGCACAAGGCGTGGTGCTCGATGCCTGGTGGGTCGACACGACCAAAGAAACCAGCCTGGGCCGGCGCGCCAATTCATCCAACGGCGGCTAGCGTCGATTCGCGCGCGCCGTTAGGTTAGCGCCATGCTCGCCTATATCATTCGCCGGCTGTTGCTGATTATCCCGACTTTGTTCGGGATCATGATCATCAATTTCGCCGTCATCCAAACCACGCCCGGCGGGCCGGTCGAACAGATCATCGCGCAAATACAAGGCAATGCCGTCGATGCCACCGCCCGGGTGACCGGCGGCGGAGGCGAACTGACGCAGGACGGTCTCGACAGCCAGCAGCGCCTGGAACAATCCGGCGGTTTCGAATCCAAATATCGCGGCGCCCGCGGCCTGCCGCCCGAGCTGATCGCCGAAATCGAGAAAATGGTCGGTTTCGACAAACCAGTTCACGAGCGCTTCATCAATATGATGGCGAACTATGCCACCTTTAATTTCGGCGACAGTTTCTTCCAGGACCGCAAAGTGGTCGATCTGGTCCTCGACAAATTGCCGGTGTCGATCAGTCTCGGACTGTGGACCACACTGCTCACCTATCTGATTTCGATCCCCCTGGGTATTCGCAAGGCGGTCAAGGACGGCAGCCCATTCGATGTGTGGACCAGCGCGCTGATTATCGGCGGCAACGCAATACCGAGTTTTATTATCGCCATTGTCCTGATCGTAATGTTCGCCGGCGGTAGTTTCGTCGATTGGTTCCCGCTGCGCGGTCTGGTGTCGGAGAACTGGTCGGAACTCAGCCTGATCGACAAGGTGCTCGACTATCTTTGGCATATCGTCTTGCCGGTAACGGCGCTGACCATCGGCGCTTTCACTGGGTTAACGATGCTGACCAAGAACTCGTTCCTCGACCAGATCAACCAGCAATATGTGGTCACCGCCCGCGCCAAGGGATTGGCCGAAAAGCAAGTGCTCTACGGCCATATATTCCGCAACGCCATGCTGATCGTCATCGCCGGTTTCCCGGCCGCCTTTATCGGCATCCTGTTCACCGGGTCGCTGCTCATCGAAGTTATATTTTCGCTCGACGGCCTCGGCCTGCTCGGCTTCGAGGCGGCGCTCAACCGCGACTTCCCGGTGCTGTTCGGCACCCTGTTCTTTTTCTCGCTGCTCGGATTGCTGCTGAACCTGGTGGGCGATCTGGCTTATGTAGTCGTCGATCCGCGCATCGACTTCGAAAGCCGCGAGGTCTGACATGGCGACAGCCGCGGTCGACACCACCTCCGCTCCCGACATCGAAGCCAACGCGCCGCGCGTGCTGGGCTGGCGCGTCACGCCCCTGACCGAGCGCCGGCTCGCCAATTTTCGCGCCAATCGCCGCGGATTCTGGTCTCTGTGGATTTTCGCCGCGTTATTCTTCTTCACCCTGTTCGCCGAGTTCATCGCCAACGATAAGCCGCTGCTGGTGCGCTTCGACGGCGCCTTCTACTACCCGATCTTCGAGAGCTATCCGGAGACCGTTTTCGGCGGCGACTTCGAGACCGAGGCTGACTATGCCGACCCCTTCGTCATCGAGTTGATCGAGGAAAAGGGCTGGGTCGTCACGCCCCTCATCCCCTACAGCTTCGACACCCCGGTGACCGACCTGCCGACGCCGGCGCCCTCGCGGCCGACGGCACGGAATTGGTTCGGTACCGACGACCAGGCCCGCGATGTGGCCGCCCGCTTGATCTACGGTTTTCGCATATCCGTCCTGTTCGGATTTACGCTCACCCTGTTCTCCAGCATCGTCGGGGTCATCGCCGGCGCCGTGCAGGGTTATTTCGGCGGCTGGACCGATTTGCTGTTCCAACGCTTCATCGAAGTCTGGTCGTCCCTACCAACATTATTTCTGCTGATCATCCTCGCCTCCGTAGTCCAACCAACATTCTGGCTGCTGCTGAGCCTGATGCTGCTATTTAGCTGGATGGCGCTGGTCGGCGTGGTGCGGGCGGAATTCCTGCGCGCGCGCAACTTCGACTATGTGCGCGCCGCCCGGGCACTTGGCGTGGGCAACCGGCTGATCATGTTTCGCCATGTGCTGCCCAACGCCATGGTGGCGACCCTGACGTTCCTGCCGCTCATCACCGCCGGTTCGGTAACCGTGCTGACCGCCCTCGACTTCCTCGGCTTTGGCCTGCCCCCCGGCTCGCCGTCCCTCGGTGAAATGCTGAAACAGGGTAAAGATAATCTCCAGGCGCCGTGGCTCGGCATCGCATCCACATTAGTCATCAGCATGATGCTCACATTGATGATTTTCATCGGCGAGGCGGTGCGCGACGCCTTTGACCCGCGCAAACAGATTTCCGGAGACCAGGGGTAATGGCCGAACCGTTGCTATCGATCAAAGACCTGTCGGTCGATTTCTCGACCCCGGGCGGCCTGGTGCACGCGGTCAGGCAAGTCAGCTTCGATATCGCCAAGGGCGAGACCCTGGCGCTGGTCGGCGAATCCGGGTCCGGCAAGTCGGTGTCGGCGCTCTCGGTGTTGCAGTTGCTGCCCTATCCCGTCGCCCGCCACCCCGGCGGCTCGGTGCTGTTCGAGGGCGAAGAGATGATGGGCGCGGCGCAAGACAAGCTGCGCGCCATCCGCGGCAACGACATCGCGATCATTTTCCAAGAGCCGATGACCTCGCTCAATCCGCTGCACACGGTGGAAAAACAGGTCAACGAGGTGCTGTTCATTCATAAGGGGCTGAGCCGCGACGCGGCAAGGACGCGCACCCTGGAGCTGCTGAAACTGGTCGGTCTGGCCGATGCGGAGAAACGCCTCAGCGCGTTTCCTCATGAGCTCTCTGGCGGCCAACGCCAGCGGGTGATGATCGCCATGGCGCTGGCCAACGAGCCCAAACTTTTGATCGCCGATGAGCCCACCACCGCGCTCGACGTCACCATTCAGGCGCAGATCCTCGAATTGTTGCGCGACCTGCAGGCCCAGTTCGGCATGTCGATGCTGTTCATCACCCACGATCTCGGCATCGTGCAGAAGATGGCCCAGCGGGTCTGCGTGATGAACCAGGGCGAGATCGTCGAGACCGGCCCGACCCAGCAAATTTTCGACGACCCCCAGCATTCCTACACCCAGCATCTGCTCGCCGCCGAGCCCTCGGGCGCCGCGCTGCAGCCGGCCGGCGACGCGCCGCGCATTATGCACAGCGAGAATTTGAAAGTCTGGTTCCCGATCAAGAGCGGGCTGATGCGGCGCACCACCGATCATATCCGCGCCGTCGACGGCATCACCGTCGATGTCCGCGAGGGCCAGACCGTCGGCGTGGTCGGCGAATCCGGCTCGGGCAAGACCACCCTGGGTCTGGCGCTGCTGCGGCTGATCAGCTCCGACGGTCCCATCGAGTTCGAGGGTAAGCATCTCGACGTTATGCATTCCAAGCATCTGCGCCCCCTGCGCCGGGAAATGCAAATCGTCTTCCAAGACCCCTATGGCAGCCTCAGCCCGCGCATGTCGATCGCCCAGATCATCGAAGAGGGCCTCAAAGTCCACAAGATCGGCGACACGCCGGCCGACCGCGATTTGCTGATCGCGCAGGCCATGGAGGAAGTCGGCCTCGACCCGGCGAGCCGTCACCGCTACCCCCACGAATTCTCCGGCGGTCAGCGCCAGCGTGTGGCGATCGCCCGCGCCATCGTGCTCAAGCCGAAATTTATCGTCCTCGACGAGCCCACCTCGGCGCTCGACCGCTCGGTGCAGGCGCAGATCATCGACCTACTGCGCGAACTGCAGGCCAAGCACAAGCTCGCTTATCTGTTCATCAGCCACGATTTGAAGGTGGTGCGGGCGATCTCCGACCAGGTCATCGTCATGCGCAACGGCAAGGTGGTAGAGCAAGGCCCGGCGGCGCAGATCTTCGACCAACCGAAAGAAGACTACACCAAGGCGCTGATGGCCGCGGCGTTCGACCTGGAGGCGGTCGGCGCGGACGGCGTCATCGCCACGTAGCGCACGATGACTGCGGTTTCGACCAGCCTGATCCTTCGAGACGCCCTTTCGCCTCATCCTGAGGAGGGCCGCCAGGCCCGTCTCGAAGGGCGAGGCGAAAGGGCTCCTCAGGATGAGGGTAGAAGCAATCTCATAATATGTTCGGGACCCTCTCCGTGACCCTGTTGATTATCGCCCCCGGCGAGCGGCCCGACTGGTGGCAACGCGAATTCGCCCGCCTTGTGCCCGACCTGGAAGTGCGCGCCTGGCCCGATGTGGGCGATCCCGCCGACATTCGCTCCGCCCTGGCCTGGAAACCGCCATCCGACGAACTCGCTAAGCTGCCCAACCTCAAGGCGATTTGGTCGATGGGCGCCGGCATCGACCATATATTGGTCGACGACGCCCTGCCGGACGTGCCGATCACACGGGTGGTCGACCCGTATCTGACCGCCGGCATCACCGAATATGTGCTGCTGCATGTGCTGCGCTACCACCGCAATCAGCCGGTTTTCGAGGCCCAACAGCGCGACCATGTGTGGGACGACCGGGCGCGCGACCTGCGCCAGGCCGACGAACGGCCGGTCGGCGTGATGGGCCTGGGCGAGCTGGGCCGCGACGCGGTGGCGAAGCTCACCCATCTCGGCTTCGACACCGCCGGGTGGAGCCGCACAGCCAAGGACATTTCCGGCGTCGCCTGCTTCCACGGGCCTGACGGGCTGGCGCCGTTTCTGGCGCGCAGCGAAATTCTGGTCTGTCTGCTGCCGCTCACCGACCAGACCGCCGGCATCCTCGACCGGGATACCCTGGCGCGGTTACCCGAAGGCGCCTACCTGATCAACGCGGCGCGCGGCGGACATCTGGTCGAGGCCGACTTGATCGACGCGCTGGCCGCCGGCCAGATCACCCACGCCACCCTGGACGTCTTCCACGAAGAGCCTCTGCCCGGCGATCATCCGTTTTGGGATCACCCGCAAATCACCATGACGCCTCACAATGCGAGTATCACCGACCCGCGCAGCGTAGTCGCCCAGGTCGCCGAAAACATCCGCCGGCTCGAGGCCGGCGAACCGTTGTTGCATCAAGTCGATAGGGTGGCGGGGTACTAACCTCTCTCATCCTTCGACAAGCTCAGGATGAGGCGTTTTTACTCGATCCTCATCCTGAGCTTGTCGCGCAAACGTTGTTCGTTAGACGGTCGCATTACCCGCGAAAGCTATCGTAGATCACAATAGTTCGTTACGACCGGAGATGACTGTGAGCTCAACCGGTCATCAAGCTAGTTCGTCCAACAGTCCTTTTGCCTCGATAAGATCGGGCGTGTCGAACCCCTCGGTGAACCAGTTGTAGATGGGCTCCAGGAGCTCAGTTGCGTCCGCTTGCCGGTTTTGTTCCGTCCACATCCGGGCAAGTGCGGTTGCCGTTCTAATTTCAAACATCTTGGCTTCTTGACCACGCGCGAGCTCAATGGACTTTCGATAGCTTGCCTCGGCTTCATCTGCGCCTGCGTTACCTAAAAGCGCATCTCCGCGTACTCGCCATATTTCTGCTTCCGACCAACGGTCTTCGCCAATATCGGTTTCCCTTTGGGCCGAGTCCAGATACTCCAAGGCCAATTCCTGCTCACCCAGAGACACTAGAGAATCTGCCAAGAGAACTTGGTGTGCTGGCTCAGCAAATCTTACGAGTTTCGACTCGGGATTTCCCAACGCGCCCCGCATCATTTCGATACCTTCGAGGCGATTGCCAGATTCGAATAACGCGCGCCCGATGTGGAGCTCGGCGATCAGCTGCCACACGGAACCTTTGAACGAGTCGCCTAGTCTGGCCAATTCCCCGGCAATTTTTTCCGCGCTGCCAGCGTCGCGAGAGATGAAATGCTCGGTCAAACCAAGATGGCCGATGAGAAACGCCAGACTCGCGGGATGTTCCAGCGAACGGGTAAACTCAAATGCCTCTTCTTGTACCCTGCCGGCTCTCTCTGGATACCCCATCGAGCCGAGCAATACGGTTTTGTTCATCAAGGCTGTCGTTTTGATATCGTACCCGTATTGGGACACCAACGCATGATGGCGTTCGGTCTCATATATATTCAGGGCCGTTTCGACATGCGAAAGAGCTTTCGATAGACTTCCGATATGCCATAAAGCCGCACCAGAAGCCCGCTCACCAATCATGTGCGTAGTGCTGTCATCGCCGGTTCGGGCCAGATTCAAATATCTCGTTGCGAATGTATACGCTACCGCAGGCCGCCCGATAGCCTGATTGTAGTTGTAGCGGGCGTGCAAGATGGGGAGAGTTTTATCTGTGTCCCCCAGCCGTTCACAAATACTAAGCGCTCGCGCATGCGCTTCGTCCAGTTCAACCGACAACATGCTGAATTCGGCCATGATCGCACCGAACGATCCGATCAAAATATCGAGCTCGAGCTCATCGCGCTCTGTCGACTCAGGCAGTTGGCTAGTCAACGTCCGCGCATTTTCGAGTTGGGACAATGCTTCCGCATAGGCCGACTGTGATGCTGAGCGCCGCGCTGCCCGACACCAATAATCGATCGCAAGTTCAATAGAGCCGGCATCGGTGTAATGGCGCGCAATAAGTTCAGGTTCGTTTGCTGCAATTTCCGGAGAATCATTGCAAAATAGATCGGCAGTATTCTTGTGCAGTTGCTGCTTTGGGGTTCGTAGAATTGAGTTGTAGCAGGCATCCCGTACGAGGGCGTGCTTAAAGCTGTAAATCAGATCTGATCCCAGGTTCCTTTGCGAAAAAAGATCCGAATGCGATAGCGGTTCCGCTAGCGCTCTCGCTTCTTCTTCGGCGACATCAAGAATACGGGCAACCAATCGGATGGAAAATTCTGGTCCAATTACCGCACCTGCCTGCGCGATTTGTCGAGCGTCGCCGAGCCGATCAAGGCGAGCCTCGAGAGAGTCTTGAAGTGTGGCAGGTACAAAGCTTGCACTAATAATGCCATCTTCATCGGCCTCCGAATCCGAAAGGGCTTCAAGCGCCGATTTTGTCATCTCTTCGATGAAGAGCGGAATACCATCGGTCTTTTCGATGATCTCTTCGCTGGTTTTGGCAGATAATCTATCGCCGTCCGCGACCGCGTTGAGCATCACCGCGGCATTCTTCCGATCAAGTCTGTTTAGCATCAGGGTGGTAACCCGGGGCCGTCCGTTCCATGGGGCATCAAACTCCGGACGATAGGTGATGAGCACTAGTATCGGAATATCCGGTACATGTGTGATTTGACGCTCCAAGAGTTCCAATGAAGTGGGATCGATCCAATGAGCATCCTCGATCAGAAACAGAACCGGTCGGTTTGATGACAAGCTGGTAAAACGTGTGGCGTGCAACTCGAGCAATTTTTCCCGTTGCTCATCGGGGCTCCACCCAGGGTCCTGATAATCGTCTGTCAGAGGCAATGAGAGAAACGAGGCATAAATCGGTAAGGCTTCCTGAAGTTCGGCGCCGCCAATTTTTAGCCAGGATTCAAGTTTCTGAATTTTATCGATATCGGTGTCGCGAATCCCAAATCCGGCAATTCGCTCGATACCCTCCATTAATGGGTATAACGGGCTGGTGGTGTGAATTGGCGAACACTGCCAATGCAAGGGCGTATAATCTTCACTCATCATGCGTTGTTGAAATTCACTGACCAATCTGGATTTACCGATGCCCGCCTCGCCGGCGATTAACACGATCTGACCATCGCCACCCTTCGTCTGTTCCCACCGGCGCTCCAACAAACTCAATTCATCGTCCCGGCCAATAAACGACATCAACTGCTCTGAATGGGTTGCGTCGAATCTGGTCTTTGCTCGTTTTGCGGATTCGACTGATCGAACGCGAATGTGCTCCGGAAATCCTTTCAGGGCTCGCGAACCCATGTCGGCAAATACGAATAAGTTTTGGACCAGATTGTGCGTTCCCGCTTCGATTACCACGCAATTGGGGTCCGCAATTTCTTGCAGACGCGCCGCGAGATTGGGCATGTCGCCCGCCACTGAAGCTTCTTGAGACGACGATTCACCAATTATGTCGCCAATCACAACTGGACCGGTGGCAATCCCCACGCGCACCGAGACAGAAGCGTCTGCCGTCGCGCGATCTATTATTTTGACTGCCTCGATAATATCGAGACCGGCCAACACGGCGCGTTCCGCATCGTTTTCGTGACCGACGGGATAGCCGAAGTAGGCATCCAGCCCATCACCCATATATTTGGCAACAAAGCCGCCATATTCCTGGATGACGTTGGCGCACGCGTCTTGATAATTGCGAATGAGCGCACGATACGTTTCGGCGTCGAGGGTTGTGGATAGTGCGGTGGAGCCAACCATATCGCAGAACAACACTGTCAATTGGCGGCGATCCGCTTCAGCGGACACGGCGATCGGCGAGTTACTGTCATTCTCGACAGTCACGTCCGCGACCTCAGTTTCGTTCGCTTCCCCACTCTCGCGAATGGCGCGCAATAAACGCCGGCGTTCACCTATATTGAGGCCGAGCTCTTTCAAGTCGCTCTCGGACAATTCCGGCAACAAATCTTTATCGATGCTGTTCTCGGTAAAGACCAAGTGGTGCTGGCCGAGACCAATTTTGGTCAGCCATTGCGCTAGATCAGTCATCGTTCAATCGCCGTCATCTGTTCCTTCGCCCGCTGTGTCGAGACCCGGGGAGTTGGGAGCGGGCGCGTCTGATATTGCGACACACCCGCTCTTGCTTACTATTTCATCAGTTTTTGGGAAATTCGTCGAGCGGCGGCGGCGTACCTGGCGGCCTCGGAAGTAGTTCTTCTTCCGGTTCGCCCGCCGCCAAACGCCCAAACAACACGTCAGGATCGAACTTCACCCCAATCGGATTTTCCGTGAATTCGCCATTTTCAAAATATTCGGCGTATTTGTTTTCCGGAATATTGTCGACCTGCAACTCAACCATATTCCTGTCTGGGTCGAAATAGTACATTGATGTGGTTGGCCCGTGATTGACACTGAACTCGGGCGTGATGTCGGTGCGTTTGAGCCGGTTATAGGTATGTGCCAGATCACCCAGGCTTGCGTACGTGAAAGCCATATGGTGCATACCTGCGCGACCGTCTATGCGCTCTTCTGTACCAGGAAACCCCAACACAGCGACGCGATGGTGCTCGCTATCATAGGCAACAAAACCGAAATGATCGGTTTCAAACATTGCTTCAGCCTCGAGCACCGTCTTGTACCAATCCAGCATCTGCTTGACCCGATCCGGCGGTGTTTTCAACACCACATGGGAAAGTTTTGCTGGCGCCACTTTGCCGCGCTCTGCGGCGGTCTCCGGCATTTTCGCCGGCTCAAAGTTTCCATCCATAATATTTCCTTTCCTGCGTGCGCTCACCATAGAGCGTGTGGTTGTTTTATGTTTTCGGGAGAGCATCCCGGCTTCGCGCAAAACAAGAATCATCGAAGCCTCATGAGGCTAGTGAAGGCAACGATTGCGGTAAGTGAGAAAACTCACACACTTGGAATTTTTTCTACAAACTATCGTTCCGGCGACTACATCGTGTTTGGCGGCGCTCAAATCAATCCGATACAGTGGCACCGGGAGCCGATATGAGTGACGATCAAACGCCCAACGCCACCGGCTTGGCCGCTGTATCCCTTTTCCATGGATTATCGGTGTCGGAAATAGAATCGGTAAGCGGACGCTGCCGATGGCAGCGGTTTGTACGCGATCAGCAAATCGTCAATGCCGAAGATGCCACCGAGGATGTCCATTTTATTGTCAGCGGGACAGTTCGCGCCGAGGTGTACTCGGTATCGGGCCGCGCCGTAACCTTTCGTGACCTGGGACCTGGCGATATCTTCGGTGAACTATCGGCCATCGATCACAAACCGCGTTCGGCGAATGTGCTAGCGTTGAATGACGTGACGGTTGCATCTGTATCCGCAACCCAGTTTTGGCAGCTGATCCAGGATTATCCGGCAATTGCTGAGGCGACATTGCAGCGGCTCACCAGCCTGGTTCGTTCGCTTTCCGACCGCGTTGTCGAATTCAGCACCCTGGCGGTACGCAATCGCATCCACGCAGAATTGCTGCGTTTAGCGCGAGATCATCTGCAGTCTGACAACTCGGCTTTGATTGCGCCGTCGCCTACGCACGCTGAGATATCGGCGCGGATTAGTACCCATCGCGAAGCTGTGTCGAGGGAGTTAAGCGAACTCGCGCGCTCAGGTATTGTTGAGCGCCGCCAAAGCGGACTGTTTATCTCAGATATAGAGCAACTCACCCGGCTCTTGGAGGATTTGGACTAGGTCAGATTCGAGCGGCAAGAACGGACATGAACTGTAGTGAACAACGTCAGCTTTTGAGTTGTGAGCTCAACCGATCGTCGCAACACATTGGTTAAATTTTTCAGCCGGTGTTTCAAATTGTAATGTCTTTCCGGGTCGTTCGTTTAGCTGGCGGGCGATCTTGTTGAGGTGGGCCTGTGAATGCACGGACAAGTCCGTTCCCTCGGGAAAATACTGCCGGAGCAATCGATTGGTGTTCTCGTTCGAGCCGCGTTGCCACGGGCTTTGCCGACATAGCTTGACGCGGCTTCTAACGACCGGAAATAGCCAGGAGCGGACATCGTGTATTTGTCTCATTGGCGGGGCATTGTTCCGTATTAGTCGACGTAGGCCGAGTTGACTGTTGATCGCAAAAATTTCATACGCCGCCCGCGCTTTTCTCACTTTGGTAGCTTCGAGAAAGTCTAAGCCGTGCGCGGGCCTCATTTACCCCAAATCTGTCGCGCGACCGATCGTGCTCGGGTTGCAATTACCCCGAAACTGTGACCTTCTCACAGCGCTAGGTGCCGATTGTCGAAGACAGGTTGCGCTGTAAAAAAAGAACTGTGATCGGCCATTTTTCAGGGGAGGAAGCAAAAATGTTAAGCCAAAATTGGCCGGCAGTCCAAAGGCTGACCGGAAAAGTCACTCATGCGGCGTCGACCAACACACGCCGCGCCTACCGCAATAAACAACTTGTCCTGCGCAGCGGCCTGTTGCGCGGTTGGGCCCCGTTAGCTGTACTTTTCGTTAGCCTGGCGATCGCACCTGCGGCACTGGCGCAGAACGTCAAGAACCCGGGCACGCTTGTTCACGCCGCCGACGACGAACCGACCACGCTTGATCCGGCGCAGGTTGAATCGGGCGAAGGTGGCGAGACTGTAATTCTGCAGGTCTATGAACGGCTGCTTGAGTTTTCGTCGAACGGGCCTGATTTGATCCCAGGCCTGGCCACTAAGGTTCCTAGTGTCAGCAACGGGCTGATCTCCGCCGACGGCATGACATATACCTTCCCGATCCGCGAGGGTGTCACATTTCATGACGGCAGTCCGCTGACCGCCGACGACGTCAAGTTCTCCTGGGACCGCGTCATGACCATGAGCCTGCCCGAGAGTGCCGCCGACACGTTGAATGACATCGTAGAATCCACCAAGGTCAAAGACCCATTCACCTTTGAAGTGACCTTGCAAGAGCCGAGCGCGAGTTTTCTGAACGGCACGGTGGTCGCCATGGTGTCGTCCATTGTCAGCCAGGAGGCGGTGGGCGCCAACGGTGGCGTGACAGCCGGTGAGCCGAACACGTTTATGGCCACCAATATGGCCGGCACCGGCCCGTACAAGTTCAACACATGGAACCGCAACGAAAATCTTACTCTGGATATCAACGAGAACTATTGGGGTGAAAACGCCAAGCTCAACGTGCGTATCGAGATTGGCGCAGAGCCCGATGTGCGGGTGCTGGGACTTCGCGCTGGTGATTTCGACACCATCGAGACCGACCCTTCGTTCATCGCCGACCTCAAAGGCGCCGAAGGCGTCAACATTCACACCGGTGGTCTGCTGCTGGAGCCGATCCATATTGGCTTCAACCTGAATATCCCAGACGGCACGCTGCCGTCGGAAGACACCATTCCGGCAGACTTCTTCCACGATCCGCGCATCCGTCAGGCATTCAATCATGCGTTCGACTACAACGCCTTTCTGAACGGACCGTTGGCCGGCTTCGGCGACTTCAATACCCACTACATTCCCAGGGGCATTTTCGGCCACGATTCCAGCGCGCCATCCTATACCAAGCAGGACAAAGCCAAGGCCGAGGCGCTGTTCCGCGAAGCTGGATACTGGGACAAGGGCTTCAGCGTCTCGGTAATTACCGAAGAATCGAACTTGTTCGCCGATGCTGCTCTGGTGATGAAGGATTCGTTAGAGCGCCTGAACCCTAAGTTCCGGATCAATGTGCTGGCTGTCGCTGAAGCCGTGTTCGATGATGCGCACGCGCAAAACCCGGTCGAATTTGCGATGTGGGTGAAGAATGCCGATCCGTTCGCCGACCCCCATCCCTACATGCATTCCTATCAGCATCCCGATGGCGAATGGGGCGAAGTGCACGGGTTTTCCAAGGGCTATAAAGACCCTGAGCGCGTCGCCAAACTGATCGACGACGCGTCTGTCGAGCTGGATCCAGCCAAGCGCGCCGCGCTGTACGCCGAATTGCAGAGGGTGCTGTACGAGGATCCGATGTGGCTTATAGCTGCGCAAGAAGGCGTGGCGATGGCCTATCGCGGTTGGGTCAAAGGCTTTGCCATGCAGCCGCTTTGGCCGCGGCCGAGCGTCAAATTCGCATTGTTCGACAAGTAGCGAAAGTCTCCTAAAACGATGATATGCGTCCACCCGTAACAGGGTGGGCGTATATCCCTTTACGCGCTGACGGAACCGGAATTTGGCATGCAAATTCGCGACTACATTCTGCGAAGGTTGATGGTGTTGCCGATATTGATTATTGGCACTTCCATTATTGTTTTTGCGCTCACCCGTATCGGCGGTTCGCCGGTCGGCATCTATCTGTCGCACGAAATGACGCCGGCTCAGGTCGCCGAAATCGAAGCGCGTTTTCATTTAGATGAACCAGTGCCAGTTCAATATTTCTATTGGATTTCCGGTGTTGTACGCGGTGATCTAGGTTGGTCAGGTGTCGCCGCTGCCCCTGTTGCGGAAGTTTTTCCCAACAAGCTCGCCGCGACAATGGAATTGGCCATCGCCTCCGGGCTCGTCGCTGTCGCTTTGGGCATCGCCTTAGGAACCATTGCCGGAGCCCGCCGCAATCGACTGCCCGATCACATTATTCGGATTGTTGCCGTGAGCGGGGCAAGCATGCCCATGTTCTGGTTTGCGATATTGTTGCTCATTGTGTTCTGGGTAAATTTGGGATGGTTTCCCCTGGGTAGGAGCGATCCCAACATCTTTGCCAGCATCGCCCACCCGACCGGTCTTTATACGATCGACGCCATCCTTGCCGGCAGTTTTAAAGCCTTTGTCGACGCCATATGGCATCTCGTATTACCCGCGGTCGCACTCGGTTACGGCGCCACAGCGATCATCGCCCGTATGATGCGCTCGTCGCTGGTCGAGGAACTACAAGAAGATTATGTCGATGCCGCGCGCGCCAAAGGCCTACCTGAACGCTTGGTGCTACGTCGGCACGCACGACGAAATGCGCTGATACCCACCGTCACAGTAATCGGGCTGACATTCGGCTTTTTACTGCAAGGGACGGTCGTCGCTGAGATCGTGTTCCGCTGGCCGGGAATTGGCCGCTGGATGGCTGCAGCCGTGTTGCGCGGCGACCAGGCGACGATCATGATCTACGTAATGTTCACCAGCATTCTGTTCCTGGTGGTCAATCTGGTCGTCGATGTCGTCTACGCCTATCTTGACCGCCGAGTGGTGTTGGGAGAGTAGCGGTGGTCGATTCTCCGAATACCGACCAGATTTACTTACAAACTCGAGATTCGGCATGGCGGGTGCGCGCGCAGCGGGGCTGGGAACTAACCCGGACCATGCTAGCCAATCCCACAACCGTTATTGGCCTAACCATCGTTGTGCTGCTGATTTTGATGGCCCTCTCAGCGCCGTGGATCACGGAACCTAATACGCCAGACGCCTACCAGATGCCGCGTGATTGGTCCGCAGTGCGGGTGCCGCCGGGTTCGCCCGGCCATATTCTCGGCACAACAAATCGCGGGGGCGATGTGTTGTACGGGGTGATCTGGGGAGCCAGGACCTCTCTCAAACTGTCGCTCATGGTGGTGAGCCTCACAGTCGTAATCGGCGTCGTCATCGGCAGCGTCGCTGGGTTCACCGGCGGGCGGGTCGACGAGGTTCTGATGCGGATCGTCGACGTATTTTTGTCGATCCCCGAGCTGATTTTTGCGCTGGCCATCGCAGCCGTTCTGGGGCCGTCCTTCACCAATATTATCCTGGCTCTGGTGGTCGTGTTCTGGGTGAAATACGCCCGAATAATGCGATCTCAAATAATTCGCATCAAACAGAGCGAGTATATCGACGCCGCGCGGGTAATCGGCGACTCCAAACTGCGAATCTACCTCAGGGATATTTTGCCCAATTCGTTTACGCCGGTCATGGTCCAGGCCACGCTCGATATGGGCAACATCGTTCTGGTTGGCGCAACCTTGTCTTTCATAGGTCTCTCAGAAGCCGGTATCGCCGAATGGGGCGTGCTCGTCTCGGAAGGCCAGGCCGGTATATCGGCGGGCCGGTGGTGGGCGCCGACCTTTCCTGGGCTGATGGTCTTTTTATGGGCCCTCGCCTTCAACCTAGTCGGTGACGGATTGCGCGATGTGTTCGATCCGCGCACCGAAAGTGCACGATGATGTCAGAAGGTGCGGAAAAAAACCCATCTAAATCGCCAGCGCCGGTTGTCGCTTCGGTCGCCGATTTACAAGTTCATTTCCAATCCAAAAGGGGCATTGTCCACGCGGTCGACGGCGTCTCGTTCGATATTCACGACGGCGAAACGCTGGGTTTAGTGGGCGAGACCGGTTGCGGCAAAAGCGTCACCGCTCGGTCTTTCTTGCGCCTAGTGCCGAAACCGCCCGGTATCGACGCCGGTGGCTCGATTTTGTTTCGACCGCGCACGACTTGCGATGCCTGCGAAGGTCGTGGGTGCGAAAGTTGCCATCAAACGGGGCGCGTATCCGCTGGTTGTTCCGCGTGCTCTGGCAAAGGATGCAGCGAGTGCGTGCAAAGCGGCGAAGAGACCCTCGACCTTATGCAGGTTTCCAACTCGCGTATGCGCTCCCTGCGCGGCGATCGCATCGCGATGATATTTCAGGACCCGGGAAAGGCGCTCAATCCGGCACTCACGATCGGCAGCCAGATTGCCGAGGTGTTTTACCAACATCGATCGGCAGAAGTTCTCGATGCCGCCAACGTGGACGTATCGGGAATAGACCCGGGGTCTTTGCTTTTGAAACGGCAAGCAGCGCAGCAGAGCCGCACCATCGAGCGCACGCTGCTCAAAATTCCGCCGCTGCGATCGCGGCGAAACCAGATCACGGCTGCGGTCGACGACATGGTTGCCGATGCACTGGCCGAAACCCAGATCGCCAACCCACGCAAAATCATGCAGCGCTATCCCCATGAGCTGTCGGGTGGCATGCGCCAACGCGTGATGATTGCCCAGGCTCTGGCGTGCAATCCGGACCTGCTGATTGCCGATGAACCGACGACTGCGCTCGATGTAACCGTCCAAGCCCGCATCTTGGAATTGATTCACGAGTTGCAGCAGCGGCGCCAGACGGCGGTTCTATATATCAGCCATGACCTTTCGCTTGTGCGGCGAATTTGCGACCGGGTTGCCGTGATGTACGCCGGACGCATCGTGGAAATTAGCGATGCCGACCAGATCTTTCAGGACCCGCGCCATCCCTATACGCGAGGGCTCCTCGCCGCTTTGCCTTCGGCGACCCAATCGCGCGGCAAGCTCGCCGCGATCGAGGGAACCGTACCCGAGCTGGTCGATCCAACGCCCTCATGCCGCTTCTCCGGCCGCTGTCCCAATGAGGTGGAGACCTGCGCCCGGTTCGATCCCCATCTTCAATCCGTCGGCGACGAGCATTCAGTCGCTTGCTTCATCTATCACGAGCCCCCCGAAGGCTCGGGCGGGCGGCCAACATTAGCGGCACGCTCGTCATGACGATGGAATCCGAGCACCCACAAGACGATGCAGCCGCCGCATCCGACAAGCTGATTCTCAGTTTGCATGGCTTGAAAAAGCATTTCCCGATCAAGGAGGGCGCGCTGCAACGTGTGGTTGGACAAGTGCGCGCCGTCGATGGCGTCAGCTTCGATATCCGCAGTGGTGAGACCGTGGGTCTGGTAGGCGAAAGCGGTTGCGGCAAGACGACGCTGGGCCGCTGTGTCAGCGGCCTCACCGACCCGAGCGATGGCGCTGTCTATTTCAACATCACGGAAGGCGATCGCGACCGAGTCGACGCGCTACGGGACATCCCGGACGAGCAGCGCAGTGAGCAGGAGCGCGAGGAACTTGCCGCTCTGGATGAAGCACACTGCATCAACCAATTGAACGAGCAAGCCAGGCGCCACTACCGCCGCAACTGCCAGGTCGTTTTCCAGGACGCCTTTGCCTCGCTCAATCCCCGCCACCTGGTCAATGACATCGTGGGCCGGCCATTACAGGTCTACGGCGAGGCATCGGGTTCCGAACTAACAACGCGGACAGTGCAGCTACTCGAACAGGTGGGCCTCGGCAGTCAGCATCTCTATCGCTATCCGCACCAATTTTCCGGCGGGCAACGCCAACGCATATCAATCGCCCGCGCCCTGGCGCTGAATCCCGAATTGATCATCCTGGATGAACCAACCAGCGCACTCGATGTTTCTGTGCAGGCACAAATACTCAACCTGCTCCACGAGCTTCAGCGCGAACGCAACCTGGCCTATTTGTTCATTACCCACGACCTGTCGGTCGTGCGCCACATGGCTGACCGCATTGTCGTCATGTATCTGGGCAAGGTGGTCGAAGCAGGGCGCACGCAGGATATATTTGAACGGCCTCAGCATCCCTATACTAAGGCGCTGTTGGCCGCGAGCCCGGATCTCTCAGACGATACCGACACCGAAATTCCGACCCTGGAAGGAACGGTTCCCGATCCCGCGCACCCGCCACAGGGGTGCCGTTTTCATACCCGCTGTCCTGTTGCCACGCCGGCCTGCGGCTGGGACGTCGACGACGTGGTTCGCGGCCTGGAAAACCAGGAGAACCTGTTCGACGGATTGTCAGCGGTCAACCGGGTCAGTCCCTTCGAAGCACAGTTGACGTTTGATAACGAGGCATCGGCCCGAGCGCTCGCCGATACATTACATTCGAATGCGATATCGGCGTCCATGCGAGAAGCGCTCGAGGAAGCGGTGGTGCGTGACCGCACCATCAATATTCGCTTCAATCCGGCAGAAGAAGTTGAATTGACCGAACGGGCTCCGGGTCATATAGCTGCCTGTGTGCTCGATCCGGCTGCGAGGTAAAGTCGAATTGGACAGCAAATACATCTGTCCTGACGCGCGGCCTAGGCCAAATATTCAAATTCGGATCGCAGCTGCTGAATGCAGATCCTATGGTTTCGATCTTGCTCGAGGACGTCCGTTTTGGGTGGCGGCCTCAACCGGTCGCTGCAACACAAGCATTAAATTTTTCTGCCGGGGTTTCGAAGCCCAACGTCTTGCGCGGCCGCTCGTTGAGTTACCGCGCCACTTTATTCAGATGCGCTTGGCTGTACACCGATAAATCCGTTCCCTTTGGAAGGTACTGCCGGAGCAATCGATTGGTGTTCTCGTTCGAGCCGCGTTGCCACGGGCTTTGCCGACGTCGAAACCACTTCTGCCGACGCAGTTCATCGTTTACCAAAACCGAGGGTTTGGCTATCGTCGGCGCAAGGCTTGGAACTGGTCTGAGTAATATCGAACAATGGATGCGCAGCGACTACTCGCGGTCCCGAATATCGAGCGGATCGACCGGGCCGACGGCAGTATTCTGCTTCGTAACCGCGATGCATTGCCTGATCCGCTACCCGATATTCTCGACCGTTTCGATTTCTGGGTCGCCGAGGATGGCGGCGCCACGATGGTCAGCGATGACGACGGGGCGAATATAGCCAGCCGCCGCGTTCTCGATCGGCGTTCCGATGCCACTGCGGCGCGCCTGAAGGATTTGGTCCCTCGCGCGGCAAGCACCATCGCCGCGGTCGCCGGCGCCGGTGTCGACCATGCCGTTCTCAAGCTCGCCTGCCACAAGGCCGGACTGGTGCATACAGCCCTGGCGCCAACCCTAGTGGGCTCGGAATTCGGCCGCGGCCGGCTTGCCGACTTGCTGGCCATCGCCAAGCCGGCGCTGATTCTGGCCGACGATCCAAGCTCCGCAGTCACCGATGCGTTAGCGCCGATCGCCAACACAGCCATCCACGACATCGGCGACCTCACTGCCGGCAACGGCGCCGCGCCATTCGTCCGCCCGCCGCATGCTCCAGGCGACGCGGTGGCGCTCTACTTCACATCCGGCTCGACGGGCGCCCCGAAGGGCGTGACGATCACGCGCGGCATGATCGCGTCGAACCAGGCGGCCTATACCGTGCATTGGCCGTTCCTGACACGCCGGCCACCGGTGCTCCTCGACTGGTTGCCCTGGCACCATGTATTCGGCGGCCTCGATAATTTCTACAAGATGATCTGGACCGGTGGCGAATACCATGTAGACCGGCCGCCCGATCCGACCCGCATCGACGCCATGGCCGCGCGTTTGCGCGAGGTGCGGCCGACGTTGCACATCAATGTGCCGTTCGGCATCGCCCTGCTGCTCGACCGGCTCGACACCGACCCGGAAACGCGCGACGCCTTCTTTTCACGGCTTGAGTTGATCATGTTCGCCGGCGCCGGCATGGATGCGCCGACATGGGCGCGGCTACGGCGCGCGGTGGAGACCGTACCCAACCCCCCGACATTGGTGTCCGGTTACGGTATGACTGAAGCCGCCTCAACCATTTGCCTGGGACTAGAACCGGCGCGTAAGACAGGCGAGATCGGCTTTCCCTTGCCCGGTCATACGCTGCATTTGAAGCCAATCGAGGATACCGAGGGATCGTGGGAAATCCGGGTGCGCGGCCCCAACGTCGCGCCGCACTATGTCACCGATGACGGAACCGCGCCGCTACCGCTCGACAGCGAAGGATTTTTAAAGACAGGAGACCTCGCCGCGGCGATCCATAACACAGCGCCCGAACGCGGTATCGCCTTTGACGGGCGGCTCGCCGAGGACTTCAAGCTGGCGACCGGAACCCGGGTCAAAACCGGTGCATTGCGCCATGCGTTGCTGGAGGCCTGCGCCCCCGACCTTGCCGATGTTGCGATCGCCGGTGAAGGCAGGAGCCACCTGGCAGCGATTCTGTTTCCCCGCCCAGATTCCACAGCGCCTGATGAGTTGGCTGCTTTGACGGAACGGTTGGAGAAAGCGTTGGCCAGCCACAACGCCATGTTTACCGGCAGTTCGACGGCGATCCGCCGCGCAATCCTGGCGCCCCATCCGCCCGACCGCAGCGCCGGCGAAATCAACGACAAGGGCCATCTGGTCCAGCGCCGCGCGCTGGCCAACCGCGAACCGTTGGTTGCGCAGCTCTATGCCGATAGTCCGCGGGAATGCATCATCGTATCACAGGAGGAACCGCTATGACCGACGAACCCCTAATTCTGATCGACCGCGACCCCGATGATGCATTTGCCACCATCACCATGAACCGGCCCGACAAGATGAACGCGCTCAACCTCGAATTGCTCGACGCGCTGGAATTGGCGGTGCGCGACGCAGAGCGCGATCCCGGTATCGAGGCTCTGATTCTAACCGGCGCCGGCCGCGCGTTCACCACCGGCTTCGATCTCAACGGCGGCGATTTCGAAATGGGCACCGAAGACTGGCGGCAGGACATGTCGGACAATTGCCGCCGTATGCGCACATTGTGGGGATCGGAATTGCCGATCATAGCGGCGGTCAACGGCTATGCGCTGGCCGGCGGGCTGGAGCTGATGATGTGTTGCGATCTGGCGATCGCCGCCGAGGATGCGCTGATGGGTGAACCCGAGGTGCGCCATGTCTCTGGCCCCCCATCGCTGATGATGCCGTGGACCGTGCCGATCCGCCACGTCCGCTGGCTGATGTACACCGGCGACATGATCGACGGCCGCGAAGCCGAACGCATCAGTCTGGTTAACCGCGCGGTGCCGGCCGACCGGCTGATGGACGAAGCGAAACAACTGGCCCGTAAACTCGCGCGAATGCCGCGCCCGGCGATCAAGTTCGCCAAGGCATCGATCAACCACTATCAAGAGGCCGCCGGCTTGACAAGTTCGTGGCTCTACAATGTCGAGGCGATCGCGACCCTGCACGCCTCGCCCGAGGGCCGTGTCTGGACCCGCAAACTGAAGGAGTTGCCATTGCGTGAATTTCTTGACGAACGCGAGGCCCCGTTCCGCGAACTGGACTGAACACGGTATCTCATTGGCTAAACCCGGTCGCCAGCGGTGCGATCTGTCACGTCCGCTATTCTTCGAACTTCACACATAGATAGACTGGAAATTACGCTTACCCGCCTCACATGCCGGCAGGCGTTCAAAAACGTCCAAAGGAGGCGGCGGCCCCCTCACTGCATCTCGATCAGCCCCAATATTATGGCTACGCCGGTCGACGCTGCAGTAGGAAAGCCTGGACCGCGTCCTGCACCATCTCATCGCGCTGGTTGAACACCTGAAGACTGCGCTTCATCACACCGCGGTCGGGCCGTGAGGTTTCGCGTTTTTCGAGCACCTGTATGCGCACGCGGATGGTGTCGCCGGCAACAACGTGCTTGGTAAACTTCAAGCTGTCGAAACCGAGGAACGCGATCAGCGTGTCGTCGTAAAGATGAAGCTGGAACATCAACCCCGCCGCGATCGCGTAGATCAACGGCCCGTGCGCAATGCGGGTTCCGAACTGCGTGGTCTTGCAGAATTCCTCATCGACGTGCAGCGGGTTGTAGTCGCCGGACAGGCCGGCGAACGTCGCGATATCGCTCTCGGTGACGGTTCGCGCGGGGCTCTCGAACTCGGCTCCGATCTCCCACTCTTCCCAGTACATTCCCTTCATTACAATCCTCTAATTCTATTTATTTGACGGCGCCACTGGCGCGCAGCGCCGCGATCGTCGGGGTATCGAGGCCGAGCAGCTCTGAGAGCACCTCATCGGTATGCTCGCCATGCATCGGCGCGGGCTCGGAGATCGTCCCCTCCATCCCCGACATCTTGATCGGGTTGCCAGGCAGGCGGACCTTGCCGGCCCGCGGGTGATCGTACTCCACGATCATCTCGCGCTCTGCGATCGGCGGCTCGGCGAAGACACCGTCGAGGTTGTTGACGGGTGCGGCCGGTATGTCGCCCGCGCGGAACCGCTCCATCCACTCGCCGACCGTTCGTTGCGCGAAGATGTCCTCGAGAATCGGCACCAGCGTGGCGCGGTTGGCGACCCGGTCGGGGTTTTTGGCGAAGCGCGGGTCGTCAGCCAGTTCCGGCGCATCGATCGCGTCGCACAGACGCGTCCAGAACACCTCCTGGCGCGTCGCGATAACGAGATAGCCGTCGGCGCATTCGAAAGCCTGCCAGGGCACTGAATACATGTGTCCCGATCCCGGCGGCTCGGCAAGTTCGCCCTTACTCAGCCACATAGTCCCGGTGTAGGTGAGTAGGCTCACAATGCCATCGAACATGGACAACTCGATGTACCGTCCCTCGCCGGTGCGCTCGCGGTCGAACAGGGCGGCGAGGATCGCCTGCGACGAGAATATGCCACCGCTTAGGTCCGCCAGAGGGACGCCGGTCCGCACCGGCGGCCGGCCGGGCTCGCCGGTGATCGCCATATAGCCGGCGATCGCCTGGATAATGATGTCGAGCGCCGGGGCGTCCTTGTATTCGCCACTCGCGCCAAAACCGGTCACCGAGCACTGGATGATATCCGGCTTGATCGCCTTGAGGGCCGGATAGTCGATCTTTAACCGCTCGAGCACACCGGGGCGAAAATTGTCGATCACCACGTCAGATGTCTTGACCAGGTCGTAGAAAACCTGGCGGCCGTCCTCGGACTTTAGGTCGATGGCGATGCTCCGCTTGTTGCGGTTGAATGTCAGGAACAGCGCGCTCTCGCCGTTATACGGCGCGACCGAGGGAATACGGCCGAGGTCACCCTCCGGGGTTTCGATTTTGATCACCTCGGCGCCGAGGTCGGAAAGCACCAAGCCCCCATAGGTGCCGGCGATGATCTGGCCGAGCTCGAGAATCCGCACACCTTCGAGTGGGAAACCCATTGTCTCAGAGCCCCAGGCTGCGCGCGATGATGTTGCGCTGAATTTCGGACGAGCCGGCGCCGATAACGGCAAGACGCGCATCGCGGTAGAAGCGTTGCATGGGGTACTCCATGCAATAGCCATAGCCACCGAAGATCTGCAGGCCCATATCCGACACCGCTTTGTAGGCTTCGCTGGTGTAGAGCTTGAGGATCGCCGCGTCGTGGCGGGTGGGCTCACCGGCGTCCATCGCCCAGGCGAAGCGGTAGAACAGCAAGCGTGAAATTTCGAGCATCATCTTCATGTCGGCGAGCTTGTGGCTGATCGCCTGGAATTTGCCGATCGGGCGGCCGAACTGTTCGCGGGTCTTGGCATAGTCCCGCGCCAGCTCGAAGGCCGCCTGCGCCGTGCCAGTACGCGCCGCCGATAAGCAAAGCCGCTCGTACCACAGGCACGCATCGACCGATGCCCAACCATTGTCCACCTCGCCGATGACCATGTCGGCCGGTACTTCCACGTCATTATAGAAAACCTGCGTGGTGCCGATCGCCCGGTGACCGAGCGTCTCGATCTTGCGCACCTCAATCCCCGGCAAATTGGTCTCGACCAGGAACATTGTTATGCCTTCCTGTTTGCGTTCGCGCTTGGCGGTGCGCGTGACAAGAAGGCAATAGTCGGAAATGTCCATGCCGGAGGTGAAGACCTTCTGACCGTTGATCACGAAGGAACTGTTGCCCGTCGCCTCTGCACGGGTCATCAGCGCGGCGGCGTCCGAGCCCGACTCCGGCTCGGTCAGGCCGAAACAATAGGTGAGCTCACCCTTCGCAATCTTCGGCAGGAACCGTTGCTTCTGTTCCTCGGTGCCATGCGCCATGATCGCATAGCCGCCATAGGTCATCGTGCGGAAGACCCACATGGCGAGTTCTTCGGATTGGCGACCAATTTCCTCAAGCAGGATCGCCAGATCGATAGCCGAGCCGCCGGCGCCGCCATATTCGCTGGGAATGATCAGACCGAGCCAGCCTTGCTCGGCGAGTTTGTCAAAGGCTTCGCGCGGTGCGCTCCCCTCGCGGTCGCAGCGCTCGACATAGTCGGGGGGGCAGACCGCCTCGAGAAGGTCGCGCGCATGGCGGCGCAGCTCCTCCTGATCTTGAGTGAACGAAAAATCCATAACAGCGTCGGCCTTCCTTTTTGAAACTGATTGAGATGGAATCAACCCTTAGGACCGCGCTGACGTCAAGCTCGCGAGGACCCGCTATACGCAACGTTTCTCGCGCATTGGCGTACATCCCCCAATATTGATGCGGGCGAGAATATCATGGCAAGCGGGGACGCCATAGCCCGTCCGCTTTGTGCGGGCAACGGCCGCATTACCCCGGTGATCTCAACTGGTCGACGCAACACTTTATCTTGGAA
>JAALLF010000002.1 GCA_011087645.1 Alphaproteobacteria bacterium
ACTCCATCTTTGCTTCCAAGATAAAGTGTTGCGTCGACCAGTTGAGATCACCAGGCTATCCTGGGCGACCTGAACCCGGATCAGGCGGTGCAGGTGGTGCGCGCCTTCAGTTATTTCTCCCATCTCGCCAACATCGCCGAAGATCAGCATCACATCCGCCGCATTCGCGCCCATGATATTGCCGGCGACAGGCCGCGGGCCGGCACCATTGCCAATGCGTTGGAGCATATCGGGTCGGCCGGTATTTCCGGTGCGGCGGTCCGGTCGTTCTTTGCGGACGCCCTGATCAGCCCGGTTTTGACCGCGCACCCCACCGAAGTGCGCCGCAAGAGCACCATGCGCCACGAGATGGAGGTCGCGGCCCAACTCGACAATCGCGAGCGCGGGCACCGGACGCCAGCGGAATTGGCCGCCATCGAGGACCAGCTGCGCCGCTCTGTGCTGACGGTTTGGCAGACCAACCTGCTGCGCCAATCGAAGCTGGCGGTGCGCGACGAGGTGGAAAACGGTCTGTCCTATTACGACTTCACCTTTCTGCGCGAGTTGCCGAAATTCTACGCCGCCTTGGAAGACCGGCTCGACGCGATCGATCCTTCGGAGACGGCCGCGCCGGTGCCATCTTTCCTGCGCATCGGCAGTTGGATCGGCGGCGACCGGGATGGCAATCCGTTCGTGACCGCCGATGCGCTGCGGCAGACCTTGCGGATGCAATCCGCACGGGTCTTCGCCTTTTATCTTGACGAGCTGCATGAGTTGGGCGGCGAGCTGTCCTTGTCCGCCCGGGTGGTGAACGTGTCCGACGACTTGCGGGCGCTGGCGGATAAATCGCCGGACACCTCGTCGCATCGCGCGCTTGAACCCTATCGCTTGGCGATCAGCGGTCTCTACGCCCGGTTGGCCGCGACGTCGGTCAAATTTGGCGCCGCGGCCCCGACCCGCCATCCCGTCGGAGAAGCCGAACCTTATACGTCGCCGGCCGAATTTTTGGCTGATTTGCAGGTCGTTCGGACGTCGTTGGTTGAGAATAAGTCGGCCGCCTTGGCCCACGGTCGGTTGCGCCATCTCGGTCGGGCCGTCGATTGTTTCGGTTTTCATCTCGCCAGTCTCGATTTACGGCAAAACTCCGCAGTCCATGAAAGCACGATCGCCGAACTGTTCGATGCCGTGGCGCCGGATACCAACTATATGGCGATGAGCGAAGACCAGCGGGTCGATCTGCTGGTCCGCGAACTGGCCACCGGCCGTGGATTGCTGCGCCCGTCCTGGGATTACGCGACGGAAACGTTGGGCGAACTAGCGGTGTTCGACGCGGCGGCCGAGGCCCACGCGCTGCATGGTCCCCGCGCGATCCCCACGGCGATCATCTCCAACACCACCGATGTGTCCGACCTGCTGGAGCTCGCGGTGCTATTCAAGCAGGTGGGTCTGGTCGCGCCTGAGGGGCGCAGCGCGGTCAATATGGTGCCGCTGTTCGAGACCATCGAGGATCTGCGCAACTGTGTAGCCATCATGGACCGCCTGCTGTCGATCCCGCAGTACCGCGCCTTTGTCGACAGCCTCGGCGGCGTCCAAGAGGTCATGCTGGGTTATTCCGACAGCAACAAGGATGGCGGGTTCGTCACCTCGGGCTGGGAGCTCTACAAGGCGGAAATCGGGCTGATCGAATTGTTCGCCCGCCACAAAGTGAAGCTGCGCCTGTTCCACGGCCGTGGCGGCACGGTGGGCCGCGGCGGTGGGCCCAGCTACGAAGCGATTTTGGCCCAGCCGACCGGCGCGGTGCGGGGGCAAATCCGCGTGACCGAACAAGGCGAGATCATCTCCAGCAAATATTCCAATCCCGATTTGGGCCGCCGTAATTTAGAGGCCATGACCGCAGCGACCCTGGAGGCAACCCTGCTGCAGCCCGAACAAAAGGCGCCGAACGCGCGTTTCTTGCAGGTGATGGAGCAACTTTCCGACCATGCCTACGCGGCCTATCGCGGTCTGGTTTACGAGACCGACGGGTTCGAGGACTATTTCCAAGCCTCTACGGTGATCAGCGAAATATCCAGCTTGAACATCGGCTCGCGCCCGGCATCGCGCAAACAGTCGGGCAAGATCGCCGATCTGCGCGCCATTCCCTGGGTGTTTAGCTGGGCCCAATGCCGCTTGATGCTGCCCGGCTGGTACGGGTTCGGCTCGGCGGTGGACCAATGGCTGGCGCAGAACCCGGACGACGGCTTGGCGCAGTTGCAGGCGATGTACCGGGAGTGGCCGTTTTTCCGCACCCAACTGTCGAATATGGATATGGTTTTGGCCAAGAGCTCCATCGCCATCGCCTCACGCTACGCGGCCTTGGTTGACGACGAAGAACTGCGGGCGCAAATTTTCGGCCGCATTCGGGCCGAGTGGCGGGCTGCCATCGACGCGCTGTTGAAAATCTCCGGCAACGCGAAGTTACTGCAAGGCAATCCGTTGCTCGACCGCTCGATCCAGAACCGCTTTCCCTATCTCGATCCCCTGAACCATATTCAAGTCGAGCTGTTGAAACAGGTCCGGCAGAACCCCGACGATCCGAAAGTTCTGCGTGGCATCCAGCTCACCATCAACGGAATTTCCGCCGGGCTGCGCAACAGCGGATAGATGTTGCGAGAGCATTTACCGTTCAGTGGAAACACGCTCCAAGCGAGCCGGACCGCGCAACAGCGCGACGACAGATGGCACGCAGTCTTGGTTTAACTTGTCACCCCCACCCCAACCCTCCCCCCTCAAGGGGGAGGGGGTTAAGGCGGTAGCCGGCACGAAGAACAAAGTCCTCCCCCCTTGAGGGGGAGGATTTAGGTGGGGGGTCGGGAGCGAAGCTCCATGCAAATTTGGTTATTGATATTCTTACGCTGAAACCGCCGCCATCAGCCGATCGGGCCCTAGCTGATCGATTGCTGTCACCCCCATCTGTGCCATGTTGGTGGCGATCTGCTGGCTGAGGATATCGATGGTCTTGGCCGCGCCGGCCTCGCCGCCGGCGACCACCCCATAGACCGCGGCGCGGCCGACAAAGACGAAGGCGGCGCCGAGGCACAGCCCGATGATGATATCGGCGCCGCGCCGCACGCCGCTGTCGAGCATCAATGTCACCCGGTCGCCGACCGCGGTTTTGATGGCTGGGAAGGCGTCGAGCGTGGCCGGCACCCGGTCGAGCTGGCGGCCACCATGGTTGGAGACGATGATGCCCTCGACGCCGAGATCGGCGGCGCGGATGGCGTCGTCGGGATGCAGGATGCCTTTGACGATCAAGGGGCCGTCCCACAGCCGGCGATAGGTCTCCAGCTCGCGCCAGGTTTGGCCCGATGCCGGTGTCTGGGTCGCCATAAAGTCGAGGACCTGATGGACGTTTGACCCCGGCGGGGCATAGGGCACCCAATTGCCCAAATTCGGCGCGCCGCCATTGCGCAGATATTCGTATGTCCAGAAGGGGTGCAGCAGCCCGTCGACGATGCGTCCCGGCGTTATTTTCCGCAAGTCATGCGAATAGTTGTTGCGCGCGTTGCGCTCGCGCCGGGGGCGGATCGGCACATCTACAGTCAGCACCAGCGCGCCCAGCCCAGCATCGGCGCAGCGGCGAATCATATCCTCGGTGATCTTGCCATCCCGCGCGGCATAGATCTGGTACCAGGTATGGTCGGGAGCGATGCGCGCGGCGTCCTCGATGGTGTCGTTGCTGGCGCCCGACATCACATAGGGAATATTCGCCTTTGCCGCCGCGGCGGCCAGGTTCAAATCCGACCCCATGCGGAACAGGCCGGCCGCCCCGGTCGGTGCGAAGCCGAAGGGTTGCGCCCAGTTGCGGCCGAACAGGGTCGTCGTTTGATCGATGTTAGTGACGTCGTTGAGATAGCGCGGCAGCAAGTTGTAGCGCCCGAAAGCAGCCTCGTTGCGCGCTAAGGCTGTCTCGCCCTCGACCCCGCCCTCGATGAAGTCGAAGGCGACCTTAGGGGTGCGCCGTTTGGCGATCCGGTACAGATCGTCGATATTAACTGCTGTCTCGACACCCATGAACGACGCCCTGTCTTAAGCCACGCGTTGCCTTAGGCGACGTCGCTGACCAGCCCCTCGGCTTCGAGATGACCGTTGGCGAGCAGTTGTTCGCGCGCGCGTTGCTTCCAGTCGGCGCGCATCATGAAGCCGGGCGTTTCGCGGACATGATTTTCCGCCCAATCGAGCAGCGTTTCGTCGTCCCACGACAGATCCAACGGCGCGCCATGGGGCGCCGGCACGTACCACACCGATTCGACCGCCAGCTCGACCACATTGCCCTCCGGGTCGGGGAAGTAGATCGAGAAGGAATTGCCATGACATGTGTTGCGCAGCTTGCCGATGGCCGGATGGGCCTCGAGCTCGCGCTCCATGCGGCGCAACTCGTCGAGGGACAGAATACGCAAACTAAGCTGGTTGACGCTGGTCGGCGCGTCCATGTCGCGGCCGGATACCAGGATCACCTGATGGTGCTCGCCGGGATCGCGGCTGAGATAGGCATATTCGCGTGCGGGCTCGCTGCCGATCGCCGGCATGTTGCCCCGGTCGGTCACTGCATAGCCCAGGACGGAATCGTAGAATTCGATCATCATGTCCATGTCGGCGACCTTGAAGCCGCAATGGGATTGGGCGATCTGCGGCGGCGCCACAGCGTTTTCCGCCGGCTGCACCAGGATGCGGTTGGGATCGTAGGGGCGCTCGAAATCGGGTGTTGCGTTGCCGGTCTCCGGTCCCTCGTCGGTCAGGCGGTTTTCGGCGCGGAACTGCGCCTCTTTCTCGGCCCGCCAGGCAGCCCGCGACATGGCGCCTGGCGTTGCCTCGGAGCGCTCTTCGGTGGCGGCGCGAATGGCGTCGTCGCTGGCGGAAAGATCGAGCGGCCAGGCCGCCGGCTGCGGCACATAATGCCCGGTCTCGACGGAAACGGCGCAGCGGTTGCCCTCCGGATCGCGGAAATACAGCGTCCAGGAGATGCCGTGGTCGATGGCGACCACATCGCTGACCTCGGCCTCGGCGTCGACCGCCGCCTTGGTCTGGCGCAACGCGTCGAGGTCGGGCGCCTTGAAGCCGGTCTCGCCGACGGTCGGCGCGAATTCCGACGACCGGCCGCCGGCCAGCACGAACTGATGATGCTCGCGCGGCCGCCGGGTCATGAAGATGATGCGGTCGGTGTCCTTGTTGATCATCCCGTGGTCGCTGATGCAGAACCCCAAGACGCGGGTATAGAAGTCCTCCAGCTTGTTCGCATCGTCGCAATTGATGCCGAAATGGCTGAACATCACCGCCGGCGGGATCACTTCGACGTCAACGGATGTCTCAACAGACATGGCCTTCCTCCGATATTCATCCATAAAATTGAGGAACCGAATGTGAATGCTGCCGGATTCTCCCGACGCGGAGCGCTCACAGCGGTTTGAACGTGACCCAAAGACCGCGGCGAGGCAAGAGCCGCAGATGGCGGGCGGCGGAAATTATCGTTAATCGAGGGTTAGGACGAAAGCGCCAGTCTAGTGTCGCAGTTGATCATTTGGGCTAGCCTAAAGGGCTCACCTGTGGTCAGTTGAGAAATATCGATATTTTGTATTTTTGCGGGGAACAATAAAAAATCATGGAAAGTGCAACAGCTAATTTAGTTGTAGCTTTTTTACTTTTGGTCGCGAACGGGTTTTATGTCGCCGCCGAATTTGCCCTGGTTAAGGCCAAAGGGTTTCGTCTCGAAAGCGCCGCGGACGCCGGCAGCAGCGCGGCGCGTCGTACGGTTCATATGCAAAAGTATATTGAGCCGTATCTCGCTGCCTGTCAGCTCGGCATTACCATGGCCTCGTTGGGGCTCGGCTGGGTCGGTGAACCGACAGTTGCGGCGCTGCTAGAGCCGGTGCTGGTACCACTGGGCTGGAGCGAAGAGACCGTCCATTCCGTGGCTTTCCTGGTGGGCTTTCTGGTGTTCTCGTCGCTGCATATCGTAGTTGGCGAGCAGGTGCCAAAAACATTAGCCATCCGAAAAGCCGAGGCGATGTCCCTGGCGATCGCTTATCCCTTGCAGGTTTCCTATTGGATTTTCTTTCCGCTGACCTGGGTCCTCAACAAATGTTCGCGGGGGATTCTAAAGCTCCTCGGTATCTCCGAAGGGGGTCATGACGATGTTTTGTCCGATGATGAAATACGCACCCTGGTCGATGTCTCGACCGAGTTTGGCGAGATGCACGTCGACACGGCGGAAATGATCCACAATGTGTTCCAGTTCGATGAACGCTCAGTGGCGCGGGTGATGATCCCGCGCATCGAATCCAATGTGTTGCGCCTGGACGCGTCAGTTGAAACCAACTTACAGGTCATGCGTGAGCGCGGCCATTCGCGCTACCCGGTGGTCGAAGGGAAAAACGAGGATTTACTGGGTATCGTCCTGATGGTCGATTTGACTCGCGCGATATTGACCGGTGAGGAAGAACCGTGGTCGGATCTTAGCAATTATCTGCGCGAACCCCTGGTCGTGCCCGAGACCCAGAAGGTGTCGCGGCTGTTCGACATGATGCGCACCGAGCGCGCTCATATGGCGTGCATCATCGACGAATATGGCACCTTTGTCGGCATCGTCACGTTGGAGGATTTGCTGGAAGAGATCGTCGGCGAGATCGCCGACGAGACCGATGTCTCCGAACAGGTGTTCCCGGTCCAGGAAGTAGACGATCACTGGATCGCCCACGGTCTGGCGTCGCTGGCAGATATTGAACGGCTGACCGGTTTTGCCGTGCCGGCGTCCTATAAGGCCAATACGGTTTCCGGGCTCTTGATGCGGAAATTGCGGCGCATTCCCGAACCGGGCGATTTCGTCGAGGATCGGCAATATTGCTTCACGGTCGAGGAAATGAAGGGCCGCCGCGCCCAGCGCGTGCGTATCGAACGCAGCATCGATCTAATCGACCCGGCGGACGAGGCAAAGATAGCGGAGAAAATCGCCGCCGGCGGCTAAGCTAGGGTCGCTCTAAATTCGAGATCGAGCCGGGGAAGGGCATGAGCGATATTTGCGTGGTGTTCAATCCGACGGCCGGCGCCCGCCGGCGCCGGCGTTTGCACGAGGTATTGGCGAGCCTCACGGCGCGCAAAATCCCATTCTACATTAAAGAAACCCGCGCGGCCGGCGATGCGCGCCGCATTGCCGCCGAACTGCCCGAGACCACCGGTGCGGTCGTGGTCGCCGGCGGGGACGGCACCATCAACGAGGTGTTGAACGGGCTCGCCGCCGGCAAGGCTGACAGTAGGGCCCTGCCGGAGTTGGCCTTGGTTCCCATGGGAACGGCGAACGTGCTGGCCGCGGAAATCGGCCTCACCGACCTGTCGTCGGAGAACATCGCCCGGACCATCGTCGGGGGACAGCGGCGCGATGTGTATCTCGGCCGCGCGGCGGATCACTATTTTGCGCAGATGTGCGGCGTCGGTTTCGACGCCCATGTGGTCGCCAATGTGGATCTAAAACTGAAACGCCGCCTCAAGAAACTGGCCTATGTCCTGTCGTCCCTCATCCAGATTTGGCGCTACGTGCCGCGCCACTACACGGTCACCATCGACGGTCAGGCCCATGACGCGGCCTCGGTGATCGTCGCCAACGGCCATTATTACGCCGGCCGCTTTAGCTGCGCGCCGCAGGCGCGCATCGACGAGTCGCGGCTCTATGTGTGTCTGTTCCGCCGGGCCGGCCGCCGCCACGTGATCCGCTATGCCTGGGGTTTGCTCAGCGGGCGGCTTCGCCATTTTCCCGATGTCCAGGTGGTGCCGGCGGAAAAAGTCGTGATCGAAAACACCATACCGAGCGACCGGGGCGAACCGGTGCAGGGCGACGGCGATATTATCGCCGTCCTGCCGGCCACCATCGCCGCCGGCGCGGCGCGGCTGACTATGCGGTGTCCGGCTTAAAGTAAGAGGGGTGAAACATGGTTGATATCTTCTATGTCGCGGAACCTAGTTCCTGGCTGTTCAAGAAAGTCGGCCAAAAGGTCGGCGCGTCGGGCGCCCGCCAGCTTCTCTTGGGTGCGCGTTTGCATGTGGATCCGGCGACCGAGACACCCGATGGATGGGTAACAGCCTCAACCGTTCCCGACGACGATAACGTAACCCGCTCGGGTTTTATCGAGCTGTCCCGGCTCTCGTCCCGGCAGCAGCTAAAGATTTTTTACACCGATGTTGGCCAGGGCGACGGTACGCTGATCGAAGCCGAAGGGGCGATCGTCATCATCGACGGCGGACCCAATAGCGGTTTTGCCAACCGGTTGAAGAAACGCCTGGCCAGCTTGCGCCGGGCCGATCAGGCTATCGGCGAAGCCCCGCGCGGTTCCCTGCACATCAACGCCATTGTCATCAGCCATTTCGATTTCGACCATTACAATGGTCTGACCAGCGTTCTGAACAATAGCGACTACACGTTCGGCACGATCTATCACAACGGTCTGCCGCGCTATGGCGAAGATGTCGATAAGGACCTTAACCTGGGAACCTTGTCGCCGCTGCCCGATACCAGCCAAGCCATCAGCACCGACTTGCGCGGCCTCCAAAGCGCCCAAAAACTGTTGGATGATGACCTGCTGCTGACCGAAAGCAACAAGGTGAACATGTTCGGCAAATTTTTACAGGCCGCGATCGACGCTTCGGACCAAGGCCGGTTGGCCGGTTTCGAATTGCTCAAAAAGCGGCAGACCGGCGGCGCGCCGATGATACTGCCGGGCACCGGCGATGATCTCGAATTTGAGGTCCTCGCGCCGCTCACCACGACGGAAGGCGGCGCTATTAAACTGCAAGCGTTTCCCGACCCTCATGATGTGAGCGCCAGCAATCCTCATCCGACGCCGTCTGATTCCCATACCATCAACGGCAATAGTATCGTGCTACGCCTGACCTACGGTGCCACCACCTTCCTGTTCGGCGGTGATCTCAACCAACCGGCGCAAAAATATCTCGCCGCGCGGTACGGTGGGCTAGGGCGCTTCGCCGCCGATGTAAACAAGGCCTGCCACCACGGCTCGTCAGACTTCGATATCGACTATGTAAAGGCGGTCAATCCTTTGGCGACGGTCTTTTCCTCCGGTGACAACGGGTCCTACGATCACCCGCTACCCGACGCCATCGGGACCGCGGCAAAACACAGTCGGGGCGAGTTTCCGCTGATCTTCTCGACCGAGCTTGCCCGCGAGACCGGCAGCAAAGTCAAATTCGGCCATATCAACGCCCGCTCCAACGGCACGGTTATTGTGATGGCGCAGAAAAAAGAGAAACCGTCCGCGTCGAAGACCTGGTACCCGTTCGAACTTCCGTACAGCGGACCATTCCCCGATCACCATGATTGACCAGCCCTAGCCCAGCGCCGTGCAAAGATTGATTTCGACATGCCGGCGACGCCCGAGAAGGTTTGGCGGGCGCTGTCACGCTGACGAGGTTCGGCTTGGCTGACTGGCCTCTGTGAGGGGCGCCAGATAAGACTGAAATAGTTCGGCGCAGCGTTCCCACGAAAAGTTCAGCGCAAAGTCCCGGCACCGCGCGCGATCACGCATAACGGCGGTATTTATGGCGGTCTCTAACGAGTTGTCGAGACAGCCGACCGTGGGGTCGGTGATGACGTCGATCGGTCCGGGCACCGGATAGGCGGCCACCGGCACGCCGCTCGCCAGGGCCTCCAGCAGAACCAAGCCGAAGGTGTCGGTACGGCTGGGAAACACGAATACGTCCGCGCTGGCGTAATGGCAGGCCAGTTCGTCGTCGAATTTTGCGCCGGTAAAGACAACGTCGGGATAGCGCGATTTGAGTTCGTTCAACTGCGGACCGTCGCCGACGACGATCTTGGAACCGCTCAGATTGCAATCGAGAAAGGCGCTGATGTTCTTCTCGATGGAAACCCTGCCGATATACAGATATAGCGGCCGCGGCAGGCCGCGCAGGTGCGCCGGTATATCCGCCGCCGATCGCGGCCGGAACAGCTCTGTATCGACACCCCGTGTCCAGAGGGCGGTATTGGTGAAGCCCCGGTCACCGAGCTCTTTCTCGATGGTCGGGGTCGTCACCATCATCCGCTCGGCCTTGCCGTGGAAGCGCCGCAACCATGCATAAGTCCAGCTCACCGGCACCCGAAAGCGGGCGTGAATATATTCAGGAAACTTGGTGTGAAAAGAAGTGGTGAACGGCAAATTGCGTTTCACACACAAGCGGCGCGCTGTCATCCCCAAGGGACCTTCCGTGGCGATATGGATCGCGTTGGGCGCAAACGTATCGAATGTCTCCCGCACTTGCTGGCCGGGGAACAGGGCCAGACGGATTTCGGCATAGGAGGGGCACGGGATCGAACGAAATTGGTCGGGTGAGATCGTGGCCACCTCATGGCCCTGTTGGCGCAGGACGTCGACCACGGTCGATAGGGTCCGCACCACGCCGTTGATCTGCGGGAACCAGGCATCGGTGACGAGCAAAATGCGCATGGCGGAATCGTACCATCAGTGACGTTTGACGATCTCTAGCTTTCCATGTCGGTGTTCAAGAGGCGCGATGCAACCCGCCACCCCATCACGGGACCGGCTGACGGCGCGGGGAATTTTTAAAAAGGTCTGGTGTTTATCTTATCAACAAGTAGCGGTGTTGCGTGATGGGCTCAGGTCCCACAATCGTGAACGTCGCGCCGGTTCTCGCAATCAGCGGTACTTGAAAAGGGGGGCGGTTGGTCCCCATCTAGCGGTACACTTCCGAGACGGGGCTAATCTGGCAGTTAAATAGAGGGCGGGGACATGTCGTTATTCGGATCCTTTTCAATGACCAGTATCAACGTGTTGGCGTCGGTGTTCGTTTTCGTCATCGGGTTGATTATCCTGGTGGGGGTGGTGATGTTCATCATCGACGTCTCGCAAACCGCGGACGCGGTGCGGCGCAACTATCCGGTGATCGGCCGGTTTCGCCATTTGTTCACGACCCTGGGCGAATATTTTCGCCAGTACTTTTTCGCCATGGACCGCGAAGAAATGCCATTTAACCGGGCCGAACGCGACTGGGTCTATAAATCGGCACGCGGCGCAGATAACACGATCGCCTTCGGCTCGACGAAGACCCTCACTCCGGCGGGCACGGTAATCTTCGTCAATTGTCCGTTCCCAAAACTTTCCGAGGATAACGAGGAGGCGCCGGCGCTCACCATCGGCCCCTTCGCCGAAAACCCCTATGTGGCGCAATCGCTGGTCAATATTTCCGGCATGAGTTTCGGCGCCATATCGCAACCCGCCGTCGAGGCGCTATCGAAGGGTGCGGCTATGGCCGGCTGTTGGTTAAACACCGGCGAAGGCGGGTTGTCGCCCTATCATTTGCGCGGCGGCGGCGACATCGTGTTTCAGATCGGTACGGCTAAATATGGCGTGCGCGACGCGGCTGGCAATCTGAGCGATGACAAGCTGCGCGAGGTTGCGGCTCACGACCAGGTCAAGATGTTCGAGCTTAAACTCAGCCAGGGCGCCAAGCCTGGTAAGGGCGGCATATTGCCGGCGGTCAAGGTAACGGAAGAAATAGCCGGCATTCGCGGCATTCCCGCCTTCCAGGATTCGATTTCGCCGAACCGCCATGTGGATATCGATTCGGTGCCCGATTTACTGGATATGATCGTGCGCATCCGAGACGTCACCGGCAAACCTGTGGGTTTCAAAACCGTTGTCGGTGCCTATGGCTGGTTGGAAACTCTATGTCAGGAAGTTCATAAGCGCGGAATCGAGAGCGCCCCCGATTTCATTACTGTCGATTCCGGCGATGGCGGCACCGGCGCGGCGCCGATGCCGTTGATGGACAATGTCGGCCTACCGATTAAAGAGTCGCTGCCGGTGGTCGTCGATATTTTGACCAAGTTTGGACTGCGGGAACGGGTCAAGGTCATCGCGTCGGGTAAATTGATCACGCCGGCCGAAGTGGCGTGGGCCTATTGTGTCGGCGCCGACTTTGTCGTCTCGGCGCGTGGCTTCATGTTCGCGCTGGGCTGCATCCAAGCGCTTAAATGCAACAAGAACACCTGCCCCACCGGCATCACCACCCATGACCGCCGATTACAGCGCGGTCTCGATCCGGAAGTAAAATCCGTGCGGGTCAAGAACTTTGTCGAAAAGCTGAACGACGGCACCAGCATTATTTCGCATTCCTGCGGTGTCTCTCAGCCGCGCGCCCTAAAACGCTTCCACTGCCGAATTGCCACCGGTGAGGGTAAGTCGGTGCCGTTGGACGAGCGCTATCCGGTGCCCGCGGTCATGGCCGAATACACGTCGCGCGACGCGGCATAGACGTCCTCCCAATCCTGCCAGGAGCCTATGATGAGCAATCTCGAAACCATGGTTTCAAATAGCGCCACGCCGGCCAACCGCATGCGTGCTTCCGATCTCTTCGTCAGAGCGTTGGAAAATGAGGGCGTCGAGTACATCTTCGGTGTGCCCGGCGAAGAGAATCTGGATTTCCTGGATTCCCTGCGCACCTCGAAGATCAAGCTGATCCTGACCCGCCACGAGCAAGGCGCTGGCTTCATGGCGGCGACCTATGGCCGTCTGACCGGCAAGGCCGGCGTGTGTCTGGCGACCTTGGGGCCCGGCGCGACCAATTTCGTCACCGCGGCGGCCTACGCGCAACTCGGCGCCATGCCGATGATGATGATTACCGGCCAAAAGCCCATCAAGGCGAGCAAGCAGGGGCGGTTCCAGATCGTCGATGTGGTGTCGATGATGCGGCCGATCACCAAATTCGCCAAGCAGATCGTCAACGGCAATACCATTCCCAGCGTAGTGCGCGAGGCGTTCCGGCTGGCCGAGGAGGAAAGGCCGGGCGCGGTTCATATCGAGTTGCCCGAAGATATCGCCGCGGAAATGGTGGACGACCAACCGTTATTCGCGCCGACCGTAACCCGGCGGCCGATCTGCAGCGATGCTTCGGTCGACCAAGCCGTCGAATTGATCCGCTCGGCCAAGCATCCGCTGCTGCTGGTCGGCGCCGGCGCCAACCGTAAACGCATCATCGATGCGCTTGAGGCGTTTGTTGGCAAAACCGGCATCCCCTATTTCAATACCCAGATGGGAAAGGGGGTGATCGGCCGGTTTCACGATCTCTATATCGGCACCGCCGCGCTGTCGTCGGGCGACTATTTGCACTGCGCCATCGACCGCGCCGATCTGGTCATCAATGCCGGGCACGACGTGGTCGAAAAGCCGCCCTTTTTCATGGAACATGGCGGCAAGCAGGTCATCCACGTCAACTTCAGCCCGGCTGAGGTCGACGAAGTTTACTTTCCGCAAGTCGAGTTGGTCGGCGATATCGCCGCCTCTTTTCGCAAGCTTGCCGAACGTCTTGAACATGAGCCGGGGCATGATTTCGACTATTTCATGCGGGTGCGCGAAGAGGTGCTCGCGCAAATTGCCGAGCGCACCGACGATCCGGCCTTTCCCTTGCTGCCCCAGCGCATCGTCGCCGATGTGCGCAAGGTCATGCCGGCGGACGGTATCATCGCGCTCGATAACGGCACCTACAAAATATGGTTCGCGCGAAATTATTTGACCCAACAGTCGAACACGGTGCTGCTCGACAATGCGCTGGCGACCATGGGCGCGGGCTTGCCGTCGGCGATGATGACGGCGATGCTCTACCCCAAGCGGCGGGTCATGGCGATCTGTGGCGATGGCGGCTTCATGATGAATAGCCAGGAGATGGAGACCGCGGTGCGTCTCGGCCTCAACCTGGTTGTGCTGATATTGCGCGACGATTCCTACGGTATGATCCGCTGGAAACAGGCCGATGCCGGGCTACCCGATTGGGGGCTCGAATACGGCAATCCCGATTTCGTGCAATACGCCAACAGCTACGGCGCCACCGGCCACCGGATCGAGGCCACCGACGACTTCGTGCCGGTGCTCGAGAAATGTTTTCAGGCCGGCGGCGTCCATCTGGTTGAGGCGCCCATCGATTACAGCGAAAACAAGCGCGTTCTGATCGACGAGTTGGCCGAGCGTACCTGCTTGCTTTAGCCGCCAGTGGAGGCAACCCCATGACGGATACCACCCGGCTCATCGTCGAACAGCCATATGATGGCGCGATCATCGACGAACTCCCGATCGCCGACTGGGCCGCCGCCGACGGAATGTTGGTGCGGGCCAGCGCGGTTTTCGACGACCGCGATGCGTGGCTACCGGCCTATGAACGCATAGAGATACTAAAGAAGTTGACCGTGTTGATGCGCGCGCAAGTCGACGACTTTGCCATGCTCATCGCGCGCGAGGGCGGTAAGCCACTCGCCGATGCGCGCATCGAGGCCGATCGCGCGGTGAACGGCGTCGAGCTCGCCGCTGAAGGCATCGCCGGATTGCATGGTGCGGAAATGCCGATGGATCTGACGGCGGCCGGCGCTGGCCGTTTCGCCTTCACGCGCAAAGAGCCGATCGGGCCGGTGGTTGCCGTGAGCGCTTTCAATCACCCGCTCAACTTGATTGTCCATCAGGTCGCGCCGGCGATCGCCACCGGGTGCCCGGTTATCGTGAAACCCGCCGACACGACGCCGCTATCCTGCCTGAAGTTTGTCGATTTGGTGCACCAAGCCGGTTTGCCGGAAGCCTGGTGCCAGGTCTGTATTTGCGACATTTCGACGGCCGAACAGTTGGTGACCGATCCCCGCGTCGCCTTTTTCAGCTTCATCGGCTCGTCGCGGGTCGGCTGGTATTTGCGCTCTAAGCTGGCGCCCGGGACACGCTGCGCGCTGGAACATGGCGGCGCGGCGCCGGTTCTGGTGTGCGATGACGCCGATTTAGAGCGGGTGGCGCCGTCGCTGGTCAAAGGCGGTTATTACCATGCCGGCCAGGTCTGTGTTTCGGTGCAGCGGGTCTTCGTCGATAACGCGATCAGGGATGATTTCTGCGCAGTGCTGGCGGAACAGGTCGCGGGGCTGACGACGGGCGACCCAACCTTGGCGGAAACCGATGTGGGGCCGCTGATCCTGCCGCGCGAGATTGAGCGTGTAGCCGGCTGGGTCGATGAGGCGGTGTCGGATGGGGCGCAGATCGTCGCCGGTGGCGACAAACTCAGCGACCGGCTGTACGACCCGACGATCCTGCTAGAGCCGCCGGTCGACGCCAAGGTTTCGACCTTGGAAATATTTGGTCCGGTCGCTTGTCTCTATGGCTTCGACGATGCGGACGAAGCGCTGGCGCGCGCCAACGCGTTACCCTTGGCGTTCCAGGCGGCCGTCTACACGACGGACATTGATCGGGCGTTGCGTTTGTCGAACCGGCTCGACGCCGGCGCGGTGATGATCAACGACCATTCCGCCTTCCGCGTCGATTGGATGCCCTTCGCCGGCCGCCGGACCTCGGGTTATGGCGTTGGCGGCATCCACCACACCATGGCCGACATGACCCAGGAAAAGCTCTTGGTCATTCATTCGCCGGCGGCCTGATGGCCCGGCTACATAATGCGTAACGCGGCCCTGCCGGTAATCGAGCCGTCTTCGATTCTTTGGTGCAACGCTTCGGCCTCTTCGAGGCGTCGAATTTCGCTCACAATCGGCCACACTTCGCCGCGGGCGGCAATTTCCAACGCCTCTCGCACTTCCGATTTTGTCGCATACATACTGCCCAACACCTCAAGCTCGCCACTCTTTATCAAATTGCCCGATGCTTGAAAGGGTTTGGAACTTCCACCGCCGCCGAGGATCGCCAGACGGCCCCCTTTGCCGAGGGAACGGCAGGCGGCTTCGAGTGTTTGCGGGTTGCCCACGAAATCAATCACCACATCGGCGCCCCGGCCGGCGGTGAGTTGGAGAATGCCGTCGGCTAAATCGGTCTCCGAGACATCCAAAACATCGGCCGCGCCCGCGGCGCGACAGGCCTCGAGTTTATCGGCTTGTATATCGACCGCGATGACATTGGTCTGCCGCCAGTGCGCCATCATCACCATATGAAGTCCCAAGCCCCCGCCGGCGCCGATCACGGCGACGGTTTCGCCCGGCTCGATACGCGCCTTTTTGATGAGTTTCAGCGGCGTCGCCACGGCGTCGGTGATAACGCCCACTTCGGCCGGGTGGCTTTGATAATCGAGGCCCTCTGGCAGTTTGATGAACGCGCTGGAGGGAAGCTTTATGAATTCCGCATAGCCGCCATCGATCTCTCTGCCGACATTTCCGGCATAGTTGTCGCAGAGGGTTTCGCGGTCTTTAAGACACCATTGGCAGGTGCCGCAGGTTAAATAGAAATATGCGGTCACCGGATCGCCAACTTTGACGGCTGTAACGCCGGCGCCGGTTTCGACGATCTCGGCCGTGATCTCGTGGCCGATAATACGGGGGTAGTCCACCGTGACGCGGCCGGCACGGATATGCTGAATGGTCAGGCCCGACCCGCAGGCAAGGACCCGCGCTACCGCCTCGCCGGCTTGCGGCACCGGGTCGGGGACGTTCTGCAGTTCAAACGGCTTGCCGGGCCCGGTCAGGACCATCGCTTTCATCGAGCGCTCCTGGTCAGCCGGGTCTGCAAAATTTCAGAAGGCCTGGCGCCTCTAGGCGTCGGGAAGGGCGGTCGCTGGCGGCCAATCTTCCGAGATGTTCTTGAAAGACAGATAGACGAACTCTTCGTCGCCGAGGGTCGTGAACTCGTGTTCGGTGCCGACCGGAATATGAACGATGTCGCCGGCGGTGATGATTTTCTCTTCGTCGCCAACCCGAAACTTCGCCGAGCCCTGAACCACGTTGAGCATCTGCTCGCAGCCATGGAAATGAGGGCGCGCTACTCTGCCCGGCTGGCTGACCGATCGATTGAGCGTAACGTGATCGCCAATAATAATGCTCCCCTTCGAATCTGAAGGTTTCGCCAGGTTTTTCTGGTCCATATCGTCCCAACGGAAAAAGGGCATCTGCTACTCCTCATAAAATTTGGTGCGTTGACAACACTTCTAAGGGGCCGATTGGGCTCGCTTGACAGCCTCAATATCAGCGAAGAGAATATAATCGTTGAATTTGTTGGAATGCAAATAATTAGCCGTTCGACAATCACTACTCGCCGTGTTTCGCGCTTCGTGAAGCATGAAATATCAGAAGAGCTGAGGGCAAAAAGACCAATATAATTCAGACCGCAGCGTGGCGACTTATTCGTTGACTGCGCTATTGCCACCAGCCGTCAGAGCAACACAACAGGGGGTTCTCAATGCGCTACGTCTCAGGAATTTTTGCCATCGCCGCCGGTATCACGGTAGCGGGCATGCCAACCGTATCCCACGCCCAGTCCGACCAGATGAGCCTCGTTGTGGGCAGTCTCGGCGGAACCATGGGCCGTCTCGGATCGGGCATCGTCGATGTTTTCAACAACAATGAAGCCGGGAGCAAGCTAAGCGTTACCCCCGGCGGCGGACGCGCCAACCCAGCGCGTGTCGGCGAAGGCGGTGGCGATTTCGGATTTTCGTTCACCAACTTCGTATCGACCGCGATCGCCGGCCAGGCGCCCTATGACAAGGCCTATCCGAATTTGCGCGCTGTCGCGCGTTTCTACGACGCCTGTTACCACCAGTATGTCGCGAAAGATCTGTACGACAGCGGCATCAAAAGCTGGGAAGACATTGTCAAATCGTCGAGCCCGCTGAAAGTCGGCATTTCCAAGAAAGGCACCAGCACCGAGTTCGTCGGCAGTGTGTTGGTTGATGCTTTGGGCAGCAGCTACAAGCAATTGGAAGATCGCGGCTATAAGCTGACCTTCGCCGGCACTAGCGCCAATTCGCGCGCCATCCGATCCAAGCAGGTCGACATCTATTTCCATAACTCGGGTGACCCGAACGGCGCCGGCGTCGAAGCGGCTCTGGGACGCGATCTGCGTTTCTTGGATATGTCGCCGAAGGTCAAATCGATCCTCGCCAGCAACGGCTTCACACCGTGTGTCATTCCCGGCGGTCTTTATAAAGGCGTTGATAACAATACGGATTCGATGGGCCTGGCCGGCATGGTCTTCACGACCGAAGATATGAGCGCCGATGCGGTGTACGCCATGCTGAAACAAACCAACGAAAATCTGGATACCTTGGGCAACGTCCACAAGGTCTTCAAAAGTTGGAACCCGGAATATGCCTCGCAGGTCGGAAGTATCCCGATGCACGAGGGTGCGATGCGCTTCTTTAAGGAAAAGGGCGTCATGAAATAAGCGTCCGCGTTGGACTCAAAAACATTCCCCGTGTGGGAGAGACACTCGACCACACGGGGTAATTTTTCTCATGAACGATAAAGCCGGCAAGTTAGCTATTTTGATCACGCCGCTTGCTGTGGGCATGTCGCTGTACCATTTGTACATCGCCTATACCGGAGGCTACGAGCCCAATTTTCAACGTGCCTTGTCCTACTTTTTCGGACTGGCGCTGATCTTTCTCGTTTATCGGGACTCTCAACAGAGCCCGGTCGGTTGGGTGATAACCGCATTGTTATTCGGGCTGGCGATCGTTTCGATTGGCTATCCGGTCGTCATGAACGATTATGTCCTGGACCGGCTTTATTACGTTGATTCCCTTCGCCTTGAAGACATCGTTCTGGGCTGTGTCGCCATCGCGTTGACGCTGGAGGCAGCCCGGCGGACGATCAACAACGCCCTGCCGATCATTGTCCTGTTTTTCTTGGTCTATACCTTGCTCGGCCCCTATTTCCCGTGGGAGTTCGGGCATCGCGGGGCGTCGTTTATTCGCACTGTCGAACACCATTACCTGACTCCGGACGGCCTATGGACCGTACCCTTGGGCGTGTTCTCGACCTTCATCTTCCTGTTCATCCTATTCGGCGCGTTCTTGGATAAGATGGGTGCGGCGGACTATTACATCCGCCTCTCCGTCGCCGCCGCCGGCCGCCTTCGCGGCGGCCCGGCAAAGGCAGCCATTTTCGCCAGCGCCATGACCGGGTCGATCACTGGCAGCGCGAATGCAAACATCGCTACGACCGGGCCTTTTACGATCCCGATGATGAAGAAATCCGGCTTCAAGCCGGAGGTCGCCGCCGGGGTTGAAACCGCGGCATCGACGGGTGGCCAAATCATGCCGCCCATTATGGGCGCCTCGGCGTTCCTCATCGTTGAGTTCACCGGTATCAGCTATTGGGAGGTGGTTAAGGTCTCGGTGTTGCCAGCGGCCTTGTACTTCCTGTCGGTCTACACAATCGTCCACCTTGAGGCTCGTAAGGAAGGGCTAGAGGGAATCCCCGCCGACCAACTTGAGAAAGTCTGGACGGTTTTGAAGGAGGGCTGGTACTTCCTGGTCCCACCGATCCTGATCATCGTCATTCTAATGCGCGGCCAAAGCGTACCCTATGCCGGTCTCATGGGAATCGCGTCGGTGATTGTATTGGGCGGGCTTAAAGGAACCGTGGACACCATAAAAGTCGCGCGCACCGACGGCATAACCGGCGTCGAGATCGCGCGGATATTGCTCCGCGGCGTGAAGAACGTCATCGGGGCAATGGAGCAGGGCGCGATTCGTTCTCTGCCGATCGTCGCCGCCGTTGCGGCGGTTGGCATCATCATGGGCGCCTTGTGGCAGACCGGCCTCGCCTTGAAGTTTTCGTCGCTAGTCGTCTCACTCGCTGGCGATAATCTCTTCTTGGCTATCATTCTGGTGGGCGTCGCGTCGTTTGTGCTCGGCATGGGACTCCCAACCAGCGCTGCCTATATCGTACTTTCCGTTATGGCGGTTCCCGCATTGCTGCAAATCGGTGAGCCCTGGGCGTTATCGCTTTTGGCGGCTCATCTCATCGTCTTCTGGTTCAGCTTGGACAGTAGTTTTACGCCACCGGTTTGCGTACCCGCCTATACGGCGGCCGGCATCGCAGAAGCCAATCCCAGCAAGGCGGCTTGGGCGGCGTTCCGAACCGCGAAGGGCATGTACATCATTCCGGTGATGTTCGCCTTCACGCCCCTATTGTGGCTCGACCAGCCCCTGGCGGTGGCGCAAACGGTTGGTTTCGCGATACCAGGGTTTCTCGCGCTAGCGGCGCTCATCGTCGGGTTTATGTATGTGCCGTTGTCGCGGACCGACCGAATTCTTTTGGCTGTTCTGAGCGCCGCGATGTTCTGGCCGTCGATCTTTACGCAGGCTATCGGCCTTGTGGCGTATCTCGGTTTCTTTTGGAACCAGCGTACGCGTTACGCCAAGGAAACGTCGCTCAAGGCGTTGGCGCTGTCGGAATCCTCGGCCGACTGACCAGATCACCGCTATCGGCGGCGGGAACCTTGCTTATTGCCAGTTCAAGCTTTGAATTTGCGCGCAAACGCCTACATGTTCACCAATCCATCGCTCTTTCACAGGACAGATAAATGTCTCGCAAAACGGCTGCGGTCTCTGAGGTAAATCCGGCAATCGCCACCTGGGCCGGCCCGTTGGGCCTGCCTGAGTTTGCGCAGATTGAGGATAGTGATTTCGAGGCCGCGTTCGCTGCGGCATTTCCCGCGCATTTGGCGGAAATCGAGGCGATCGCCAACAACCCCGACGATCCGACATTTGAAAACACCATCGTCGCATTGGAACGGGCCGGCGAGCTGTTGGCCCGGGCGTCGGGTATTTTCTGGAACCTGTCGGGCGCCAATACCAACGACACGCTGCAGGCGTTGGAACGCAAATTATCGCCGGAGTTTTCGCGCCATCGCTCGGCGATCACCATGAACGCCGCGTTGTTTGCTCGGATCGATGCGCTTTATCAGAGCCGTGAAAATCTCGGTCTCGATTCTGAGGCCGATCGCGTATTGGAGTTAAAGTGGAAATCGTTCGTGCGCTCGGGCGCGCAGCTCAATCAAACGGATCAGACGCGGCTTGCCGAAATCAACGAGCGTTTGGCGAGCCTGGGCACGGCGTTCTCGCAAAATGTGCTAGCCGACGAGAGCGAATATGCCTTGGTGCTCGAAACCTCCGAGGATTTGGCGGGACTGCCGGATTTCGTAATCGCGGGCATGGCGGCGGCCGCCGACGAACGCGGCCACCAGGGTAAGCACGCGGTCACGCTGTCCCGGTCGATCATTGAGCCATTCTTGACATTCTCGACCCGCCGCGATTTGCGCGAGGCGGTATTTAAGGCCTGGGTCGCCCGTGGCGAGGGGCCTGGCGCGCGCGATAACCGCCCGCTGGTCGCCGAAATGGTAAAGCTCCGCGCCGAAAAAGCGGCATTGCTCGGCTATGACAGCTTCGCCCATTTCAAGCTCGATGACACGATGGCAAAGACGCCGGAGAACGTCCGCTCACTGCTCGGGACGATGTGGGAAAAGGCCAGCGGTCGGGCCGCCGAAGAAGCCGCGGATCTATCGAATTTGATCGCCGCGGAAGGCCACAACCACGATGTCGCGCCGTGGGATTGGCGGCACTATGCCGAGAAGGTGCGGGCAGCGCGGTATGATTTCAACGAAGCGGAAATAAAGCCCTATCTGCAACTAGACCGGATGATCGAGGCGGCGTTCGATACGGCGCAAAAGCTGTTTGGCATTACCTTTCGTGAGCATGAGGATGTGCGTGCCTATCATCCCGATGTTCGCGTGTTCGAGGTACTGGACGCGGATGGCGGCCGCCGGGCGATTTTTCTGGCGGATTATTTTTCCCGCCCCTCCAAACGGTCGGGCGCCTGGATGAGCGATTTCCAAGAGCAGCATAAACTTAGCGGTGACGGTAGCGATGCGGGCCAGACGGCTATCGTCGTGAACGTGATGAATTTCGCCAAGGCGCCGGCTGGGCAACCGGTGCTGATCACCATGGATGATGCGCGCACGCTGTTTCACGAATTCGGCCACGCCCTGCATGGCATGCTCTCCGATGTCACCTACCCTTCAATTTCGGGCACCTCGGTGAGCCGGGATTTCGTCGAACTGCCGTCCCAGCTTTACGAGCACTGGCTGAGCGTGCCGGAAGTGTTGCGGCGTTTCGCGGTTCACCACGAAACTGGTGAGGCGATCCCCGATGCCTTGCTCGACAAGATGCGCGCGGCCGAGAAATTCAACAAAGGCTTCGCTAATGTCGAGTTCACATCGTCGGCGCTGGTCGACATGGCGTTTCATGCCCTCGATCCGGAACAGACGGCGAATATTGATCCCCTGGCGTTCCAGGCTGAAGTCCTGGCGGGGCTCGATATGCCCGCGGCGATCGTCATGCGTCACGCAACGCTGCATTTTAGTCATGTGTTCGCCGGCGACGGCTACTCGGCCGGATACTATTCGTATATGTGGTCGGGCGTGCTCGATTCCGATGCCTTTCAGGCCTTCAAGGAGGCGGGCGATTCATTCGACAGCGCGACCGCCAAAAAATTGCGGCGTTACATCTATTCCTCCGGCGGCTCGCTGGACCCGGAAGACGCCTATATCGCTTTTCGCGGCAAGCTGCCGACACCCGATGCTCTGCTCGAAAAGGAGGGGCTGGGGTAGGGCGCGGCTTGCGCGAGAGGATTCGAACGGATCGATAGACCTAAATACCTGGCTGTTTTCAAAAATCTGGCGGAGGGACAGGGATTCGAACCCTGGGTGCCCGCAAAGGCACAACGGTTTACGAGTTTGGTGTTGGTCGTGTTGGCTGGTGGCGTCTGGTGTCGGAAGGTCTGAATTTCTGCCAATTCCAAGTAGACCGAATGCCGTTTAGTACGCCTAGTTTGGTCTGGTAGCGTGGCGTTCGTTCGCAAAACGGTTTGCAAAACTAACGGACAAGTGTCCACTGAACCCCAAAATTAGCGGCACATTTACGGCCAAATACACCGATGTCCGGTTAGCTACTTTTATCCTAAGTGACCAATCGCGCTGTCGTGCGGGCCAGTTCGACAAACCGTTTGGCGGCTTCCGAATAGTCTACTTTTCGGCACGCCAGATTGAGCGGCGCGGTTAGCTCTGGCGTCGATTTCAGCGGGCGAAATACCACGCCCACCATTCGCGCCTGGCGAAGCGAAGCCGGCACCAAGGTAACGCCGAGACCGGCGGCGACCAGGTTCAAGGTCGAGACGATTTGCGGCGCCTCTTGCGTAATGTCCGGACTGAAGCCGGCCCGTTGGCAGGCCGACAAAATCGTGTCGTACAGGCCGGGGCCACTTACCCGCCGGTAGAGGATCAGCGGTTCGTGGCGCAAATCGGTCAAGGCAATCGGTTTGTCGCTCGACGCCAGGGCATGGCCGGCCGGCAGCGCCGCCAGGAACTTCTCGGCGAACAGCCGGTGGATGGCGACGCCGGTTGCGTCGGTCGATTGCGAGCGGATGAAGGCGGCATCCATCTGTTCACCCTCGACTGCGGCGACAAGTTCGCTGGTCCCAGCCTCCTTCAACTCTAACGACACCAGCGGGTGGGAGTCGCGAAAGGCGCGGATCACCTCGGGCACGAAGGGATGAAACGGCGCGGAACTGGTGAAGCCGATGACGACGGTGCCCTGTTCGCCGCGCGCGGTGCGCTGGGTTCGCGCCAGCGCTTGGTCGACCTGGTCGAGGATTTTGCGCGCGTCGTCGAAAAAGATGCGGCCCGCATCGGTCAACTCGACGCCGCGCGGCTTACGCCGGAAGAGCTGCACATCGAGCTCGGTCTCCAACGCGCGGATCTGCAGGCTGAGCGGCGGCTGCTGAATGCCGAGCCGTTCGGCGGCCCGGGTGATGTGTTCCTCTTCGGCGACGGTGACGAAATAGCGTAGGTGGCGAAGCTCCATTATCCATATATAAAACATATGAATATTGATAGAAAGATATATTAGATTGAATGACGGAGGATCGCTAGGCTGCGCACGAGATCGAAACAAGGGAGCCCCGCTATGCGCACGCCAGATCCGGAATTTACCATTGAAGCCACGCCCAAATCGGTCGCCGCCATGTACGACCGCATGGCTCATAATCTCTATGCGGTGCGCGCCCGGCTCGACCGCCCGCTGACCTTGGCGGAAAAAATCGTGCTGGGTCATTTAGACGATCCCCTGGCGCAGGACCTGGAACCGGGGGAGTCATTCCTGCGTCTTCGCCCCGACCGGGTGGTGTTCCAGGACGTGCTGGGCCAGAGCGGCATGTTGCAATTCATGCAGACGCGCCGGCCTAAGGTGGCGGTGCCGACCACCATTCACTGCGATCATCTGATCGAGGCGCGCGAGGACGGGGTTTCGGATTTACGCGCCTCGCTCGATGAGAACGCCGAGGTCTATGATTTCCTCAAAACCGTCGCGGCAAAATATGGCGTCGGCTTTTGGCAGCCCGGCGCTGGCATCATTCATCAGGTGGTGCTGGAAAACTACGCGGTGCCTGGCGCAATGATCATCGGCACCGATTCCCACACCCCCAATGGCGGCGGCCTGGGGGCGTGCGCGGTGGGCGTCGGCGGCGCCGATGCGACTGAGGTCATCGCCGGTCTGCCCTGGGAGTTGCTCTATCCGCAGCGCATTGCAGTCTATCTGACCGGCGAATTGCACGGTTGGGCGGCGCCGAAAGACGTCATCCTCAATGTCGCCGGCCGGTTGACGGTCGCCGGCGGCACCAATGCGATCATCGAATATATCGGCCCCGGCGCGCGCACCATCAGCGCCACCGGCAAGGCGACGATCACCAATATGGGCGCCGAGGTCGGCGCGACCACGTCGATTTTCCCGTTCGACGAGGCGATGGCGCGGTATCTGAGCGCGACCCGGCGGGCCGATATCGCCGAAGTTTCGAAGCTTTATGGCAATTTGCTGAGCCCGGACCCGGAAGTGGAAGCCGATCCCGCGTCCCATTACGACCGGGTCATCGAGCTCGATCTGTCGACCCTGGAGCCCCATGTCGTCGGTCCCCATTCGCCCGACCGCGCGCGGCCGATATCGCAGCTCGCCGCGGAAGTCGCCGACCCCGGCAACGGTTTTTGCGACGCGGTCAGTTCGGTGCTGATCGGCAGCTGCACCAATTCGTCGTACCAGGATATGAGCCGGGCCGCCGACGTGGCGCGGCAGGCGACGGCGCGCGGGGTCGGCGCGGCGTCGGCGTTCATGGTGACGCCGGGTTCGGAGCAAATTCGCGCCACCATCGAACGCGACGGGCAGACCGCCTCGCTGCGTGACATTGGCGGCGTGGTGCTGGCGAACGCCTGCGGACCGTGCATCGGCCAATGGCGTCGCGCGCCCGACGAGACGGCGGAACCCAATACCATCGTCACCTCGTTCAACCGCAATTTCCCGCAACGAAACGACGGTCAGGCGACGACGATGAATTTCATCGCCAGCCCGGAGATCGCCACCGCCTTTGCCCTGGCCGGCCGCTTGTCCTTCAACCCGCTGACCGACCCGCTGGTCGACGGCGACGGCAACCGCTTCATGCTGACGCCACCGGCGCAAGCCGACGATATTCCGGCGGCCGGCTTCGAACGCGGCGCGAATAAATATATCGCCCCGCCGGCCGACGGCGGCGCGGTCGAGGTCGCCATCGATCCCGACAGCCAGCGCCTTCAGGTGTTACGGCCCTGGCCGGCTTGGCAGGGCGAAGATTTTACCGGCCTACCGGTCCTGGTGAAGACCAAGGGCAAGACCACGACCGATCAGATCTCGCCGGCGGGTCCGTGGTTGCGCCTGCGCGGTCATCTCGACCGTTTCAGCGACAATATGTTCATGGGCGCGATCAACGCTTTTACCGGCGCGCGGGGCACCGGCGCTAACCTGATGAGCGGCGAAACCGATCGGCCTTTCTCCGAAATCGCCCGCGATTACCTGGCCCGCGGGCAAGGATGGCTGGTCGTCGGCGACGCGAATTATGGCGAGGGCAGCAGCCGCGAACACGCGGCGCTCTCGCCGCGGCTGCTGGGCGGCGCGGCGGTGATTGCCCGCAGCTTCGCGCGCATTCACGAAACCAATTTAAAGAAGCAGGGTCTGTTGGCGCTGACCTTCGCCGATCCCGACGACTACGAGCGGATCAGAGCCGATGACCGGTTGAGCCTGGTCGGGCTGGCGGATCTGACGCCGGGCAAACCCGTCGAATGTGCGATCGAACACGCTGACGCGACCCGCGAGACCATCGCGCTCACCCATTCCTACACGGCGGTGCAGCTCGACTGGTTCCGCGCCGGCTCGGCCCTCAATCTGCTGCACGAGGAGGTGCGCGACGCGGCTTAGAGCGGGTTCGGACTAGGCGCGGTCATCTGATTTGGAGCTAACTCCAAATTCGACGCTGCGCTATGCCCCTCTCCTTTGGGGAGAGGGGTTGGGGTGAGGGGACATCATCCCTCCGGTGAGCACTTTTCCGCCTATTTCCCCTCACCCGGCTCGCCAATGCTCGCCACCCTCTCCCGGTGGGAGAGGGTTAGTTTCCTGGAGGCTAACAGAATGGAATGCGGTTTAGGCGCGGCCTTCTTGGCGCAGCACGGAGAGGCCTTTTTCGGTGATTTCGACGCTGCTTCCGGTTTGCGGATCGCGCGCGCGGACCACCAGCCCGCTATCGACCGCGTCTTCCCAAATCGGCAGGCGGGGGCAGGATGTGCGCCAGGCGCCCATCACGTCATCGTAGGAACGCGGCTTCTCCGCCACCCATTCGATAAGGTCGAGGACGAGCGCGCGATTTTCCAATATCATCGACTATCTCCGCAGCGTCGCTTGCGTCGCGACTGGGGCGACTGGGGCGACTATACCACACCACGATTCGGCGTTCGGTGCCGGATTATCCCCGATCCCGGTTAAGGATTTTATCATTGGACCTGGTGCCAAACGGCCTTGATGTTTTCGCGGTCTATGCCCTGACGGCGATGAGCTTTGTCGGCGGGTTCGTGACCGCGGCGATGGGCATCGGCGGCGGGGTCTCACTGCTCGCGGTGATGGCGACGCTGATGCCCGCGGCGGCAATTATTCCGGTTCATGGCGTGGTGCAGTTCGGCGCCAATATCGCGCGCGGGGCCATATTGCGCGCCGATATCGATTGGCGAACCTTTATCTATTTCGCCATCGGCAGTGTTTTCGGCATCGCCATCGGCGGCAGCATTGTGGTCACCCTGCCGGGCGATATCCTGCGCGCAGGCCTGGCCCTGTTCATTCTCTATACGGTATGGGGCCCGAAGATGCGCTTCGTCGGCACCGGCAACGTGATCCTTATCGTGATCGGACTGGTGGCCAGTATTCTGACGATGTTTTTCGGCGCCACCGGCACCTTCATATCGGGCCTGCTCAATCAGCGCGGCTATGATCCCAAGGGTCTGGTGGCGACCCACTCGGCCTGCATGGGGGCCCAGCACGCGCTGAAGATCGTCGCCTTTGGCATCTTGGGGTTTGCCTTCGCCGACTGGCTGGGGCTGATCGTTTTAATGCTGGTGGCGATCTCCGCCGGCACCTATGTGGGCAGCCTGGTCCTCAACCGCATGCCGGCCAGGATATTCGCCATCGGGCTGAAGACCATACTCACCGGTCTGGCGATCAATCTGCTGGCCTCGGCGCTCGGCCTCTATAGCTTGGTGTAACGATAAACTCACCGATCATGCCGGGTGCAAAGCCCCTCTCCCTTGGGAGAGGGGTTGGGGTGAGGGGGTGTAATCCGTTCAGCAACTACTTCGCCGCCTACTTCCCCTCACCCGGTTCGCTTACGCTCACCACCCTCTCCCGGTGGGAGAGGGTTTTTCCGCGCACAGATGACAGCAGAGCTTGCCGGTAACCGAACCCGACAGAACGGATACGGCTCTAACCCCAGACCCGCGCGGGGACGAAGAGTTGGCCCTCGGCGAGTTTGCGCGCGGTGCGCAGCAGGCCGGCGGAAATGATCTCGAAACCGTCGTCCAGCCGGTAATCGACCAGCACGTCGATGGCGCCCGAGGGATGCTCCAGGGTGACCGTGACCGGTGAGCCGGTGGGTCGGGTCAACAGACCGTCCGAAACGGTGCCCGGCGTCAGGGCGCAGGACGCCAGACATTGCGAGCCGGTGACGGCCATGGTCGGGTGGGTTTTCCAGGGCATGAAATAGCGCGCCGCGATGGCGCCGCCGTCGCGCGCCGGCGCCAGGACGGCGAATTTCGGGGTCACGGAATCGCGCACATCGCCCATGCCCATTTTCTCGCCGGCTTTCAGCCGCACGGCTTCCATGGCGGCGAAGAATTCGGTGTTGGCGTCCAGCTCTTCGCGGCTCTCATAGCCGGTGAGGCCAAACGCATCGGCCCGCGCGATGACGATCGGCATGGCGACATCCATGCACGTCACGGTGATGCCGTCGATCTCGTCGGTCAGATTGCCGGTCGGCAGGAAGGCGCCGGTCGACGACCCCGCGACATCCATGAAGGCCAGTTCGATCGGCGCGGCGGTGCCCGGCACCCCGTCGATCGCCGCGTCGCCGTCATATTCCACGACTCCGCCGGGGGTGCGGATCGAGGCGATGACGCGTGCGCCGGTGTTTACGGCGCGGATTTTGACCGTGGTGACGTCGCCCGCCGGTTCGAACAGACCCATTTCGATGGCCGCCGGTCCGACGCCGGACATGATGTTGCCGCAGGTCGGCTTGTAATCGACCAGCCGGTCTTCGACGCTGACTTGGGCGAAGAAATAGTCGATGTCCGCCCAATCCTCGTCCGAGCGCGACAGCATCGCCACCTTGGTGGTAACCGCCGCGCCGCCGCCAATGCCGTCGATGTTCAGCGGATGGCCGGCCCCGACGGCCGCAATGAGAACTTCGCTTAGCGTTTCGAGGTCTTGCGGCAGGTCGGCCCGCTTGAAATAGGGGCCGCGCGAGGTGCCGCCGCGCAGAAACAAGTAGGGAATGCCGGTTTGGCTCACCGCCGCCTCCGCTATCTAAAGGGCCAGGGCAATTCGACGAGAGATTGCAGCAAACCCGGCGGGAAGTCACGGTTGAGCACCGTCGCCATGCCCAGCATGAAGGCGATGCCCAGGGCCGACAGTATAAGCGTCTTCGGCCAACCCAGCCCGGCGCGTATGCGCAAAAACGCCACGATGAAGATCGCCAAAGCCAGGATGAAGCCGAGCAGGGAGGCCAGCACCAGAAGGCCGGCGAACCAGGCCAGGGTCGGCCACAGCCCGTGCGGCGCCTCCGCGTCTTCGCCGCTGGCCTCGCGGTCGGCGAAGATCGAACTGCCCTCGTCGGCGCGCATCATCTGGATCAGCAGCGCGAAGCAGCAGATCACCGAGACGAAGGAGATCGTCATCGGGAAGATGCGGTCTGTCTGGATGGTGATCGCCTGGGCGTTGAAGAAACTGACCAGGAAGTAGGCGGTGATGGCGATCAGGAAGATCAGCGGCGCGCGTTTCTTGCCGATCGGCGTCTCGCCCTCGGGCATGATCACCTTGGCTTGGCGGATGCCGATGACGATCGAGATGATGGTCACCACCAGCAGCACCAGGACGATCTCGCTGAAGATATATTCCAGGCCGGCATCGGCGCCGCGGCGGAACTTGCTGGCGGCGACTTGATAGGCCTGGAAGCTGAAATTTTCGGCCTGGGTCGACAGCACGAAGCCGATCAGGAACGCCGGGCGCGACCAGTCGAAGCGGCGCAGCAGAATGCCGATCAGACCGACCGCGAACAGCGCGGCCAAGTCGCCCAAGGACTGGCGCGACTGGAAGGCGGCGAACGAGATCATCATGAACAGGAACGGCGCCAGCAGGGTGAAGCGGATGGTGGTCAGTTTGGCGATGCCGCCCGACAGCAGGATGCACAGGCCGGCGCCGACCACGTTGGCCAGCGCCAGGGACCAGACGATGGTGTAGGTGATGTCGAGATTGTTGGTGATGAGCTGGGGGCCCACATCGATGCCCAACAGGGCGACGCCGCCAATGAAGACGGCCATCGAGCCCGACCCGGGGATGCCGAACATCAGGGTGGGGACCAGGCCGCCGCCCTCTTTGGCGTTGTTCGAACTTTCCGGACCAATGACGCCGCGTATATCGCCCTTGCCGAACCCGGTCCTGTCCTTGGTCGACTGCACGGTATGGCCGTAGGCGATCCAATCCACCACCGAGCCGCCGAGCCCGGGAATGACGCCGACGATCACGCCGATCACGGAACAACGGATCGACAACCAGATATTCGCCCACCAATCGCGGATGCCGGCCATCCAACCGGCGCCGAGCGTCGCGTTCTTGGCGATCGAGCGGTCTTGGCGCAGCAGGGCGACGATTTCCGGGATGGCGAAAATACCCAACCCGACGATGACAAGTTTCAGCCCGTCGGTGAGGTAGGGAATGTCGTAGGTCGACATGCGCAGACTGCCGCCGGCGTCCGCCTCGCCGATGGCGCCGACCATAAGCCCGAGCCCGGCGGCGGCGACGCCTTTGAGCGGCAGCCGTCCGGCGAGGATGGCGACCATCGACAGGCCGAGGATGGTGATCATCAGCATTTCGGGCAGACCGAAGGCCAGAACGATGGGCCGCGCGATGAGAATGAAGAAGGTGAGGATGGCGGCGCCGAACAATCCGCCGAATAGCGAGGAGATGAAGGCGGCGGAGAGCGCGCGGGCGGCCTCGCCGTTTTTGGCCATGGGGAAGCCGTCGAGCACCGTGGCTTGCGACGCCGACGATCCGGGAATGCCCATTAAGACAGACGCAAATGTATCCGACGTTGGGATGACGGCGACCAGGCCGACCATCAAGGCGAGACCCGATACCGGCTCCATGCCGAAGACGAAGGGGAGGACCAGGCTAAGCCCGGCGATCCCGCCGAGGCCGGGGAATACGCCAACCGACAGCCCCAGCAACACGCCCAGGACCAAAAACATGATCTGTTGCGGTTGCAGGATCAGGGAGAAAGCTTCTCCCAAGGCGGGTAATGCAGTCGCGATAAGATCCATCGGTCTCGCTCTGCAGTCTGAGGAAAGGGTCGGATGGCCTCCCCGATTAAGGAGAGGCCATCCAACGTAACGCTATTTCTTCAAGGTAACGCCGTAACGCTCGCTAAGCCAGTTGGTTACAAACGCTTTGGCTTCCGGCGCAACATTGGTGCCGCTTTCCAGCGCCCCCTTGGCCTCGTTACCGGTCATCTGCGGATAGATACCGAGACGTTTTTTGGAAATATCGGCAAAGTCGGCGCGTGCTTTAACCGCCTCGAACGCCGCCGTGTAGGTGGCGATCGCTTCAGCAGGGGCGCCGTTGGCCAGGAAGACCATCTTCTGCGCCGGGAACCCGGCAACGAAGAAGGCTTTCCAGGCTTCCCATTTCTCGCCCGAAGTCTCGCAACCGTCGGTCGCTTCGCAAACTTCCTTGAAGGTTGCCATGTCGGGGAAGGTCGGATCGCGGACGATATTGCCGTCGCCATCCAGCGCGCCCCACGACATCATGGGAACCGCCTTGCCTTCCTTGACCAGCGGCGTGACGCCTTTGAGATAAGACGACGAGGTCTGATAGTCGATATTGGCTTCGCCACGTTCGAACATCAGGCGGCCATCGCCGCGGCCTTTAATGCCAAACACCGGCTCGACCTTCATCCCCAGCATCTCCCAGGCCAATAGGGGCACCAGATCCAGGCGGGTGGCGCCTTGCGAGCCGTAGATGAAGTCAACGTCTTTCAGCCCGTTCGCCGAGCCGTTGAACTTCTTGGCCAAATCCGGCGGCAAATAAGCGACGCCGCCTGTGCCGGACGCCAGCACCACGTTCCAATCGCCATATTCATACTTCACGCGTGGATCGCCCAACAGATAGGGGAACTGCGTCGAGCCGGACGAACCGAAGATCGTCGTGCCGTCTTTGTATTTCTTATCCTGGAAAAAGTTGGCGCCTTTCGTGGAACCGGCGCCCGGCATGAACTTCACGACGACCGTGGGCTTACCCGGTAAGGCTTCGGACAGCAGGGGCGCGTAAAAATTTGCCCATTTGGCTGAACCGCCGGACTCCGAAAACGGAATGATCCAGTCGACGGTCTTGCCGGCCAGATCGATGCCCTGCGCCACGGCCGGCTGTTGAATTGTGAACGTCGCGGCGGCCGCCGCCACGAGCCCAAGCGCCACCCGACGGGTGGGTTTGAAAGCAATCATTGATGTCTCCCTTTAGGGGAGCGGATGACTTACGCGATCCGCCCCGTCATAGTTCTCCGAAGTGTAAAGCCTCTCCGGTTGATATGGGGAGCGTCGCACGCCAACCTTGCAGCAGGCTTTCAAGGTATCAAAAAATGCGCATAGCCTTAATCGAGGATAATGAACCGCTGGCCAAGGGAATCGCCTATCAATTGCGCGATTCCGGCCACGCGGTCGACTTGATTGACGATGGCGCGGAGGCCGACGCCTTTCTGGCGCGCGAAGGCGCCGACCTGATTGTGCTCGATATCAACCTGCCCGGCATGGACGGGCTGACCATCTTGCGGCGCATTCGCGAGCGCGGCGACGCGACCCCGGTCATTTTATTGACTGCCCGCGCCGAGACCGGCGACCGGGTCGATGGCCTGGATGCCGGCGCCGATGACTATCTGGTCAAACCGTTCGAGATGGCCGAACTGGCGGCGCGGGTGCGCGCCCTGTCGCGCCGGCGCCCGGCGGCGGCGGTGGCCCGGGTGCCGGTGGGTTCGCTGGAATTCGACGCCGAGTCCCGTCAGCTTTTTCACCAGGGCGTTTCGCTGGATATATCGCGGCGCGAGGTCGCGGTTCTCGAATGCCTGCTCGACACGCGCGGCCGGCTGGTGGCGAAGGCGGCGATCCTCGATCATGTCTACGGTATCGGCAGCGAAGTCGATGAGACGGTGATCGAGGTCCATATTTCGCGGCTGCGCAAGCGCTTGGCGGATTACGGCGTGTCGATCAAGAACGCGCGCGGGCTGGGCTATCTGCTCGAGGATGAGCCGCAACAATGAGGGTCCTGTCGCTTCGATCCCGCCTGGCGCTGATCATATTGGTGCCGCTGATCCTGATCTCGATCATCGCCGGCTATTGGCGCTTCACCGTGGCGCTGCAAACCGCCGAAGACCTGTTCGACCGCACCCTGCTGGCGTCGTCGCTGGCGATCGCGCGCGATATCGATATTTCCGCCGGCGACGCCCTGTCGGAGATCACCCGCGATCTGTTGCGCGACACGTCGGGCGGCCAGATTTTCTATCATGTGAACGGCCCCGACGGGGTCTATGTCACCGGTTACGCCACGCCGCCGGTGGCGCCCGGCGCGGCGACCCAGCCGGTCGGCCAGCCGATCTATTTCCAATCCCAACATCTGGGCCAGGATGTCCGCGTGGTGCGCCTGCGCGAGGCCAGCAACTTCGAGGGGTTGTCGGGGTTTTCCATGGTCACCGTGTGGCAGACCTTCGACGGCCGCGACCAGTTTGTTCGCGACCTGGCGCTGCGCGCTATCCTGCTGATCGCCAGTCTGGTGTTGACCGTGGCGGTCGTGGTCTGGCTGGGCATCAACTTTGGACTGCGGCCGCTGACTGATCTGCAAGGCGCGATCTCGAGCCGCTCCAGCGACGATCTGGGCCAGATCAAACGGCCGCTGCCCAAGGAAGTGCGCGGCATCGTGTCGACCCTCAACACGCTATTCGACCAGCTCGAGCAATCGATCCATTCCAAGGACGTGTTCATTTCCGACGCCGCCCACCAGTTGCGCAATCCGATCGCCGGGGTCCTGTCCATGGCCGAGGCGGTGCGCTCGGCGCGTACCGCCGACGACACGGCGGAGCGCACCGACGAGCTGATCGACGCCGCCCGCCACGCCAGCCGCCTGGCCAACCAGCTTCTGTCCTACGAACGCGCCCGCGCCGGTTCGGACTCGGGCAGAGGTACAACATTCGATCTTGTCGAAATTACAAATGAAGTCGCAACCCGGAACGCTGAACGAATTGCGGCTTGCGGGCTCGATCTTCAAATGGACCTATCTGAAACGCCAATTTTCTTGCAAGGAGAGCCGGTATTGGTCGCCGAAGCGATAGAAAATCTTATCGACAACGCATTGCGGCACGCGGGTCCTGGATTATCCCGAATTCGTATTCATGTAGCGCAGCACGAATTCGACGCCGAAATTTCGGTGGCTGACGACGGCCGGGGCATAAGCCCGGAAGATCAATCGCGCGCCTTTGACCGTTTCAGACAGTTGGAACCGAGCGCGGGCAGCGGCCTGGGTTTATCGATCGTCGAGACCATAGCCAAAAACTTTGGCGGTACCGTCAGCATCGAAAGTGTCGAAGTGGGCGCCTGCATCGTCATACGATTCCCGATATCGGCCGCAAAGCAGCCGTACCCCGGAGTGAGGGTTGGCGGCAGTTGTTGACCCAAAGCGGCCATCATCGGGTCGGTGTTAGGTCGATAAATACTTATTCAACAACAGTCCCCGACCGTCTAACCGATGAAATCCACCGAGGTGGCGCAGCAACGCCCATATGCCAGCCTGGTTAGTCGTTACGACCGGTTTCTTAAGTTCTTGTTCCAATTCGGGCGCGATCTCAAGGCACGGCATATTGCCGCCGGGAATAACGATCGCCTCGGCGTCGCTATGGTCGGCCTGCCAAACCAGTGCGCGCACCGTTTCGTAGTCGGTCAGCGCGATCGAAAAATTATCGACCAAGCCCAACCCTTCTATCGACACCACATCGAAACCGTTAGCGGCCATGAAGGCCCGGCTGACCTCATTGACCTCAGGTACAAACGGCGTCGCCATGGCGATGCGCCGCACCCCAATTGTGTTCAGCGCGTCGACAATGGTTTGCGCGGCCGTCAGGGCCGGCTTGCCGCTGGCGCTTTCAATCCGCTGCTTGAGGCCGGTGTCATAGTCGAGACCGAGAACAAAGCTCGCCGCTGTTAGGCAAAATAGAATGACGTCGACCTGGGCTGCCGCCAGTAGTTCCGATTGCCGGGCCACGTCTTGGTCCTGGCCGGACAGGCCCTCGTCGTTCACCGCGGTCATGGCGATGCGGGCGAAATGCGTGCTCACCGACGCCGGCATCACCGAATAATATTCCGGCTCGATATTGGTGTTGGATGATGGGATCAGCAGGCCCACGCGATGCTTGATCAAACCCGGTGTCGCCATTGGAGAAACCGCCGCGCTTAAATCGGCGTCGACAGCATGTGCGGGATCGACCAATTGTCGACGATCACCGTCTTGGCGCGAAATTTCGGCCCGTCGCCGGCGAACACCACTTCATCGACATAGGTGCCGAAACTGTAGAGGCTGCCATTGCCTTCGTTATCGGCCTGATACATCGCGTAGTTGGCTTCCACCGCGTAGCCGCCGGCGGCGGCCGGACCTTTGATACGCACATTGCTGATCAGATGCTTGTCGGTGTGAACGCTATATTCGTTGGCCTGGCGCAACGAGACGGTGCGGTCGCGCAGCATGTTCTTGTTTTCGCACAGTATCAGGCTCACCGGCAGGTCGAGGCTGACATTTTCGCGCGGCAATATCTTATAGACACAGTCTTCGACGAACAGCTCAACCCAATCCTCCAGCCGGTCGCCGTCGAGATAGGCGCCGTAATCGGCGAACAGATCGTCGATCGCCAGCCGGTGCTCGACCGATATCACCGCACCGCCCCTTCCGGCTCGATGTCCATGAGTTCGGCGTAGTAGGACCAAAAGCCGCGGATCGGCACGTCGTTTACACGGTAGGCTCGGTCGGAGATTTCACCCTTGCCGCCGACTTCGATCACTGTCGCCGCGCTCGGACCTTCATGGCGGCTGGCGCGGTGGGCAATCTCGATTGCTTCGGCGTCCTCCATGGAGACCAGACCGCCGGGGCCGAACAGATTGAGCTGACGCAGCCGGTGGTCGGTCATGTCCTGATCGTCGTCGGCATAGCCGAAATAGGTCCAGATCAGATCGAACGCGTCGATGCCTTTTGATTGGATCTGGCGCGTCGCCAAGGAATTATTTAGCTGCTGGAATGAGGCGTTGGGAAACATAGTCGAGATCGCCAGATTGCGGTCGTCCTCATACTCCTGACGGAATTCGAGCAGTCTGGGGTCGCGCAAAGTCAATTTGTCGCTATTGAGTTGATGGCCGCCATAGGCCTCCTTGGCGTCGGCGTCGCTGTCGGAGCCGGCATGGGCATAGGTGAGATTATGGCGGTGGCGCGCATCCATCTCGACGCCGCCCTTCTGGGTCGCCCGGTCGAGCCCGAAGGTCACCAGGAATTCGTGCAGCAGGCTGGCGTGGTAAGTATCGCGCAAATTCTCCAGATAGAGTTTCCAGTTGCCGTGGATCGTTTGGCGCTGATAGCCCAGGACGCGCAGCGGTTTAAACATCAGCCGGCTAATATGGCCGCACATCATCGGCCCCAGATAGTCTTCGATCGGCTCGGTCGCGTCGGAAAATGTGCCGAAGACGATGCCCTTGTAGCAGGCTACGCGCAGGCGCCGCAGTCCGTGCTGGGTCTTGTCGAAATCGTCATCCATGCCGCCTTCGCCGCGAATGCCGCGCTGGAACGGAATGCCGATCAAATCGCCGCTCAGATCGTAGCTCCAGCGGTGATAGATGCAGGTGTGCACCTTGGTATTGCCGCGGGCATGACGGCAGACGGCGGCGCCGCGATGGGCGCAGCGGTTGACCATCGCATGGACCGCACCGTCACGATCGCGATTGACCAGAACCGGGGTGTCGCCAACCCAGGTGGTGCGAAAATCGCCGGGTTCGGGCATCTCCGCTTCCAGGCACAGATACGACCATGTCGGCCCGCGAAAGATGAGGTCTTGCTCGCGGGCATAGACATCGGCGTCGTGGTAGAGCCAATAGGGAACGCGCGAATAATCGCTGCGTTGCCAGTCCACATTTAACGACATTGGCTCCCCCTCATTCGCGGCGTCCCCGGCCCACGGTGTTATTCCAGCAACACCGACACATTTGTCGGTCGCCAGGCCAGATTGACGGTATCACCTTCAGCGACCAGCCGCGCCGCGTCGGAATTGGTGACGTCGGAAGTCAGCGCTACGCCTTCGGCGGTCCTGGTTTCAAAGCGGAACATGCCACCGAGATACATTTTCTCGGTCACAGTGGCCGAACATCCGGTGCCGTCGGCTGAACCCAAGGTGCCGTCCAGGGTCACGTCTTCGAACCGCACGGCGATCGATACCGGTTGTTCGACGGCCAGCCCGGTGGGCGCAATGCATCGGAACGTCAAACCACCACATACGACGAGACATTCGCCGTTATCGTCGATTTGAGACACGCGGCCGTCGAACACATTGGTGTGGCCGACAAAATCGGCGACGAAACGGGTTCGCGGCGCCTCGTAAATGTCTTCCGGCGTGCCGATTTGCAGAATATGGCCCTGGTCCATCACCGCGATACGATCGGACATGGCCATCGCCTCGCCCTGATCGTGGGTGACGAAAATAAAGGTGTTGCCGAGCGATTTGTGCAGGCGCCGCAACTCGTCCTGCATTTGCAGTCGAAGCTGTAAGTCCAGCGCGCCCAGCGGCTCGTCGAGCAACAGAACCGACGGGTCGTTGATTAGCGCGCGCGCCATCGCAACCCGCTGTTTTTGGCCGCCGCTCAATTGATCGATTTTGCGCCCGCCATAGCCCTCGAGGCGCACCAGCTCGAGAGCTTGGTGTACCTTTTGCTCGACTATATTGTCTTCGATGCGTTTCATCTTCAGTCCAAAGGCGACGTTATCGTGCACGCTCATGTGCGGGAACAACGCCAGATGCTGAAAAATCATGTTGGTGCTGCGTGCGTATGGCGGCGCGCCAGCGGTATCGACCCCGTCGATCAGAATTTGACCCTCGCTGGGTGTTTCGAACCCACCGATCATGCGTAATAGCGTGGTTTTGCCACAGCCAGACGGGCCGAGCAGGGAGAAAAATTCGCCCCGGCCAATTTCGAACGAAACATTATCGAGCGCCGTGACCTCGCCGAACCATTTGGAGACGTCGCGGATTTCGACCGCAGCATTACCTGTGGCCATTTCTGGCGCGGGCGCGACAGTCGGCGGTGTCGAAACGTCGGAAACGGGGTCGGTCACCGGCTGGTCCTCGTACGATTTAACAAATCGGCCACCATGGTGGCCGCAGCTTTAGGCTACGGCCACCACAGCGATAAGGCCGGTTAGGCGGTCTTGATGATGTTCCAGGACTCGACCCATTTATCGATATTGGCCGGGAAGTTGAGCCCATAAAGCTTGACCCCGCGATCAACCAGGTCGAAGCCCAGCTTGCGCTTGTCCGCGGTGCTGAACAGCGCCGCGACCTCGGCCGAAGTCGACGGATAGTTCGTCACTTCGGTCAGCTTCTGGCCATACTCTTTGGAAAGCATCGCGTTGATGACGGCTTCCGCATTGGCCGTATTTGGCGAATCCTTGGGCACGAAACCTGACTGGTTCCACGTCAGCAGACCGTCGGTTGGCCAGTTATTGGTGACGTTCAGGCCCTGCTTTTGCAAGACCGCCCGCATGGCAATCCAGCCATACATGGCCCAAACCTCACCCGAGGAAACCAAGTTCACCGCTTCGCCGAACTTGGTCCACATGGTACGCACGTTTTTCTTGCGGTCGATCAGATAGGCGGTGATGTCTTTCAGATCGCTGGCGTCCATGGCCACCGGATCGGGGTGGCCGCGATGCAACGCCGCCGCCATGATCATGCCGTGGGCGTCGTCGCGCCAGGCCACTTTGCCCTTGTATTTATCGTCGAACAGGACGCCCCAGGACTGGGTCAGCGGATCGTCGGTCGGGATCTTGTCGGCGTTGTAGATAACCGAATCATATCCCCAAACAACCGGGACCATATAAGTCTTACCGGCTCTCGTGACGATGTCCTTCTTGAACAACGGCATCAGGTTCTGAGCATTGGGAATTTTGCTCATATCGAGCGCATGGAGGCGTTCGTCGCCGTCCTTTTCACCCAATGCCGGGCCTTTCACGAACTGGGTCAGGCTGACCATCATGTCGTAGTTCTTGGTGCCGCCCGGCGCCATCAATTTGGCCAGCGTGTCGGTCGGTGACACGTAAGGCGCGTTCTCGACCGTGACCCCCGACAATTGCTCGACAATCGGTCGCGCCGGATCGGGAATGAAAACGCCAGGCATAATGGCGACGACCTTCTTCGCCTGGGCGAACACAGGCGATAATGGCAACGTGCTGGCCGCAAGTCCGCCAAGACCGGCGACGCCGGCAGTTTTCAAAAACGTGCGGCGATCGGAGCTGCGGTTGCTGGTCGAATTCGTTACGTCAGAAATAGACTTTTTCATCTGGTTCCTCCCCTCAGAGGTTGCTTGTGATTGTTAACGCACACAAATTCCTTCAACTCGCCTTTCGGTCGTAGGTCGCGGCGGCCCTTGAGGCGCGCCACATAAAGTAAAATCCGATAAGCGAGCTAAAGATCGAAATCACGATGATAAGCACTGCCATCGCGGGTAACTCGGGGGCCAACTCGTCAACGATAAGCCCCCAGAACTGAACGGGTATGGTGCGGTCGAAACCGCTGACGAATATGGTTCGAATGAACTCGTCAAACGACAGGCTGAACGAGAACAAGGCGGTGGCGATCACGCCGGGCCGAATGATCGGGAACACGATGCGGGTAAAGATTTCCCAGGGTTTCGCGCCGAGATCCATGGCCGCTTCCTCAAGCGCCCGGTCGAACCCGTGCAGGCGCGGGAACAGAGTGAGGAAGGCAAATGGCAGCACCCAATTGACGTGGGCGACCAAAACCGTGGTCCACAGTGAAGAGCGAATGCCGGAAAACCCGAAGAAGATCAGCAAGACGATACCGCCGATGATGCCGGGAATGATGATTGGCACCAAAATAAGATAGAGCACGATGGATTTACCGCGAAACTGATGGCGGAACGCCATGGCCAATGTCAGCGCTAGCGTTGTGGCGATCGCGGCTGCCAGAAAGCCCACCGCCAAACTGTTGCCAAGCGCTTTCAGAAGCGCCGGACTGGCGAACACCACCTCGTACCAACGGACGGTGAATCCTTGGAAGGGAAAGCCAACGATCTCTGAATTGTTGAACGACAGCAGCACAATCATCAGCAGCGGGCCGTACAGAAACGCGTAGAAGGCGCCGGCATAAATCCACAGCGCGGTGCGGTAACCGCCATAGGGTCGATGGTCGCGCGCCGGTTTACGGGCGCTGCGCGGTTTGGCGATGTTCGCGGGTCTGGCGGCGATCGAGGTCATAACGTCAGCTGTTCCGTCCACCGGTGAAGACATGCTGCACGCCGATCCATCGCGAACTGATGAGCAGAAGCAGTAATACGATCCCCACCAGGGTTATCGACAGGGCCGATCCGAACGCCCAGTTATTGTTGGCGAGGAACTGGCTGGCGATCACGTTGCCATACATGATACCCGACGGGCCGCCGAGCAGTTGCGGCGTAACAAATGCGCTGATCGACAATAGGAACACCATGATGCAGCCGGACAGAACGCCAGGCCAGCTAAGCGGCAGGATAACCCGCCGGAATACCGCGGCCGGCCGCGCACCGAGGTCGGTTGCTGCTTCGACCAGCGCGGGGTCGATTTTTTCCAGCGACAGATAGATCGGCAGCGTCATGAACAGCGTGTAGACATAGACCAGCCCGAGGAACACGGCGCCCTCGTTGAACAGCAGCCAGTCGATCGGGGCGTCGGTAATACCCAGCGCCTGGAGCGCGTTGTTGATTGCCCCGTTGCGGCCGAGGATCGGCAGCCAAACGAACGCGCGAATGACGTAGCTGGTCCAAAACGGCAGGAACATCATCAGCACGAACAGCGCTTTCTGCATGCCTTGCAGGCGCGACAGCAGATAGGCCACCGGATAGGAGATCACCACCGTCATCGCCGTGGTCATAAAAGCGATGCGCAGGGTCTTGAAGAGCTGATCGCGGTACAATTCGGTGACCAGGACCCGGGCGTAGTTGTCGAGCGAAAAATCGGGCTTGGTGCCGAATATCGTCGACGTCCAGAACGACATCATCAACATGAAGGCGAGGGGCGCCAACCCAAATATTAACAGCCATAAAACACCCGGGCTGAGCAGCCATACCGGCTTGCCGATCGGCTTGACCCCGCCGTCTTTCATCGTCTTGCGCCGTGACGCAATCGCCGGTACGCGGTCTGGCGTGACAGCCGTCATGACATGGCGCTCCGCAGGGCCTCGGTGGCGGCAAGGTCGACTTCCATGCGGGCCGGATCGATGACCACGCCGAAATCGATCTCGGCCTGTTCGATCGAGACATAGCCTTGCTCGACATCGGCAAGCACCCGCTCGGGTTCGCGTGTGCGCGGGTCGCCGTACCCGCCGCCGCCGCTTAAGACGAAGCGGACCCGGTCCCCCGGCGCCAGGCGGCGGTAGATGCCATGATCGACCGGCTCGTCATTGGCCCACATGCCGCTGCCGCGGCCGTTTTTGCCGCCGCGCCGTCCGAACACCGGGAAGGTTCCGTCCTCGGTGCGCCCGCTGAGGCGCACCGAACTCTCGACGTCGCGCGCCAATTCGGTGCCGCCGTCGAGGATGCAGAACTCGACCTCCTGGCCGAGCCCGCCGCGGTTGTGGCCGGGGCCGCCGGAATCGGCGCGCAGCTCTTTGCGCACATAGTACATGCGGGCTTCGTTCTCGGTGACCTCGACAGGAATGTTGCGGGTGTTGTTGGGGAAACACAGGCACGAATAGCCGTCAAAGCGCGCGCTGGCGCCAAACCCGCCGCTATGCTGGGCGATCGCCATAAACGAACGCTCATCGGCGTGTCGGCCGTGCAAATAGACTTCGTTTGCCGGCGAGCCGCCATTCGACGCCAGGATGGTTTCCGGCATGATGTTTTCCATCGCCGCGAACACGATCTCGGGGAATAAATGCGAGATCATGGTGCGGCCCCAAGTTGCCGCCGGCGGGCGTGAATTGACCACAGTGCCTTCCGGCGCGATCACTTTGATCGGGCGCAACCCACCATCGTTGTTGGGCACATAGGGGTCGAGCGCCAGTTTGATCGGATAGGAAGTATAGGAGCGGGTCATGTTGTAGGAACAATTTATCGCCGCGCCGACTTCACCCGACGATCCGCTATAGTCGATGGTCACCTCGTCGCCGGCCACGGTGACCAGGGTCTTAATTTCGATCTCGTCGTCGCAGCCGGGGATTTTCGGCAAACTCACATCGTTGCGATAGGCGCCGTCGGGCAGCGCGGCGATCTTGCGGCGCAGGCTCGACTCCGTGCGCTCGATGACTTCCGCGCCAAGCTCTTCCAACCCGTCCAGGCCGTATTCGTCGAGCATGGCATTGAGGCCGCGGGTGCACACATTGTTGGCGACCAATTGCGCGCGTATGTCGCCCAGAACCTTATCGGGCACGCGGATATTGGCCCGCATGAACTCGAACACGGTCTCGTTGAGCTGGCCGGCGTCGAACAGTTTGAGGATCGGGATCTTCAGCCCCTCCTCGTACATGTCTTTCGATTCCAGTGTCGACATGCGTCCGCCCATGTCCAAATGGTGGACGATGCACAAAGTGTAACCGACGATACGGTCGTGGTGGAAAATCGGCGAGGCGATGGAAATATCGATGAGGTGGCCGCTGGCGATCCACGGGTCGTTGGTGATAATCGCGTCGCCCGGCTTGAGCGTTTCCGGCGGGTGCTTTTTGAGGAAATTGCGCATGACCTCGGGCACGATGCCCAGGAAGCCGGCGGTGGTGACCGTGGAATGGGAGAGCATTTGCGCGTTGATGTCGAACAGCGCGCAGCAAAAATCGTGATACTCCTTGACCGAGGGCGTGTAGGCGGTGCGCATCAGCCCGGTCGCCGCTTCGTCGACGATGGTGATGAGGCGGTTCCAAAGAATTTGGATGGTGACCGGATCAAGTTGCATGGCCTAGCCACCCCCGATCGCGACGGTTTCCGGCACCGTGCTGGTTTCGTCTGAGACGGTGGCGGTTGTCGTCGCCAGATCGACCACCAGGCAGCCAAATTCGTTGACGCTCAACCGATCGCCGGTGCCGATCACAGTGGTCGATTCCCGTTCCTCGACAATTGCCGGGCCGGCGATTTCCTGGCCGATTTGTAATTGCGTGCGCTCATAGACCGACGTCGGCTCCATGCCGGCTTGGGCCGATATATAAATCTCGCGCGACGCCTTGGGCGGGGCATCGGCTGTCGCGGTGGGGCGCGCGATATTAAGTTGCGGCGCCGGCTGGCTGACATGGACCCGCACGCTCGCCAGTTCGACCGGGTTGTCGTCGTCGACTTTGCCATACAATTCGTTATAGGCGGCCTCAAAGCGGGCTTCCCAGTCGGATTTTACGCCGGCATCGTTGCACGGTCCCTCGGTGTCGATTTCCAGCGGATGGTCCTGACCCGAATAGCGCAGATCGACGCTGCGGCGCACCAGCACCGGCGCGCCGTCGGGCATCAGCGAACTGGCTTCGTCTTCGAGCTCTTGGAAACTGGCCTCGACGGCGTCGAGGTCGAGCGCGCTGACGATCTGGCGGACCGCGCGGCTGCGTTCAAACGCCACCGGCGCGGCCAACAGGCCGAGCGACGACATCACGCCGGAGAAAGGCGGAACGATGACCCGCGGGCACCCCAGTTTGCGGGCCAGGCCGACCGCGTGGACCGGGCCGGCGCCGCCGAAGGCGACCAGGGATAATTTCGACGGGGCTTGGCCTTTTTCGGCGACATACATGCGCGCCGCCGACGCCATATTCTCGTTGACCAGTTCGTGCACGCCAGCCGCCGCCTCGACCGGCGTCAGGCCGGTCGCATCGGCCAGATTGTCGCCCACCGCGCTCTCCGCCGCCGCGCTGTCGAGGCGCATCTGCCCGCCGAGAAAATAGTCAGGATTGAGGTAGCCCAGTAGCAGGTCGGCATCGGTGACGGTCGGCAAACTGCCGCCCAAGCCATAACTCGCCGGCCCTGGATCGGAGCCAGCGCTGTCGGGCCCGACCTGCAGCAATCCTAAATCGTTCACCCGCGCGATACTGCCGCCGCCGGCGCCGATCTCGAGCAGATCGTAGACCGGCACCGCCGCCGGCAGGCCGCTGCCGGCCTTGAATCGATGGACCCGGTCGACCTCGAAGGTGCGGGTGCGCGCCGCGCGGCCGTCCTCGATGATGCACAATTTGGCGGTGGTGCCACCCATATCGAACGACAGCATATGATCGATGCCCATCAGGCGGCCGAAATAGGATGCCGCTTCGACACCGGCGGCGGGCCCCGATTCGACGATTTGCACAGGCACGCGCTTTGCCGTGTCGGCGGTTGCGGCACCGCCATTCGACAGCATGACGAAGAGCCGGTTCGCGTAACCGCGCTGTTTCAGGCCGTCGGACAGTTGATCGAGATAGCCTTCCGCGACGCCCTTAACATAGGCATCGATCACGGTCGTCGAGGTGCGCTCGTATTCCTTGGGCTCGGGATGGACTTCGTGGGACAGGGACACCGGCACCCCGGGCAGTTCCTTCCGCAATATCTCCGCCGCGTGCTGTTCGTGGCTGCCGTCGCGGTACGAATGCAGAAACGCCACGGCGATTGCCTCAACGCCGGCGGCGCGAAATTCCGCCGCTGCGTCCCGCACATCCGCTTCGTTCAGCGGTTCTAAAATCGTCCCGTTGGCGAGGACACGCTCGCGCACCCCCAATCGCAACCGGCGGGGCACCATCGGTTCGGGCAGCCGGATGAACATATCGAAGATGTCGTAGCGGACCTCGCGGGCGAGCTCGAGAATGTCGCGGAACCCCGCCGTCGTCAGCAACCCCGTCTTGGCGCCCTTGCGTTCGAGGATGACATTGGTGATCAGCGTGGTGGCGTGGATCACTTCTTTGGTCTGTGGCAACAAATTGTCGATCGCTTCGGACAGACCGTCGAGACCGCGCAATACGGTTTCCTCCGGCGCCTTGGCCGACGTCAACATCTTCTCCACCCGGATCGCGCCGGTGCGGTCGTCGACAACAGCGAAGTCGGTAAAAGTTCCCCCGATATCGACGCCGAGACGGTATGCCGTCGTCATTTTTTGTTACCCATGGTTTATGATCGCCGCTGGGTCGCGCGCCGTTTCGGTCGCGCAAGTTCTAGACGGTAGAAACTCTATCAACGGAACACTTGTCCAGACAAGTAGCGCCGCTGTGTAGAACCACCACTAATATGGAACGACGTCGGCCGGGGCTCTCGGAATGGCAGCGGCCAATTTCGGCCAAAGGGTGCGTTTTAATAGTCTAAACGCTGCTAAACGGGGTGGTTTTGCGAATTCAATATCCAACAGCTGCGTGCCGATGGACCGTCCCGCACGTCGCGATGATTGACTCTGAGCGCAGGGAAGATTTACCGTGACCGCCGTGTTTCCGCGCTTCAATTGCTGTGCCGCGGAACGCGCGATAGTCCCGAGAACACTAATTGTGCGCAATAACAAACAATGAAACCGCACGACATCGCCGAAACATTGGGACGATATCCCACCGCGACAATCTATGAAGCGGCGGGAAAATGCGGTGATATGGGCCCCGATATCCGGCAGATCGTGCCTGGGGTATCTTTCTCCGGCATTGCCTACACCGTGCGCACCTTTCCCAGCGATACCACCGCTGTGATCCGCGCCCTCGATGACGCCCCGGCGGGTTCGGTATTGATGATCGACGCCGGGGGCACCGACCGGGCAGCGGTGTGGGGCGGCACCTCGTCGCTGGTCTGTAGCCTGCGCGGCCTCGCCGGATGCGTGACCAATGGCTGTGTCCGCGACATCGACGGTGTGATGGAAGCCGGTGTCGCGGTCTATGCGGCGGGGATCGCGCCGCGCGGCACTTTGAAAAACCACGAAGGCTGGCGCGGCATCCCGATATCGATCAGCGGGGTTACGGTTTCGCCGGGCGATTACGTCATTGGCGACCGCGACGGCGTGGTGGTTGTTCCGGCCGCCGACGGCGCGGCGATGTGCGCGCGCGCCGACGAACAGTTCCAGAAAGAAGAGGCGCGGGACGCGCGGGTGCGCGACGGCGAATCATTAGCGAGCATTATCGGCCTCGCGCCGCTGGAGTAACGGCAATGGGCAAAACCATCACCGAGAAGATCCTGTCGCGGGTGACCGGCAACGATGTTTCGGCCGGCGACATTATCTATCCCGAACCCGAACTTCTAACGGTTCATGATTGGTACGTGGTCAATTTCGACAAGGCGCTGCAGGAGCTTGGGGTCGAGCAACTTTACGACCCGGATATTCTCGTCATCTCCACCGATCACGAGCCGGTGGCGGTCAGTCCCCAGGCGGCGGAGCGGCAAAAACAGGTTCGCGAGATCGTCAAGAAATACGGCATCACCCATTTCTACGACACTGGCCGCGGCGGCCACGGCCATGTGTTTCCGGTCGAGATGGGGTTCGTCAAACCGGGCATGTTCGTCGAAGCCTACGACGTTCATGTCACCAATTTCGGCGCTGTCGGCGCGCTCGCCATTCCGGTGCTGATCGAAGTCACCGAGGTATTGGCGTGCGGCTCGGTGTGGTTGCGCACGCCCGATACGGTGCGCGTCAACCTAACCGGCGCGCTGTCGCCGGGCACCAGCATTCGCGACGTAGCACAAAAGCTGATCTGCGATCTCGGTGCCGCCCGGGTCGATTATTCGGTGGTGGAATTCGGCGGGCCGGCGCTGGCCTCGATCGATATTGCCGGGCGTCATACCTTGTGCAACACGCCGATCGATGTCGGTGTTAAATCGGCGTTGATCGAACCCGACCAATCGACCCTCGACTATTTGGCCGGGCGCGTCGATGGCCTGATCGAGCTGATCGCCAGCGACCCCGACGCGGTTTTCCGCGAAGTCATCGACTACGATTTGGATGTGATGGAGCCGCAAATCGCCGTGCCGCCGACCCCCGATTGTGTGGTCGGGGTATCCGAGGTAGCCGGCCGGCCGGTGCACCATGCCTTTATCGGCTCCTGCGCGGCGGCCAATCTGAGCGATTTACAGGCGGCGGCGGAGATATTGCGCGGGCATAAAATCCATCCTGACGTTCGCTTCCTCATCACGCCGGGCACCCAGGAGATCATGGCCGCGGCGGAAGATGAAGGCCTGCTGCGGTTGTTCGCTGAGGCCGGCGCCATGATCACCCAGCCGGGCTGCGGACCGTGCGCCGGCGGGCGCATCGGCGGTATGGCCAATGGCGAGACCTCGATCAATACCGGCACCCGCAACGATTATGGCCGCCTGGGCGCGCCGGAGGCGGAGATTTATCTCGGTAGCGCGGCGACCGTCATGGCCTCTGCGGTGACCGGAAAGATCACCGATCCTCGGGATTTTTTGAACTAGCCAGCGCCGGCGATAGGAAACAGACATGAACTGGATCTATAAGGGCAAGTGCTGGAAGTTCGGCGACAATCTAGGCATCGACGGCGATGTCATGCCGCTGCGCTTCGCGTTGGAGCGCGAGCTCGATCCAGAGGTTCTGAAACCCTATTTGATGGCCGGCGTCGATCCCGACTTCCCGAACAAAGTCTCGCCCGGCGATATCATTGTTGCCGGCAAGAGGTTCGGTCAGGGCAACCCCCATATTCAGGGCTTTCTCGGTATCCTGGGGCATGGCTTGGGCTTGGTCGCCGAGACCATTCCGCGCGGCAGCTTCCGCAACGCGATCAATGCCGGGCTGCCGTTTTTGACCGGCTGCGAGGGCGTATCGGGCGACGTCGAGACCGGCGACGACTTGGAAATCAACTTCGAAACAGGCGAGTTTGCCAACCTAACGCGTGATATCACGCGCCAGTTTCAACCGTTGGATCCCCAGCTGCAGGCCATCATCGAGGCCGGCGGTTGGCGCGCCAACCTGGAAAAACGAATTGCCAAATTACGTTCCGGCGACGCTGCGACAGCGTGATCAAACGGCTCGGCGGGCGTTCCTCTTTTTTCAGTTTCATGAAATAAACCCAGATGGCTGACACTTCCGGATATCGCATCGGCATTGATGTCGGCGGCACGTTTACCGATGTCGTCTTGATCAGCAATGAAACCGGCAACGTGTCGGTCGCCAAGGTGCTCAACCGCCACGACGACCGGGCGGAGACCGTGGTCAGTGGTATCGAGCGGTTGCTCGGCGAAGCCAATGTCGAACCGGCCGACATCGACTGGATCAGCCACGGCACGACGATCACCACCAATGCGGTGATCGAGCGTAAGGGCGCCAAGACCGCGCTGATCACCAACAAGAACTTCCGCGATATTCTGGAGATCGGCCGCTTCGCGCGGCCCGCTGAGCTGATCTACCGGGTCCACGAAGATAAACCGTCTCCCCTGGTACCACGCTATCTGCGCCTCGGCGTCTCGTGCCGGGTCGACCGCCATGGCGACGTGGTCACCGAACTCGACGAGACGGAGCTGGCCCAGGCGATCGCTGCGATTCAAGCGGAAGGCGTCGAAAGCGTCGCGGTCTGCTTCCTGTTCTCGTTCCTCAACCCCGTCCATGAGGCGCGCGTCAGAGAAAGTCTCTCCGCCGCGCTGCCCAATTTGGACATTGTATTGTCGAGCGAAATCTTGCGCGAATTCCGCGAATTTCCGCGCACCGCGACGACCGTATTCGCCGCCTATGTGGCGCCGGTGCTGCGCGCCTATATTTCCGGTCTGCTCGCCCGGTTGGCCGACCGCGGCATTAATTGCCCACTTTATATTTTCCAATCGAATGGCGGCGTGGCGCAGCCCGAAATTGTCATGCGCAACCCGGCGCTGACCCTGTTGTCGGGCCCGGCGGGCGCGGTGGTCGGCGCGGCGCAATTATGCGGCCAGGCCGGGTTCCGCGACCTCATCACCATGGATATCGGCGGCACCTCGCTCGATGTGTGCCTGATCCGCGGCTCGGTAGCGGAAGCGACGACGACCCGCGAAATCGACATGTTTCCCGTCGGCATCCCGATGCTCGATGTCCACACCATCGGCGCCGGTGGCGGCAGCATCGTGCGGGTCGACGATGTCGGCCGGGTCAAGGTCGGACCCGACAGCATGGGTGCGCGGCCGGGTCCCGCCTGCTACGGGCTGGGTGGCGAGCAAGCGACCCTGACCGATATTAATTTGCTGATGGGTCTGCTCGATCCGGCGACCTTCGCCAATGGCGAAGTGCCGCTCGACCGGGCCCGCGCCGAGGCCGCCGTGGCGGAGCGGGTCGCCGGGCCGCTCGGGGTCGATGTCGACGCCGCGGCGGTTGGCGTTTACCGGGTCGCCACCAACCAGATCGCCGAAGCCATTCGAACGGTGACGGTCGAGCGCGGCAGCGATCCGCGCGACTATGCCCTGGTGGCGTTCGGCGGTGGCGGTCCCCTGCATGCCGCCGCCGTGGCGCGCGAATTGGGGGTCGCTCAGATTATCGTGCCGCGGCACCCGGGTCTGTTTTCCGCCCGCGGCATCGCCACGGCGGATTTCAACCACGACTATATCCAATCGGTGGTCCGGCCGATTGCCGAGGTGTCGGCGGCCGACGTCGCTGCCGCCTTCACCGCGCTCGAAGGGCAGGCGGCGCGCGATCTCGATGCCGAAGACGTGCCCGCTGACCGGCGTGAGTTGGCGCCCGCCCTCGATCTGCGCTATCTCGGCCAGACCACGGAAATCACTGTTCCGCTGGCGGAGTCGGTGGCGGATGGTTTCGATGATATCATCGGCGAGTTTCACCAATTACACGAGCGCCTCTATACTTACAGCGTGCCCGACGAGCCGGTTGAGCTGGTCAATGTGCGCCTACGCGCGGTGGGAAGCGTCGATAAACCACCCCTACCCCCCGCCGATGGCGCCGGCGAAACACCGAAACCGATCGGCGAGCGGCCGGTTTTATTGCCTGACCTTGAAGGGGCCCAGCCGGTCCCCGTCTACCGGCGCGATCAGCTCGCGCCGGACGCCAAATTGACCGGCCCGGCGATCATCGAAGAAGCGTCGTCGACGACCTTGGTCTTGGCCAATATGGACGTCGCCGTCGATCGCTTCGAGAACATGATTATTACCTTGCGACAACCGGGACAAACGCCATGAGCGTCGACGCCTTCACCCTTGCCGTGGTCCATAGCTCGCTGATCGCCATCGCGCGGGATATGAAGATCATGACCATGCGCACCGCCTATACCCAGCTTTGGAAGGAGCAGGGCGACCTGTCCTGCTGCCTGATGGACCGGGACGGTGAGATTATTGCCCAGGACCCCAACGGCTTTCCCATCCATGTCACCACCATGCCGCTGCAATTGCAGGGGGTTGTCGAAATACTCGGCCGGGAAAACTTACGGCCCGGCGATGTGCTGGCGACCAACGACCCTTTTATCGGCGGCACCCATCTACCCGACGTGCTGATCGCGCGGCCGCTGTTTCACCAGGGCGAAATCTACGCCTATGCCTGCAACCGCGGCCATTGGGCGGACATCGGCGGCATGGGCCCCGGCAGCTATTCGCCGGCGACGTCGGACATTCACCAGGAAGGCATCTTCATCCCGCCGGTGAAATTGTTCGAGGCCGGCGAGCCCAACCCCGGCGTGCTCGAGATGATCATGTCGAATATCCGCAACCGCTCGATCGGCTTCGGTGACCTGCGTTCGCAATACGCCTCGTGCGAAACAGCCGAACGCCGCCTCGATGCGCTGATCGAGCGCTACGGTTTCGACACGCTGACGGCGGGCATGGCGGAAATTATCACCCGGTCGGAGGCGATGACGCGCGCCAGCATCGCTGAATTTCCCGACGGCGATTACCACGCTCGCGACTGCCTTGACGGCGACGGTCGCACGGAGGCGAAAATCTGGGTCGATGTCAAAGTCGCTATTCGCGGCAGCGATATCGTGGTCGATTTAAGCGATAGCAGCGACCAGGCCACCGGCGGCATGAACTGTTCCTATTCCGCCGCCGCGTCGGCGGTGCAGTATGCGATCAAGTCGATTACCGATCCGGAAAACCCACCCAACGCCGGCAGCTACAAGCCGATCACCGTAAAGACCCGGCCCGGCTCTCTGGTCGACGCGCAAAAACCGGGCTCGATGATCGGCTTCGGCGATGTGTGTTATCGGGTGCTCGACGCCACCATGACGGCGATCGCCGGCGCCATCGGCGACCGCGCGATCGCCAGCGGGTCGGGATCGACGGGAACCGCCGTGGTCGCCGGCCGCCAACAACGGTCCAACGGCGATCATTATTTCACCACCATCGAGCTCTCGTCGGGCGCCTATGGTGCGCGTGCTAGCCGTGATGGCATGAACGCCATCCGTTACGGCCCCGGCAACGCGGGTCACATACCGATCGAGGCCGACGAAATCGAAAATCCGCTGTTCTTTGAGGCCTATGAAATCGTGCCCGACACCGGCGGTGCGGGCCAGTTTCGCGGTGGTAACGGCTTCGTTCGCGCGTTCCGCGTGATGTCCGACCGGGCGCAGATTTGCCTGTGCGCCGACCGCCACGAAACGCCGCCGCCGGGCCTGTCCGGCGGCCAGCCAGGGGCCACGTCGCGCTATGTTCTCAATCCCGGCACCAACCACGAACAGGTTCTGGCCAGCAAGACGCCCTATATCGATCTCGATGCCGATACGCTGGTGCGCGTGCAATCGGCCGGTGGCGGCGGCTATGGCGATCCACGCGAACGCGATCAATCACGTATCGCCGATGACCTTAAAAACGGCTATATCACTGAAGACGCGGCGGCGGCCGATTACGGCTACGCCGACAAAACCAGAAAATAACACCCACGGGATACTAGGGGAGGACCACTATGCCGCATGTGACAACCAAGGACGGCGTCGCGCTTTATTACGAAGAGGTCGGTTCGGGCACGCCGATCGTGTTCGCACACGAATTCGGCGGCGATTTTCGGCACTGGGAACCGCAGATGCGCTACTTCGCGCGCACCCACCGTTGCATCGCGTTTAACGCGCGGGGATATCCGCCGTCCGACGTGCCGGAAGACCCGGAGATGTACAGCCAGGATCACGCACGCGACGACGTGCTGGCGGTGCTCGACGGGCTGGACATCGAGAAGGCGCATATCAATGGGCTGTCGATGGGCGGCTTCGCCAGCCTGCATATGGGCCTCGCTTATCCCGAGCGCTGCCTGTCGTTGGTGGTTGCCGGTTGCGGTTACGGCGCCAAGGCCGACGCGAAAGAGCAGTTCGTGCGCGAGACCACCGAAGTCGCCGACCGCATGGAAAACGAGACCATGGCGGTGTTCGGCAAGGTCTACGCCCTGGGGCCGACCCGGGTGCAGTTCCAGAACAAGGACCCGCGCGGCTGGCAGGAGTTCGAGGACCAGATCTGCGAACATTCCAGCCTGGGGTCGGCCAATACCATGCGCGGCGTGCAGCGCCGCCGTCCGTCGCTATACGATCTGGAAGACCAGATGCGCGACCTCACCGTGCCGACCCTGATCGTCAACGGCGACGAAGACGATCCGTGCCTCGACGCCGGGCTCTATATGAAACGCACCATCGTGTCGTCGGCGCTGGTCCTGATGCCGCGCACCGGCCATCTGTGCAACCTGGAGGAACCGGCGCTGTACAATCAGATCTGCGGCGACTTTATGGGCCGCGTCGAGGCAGGCCGTTGGGAGATGCGCGACCCGCGCTCGATGACCACGGCGATCATCGCAACGCCGGGGAAATAACGCGGGCGCGCATCGCGAATAATGGGGCAGACAGCATGGACTACACATTATCCGTCAATCACTACATCTGCGGCGACGATGTCGCGTTTCCCGACTTCGCCGAAATGGTCAGCGCCGCCGGTATCCAGAAGGTCGGCGTCACCCGCGCCGCGCTGGTGGAGATGGGCGTGCCAGCCCTGACTCAATGTCTGATAGACAACGGGCTGGGCGTTTCCTCTCTCGGTAGCGTTGGATATTTCTCCGGCATCCAGCCAGAAACCAAGGATGATTTCTCTGACGAAGAGATGATCGACATCGCCGCAGAACTCGGTGCTGAAGCTCTCACCGTCATTAGCGGGGGTGTCAGCGATCCATCGAAACCGCCGACGGATGCGTTTGAACTCATAAAAACCGGCCTGGCAGAAATGGCCGCATTGGCGGAAGCAAAAGATGTGGTCTTGGGTCTGGAACCGCTTCATCCAAACTATTTTTTTACTTTAGGTTGCGTCAACACAATTGCCCATGGATTGGAGCTTATAAAGCCGCACTCTTCCGCCAAACTGCTGCTCGACATTGATTTGTCCTGGTGGGACCCGGACCTCGCCGGCTTGCTCCGCGAGGCTCCAGACGAGGTTGTGGTGATCCAAATGTGTAATGTGAAATTTGAGAAGAACCGCGCCGCCGGACGCGAAACATTAGCCGGCGGCGCGTTAGACATGACCCGCCTGATCGGCGAACTCATGGCGGGCGGCTTTCGCGGTTCCTTCGAGTACGAGCTGTTTCCCGGCGACTTGCGCGGCCGTGATGTACGTACGCTGATCAACGGCTACGCACAGGAATTTGCCGATTGTGTTGCCGCAGCGGCTGGTTAGCTAACGTGCAAGCGGGCGCGCCCGCTTGGCCAACCGATGGTGACCGCCTGACCGGTTTCGAAGCTGCCGATATCGTCTTCGCTTGAAACAAAGCGGGCGGCGACTTCGCTGCCATCGGGCAACCGCACCAGATGCGATGTGGTGAGACCGAGATAGATGGTCTCGAGATAGGTCGCTGGCACCGATTGCCAGGCGCCATCGGCGGTTTGGCCGGGATCGACCATGCGCAGCAGTTCCGAGCGCACCGAAAACGACACTTGGTCACCCGCCGCCGCGGTGGTGCCGGGCGCGGCGATATCGACTTTGGCGAAGTCGAGATCGACGGTTACCCGCTCGCCCGAGACGCCGGCGACGATGCCACCCAGCACATTATTGTCGCCGATGAACCCGGCGGTAAAACGCTTCCGCGGCGTCTCGTAAATGTCGCGCGCGGTGCCTTGCTCGATCAAGTCGCCGTCGGCGATGATGGCGATACGGTCGGCGACGGTCAGCGCCTCTTCCTGGTTGTGGGTGACGTGGATGAAGGTGATGCCGACCTTTTCCTGAATGCGTTTCAACTCCAGGCACATATCCTTGCGCAGCTTGGCGTCGAGCGCGGCTAGCGGTTCGTCGAGCAGCAGAATATCGGCGTCGAGCACTAGCGACCGCGCCAGTTGCACGCGCTGCTGCTGGCCACCCGATAATTCGTGCGGCATGCGCTCGTTATAGCCGTCGAGACCGACCATCGAGAGCATCCAGTCGACTTTGTCGCGCATTTCGTTGGCCGGCACTTTGCGCAGCTTTAACCCATAGGCCACATTGCGCTCGACATTCATATGGGGAAACAGGGCGTAGCTTTGAAACACCATTGAGGTCGGCCGTTTGTTCGGCGGCAGGTGGCTCACATCCTCACCGTGCAATAGTACCTGGCCGGCAGTCGGTTGAATGAACCCTCCGATCAGCCGCAGCAACGTCGTCTTGCCGCCGCCACTCGGGCCCAGCAGGGCGTAATACTGGCCGCTGTCGATCGTGAAGCTGACCGCATTAAGCGCTTTTACGGTTCCGTAATTTTTGCCTAAATCGACAACTTCGACGGCGGTATCGGACGAATTTCTCATATTATTTTATACCGTTAGATCGACATTACGGGTTCGGCCATGGCACGCGCTTTTCGTTCGAGACGTTCGGCGCGCACTAGCGTGTAGACGATGATCGAGCCGATCACCGTTATCGAGACGATGCTCATGATGCCGGCCATGGCGTAGGATTCGCCGGACATGCCGATATTGAGCATCTGCGCCACCAGAACGTTCGAAAACGTATCGAAGCCGCCTTTCAGCAGCGCCGTGCGCACCGCTTCGTTGAACGACAGGATGGTGACAAAGGCGCAGGAACTGAAAACGCCGACCCTGATTTGCGGAAACTCGACTTGCCAAAAGGCCTGCCACGCCGTGGCGCCGCAGGCGCGCGCCGCCTCGGTTTGCTGATTGCGGTAGCGTGACATGGTAATGAGGATGACGATGAAGGCGTAGGGATGGGTATAAATGATCTGGCCGATCAGGGCGGTCAAAAAACCCAGATCGAACCAGCCATCGAACCAATTCACGCCCAGCACGCTATCCAGCCAACTGAACGCGCCGGACAGGTTTTTGAAGAATACCAGCAGGCTCGAGCCCATGATGTCGGCTGGCACGAACAGCGGCGACAGCATCAAGGCGACAAAGGCGACCTTGCGGCGCGAGCGCTTGTAGAATTTGGCCGACAACAGAGCCATCGGAATGGTGACCGCAACCGCCGTCACCGCCAGATAAACCGTCCAACTCAGCGACGACACCAAGATCGTGTCGCTCAACACGACCCGGTACCAATCGAAGGTAAATTCGTAGATGCGCGCGCTGAACCCATGTTCGTTGAACGAGATGTAGACGATGTAAAACACCGGCGACAGCAGCGCGACCACCACCAGCAGCAGGTAGCTCCATTTGAGCCGGATCGTCCAGGGATTGGCGAAATCGTCGTACATCGTCAACTCAACTGATCGGCTCGAGAACTTTGGTCAGATCGAACAACCGGTGCCCGACATAGAGCAACAGCACCAGGGTCAAAATCATGATCGTGCTGATCGCCATGGCCAACGGGAAGTCGAGCGCAACAATCGCTTGATTGGCGATCAGGCCGGCGTTGACCGCACCGGGGCCCCCAAGCAGGGTTGGCACCAGGGCAACCCCCATGGAGTTGACGAAGATGAACACGCTGCCGGCGAAAATACCCGGCGCCGCCAAGGGCACGATGATGTCGCCGAATAGCCGCGCCGGGCCGGCGCCCAGATCGTCGCACACTTCGAAGATATAATTCTGCACTGCTTCCAGCGCGAGGAAGCCGGCGAATATCATGAACGGCAGGAACGACATCACATCGCCAATAATGACACCGAGCGGCGAAAAGAGAATGATCGTGATCGGCTCGTTGATAATGCCGATATCGATCAAGAAGTTATTGACGACACCGTTGCGGCCGAGAACCGGACGCATGGCGAACACCCGCACCAGTTCTGAAATCATGAACGGCAGGATGAATAACAGGATGACCCGGTGCTGGGCGGCTTTAGCGACGCGCCGCCGCACAAATACCGCGATCGGAAAGCCTAAGACGAACGAGACCACCACGGCGGCCGCCGAATGCAGCATGGAGAACACATAGTTCTCGGCCCGCGCCGACGTGAAAAAATTCTCATAGGCGAACAGCGTGAAACCCGGTTCCATCCAGAACTGGGTGCGTTCGAAAAAGCTGAACACAATCGTCAGGACGACCGGCGCGGCAAAAAACAGCACGAAAAATACTATGGGGATAAAGAATACCCATTTCTGGATGCCGTTCTCGCCCAGTAACCGTTGCCACCAAACCGGAGAGGCCGGGATATCCCGGCCTCTCCTTGTCGGTGACGAACTTGGTGTCGCCGTCGATTCCACGGTTGGTTATGCAGCCTGCAGCCGCGCCCACCAGTCCTGGTATGCGCGAATGTTGGTCGGGAACACGTTCTGCCAAGAATTGCCCTTGACGCCAAAGCGCGCGTTCTTGCGGGTGAGAATATCCAGCACGCGCGCTTCGGTGCCTTCCGGGAAATCCGCCGCATTCGCTTTCAAGTATTCGTCGACACCCGTCATCTGCGGTGCGAAGCCCAAGCCGGCCAATGTGCGCGACCCGAACCACGGCGACAGATAGACGTTCGCAAGCTTGTAATACAGCGCGTCCATGCCGCGTTCGCGGCCGCCCTTGGTCAACATAATCATGTTGTTCCAAGTCTGGTGGCCTTCCTTCATGGTGCCGTAGCGGATGTCGGCCTCGTCGCCGGTTTCTCGGTCAGCGACGAGTTGGATTGGTTCCCAGCACGACGACATCAACACTTCGCCGCTGATCAAAAGATTGGCACCGTTCTGGAAGCCGTCCCAGAAGGTGCGGAACTGGCCTTTTTTCTTCCATTCGATAAGGAATTGGCAGACCGCTTTGACTTCGTCGGGTTTCATGTCTGACGGGTTTTCAATGTCGATCTTGCCGGATTCTTTCAGATAGATCGCCATGTTGGTGAGGGTCGGTCCGAAATCGTTTTGCAGGGCGACCCGGCCCTTGAACTGGGAATCGAACATCACGCCCCAGCTATCGGGATGGAAGCCCAACGCCTTGAAGTCGTAGGCCATGGAATCGGCGTTCGAAATCATCGGCGTCGAATAAACCTTGCCCTCGAAGCGGATGGTGTGGGCGGCCAGACCGCCCTCATTGTAGACCGGTAGGATGTTCTTCCAGTTGGGGATCTGGCTGGTATCGAGTGGCACGATGGCGCCTTGCGAGGCCAGTGCGTCTTCCATGCCGCCGCCATTGTCGGTGACCGCGTCGAATAATTTATTGCCGTCGCCGACGACCATTTTCTGGATCGATTCATCAGCGCGCGCGCTCTTCGCGGTTGCCGCGATTTCCACCCCTGCCTGGCCCGCCATGGCCGACCAGTCCCTGGCGCCAACCCTATGTACACCCGGGTTGGCCCAGATTTTCAGGGCTTTGGCGTCCTGCGCCGAGGCCCCTGGTATCCGGCCCATCGCCGCTGCGGCGGCAATACCCGATGTCGTGTACATGAAGGCACGCCGGGTCCATTGCAATTGGTTCATGATTTCCCTCCCTTGTAGTAAGTCAGCTGCTCGCGATCTCCGCGGGTGCTCCGTTTTTTTTGCCCGAAAGATGCCGTGCAATTCCGGAGTCACAAATGCTGTGAGAAGAAGCCTAGCCTAACTGTCATTTTAAAGAAAGAGATCGGCATAAAAGTGTGGACCCAACTGGCGCTTTACCAACCTTCTTCATCTATCCGTTGCCTGATCAAGCAATGCGCCGCGGCGTTGAAATTCATACTGGTTATGTATCTGGAAACCAAACGAGATTGGCTTTTCTAATGTCCGCTATTGGCCACCGCATCTAATGGAAGTGCATTGTGTGGTGCGAGTACCACAAGACTAAACTAGGAAGTTGGGTGTAAGGGGCACCACAACAGTCAATGTTTGCAAAACGCGCCCAGCGCAAATTGTTCGTAATTCGTTCGCAAGCGGGCCAGCACACCTAAGTATCTGACCTATCAAAAAAATCTGGCGGAGGGACAGGGATTCGAACCCTGGGTACCCGCAAAGGCACAACGGTTTTCGAGACCGCCCCGTTCAACCACTCCGGCACCCCTCCGCGGGGGTCGACCACGGGGTATCAGGCCGCGGGCGAAGCGTGCACCGTATAACGCAAGCGCTGGCCCCGCCGCAAGCCGCTGAAAGCTTGAGAAAAATCTGGTTTTGGCAGGCCCAACAAGAGTTGACAGCGGCGGCGGGCGGCGTATAGTCCGGCGCGCAAGACGGGCGGCCGTGGTGAACGGCGGTCCGTGTCGTATTTCTATTGAGAATTCCGGTGAAAATGGCCGCCGTCCCCCGGGTGGCGGCCTCACCCAGTTGGAACCCACACCATGTATGCAGTCATCAAAACAGGCGGGAAACAGTACCGGGTCGCGAATGGCGATATCATCGAGGTCGAGAAGCTGGCCGGCGACCCCGGCAGTACGGTCTCGCTGGCCCCGGTATTGATGCTCAACGACGACAAATCGAGTACCGTCGGGACGCCGATCGTCGAGGGTGCCGCGGTCAGCGCCGAAGTGATCGAGCAGACCCGCGGCGACAAGATCATCGTGTTCAAGAAAAAGCGCCGCAAAGGCTATCGCCGCACCATCGGCCACCGCCAGGACCTCACTCTGCTGCGCATCACTGACGTGACCGGCAAGGCGAAGGCCGCGCCGAAGCGCGCTGCCAAGGCCGCGGCGAAACCAGAGGCCGAAGCCAAACCCGCCGCTGAAGAAGCGGCGCCGGCGGAAGAGGCAAAACCCGCGGCGGCGAAGAAGCCTGCAGCGAAACCGGCGGCGAAGAAACCAGCGGCGAAAAAACCGGCGGCGAAAAAACCGGCGGCGAAGAAGCCGGCGGCGAAGAAGCCCGCGGCCAAGAAAGCGGCGGCGAAGAAACCGGCCGCCAAGAAACCAGCGGCGAAAAAACCGGCAGCGAAGAAGCCTGCTGCGAAGAGCGCGGACAAGGAGTAATCGACGATGGCCCATAAAAAAGCAGGTGGCAGTTCGCGCAACGGTCGCGATTCCGAAGGCCGGCGTCTCGGCGTCAAGAAATATGGCGGCGAAGCCGTGATCCCCGGCAACATCATCATTCGCCAGCGCGGCACCAAATTTCACCCCGGCGACAATGTCGGCATGGGCAAGGACCACACGCTGTTCGCGCTGGTCGAGGGCCGCGTCGCCTTCACGCGTGGCCGCAATGGACGGGCCTTCGTCTCGGTCGAGCCGCCGGCTTAGAACGGCTGCCGCGAGGCCGAGTTTTGTTCGGGGAGGTTGGGCAACTGATCTCCCCTTTTTTAATGGTGGGACCGCTTAGAGATGAAGTTTCTCGACGAGGCGAAAGTTCACGTCCAGTCCGGCGGCGGCGGTAACGGCTGCGTTTCGTTCCGCCGCGAGAAGAACGTGGCGTTCGGCGGTCCCAATGGCGGCGATGGCGGGCGCGGCGGGGCCGTGGTCATCGAATGCGTCGGTGGCCTCAACACGCTGATCGACTATCGCTACCGGCAGCATTTCAAGGCCAAGCGCGGCGAGGACGGCCAGGGCGCAGACCGCAGCGGCGCGGCCGGACCCGATGTGGTGCTGAAATTGCCGGTCGGGACCCAGGTACTGGCCGAAGACAAAGAAACCGTCATGGCCGATTTGACCGCCGAAGGGCAGCGCGTGGTGATCGCCCACGGTGGCGATGGCGGGCGTGGCAACGCCCAGTTTAAGACCTCGACCAACCAAGCGCCGCGCCGCGCCGAAACCGGCTGGCCCGGCGAGGAGGCGTGGCTGTGGTTGCGCCTAAAGCTGATCGCCGATGCCGGCCTGGTCGGCCTGCCCAATGCCGGCAAGTCGACCTTTCTGGCCGCGGTCACCCGGGCGACGCCGAAGATCGCCGACTATCCCTTTACCACCCTGCACCCGGTGCTCGGCGTGGTTGGCGCCGATGACGGCGAATTCGTCATGGCCGATATTCCCGGTCTTATCGAGGGCGCCCATGAAGGCAAGGGGCTGGGTGACCGCTTTCTCGGCCACGTGGAACGCTGCCGGGTGTTGCTGCATTTGATCGACGGCACCGCCGGGTGCGAGGCCGCCATCGATGCCTACAAAACCATCCGCGACGAGCTGACTGCCTATGGCGGCGGGCTGGCGGAAAAGCCGGAAGTCTTGGCGCTGAACAAAATCGACGCCCTGCGCGACGAAGACGTCGCTGACATTCGCGCCGCTTTGTCCCAGATCGCTGGCCAGGAGGTGCTGGCGCTGTCAGGCGTGGCCGGTCTCGGCGTCCAAGACGGTCTGCGCGCGCTGCGCAAATTTATCGACGCGGCCGATGCCCCCGACGACGGCGTGTCGTGGGATGCGCCGACACAAGAGCTCGCCCAATGACCGCCGCGACCGGCGATACCGCCACAAGCACGCTGTCGATCCGCGACAGCCGGCGGCTGGTGATCAAGATCGGCTCGGCGTTGCTGGCCGACGATGACGGCAATTTGCAGATCGATTGGATCGACGCCCTGGTCGCCGATGCCGCTGAATTACGCCGTGCGGGCACCGAAATCATCATCGTGTCGTCCGGCGCCATTGCCGTCGGCCGCCGGCTGTTGGGATTGGCGCGGGGGCCGCGCAACCGGGTGCTGCGGCTGGAGGAAAGCCAGGCCGCGGCGGCAACCGGGCAGGTGCGTCTGGCCCATGCCTGGCAGGACGCGCTGGCGCGCTACGATGTGCCGGTGGCGCAAATCCTGCTCACCACCGAGGATACCGAGGACCGCAGGCGCTATCTCAATGCGCGTTCCACTATCGCGACCTTGTTGAAGCTGGGTGTCATTCCGGTGATCAACGAGAACGATACGGTCGCGACCGAAGAGATCCGCTTCGGCGACAATGACCGCTTGGCCGCGCGGGTGGCGCAGATGGTCAGCGCCGATACCTGCGTCATCCTGTCGGATATCGATGGTCTCTATACCGCCGATCCGGGCCAGAATTCCGGCGCCAGCCATGTCGCGCAAGTCCATGCCATCACGCCGGAGATCGAGGCGATGGCCGGCGCCACCTCCAACGAGGACGGCTCGGGCGGCATGGTCACCAAGATCGAGGCCGCGCGCATCGCCCTGCAGGCCGGCTGCCGGCTGGCCATTGGCGACGGGCGCATCGCCCAACCGCTGCGCGCCTTCGACGGTGACGCCACCTGCACCTGGTTTATTCCCCAGGGCGAACCCCAGACGGCGCGCAAGCGCTGGATCGCCGCCAGCCTGAACCCGGTCGGCACCCTGGTGGTCGATGCCGGCGCCGCCAAGGCGCTGGTCGCCGGCAAAAGTCTGTTGCCCGCCGGGATGGTGCGCGTTGAAGGCGGTTTCGAGCGCGGTGATCCGGTGATCGTGCGCGATGAGGCGGGGGCCGAACTGGCGCGCGGCCTCAGCGCCTATTCCAGCGACGACGCGGACCGCATTCGCGGGCTGAAAAGCAGCGAGACCGAAGCGGTGCTGGGTTACCGCGGGCGCGAGGAAATGATCCACCGCGACGATTTGGTCCTGAGTTAGTGCGGGACGCGATTCGGTTTAGTCGCCCCCCCTCCCTAACCCTCCCCCTCGCTGGGGGGAGGGAATGTATTCGTGATGCCAGCATATTTCCCCCTCCCCCCTTGAGGGGGAGGGATGGGGTGGGGGGTACCAAAAAACGACCGACGCGCGGTCGCGCGACAAAAGCCTTTTGTACAAATTCAAACCTCTTCGTTTGCGGCGGACCTCGTCTTTCGACAAGCTCAAGATGAGGTCCTCATGGCTCGCCCGTTGAAGCATGGGGACCGGGGCAGCCGGCGAACCAGCGGTTCCCACCCGCCCGCTCTTTATATAGGCGTCATGACCGTCGCGCTGGTCAGCGTCGGCCACGCGGCGATCTTCGTGCGCATTGCCGACGCCGACCCGATCGTTATCGCCGCCTTCCGCCTGGGTATCGCCGCCGCGGTGCTGGCGCCGGTTACTCTGATCTTCGCCCGTTCCGAGCTGCGCACCCTGACCCGCCGGCAGTTGCGCCTGATCGCCGGGGCAGCGGTATTCCTGGCGCTGCACTTCGCGACCTGGATCGCCTCGCTGGATTTCACCTCAATCGCCAACGCGGTGGTGCTGGTTACCCTCAACCCGGTGTGGCTGGCGCTCTACGGTCTGATCATCCTGCGGGTGCAGCCGGGGCGGGGGACATGGTTGAGCATCGCGCTGGCGGTCGCCGGTAGCGTAATCATCGCGGCGGGCAGCGCGGCGGGCGGCAGCACGTCCCTGTTCGGTGATTTGCTGGCCCTGGCCGGCGGCATTTTCATTGCCGGGTTCCTGTTGCTGGCGCAACGGGCGCGCCAGTCCGTGGCCCTGCTGCCCTTCGTGACCCTGGTCTATGGCGCCGCGGCGCTGCTGCTATGGATCGTGGTGATTGCCCTGGGCCTGCCGGTCGCCGGGCTGTCGGCCACCACCTATGGGGCGCTAATCGCATTGGCGCTGATCAGCCAAGTGATCGGTCACACCGGAATCAATTGGGCGGTCCGCGCTATCCCGCCGACCCTGCTCGCCCTCGCCATATTGGGCGAACCGGTTTTGGCGGCGCTGTTCGGCTGGGCTTATTTCGGCGAAGGTATCGGTTGGCCAACGGCGCTGGGCGGTACGCTCATTCTAGGGGGAATCTGGCTGGGAACACGGGCGAATCGACTTAAATCGGGCCAAATAGGGTGAATTCGGCGTCGAAATTGACTATCTTCGCCGCCCGCGCCATTTGATAGCTGTAGAGACCATGACCGTAGCGCACGACATATCCGATAACGCCGATATCGCGGCGACCTTGCTGGCCATGGGGGCGGCGGCCCGTGAGGCCGGCCGCGCGCTGGCGCAAGCGTCGAGCGCGGACAAGGACGCGGCGATTCGCGGCGGGGCTGAGACCATTCGTGAGCGCCAGGCCGATATACTCGCGGCCAACGAGATCGACGTGGCGGCGGCCACGCAAAAGGGCATCAGTGGCGCTATGCTCGACCGGCTGATCCTCGACGACAAACGCATTGAAGCCATGGCGCGGGGTCTGGAAGAAGTGGCGGCGCTGCCCGATCCGGTCGGCACTGTGCTGGACGAATGGCAGCGGCCCAACGGCTTGAAGATTTCGCGCATACGGGTACCGCTGGGAGTGATCGGCGTGATCTACGAATCGCGGCCCAACGTGACCGCGGATGCTGGCGGGCTGTGTCTGAAGGCCGGCAACGCGGCGATCCTGCGCGGCGGATCGGATACGTTTCATACCTCGGCGGTAATTCTGGAATGCCTGCAGCACGGGCTCGCCACGGCCGGTCTGCCGGCGACCTGTTTGCAAGCGCCGCCAACCACTGACCGGGCGGCGGTCGGCGCCATGCTGGCTATGGCCGACTATATCGATGTCATCGTGCCGCGCGGCGGCAAGTCCCTGGTCGAGCGGGTGCAGAGCGAGGCCCGCATGCCGGTATTCGCCCATCTCGAGGGGATTTGCCACACCTATGTGCATGAGGGGGCCCAACCCGACATGGCTCGCACGATCGTGCTCAACGCCAAGATGCGCCGCACCGGAATTTGCGGCGCCACGGAGACCGTGCTGATCGACCGCGCGGTGGCGCCGGCGATGCTGGCGCCGATTGTCGACGATCTGGCCGAGGCCGGCTGCGAAGTACGCGGCGACGCGACGGCGCAGGGTATCGACGGGCGCATCGGCGCCGCTACGGACGATGATTGGGACACTGAATATCTCGATTCCATCGTCGCGGTGAAAGTGGTCGATGGGGTCGATGGCGCGATCGACCATATCAACCATCACGGCTCGAACCACACCGACGCCATCGTCACCGATGATGACGCGGTAGCGGCGCGGTTCTTGGAGCGGATCGACAGCGGCATCGTTATGCACAATACCTCGACCCAATTCGCCGATGGCGGCGAGTTCGGCATGGGCGCGGAAATCGGCATCTCCACCGGCCGGCTTCATGCGCGCGGACCGGTCGGCGCGGAGCAGTTGACCACCTATAAATACGTCGTGCGCGGCGATGGGCAGCTACGGCCCTGACGGCGCCCTCTTCAGACGCGTTGGTGTGTGGCGGCGGCCGCCAGCGGATTGGCCTGCTCGGCGGGTCGTTCAATCCGGCCCATGCGGGCCATCTCTATATTAGCGAAGAGGCCTTAAAGCGGCTTCGGCTCGATGCGGTGTGGTGGCTGGTATCGCCGCAAAACCCGCTCAAGCCGACCGCGGGGATGGTGCCCTTGGCCGAAAGAGTCGCGTCGGCCCGCGCCGTCGCCTGCCATCCGCGCATCCGGGTCACGACTATCGAGGCTCAGCTGGGCACGCGCTATTCGGTTGATACGATTGCCCGGCTGCAGCAACAATTCGCCGCCGCCCGGTTCGTTTGGCTGATGGGATCGGACAATCTGGCGCAAATGCCCCAATGGCGCCGCTGGACGGAAATATTTAACACCGTCTCCATTGCGGTATTTGCCCGCGAAACATATGATTTCCACGCTTTGGCCGGTATTGCTGCCCATCGGTTCCGGACCGTTCGGTTACCGGCGGAACGGGCGGCGAGCTTGGCCGACCGGACGCCACCCGCCTGGACCTTTATCCCGTTGCGCCGCCATCCGGCGGCCTCGACCGACATTCGGTCATCGGGCGGTTGGCCCACTGGTTAAGAGACAGAGAGGGGAGACAAATTTGCAAACGAGGATACGGTCATAGTCGCGAAACGAAAAAATACCTCGCCCGAGATGGCAGAGAAGATCTTGGCCCTGGTCGAAGAATCCTTGGATGACGATCAGGCCAACGACGTCAAGGTAATCCCCCTCGCCGGTAAGACAGACATTGCGGAATTTATGGTGGTCGCCAGCGGCCGCTCGGCGCGCCATGTGGACGCGACGACCGAGCATTTACTGACGAAACTCAAAGGCGCGGGAATACGCGATGTTCGCAGCGAGGGCCGGGACAATAAGGACTGGATCCTGATCGACGCCGGGTTCGTCATCGTGCATCTGTTCCGCCCCGAAGTGCGCGCCTATTACGATCTCGAGAAATTATGGGAATCGGGCGCCCACGCACGCGATGCAAACGAAGTCTCGTCGGCGTAGCGATACCCCTTTAGATGCGCATCCATATCGTGGCGATAGGACGCGCCCGTGCGGGGCCGGAAGCCGCCCTCTTTCAACATTACAGTGATCGCGTGAACCAGTGGCCGATCGCCCTGGTCGAACAGGAACTGCGCAAGCGCACCGCCTCCCAAAAACTAGCAGAGGCCGAGGCAACCCTCCTTCAACAGCCGGTTCCTGACGGTGCCTATGTTGTGGCGTTGGATGAGCGCGGCAAGCAGCATACGAGCCGTGAATTCGCCCGACTGTTGGGCGGCTTGCAGGACGATGGCCGTCGCGATGTGGTGTTTCTCATCGGCGGCGCCGATGGTCTGGCGCCATCGGTGCGCGAGGGCGCCGACAAGGTTGTGTCGTTGGGACAGGCCACCTGGCCGCATTTGCTGGTTCGCGGTCTGTTGGCCGAGCAGATTTATCGCGCCCAGCAGATCATTTCCGGCCATCCCTATCACCGCGATTAAGCGCCTTGGTTAGGCCCTTCAAGGCGCGACAGAATCGCGCTTCTGCGCTATATCGGCCCAAAATTGATCAATCTTTTGTGTGAGTAGTTGGAAATACACGATGAACCATTTGATTCTTCTGCGGCACGGCCAAAGTCAATGGAACCTGGAAAACCGCTTCACCGGCTGGTTCGACGTGGATCTGACCGCCCAAGGTGAGGCTGAGGCGAGGAAGGCCGGCCATTTGATCAAGGAAATTCATCTCGATCGTGTGTTCACCTCGACATTGACGCGGGCGCGGCGGACCGCACAATTGGCCTTGGCGGAAGCCGAAGCCGCCGGCGCCGACGTTGCGGACGTTAAATCCGGCGGTGACTGGAAGCTGATCGAGCACGACGCCCTGCGCGAGCGCGACTATGGAGACTTGGTGGGATTGAACAAGGCCGAGACGGCGGAGAAATACGGCGACGAGCAGGTTCATCTGTGGCGCCGGGGGTTCGAGATCAAGCCGCCGGGCGGTGAAAGCCTGGCCGATGTGGTGGAACGGGTCCGGCCCTATTTCGAGGGCGAAATTTGGCCCCCTGTTGCGGCCGGTGAAAATGTGCTGGTTGCCGCGCATGGCAACAGTTTGCGAGCGGTTTTGGTAATAATTGGCGAGTATGATGCCGAAGATATACCCAATATCGAACTGCCAACCGGAAAACCGCTGGTATTCGACATCGAAGGCGGCGAAAAGCAGCGCCATTACTATCTAGAGGAATAACCCATTACGCCCATCCGCCATATGCTTAGCTACCTCACCGTTCCGGTGATTGCTGCCGGCATTGCCATGGGCCTACCGTTGGCCGGCGGCGCCTGGGCTGCGGACGATCCGGCGGAAACCCGCGGAAAACTTGACGATGTACGTTCCGCCTTGGAGCGGGATCGCTCGAACAAGGCGTCTCTCGACAGCGCGGCGCAGCGCCAAGCGGCCGAGTTGGACCGCCTGCGCACGGAATTGAGCGCCGCGGCCGCAGCGGCCCAAGCCCACGAGGCGGCAATGACCACTCTAGAGGCCGACGTTAAGGCGTTGGCGGCCGAAAAATCCCTAAAAATCAAAGCACTGTCGACCCGCAGGGAGCAGATGGGCGACACGTTGGCGGCCCTGCAACGCATGGCTTTGCGGCCCGCGGCGGCCCTAATCGTCAGTCCCGGCGACCCCAATGATGTGATCCGCAGCGGATTGTTGCTGCGCACCGCGGTGCCGCAAATCGAAGGGCAAACCAAGGCGCTGCGGCACGATATCGCGGAAATCGCAGAAATCCGCGGCGAATTGGACGCAAAACGCGAAAAATTGCAGGTCGCCAGTCTGGGGCTCACCCGAGAGCAGGGTAAACTCGCCGCGCTGGCCACGGCCAAAAAACGGACGTTAAAACAGACCGAAAGCGAGCGAAAAGCGGCGGAAAAGCGCATTGCCGAGCTAGTTGCGCAAGCAAAATCCCTCGAGGAGCTGCTGGAACGGCTGAATAGCGCGGCTGCCGCGGTGCCGCGCGCCAAGCCCGAAATTGGCAAACCCCGTGAGATTCCGCCCCAAAAACTGGCTGCGACCGCCAAATTACCGCCGATCACCTCGGCCCGCGGACAGTTGACCACACCGGCGAAAGGCGTGGTGATTAAGAAATTCGGGGCGCGCACCGATAGCGGCGGCAAAACCCGCGGTGTGACTTGGCAAACCCGTTCGGCGGCCGTTGTTGTGGCGCCCTGGGAAGGGCGGGTCGTATTTTCAGGAAATTTCCGTAATTTTGGCCGTATACTGATTATTGATCATGGTGAGGGGTATCATTCGCTCATCGCTGGACTCGAGCGGCTCGATGCCCAAATGAGCCAATGGGTGTTGGCCGGCGAGCCAGTGGGGGTTGCCGGTGGTGAAACGACTGACAATTCTCTAAAAAGGGGTGGGCAGGCCGACACGGGGCGAGTCGGCGGCTCGAATAAGCAGACCGGGGGAGCAACTTTGTACGTTGAGCTGAGGCATGACGGACAACCAATCAACCCGCTGCCGTGGATGGCGGCAAGCACTGACAGGACACGTGGATAATGCGTAATCTATTGAAAATAATGTCTGTTTTGACGCTATTGGTTGCTTACCCAACGGCTGCCCCGGCCGCCGGAAACGAGGACACGTTCCGCCAATTAGAGCTGTTCGGTGACATCTTCGAGCGCGTGCGCTCGTTCTATGTTGACGAAACCGCGGACAAAGAACTCATCGAATCGGCGATTAACGGCATGCTGCAGTCGCTCGATCCCCATTCGAGTTATCTGAACGAAGAGAGCTTTCGAGACATGCAGGTGCAAACCCGTGGCGAGTTCGGCGGGCTTGGCATTGAGGTGACCCTGGAGCAGGGCTTCGTCAGAGTTGTCACACCGATCGACGATACGCCGGCGGCGCGGGCCGGCCTCGAAACCGGTGATTTCATCACCCATCTCGATGGTGAATCCGTTCTTGGCCTGAACCTCGCCGACGCGGTCGAAAAGATGCGCGGGCGCGTTGGTTCCGACATTCGGCTGACGATCCGCCGTGAAGGTCGTGATGCCTTCGATGTTTCGGTGACGCGCGACGTTATCAAAATTCAGTCTGTCCGCAGCCGGGTCGAAGGCGATGTCGGCTATCTGCGGGTGACCGCCTTCAACGAACAAACCGACATCGGCGTGCGGCGCGAAATCGCCAAGATGAGTGAAGAGCTCGGCGACAGCATGCTGGGTCTGGTGCTTGACTTGCGGCGCAACCCCGGTGGTCTGCTCGACCAGGCGATCAAGGTCTCCGACGCCTTCCTGGAACGCGGCGAGATTGTCTCCACGCGCGGGCGCGGCGATGACGATGCGCAGCGTTTTAACGCCAAATCCGGCGATCTGATCAATGGCCTGCCGATGGTTGTGTTGATCAATGGCGGCTCGGCATCGGCTTCCGAGATTGTTGCCGGCGCGCTGCAAGACCATCGTCGGGCGGTAATCATGGGAACGCAATCCTTCGGTAAGGGGTCGGTGCAAACGATCATGCCCATCCCCGGACACGGCGCCATGCGACTGACCACGGCGGCCTATTTCACGCCGAGCGGCCGGTCGATCCAGAAAACCGGTGTGACCCCGGACATTATGGTGGAACAGGCGAGGATCGAAACCGCCGATCAGACGTCGCGCGTGCGCGAACAAGATTTGCGCAATGCCCGCGAAGGCGATTCCGCCGAGCCCGATACATCGGTGCCGGTTGCGAGCCGGGATACCGACGATTATCAGCTGGCGCGCGCGATCGATCTGCTGAAAGGCATCTCGCTCTACAACGTTCGCGTCACCAACTAGGCATCCTATATCGCTGGCAAGGGAGGGCAGACCTTGAGCGATTCCAGGCGTGAAGTGCGCTCGCGGTGGGGCGGCCCGGCGCGGTTGCCGGTGGCCCTGTCGGGGCTGTTGGGGATATCTGCCATCGCACTGGCGGCGCTGGTCGTGATCGGCTCTGGTATCGATGAAGCCCAGCTCGCTCAGGCGGACCCCGCGCCCGCTGAGGAGGCTGCCCAACCACCGGCGCAGGACCATGCGGCGGCGACGCCGGCCGAGCATGCGGCCCCCGAAACGATGCCGGCTGAGCCGGTGCCCGCTGAAGCAGCGCACGAAACGGCCGCTGCCGAACCCGCCAGCCATGAACCCGTGGCGCGAGATGTGACTCATCCCGAGCCGGCGAGCGCGGACAATTCTCCCGTTGATGAAGTGACCAGCGGTCAAGCGGCTGCAGAGCCCGCGCCAGCCGTTACAACGCCGCCGAAGCTGGAGTCGGTTCAGGTTGCCAGTGCTGGCGATGCGGCTAATGTCGAGCCCCCGCAAATCGCTGCCGTTCCGCCGCCGCCGGCGGTTCCGACGGGTACCGGCGTGTTGCCGCCGGCCCCTGACCCGGGACTGATCGAACAAACGTCCATCGGACCGCTGCCGCGGGTCGGTGACGATGGTCGCCTACCGTGGCAGGTCTATGCGCGGCCCTTCGATAATCGCGACACAAGGCCTCGTATCGCTCTCATCATGAGCGGTTTGGGGCTGTCGGGTGCGGCGACTCAAGCCGCCATCCAAGGCTTGCCGGGCGGAGTCAGCCTGGCATTTCAGCCGTTCGCTGACGATTTGCAACAATGGATAAGGCTGGCCCGCGCCGCCGGGCACGAAGTGTATCTCAATCTACCCATGGAACCAGTCGATTTCCCGGCCAGCGATCCGGGGCCGCGGGCGCTGTTCGTGGCCTATGCGCCGGAAGAAAATATCGAACGTTTGGAATGGGCGTTGTCGCGGGTCAGCGGCTATGTTGGGTTGCTCAACCATATGGGTTCGCGCTTCACCACATCGCGTGAGGCCATGCTGCCGATCATGTCGACCCTGGAGCATCGCGGGCTGGCGTTTGTCGATGCGCGGGTGTCGGCGCGTAGCGTGGCGACGGTTTTGGCAACAGAACAGAATGTGCCGCGCGCCATTAACGACCGCTTTCTCGATGCTCGCGAAGTATCCCGCAGCACCGTCGATGCGCGCCTGGCCGAGCTAGAGAGCATCGCCACCGAGGTCGGCGTGTCGGTGGGGATAGGTCAAGCCTTCCCGGTCACCATCGAGCGGATACGTGAATGGGCGGCGACCCTGAACGGTAAGGGTATTGTGCTGGCCCCGGTATCCGCCGTGCTGGATCGTCAGGCCGACCGGTGAGCCTGCGGCGCGATCAACCCGATCGTCTCCATTACCGATTATGCGCCGGCGCCATGCTATTCAGCCGCACCGGCCAAGTCTGGGTTGGCCAGCGTATCGATACGCCCGATGCCTGGCAGATGCCGCAGGGCGGTATTGACGACGGTGAAGACCCCGCGGTGGCGGCCCGGCGCGAGCTGCACGAGGAAACCGGCAGCGATAATGTCGAGCTATTGGCGCAAGCCGAGGGCTGGTTGGGCTACGATCTGCCGCCGGCTTTGGCGGCGCGGGCGTGGGGCGGCAAATATCGCGGGCAGATGCAAAAATGGTTCGCCTTCCGCTTTCTCGGCAACGATAGCGAAATCGACATCCACGGGGTCGATAAGCCGGAATTCGAAGCCTGGCGCTGGGTCGATATCGCTGAGGTGGCGGGCCTGATCGTCGACTTTAAACGGCCGGTCTATGAGGCGGTGGTGGCGGAATTTCGCCAGTTTTCCGACACCGATGCCCCCGGCGGGCCCTCCTGAAACCAATTGTTAACGGGCATTTAGTAGATATTTTAAGATAATTCGTGCTGTGCGATCTGCGCTGGCGCGGTGTTGTAAGCGAGTCCCCGCCCAGGTAGGTGCGATGATCTCTGGCGTAAGTTCTTCGATAGTTGCGTTTCATGCTGCCGCTGGCGCCCATGGCCGGCCGGCCGGTGCGCCAGAACCTGTCCGCGCGCCCGATCCGTCCAATCTCACCGAGGAAGAACAACAACAGGTCGAGGCTTTAAAAGAGCGCGACCAGGAAGTGCGTGCGCACGAGCAAGCCCATGCCCGCGCCGGTGGACCTTATGCAAGCGCGCCGAGCTATGAGTTCGAACGCGGTCCTGACGGCAAGATGTACGCTGTATCCGGCGAGGTGCAGATCGACACCGCGCCGATCGATGGAGACGCCGCCGCGACGATTGCCAAGATGGAGGTGGTTATTCGCGCGGCCTTGGCGCCGCAGGAGCCATCGAGCCAGGACACCCGCGTCGCCGCCGAGGCGCGGGCGGCGAAAGCCGAGGCACAGGCCGAACTTCGCGAAGAAAAGCAGGAAGAAGCGCGCGAGGTATCAGGGGACGAGAACTCAGCCGACGGACGCGCGCATACCCGCGCCGCGCAAGCCTATGAGAGCGCAGAAGGTCTCGTATTTGAAGCCATAGAGGCGGCGCTCAACATTGCCGCGTAACGGTTTAGTGGGCCGTGGAAATTCGCTGACCGGATTTGGAATTCAGGAATAAGCAGGCCAATTTCGCCGCCCATGCGGCCAGTCTCGCGTGGGGTTTCAACCCGACGGCTTGGAATATCAGCTTGATACCTCGCTCCACATGGTGTGGGCGATAGAAGCCGTAGGCGCGCGACATATAGGCGCGCACGCATTTTTTGCGGTCATAGGGCTCGCCGGTATTATTGGCGGCGTAATAGGCATAAGCCAATTCATCGTCTTCGCTTTCGCTGATCCGGCTAATGCCGACTAGGATACGCCGGATCACGCCCAGGCGTTCAATTTCGCGATAGCGCGCCATGTGGGTGTAGAACAGCTTGTAATGGCGGATCTCGTCGCGGGCGATATTGCGGCAAATTTCGCGCAACACCGGTTCTTCGGTGGCTTCGCGCAAGGCGGTGTAATAGGACGACGTGCCAACCTCGACCATGCAGCGCGCCACCAACTCGCCGCAGCGCGAGCCGCGCACGGACTGGTCTGACGTCGTGGGCAGGGTGATTTTGGCGGAAAAATCCTCGAAGCGCTGCTCGAAATCGAAATCGGGGTCGGCCAACTTGGCCCAGCGGGCGAGCGCCTTGCCGTGCTGCACCTCTTCCGCGGCCCAGCGGTACGCCGACTGTTGAAATTCCGGATCGTCGTGAAAAACGCCGGAGAGATAGTCGCCGTAAATGCCGCCATTATGCTCAACCAGCGCGGCGCCTTTGACGATTTTCAGCATTTCGGGATCAACCCTCGATGCATCGAAGCTATCCCAGGGTATATCGTCGAGTGTCCAGTGTTTCGGTTGGTTCGTCATCGAAGCCTCCCGCTTGCCCGTCCATCGCAACGGTGATTCTACCGTCCCCCGAATCACGTAAGGCGAAATTGTAGCGCCGCCAGCCAAGGCGGTCAAAGCGCACTAGCCCCGGTTTGTGGGTAAATTAACTATAATTGTGTTGAACGCGGATGTGGCGGCGGGGCCGCGAATCCTCGTCGGAAGGCGCCTAACCAGCCCTATTGGTAGACCGGCGCGTCAATTGCGGCGAGTTTGGCGCGGGCTGTCGTCGCCCGGGTTTCCGCCGCTTTTTGCTCACCCGGGTCGTCGGTGCCACCAAGATCCTCGACCGCATTCTGCAGGTCGGTTTCGACTTCCGCACGGTCGATATCATCAACCACCAGCGCTTCTTCGGCGAGGACGGTGCAGCGGCTGCCGGTTACTTCGGCGAAGCCGCCGGCGACAAATATTCGTGAACTGACCGCGCCGCTGGCAAAAACGTGGATCACCCCCGGGCGAACCGTCGAAATCATCGGCGAATGGCCCGGCAAAACGCCGAAATCGCCTTCGCCGCCGGGCACCACGACCATCTCAACATCTTCGGAGAGAAGAAGTTGCTCGGGCGAGACAAGCTCGAACTGAACTGCGGTGTCAGCCACGGATCTGATCCTTATGCGGCCTCGGCGGCCATGGTTTGGGCCTTTTCGATGGCCTCTTCGATGGTGCCGACCATGTAGAAGGCGGCTTCGGGCAGGTCGTCATAAGTGCCGGCGACGATTTCAGTGAAGCCCTTGATGGTGTCTTCCAGGCTGACGAACTTGCCGGGCGTGCCGGTGAATACTTCGGCGACGTGGAAGGGCTGCGACATGAAGCGCTGGATCTTTCGCGCTCGCATAACCGTCAGTTTGTCTTCCTCCGACAATTCGTCCATGCCCAAAATGGCGATGATTTCCTGCAAGCTCTTATAGCTCTGCAGGGTTTCCTGAACCTGACGGGCGGTCTCGTAATGCTCTTCACCGACCACCCGGGGATCGAGAATTCGGCTCGTCGAATCGAGCGGATCGACCGCAGGATAGATGCCCAACTCAGCAATTTGGCGCGACAGTACGGTCGTTGCATCGAGATGCGAGAAGGTGGTTGCCGGCGCCGGATCGGTCAAATCATCGGCCGGGACGTAAATCGCCTGCACCGAAGTGATCGAGCCCTTATTGGTCGAGGTGATGCGTTCTTGCAGGGTGCCCAGATCGGTGCCCAGGGTCGGCTGATAGCCCACCGCCGACGGGATGCGGCCGAGCAGGGCCGACACTTCCGAGCCGGCTTGCGTGAAGCGGAAGATGTTGTCGACGAAGAACAGCACGTCCTGGCCTTCTTCGTCGCGGAAATATTCGGCCAGGGTCAGGCCGGTCAGACCGACGCGCGCGCGCGCACCGGGCGGCTCGTTCATCTGGCCGTACACCAGGGCCGCCTTGGAGTCGCCATCGGGGACGATGACGCCGGAATCGATCATTTCGTAGTAAAGATCGTTGCCCTCGCGGGTGCGTTCGCCAACGCCGGCGAACACCGAATAACCGCCATGGCCTTTGGCGACGTTGTTGATCAACTCCATGATCAGCACAGTCTTGCCAACGCCGGCGCCGCCGAACAGGCCGATCTTGCCGCCCTTGGCGTACGGCGTCAGCAGGTCGACGACCTTGATGCCGGTGACCAGCTGTTCAGTTTCCGTCGACTGTTCGGTGAACGGCGGAGCGGACCGGTGGATCGGCAGGGTCTGCTTGTGGCCGACCGGGCCGCGTTCGTCGACCGGGTCGCCGATGACATTGATGATCCGGCCCAAGGTTTCGGGTCCGACCGGCACGCTGATCGGCGCGCCCGTGTCGACCACCTCGGCGCCGCGCACCAGGCCGTCGGTGGTATCCATGGCGATGCATCGTGTGGTGTTTTCACCCAGATGCTGCGCCACTTCGAGCACCAACCGATTGCCGTTATTGTCGGTATCCAACGCGTTCAGGATCGGCGGTAGGTCGCCCTCGAACTGAACGTCGACAACCGCGCCCAGTACCTGTGTGACTTTGCCGACTATGTTTTTCGCCATCTGCTTTCTCCTGCCCCAGCGGGCTTATTCCGGTGTTGGCTAAAGCGCCTCGGCGCCGGAAATAATTTCAATCAATTCCTTGGTGATGAAGGCTTGTCGAGTCCGGTTGTAGTTGATCGTCAACTGATCGATCAGATCACCGGCGTTACGTGTCGCGTTGTCCATCGCCGCCATCCGCGCGCCCTGTTCGGAGGCAAAGGATTCGAGCATGGCCCGAAACACCTGGACCGACAGGTTGCGCGGTAGCAGTTCGGTAAGGATTTCGTTTTCGTCGGGCTCGTAGTCATAAGCCACGTTCGGGCCATCGCTTTCAGCCGCTTCATCGTCATGATCGCCGTCTTCGGCGGCGCCTTGGGAAAACGGGATCAACTGCAGCGGCGTGACGATTTGCGACAAGGCCGATTCGAAGCGGTTATAGACGATTGTACAGACGTCGAACTCGCCGTCGTCGAACATGGTCGCGACCCGGCTGGCGATCGCCGCCGCGGTCTCGAATTTGGGCGCCGGCTTTGCGGTGTCCTCGATCGTGTCGATGATCATGCTGCCGAATTCGGCCCTTAATAAACCAAGCCCCTTGCGGCCGACAATCAGCAATTTGACCTGCTTGCCGTCATCGACGAGACGACGGACCTGTTGGCGGGTCCAGCGGCCGATATTGGTGTTGAAGCCGCCGCACAACCCGCGATCGGTGGTCATGATCACCAGTAGATGAACGTCGTCCTTGCCGGTGCCGGCCAGCAGGGGCGGTGCGGAGGAAACGTCGCTGACGCTGGCGGCGACCGAACCGAGCATGCGCTCCATGCGTTCGGCGTAGGGCCGCGAGGCTTCGGCCTGTTCCTGGGCGCGGCGCAGCTTGGCGGCGGCCACCATCTTCATCGCCGAAGTGATGCGCTGGGTCGATTTTACCGAGGTAATACGGACCCTGAGGTCTTTGAGGCTTGGCATATTAAGTGACGCCCGCTAATCCGGTTCTCTGATTGCCTTTAAGCGAACGCTTTGACGAACGCGGAAACGATTTCGCCTAAACGGCCATCGATTTCTTCGTTCAAGTCGCCGGTATCGCGGATCGACGCCAAAATATCAGCGTGATTGCCGCGAATATGATCAAGCAGTTGGGACTCGAAGCGGTTGATGTCGGCGATGTTAACCTCATCGAGATGGCCCCGCACACCGGCATAGATCGCTACCACCTGTTCTTCGACAGGCATCGGCGAATATTGCGGCTGTTTGAGCAACTCGGTCAGTCGGGCGCCCCGCGCCAGCAAGCGTTGGGTGACCTGATCGAGATCGGAGGCGAACTGCGAGAAGGCCTCCATCTCGCGGAACTGGGCCAATTCCAGCTTAATCGTGCCGGCGACCTTTTTCATCGCCTTCGACTGGGCGGCGGAGCCGACGCGGCTAACCGACAGGCCGACGTTAATGGCCGGCCGGACGCCCTTATAGAACAGATCGGTTTCCAAGAAGATCTGGCCGTCGGTGATCGAGATGACGTTGGTTGGAATATAGGCCGACACGTCGTTGGCCTGAGTTTCGATGACCGGTAGCGCGGTTAGCGAGCCCGAGCCATTATCGGCGTTCATCTTAGCGGCCCGCTCGAGCAGGCGCGAATGGACGTAGAAAACGTCGCCGGGATAGGCTTCGCGTCCCGGCGGACGGCGGAGCAGCAAGGACATTTGACGGTAGGCTGTGGCCTGCTTCGACAAATCGTCATAGATGATGACGGCGTGCATGCCGTTGTCGCGGAAATACTCACCGATCGCGCAGCCGACATAAGGCGCGAGGAATTGCAGCGGCGCCGGTTCGGACGCCGATGCGGCGACCACGACCGTGTAGTCCATGGCGCCGGTGTCTTGCAGGGTCTTGACCACCTGCGCCACGGTCGAGCGCTTCTGGCCGATCGCCACATAGATGCAGTACAGCTTCTTCGACTCGTCGCCCGAATCGTTGATCGCCTTTTGATTAAGGATAGTGTCGATGGCGACGGCGGTTTTACCGGTTTGCCGGTCGCCAATAATCAATTCGCGCTGGCCGCGGCCGACCGGGACCAGGGAATCCAGCGCCTTGAGGCCGGTTTGCATGGGCTCGGACACCGATTCGCGCGGGATAATGCCCGGCGCCTTCACTTCGACCAGGCGACGCTCGGTGGTTTCGACCGGGCCGCTACCATCGATCGGATTGCCTAGTGCGTCGATCACCCGGCCTAGCAGTGCCTTGCCGACCGGCACGTCGACGATATCGCCGGTGCGCTTGACTGTGTCGCCTTCCTTGATGTCCCGGTCGTCGCCGAAAATAACGATACCGACATTGTCGGTTTCCAGGTTCAGGGTCATGCCCTTAATGCCGCCAGGAAATTCGACCATTTCGCCGGCCTGAACATTGTCGAGCCCGTAAACGCGCGCAACACCGTCACCCACCGACAACACTTGGCCGATTTCGGAAACGTCGGATCCTGCATCGAAATTAGCGATCTGATCTTTAAGGATCGCCGAAATTTCCGCGGCACGAATTTCCATTACTGAGCCCCTTTCATGGCCAACTGCAGGCGCTGCAGTTTTGATTTAAGCGACGCATCGATCATGCGCGAGCCGACCCGGACAACCAGGCCGCCAATGAGCGAAGGATCGAGTTTGGCGTCGACGGTCACTTTGCTGCCGAGCGCGGAGCGCAGGGCGTTGGTGACCGATTCCAATTGCGATTGTTTGAGCGGTTGCGCCGAGGTGACCTCGGCGGTGATTTCGCCACGGCGGTGGGCCAGCTCGGCGAGAAAAGCGTCGATGGTGGCCGGTAACACGGCCAGCCGGTTGTTGCGCGCGATCACCGCGATAAACCGGCGGGTCAGATCGGCGGCACCGGCTTGCGCCAGAACGGCTTCGATCGCCGCCGCTTTGGCGTCCGCATCGATCAGCGGTGAACGGATCAGCGTTTGCAGATCGGCGCTTTCGCGCAGCATCTCTTGCAGGCTTTTGAGATCGGCCGCGGTCTCGTCGAGGACCTTCGCCTCGTCGGCCAACTCATAAACAGCCGAGGCGTAACGCTCGGCGATTACGCTGACTACGTTTGATTGCGTCGCCACTTTTGGCGGCCCCCCGGTGAAATTCGGAAATGCCTCTAAGGAATTTTATAACCCTTTGATTTCTTTGTGAAATAAAGGGGCCCTCGTCAACTAAACTGTAGCCGCCGGAGAGGCAGGCGCTTGGTAGCACACGCTATTGGCGGTGGCAAGTTTGTGGCTTGCGAAAAAGCGCAGAAATCTGCGCCTTTGATCCGCGTGCCGGTGGCGACATTTCGCCGCGCTCGATTGGCTGCCCTAGACCCCCTTTTGTCGGCGCGCATTCATGGACACCCGATTGCCGCGACAATAAACTCCGGCGCATGACCGAACCCGCCTCCCAAGCCACCCTCGACGCCTTGCTGGCCCGCTGCCGTGAAGTCCGAACGCCGTGCGGCGACGGTCATTTGATGTGGCGTGTGTGGGGCGCTGACACGCCGGATCGTCCGGCCGTTGTGCTGTTGCATGGCGGCTTCGGCGCCTGGAACCATTGGGTGCGCACGATCCCCAGCCTGGAGCCCCATTACCGGGTGATCGCGCCCGATCTGCCGGGCTGCGGCGACTCCGCCGATCCGCCCCAGCCTTACGATGCCGCCAGCTTGGCGAGCTTGCTGTCGGGCGGGCTGGACGTTCTGGTTGCCGATGACGCGGCATTCGACCTGGTGTCGTTTTCCTTCGGCGGTGTGCTGTCCGGTCTGATTGCACGCGCCCAGGCGCGGCGCATTCGCAGCCTGACCCTCGTCGGCACGCCGATCCTGGGGCTGACCACCACCGGCCCGGCCAACCAATTGGTCCGGGTGCCGCCTGAATTGTCGCCAGAGGAGGCCGCGCCGCTTTACCGGGGAAACCTGCAGAAGCTGATGGTCCGCGACCCGGCGGCGGTGGACGATCTGGCCATGACCCTGCACGCAGCCAACATGACGAAGACCCGCCTGCGCTCGCGCAGTATCGCGCGAACCTTTGTCACGGCGGGGAGCCTGCACGATCTACCGTGCCGTCTGAGCTGCATCTTCGGTGATGGCGATGTTACCCTGCACCCGGATCTGGCGAGCATCCGTGCCCATGTGGCCGAAATTCACCCGGGGGCGGGTTTCCATGTCATCCCCGATGCCGGTCACTGGGTGCAATATGAGGCGTCGCAAACATTCAACGCGCTGCTCTTGGATATGCTCGCGGAGGCGTCCGAGAAAGTATCGGCGGCGGATTGAGCGGGGCGTTGGGGGTCTACAGAAAATTATAAGGATCGATGTCGACGCGCACCCGCGCGCGGGCCGGCACTTTGATTTGGCTCAGCCAGTCGCGCAGCAGCGGTTGCACCGGCTGGTCGCGGCCGGTTTTCAGCAATAGCCGGCGGCGGTGCTGGCCGCGCAGCATGGCGAGTGGCGCCGGCGCCGGGCCGAGCACTTGAATGTCGGCGCCGGTCGGTGCGCTGCGGGCCAGCGCGGCGGCGAGCCCGTCGGCGGCGGCGCCGTCGCGGCTTGAGATGATGATCGCGGCGAGCCGGCCATAGGGCGGCCAGCCGCCGGCGGCGCGGCTGTCTTCTTCCAACTGCATGAAGGCTTCCCGGTCGCCGCTGATCATCGCTTGCATCACCGGGTGCTCGGGTTGGTGGGTCTGCACGATCACCCGTCCGGGCTTTTCGGCGCGGCCGGCGCGGCCGGCGACCTGGTGGAGCACTTGATAAGTGCGTTCGCTGGCGCGCAGATCGCCGCCGCTCAAGCCCATATCCGCGTCGACGATGCCGACCAGGGTGAGGTGCGGGAAGTGATGGCCCTTGGCGACCATCTGGGTGCCGATCAATATATCGATCTCGCGCGCTTCTATGGTGCGCACCATCTCCATCGCGGCTTCCGGTCCGCGCATTGTGTCGCTGGTCATCACGCCGAGGCGCGCTTCGGGGACGATGGCCTGCACCTCTTCGGCGATGCGTTCGACCCCGGGGCCGCAGACCGCTAGGGAGTCCTCGGCCTCGCAGTGGGGACAGGCCTTGGGCACCGGGGCGTTATAGCCGCAATGGTGGCATTGTAATTGCCGGCGAAAACGGTGCTCGACCAGCCAGGCGCTGCAACTGGGGCATTCGAAACGGTGGCCGCAGGTGCGGCACAAGGTCAGCGGGGCGTAGCCGCGCCGGTTCAAGAACAGCAGGGTCTGTTCGCCAGCGGCGAGATTTTCGGTTAGCGCCTGACGCAGCGCTGGGGCCAGAAACTCGTCGGCCTTGAGCCCGCTGTCGCGCATGTCGACCGCTTCGACCAATGGCGGCTTGGCGACGCCAAATCGTTGCGGCAGCTCCAGCCGGTCATAGCGCTGACGGGCGACGTTTACACGGGTCTCCAGCGACGGCGTCGCTGTGGCCAAAATAACCGGACAGCCGATCAGCTGGGCTCGCACAATAGCCATGTCGCGGGCATGGTAGGAAACGCCGTCAGCCTGTTTATAGGCCGCCTCATGCTCCTCATCGACGATCACTACGCCCAACGCGTCGAAGGGCAGGAACAAGGCCGAGCGCGCGCCAACCACGACCCGCGCTTCGCCGGTCGCCACTGCGCGCCAAGCCAACCGCCGCTTTGATTGGCTGAGATCGGAATGCCAGACCACCGGCGCGGTGCCGAAGCGCCGGTCGAACCGGTCGAACCATTGCGGCGTGAGTGCGATTTCCGGCAGCAGAACCAGCGCTTGACGACCCCGCCGCAAGGCCGCCGCGATGGCCTCGAAATAGACTTCCGTCTTACCCGAGCCGGTGACCCCGTCGAGCAAGGTGACGGCGAAACCTTCAGCGTCGACTTGGTGGCATAGGGACTGAGCCGCGTCCTGCTGCTCGTCCGAAAGATCCACCGCAGGATGGTCAGGGTCGGGCGGTGCGAAGGTGGCGCCGGGCGGCAAGTCCAGGGCGCTAATCGCGCCCGCCGCCGCCAGACCCTTAACGACGCTGGCGCCGACCCCGGCCTCGCGGGTCAAATCCGGCATGGTGCGGGGTGGACCCGCGGCGAGGACGCCGAGTACCCGTTTGCGCGCCGGGGTGATTCGCAGTCCAGGCGGCATGTTGAGCGGGTCGTCCACTGCTGAATAGGTGCGCACTGGCTTGGGCGGGGTCAGCGCCTCGCGCGCGTTCATCGCCATGCGCAGCACCGCGCCCGGTGGTGACAGCGAGTAGGCAGCGACCCAATCGACGAACTTGCGCAAGCTCTCGGGCAGGGGCGGGGCGTCCAAGCGGGCGGCGACCGGCTTGATCTTGGCGTCGTCGACATCGCCGGTCGCATCACCCCACACCACGCCAACCACTTCGCGCGAGCCCAGAGGTACGGCAACGAAATCGCCGTCACCCACGACAAGATCGTCGTCGACCCGGTAATCGTAGGCGCCGGCAAGCGGCAACGGTAGCAGCACGCTGAGCCGTTTTGAACTGGTCGCGCCGCTCCCCAGCAGGGGGGCGGCAGTGGCGTCGGGGGTATCCATCGGCTACACTCTATTCGCCGACTCGGTAATGGCCAACGGCAGCGTTGGGGGCGAGCACATAACGCCGCAATTGGTGGTAAGCGAACCGGCTTTTTTGAACTAAAGCTCAATAGGATTACAGGGATGAAGTTTTTCATCGATACCGCCGACCTCGACGAAATTCGAGAACTCGCCGACACTGGATTGCTCGACGGTGTGACCACTAACCCGTCGCTGATCGCCAAATCGGGCGGCAATATTCTCGACGTCATCGCCGAGATTTGCGCCATCGTTCCCGGGCCGGTCAGCGCCGAGGTGACTGGCACCGAAACCGACATGATGCTTGCCGAGGCTGAGGTGCTCGCCGCCATCGCGCCGAACGTGACCATCAAAGTGCCGCTGACCCCGGCCGGCCTGAAGGCCTGCAAGGTCTTGCGCGACCAGGGTACCATGGTCAATGTCACCTTATGTTTCTCGGCGGCGCAGGCGTTGCTCGCCGCCAAAGTCGGCGCCAGCTTCATCTCGCCCTTCGTTGGTCGGATCGACGATATCGGCGGCAACGGCATAGATTTGATCGACGAGATCGTCGACATCTACAGCCAGTATCCGGCGATCGAGACCGAAATTCTGGTGGCGTCGATCCGCAGTCCCGGTCACGTCATCGAGGCGGCGAAAATGGGCGCCCATGTGGCGACGGTGCCGCCCAATGTGTTGCGCCAACTGTTTGCCCATCCGTTGACCGACAAGGGCCTGGCGGCCTTTCTCGGCGATTGGGAAAAGACCGGCCAGTCGATCCTCGAGCAAGCCAAGACCCGCGCCAAGGCTGCGGAATAATTTAGGGAAAGCGCGGTCAGGTGAGTCAAAAAGCAACCAAACCGGGCGCGCCGGAGCCCACCGATCCCACCGCCAAACAGGTGGCGGCGTATCTGAGCGCTCACCCCGATTTTCTGCTCCGTCACCCCAATCTGCTGGCCATCATGGAAGCGCCAACGCGCGAGTTTCCCGAGGCCGACGCGGATGGCGGCGAGGTCATCGATTTACAGCACGCCATGGTCGGGCGTCTGCGCACCGAGCTGGTGCGTAGCGCCAAACAGCATGGCGATCTGATCGATGCTGGGCGCAGCAATCAGCGCAGCCAGGCGCGCATCCACGCTACGGTGCTGCGGCTATTGTCGGCCCGTTCCCTGGACCATTTGCTGGAATTGATGGCGACCGATTTGGTCGGCCTGCTGGATATCGACGCGGTGGCGCTATGTCTGGAGACCGATAGCGTCGCGCCGGCGACATCGCATGGTATCCGCATCCTGCCCGATGGCACCATCGCCAAGGTGGTGGGCAGCGAGCGTGATGTCACCCTGCGCGACAATGTGCCGGGTGACCGGCGGATCTTCGGTGAAGGCGCCGGGCTGGTGCGCTCCGACGCGCTGCTGCGCCTGGTGGTGCGCGAAGACGGGCCGGCGGCGCTGCTGGCGCTGGGCAGCCGCGACGCGCGCCGCTTCCACCCGGGCCAAGGCACCGAGTTGCTGGCGTTTCTCGCCCATGTCATGGAGCACAGCATCTGCACATGGCTGGATCTGCCGCGCTAAAGACCGACGAACCTGTGCTGGCGGTTGCCGAGCCCGCGCTGCGCCGCGCGGTCGACCAGTGGTACGACCAACTTTCCGCCGAACGCCGTGCGTCGCCCCATACACTGGCGGCCTATCTACGCGATCTTGGCGCCTTCCTCGATTTCCTGACCTTTCACCTTGGCGGTCCGCCGAAGTTGAGGGATTTGGAATCGCTCAAGTCGGGCGATTTCCGCGCCTGGTTGGCCCACCGCACCCAGTCCGGCCTGGCCCGCAGTTCCACCGCCCGGGCGCTTTCGGTGGTGCGCGGTTTCTACCGATTCCTTGATCGCGAGGCGCTGGCCCACAATGCGGCGATCGGCGCTGTGCGCAGCCCGCGGCGCACCCGCACCGTCCCCAAGGCCTTGGCGGTGGCGGAAATGAGCGACTTGCTCGACAGCGCCGGCGCACCAGAGCGCGAGACGTCGGAACCCTGGGTGGCGGCGCGCGATGTCGCCGTGCTGACCCTGCTCTACGGCTGCGGGTTGCGCATCTCCGAAGCGCTCGGCCTCAACCGCCGCGACGCGCCGGCAATCAGAGGGGCCGGCGGCAGCCTGACCGTCGACGGCAAGGGCGGCAAGCAGCGCCGGGTGCCGGTGTTGCCCATCGTGGTCGAGGCCGTCGAAGCCTATATCGCCGCCTGCCCCTATACGTTAGCGCCGGACGGGCCCTTGTTCGTCGGCGTGCGCGGCGCGCGGCTCAATCCGCGCATCGTCCAGGGCCGCCTGCAGACCCTGCGCGCCCAACTGGGTCTGCCGAAAGAGGCGACGCCCCACGCGCTGCGCCATTCCTTCGCCACCCATCTGTTGGGGGCCGGCGGCGATCTGCGCGCCATTCAGGAACTGCTCGGCCACGCGTCGCTTTCGACTACCCAGCGCTATACCGATGTCGACGCCGAGCGCCTGCTCGACGTCTATTCGCGCGCCCATCCGAGGGCGGCGGGCGACTCTTAGTTATCGCTATTTAGCTGCGGTCGGTTGGAAACTTAGTCTGAGTATTGCAGTGATACCGGCGTCCAGTTCTTAGCCCGCCGTTCAACGCGGGCTTCCCTGCTTTCGTCACTATATTCGACGGCAGCTGGCGCGCTGCTGAATTTGTCGCGGTCAGTCAGGGAATTAACGATCACAATAGCCTTTGGCGGATCGGCATTGGTGACAGCGGCGACATAGGTGCCGCAGTGACGGCAAATCAGATAATCGGCGGTCTTTAAACCGAAGCTATAGCGGTTGAGTTTGTCGCTCTGCTTCACGGTAATCGAAAATTGCCCGTTCGGATCGCTCGTCGCCCGCGCGCCGTGCTTGCGGCAATAGCTGCATTGGCAGGTGAGAATCGTGGTCGCCTGGGGCTCGATGTCCGTTTCAAACACCAACGAGATATTGCCGCAGTGACAAGCGCCGTCATAGTGCATCGACCACCTCAAACCTGGGAGCGCGTGAGCCTAGGTTAACATAACAGCGGCCCGTGCCGTTCAACAAACCAGTCGGGCGAATACCGCCACGATCTGCCACAGTTTCGCCTTTTCCTGCGCCTAGCTTGCCGCGGTAATGCGAGACCGTCTTTCCCCTTGAGGCTACCTGGCAGTGACCGTCATGCGATGGAGTTTGCGTAAATGCGATGCCTTGCTGGGCACCGTTCTGGCCGCGGTGGTCGGGCTGTGCTTCGCCCAGCTACCGGCCTTCATGCAGCAATATTTGCAGCGCCTCGGCGGACATGTGGACGAGGCGCAACTGAGCCTGACCCAGATCACCAACGGCGAGACCGTACGCGCCCTCGACGCGCCGACCCTGCAGGTGCTGAGCGTGTCGCTGGAGCAGCGGGTGAGCGTGCTGGAAGCCGGTGAACAGGCGATCCGTGGCGCCAGCGCCTCGGTGCGACCGTTCGTCTTTCTGCGGGAATTCGACGCCGATATCGCCACCGCGACCCTGCGCGCCTTCGAGCCCGCCCTACCGCTCAGCACCGCCGGCCTGATCTACGCGCTCACCGGCATCGTCGCCGGCTGGCTGGTCTATGAGCTGATCAAGACCCCGCTCGGCCTGCTCGCGCGCCGTCGTGCAAGAGCGCTGGTGCCCGAACGAATCGAGCCGAAATAGAAGTGATGGAGAGGCAAAGGCGTGGCAGCTGGGACGTCCGGTGTTGAGTATATATCCGACGCATCATGCGACTACCTCTAGTGGTAGCTTTTAGCCAAATCCGACCGTTAATATCTGTCAATTCAAGCTGCGGAGTCACAGGCTTCTGGCTGTACCAGTCATATCTCTAGCCGATTGACACGTTTCTGCCTTTCTACCGCGCAATATATCCCTCAGGGGTATCGGTATACTGACAACTTGAAGAATATGTCACTTGAAGCACGAGTTCTTCGACCTGGAAATCGAAAGACCAATTCGTTGATACTTTTAAACCACTTTGAGGATCGTACATTTCATCTCCTTGACTACTGAAAAACATCTCGTCAGACGTTGTGCTCAGACTTGCAAACACGGACCAATGTGCAAATAGGACGGTCCCAAAGGGGCTTAGGTCGGTTTCTCCGACCCAGCTACTACGAACGTCCCATTCTGAAATATCGACTTCTTCAGGCGGTTGTCCGAATATCGAACTCACCTGCTCTTTAGTGAACGGGATGGCTTTATCCGCGCCTCCGCGCACTACATTTCCAGTATCGCCGACGAAATTTCCTGTGGTTAAGCGAATCTGTTCGCTTTCTTCAGATCCGGAGATGCCACTTTCTATTTGTATGTCGCCAGTCAGCAGTCCCTCGGCATCGAAATACATCTTTATTGTAGCAAAATCGTCGGCCCCCGGTACCGCGAGTTTAGCCGTCACTATGGTGTTGTTCTCATGCTCGGTGACTTTGATAAAAGCTGTAACTGTTTCCGATCTCTCTTCGTTTGACCCTGAATAGTCTTGGATTTCCGTTGTCGCAATACAACTGAGTCCAAATCCTGGAACGGGCCGCAACACTGTTGGTTCCATGGGGCGAAAATCTCGCTCCTGAGCAACCAGTGGGCCTGATAGCGCGGCGCTCAATACAATGGTGGCAGTTGAGACCACTCCTATTCTGGCCCAAGACATCAAATCCTCGCAAAAGTTAGTTGGTTCTTTGTCGGAACTTCTGAATACCACCGAATAAACTCAGAAATTCATCCGTCTCGCGGCTGCGTCCATCCATCTCATCAAACTTCCTCTCATAGTTTGTTACCGGAAATCCAATCTCGATTTGGTCAGCGATAGGTGTACCAAACTAGTGAACATCATATCATTTGCCAAAAGCTAGCGAGACGCGTGAACATGTTCATTCAAGGCCTTTTGCTGCCGTGATCATTTGCCGCCGTTTACGTCGGCCTGTGGAAGTAAAGCGGACCAACGACGTGTCGGCATGGCCTGTAATCCCAGTGCTGCGGCGCCTGCGAATAGATTGTAACTAACTTGTACTCACCCGAAAACACACCACATCGAACTCGATCATTTGGCGGTGGTGGCGGCTGAAATAGCCCGGGATGATTAGATGCGGCGTGAAGCCAAGCTCGTTGACCTGGTTTAGCACGCTCAGATAATCCGGCTGACCCTGATAGATCGGCACCAGGGATAACTCCAATTGCAGGCCGATGACCCGGTCCACGGCGCCGGCCAGGCCGGTCAGCACCTGGGCCTCGTAACCTTGGGTGTCGGACTTGACGAAGATCGTATCGTTGGCGTTAGCATAGCGCGGCAGCTCGGTCGCCAGGGTTGTCACGGGCACACTCTCGCTGGCGGTCGGGCGCACGCTGGCGAATTTCTCAGCCGCGTCGTCGGTCAGCGCCAGCAGCGAGCTCATATCGGATTCCGGCGAGATGTTGATCTCGGTCTCGCCGGCCGCCGCCCCCACCGCGCAGCGCGGCGCCACGTCCCAGGCCGGGTCCAAGTCTGCGTTGGCGCTCAGATCGGCGTGGGCGCTCGACAGGGGTTCGAACGAGACGATGCGCTCCGTATAGCCGTTGTTGCGGAGTGAGACCGCGTATTGGCCGATATTGGCGCCGACATCGAGCACCAGGCTGACATTGTGCTGGTTGAGCATTTCGGTCAGGCGCGGCCATTGGGCGGCGGCCCCGGGATAGCGCGCGATATCGAAGCCCATCGACCGGGCGATTTTGCGAAACCTGCCAACCATGGGCGCCAAAGTGCCTGCGCCGGCGCGGGGCCGTCAACTGTCGGCGCGCACCGGAACCCGGCCGAGCCGCCACAGCGCCACCGCGCCGGCTAGCGATCCGAAGCCCATGGCGGCGAAGGCGAAGACCCAGGCCAGGGCGCTGGTCTGTCCGCCGGCGAGATCGAGCGCCAGTCCGGCAACCAGCGGCCCAAACAGCGCGCCGCTGAACCCCAGGATAGAATGCACCGCCAGGGTGGCGCCGCGATAGCCGGGTTTCGCGGCCGCGGCCGCGCCGGCGGTGCACGAGGCCGAATCCCCCATCACGAAGCCGCTATAGATGATGATGAAAAAGGTGGCGGCGGCCAGCGATACGCTGGCGCTGAAGCCGGTCGCCACGGCGGCGATGCCCGAGAGAATCATCACCACCAAGATGGTTTGCCGGCGGCCGAAGCGCTCGGCAAATTCGTTGCCGATGATGCTGGCCGGGACCGCGAGCAGGTTGGCGGCGCCGGCGATCAGGGTGGCGTTGAGCAGCCCGGCGCCAGCCTGCTGGGCGCCGGCGAAGACCAGAAAGGCGACGATCCAGCCGCGTAGCGCGAAAAGCTCCCACGAATGGCCGGCATAGGCCAGGGTGAAGGCCATCGCCTGGCGGTTGCGCAGCACCGGCCGGAAGTCGAGCAGATGGGTGTCGGGCCGGTGTTCCTTATCGGGAGGGCGCGACGCCAACGACAGGAGGGTGATCGCCGCCGCCATCAGCGGTCCCAAAGCGGCCAAAGCGAAGGTCGCTTGCCAACCCAGCAGGCTGGCAATCTCGCCGGACAGCACGAAGGACAGCGCCGTGCCGACGGAAAATGCGCCGGTGTAAAACGCGATGGCGCGCGACGGCACGGTGCCCGGCACCCGGTCGGTCATCACCCGCAGCCCGGTCATGTAGGTGCCGCCGATGCCGGCGCCTTGCACCGCCTGCCAGATCATCGCCGACCAGAACCCGTTCGCCGTGAAGGCAAAGCCGAGCAGGCCGGCGGTCGAAATTGCCACGCCCACCAGATAGATGCGCCGCGAATCCACCCGGTCGGTCAGCGTGACGAGAACCGGCACCGCGGCCACATAGCCGGCGAAAAAAATACCGCTAATCCAACCCGCTTGCGTGTTCGACAGCTCCCACAGGGGCAGCAGGGTTGGCAGCAGCGCGGGGAAGGTCGCGAAACCGGCCATGGAAAATACATGAGCGGCGCACATAACGGAGACGATCTGCCAAGGCTTCATCGCGCCACGTTAGCACTTCAGGGTGCGGTGCGGGGCGTCTCCGCAACACCTCATCCTGAGCTTGTCGAAGGATCGAGGTGTTGCCGCCCTCATACTTCGACAAGCTCAGCATGAGGGTTTTCTGTTTCTGCAGAAGAAGAACTTTGCCTGACGGTTCAACGGCCTCGCCGGAACCGGCCGATAAACTGGCGCGCCTTGTGGCTCACTGCGGTGAATTTCGCCGCTAGACCGGGGTAGCGGCGGCGTAGGCGCAGCAGCACCCGCCGGACCCACTCGGATTCGCGGGCCAGCAACAGCACGCCGACGACCAGAAACAGAATGCCTTGCAAGAATGGCAGGAAGAGCCCGACCAGGCCGAGTAGGATAAACAGCCAGCCGGCGGCTAGCGTCAGCCAACGTTGCCAGCGGGGCCGGCCGGCTCTGTTGGGAGCCTCGCTCAGAGGTGGATGGTGCGGCCGGCGACGGCGAGCGCCGCTTCTTTGACCGCTTCGTTCAGGGTCGGGTGGCCATGACAGGTGCGCGCAATGTCTTCCGCCGCGGCGCCGAATTCCATGCCGACGACGATTTCGTGGATCATGGTGCCGGCGTCGGGGCCGATGATGTGGGCGCCGAGAATCTGGTCGGTCGCGGCGTCGGCCAACAGTTTGACGAAGCCGTCAGTGTTATTAGCGGCGCGGGCGCGGCCATTGGCGGAGAAGGGGAATTTGCCAACCTTATATTCGGTACCGGCCTCTTTCAGCTGCTCTTCGGTCTGGCCGACCGAGGCCACCTCGGGCCAGGTGTAGACGATGCCGGGAATGGCGTCGTAGTTCACATGGCCGGTCTCGCCGGCGATGATCTCGGCGCAGGCCACGCCCTCATCCTCGGCCTTGTGGGCCAGCATCGGCCCGGGCACGCAATCGCCGATCGCGAAAACGCCTTCGACATTGGTTTGGTAGTGGGCATCGATGGCGATGAAACCGCGATTGTCGGTCTCGACGCCGAGCGCCTCGAGCCCGAGCCCTTCGGTATAGGGACGGCGGCCGATAGCGACCAAGACGATGTCGCAGTCGAGGGTCTCGCTATCGCCGCCTGCAGCAGGTTCGACCGACAGTTTGATCTTGGTCTTGAGTTTCTCCGCCCCGGTCACTTTGGTGCCCAGGCGAAAGTCGAAACCCTGCTTGCCCAGAATACGCTGGAAGTTCTTGGCGACTTCGCCGTCCATGCCCGGCGTGATGCGGTCGAGGAATTCGACCACGGTGACTTTCGATCCCAAACGCGCCCACACCGAGCCCATCTCGAGGCCGATATAGCCGGCGCCGACCACCACCAAATGCTTCGGCACGGCAGATAGGGATAGCGCGCCGGTTGAGGTGACGATACGTTCTTCGTCGGTCTCGACACCGGGCAGCGGCATTGATTCCGACCCGGTGGCGATCAGGATCGCTTTGGTGTCGAGCATCTGGGCATCACCCTTGGCCGGGGTGATTTCGACTTTGCCGGCCGCGGCGATGCGCCCGCTGCCGAGATAGCGGTCGACCTTGTTTTTCTTGAACAGGAAATCGATGCCCTTGGTGTTGTCGGAGACGACGGCGTCCTTGTGGGCCATCATCGCTGGCAGATCGAGCTTCACGCCGCTGACTTTCACGCCGATATCGGCCAATTCGTGTTCCGCCTCGGCGAATTTCTCCGACGACGACAGCAGCGCCTTGGACGGGATACAGCCGATATTCAAGCAGGTGCCGCCGAGGCTTTCGCGTTTCTCGACGCAGGCGACTTGCAGGCCAAGCTGGGCGGCGCGGATCGCAGCGACATAGCCGCCGGGCCCACCGCCGATGACGATAAGGTCGTAAGACGTACTCATGGCGATTTCTAAACTCCGACTAAGAGACGTTGCGGGTCTTCGATGGCTTGCTTGATGCGCACCAGGAAGGTGACCGCTTCGCGGCCGTCGATAATACGGTGATCGTAGCTCAACGCCACATACATCATTGGCCGGGCGACGATTTCATCGCCGATCACCACCGCGCGCTTGACGATGTTGTGCATGCCCAGAATGCCCGACTGGGGTGGATTGAGGATCGGCGTCGATAGCATCGAGCCGAAACTGCCGCCATTGGTGATGGTGAAGGTGCCGCCGGTGAGCTCGGCCATGGTCAGCTTGCCGTCGCGGGCGCGGGCGCCGAAATCGCCGATCGCCTTTTCGATGCCGGCGAAGTTTTTCTGGTCGGCGTCGCGCAGCACCGGCACGACGAGGCCTTGGGCGCTGCCGACGGCGATGCCGATATCGTAGAAATTTTTATAAACAATCTCGTCGCCGTAGATTTCCGCGTTGACCGACGGCAGTTCCTGTAGCGCATCGATCGCCGCCTTGACGAAGAAACTCATGAAGCCAAGGCGTACGCCGTGTTTCTTCTCGAAATCGTCGCGGTACTGTTTGCGCAGATCCATCACCGCCGACATGTCGATTTCGTTGAACGTGGTCAGCATGGCCGCGGTGTTCTGCGCCTCCTTCAGGCGTGTCGCCACGGTCTTGCGCAGTTTGGTCATGCGCACCCGCTCTTCGCCGCGCGGATCGGGCGCGCGCTCGGGCATTTCGCTGGCCGGCACAAAACCAGGGGCTGGGGCTGCCGCGGTAGCAGCGGCGGCCGGGGCCGGGCGGGCCTTGGCGCCGCCGGCGATATGGGCCAGCACGTCGGCCTTGGTGAGGCGGCCATCCTTGCCGCTGGCGGTTATTGCCGCCGGGTCGAGGCCGTTCTCGTCGATCAGCTTGCGCACCGCCGGGGCCAACGGATAGTCCAGATTGGCGGCGCTGGTCGCGGCCGGTGCCGGTGCGGGCGCAGCGGCGGCCGGTGTGGGTGCTGGCGCGGCAGCGGGGGCGCTGGGAGCCGCCACGGCGCCTTCGCCGGCGGCGATTTGGCCGACCACGGTGCCGACTTCCACATCGGTGCCTTCTTCGGCCAGTATCGCGCTCAAAGTGCCGGCAGAGGGCGCCGGCAGTTCGGCGGTGACCTTATCGGTTTCGATCTCGACCAAGGCTTCATCGACGGCGACCGCGTCGCCAATCGCCTTAAGCCAGCGGCCGACAGTGCCCTCGGTGACCGATTCGCCCATCTCGGGGACGGTAATGTCGACGGTCTCGCCGCTAGGGGCCGGAGCGGGTGTAGGCTCTGCCGGGGCAGGGGCCGTTTCGGGGGCTGCTTCTGACGCCGCCGGCGCGGTGCCATTGCTTTTGGTTGGCGCGGGTGCTGCGCCTTCGCCCTCGGCGATAGCGCCGATGATTGCGCCGACCTCGACATCGACGCCTTCGCCGACGGCAATTTCGCTCAGTGTTCCCGCCGTGGGAGCGGGGATCTCGACGGTGACCTTGTCGGTTTCAACTTCGACCAGCGGTTCGTCGACGACAACCGTATCGCCGACCTGTTTGAACCACCGGGCGATGGTGCCCTCGGTGACCGATTCGCCCATTTCAGGGATAATGATTTGCGTTGCCATGTGCGGATATCTCTTGGTTAGCACCGGCGGGTCAGCCAGTGAGCGCTTCGTTGACCAGGTCGAACTGTTCTTTGCGGTGCCGCGCCAGGCTGCCGGTGGCCGGTGAGGCGGCCTCGGGGCGGCCGACATAGCGGGGCCGGGATTGGGTGGCGCCAATTTTCACCATGACCTCTTCGAGGCGGCGGTCGATGAAGGTCCAGGCGCCCATATTCTGCGGTTCTTCCTGACACCAGACAATTTCCGCCTCGGGGAAGCGGCCGAGCTCTTCGATCAGGGCCTGGCAGGGGAAGGGGTAGAGTTGTTCCAAGCGCAGGAAAAAGACGTCGCGCAGGCCTTGCTTGGCGCGTTCTTCGAAGAGGTCGTAATAGACCTTGCCCGAGCACAGCACGACGCGTTTGACCTCGCTGTCCTCGCACAGTTTTTCATTGTCGTAGAGCACCCGGTGGAAAGTGGTGCCGGGGCCGAAATCGTCGAGCTCGGAGACGCACAGTTTGTGCCGCAACAGAGATTTCGGCGTCATCACCACCAGGGGTTTGCGGAAATTGCGGCGCACCTGACGGCGCAGCGCGTGGAAATAATTGGCCGGCGTGGTGATGTTGCAGACTTGCATATTGTCTTCGGCGCAAAGTTGCAGATAGCGTTCCAGGCGCGCCGAGGAATGCTCCGGCCCCTGACCCTCGTAACCGTGGGGCAGCAACATGACCAGACCCGACATGCGCAGCCACTTGGATTCGCCCGGCGCGATGAACTGATCGATGATGACCTGGGCGCCATTGGCGAAATCGCCGAACTGCGCTTCCCACAACACCAGTGCGTGGGGCTCGGCCTGACTGTAGCCGTATTCGAAACCGAGCACGCCAAACTCCGATAGCGGGCTGTCGATGCATTCGAACGGCGCTTGACCGAAGCGGATATTATTCAGCGGGATATGCCGCTCTTCGTTTTCCTGGTCGTAGAGGATGGCGTGGCGTTGCGAGAACGTACCGCGGCCAACATCTTCACCGGACAGGCGCACCGGTGTGGATTCGCACAGTAGTGACCCGAACGCCAAGGCCTCGCCGGTCGCCCAGTCGATATTGGAGCCGGAATCGAACATCTTGGCCTTGGTTTTCAGTTGGCGCACGATCTTCGAGTTGAGTTGGGCGCCGGTTGGCGGCGTCGCCAAGGCGTGGCCGACCTCTTTTAGTAATTCGAGGCCGACGGCGGTATCGCCGCGCCGCGCTTCGCCTTCGGCCAGCCCAATATCGGCCCAGCGGCCTTCCAGCCAGTCGGCCTTGTTGGGCCGGTAGCTTTTCGCCGCCTCGAATTCGGTATCCAGCTTGGCGTGAAATTCTTCGACCATGCGGTCACCGCCGCCGGCCTCGAGAACGCCTTCGTCTTCGAGTTGCTTGGCGTAGATCGCCCGCGTCGTCGGCTGCTCGGCGATCTTTCTGTACATGATCGGCTGGGTGAACGCCGGCTCATCGCTTTCGTTATGACCAGAGCGGCGATAGCCCCACATGTCGAGAACCACGTCGGCCTTGAAGCGATAACGGTACTCTGTCGCCAGGCGCGCGGCCTGCATCGACGCTTCGGCGTCGTCGCCATTTACATGGAGGATGGGCGCTTGGATCATTTTCGCCACGTCCGACGAATAGGGTGAGGAGCGCGCTTTGGTCGGGCTGGTGGTGAAACCGATCTGGTTGTTGGTGATGATGTGCAGCGTGCCGCCGGTGCGGTAGCCGCGCAATTGGGACAGATCGAGGGTTTCAGCGACCAAGCCTTGGCCGGCAAAGGCGGCGTCGCCGTGCAGCAATATGCCGACCACCTGTTCGCGGTCGCTATCGCCGCGCTGGCGCTGTTTGGCCCGGACCTTGCCCAGCACGACGGTATTGACCGCTTCCAGATGGCTGGGGTTGGGTGTCAGGGACAAATGAACGGTGTTGCCGTCGAAGGTGCGGTCGGAGCTGGTGCCGAGATGGTATTTCACGTCGCCGGAACCCATCACGTCTTCCGGGTTCGGCGAGTTGCCTTCGAATTCGGAAAACATGGCGCGGAACGGTTTGTCCATGAATGTCGCCAGAACGTTGAGACGGCCACGATGGGCCATGCCGATGACCAGCTCGCGCATGCCGAGATTACCGCCGCGGCGCACGATCTGTTCCAGCGCCGGGATCAGCGTCTCACCGCCTTCCAGCCCGAAGCGCTTGGCGCCGGTATAGCGTTTGTCGAGAAACTGCTCGAACACTTCCGAGCGGGTCAGTGCTTCGAGAACCGCCTTCTTATGGGGTGCGCTGAGTTCCGGGCGGCTGGCCGCGCCTTCCACGCGTTCCTGAATCCAGGCTTTTTCTTCCGGCCCTTGGATGTGCATATATTCGGTGCCCATGGAGCGGCAGTAACTGTCGCGCAACTCGTTGAGAATTTGGCGGACTGACGCGGCTTCGAAGCCGAGCATGAAATTGATAAAGATCGGCCGATCGAGATCGGCCTCCGTGAAACCATAGGTCGCGGGGTCGAGCTCGGGATGGGGCGCCGGTTTGGCCAGTCCCAGCGGGTCGAGGGACGCGGCTAAATGGCCGCGCACACGGTGAGAGCGGATCAGCATCAGCGCGCGGATCGAATCGAGGGTCGCTTGGCGCACTTGGTCAGGGGCCGCTTGGGGCGCCAGCGGTGCGCTATAGGACAGCGGCGCACCCTGCGCCGCCGGCGCTGCGTGGCCATTTCCGCCGTTGGCGCCATGCCCGACGACCGCGGTGCTTCGCGGCGCCCAACTGGCCCCGCGCATTTCGTCCAGCAGCTCGCGCACATCGTCGTGCAGCGTGGCGAAAAAGTCCTGCCAGCTAGGGTCTATGCTATTCGGGTTCTCGAGATATTTGGCGTAGATTTCCGCGACAAAAGTGGCGTTGGCGCCATTCAGAAACGAGGTTTGTTCGATAAAGCTGCTCATTTGTCATCCGCGGCCTTCTGCCACGTTCTCCAATGGTGCAGCGCCTTATATTGGCGTTGCGTTGTGCCGCCGCTACCCGTTCAACGCTTTTAACATCGTGCTGCCGAGCGCCGCTGGTGAGTCTGCGACATGAAACCCAGCTGATTTCATGGCGTCGATTTTGGCTTCGGCCGTACCCTGACCCCCCGAGATAATCGCGCCCGCATGACCCATTCGTTTGCCCGGAGGCGCGGTCACACCGGCGATAAAACCCGTCATGGGCTTTTTTACGGCAGATTGGTTAACAAATTCAGCGGCTTCTTCCTCCGCCGTGCCGCCGATTTCACCGATCATGATGATGCCTTCGGTTTCATCGTCGTCGAGAAACATGGAAATCGCATCGATAAAGTTGGTGCCGTTCACCGGATCGCCGCCGATACCGATGCAGGTCGACTGTCCCAGCCCGGCTGCCGTGGTTTGCGCCACCGCCTCGTAAGTGAGGGTGCCAGAGCGCGAGACGATGCCAATATTGCCGCGGGTGTGGATATGACCGGGCATGATGCCGATCTTGCATTCGTCGGGCGTGATAACCCCGGGACAATTGGGGCCGATAAGCCGAGATTGCGAACCTACCAGCGCGCGTTTTACCTTCACCATGTCGATCACCGGGATGCCTTCGGTGATGCACACCACCAACTCAATACCGGCGTCGATCGCCTCTAAGATGGCGTCGCCAGCGAACGGTGGCGGTACATAGATGGCCGACGCGTTGGCGCCGGTTTTAGTCACCGCTTCGTCGACCGTGTCGAAGACGGGCAGGTCGAGATGGGTGGTGCCACCCTTACCGGGTACGACGCCGCCGACCATTTGGGTGCCATAGGCGATGGCCTGCTCGGAATGAAATGTGCCTTGCGAGCCGGTGAAGCCCTGGCAGATGACCTTAGTGTCGCGATTTACCAAAACAGACATGACTTAAGCCGCCTCTTTAACTGCGTTGACGACTTTTTCCGCCGCATCCGCCAAATTGTCCGCTGAGACGATCGGCAGACCTGAATCGGCGAGAATTTGTTTGCCCAATTCCACGTTTGTCCCTTCCAGCCGGACGACCAGGGGCACGTGCAGAGCGACTTCGCGCGCCGCGGCGACGACACCTTCCGCGATTACATCGCACCGCATGATGCCGCCGAAAATATTGACCATGATGCCTTCGACATTGGGATCCGACAGGATGATCTTGAACGCTGCGGTGACCCGTTCCTTGGTGGCGTTGCCGCCAACGTCGAGAAAATTCGCAGGTTGGCTGCCATAGAGCTGGATGATGTCCATGGTTGCCATGGCCAGGCCGGCGCCGTTGACCATGCAACCGATCGCGCCGTCGAGCTTGATGTAGTTGAGGTCGTGTTTCGACGCTTCCACTTCCATCGGGTCTTCTTCGTCCTCGTCGCGCAGTTCCATCACCTTGGGCTGGCGGTACAGCGCGTTGTCGTCGAAATTCATTTTGGCATCCAGCGCGATCACGTCGCCGGCGCCGGTCACCACCAGGGGATTGACCTCGACCAGGGATGCGTCGAGATCGAGGAAGGCGGTGTAGAGACCCGATAGCAGTTTCGATGCGCTTTTAATCTGATCGCCCGAGAGGCCCAGACCGAAAGCGATTTCACGCGCGTGGAACGGCATCAGGCCGGTTACCGGGTCAGTGGCGATGGTGAGAATTTTTTCCGGCGTCTCGTGGGCGACGGTTTCGATGTCCATGCCGCCCTCGGTCGAGGCGATCAGGGTAACCCGCGAATTGCTGCGGTCGATGAGCATCGAAAGGTAGAGCTCGCGGGCGATGTCGCAGCCTTCTTCGATATAGATCCGTTTGACCTCTTTGCCTTCCGGTCCGGTCTGTTTGGTAACCAGGGTCCGGCCGAGCATGGCGGTGGCGAAAGCTTTGACCTCGTCTTCGCTGTGCGCCAGTCGAACGCCACCATCGCCATCGGGGTCATTGGCAAAGCGTCCCGCGCCCCGCCCGCCGGCGTGGATTTGGGATTTCACCACCCAGATCTTGCCGCCCAATTCCCGCGCTACTTTGACGGCTTCGTCGGGTGTAAAGGCAACGCCGCCGCGTGGCACCGCGACACCGTAAGTCGATAACAAGGCCTTGGCCTGATACTCATGAATATTCATAGAAACGCTTGTCCGGTTGGGCGAGAATCAAGGCGCACGCATGTGTCCATGCAGCCTCGTATGGACGCGATTGGTTACCAGTTGTTAAACGGCATGAAATTAGCGTCGGCAATTATGGTTAACGACGGGCACTCTAACATTCGCCACACAGTGTGCAACTGCCCACCATTCGCCGCTCTTACAGGGAGTTTGCTAGCGCTTTTTCTTCGATTCGCGTTGGAGTTTTTTGGTAATCGCGACCAAACCCTCGACCGCTTTCACTGATTTGCGGAATGCCGCACGCTCCGCGGGGGTAAACTTGACCTCGACGATGCGTTCGATGCCGCCGCCGCCGATGACAACCGGCACGCCGACATACATGTTTTTCACGCCATATTGGCCGGTCAGATAGGCGGCTGCGGGAAGAACGCGTTTCTTGTCCTTGAGATAGGCTTCCGCCATGGCGACCGCCGACGAGGCGGGTGCATAGAAGGCCGATCCGTTGCCCAGCAGTTCGACGATCTCGCCACCGCCCGAGCGGGTGCGCTGGACAATCGCATCGAGGCGCTTTTGCGTGGTCCACCCCATCTTGACCAGATCGGGCAGCGGGATGCCGGCAACCGTCGAATATCGGGTCAGGGGAACCATGGTGTCGCCGTGGCCACCGAGCACAAAGGCGGTGACGTCCTCGACCGAGACCTTAAATTCCTCGGCCAGGAAATAACGGAAGCGGGCGCTGTCGAGTACGCCGGCCATGCCGACGCATTTATTCGGCTTTAGGCCGGCGGCGGTGCGCAGCACGCCGACCATGGCGTCGAGCGGATTGGTGATGCAGATGACGAAGGCGTTGGGGCAGTTCTTGCGGATGCCCGCGCCGACCGACTGCATGACGCCGGTGTTGATGCCGATCAGATCGTCGCGGCTCATGCCCGGCTTGCGCGCGATGCCGGCGGTGACGATGACCACGTCGGCGCCCTTGATGGCGGCATAGCTGCTGGCGCCGGTGATGTTGGAATCGAAGCCTTCGACCGGCGATGATTCAACCAGGTCGAGCGCTTTGCCGGACGGCATGCCCTTGACGATGTCGAACAGAACGACGTCGCCCAATTCCTTGAGCCCGATCAAGTGGGCGAGTGTGCCGCCGATATTTCCGGCGCCGATCAAAGCGATTTTATTGCGAGCCATAAAGGGTATCCCAGCCGTGTCTGCGTTAGGGGAAAGCAGCGTCAACGCCGAGCGCCGCGCTGCACAAGTTCGGCGGTGTGTAACGCGAATGGCCGGGGGGTTCAACCCGACCTTCGGCGTAGTCTTTGTCCGGTTGTGCCTAAGTCAGATGGGGCGCGGCGATATAGTCTTCGGCCTGCATTTCCATCAACCGCGACACGGTGCGTTGGAACTCGAAGGCGGTGTCGCCGGCAGGGTAAAGTGCCTCGGGTTCGACGGCGGCGCTGGCGAAAAGATTGACCCGATGCTCGTACAGCGAATCGATCAGCACCACGAAACGCTTGGCGATCTCGCGTTCCTCGGCTGACATTTTCGGAATGTCGTCGATGATGACGGTGTGGAAATGGGTGGCGATGGCCAAAAAGTCGGGCGCGCCACGGGGTTCGCGGCAGAGTTCGTCGAAGCCGAAGCGGGCCACACCGCGCGCGGCGATCGGCGCGATCAATGTGCGGCCGAGAACGGTGATCTCGACCGGTTCGCCCTTGGCGGTGTCGGTCAGAGTCTCGAACGCGGTGTCGAGCCGTTCGGTGGCGGCCGCGCCCAACGGCGTGTGATAGACCGGCTGGCCTTTCAGCCGGTCGAGGCGGAAATCAACCCCGACGCCGATGTCGAGCACATCGAGGCGGGCGCAGATAAGATCGATGAAGGGTAAAAACCGGTCGCGTTGCAAGCCGCCCTGGTAAAGATCCTGCGGCGCAACATTGGACGTCGCTACCACCACCACGCCGCGCTCGAACAGGCCTTGAAACAGCCGGCCCAAGATCATCGCATCGGCGATATTCACCACGTGGAATTCGTCGAAACACATGAGCCAGGTTTCCGCCGCGATATCCGACGCGACCGCCATCAGCGGGTCGTCGCGCTTGGTGGTGCGGCGTTCCTTGGTCAGCCGTTCCTGGACTTCGAGCATGAAGGCGTGGAAATGGACCCGGCGTTTGCGTTCGACGGGGGCCGTGTCGAAGAACAAATCCATCAGCATCGATTTGCCGCGCCCAACGGGTCCGAAAATGTAAAGTCCCTGGGGCGGCTCGTCGGGGCGCCGGCCCAGCCCGAAACGGTCCTTCCATCCAGCGATCCAGCTTTCCCCGGCCGGCTGATACCCCTTCAGCGCATGGTGCAGGCTTTGTAGCTTCTCCGCGCCCAACTCCTGGACCGGGTCGGGCTTGAGCTCGCCGGCGCGCCGCAACGTGCGATAACGCTGCAGCGGCAGTTCCAGCTCCGAATCACTGTCGATTATTCCCTCAGGCATGGCGGCGGTTCCATACGATGGGGACCGCGTTCGTGCAACCGCCTATTGTGCCGCCGCCGCTTGGCTCGCAAACATCGATTCCATCTCACGGCGGATTTGTACGGCCTGGCTGGTGGCATCGATATCGACATGGGCCCAGGTCACCGGCTGGTCTTTGGCAACAGCGGATTTCAGGTTGACGCCGTGGGCCAGACCGATTGGCAGGCCGCCACAGGCCAGGCTGTCCTCGGCTGGCATCAGCTTGCCATAGACCGTGTAACCGCCTTCACCGTCCAGGGTTTCGCCGGCTTGCAGATCGCGCTTGGCGGTGGCGACGGCGTCGCCGCGAAAACCGGTGGGCTGGCCGGTGGCCTCGCCGCGCAGGGCAACGCTGGCGACCGAGATGCCCAATTCCAGTCCGATCAGGTGGTATGGCTTCCACATTGCCGAATAACGGCCGGTTGCATCGGTTATCAGGCCGTACTCGGCGAAACAGGCGGCGACGTAGTCGCTCGGCGCTTCGAACACGACATAGACGCCCCAGCGCAGATCGCCGGCGACGTGGCGGCCGTCGCGTTCTTCCGACGAGATGACTTCGACCTGTCCTTTGTGATGCAGCCGGCCGCCCTCGGCCTGGGGCCGCATGATGTGGGCCAAATCCTGCACACCGACCGGCGGAAACTCCAAACCGCCGGGCGCCGGGCTCAGTCCGGTGGCGTTGGCGACGGCGGCCATTTCGATCGCCGACTTGGTGCCGTCCAGGAAGGAATTGAACATTTGCGGGTTCATGCCGCCGGCCGCGGCCTGTTCGGGCGTGAGACCGTAATGCTGCCAGACATCGTCGGGGGTCACGTAATGATAACCATCGAGATATTTGGTGCCTTTGCCGGCGGCGATGACATCGAGACCGCAGGCTCGCGCCCAATCGACCTGCTCGCAGATCAGCGCCGGCTGGTCGCCGTAAGCCAGCGAGTAGACGATCCCGGCTTGGCGCGCCCGTTCGGTGAGCAACGGTCCGGCCAGCACGTCGGCTTCGACATCGACCATGACGATATGTTTGCCGTGCTCGCAGCAGGCCAGCGCGTGGGCGATGCCGGCCGCGGGGCTGCCGGTGGCGTCGATCACCACGTCCACATCGTCGCCGGCGATCACCGCCATGGCGTCGTCGGTAATGAACGTCTCGCCGATGCCGGCGCGCGCGCAGGCGGCTTTGGCGCGGGCCGGGTCGAGATCGACCAGGGCGGCAATGTGTATGCCCGGGGTGCGGCCGGCCTGGGACAGATACATGGTGCCGAACTTGCCGGCGCCGATCAGCGCCACGCGCACCGGGTTGGCGGCGGCTTCGCGTTCGAGCAGCAGGCGATGGAGATTCATGGTCGCGTCTTCCCCGTTTGCGCAATTTCTCGTTAGACTGTCGGGCCATATTACGCCCGACCGCCTTCAGGGAGAAATGCAGATGAGCGACTATAACGAAAACGTCCGAATTTCCAGCGTATCCCGCGAGGCGTTTCCCGCCGATCGGGTGGATATCTACGACCACATCATGGAGACCCGCAAACTGACATTTATGGCCGATTTGTTCGCCACTATGGCGCACAGCCCCGGCGCGCTACAGGCGGTTGCCTCGGTCGGCGAGCATGTCCGCTTCCACAGCGTGCTCGACGAGGTGTTGCGCGAGATGGTCATCTGCACCGTGTCGCAAGAGGTCGGCAATTTCTACGAATGGTGCCACCATATCCACCGCATGCCCGACGATATGCGTGAGGCGGTGGGGACCCTGGCGGCGGAAGAATTACCCGCACCGCGGGGCCCGGCATTACGGTTTGCGCGAATGACGGCGAATAACGAGGCCGTCGATGACGCGCTGGTCGAGCAAGTCCGCGCGTCCTTGGGCGACCAGGGGTTGGTCGATCTGACGGTGATGGTCGGCTACTACCAACTGATCGGCACCTATTGCACCACGCTCCAGGTGCCCATCGAAGATGGCCTCGAGCGCCCGCCGTTTAAGAAGTAAGCCCCTCTCCCTCCGGGAGAGGGGTTGGGGTGAGGGGAAATAGTGCTACGACAGCACACCTGCCGAAGTGCGAGATCTCTCGCTTTGGTTTGCAAACAGTTGAGTTGTGCCCGGTCCGCTTCGTCCCCTCACCCGGCTCGCTTGCGCTCGCCACCCTCTCCCGCCGGGAGAGGGTTAATCACTCCGCCGCGGTGGCGTTTTCGCGGGCGAGTTCGATGAGGCAATCGTCGGGCAGGGGTTCGATGGGGGCGAAATCGCGGTGGGCGATCCACTCGTCGCGCTTGAACTGGCGAATGTGGTTGTCCACGTGGCACAGGCTCAGATAGACGATGGTGCGGTCCCACGGGCTGATATTGCCCGGCGAGGCGTGCACCAGGTTCGAATGGAACAGCAGGAGCGAGCCAGGTTTGCCACGCGGCGCGACCATGCCGCCTTCTTCCGCCAGGCGGGTGACGGTTTGTTTGTCGAGCGTCCATAGCGGGTACGAGGTGGTCAGCGTGTCGTGGCCGGCCTCGATCACCCCGGCCTTGTGGCTACGTGGAATGAACATTAACGGGCCGTTGAATTCGGTCACCTCTTCTAAGAACAGGGCGATATTCATGGCCCGGGGCTCGGGCATCAGATCGTCGCGCGCCCAAGTGCCGTAATCCTGGTGCCACTGCCAGACATCGCCGTCGAAGGCGGCTTTGCCGTTGATCTTGAATTGGTGCATGTAGACCGGCCCGTCGACCAGTTGCATGACCGGATCGAGCAGGCGCGGATGGGCGCCTAGGCGGCGAAACGCTTCGTTATAGGTATGGGCGGCAAAGGCGGTGCGCACCGCCTCGCCGTCCTTCTCGCGCCAGACCTCGTCGCGGCGCATGGCGAAGATTTTCGGCACCTCGCCCATCAGCACGTCGATTTCATCTTGGGAAAAGACGTCCGGCAGGAAGACCCAGCCTTCCTGGTCAAATTCGGCAAGTTGTTCGCTGGTCAATTGCATGGCGCTATCCCCGTTTGGACGGGCGGTGGTTGTTAATCTTTGCCAATTATACCCAAGCCAGTGCGGGTCCGCGAGCACACAAACTTGGCCCGCGGCGAGTCGGTGCCATAGGGTTACCTATGCACGGATATTTCACAGACGAGTCGGATTGAACGGGTGGTACTGGAACTCTTACAAAAGGCCATCGAATTGGCAGCCAACCCCTTTGCCTTGGTCGGCTATATCGGCCTCGGCGTCTATTCCCAGACCCTGTGGCGGGCGCTGAAATACGGTTTCCTATGGGGCGCGGCGATCTTTATTTTCTCCCTCGCCCTGGGTAGCCCGCAACCGCTCCAGTTCGATGCGCTGGCGGTACGCTTTGCACTACAACTGGCCGGGGCGATCATCATTACGGTCGGCATTTTCTATCTCTACCGCATGCTGCTGAAGGGTAAGGGCGGCGGCGGGTCGACCCCGACAAACGGTTCGCGCAAACCGCCGCCCAAGCTGCGCCGGGTGAAATAGCGGGCGGAATTCCGTGCTTTAGTATTGGCAGACGCCGATTGGTCCGCGAGAAATTGTGCGACATGCTCAACCTATGCGGTATCTCGCGACCCAATATGAGTGAACGAGAGATAGTTATACTCGTTGTGGCGATCGCACATGTGGTCGGTGTATTGGGATATTTCTACAACGGCCTCCACGCCGAGACGTTCAGACGCGCTGCAATGTTCAGTGTGTTATGGGCCGTTGGGATTCTTTTATTATTGATCGCCCTCGGCGGAGAGCAACCTCTCGCGTTCGTCCCGTGTGTCTGGGTGCACGATAACGGCACGATCGTCTACTGGGCCGCTGATATTGCGTCGTCACAGTTTGAATGGTTGGCGGTGTGTTTCGCCGGCTACCTGATCTTCGCGATCATGGTCACTGTCGTTGGATATAATTGGCGTCGGGATGAGGATGGGGGTTTTGCCGACGGTGGGGGTGACTTTGGAGATTGTTAGGTTTTTTTACGAGCTGCACCGGGCTCAGTGCCTGTATTGAAAGTGTAAAAATAAGTCCTATATTCTACTTATGCGATTTATTTGCAGCTTAAATTGACAGAACGGGAGATTATTGAACTTATAGGACTGCTCGTCGTTTTTTCCGGTTTGGCAGGCTATTACGGTTCGGCCTTTTTCGCGAAGACGCTTTTGCGGGCGTTAGTGTTCAACCTTTTTTTGGGCGTTGCGCTATATACCGTAATGGGCACCCTAAAGAGTGCGAGTCCGCTTGGGTTTGATGTGTTGGCTGCGTGTAATGGCTTACATCAGATCGGCACGATAAAGTTCGACGGGAGCGCCTATACGTCGAGTATGTTTAAGGGGTTGGCTGTGTGCTTTGCCGTAAACCAGATCGTCGCGATTGTCCTGACAGTGGTATTTTATCTCGACCGTTGGATTTACGATCGGGTGTAAATTGTGACGCATAGTAATAAAGCGCCCCATGAAATAGCTCCCCGATCTAATTACCACTCATCAACCGTGACAGCGTCTGGCCATCCTCCGATCCGCCGGCGAGAGCGCCGGCGACATTTTGCTGGTCGGCGGCCGAGCGGTTCTGGCTGAGTTTGAACTTGCCCTCCAGCCGCGCGATGGGAATTTCGAACCCGACGATGCCTTTGAGCATACCTTCGATGAAGGCCGGCGGTTGGCCGTCCATATTCCAGGACGGCGACCGGCCGGCCTCGTGGTTGGCGACCAGGCGTTCCTGTTGGGCGCGCAGTTCGCCCGGGTCGTCGACGATGCGCGGCGTGCCGTAGGCTTCGACGACGGCATAGTTCCAGGTCGGCACCGCCGGCGCGTCCGGCGTGTACCAGCTCGGCGAGACGTAGCTATGGGGGCCGCGAAATACCACCAGTGCTTCGCCGGCGAAGTTCTGCCAGTGGGGATTGGCCCGCGCCATATGGGCTTGCAGCGCGCCGTTGGGACCCTTGGCGCGGTCGAGCACGAAGGGCAGGTGCGAGACCGACGGCGTCGGGTCGCCGTTAGTGATCAACATGGCGAAATCATAGGCCTCGATCAGACCATGCAACCGCGCCATATCGGTCACGGCGAATTCCTGGGGGAGATACATGGCTTTCTCCTTATCGAAGGATTAAATGCGTTTTCTCGACATAAAAAAGGGCCGCCAGGATATCCGGCGACCCTTGTGTCAAAGATATTCGCTGACTTGCCGAATTAGATTTGCCGCTCCAGCATCATTTTCTTGATCTCGGCGATGGCCTTCGCCGGGTTCAGGCTTTTCGGGCAGGTCTTGGCGCAGTTCATGATGGTGTGGCAGCGGTACAGGCGGAACGGGTCTTCCAACTGGTCGAGCCGGTCGCCGGTCGCCTCGTCGCGGCTGTCAGCTAGCCAGCGATAGGCCTGCAGCAACACCGCTGGGCCCATATAGCGGTCGGCGTTCCACCAATAGCTCGGGCATGAGGTGGTGCAGCAGGCGCACAGGATGCATTCCCACAGACCATCGAGTTTCTCGCGTTCCTCGACCGATTGCAGGCGCTCGCGTTCCGGCGGCTGGCTGTCGGTTTTCAGCCACGGTTCGACTTCGCGGTACTGGGCGAAGAAATGGGTCATGTCGGGCACCAGATCCTTCACCACCTCTTGATGCGGCAGCGGATAGATCTTCACATCGCCACTCACTTCCGAAGTAAATGACGTGCAGGCCAGGGTGTTGGTGCCGTCGATATTCATGGCGCAGGAGCCGCACACGCCCTCGCGGCACGACCGCCGGAAGGTCAGACTCGGATCGATCTCGTTCTTGATCTTGATCAGCGCGTCGAGAACCATCGGTCCGCAGGTGTCCATGTCCACGGTGTAGGTGTCGACACTCGGATTCTCGTCGTCATCGGGCGACCAGCGATACACCTTGAAGGTGCGCGTATTGCTGGCGCCCTCAGGCTTCGGCCAGGTCTTGCCGTCCTGAACTTTGGAGTTTCTGGGGAGTGCGAAATCAGCCATGTACCTTCAATCCTCTGTCACCCGTGTCGCGTCTTCGGCTCGGCAACCGGCCTAGTAAACGCGCGCCTTGGGCGGGAAGCTCTGCACTTCGTTGGTCAGCGGTTGCAGCACCACCGGGCGATAATCGATGTTGGTTTTGCCCTTATCGTCGACCCAGCACAGGGTGTGCTTCATCCAATCCTCGTCGTCACGGTCGGGGAAATCTTCGCGGGCGTGGGCGCCGCGGCTTTCCGTGCGGTTGACCGCCGAGCCCAATGTGGCGACCGCCTGGGTCATCAGATTGTCGAGCTCCAGGGTCTCGACCAAATCGGTATTCCAGACCATCGAGCGGTCGGACACTTGCAGATCGTCGAGGCCGCCCCAAACCTGATCGAGCTTGTCGACGCCTTCCTGCAGAACTTCACCGGTGCGGAACACCGCGCAATGGTCTTGCATGGTGCGCTGCATTTGCAGGCGCAGGTTTGATGTCGGTGTGCCGCCCGACGCGTGACGCAACCTGTCGAGGCGCGCCAGGGCGTTATCGCCGGCGTCCGGCGCCAGCGGCTTGTGGGCCTCACCCGGGGTGACGGTCTCCGCGGCCCGGTTGGCGGCGGCGCGGCCGAACACCACCAGATCGAGCAGCGAGTTGGAGCCCAGGCGGTTGGCGCCGTGCACCGAAACGCACGCCGCCTCGCCGATCGACATCAGGCCCGGTACCGAGGTGGCCGGATCGCCATTCTTCAAGGTAACGGCCTCGCCGTGATAGTTGGTGGGAATGCCGCCCATATTGTAGTGGCAGGTCGGCAGCACCGGGATCGGCTCCTTGGTCACATCGACGCCGGAGAAAATTCGCGCCGTCTCGGCGATGCCGGGCAGGCGCTGATGGATCACGTCGGCATCGAGATGTTCGAGATGCAGGTGGATATGATCGGCGTCGCCGCCGACCCCGCGGCCCTCGCGCATTTCGATGGTCATCGAGCGGCTGACCACATCGCGGCTGGCGAGATCCTTGGCCGACGGCGCATAGCGCTCCATGAACCGCTCGCCCTCGGAATTGGTCAGATAGCCGCCTTCGCCGCGCACACCTTCGGTGATCAGGCAGCCCGCGCCGTAAATGCCGGTCGGGTGGAATTGTACGAATTCCATATCCTGCAAGGGCATGCCGGCCCGCGCCGCCATAGCAACGCCGTCGCCGGTCTGGGTATGGGCGCCGGTACACGAGAAGTAGGTGCGGCCATAGCCGCCGGTCGCGACCACGGTTTGATGGGCGCGGAAGCGGTGGATGGTGCCGTCGTCGAGGTTCCAGGCCATAACGCCGCGGCACGAGCCGTCTTCGTCCATGATCAGGTCGAGGGCGAAATACTCGATGAAAAATTCGGCGTCGAAGCGCAGGGCCTGCTGATAGAGCGTGTGCAGGATGGCGTGACCGGTGCGGTCGGCGGCGGCGCAGGTGCGCTGCGCGGTGCCTTCGCCGTAATTGGTGGTCATGCCGCCGAACGGGCGCTGATAAATCTTGCCTTCTTCGGTGCGGCTGAACGGAACGCCTTGATGTTCCAGCTCGATGATCGCCGGCATCGCCTCGCGCACCATGTATTCAATGGCGTCCTGATCTCCCAGCCAGTCGGCGCCCTTGACGGTGTCGTACATGTGCCAGCGCCAATCGTCCTTGCCCATATTGCCCAGCGCCGCCGAAATGCCACCTTGCGCGGCGACGGTGTGGGAGCGGGTCGGGAAGACTTTGGTGATACAGGCCGTCTTCAGGCCCTTATTAGCCATGCCGAAAGTGGCGCGCAGACCGGCGCCGCCGGCGCCAATGACCACCACATCGTAATCATGGTCGATAATTTCATAGCTGCCATTGGTCGCCATCACGAACCTCCAAATGCAATCGAAAGCACAGCGAATATCGCGGCCAGCGCCAGCACGATTGCCGCGCCTTTGACGAAAAGCAGCAATCCGATTTCAACCGGCTTCTTATGCACATAATCTTCAATCACCACCTGTAATCCCAACTGGGCATGGTGGAAGGTGGCGACGATGAGCAAAATAAGCAGCACCGCCGTTACCGGGTTGCCGATGAAGGCGCGCGCCGTTGCGTGGTCGCTGCCGGTCGCCGCGACCATGGCGATAACAAACCAAATTGTCAGCGGCACCAGCGCCACGGCGGTTAGCCGCTGCGCCCACCAATGTTGAGTACCCGATTTTGCCGAGCCGAGGCCGCGGGCGCGGCCGAGGGGCGATCGTAGGCTCATCTCAACCTCCCAACGCGGCGTAACCGCCGACCCAACTGACCAAGGTGAGAACGATCGAGACGATCACCACCAGCCAGCCGGTCGTGTATGCCGTCGGCAGCTCAAACCCCCAGCCGATGTCCCAGGCCAAATGGCGGATGCCGTTGGCGAGGTGGTAGAACAACGCGAAGGTCCAGCCCAAAAGCAGCAACCGGCCCAGTATCGAGCCAATAAAGCCTTGCGCGGTCGCATAAGCGTCGGGTCCGCTGGCCGCCGCGATGAGCCACCACACCAGCAGCAGCGTCCCAATCGCCAGGGCGACGCCGGTAAGGCGGTGAAGGATCGACAGCATCGATGTGAGCTGCGGCCGATAGACCTGTAAATGAGGTGACAAGGGACGGTTATTGGTCGCCATGAACCTTTTACTCCGGAGCTTCCCGCCTATCGACAACGCCGTTATTGCGAACGGTCGAGGCCCCACGGAGCGCCGCGACCAAGCAGTGAGTGAAGAATGCAGAGCGGTTGCCCGGCAGGTGTCGACAAGCAAAATTGGTTTAGACCGGCGGATTGTGTTCGTCAATCGCAGCACCGGCAATAACGCGCCTTTTCCCGCGCGATTGGCTGACTCTCGTTTGCATATTTCGGTGTTGCGCCAGGCGCCTGTGGAAAAGCTGTGGAGGAGTTGTGTTCACAATCGCGATTTATGCACAAGATTCTTACTGATATCCGCTTTTTCGAGTTGCCCAAGGGGGCCTAGGAAGCGGAACATACTCCCAGCACGCGCAAGCGTGACGGCAGATCCATCGCCGCTTCCGAAACGACCGTTCGCGGTTCTTCGGAAGAGCCGAACCGGCCCCGAGGGGGCCCGCAAGGTAAAGGGGAAGGATCGTCTGGCGGGGAAGCGGTTCCTGTCTTCGGACAGTTGGATGGTTGACCTGGCAGGTTAAGCCGGTAGGCGGTTTGGCTCTTCGGAGCCCCTTTCCTCGGAAGGACCGACTACGCCGGTCGTTCGGCGAAGATGGGACGGGCAACCGTTTCGACGACGCAGACGATCTCCGGCAGCCCGTGCCGAGCGGGTGGTTCGCAGCCGGCAGCCTTGTCTTCGGACGTAGGCGCTGACGCGAACGGCAAGCGAGGCATCCGCGGGACAGTCAGGACCCCCTTCGGGAGGTTGGGACAGTTTCCGGAGGGCGGCGGGAAGCGGGAGGTAAGTCGCTGCATTGGCGGCTCCCCCTGGCGGCGGAGACCTTCGGGTCGACGACGCAGCCACCCGGACAGCTTCGGCTGGAAAGGTGGACAGGGCCGGCAGATAGAACCGCTTCGGCGGGAATATCAGCAGGCTGGAGGGAGAGACGGCGTTTCAATTCCATGGCACTCGCCGGCCGGGAATTCGAGACGTAGCCCGAAACCGGGGAAGGTCCGCTTGCGGACCGGAACGGGAAGACAGGCAGATGCGGTTGGCGGCCCCTCGTGGGTTCAGGTTCTGTAAGGGCCACTGGGTGGAAGGTGTAAAAACCGGAAATCCGGCAGCCGCCAGGAGCCGGGGATGACGTATCGGCCAGGGGTGCGTCACCTACGACCAGGCGGTTCCAAGCGGGACGGCTTGCAAGTGTAACGGGTTGGTATCGACGGGGCTTCGGTCGCGGAGGGATTAACCCGAAGGTCTCAGAGGGAAGGGGAGCAATCCCCGGACTGAACGGACCAGGAAGGCGTCAGGCGTCACGGGCTCCGCGTCCATGCACCTGGCGCCTTCTTTTTATCTGGCCCCGAATATGCTGGTGCGTGATCGAAAAAGGGGTCCGGCGTTTCCACCGGACCCCCCTAAGGCGTCAGTTTGTAGGCTCCGCATCCAGGCTCGTACGGGAATCCTGTTATCAATGCGGATTCGCGTCGGTCAAACAAAAACTTGTATTTCGCGCCCATTCGGTTGCCAATTCTGGTTTATCGAATGATCCGCGAGGCTGGCCGCCATTTCAAATATTCTCTCGATCCAATCCCATGTTGCCTTCGGTCATGTGGGAAACGCCGTGATCACGCTGCCCCTGCAGCGGCTTGGCCATAATGTATGGCCGGTCCACACGGTCATGCTGTCGAACCATGCCGGTTATCCCGACCATGGCGGCCGCGCCGTGCCAGTGGATGAACTTGCCGATGTGATCGATGCGCTCGATCGCCGCGGCGCCCTGGCGCGCTGCGACGGTGTGTTGTCGGGCTATTTGGGCGATGCGGCGGTCGGCGAGGTGGTCCTCGACGCGGTCGCCCGGGTGCGAAAATACAACGACAAGGCGCTCTACTGCTGCGATCCGGTGATCGGCGACGGCGGCGAGATTTATGTTGGCCCCGGTATTCCCGAATTTTTTAGCGCGCTCGCGGCGCCCGCCGCCGATGTTCTGACCCCCAATCTGTTCGAACTGTCGGTGTTGACGGGAAGCCATCCCCACACGCTGGACGGGGCGCCGCTGGACGACATCATCGCCGTAGCGCGAACGTTGATCGCGCCGGGCCGGCGAACCTCGACCATCCTGGTGACAAGCCTCACCCACGCCGCGCTGGCGCCCACCGACGTCGCCATCGCGGCGATCACCGAGACCGGCGGATGGATCGTGACAACGCCGAAGTTATCGTTCGCAACTTCCCCCCACGGGGCGGGCGATTGTTGCGCGGCCTTGTTCTGTTCAGCGCTTCTCGAGGACGGGGACCCGGCAACGGCGCTATCGCGGGCGGCGAGCGCGGTCTACGCCTTGCTCGAAGAGACCGCGCGGTTGGGAAAGAACGAATTTGCGTTGGTCGAAGCGCAAGACTTGATGGTGGAACCGGAGAGAATATTTCGCGTGGAAACGATCTTTTAATCGCGATAATTTTATATCGCTACAGAATCTGTTATGAGGTCACCGCGCTCTGCACATTTGGGGCGTCTCTGACGCCAACCGCCGACACATTCTGATTTGACTGATTACATTCTCATAAATGGCTTTCTGTTCGGCTTGGTGCTTGCAGCTCCTGTGGGACCGGTTGGTGTTCTGTGTGTGCAGCGTACTTTGTCGGAAGGGCGCCTGCATGGCCTATTGTCGGGCCTCGGCGCGGCTTTTGGCGATGCGATTTACGGCGCGATTGCCGCGTTCGGCATCAGCGCCATCCAACTCTGGATCGCCGACCACCAAGCCGGGCTGCGCACCGCCGGGGGTGTTGTCTTGTTGCTGCTGGCGGCCAAGACGATATTCATGCGCGCGCGCCGAGAGTCCCAGGCGAAAATTGGTCAAGTCCATACAGAGAGCCTGCTGCAGGATTTTATTTCGACTTTTTTTCTGGCAATTACCAATCCAATCACGGTGCTGACCTTCGCCGGTTTGTTCGTAACGCTGGGGGTCACCGAGGCCGGCGATTCGGTCGACAACGCGGCGCTCCTGGTTGCCGGTGTGTTCGCCGGGTCGGCCCTGTGGTGGTTCGCGCTGGCCTTCACCGCCAATCTGGCGCGGCCCTATCTCGACGGCGGTTATCAGACCCTGGTGACATGGATTTCCGCCAGTATATTGACCGGTTTCGGGCTCTACGCACTGATAACCGCCCAGTTCTACTGAGTAAAATTTTAGTCGCCGGGCTGCCAGCCGGGCGGCGCCATTTCAAAGCTGGCGAACTCGAACCCCGGTGCGACAGTGCATCCGACCAGGGTCCACGCGCCGAGCGGTTTGGCCGACTGCCAGTCACCGGCCGCGACCACCGCTTGGGGCCGCTCGCCGGCCGGCAGGTCGGGTCCCAGGTGAATTTCGGTAGCCGGCGCACCCTCTGATGAAATGCGCAAAGCCAGCGGCGCGCCCGCATACCAGTGCCAGATTTCGCTGGCGTCGGTGACCCGGTGCCACGCCGACATCTCGCCGGCCTGCAGCAGATAGTAAATGGCGGTGCACGCGCTGCGTGCGGCGTCACCGGTTTGATTGGGGTCGCGGAAGGTCTCGACGAAGTGGCCGCCTTCCGGGTGCGGCTGCATCGACAGCGTCTCTATGATCTCGGCAGCCGTGAGGGCGTTCATATTGCCGGGGTCACGCGGTGGGGTCGGTCGCTGTCATCGAGGCGCGGGTGGAAAATGCCGCGAACCAGGCGGCGAGCTTGGGGTGTGCGGTCCGCCAATCGACATCTGCAAAGCGGAAATCGCGATAACCGAGCGCGCAGGCGACGGCGATCTGGCCGATCGTGACCGGACCCTCGAGGGCATCCGCATCGCTTTCCAGCGCGGCAATGGCCTGGACGACCGATAGTTCCTGCCGTTCGACCAGCTTTTGAGATATTTGTTCCGGCTCGTGGAACGTCAATTCCATGCGCACGGTAACGGCGGCGTCGAGGATACCGTCGGCCAGGGCGAGTTGGCGCAGCGCCGTCCATCGGGCGGGGTCATCCTCGGGGTAGAGCTGCGCACCGCCTTCGGCGTTCAAAAACTCGCAGACCGCATTAGACTGAAATAACGCCGGACCGTCGTCGCGGACCAGGGCGGGCACCTTGCCCAAGGGGTTGTGATCGCGATAACCCGCCGGATCGGACCAGGGGTCGAGGGCTTCGCTCTCAACCCGCCCCTCGAGCCGCGCTTCTATAAGGACCATGCGAGCCTTGCGCGCGTAGGGCGACGGCACCGAATAAAAGAGTTTCATGGTCACGGCCTCCGTTGGGGCTATCGGATACTTCGCCCAACTATATGCCAGCGGCGGGCGTCCGTCATCGGCGCGCTTTTATTAAGACCCCTGTGGTAAAGTGGCGCCATGTGGCCGGATGTTGTCGATCTTCGGGATTTTTATGCGTCGAGCCGCGGTCAGGTGACGCGCCGGCTGCTGCGCCGTCAAATCCGCACCTATTGGACCGATACCACGGGCATGAACGTGCTGGGCATCGGTTTCGCGACGCCTTATTTGCGGCCGTTCAGCGATGAGGCCGCGCATGTGACGGCGGTGATGCCGGCGCGCATGGGCGTATTGGGATGGTCGGTGCCCGATGGTGGCAAGGGCAATGTGGTCTGCCTGTCCGATGAGGGGGTGTTGCCCTTTGCCGATCTCTCGATGGATCGGGTTTTGGTGGTCCACGGTTTGGAATATACCGAGCAAGTGAACGCCTTGTTGCGCGAAGCCTGGCGGGTGCTGGCCGATGGCGGGCGCTTGTTGGTGGTCGCGCCGAACCGCCGCGGCACCTGGGCTCATGCCGACGATACGCCCTTCGGCCACGGTCATCCTTATTCGATGGAACAATTGAACCGAACCTTGCGGCAATCGATGTTCACGCCGGTCCGTGGCACCCGTGCGCTATTTTTACCGCCGACGCGCCGGCGCTTTTGGTTGGCGGCGGCGCCGGCCTGGGAAAAGTTGGGCGCGCGCTGGTTTCGGGTTCTTGGCGGGGTGGTCATGGTTGAGGCGGCGAAGCAAATCTATGCCGGCACTATTTCGGGCGAGCATCAGCGCCGGCGTGGCTACGTCACCGTTCCCCAGGGGGCGCTTCCGCGGACGCAGACGACGTCCCGCGGCTCAACAGATAAATAGCCTCTTCGGCCAGCCAGTTGGTCCATAGGCCGACCCCATTGCGCGGCGTCGCCCGGCCGGCATGGTCGATGCTGACGATCCGATCGATCCCCAGTCCCATATCTTCCGCCAGGTTGACGAAGTCGGTGAGGGTGAAAAATCGAATATTGGGCGAATCGCACCAGATAAACGGCAGTTTTTCCGACATCGGGCTGCGGCCGTGCATCAGCAGGTCGAAGCGCACCCGCCAATAGCCCAGATTGGGGAAGCTGACGATCGCGTGGCGGCCGATCCGCAAGAGCTCGTCTAAAGTGCCTCGCACATCGTAGATCGATTGCAGGGTCTGCGACAAAATCACGTAGTCGAAGGCGTCGGACGGGTAGTTATGTAAGTCGGTTTCCGCGTCGCCCTGCACCACCGCCAGCCCGAGACTGACCGATCGGTTGACGCCTTCCTGGCTGAGTTCGATGCCCCGACCGTCGACCTGTTTGAAGTGGACCAGATAGTCGAGCAATGCGCCGTCGCCGCAGCCAATGTCGAGGACCCGGCTGCCGGGTTCGATCATGTCGGCAACCCGCTGCAGGTCGATCCGGTTCTGAATCTGCGGCGGTGACTGAACCCGGTTCATGGCGCCACCTTATCGCCGTTAAGGCCGCGCAGCTCGGCTGCCCCGGTGAGGAAGCCCGATAGAATGCGGAAGAATTCCGGTTCGTCGAGCAAAAATGCGTCGTGGCCGGCGTCGGTCTCGATTTCGACGAAGCTGACCGACGCGGCGACCGCGTTGAGCGCGTGGACGATCTGCCGCGACTCAGCGGTCGGAAACAGCCAGTCCGAGGTAAAGCTGATGAGACAGAACCGAACCGGCGTGTCGCCGAACGCATTGGCGAGGACGCCGTCATGCTCGGCGGCTTGATCGAAATAGTCCATTGCGCGGGTGATAAAGAGATAAGAGTTGGCGTCGAAGCGTTCGACGAACGTGCTGCCCTGGTGGCGCAAATAACTCTCGATCTGGAAATCGGCGTCGAAGCCGTAACTGACATCGGTGCGATCCTGCAGTTCACGGCCGAATTTTCGATGTAGCGCCGAGTCCGACAGATAGGTGATATGCGCGGCCATGCGCGCCACCGCGAGACCCCGGTGGGGGGACTCGGCCTGCTCGTAATAATTGCCGCCATTCCAATTAGGATCGGCCATGATTGCCTGACGGCCGACCTCGTGGAAGGCGATATTCTGGGCCGAATGGCGCGCCGCGCCGGCGATGGGTATGGCGCAGAAAACGCGCTCCGGATAGCGCGCCGCCCATTCCAGCACCTGCATGGCGCCCATCGAACCGCCGGTCACGCAAAACAGCTTGTCGATGCCCAGATGATCGATCACCATTTTTTGTGCCGCGACCATGTCGGTGATGGTGATGATGGGAAAATCCAAGCCGAACCGCTGGCCGGTTTTCGGATTGATATCCTTGGGCCCGGCGGTGCCCATACAGCCGCCCAAAACATTGATACAGATAACGAAATAACGATCGAGATCGATAGGCCGCCCGGCACCGATAATCGTGTCCCACCAGCCCGGCTTACCGGTGATCGGGTGAGCCTCGGCGGCGTATTGGTCGCCGGTCAGCGCGTGGCACAGCAGGATCGCGTTGGATTTGTCGGCATTCAACGTGCCATAGGTCTGGTAGGCGACGGTGAACGGACCCAGCCGCTGGCCAGAGGCGAGCTCCAGCGGTTCTGTTTCACCCAGCACGATAGTGTGTCCAGGCAAGTCGGTGACCGCCGGTTCGACGGCGATCGAATCGCTTGTCGGGGCGCCAGTGTTGGATACGACAGACATGGGTTTGCGCGGTTCGCCGGTTGTCCACGGGGTTATTGGCCATCGCGGCCGGGAGCATAGCTAGGTTGGCCGGCGCGCGGGTGTCAACGTTTTCTTTGCCAAAACCCTGCTATCGCACTACAAAGTGGCCGCTTTTCCCGGGAAGAAACGAAAGATGAACGACGCGCCCCAAAGTCTCGACGCGCTTCGTCGCGAGATCGACACCGTCGATGACGCGCTGCACGATTTATTGATGCGGCGGTCGGCGCTGGTTGCCGATATCGGGGCGTTGAAGAAGGGTGAGCAGGCCGCGGTTTTCCGGCCATCGCGCGAAGCGGCACTCCTCCGGCGTCTGCTGGCGCGCAATAACCAGAAACTGCCGGCTTCTGCCGTGGTGCGTATTTGGCGTGAGGTGATTGGCGCTTCGACCTTGATCCAGGGTGGTCTGACGGTGGCTTATTGCCCGATCGGCGATGTTGTAACGGGCGACCGGCTGGCGCGCGGCCGGTTTGGCGCCGGCGCCAAAGTGGTGCCTGTCGCCACGCCGGCGCAAGTCGTCACCGCCGTTACCAGCGGCGAAGCGTCGGTCGGCGTTGTGCCGGTGCCGCGTCAGGACGACACGGCGCCGTGGTGGCCGTCGATCTATGGCCGCGTCGGTGATGCGGCGGTGCAGGTTGTGGCGGGAGTTCCTTTCCTCTTGTCGGAAGAGGGCGGGGACGTGAGCGCGTTGGTTATCGCGCGCGGCGCGGCGGAACCGTCGAGCGACGACCGCAGTCTGTTGGTCTTCGAGTGCAGCGAGCCGTTCAGCCGCGACCGTATCCGCGCGGTTCTGTCCGAGAACGGGTTTGATCCTTCTCACACGGTCTCGTATGACGATCCCGGTGGACCGGGTACCCACTTGCACCTGGCCGACGTCGCCGGGTTTGTCGCCCCAGGCGACCCGCGATTGACCAGCGTGCGGATGGCGTTGCCCGCGGTGGCGGCTTGGCATGTTGGTGCATATGCCGCGCCAATAGCGATAACCGGCTAACCCAGGGCGCGGATAGAAAGCATGACAGAAGCGGCGCGACCACAGGCCAAGGAAGGCGTTTTGAGGGTGACGCCCTATGCCGGCAGCGAAGCCAAGCCGGGCGGCGGGCAACTCATCAATATCAGCTCGAACGAAAGCGCGTTCGGGGCGAGCGCGCGCGCCGTCGAGGCCTATACCAAGGCGGCGTCCGACCTTCGCCGCTACCCGGAAATCGATGCGCGGTCGCTGCGCCAAGCCCTAGCGGCCCATTACGGTCTGGAGGCTGAGCGGATTATCTGCGGCAATGGTTCGGATCAAATTATCGACCTGTTGGCATTAGCCTATGCCGGTGTCGGCGACGAGGTGGTATACAGCGCCCACGGCTTTCAGATGTATCCCATTGCCGCCCACGCAGTTGGCGCCATGCCGGTGGCGGCGCCGGAGGTGAACCTGACCACGGATGTGGATGCGCTTCTCGACAAGGTGGGCGAGCGCACCCGCATTCTGTTTCTCGCCAACCCCAACAATCCCACCGGCACCTTCGTGACCCGGTCGGAATTGGCGCGTCTGCACGCCGGCTTGCCCGGCAATGTGGTGCTGGTGATCGATGCGGCCTATGCGGAATTTGTCACCCACGCCGACTATGAGCCGGGCATCGAACTGGCGCGCGCCCACGACAATGTGGTGATGACGCGGACATTTTCGAAGATCTTTGCGCTGGCCAGTTTGCGCGTCGGCTGGGCTTATGGGCCGCGTGAGATCATCGATATCCTCGACCGCATCCGGCCACCCTTTAACGTCAATGCGCCGGCGATCGACGGCGCTATCGCGGCGCTGGCCGACCACGAACACACTGAGACCGCGCGGCGCCACAATGGCGAAGTGCTGCCCTGGTTCACCGGTGAGGTCGAGGCCTTGGGTCTGACCGTCAATCCATCGGTCGCCAACTTCGTCATTGTCCATTTTGACCCCGATACGCCGAAGAACGCCGAGGCGGCTTACCAACATCTCTTCGACAACGGCATCGTCACCCGGCGCGTCGGCGGTTACGGTCTGCCCGATTGGGTGCGCATGTCGATCGGCACGCGTGAAGAAATGACAATTGTGCGCGATGCGCTGAAAGAGTTTCTCGAAAAAAATGACTGATACCCCGCTATTTGAACGCGTTACGATTGTCGGTATCGGCCTGATCGGCTCGTCCTTGGCCCGCGCGCTCAAGGCCGGGGGATTGGCGGGTCACGTTGCAGCCCATGACGCCGATGCTGCCGCGCTCGCCACCGCCGAGGAACTCGGCGTCGCCGATAGCATCCATGGCGACGTGGTTGAGGCTGTCGCCGACGCCGATTTGGTGGTGCTGGCCATTCCGGTTGGCGTCTATGGCGCGATGGCGGCGGTGATGGGACCGCATCTCAAGGCGGGCGCCATCGTCACCGATGTGGGGTCGGTCAAGGAAGAGGTTATCCGCGCGATCAAACCGGCGTTGCCCGCCGGAACACATCTGGTGCCTGGCCATCCGGTCGCCGGTACCGAACATTCGGGCCCAGAGTCGGGCTTTGCCGAGCTGTTTCGCGATCGTTGGGCCATTCTCACCCCGGAAAAAGGCACTGATACAAAAGCCGTTGAGCGGGTTTCGGAGATGTGGCGGCGGGTCGGCAGCGATGTTGAAATCATGGATGCCGCCCACCATGACCGGGTGCTGGCGATCACCAGCCATCTGCCTCATTTGATCGCCTACACCATTGTTGCCACGGCGGCCGACCTTGAGGGCGAGTTGCAGATAGAGCGCCAGGGCGACGACGTGGTGACCACCGCCGAAGTGATCAAATACTCCGCCGGCGGGTTTCGCGACTTTACCCGTATTGCTGGCTCGAACCCGGTAATGTGGCGCGACGTGTTCTTGAGCAACAAGGACGCCGTGTTGGAAATGCTTGGCCGCTTCAGCGAGGACTTAACGGCGCTGCAGCGCGCGATCCGTTGGGACGATGGCGATCAGCTTGAGGCCCTGTTCACCCGCACCCGCGCGATTCGCCGTGGCGTTGTCGAAGCTGGACAGGCTGGCCGTTTTCAGTACACCGAGAACGGTGACGACGACGGCGAGACCGACGACGACGCCTAGCTTCGGCGCCTTTTATTCCCAGACGATCGGCGGCAGCTCGATCAGCGCGACGGGGCCCAGGCGCACGATTCGGTCTTGCAGGGTGATCGGGATTTCGGCGCGGTCCGGACCGCCATCGTCTGATGCTCTGGTTAAAACCGCCAAGGTGATTCGCGCGATGGCGGCATCGTTGGGGGTTATCGCGCCGGCTTCTTCCATCGCCGTAATGAATTTCCCAAACCCGGCGATGCGTGTTGCGAAAGACCCGGCAGGCTGAAGTTCGCTATCGAGCGCCAAGGTGCCATTGGCGGTGATCCGCAGCGATTCCCACAGCAATTCGATCGAGGCGAACTCGACCGTGCCGCCGCCGTCACGCCAGGCGGTGAGGGTGGCAATATCAGTGGCGCCGGTATCCAATTCCCCCGTGACCTGCACGACTGTCGAAAACCTATCGACCAGCGGCCCCAAAATCTCTAGGGCCGTGCCCTTTAGGGCGTTGGGCGGCAAGCCGACACTGCGCGCCGTCAGGTCGAGGGCGAGTGAATCTCCTTGTGGCTGAACGGTCGCCGTTGGGGCGGACAACGTGACATCGAAGTTGCCGCGCTCGATCGTGATTGGCTCGGCCCAGGCGACAGGTGTCACGCGAACCCCGGCGAACTGACCGGTGAGTTGGTTGATCTTCTGATAATTTGCCGGGGGGAATAGGGCTTCTCCCTCCAGTGTTTCCGCTTCGATCAGCGCTGACCACGCGGCATCGCCTTGTGTGAAGTTTAGATCATGGGAGCCGGGGCTGACAAAATCGACAGCGTTGGGGGTGATAGACGAGACCTTGAAGGTTAGGAACGACGGCTTCCAGATCGCCTGGCGGCCGCGCTGGCGGATCACCATTTGCGGAGTGTCGAATTGGGTATCGATCCGTAACGGGAAGCCGGAGAATGTGAGCTCTTGCCAGGTCACGTCGGTGCCGTTTTCGCGTTGTATTTCGGCCCACTGATTAATCGCGGACTTCGTCTGCTGGACAAAAAAGAACCAGCCGGCGGTCACCGTAATTGCCACCGTGATGGCGGTGACGGCGATGATTAGGATGAGACGGCGGCGCATTCTCTGGGTCGCTCCAAAAGACCTGCTACGAAATCCATATATACGCGGTGCCGCGACTCGGTCGAGACGATTGCCTCTTGCGTCGCAGCGCGCAGCCCCGTATCTGGCCGCTATGTCTCAACCCCAGCCCGACCTGCGCCATCTCACCGATCAGTATGAGCTGACCGAGGATGAGTTCGCCATCACCCTCGATGCGGTGATGGCGTCCCATCCAAGGCAAGACGATCTTTGGGTGTTCGGCTATGGCTCCCTGATGTGGCGTCCCGATTTTCCCCATCTGGAACGTCATTTTGGCATGGTGCATGGCTTTCACCGCGCCTTTTGTATCTATTCCCACGTTCATCGTGGCACCCGCGCGCGGCCCGGTCTGGTGCTCGGGCTCGATAATGGCGGTTGTTGCAAGGGGGTCGCCTACCGGGTGCGGCCCGACGATGCCGAAGCTGTTGTGAAATATCTTATTGCGCGCGAGATGGTCACCCGGGTCTATACGCCGCGCTGGGTCACCGTGCGGATCGGCGATCGGAGGGTGCGCGCGCATACCTACACGGCCGCTCACAACCATGTGCAATATGCCGGCAAACTGGCGCCCGAGGCAGCGGCGCGCTGTATCAGAAACAATAATGGGCGCAGCGGAAACAACAGCGAATATCTGCGCAACACCGTGACCCATTTGGAAGAATTGGGCATCGATACAGCAGCGCTACGCGATTTGGAGACATTGGTGGCGGACGATTAGACGCGCCGTGTCAGCTACATTTGGAATAATCGCAGGCGGTGCAGACGTCGCAGTTTTCCTGGCGGGTTAGGGCGAATTCACCGCATTTCGGGCAGGCGCGGCCCGCCCGTGGGCTCACTTGCCCGATGGCGTCGCCGACGGCTTTCGGAACTTCATGGAGAATGCGTTGCCGCTCTTCGCGCGATTGGGGCAGGAAACCGATATCGACCATATGTTGTTCGATCACTTCGCCAATCGCCGCCAATAGCGATGGCACATAGTGCCCGTCCATCCATTGGCCGCCACGCGGATCGAACACGGCTTTGAGTTCCTCGACGACGAAGGACACATCGCCGCCGCGCCGGAAGACCGCGCTGATCATCCGCGTGAGTGCCACCGTCCAGGCGTAATGTTCCATATTCTTCGAGTTGATGAACACTTCGAAGGGCACCCGCCGGGTGTCGCGGACAATGTCGTTGAGGGTGATGTAGATCGCATGATCGCTGTCCGGCCAGCGGATTTTATAGGTCTTGCCGGGCAACGCCTCGGGACGTTCTAGGGGCTCGGTCATATAGACGATGTCGCCAGACTCCGTCGGATGGGATTCCACGGGAGCGCGGGGTTCCAAGACGGCGCCGCGCACTTTCGAGGGCCGGTAGGTTGTGCAGCCTTTACAGCCGGTCTCGTAAGCCAGCGTGTAAATGTCCTGAAATTCCTCGAACGATATGTCTTGCGGACAGTTGATGGTTTTCGAGATCGAGCTGTCGATATATTTCTGCGCCGCGGCCTGCATCACCACATGATCGCGCGGGGTAAGTTGGTGCGTGTCGACGAACGCCTCGGGCAGCGCCGCGGCGCCGAACTTGTCGCGGAACGTTTGATAGGCGTAGTCGGCGATTTCCACGGTCTGGCGGCTGCCGTCGGGTTGCAGGATATGGCGGGTTTGTTCGAAGCTGAAAACCGGTTCGATGCCCGACGACACATTGCCGGCAAATAGCGAAATCGTGCCGGTTGGGGCGATCGAGGTGAGCAAGCCATTACGCAAACCGTGTTTGGCGATGGCCGCGCGCACATCGTCGTCGAGGCGCGCGGCGAAGACGCCGGCAAGATAGGCCTCACGCTCGAACAGCGGAAAGGGGCCTTTCTCCGCCGCTAGTTCGCTGGACGCCAAATAGGCTTCGCGCACCAACAGGCGCAGCCACGTTTCAGTCTGCGCTACCGCCGCGTCGCTGCCATAGCGTAGACCGCACATGATCAGCGCGTCGGCCAGCCCGGTCACGCCCAGGCCGATGCGCCGCTTGGCTGTCGCCTCGTGCCGCTGCCGCGCCAGGGGAAACCGCGATGCATCGATGGCGTTGTCGAGCATTCGCACCGCGTTGTGAACCAATTCAGCCAGGCCTGGCGCGTCGATATGGGCATCGTTGGTGAACGGCGATTGCACCAAGGCCGCCAGATTGATCGAGCCCAGCAGGCAGGCGCCGTACGGTGGCAGGGGCTGTTCGCCGCAGGGATTGGTCGAATGGATTGCTTCGCAATAGCTGAGGTTGTTTTGGGTGTTGATACGGTCGATGAACAGAACGCCGGGCTCGGCATAATCGTAGGTGGCGCGCATGATTTGCTGCCACAGGTCACGGGCCTGCAGGGTTTTGTAAGTCGTGCCGTCGAAGGTTAGCGGCCAGGGCTCGTCGTCGCGGACCGCGTCCATGAAGGCGTCGGTCACCAGGACGGAGAGGTTGAACATGGCGAGGCGTCCCGCCGTTTGTTTGGCGGTAATGAATGCTTCGATATCTGGATGGTCGCAGCGCAGGGTCGCCATCATCGCGCCGCGGCGGTGCCCCGCCGACATGATGGTGCGGCACATAGCGTCCCAGACTTCCATAAAGCTGACCGGCCCCGATGCGTCGGCGCCGACGCCGGCAACCGCTGCTCCCTTTGGGCGCAAAGTCGAGAAGTCGTAACCGATGCCGCCGCCTTGCTGCAGGGTGAGCGCGGCCTCGCGCAGATGCTCGAAGATGCCGCTCATATCGTCGGGGACCGTTCCCATGACGAAGCAGTTGAACAAGGTGACGTTACGCTCGGTTCCCGCGCCAGCGAGAATGCGTCCGGCGGGTAAAAAGCGGAAATCGCTCAATGCGTTAGCGAATATCGCCGACCAATGGTCGCTGTCGTCTTCGCCTACCGCCAGTGCCTCGGCAACCCGATGCCAACTGTCGGCCACAGAATTATCCACAGGGGCGCCGTCGGCCTCTTTTAGCCGGTATTTGAGGTTCCAGATATGTTCGGCAATAGGAATCACGACCGTCATCCAAATGAAATATTAAATATGGTTAACGTTTCGACTATAGGAAAACTATAGCACCAAGTTAGCCTGTAAGCTGTTGCTCCCCTGTATATAAGTCACAACTTCGTACAAACCATTGGTTTGGTGTCGCTGTTCGAGTAAATGCCCAAGATTACTTTATCGTAGCGATGGATACTCGGTAGGGGGCGCCGGTGTCGTTAATTCCACAAGGTTATCCACAAGGCTGAGCCGGGTCGTCAGGAGCCATTGTTTTTTCAGGAAAAAATTGCTGCAGCGCCTCACCATGGAGTTTGTCGGCCGTTCCTTCGATCGCTGCTTCTAGATCTCGCATGAACTGACGCCGATCACCGCCGGGCGGGATCGGTTCTAGATATTCGACCGTGATCGTGCCGGGATTGAAACGCAGAGAGCGGCGCGGCCAGAACAGGCCGGAATTGAGCGCGATGGGCACGACGGGCAGATCGAGCGCGCTATAAAGCGCCGCGATACCAGGGTGATAGGGGTGGCGCGTGCCGGGCTTGGTCCTGGTGCCTTCCGGGTAGATCACGATCGGCCGACCCTCGGCGACCCGCGCCTTGGTTTGCGCCACCATTTGTTTTAACGCCGCGCTGCCGCCCTTTCGGTCGACGGCGATGTGCCGGACCCGTCGTAGGCACCAGCCGAATATGGGGATCTGCGTCAGTTCCTTTTTCAAAACCACCGCCGGGTCGCGAGCCAACAAATTGACCGCCAGCGTGTCCCATGCCGATTGATGCTTCATGGCGAAGATCACCGGGCCGTCGGGCAGCAGATCCAAACCGCGGACCTGGTGGGTGATGCCGACCGTTATGCGCAGAATGCCAAAGGCGCCTCTGACCCAGAACCGGCCATAGGCCAAGACCCCGCGCGGCGGACCGAGGAGCAGCGGCAGGACGCCGATGGCGAGCAAGCTGGTCCAACCGTAAAACAAAATAGTAAAGGCGAGGGCACGAAACGTTTGCATCTGATGACGGAACGAAACGCCGATTATGGAGTGAGTAGCGTGCGCGCGCGGGTGGCGAGATATTTGCTGTACTCGGCCGCTAAAAGTTGGATCGTGCCGGGCCAGCGCCACCAATCGTCGAGATGGACATTGGCCGGATGGACCACCCGCGGCTTAATGTCGGCGTCGGGCAACGCTTCGCGAAATTCCACCAGGCTGCGCGGCATATGATAATTGGCGGTCACGATATAAAGCGAGGTGAACCCCTGCGACTCCATCCAGCGGGCGGTTTCGGTGGCGTTGCCGAATGTATTGTCGGCATTGTGGCCCAAGGCAATGCAGCAATCCATCGTCGTGCCGTCGATCTGCCGGTTTTGCAGCAAAGCGGTTTTATCGACGCCGGGGTCGACGCCAGAAATGAACAGCCGGGCCGCATCCCCGCGTTTGAATAAGCTCAACCCCAATTCCAACCGACCGCCGCCGCCAGTTAAAACGACGATAGCGTCGGCCTTTTGTTGCAACTCCGCAGAGGGTAGGGCGCGCGGTATTTTGTCCAGATATAGGAAAAAGCCGGCCGCCCACAGGCCTGCCAGTAGGACGATCAGCATCCCGAATTTCGTGGCGAACCCTGAAGAGCGCCGCCGTTTTCTGCGCTGTCTCATTTTGTTCGGGTCATGGCATTCCGGCCAGCGCGCGCAACACGGTTACCCGCGCGGTCGCCATGGCGATCACCACCGCGGCAATCGGCACGATTATCAGCAGAGGCCACTGCGCCAGCGACAGCGGCGCCGATGGCAGTAGCGCGACGTCGATACCGGCGCTCATGGTCGCCAAGAGAATAAGCACAATGATCGCCGCGGCGCTGCCGATGATGCCGCCGCGTATTCCCAGCATCATTGCCTGCATTTGAAACTGCCGGGCGATATAGGCGTCTCGCGCGCCCATCACGTGCAACAGGTTGATGATTGCGGCGTGCACCGCCAGCCCGCTGCGGGTGGCGAATATGACCGCGGCGATGGCTGTCAAACCGATCAAGCCCAAAATCGCGAAAGCAACCCATTCAACGGTGCGAGCCACCCGGATGAGCTGCTGCAGCCACACCCGATGATCGTCGACGATGACGCCGGGGGCGATTTTTGTGAGCTTGTCGGTGAGCAGATTGACGTCGAACACGGCGCCGGCCTCGGTCTCGACGTCGATCACCGCCGGCAACGGCAGCTCGAGGTCGCTATCCAGGACGCCGAGCCAGGGCTCGACCAGCGCGCGCGTAGCCTCATCGCTCAAGATTTCGGCCTGGGCGATACCCGGTGTCTCGGTCAAGGTTTCGGCCAGGCGGGTCAGCGTTTTCGGGCCCGCTTTGTCGGCGGGTACCTGTACGGTGATGCGGCCGCTCAAATTATTATCCCAGCGGTCGATGGCACCGCCGACGGCGGTGGTCGCTGCCAGCGCCAATGCGCCTAAAAAGACCATCAGCGCGACGATCCATGGCACAAACCGGGTGGCCTGATCGCGCTCAAACGGCAAATCAGCGCGGAACCGGATCATGAGGCCGCCTCCAAACGCTCCGCGCGGCCGGCGACAATGTCCAGTTCGCCATCGTTCAACCGCAGCACGGGATGACCGAATTTCTGCAGTAGCGCTTCGTTATGGGTGGCGATGACGATCGTCGTGCCGTTTTTGTTGAGCTCTTCGAACAGATACATCAAGCGCAGCGCGATGCGGTCATCGACATTCCCTGTCGGCTCGTCCGCCAGCAGAAGGCGCGGGCTGTTAATGATCGCGCGCGCTATGGCCACGCGTTGCTGTTGCCCACCGGAAAGGGTCGGCGGTTTGGCATCTAAATGGTCGCCCAGCCCGACCCAAACCAGCAGTTCGCGAACATGCTCGTCGATGGTGCTTTGTTTGATATTGGCGACGCGCAACGGCAAGGCAACATTCTCGACCGCGCTCAAATGGTCAATGAGCCGGAACTCTTGAAAGACAACGCCGATTTGACGGCGCAAGTGCGGAAGTTCCGATCGTGGGGTCAGAGAAATATCGTGGTCGAGCAAATGGACGAGGCCGCGGGTTGGGCGCAGCGCGAGATACATCAATTTGAGAAGGGTGGTTTTCCCGGCACCGCTGGGCCCGGTTAGGAAATGGATCGAGCCGGGTTCGAGCGCGAAGTTTATATCGCGAAGAATTTCCGGTCCGATACCGTAGCGCATCCCGACGTTTTCAAAACGCAACACGGCAATGACGGCTCCCTTTTTCCCCGGCGTTGGAGCGCGCAATCCTCACGAAAAGGACCGACTCGGAACTCCAATGCCACTCAAGTTGGCACGTCGTCAGGCCTCCGTAAAGACGGTGCAGATGGCGCTGGGCGCGCGGATTATGCCTACCCATGGGGTATCGATAATTTTGGCTCTTGCGGCGCATGCTCATTTGCTCGAAATTCCTATCAACGTGACGGATTCGTGTGATGAACGCGGAAGTGTCGCGCCGTATGCAGCTTGGCGGAACTTCTATGATTCTCGGTTGCCCAGAGTGCAATACCCGATTTGCCATTGACGCGCAGGCGCTGCGTCCCGACGGCAGAAAGGTCAAATGCGGCAAGTGCGACCATGTTTGGTACGAGGAACCGCCGTCGCCGAGCGCGGCCGAGCCGATCAGCGTCACGCCCCTGGAACCCGAAGAGCAATCTTCGATTCCCACCCCGAATTTGCCAGCGCTAACCCGGGCGGACCAGAAACGCACCGCCGGTGCGGCTTGGGTCATGGTCGTCTTTTTGCTGGTCGTCGTGGGGGCTTTGGCGTGGTTTGGCCGCGAGTCGATTGCGCGGGCTTGGCCGCCGGCCGAGATTATCTACGCTTCGGTCGGCATCAGCGCTTTTCCCCCAGCTGGCGCAGGCTTCGCCATTGAGCTGAATTTAAAGAAAGAAGAAAATGAAAGTAAACTGGAGATCTTCGGCGAGGTCTCGAACATTACGGACAAAAACCGCGCTTTGCCGCCGATGTACGCCATTCTGGAAGACGACGAAGGTACCCAGTTCCACCATTGGGTTGTGACGGTCGACGTAGATTCGCTTGGTCCCGGCGATAAGGTGCCATTTTCCACAGAAATCGACCCAATGCCTGACCGAACCAAGAATGTTAATGTTTCCTTTACTATTCCTGCCGACAATCAATAATCCGTCGAACGGGGCGCGAATCGCGCTCAAACCGGGCGATTTCGCCCTCTCGTGACACGGTGAGTTCACGCAACCAGATAGGGTGCGTGGCGGTATTGGTGGCGCCATGACGCGCTGCCGCTTCTCGGGGGAGGAGGATCACAGTTCGTGGCACGTGTTTTAATTGCAGAAGATGATATGGCGGTCCGAGAGTTTGTGAGCCGTGCGCTGGCCCATGGTGGCCATGAGGTTGAGGCGGCGAGCGACGGTTTGGAGGCTTTGGGTGTATTGGACGAAGCGAGCTTCGATTTGCTGGTGACCGATATCGTCATGCCCAATCTCGACGGCATCGCCTTGGCGCTTAAAGTCGCCAAGGACTATCCGCGCATGCCGGTTCTATTGATGACCGGTTACGCCGCCGAGCGTCAGCGCGCGCACAATCTCGACGTTTTGATCCACGACGTTATCACCAAGCCGTTCACCTTGAACGAGATTTGCGCTGCGGCCGAAGAGGCGTTGGCGACGCGCATCGGCCCCACCGCCGTAAATACGGCGCACTAGAAACGTCGTAATAGACGCAAGAAATATTCTATCTCAAGCGGTGAGCGGCCTTGTTCGCGCAGACGCTCGCGCAGATCCCGTTGGATTTCCAGCACCCGTTCGGCGCCAAGGGTGCCCTCAATATTTTGGTTCCGACCGTCCGGATTAATGCCGTTGTCTCCCTCTTGACGCCCTAACCGGCGGCCCAACGGGTCGCGGTCATCTTGACCGGGAAATTGCATGAACCCTTGCCCCGGCGCTTGGCCTTGACCCGGCCCGGGTTGCATTTGCGCCGCCATGCTGCGGCCCGCCTGGCGTAATTCTTCCAGTGCCTGAGCCTGAGACGATAGGGCCGATTCCGATTGTCCCTGACTGAGCGCGCCTTCGGCATCGCGCATGGCGCGTTCGGCGTCGCCGAGATTTTGCGGAATTTGCCCGGTACGTTCACCCAAAATACGCATCAATTCGCCGAGCCGCCGGCGTAGCGCATTCTGTTCCGCCGCATCCGCGTTCGATTGCTGCGGGTTTTCCGCGCCTTGCTGGCGCCGGCGGAATGTCTGGTCGTAGAGTTCTTGCTGGCGCCGCGCGATATTTTGCAGTTCGCGCATCATTTCCTGGCCTTGCGAGTCCCCCGGCGATTGATTGGCAAACGGCTGGTTTTGCAGATTCTCCAGCAACTGCTGCAATTGGCTCAATAACTGTTGGGCGGCCTCCCGGTCGCCAGCGCGCGCCCGCTCTTCCAGCTGATTGAGCATTTCCTGTAAGGCTTCGTTGTCGATCGTATTGGCGCTGGGGTCAGCCTGGGGCAGGTTAGCGACATCAAGGTCGCGCAACTGCTCGCGCAGATTTTCGGCGAACGCTTCCAAGAACCGGTCGAGGGCGTCGCGCAGTTCTTCCATCAACTGGCTGATTTCAACTTCGTCGGCGTCACGCGCAAGCGCTTCCTGCAGCCGTTGCTGGGCCTCGCGTAAGTCGCGTTCCGCAAGTGACAGGGTGCCGTCTTCAACCCGTAACGCAGTCTCCCACAGCAGCGATTGCACCGAGTCGATGGCGTCCATATCGCCGTTGTGCACCAGCCGTGAGCGGGCCGCCATCAAGCTCAAGAATACGGTTGTATCGTTGCCATAGCGATCCGGCCGGGCGGCGATATCGTGTAATTCGCGCGCGATGCGCAGCCGCTGATTGGCCGCTAAGGTGAGGCCGCGGCGCTGGGCGATAATCGCCAGGGCGACGGGGTGGTTGAAAATACGTTCCGGCAGACGCGCCGATAGCCGGTCTGAGCGCCCTTCCTGTCCCGGCCCGTCGGTGGCGACCAATTGAATGGAGACATCGAGGCCGGCCCACGGATGGGAGGTCAAATCGTTAAAACTTGCCCCTTGGCCGTCGCGCGGATTGCCGATCGGCGGCGGTAGGTCGACGACCAGTGGCGCGGAACCGATGGTGCCCGACCCCGAGGGGCCAAAAATTTCCGCGCGTACGCCGACAACGCCGTAATCGTCGAGGGTGCGGTAGGCGATCCGTAGCGAGTTCCGGCGGCTCCCCTCGGGTGGTTCGGAAAAAGTGATCTCAGGCGCTTCGTCGGCGGTGATGTCGAATGTCCAACTGCCCAGGGTCTTGCCCGATTGCACAACCGAGATCGTGCGGCTGCCGACGTCGGCCAATGGCATATCGACCCGCCAGGCGCCTTCGCCTGCCACCTCGAGATCGCTGGCCGTGTCGCCCATATGGAGCTGCGGTATGCCCTTACCTTTATTGACCAGCGCCAACAGGCGGCTGCCGACCGGCACCTGCACCGCTGTTGCGGCGTCCGCGGTGTCGATCGCCGTTTGATCGGCCGAGGCCAGTAGGCGCGGCGGCAGGTCGGTGTAAGAGGGCGGCGTTACCCACAGTTCGAGAGTCGCCAACTGTTCCGCCGAGATACCTTGCAGGTCTGGCGTCACGGCGCGGGCGAGCCGCCGCTCGGCATCACCGCCGGCGAGGACGGCGCCGACGATTATGGCGATGGCGATGGCCAGGCGCAGCGCGTTGGGGTCCCGCCGGGCAAGTCCCGGCCGGGGGGCGCGGACCCGCAGTTTCTTCACCGAGGCGACGGCGCGCGCCACATGAATTTGCCATAGGGCCACCGTGCCGGGATCGCTATCGTTGCCGGTCGGCATATCGATCAGCGCGGTGAGCGGACGGTGCGCGATACCGCTATCTTGCTCGAGCCGGCGTTCGGCCTCATTGGTCCGGGGCAAATGGAACTTCCGCAGGCCCAGCCACAACGCCCACAGCAGAGCGATAGCGTTGGCCGTTAGCGCCAGCGCGTGTAGCCAGCCCGGTAACAATGGCAGCACATCGAACAGCACCAGCGCGGCGAATATCCCGACAACACCGAGAATCGGCCACAAATTTGGCCACAGGCCCTCCCACAGCAGGGCCAGCCGGGCCAGCATCAACCGCCGGCCGACACCGGGTATCCGCGTCATCCGTCGGGTTCGGGCATTTTTGCGTACGGACTCTGTCAAATCTCGGCCACCATTCGGTTGGACTATGATTGACTTGTTCGCTCCGGGCTCTGCCAACCTGCGAACCGTTCGCGATCCAGCTGTTGCTCTAGGGTCTCGCGCGGCCGCACTAGTGCGTAGTCGCCGCCGTTAACCAAGACCTCCGGCACTAACGGGCGGCTATTGTAACCCGAAGACATCACCGCGCCATAGGCGCCTGTATCACGAATCACGACAAGTTCACCGGCGGGTAAATCGGTTAATGCATGGGCTGTGGCGAAAGTATCGCCGGTTTCGCAGACCGGCCCGACAATATCGGCCTCGCCCAGTGCGGCGTTGGGCGCCGGTTCGCGCACCTGTTCGATGCTGTGGTTGGCGCCGTACAGGGCCGGGCGCATCAAATCGTTCATGGCGGCATCGACAATGACGAAGCGGCGCTCGCCGGTGTCTTTGATGAAGATGATACGGGTTAACAGAACGCCGGCATGGCCGGTCAGATAGCGGCCCGGTTCGAAGATGAGATCACAATCGAGGTCGCCCACCGTTTCCGCCACCATGGCGGCATACTCGGCCGGGGTTGGCACCCGCTCGCCGGCATAGGCGATACCGAGCCCGCCGCCGAGATCGAGGCGGCTAATCGCCACGCCGTCGGCGCGCAGTTGGCGGGTGAGCTCCGCGACATGCCCAAAGGCGCTGCGGAAGGGCGCTATGTCGGTCAGTTGGCTGCCGATATGAACCGCGATCGACACCGGATTGAGGCCGGGCAGGGTCGACGCTTGGGCGAAGGCCTCGCCGGCGCGCGCGATATCGATGCCGAATTTATCTTCCTTGCGCCCGGTGGAAATCTTGTTGTGGGTCGCGGCGTCCACGTCGGGATTGATGCGGATGGCGATTTCCACCGTCGCGTTCTTACTCACCGCGATGTCGGACAGGGCCGTGAGTTCGGGCCGGGATTCGACGTTGAACTGAAGAATGCCAGCCTCGATACCGGCGGCCATTTCTTCGCGGGTCTTGCCGACACCGGAATAAACGATGCGCTTGGCCGGGATGCCCGCCGCCAGGGCGCGGGCCAATTCGCCGTCGGAAACCACATCGGCGCCGGCGCCGAGATCGGCGAAGGTGCGCAGCACGGCCAGGTTGGAATTGGCCTTCATGGCGTAACACACTTGCGCGCGCTGACCGGCCAGCGCTTCGACGAAACGCTGATAGGCCTCGGTCATGGCGGCAACCGAATAAACATAGACAGGCGTGCCCACATCGGCGGCGATTGCCGACAGGGCGACGTCTTCGGCGTGCAGTTCGCCGTTCTTGTAAGTGAACGCGGTCATGGCGGTAGCGCTTTTAACGCGAAGGGTAGGTGCGGGGATAGGTGACTTTTTCGTCTTCCGGCGGTTCCGGCGGTCCTTTTTTGCCACAGGCGGTCAGCGCCATTGCCAACGCCAGGGCGATCAGGACTGTAGTCGAGCGACGTCGCACGTCACGTCTCCAAAAATCGTTTGCGTGCCGCTGCGACCGCGGCGCGGACATTGTCGGGCGCTGTACCGCCTTCGCTGGTCCGGCGCGCCAGAGCAGCATCGATGGATAATACCGAAAGAACGTCTTCGGTAATACGCCCGTCTATCGCCTGCATATCGGCGATCGGGAACTGATCGAGCAAGACGCCGCGCGCCTCCGCCGCTTTGACGATCTCGCCGGTCACATGGTGAGCCTCGCGAAACGGCATTCCGGCGACGCTGACCAGCCAGTCGGCGAGGTCGGTCGCCGTCGGATAACCTTTGATCGCGGCGGCGCGCATGGCGTCGGGCATCGGCTCGAAGTCGCCGACCATGCCGGCCATCGCAGCCAGCGCCAGCCCTAGCGAGTCGGCGGCGTCGAACACCGGCTCCTTATCTTCCTGCATGTCTTTGCTGTAGGTCAGCGGCAAGCCCTTCATCACTGTCAACAAGGTCATAAGGTCGCCGAAAACCCGTCCGGCTTTCGCCCGCGACAGTTCGGCAGCATCGGGGTTGCGTTTCTGCGGCATCATCGAGCTGCCGGTGGTGTAGGCGTCCGACAGGCGCACGAAGCCGAACCCGTCGCTGCACCAGATGACAATCTCTTCCGCCAGGCGCGAAATATGGGTCATGGTGATGGCCGCGGCTGACAGAAATTCCAACGCGAAATCCCGGTCGGCGACCGCATCGAGCGAATTGGCCATGGGCCGATCAAAGCCGAGCGCGGTTGCCGTCTGCTTGCGGTCGATGGGAAATGACGTCCCGGCCAGCGCGCCGGCGCCCAAGGGCGATTCGTTGAGCCGCCGCCGGCAGTCGGCGAACCGGCCCCGGTCGCGGCCGAACATTTCCACATAGGCCAGCAGATGATGGCCGAAGGTCACTGGCTGCGCGGTTTGCAAATGGGTGAAGCCCGGCATGATCAGCGCGGCATGTGTTTCCGCGCCGGCAATCAGTGCGGCCTGCAAGGCTTGGAGCTGCTCCTCGAGACCGTCGGTGGCGTCACGCACCCATAGCCGAAAATCCGTCGCCACCTGATCGTTGCGCGAGCGCGCCGTGTGCAGACGCCCGGCCGGCTCGCCGATGAGGTCGCGCAGGCGCGCCTCGATATTCATGTGAATGTCTTCAAGTGCTTGAGAGAATGGGAATTTTTCGTCCTCTATTTCTCGCGAAATTGTGTCTAGACCGTCATTAATCGCTTTCCCATCTTCAGTAGATAGGATGCCTTGAGCAACCAGCATGTCCGCGTGAGCCCGCGATCCGGCGATATCCTGTGCAAACAGGCGCCGGTCAAAACCAATGGAGGTATTGATTTGTTCCATGACCTCCGCCGGGCCGCCGGTAAAGCGACCGCCCCATTGGGCATTGGCGGACTTGTTGGTTTTGTTCGGGCTCATAGTGGTGTAACGACCTGTTTCGAAGGGGGTGCGATATGAGAAATTTTCTACTCACGCTGATGGGCGCTGCTGCGGTAATCGCGGTGACCGTGCCGGCCAGTGCCGATCATGGCGAAGCGCCAATCGAAGGCATCGTGCAGAACTTTTTCGAATTGGAAAAACCAGTCGCCGCGCCGGATACTCCTGTTGTATCGAAGGATGAAGGCCCAATAACCCTAGATCGCTTTCGTGGCAAGTTCGTCGTGCTGAACTTTTGGGCCACCTGGTGCGGTCCGTGCATCCGCGAGCTGCCCTCTTTAAGCCGCCTGAACGCGGAATTTGCCGGCGACGATTTCGCGGTCGTGCTGATTAGTCAGGACCGTGGCGGCTTTAAACAGACCGACCGGTTCTTGAAAAAACTCAAAATCGACATCCCCGACGCCTTCATCGACGAGAAGCTGAAATACTCCCGCGCCATCGGCGTGCGCTCGCTCCCGACCACCATCCTGCTCGGCCCCGACGGCAACGAGTTCGGCCGCTTAACCGGATCGGCGGAGTGGGATGAGCCGGAGGCTGTGGCGCTGGTTAATTTCTACCGCGAACACGCCGAAAACTTGCCGGTGCAAAAACCAGCCGAAACCGGCGCGGTGATCGAGGAAGAGCCGGCGAGCGAAGCCAAAGCCGGTGAATGCGCCAGCAAAGCGGCGAGCACGTCGGGCTAGCGCATTCAATTCTGAGTATATTAGCTCGCACAGGCAGCATGCTTCGAGACGGCGCTGCGCGCCTCCTCAGCATGAGGTGTTCTTTATTCCACTAAATTCCTCATCCTGAGGAGGGCTGAAGGCCCGTCTCGAAGGGTGATTGGCAACCCTGCTGCTTTAGCGCGTCGCGACCGGCTCGTCGCCGGAATAGTCATAAAAGCCACGGCCTACTTTGCGGCCGAGCCAGCCGGCTTCGACATATTTCACCAGCAGCGGACAAGGCCGGTACTTGGAATCGGCCAAGCCTTCATAGAGCACCTGCATCACTGACAGGCAGGTGTCGAGGCCGATAAAATCAGCCAGTTCGAGCGGGCCCATCGGGTGGTTGGCGCCGAGCCGCATCGACGTATCGATTGCTTCCACATTGCCGACGCCTTCATACAGCGTATAGACCGCCTCGTTGATCATCGGCAGCAGAATGCGGTTGACGATGAAGGCCGGAAAGTCCTCCGATACGGTGCCGATTTTGCCCAGGGTCTTGGTGAGTTCCTGAATCTCGCTGAAGGTCGCCTCATCGGTCGCTAGACCGCGAATCAGCTCGACCAGCTTCATCACCGGCACCGGGTTCATGAAATGCATGCCGATGAATTTTTCCGGCCGGTCGGTGGTCGACGCCAGGCGGGTGATCGAGATCGACGAGGTGTTCGACGCGATAATCGCCGCCGGCGTCAAATGGGGGCATAGCTCTTGGAATATCTTGACCTTGACCTGTTCGACTTCGGTCGCCGCTTCGACTACCAGATCGCAGCCCGACAGAAAATCCATGCTGTCGCCGGTGCTGATGCGGCCCAGCGCTGCGGCCTGATCCTCGTGCTGGATCAAGCTGCGTTTGACCTGACGGTCCATATTGGCGCTGATCTTCTCTAAGGATTTGTCGAGCTGCTCGCGCGACACATCCATCAGCTTTACGTCGAAATCCGCCAGCGCGCAGACATGGGCGATACCGCTGCCCATTTGTCCGGCGCCGATCACCCCTATTGTCTTCAACATGTTTGAGTTGTCCTAACGTTACGGTTTGCGCGGTCCTAGGAGAGGATTTTGGCCAACTCGGCGTCGAGTTCAGGCAGGGCCTGGAATAAATCCGCGACCAACCCGTAATCGGCGACCTGAAAGATCGGCGCTTCCTCGTCCTTGTTGATGGCCACGATGACCTTGGAATCCTTCATGCCGGCGAGATGCTGGATGGCGCCGGAGATGCCGATGGCAACGTAAAGCTCGGGCGCCACGACCTTGCCAGTTTGTCCCACCTGCCAGTCGTTGGGTACGTAGCCGGCATCGACCGCGGCGCGCGACGCGCCCATGGCCGCGCCGAGCTTATCGGCGATCGGTTCGATCAAATCGAAACTCTCGCCCGAACCCATGCCGCGGCCGCCGGAAATAATCACCCGCGCGGTGGTCAGTTCGGGGCGGTCGCCACCGGATTCGGCGCGTTCGACAAAACGGGATTGTCCGCCATCGTCGCCGGCATCGACCGGCTCGACGGCGCCGCTGCCGCCCTCGGCGGGCGCGGGGTCGAAGGTTGTTGTACGCACAGTGATGACCTTGGTCGGGTCGGCCGACTTAACTGTCGCCATGGCGTTGCCGGCATAGATTGGGCGCACAAAAGTCTCGCCATCGACCACCGCCGAGATTTCCGAGATTTGTTGAACATCGAGCAAAGCGGCCACCCGGGGCAGAAAATTTTTCCCAAAGGTAGAGGCCGGCGCCAGGATGTGGCTGTAGTCGCCAGCCAGTCCGACCACGAGACTCGCCAGATTCTCGGCCAAGGCGTTTTCCTGCGCGGCATCGTCGGCCACCAAGACTTTCGAAACACCGGCGACTTTGGCCGCGGCCTCGGCGGCGGCAGCGCATTCGCTACCGGCGACCAGCAACACGATGTCACCAGCACCGTGGCCGGATAGCTCGGCTGCGGCGGTTACGGTGTTGAGGGTCGAGGCCTGCACATTTGCGTTGTCATGCTCGGCGATAACGAGAATAGCCATCAGATCACTCTCGCTTCGTTCTTCAGCTTGTCGACCAGGGCGGCTACCGAATCGACCATGACGCCGGCTTGGCGCACCGGCGGTTCCTCGACCTTCAAAGTCTGCAGCCGTGGCGCCGTATCGATGCCCAAATCGGCCGGGGCGACTTCATCGATGGGCTTTTTCTTCGCCTTCATGATGTTGGGCAGTGAGGCATAGCGTGGTTCGTTCAAGCGCAAATCGACGGTGACGATGGTCGGCAGGTCAACCTCGATGGTCTCTAGTCCGCTATCGACTTCGCGGGTGACCTTGGCGCTGCCGTCGCCGAGTTCAATCTTCGATACAAAGGTGCCCTGCGACCAGCCCAACAGCGCGGCCAGCATTTGCCCGGTCTGGTTGGAATCGTCGTCGATCGCCTGTTTGCCCAGTATCACCAGTTCGGGCGATTCCTTGTCGACGATCGCTTTGAGCAATTTGGCCACCGCCAGCGGTTCCAAATCCTCGTCGGATTTCACATGAATGCCCCGGTCGGCGCCCATGGCCAGCGCCGTGCGGATGGTCTCCTGGCACTGCTGAACACCCATTGAGACAACGATGATTTCTTCGACGGTGCCGGCTTCTTTCATCCGGATCGCTTCTTCGACGGAAATTTCATCGAACGGGTTCATCGACATTTTGACGTTCGCGGTCTCGACGCCGGTATTGTCGGCTTTGACACGAATTTTGACGTTGTAGTCGATCACCCTTTTGACGGGGACGAGGACCTTCATAATTGATTCCGCCTGCTATTTTTATTGCGCTGCAACATGCCGAAGGAGCCGGAACGAGTCAATTGTCGCTCGCGGCTTGCGGCATTGTGGCGGGTAGGATCAGCGCGTGTCGCCAGGAACCCAAAGAACGTCGGCCGAACCGCCGTCGTTAAGGTGGCGCGCCAATACGAAAAAATGGTCGGATAGCCGGTTGATGTATTGCAGCGCGGCCGGGTTGACCGGTTCCGACGCGGCAAGCTCGACCATCAGCCGTTCCGCCCGCCGGGCGATGGTGCGGGCCAGATGCAGATGGGCCGCCGCCGCCGTGCCGCCGGGCAAGATGAACGAATTCAACGGCGCCAGGTCGGCGTTGATGGCATCGATCTCAGCCTCCAAGCGTTCGACCTGGGCGGCGACGATACGCAGTGCGCCCTCTTGCTTTGCGGCGGCCCTGGCGTTGCCTTCGGGGGTGCACAAATCCGCGCCTAGATCGAAGAGATCGTTTTGTATCCGCGCCAGCATGGCGTCGACTTGTTCATTGCCGGTGGTGTGCAGGCGGGCAATGCCGATCACCGCGTTGGTCTCGTCGACCGTGCCATAGGCCGCGACGCGCCGGTCGTATTTGGCGACGCGCGCGCCGGACCCCAATGAGGTTTCGCCGGCGTCGCCGCCGCGCGTGTAGATACGTGTCAACTGAACCATCGCGTCAGCCCCGGTTCGAGGTGACGAGGAGCAGTAGAAACAGCACAATCGCCAAGCCCTGCAATATGACCCGCGCGCGCATCAGCTTATTGCCGTATTTCGCGTTGAAGTCGCCGCCGCGGCCCATGCCGATGATGCCGGTGAGCAGTACAATCACGATGGCCACTAGCGTAATAGCCAGTAAAGTTATGATCACAGTGTTCATTGGCGGGAATATTATCCGGTGGCCCGAGTCCAGGCGAGGGGGGCTGATCGATGAAATTACGGTTGCATTGCCCAGATTACGCCCTATGTTCCCCGCCATGTTTGCGACCCACCAGATTCGGCGAATTGTCCGCCCGGCGCATGTGCTTCGACTCGCACGGCGTTCGGGACCGACACTGCTTTTGCCAACCGAATCTGTGGAGTATGCAAACAATGACCTCATCTAAGCCATTTTTGACCGGACGACCCCGCGCTGCGGCGTCGCATTCGGCGTGTTTTTCCGTCCATGGCGTTGCCGATCCGGGCCTGATGCCGCGGGTTGCCGGGCTGTGGGCGAAGCGCGGATTGGTGCCGACCCGCTGGCACAGCGCGGTTTGCGGCGCCGACGATCGAGAAGTTTATATCGATATCGAAATGCCCAGTTTGAGCGCCGATTTAGCGACACAGATCGCGACGGAGTTGCGGCAAATCTGGGGGGTTACCCAGGTCTTGATGTCGGTCGACCGCGATAGGCTATCCGCCTAGGGCCCGCCGAAATGTCGTTGTACCGCCACATCGCCACCTGCAACGCCCATGATTTGAGTAAGTTCCGGCCGTTTATCGTCGCCGGACAACAGGTGGGTTGGGTGCGACATGAGCTCGCCGCGCAACTGGAACGCTGGCCGGATATTTTCGATCTGGGCGACGATAAGGTTGCGTTACTGGATAGCGTCGGCGATGGCGAAGCGCGTACGGCGGCCATGATCGAGGTCTGCGAGGCGTTGGCGGCGCAAGAACTGCTGCCGCCGAATCGTCGCGAGGAGTTCGACGTGATGGTTGCCTTTGGCGAGGAACCGCTGCTGCGCCTCGACCGGGGCTGGGTTCCATCGTTCGGCGTGACCGCTCACGGCGTTCATGTGAACGGCTATGTGGAGACCCCGACGGGTCCCGAACTCTGGCTCGGCGTGCGCAGCGCCGATAGCCGGGTCGATCCGAATAAACTCGATAACATGGTCGCCGGCGGACAACCGGCCGGCCTGTCGCTGATGGAGAACGTCGTCAAGGAGGCCGAGGAAGAAGCTTCGTTGCCGGAAGCATTGGCGCGGCAAGCACGGCCGGCCGGCGCGCTGAGCTATAGGATGGAAGTGCCGCAGGGCCTGCGCCGCGATATCCTCTATGTCTACGACCTACCGGTGCCGGCTGAGTTTCAGCCCGCCGATCAAGATGGCGAGCACAGCAGTTTCTCGCGCGTGCCGGCAACCGAAGCGTTACGGCTTGTGGGGGAAACCGACAAATTCAAGTTCAACGTAAATCTGGTGATCATCGACTTCGCCATTCGCCACCGCATTCTCGAACCCGAGCACCCGGAATATTTGCGGCTGGTTGGTGGTTTGCGATCCTAGGTTTTGATCTTCCCGGCGAGGTGTTCGCCCAGCCGCAAGGTGAGTTGCACGATCGGCAGCGTGGGATTGGCGTGGCCGCAGGTTGGGAAAACGCTCGACCCGGCGATGAACAAATTATCCAGGCCGAAGACGCCGCAATTCTCGTCGACCACACCCTTGTCGGGCGTCGACGCCATGCGTGTTGTGCCCATATGGTGAAAGCCTGCACCAAGCCAGCGGTCCTCGCCGACTTGCGGCACTGGATCGCCATCGTCGAGCAACCATTCGGCCATCTTGACGTTGCCGTATTTGCGCGAGGCGATATAGCGGCCAAAGCCGATCACCATGTGTTTGATGGTGTGGCGGTCGAGCGCGCTAATCTGCCAGTCGAGGGCGGGGCGGCGCAGGCCGAATTTGTCGGTGTCGTCCGATAGCGAGACCCGGCTGCTGGGATTGGGTTGTTGCTCGCTGGCCACGCGCAAATAGCCGCCGGTAAAAACATCCGCTGGACAAGATCCTTCGAAGAAGCTGCGGGCAAAGCCGCGCACCTCATCCTCGTTGCAGAACAGGCTGTGCTTGGCGCGGTTGATCAACGCGCGCCGCGCATCGGTCAGGGGCCCCGCGCGCAGGCCGGCATTGGCGATCTTTTGCCTGGCCATGAATTCGGGTGTTGGCGCGAAGTGGATTTCATTTGCGCTGTACGGCCAGTCCTTGCGCCGTGCCGCGTAAACGCCGCCGCTGGCATGGAAATGATCCATGAAATAACGGCCGACAAGGTCGTGCGCATTGCCGATTCCGGCGGTGGCTTGGCTGCGGAAATTGAGCATCATGCGTGGAATTTCAATACCGCCCATGGCCAGCACGAAAGCGGCGCCCGTGAAGCTGTGCTTCGCGGCTCTATCGGTGTAGTTGGAACACTGGAATTCGGTCACCCGATCCGTCGCCTCGGTGAGGCGAATGTCGGTGAGGTTGGCGTTCACAAACAGGTCGATCCGCGTGCTCGACTTTAGCTCTTCGAGATATTTCTCGCCGAAGCGGACCGGAGGGCTGAACTGAAACTCGAATTGGGTGAAAGCATTATCGGAGTCTTCGACGGGTTTATCATTGTACTCAGCCGGAATTTCGAGAATCCGCGAGGCGCGCTCGAAATGGCGATCGAGATCGGCCTTAGCGATCGGCCAGCCGGAGTTAGGAATATGCGCGTGGCCCTCAAAGTCCCACGCGTCGAGTGGTCGGCACCAGCCCGCCCAATGGTTCGAGGCTCCTCCCAGATAACGCAACCGCGCGAAGTCCAGGTCGAAATAGTTACGCCCGATAATTGGACCCTTGTAGGTGTTCTGCGAGGTTTCCGTGAACTCCAGGTCGCCACCTTCCAAAAGTAGCACGCGCCGGCCGCGCGACGCGAGATCGATGGCCAGGGTAATTCCGGCCACACCGGCGCCGGCGATGCAAACATCGTATCCGCGATGGGGTTCGCCGGCTGCGATCTTGTTTAGATCGAAAATCATGCGCCGCTATTCCTGCTTTTTGCGCGAAACCTGCGAGCGCCGAACGATCCAGCCATTGACCAGCAATAGATCGTCATCGTCGCCACGGGCAGCCGAGGCCGGCCGCGCGCCGAAGAGGGCGCGCAGTCCGACCAGCGCGCCGGCGAGCAGGGATATGAAGGAACGGCGTTTCATCATCTTTTTGCTCCGGGTGGTCCATAAAGCGCTGTACGGGCCTGCGACAGCGCCTCCGGCCGATTTTCGACCACGTCGCGGCGTACATAGTCGCCTGAATAGATCGTGCGGCCAGCGGCTTCGCTGGCAATCTCGTCGACCGCCTCGCGCAGCGGGATATATTGTTCGCGAAATTGCGCGCTGGCGTCCAGATCGGCCTCGAGTGCCGAATAGGCGTAGGTGTGAATGATCGTTGGTTTGACCTCGTTGAAGATATAGTCGCGCAGCGCCGGCTTATCCTTCCACAGCGTGCGGGCGACGGTGCCGTCGGTCAGCCCGGCGAGGTCGAATATTTCCAGCTCGGTAAAAAACAATGTGGCGCCGACATCCTGCAATAGAAAAGACGGATCCTCGACCCCCAGCGCCGCCGCCGCCTTGTTGTAGCGCTCACCATAGCGTTTGGAAATGTCAGTGAAGGGGACGGTCGGCTCGTCGTAGAAGCGCTCAAATCTAAACTGGTGCACGAGAATTGAGGCGACCGCCAGTACAGCTACAATCGCGAAAGCAGGGAACTGCTGGCTGTAGAGTCGGGATCTCAAGAAGGCATCGCCGACGACCCAGATAAGCGAAAATAGCGTCGGATAGAACAGCACGGTGAAGGGGGTGCCGAACCTAAATTCCGGCATCCAATCGTTGGGCAGCACTATAAACGCGAGGAATGCCAGGAAAGTCGCGCCGGTCAGAAACACCAGCGGCGCTACCGAACGCCGCGCCACCAGGCACAGGATAAAGGTTACCCCTAAAGCGCCAATCGTGAACCAAGCGAACCCGAACGGCCCGGCGAACAGGCTGAGAGCCTTCTCGATCACCGCCTCTTCGAGGCGAAGGATATCCCATAACCGACTCAGACCCGGCGTGCCCTTGGCGTAATAGGTGTTGGGCAACAGGCTGCCGAAATAAATCAGCGCCATACTCTTATAGGCGCCGACAGGCGCCGCGAATGCGCCGATATAGGCTACGCTCGACCCGACAGTCCCCTTTGCCAACGACCAGTCGCGCACGCTTCGCACGAACAAGGCGGCCGGCCACAGCGCGGCGAAGACGATACCGTCCGGGCGGGTGAGGGTTGCGGCGGCGGCCAGTAGGCCGGCCATGAGGGCGATGCGCCAGGACAATCGGTCGAGACTGACGATGCAGAGATAGGCCAGGGCCATAATCTCAAAGGCGTAGAGCGCGTTTTCCAGTCCCGATACATTCCAAACCACAAATGCCGTATTCAGCGCCAGGAACGTCATGGCGAGACAGCTAAATAAACGCGACCCGGTAATGCGCAGAACGATGTGGAAGCCGAAGAACAGGGTGGCGAAACTGAACAGATGGCCGAGCAGTTTCGCGTACAAGATCGGCACTTGGGCGTTCAACCAAAAACCGGGGACGAACAACAGCGTCCACAGCGGGTTGGAGAAACCTTCCACCGGGACCTTCCCCGGTTGCGAGACAAACCCCGCGCCATCGGCCAGATTGCGCGCATAGGCAAACGAGATCAGCGCGTCGTCGACGATCCAATCGGACAGCGGAAAGGCGACGGCGGCGAACGCCACCAGCGGTACGACGGTGAATAGCAATGATGTCGGAAAGCTGGAATTTTGCTTCGCCGGCGCGTTGAACATGGGCTCTGCCGTGTGCAGCCTAAGTATCCGGGTCTCGATTCAGAGATTCCACAGATACCACTAACCACGTGGTCATAAAAAACTATAAACAATCGCGCCGATCACACAGATTTGTGTGAGTGATCAACGCGGCAGCGTGCGGGCCTCATATCCCCTCAACCGCCGTTGCCTGGCGCGCCAGGCTCTGGATAGCCTGCACCCAGATGGTGTCGCCGGCGGCCCCGTTCGCGCGCATTTCGCGCAAGGTCAGCGGATTATCGCGTTTGGCCAGGCGTTTGCCGGATGGGTCGGTGAGCATCGGCGTGTGGTGCCATTCCGGAGCGTCGAGACCGAGCAAGGCTTGCAGCAGGCGGTGCACATGGGTCGATTCGAACAGGTCGACACCGCGATTGACCAGAGTGATACCCTGTGCCGCATCGTCGACCGTCACCGCCAGATGATAGCTGGTGGCGATATCCTTGCGGGCCAGCACCACATCGCCGAACAGGTCGGCCTGTACCTGTTGCTCGCCCTGGCTGCGGTCATGCCAGGTAAGATCGCCGGCGATCGCCAGCGCCTTGGCGACGTCGAGGCGCAAGGCATAGGGGGTGCCGTCATCGATGCGCGCGGTGCGGTCGCTGTCAGCCACGTCGCGGCAGATGCCCGGATAGATCGGGCCGTAGGCGCTATGGCTGTGCGGCGCGCCGGCCGAGCTGTTGATCTCGGCCAGAATGTCTTTGCGGGTGCAAAAGCAGGGATAGAGCAGATCCATATCCGCTAATTTGTCCAGCGCAGCCTTGTAAGCGTCACCGCGTTCGGACTGGCGCATCACCGGTTCGCGCCACTTAATCCCCAACCAGGCGAGGTCTTCATAGATGGCGTCTTCGTATTCGGCCTTGTTGCGGCCGCCGTCGATGTCCTCGATACGCAAGATAAATTCGCCGCCGGGCCGGTCCGCTAGTCGCCACGCGAACAGCGCCGCGTAGGCGTGTCCCAAATGCAAATGGCCCGACGGCGAGGGGGCGAACCGGGTAACGATCTCGGGCAAGGGTTCTGAAGGTGCTGTCACGGGCGCGCTCTTACATACGGGTTGGGTCCGGCTTCCAACGCCGGGCCGAATGACCTACCTATCATGCGATGAAAACACGCAAACGCATAGAAGCAGGTCTGACGGAATTGGCGACGCTCGACCCGCGCATGGGTGCGCTGTGGCAAAACGCCGGCACCCCAGCGACCCGTGCGCGCAAGCCCGGCTATGGCACCTTGCTGCGGATCATCGTCGGCCAACAGCTATCGACCAAAGCCGCCGCCTCGATCTGGCAACGCTTGGAAGATGCCGACGTGACCGGCGATCCGGCGAACTTTATCGGCCAATCCGATCCGGACCTACGTGGGTTTGGCCTGAGTCGGCAGAAGATCGCCTATGGGCGCGGCTTGGCCGAGGCGATCGATAGCGGAACCCTGGACCTTGCCCGCATGAGCCGCCTGTCCGACGAAGAGGCGATCGCCGCGCTGGTGGCGCTGAAGGGCATCGGGCGGTGGAGCGCGGAGGTCTATTTGCTGTTCGCGCTGGGCCGCACCGATATAATGCCGGCCGACGATTTGGCGTTAATGGTTTCGGCCGGCCGCCATTTAGGCGGTGGCGAGCGTTGGACGGCGGCGCAGCTGCGCGCCGAAGCCGAAAAGTGGCAGCCCTGGCGCAGCGCGGCGGCGCGCCTTTTGTGGCACGCCTATAACATTGAGGCGATCTAACGCCGAACGAGCAGGGAAGGGGACGCCATGTCCGAGCACACCAAACTAAGCGGTCCGCGTTTTGGACCGGCCTCCGGCGAACCGGCCAAGCAGTTGGTGATCCTGCTGCATGGCGTCGGCGCCGACGGCGACGACCTCATTGGGCTGGCGCCGATGCTCGCCCAAGTGTTGCCCGACGCTGAATTCCTCGCCCCCAACGCGCCAGAGCCCTGCGACATGGCCCCGGTGGGCTACCAATGGTTCAGCCTGCAGGACCGCAGCGCTGGCGCGATCGAAGACGGCGTGCGGGCGGTTGCGCCGCTGGTCGACCAGTTCATCGATGATAGTTGCGCGGAACGTGGGATCGACCCGGATCGCGTCGCGCTGTTCGGGTTCAGCCAGGGCTGCATGATGTCCTTGTTCGTTGGCTTGCGGCGGGTGACGCCACTGGCCGCGATCTTGGGTTATTCCGGTACTTTGGTGGCGGCGGGCAAGCTGGTCGACGAAATGGAAAGCCGGCCGCCGGTTTTGCTGGTGCATGGCGAGGCCGATCCGGTGGTCCCCTTTCAGATGCTGGCGGCGGCCCGCGCCGGTCTTGAATCGGCGGGGGTCGATGTTCAGACCCTCAGCCGTCCCGGGCTCGGTCACGGCATCGATGAAGAGGGCATTCGCGCAGGCGCCGCCTTGCTGCATTCGACCCTGCTGGCCTAATGCGCGCCACCGTCGCGGCCGAAGTGATTCGTGACATCCGCAAGCGCCACAACACCTTGTGTTTATTATAAAATTTTTGCCCGATGCGGCTAATTCCCCTAGACTGCCGCGCAAATGTTGCAACTTGCTCGGGGAGACGCCCCCATGCCAGCAGCGTTAGAGAGCTGTCCGACGCTCGTCCTGAACGCCGATTTTCGGCCGTTGAGCTATTTTCCATTGTCGATTTGGCCGTGGCAGGACGCAGTGAAGGCAACGCTGTCGGGACGGGTGAACACGGTCGCCGAATATGACCGGGTCATTCGCTCGCCGAGCATGGAAATGGCGCTGCCCAGCGTGGTCTCTCTAAAAGAATATATCAAACCGGCCGACCGCCCGGCCTTCACCCGTTTCAACGTATTTTTGCGTGATCGCTTTACCTGCCAGTATAGCGGCCAACGCCTGCCGGCCCACGAACTGACATTCGATCATGTCATTCCCCGCTCGCGCGGTGGGCGCACGAACTGGGAAAATGTCGTCACCGCTTCCAGCGAATATAATCTGCGTAAAGCCAACCGCACGCCGAAAGAGGCGGGGATGACCCTACGCCACAAGCCGCGCCGTCCCAACACATGGGAATTGCTGGAAAACGGCCGTTCGTTTCCGCCCAACTATCTGCACGAAAGCTGGCGCGATTATCTCTATTGGGATACCGAGCTCGACCAGTAGATTTCTTCGGCTTCGCATCCGCGCTGTACACCTGTATCAAGGCGTGATTGGAAACCGCTACAAGGCTGGTAACGGCCGGAGTGTGATTTTTGTACACCCCCGATAGCCCAATCGGCGCTGGTGACCGGGCGCCCGACTTCAGCCTGCCCGACAGCACAGGCGCGCCGATTAATCTCTATACCAGGGTCCGCGGTGGGACGCCGCTCCTCGTGTTTTATCCCGACGCCGCTCGCTTCGCCGTCGAGGCGGCTCAATTGCACAGCGTCATGGAGCAGGTGCCGCCGGGCGAAATGGATTTATTCGTTATTGTCGGCGCGCCGGTAGATTCGTTGCCCACGGCGTCCGGTGAGGCGGTATACGTGGTCGCTGATCCGGCCGGAGATACGGCAAAGGCCTATGGATTTACCGCAATCTCCGGAACTTTGGCGCTGCGTTTCGACCCAAACCTGCGGCTGACCGCGTTGCGCACCGCCGGCGTCGAGGCGGTGGCGCACTATATCGAGCGCCATCTCGCTCAATCGCCGCCGCCGTCGCAGCTTGTATCGACCCTCGCGCCCGCCTTGATCGTGCCTCATGTTTTGAGCGCGGATTTTTGCCACGAGCTGATCGCCCTCCATCATTCCGGCGGCAATGAAGCCAGCACCGTCACCTACAACAAGGACGGTCGCGATGTTCGAGAAGTGCATACGGATCAAAAAAGTCGTTTCGATCATGTGGTCAACGAGAATACGGTGGCCAGCCGGCTGGCCGAGGCCTTCGGCCGGCGACTCAACTTTGAAATCGAAAAGGCGTTTCAGTACCGCGTCGCCGCCCATGATGGTTTTGTCATCACCCGCTACGATGCTGAGACTAACGGTCATTTCAGTCTGCACCGCGACAATGTCTCGCCGACCACGGCGCATTTCCGCTTTGCCGTCACGGTAAACTTGAATTTCGGCGAGTATGACGGCGGGTGGCTTCGATTCCCGGAATATGGCGCCGATCTCTATGCGCCCGAAACCGGCGGCGCGATCGTGTTCTCGTGCTCGAATTTGCACGAGGCGACCCCGGTCACCGCGGGCTCGCGTTATGCGTTGTTGACGTTTTTGTTTGGCGTGGCCGAGGCGCAACAACTCAATCGTGCGCGGGCATCAAACCCGGGTTGAGAGCCAGATTGCCAGGCGCGAGCCTGATTTGATCGCCTGCGACAAGGCCGGATAGGCTCCGGCGGGTTCCGCACCGACATCGACATTGTTGTCGCCGGCAATATGGTCGAGCCCGATGGTCTTATGCTCGATCTCGTCGCGGCGAAATTCGTCGATGACGTCGCGCAGCTCGGCCTCGTCATCGCCCAATTGTTCGGATTGTCGGGCGTAATGCTCTTCGATCACCTCTTCGACCGCGACGGTGCAGGCCATCGCGGCGCGTTCGCCCATCACCGCCGTGGCGACCCCCAGCGCATAACCCGCCACATGCCAGACCGGTGACAGGGCGGTGGGTCGTACCCGGCGGTCGACGACCATGCGGTCGAAGGTGTCGAGGTGACGCTGCTCCTGTTCGGCCATGGCGCGAATGGCGTCACCGACCGGACGATTGCCGAGCACCGCCAGTTGGCCTTCATAGATGCGCGCGGCGCCATATTCGCCGGCATGGTCGACGCGGATCATCCGCTCGACTTGGGTCTGCGGGTCCGGATCGCCGTGCAGACGCTGGGCGATTTTAGGCGATGTATCGGGGTCGTTATCCATAGAGCGGATTGTAACCGGCTGGCGGGCCTAGAGAAACAGTTTCAAGGCGACGAAGCCAGCGATCAACAATATGCAGAACACCAGCACCACCCAGCCGAGATAGCGCTCGACGAAGCGGCGGATCGGCGGTCCGAAATACCACAGCAGCGCCGCGACGATGAAAAAGCGCAACCCGCGTGACACCAGCGAGGCAATGCCGAAGACCACCGGGTCCAAATGGGTCACGCCGCTGGCGATGGTTATCACTTTGTAGGGGAACGGGGTGATGCCGAAGAAGGCGACGATCCACGCGCCCATTTCGTTATAGCGCTCGGTGAAGCGCATAAACGCCGCGTCGAACCCGTAAAATGCGATGATCGGTTGGCCGACCACATCGAATAGCAGGGCGCCGATGGCATAACCGAGAAAGCCGCCGAGCACCGATGTGACGGTACAGATCGACGCCAGCACCCAGGCCCGTTCGCGCACCGCCAAGATCATCGGGATCAGCAATATGTCCGGCGGGATCGGGAATACCGAGCTTTCGACGAAGGCGACCGCCGCCAGAATCCACACCGCATGGCGCGTGGAGCCTAGCCGAAGCGTCCAATCGTACAATCCGCGCAACATCGTCCACCCTCGAATCGGCTGCGAAACTCGATGGTCGGCTGTAACAGGCGCGCCCGCGGCCTGTCCATATTTGCGGGTTTCGCCAGCTATTCGCGTTGTTCTCGTTGACGCCGCGCGGCGACGCCACTAATTCTTTGCCCGCCTTGCTGTGCGGGCGTGGCGGAATTGGTAGACGCGCGGGATTCAAAATCCCGTTCTGGCAACAGAGTGAGAGTTCGAGTCTCTCCGCCCGCACCATTGACCCTGATCATTTCGCGCCACATTTGAAACTGGTTGTATCGTCTCACCGGGCCCCAGCAGCGGCCGTGAGTTAGGATATCGCGAGCGAAGGATGAGTGGCGGTCCAGACCGAGCGCGTCAGTCGCGAATGAGCCGGCATCGGCATCGTAGCCGGATGATCGTCATCGTCCTGCTCGCTACGATTACCGCTGTACTGCTCGTCAGCGCCAATTTAATCGCCGGGCCCACCGGCATGGTTGTCGCCGCCGCGCTGATCTTCGCCGGCATCTTTTCGGCGCGCCGGGTGGCGCCGGCCTTTGTGATGCAGATGTTCAATGCCAAAGTCATTGAACCCCACGATTGGCCTGAGGCCTACAACACGGTCAATGCGCTGCGCCAGGGCGCCGGCCTCGCCGCGATGCCGCAACTCTATTGCTTGCCGGGCGCGCGCATGATGGCGTTCTCCACCGGCTCGCAGGACGAACCGGTGATCGCATTATCGATGGGCGCGCTGCAACATCTCTCCTCGCGCGAGTTGCACGGTATTGTCGCCCATGAACTGGCCCATGTGGTGTCCGGCGACATGACTTTTTTAATGATGTCGGAAGTGATGGCGCGGCTCACCCGCACCTTCGCCACGCTCGGTTTGCTGCTGGCGATCTGGCTGTCCATTTCCGGCGAGACACGGATTCCCTTGTTGACGATTCTGGTCCTGGCGATTGCGCCGATCGCGGTGTCGCTGCTGCAACTGGCGTTGTCGCGCAACCGCGAATACGACGCCGACGATTACGCCGCAGATCTGACGGGCGATCCGGCTGGCCTGGCCGCGGGCTTGCAGAAGATAGAGCGAGAACAAGCCGCGATCTGGCGGCGCTTGTTCCAACCCTATGTGCGCGGCGATGTGCCAACCTTACTGCGCACCCACCCGCGTACGGCGGATCGGGTGGCGCGTCTGCTCGCGCGGGCCCGCCAACCGGTGGATGAATAAGACCGCGAGGGGCATCGCTCCTGTTGCGATTCCACAATAAGAAAACTACGCTAGCTTCGTGATGCAGAGGCCGGCGGTTCAACGCTGGAGGCAATCTGGGGGAGACGGCGCGCTAAGCGCGCCAAGTGGTACGTGCAATGGAAATGCAGAATAGTTTCACCGTCGCCGCCGACGTGGAGACCGCCTGGCAAGTGCTGTTGGACGTGCCGCGGATTGCGCCGTGCATGCCGGGCGCCGAGCTGACCGAAGTCGTTGACGGGAGCCACTTTAAGGGCAACGCAAAATTGCGCGTCGGGCCGGTGCAGTTGCGGTTTGCCGGTGAAGCGGAATTGCTGGACGTCGACGCCGAGGCCCACACGGCGCGGGTCAGCGCGCGGGGCAACGATACCAAAGGGCGCGGTACGGCCCAAGCCGATGTGACGTTCGCCTTGGTCGAAGAGGGCGGCGCAACCCGGGTCGACATTAACACCGATCTAACTTTGACCGGCTCGGTGGCGCAATATGGCCGCGCGGCGGGGCTGATCAACGAAATCGCCGCGCAGATCATCGCCGATTTCGCCAATAACCTGGAAGGCCAGTTCACGCCGGCAGCGCCGGCGGCGAATGAGGGTGACGCGCCGGTGGCGGTGGACGCGCCAGAGCAAGCGCCCTCAGCACCCCCAACCGATAATAGTATTTCCGGCATAAGCCTGCTGTTCCGTGCGCTCTGGTCGATGGTGCGCGGCTGGTTCGGCGGCGGCCGCTCGAGCTAAACGGAGACAGCGATGAAACCTGGACCCTTTACCTATCACGATCCCACGAGCGTCGACGACGCGGTGGCGCTACTCGCCGGCCATGAGGATGTGAAGCTGTTGGCCGGCGGCCAATCACTGATGCCGATGCTGAACATGCGCTTTGTCGTGCCCGACCATGTGATCGACTTGAACGGCGTCGCCGACATGAGCGGCATCGCCGACACCGGCGACGCGCTCGCCATCGGCGCCATGACCCGCCAGTGCGATCTGGCCAGTTCCGAAATTGTCGCCGCGCGCGCGCCGATCTTGCGCGAAGCGCTGTCCTTTGTCGGCCACTTCCAGACCCGTAACCGGGGCACCATCGGCGGCAGCCTGTGTCATCTCGATCCGGCGGCGGAACAGCCGACGGTGGCGGCGGCCTATGATGCGGAACTGACGATTGTCGGCCCCGAGGGCACCCGCGAGGTCGCCTTCGCCGAATGGCCGCTAGCCTACATGATGGCCAATCTGGCGCCCGACGAGCTGCTCACCCAGATACGCTTTCCCTATTGGCAGGAGGCGCATGGCGCGGCCTTTGTCGAGTTCGCCCGCCGCCACGGCGATTTCGCCATCATCGGCGTCGCCGCCTTGCTGGCGGTCGAGGATGGCAAGATCACCCGCGCCTCGGTTGCCGTCGGCGGCGCCGACGTGCAACCGCTGCGGCTCGCCGATGTGGAGACCATGCTGGTCGGCGCGGCGCCCGGCGATGCGGTCTTTGCCGAAGCCGGCGCCATGGCGCGCAAGATCGATGCCATGTCGGATGCCTATGTCACCACACAATACCGCCAGCGCCTGGCCGGCGTGCTTGTCGAGCGGGCTTTGGCGCAAGCCGCCAGTCGCGCAACGGGGGGAGAATGACCGATGGCCGATAAACGAGAAATTACCGTTACCATTAATGGCCAGGCGCAGACGGCTGAGGTGGAAACCCGCACCAACCTGGCCGATTTTCTGCGCCACGAGCTGGAATTAACCGGTACCCATGTGGGCTGCGAGCACGGCGTGTGCGGCGCGTGCACGGTGCTGGTCGATGGCGCGGCGGTGCGTTCGTGTCTCATGCTGGCGGTGCAGGCCGACGGTCATGAAGTCACCTCGGTCGAAGGTCTGGCCGCGGCAGACGGCACCTTGCATCCGGTCCAAGAAGCGTTTTGGAAAAACCACGGGCTGCAATGCGGCTTCTGTACGCCGGGCATGGTGATCTCGGTGGCGGCGTTTTTAAAAGATAATCCCAACCCCACGGAGGCCGATGTGCGGTCGGCGATCTCGGGCAATATCTGCCGCTGCACCGGTTATCAAGGCATTGTCGCGGCGGCGCTCGAAGCCGCTGAAACCATGCGGCAGGAGGGCTAGACGATGGTTCGTTATACCGGCGCCGAAGTACAGCGTATGGAAGACCCCCGGCTTTTGACCGGTCATGGCCGCTATGTCGATGATATTCATCTGCCCGGAATGCTGCACGGCGCGTTCCTGCGCTCCAGCCACGCTCATGCGCGCATTCGCTCGATCGACACCAGTGCCGCGCTGGCCTTGCCCGGCGTGCACGCGGTCTTCACGCAAGCCGATCTTGCGGTGCCCGATGTGGCCCAATCGATGAACCAGCTCTATCCGGCGCCGGTCATCCATCAAGACATCACCCAACATCCCATGGCGACCGACGAGGTCTGTTATGTCGGCCAGACGGTGGCGCTGGTCGCCGCCGACAGCCGCGCCATTGCCGAAGATGCGCTGGTGCTGATCGATGTCGACTACGAACCCTTGCCGGCGGTCGTCGATTGCCGCACCGCGTTGGCCGACGATGCGCCGATGGCGCATATCGGCTCGGAAAACAATATGGCCGGGCAGTTGAAGTCGGCGTTCGGCGACATCGACGGCGCGTTCGCCAAGGCCGATCACGTTTTCACCGGCAGTTTCATGCAGCATCGCGGCGGCTGCCATTCGATGGAAACCCGCGGCGTGCTGGCCCGCGACGAGCCCTATGGCGAGGGCCTGACGATCTGGTCCTCGACCCAGTGCCCCTATCTGGTGCGCCGGGCGCTGGCCACCCATCTCGGCGAGCCGGAAGACCGGGTGCGCATCATCGCGCCCGATGTCGGCGGCGGCTTTGGACCCAAAGCCGGATTCTATCCCGAAGAGATCGTTATCCCGGTGGCGGCGCGCCAACTGGGCCGGCCGCTCAAATGGATCGAGGATCGGCGCGAGCATTTCACCGCGACGACCGGCCAGCGCGACCAGCAGTGGGATCTCGAAGTTGCCTGCGACAAGGACGGCAAGATGCTCGGTCTGCGCGGCGTGGTTATCCATGAAAACGGCGCCTATATGCCCTACGGCGCGCTGTTGCCGTTCACCTCGGTGACGCCGTTACCGGGCTCCTACGCCATCCCGGCGCTCGATGTGCGCCTGGATATCGCGTTCACTAACACCACGCCGACGACGCCTGTGCGCGGCGCCGGCCGGCCTTACGGGATTTATGCCGTCGAACGCATGGTCGAGACCATCGCGCGCGAATTGCAGATCGACCCGGCTGAGGTGCGCCGGCGCAATTTCGTGCGCGCCGACCAAATGCCCTACGAGACCGGGGCCAAGCTGCGCGATGGCATGCCGGTGCGCTACGACAGCGGCGACTATCATGCGTGTCAGGAAAAGGCGCTGGAGCTGGCCGACTATGCCGGTTTCAAGGCCCGCCAAGACGCGGCGCGCACGCAAGGCCGCTATCTCGGCATCGGCGTGTCGGCCTGCATTGAAGATACCGGGGTTGGCCCTTACGAGGGCACCACGGTGAAGATCGAACCCTCGGGCAAAATCATGGTGCGCACCGGCGCGGCCAGCCAGGGTCAGGGACATCACACGATGATCGCGCAGATCGTCTCCGACCAATTGGGCGTGCAGCCCGAAGACATCATGTTCGAAGCCGCCGACACCGGAAAATTTCCGCAAGGCGTCGGCACCATCGGCAGCCGGGTGACCGCCAATGTCGGCCCGTCCTCGTTCGATGCGGCAGGCCAGGTGCGCGAGACCGTGCTCAAACTGGCTGCCGAGACGCTGGAGGCCGCCGAACAAGATCTTGAGCTGGAAGACGGCGAAGTGCGGGTCGCCGGCGCGCCCGATCTCAAAGTCACCCTGGGCGAACTGGCCCTGAAATTGGCGCCCATGTCGGGCGGCAAGATACCCGCCGGGTTCAGCCCCTCGCTCGAAGCGACGTCCTATTTGGGCTCATCGGGCAGCCCGGTCGCCAGCGGCTCCAACGTCGCCGAGGTCGAAGTCGATATCGGCACCGGCGAGGTGCGCGTGCTGCGCTATTCGGTGGCCCACGATTGCGGCAACATGATCAACCCGATGATGGTCGACGGCCAGATCATCGGCGGCGTGGTGCACGGCATCGGTAACGCCCTGTTCGAGCGCATGATCTATGACGAGCAGGGACAGCCGCTGACCACCAACTACGGCGAATATCTGCTGCCGCTAGCCAGCGAGATGCCGCATATCGACATCGTCCACCAGGAAACCCCGTCGCCGCTCAACCCGTTGGGGGTTAAGGGCGCCGGCGAGGGCGGCACCATTCCCGCCGCCCCGGCGATTGTCGCGGCGATCGAAAACGCGCTCGCCGATTTCGGCGTGGTGATCGATTACTACCCGGTCGATCCGCAATATCTCACCGAGCTGATCGACGCGGCGGGCGCGCAGGCGGCGGAGTAGGGCGGCGGCGTGGACTTAACACCGGTCGTATTGCGCCGTGAGCTGTCATGTCTGGATATGATTCCAAGAGGACATTGCTACTAAAAAATTCACACGCGCTTTTGACGCGCCATCGATTGAAAGGCACCTTTCGAACCGGGACAAGCCTAAAGCCTGAGAGGCCGTATAAATGACCGATCGAACCTGCTACCATTTGCGGGATTGGGGGTACCGAGTTTGTGCAGCTTTGCGGAACGTGCGGGGGCGCACTGGTTCCATACTGAAGTCGCGCATCTACACTACTAAATGTCAGAATCTGCAGGCGGCTCATTAAGAAGCGCTTTATGAGCCCCTCGGCCGCCCGCATATCGATCTAAACGAAGTCGTAGCGGGTGAAATCGCGAATGCGCAAGCGAGTCCGCGTAACAATAATGGGGGAATAAAATGCCGGATCGTTACGATACCAATTACGACATTGGCCAGGACAATATGCGGAAATACGGGATGGATGTGCACCATCCGGTATTCTGGATCAGCAGTTTGCTGATTCTGGTCTTCGTCATTGGCACGCTGATCGTGCCGGGACCGGCCAAGGAGGCGTTCGACGGGGCAAAAGGCTGGTCGATCAATAATTTCGATTGGTTGTTCTCGGTCGGCGGCAACATCTTCGTGATTTTCTGCCTGTTGCTGATCGTTATGCCTGTCGGCAAGATCCGGATTGGCGGCGAGGACGCCAAACCCGAATATTCGAATATGTCATGGTTCGCCATGCTGTTCGCCGCAGGCATGGGCATCGGCCTGATGTTCTGGAGTGTGGCAGAACCGACAGCGTACTACACCGCGTGGTTTGGTACGCCGCTGGATGTTGCGGAAAGAACGCCAGAGGCGGCGCGGACGGCGTTGGGTGCGACGATGTTCCACTGGGGGCTGCACCCGTGGGCGATCTATGCCGTCGTCGGATTGTCGCTGGCCTTCTTCAGCTACAACAAGGGCCTGCCACTCACAATTCGCTCGGCTTTTTATCCCTTGCTCAAGGATGGTTCGTGGGGCTGGTTCGGACACGTCGTCGATATCCTGGCGGTGCTGGCGACCATTTTCGGTCTCGCCACTTCTCTCGGTTTTGGCGCCCAACAAGCGGCGAGCGGGCTGAATTTTCTGTTCGGTGTCGATAACAATATCAGTACCCAGATCGCCATCATCATCGGCGTGACCGCGGTGGCGATTATCTCTGTCGTGCGTGGTCTCGACGGGGGCGTTAAGGTGCTGAGCAACATCAACATGGCCCTTGCCGCCATGCTGCTTGCTTTCGTTATCCTGCTCGGGCCGACCCTGGCGATTATCACTGGCATCGGCACCACCTTGGTCTCCTACCTCGCCAACATCGTGCCGCTGAGCAATTGGATAGGGCGTGAGGACGAAACTTTTTATCATGGCTGGACGATATTTTATTGGGCCTGGTGGATTAGCTGGTCACCGTTTGTCGGTATGTTCATCGCCCGCATCAGCAAGGGTCGGACGGTGCGCGAATTCATCGTTGCCGTGCTGTTGGTTCCGACACTGGTGACGCTGGTCTGGATGGCTGCCTTCGGCGGCGCCGGGCTGGAGCAGGCACAGGCCGGCATTGGTTCGCTTGCTGGCGGTATCACCGACGCTTCGCTGGCGTTGTTCCAGATGCTCGAAAATCTGCCAATCCCACAGATCACTTCGGGCGTGGCGGTCATCCTGGTGCTGGTGTTCTTCATCACCTCGTCGGACTCCGGCTCACTGGTAATCGACAGCATCACCGCCGGTGGCAAAGTCGATGCTCCAGTACCGCAGCGCATCTACTGGGCGACACTGGAAGGCGTTATCGCGGCGGTGCTGCTGTTCGGCGGCGGCGCCGATGCGCTCGGCGCCTTGCAGGCGGCGGCGATCACCGTTGGCCTTCCCTTCACGCTGGTACTGATTGCGATGTGCGTGTGCCTGTGGATGGGGCTGAACCATGAGGCGAAGTTCGTCACCAGTAAGGTGCCCGCGACAGAGGGCGTATAAAGTTCAATAAATTTTCAACCGAAAAAGGGCCTGATCTTACGATCGGGCCCTTTTTTTGAAAATCAAGTTTGCGAGGGACAATCGCATCCTGCGCGTCTACTTATTTTCTGCAAGAACACGGCTTAACAGCTAGCGGGGTTCGATTTTCCCGTCGCCGGAGAGCAGGATGGCGATCGGGCGGGTGCGCTCGAAATAGGAGAAGATGATCATCGCGATCACCGTCAGTGGCACGCATAAGAACATGCCGACGATGCCCCAGATGCTGCCCCACAGGGCCAGCGAGAGGATGACCACCAGCGGGCTGATGTTCAGCGAGCTGCCGGTAAGGCGGGGTTCCAGCACGTTGCCAATAAGGAATTGAACGACCCCTATCCCGCCGAGGACGATGAAAAACTCCACCGGGGTGGGGAATTGCACCAGCGCTAGTAGCGCCGGGAAGATGATGCCGAGCAGCGAGCCGACCGTGGGGATATAGTTCAGCAGGAAGATGATGAAGCCCCAGAATTCGGCGAAATCGACGCCGACAGCCTTGAGGACGCCGTAGCTGATCAAGCCGGTCAGCACGCTGGTCATGGTCTTGATGGCGACATAGGTCTGGATCTGCTCTTGCATGCGGTGCAGCAGGCCGCGCATTTCGCCGCGATGATCGCTATCGGGGAATAGCGCGCGCAGTTTCTTGTCGAAGCCCTTCTGCTCGAACAGCAGGAACAGCACATAGATCAAAACAATGCCGAAACTGCCGGCGAAGCCGGCCGCGGCGCTGCCGAAACGCGCAGCTAGGCTTCGCAAGTCTATCTGGCCGAACACCGAGGTGATATCGGGCGGCTGGCTGAAGCCGGCCAGGTCTGAAGCCTTGGCGATAAGTATTTCGATATTGGCTTGATAGCCGGGCGCCGCGGCGCTGACTTGCGCGATATTATCGCTGATCAGCTCGGCGATCAGGCCCAGACCGACCAGGACGGTAATGATCGCCAGGGTCATCGCGATCCAGTTGGGCAGGTGGTAGGAGCCCAAGGGGATCAGGTGAAAGGCGCGGGCCAGCGCGTTCAGCAGGTACCAGATCATGACCGCCACGGCGATCGGGATCAGCAAATCGCGGCCTTGGATCAACAAGACGAAGGTCAGCGCGACAACGATAATCGATGACGCGAAGGCGACGGCTTTGGCGGAAACTTGCTCGGACATGGGCGCACCTCCAATTATCGGATCAGCTATTCGCCTCTAGCATAAATGCCGCCGATTTGGCTCTAGAGCAGTATCGGGCGCTTCGCGCGTTGACGGCGATGTCGCGAAAATGGTTTGCTGAATGCCAATAATGAAACGGCGTTTGGCGGCTGGCCGGCGCGAAAATTAACAAACGGGGGAGAATGTCTCGTGACGACACCATTGGAAGGTTCGCGCCTGGAGCGCATGGAAAGAGAAGACTGCCCGCCTGAGCATCTCGATGCCTGGGATGAGATTTTGCGCACCCGCGGCTTCGATATTATGCCTAACGTATTTGCGTTGCTGGCCAACAGCCCGGGCGCCATGGCGGCGGTCACCCCGGTCGGCGCTCATGTACGCTACGCCACCGACTTCGACGATGTGCTGCGCGAGCTGGTGATCATGACTGTGGCCCAGGAAATGCGCTGCGAATATGAATGGAAACACCATTGGCGGGTGGCCGAACGGGCCGGCGCATCGGCGGAAATGTTAGGCAAAATCGGCACGCCGGAACTCGAGGCCGAACCGGCGCCGATCGGGCTGGCGGTGCGTTACGCGCGCCTATTGACCCAAAACGAGCCGATCGACGACGCCATGGTCGCGGATCTGCGGGAGAATTTCGGAACCACCGGATTCGTCGATCTGACCATCATGATCGGCTATTACGGCATGCTGGCGCGGTTCATCAACACCGTCGTCATTCCGGTGGAAGACAGTTACGACGATATCAGTTTCAACAAGGTCGCTTAGCGGATTTTGGCCGGTGCTATTGGTCGTTGTGCGTCAGGCGCGGTAGCATCGGGACACCAATAATAAAGCCCCCACCGGGTGGGGGCCGAAAGGGAGAACACCCATGGTAAAAGTCCTTGTCCAAATGTATCCGGTGCTGCGCGCCGAAAGCGTAGAGGAACGTAGGGAACTCCGCCCGATGGGGCGCAATAAAGAGCGTTTCCAAGAGGCCATGGACGGCATGCCCGACATCCTCACCGCGATGGACGATCTGGGTGTTTGGGGCGTCTCTTCGATCGAGCATCACTTCCATTCGGAAGGCTATGAGGTTGGCCCGTCGATCGGTATGAACACCGGCTACTGGGCAGGTCTGACGAACAAGGTCAGGATCGGCAGCCTGGGCTACGTCATGTCGGTCGACGACCCCATCCGCGTGGCGGAAGAAACCGCGACGCTGGACCACATCACCAAGGGACGTTGCTTCGTCGGCTTCGCGCGCGGCTATCAGGCGCGCTGGACCAATGTACTCGGCCAAAAGCTGGGCAGCGTGGCGACACTTTCGGACAAGAGCGAAGCCGACTTGCGCAACCGCGAGATTTTTGAGGAGCAGGTCGATCTGGTGATGAAGGCCTGGACCGAGGAATCCTTCGATTACAAAAGCGATCTGTGGCAATACCCCTATCCCCATGACGAAGGCCTGGAGGGCTGGTTCATGGGCGACGTTACAAGGCAGTTGGGCGCCCCCGGCGAAATGGACGAAGACGGCAAGCTGCGCAAAATATGCGTCGTGCCGGCGCCTTACACCGACCCCCATCCGAAGGTATTTATCGCCAGTAACGCCAGCATCGAGACCGTTGAATATGCCGGCGCGCGCGGCTTCGTGCCGTCCTACTTCTCCAGCATCGGGCGGTGCGCCACCTATGGTCCGCGCTACACCGAAGTGGCCAACGAAAACGGCTACAATTTCGCGCCTGGCCAAAACCAGGCGATTGTGCGCTGGCCTCATATCGGCGGCAGCCATGACGAGGGTGCGCAGATGGCCCTCGACTGGTCGAGCGATATCTTCATGAACTTCTACGGTCCCCTGTTTCCCGATTGGACTGATGCCAAGAAGAACGCCACCGACAAGGAAATGCTGGACCTGATGGACGATACCGGATTGTTCCAGTACGGCACGGTCTCGGAAGTGCGCGATTTCTATATCGACCAGTGGAAGCAGCTGCCGGCGGAATACATCACCTTGATCTATCACTATGCGCAGACGCCGAAGCAGGACATGATCGACCAAATGAAGATCTTCATGGAGGAGGTGAAGCCGGCCCTGGACGAGCTAACCGGCTACGAGGATATCGAACAAGCCGCCGAATAGTTTCGGCAATACCCGGTTTTCGCGGGCGGTGGCCAAGGTCACCGCCCGTTTTTTTTGGGGGGTACCCCCATCCTTCGAGACGCGATCTTCGATCGCTCCTCAGAGCCTGGCCGGAAATGAATTGTTTGTTTCTAAGACCTTGTTCCCCGCCCCGTGGGAGAAAACCAAACGCAATGGCTAACGCCACCCCCCCCTCCCTAACTCTCCCCCTCGCTGGGGGGATTGAGGCTGGACCGTCACGCCAGTGGCGTGGCGTAAGTCAGCCGAAATAATTTTTTCTGTGAAGCGACTTTCGCCGCGCTGTTGCGCGACGGTTCGCTCCACAGCCCCCCTTGAGGGGGGAGGGTTGGGGTGGGGGTGATGACGCTCGAGGGTCAGATTGATAAACCGCTGATATCGCTCACTTCATTTTGAGTCAGACTCTCAGGATGAGGACGAGGGTACACAGAAAAAGCCCTCATGCTGAGGAGGCGCGTGAGCGTCGTCTCGAAGTAAGAGGGCGGGTAGCCCGCACATCGATAGACGAAGGTGCAGTTTCACCAGCGGGCAATTCCCGCTACTAGTAGCGCCGCTCACCACCGACGGATCATCTGATGCTCCATTCCACTTACGCGACCAACGGCATGGTCGTAGCGCCCCACCATCTGGCGGCCGAGGCAGGCCTCGATGTTTTGCGCGATGGCGGTAACGCCATTGAGGCGATGGTCGCCGCGGCGGCGGCGATCGCCGTGGTCTATCCGTTCATGAATTCGATCGGCGGCGATGGGTTCTGGATCGTCGCCCCGCCCGGCGGCGACCCGGTGGCGATCGATGCCTGCGGCGCGGCGGCGCAAGCGGCCACCATCGATTTTTATCGGTCCCACGGTCACGATGCCATTCCGGCGCGCGGCCCCCATGCGGCGCTGACCGCGGCTGGCACGATTTCCGGCTGGCGGGCGGCGCTCGAACTGTCGGTTCAATATGGCGGCAAGTTGCCCTTGTCGCGGCTATTGGCCGAAGCCATCGGCCATGCCCGCAACGGCATGGCGGTGACCGACGGGCAGCAGAGCAACACGCTGGAAAAAATGGGTCAGATGGACGCCGCTCCGGGCTTTGCCGACACTTTTCTGGCGAATGGCACAGTCCCCCAGCCCGGCGACCTGTTCCGCCAGCCGCAGTTGGCGGCGACCCTGGAACGTTTGGCCGAAGCTGGCCTCGACGATTTTTACCGGGGCGACATCGCCCGGGCGATTGGCGACGATCTGGCCGCTGTCGGCAGCCCGGTGACCCGCGGCGATTTGGAATCTCATAGTGCCACCTTGAAGACGCCCCTGTCGCTCAGAACCAGCGCCGGCACGCTCTACAACATGCCGCCGCCGACCCAGGGGTTGGCCTCGTTGCTGATTCTCGGCGCCTTCGATCAGTTAGAATGTTCGGAGGCTGAAGGGTTCGACTTTGTCCATCTGCTGGTCGAGGCGACCAAGCAGGCGTTCGAGGTGCGCGACGCACATATCACCGATCCCGCCTATATGCAGGAGAGTCCCGGAAGTTTCCTGACCGAACCGGCGATCACATCGCTGGCCGCGGCGGTCGATCCGAAAAAGGCGCAGGCCTGGCAACGCGGTGCCGAGAAGGGCGACACGGTCTGGCTCGGCGCCATCGACCGCGACGGCATGGCGGTGAGCTTTATTCAGAGCATTTATTGGGAGTTTGGGTCGGGCGTCGTCTTACCCCAGTCCGGCATTCTCTGGCAGAACCGCGGCGCTAGTTTTTCGCTGGAGGCGGGCAACCGCAACGAATTGACGCCGGGCCGTAAGCCGTTCCACACCTTGAATCCAGCCTTGGCGAGGCTCGACGACGGCCGGGTGATGTCCTACGGCACCATGGGCGGCGAGGGCCAACCGCAGACCCAGGCCGCGGTGTTCGCCCGCCATGTGCGGTTCGGTCATAGCCTGCAAGCGGCGATCACCGCGCCGCGTTGGCTGCTCGGTCGGACCTGGGGCGATGACAGTAATAATCTTAAAATCGAACCGCGGTTCGCCCCTGGCGTCATCGAGGCGCTGCGTGCGGCCGGGCACGATATTGTCGAAGTCGAGCCGTTCAGCGATCTGATGGGCCATGCCGGGGCGCTAGCACGCGGCCCAGACGGTGTCATCGAAGGCGGTTTCGACCCGCGAAGCGACGGCCGTGCCGCCGGTTTTTAGTCTGCTTACGCACCCCCCCTCCCTAACCCTCCCCCTCGCTGGGGGGATTGAGGCTGGACCGTCACGCCAGTGGCGTGGCGTAAGTCAGCCGAAATAATTTTTTCTGTGAAGCGACTTTCGCCGCGCTGTTGCGCGACGGTTCGCTCCACAGCCCCCCTTGAGGGGGAGGGATGGGGTGGGGGGTCATTCAAAATAAACCGGGTGGGCTATTGTGACGCTACCGCGTGAAGGCGCGGGTTAGGAAATCGCCGACAGCGCGGTTCGATTTGGCGCGCACATTATCGTCGCGGCCGATCAGATAGCCGTCGCTGTCGACGCAAGCAGCCAAAATAAGGCGGCGCGATATCGGTCCGGTCATCTGCAAAAACGTGAAGCTGTCGCGCACCACCCCGTCGTTGCCGACCTTAAAGCGGCAGTCGGCCAGGTTGCGCCCGATCGGACGGGGACCGCGAAAGCTGCCATCCCATTGGTGGAAGGCATTTTGGTAGATCACGAACTCGGTTTCCGCGCCGCCAGCACGCAGATCGTCCAAAACTTGATTGCAACGCATTGGGTCGACGATGGCGTCTTCCGACCCGGCGAGCATCAGCACCGGCGCGCCGGTGGCGCGCGCATCGTCGAAACGCGCGATGCACGGTCCATAGTAGGAGATATGGGCGGCGAAGCGCGGCCCGTCCGGGCTGAGGGTCTCGGCGGTTTGCTCGAAGGCGCCCAAAGTGGCGGCGATGCCGCCATAGGAAAAGCCGATCAAGGCGACCCGCCCGCCGTCGATCTCGGGTCGCGCGTCGAGAAACCGCAGGCCCGCATAGGCGTCGGCCAACACCATGGTTTCGGTGACTTCGAGCAGGCGCTCGACGAAGCCCGTCGCCCGGTCGCGCCGCGCGCCGAAGGCGTCGACCACGAGGGCGGCGACGCCCATGGCGGCGAATTGTCGGGCGTAGGTCAATTCGCGCGCCGCCAACACGCCGGCGGCGCCGTGCAACAGTACCACCGCCGGCACCGGGTCGGCGGCCGTTGCCGTCGGCGGCACAAACAGCCCGGCGCGCGCCGCGGTGGTCGGGTCTTCTTCAGCGCCACCGCCGACCTCGCGCAGGGTAAACGGGCTGTGGCTGGGATAGGAGACCAGTTCGCCACGCATCTCGTTAACCGCCGCGGGGTTGGGCCACCGGCCGAGGTCGAATGTGTCGGCGCCTACGGTCTGCGCGAACCCGGTTGCCAGCAGCGCGGCGGCGATTGGCAATATCTTCCGTCGAAGTCTGGGCAGGGCGGGTCGGTTGGGATAAATCATGATCAAAGATTGTTATAAACGCGGTCGCGGCCCGTCCAGGCGCACCCGTTCAATTTGTCGGGAGGAAATCATGACGTTCGAGCTGTATCACACGGCCCATTCGACCTGCAGCCAGAAGGTGCGGCTGACGCTGGCGGAGAAGGGGTATGCGGAACGCGGCAAGGACTGGGTCGATCACGAAGTTGACCTTGGCAAGTTCGAGCAGTTGAAACCGGAATATCTGGCGCTCAACCCCAATGGAGTGGTGCCGACCTTTCTCCATGACGGCGAGGTTATTCTCGAATCCTCGGCCATCGTCGAATATCTCGACGATATTATTCCTGAACCGGCGCTCTCGCCGCCCGACGCCTTGGGCAAGGCGCGTATGCGCGCTTGGCTGCGTTATCTCGAGGAGGTGCCAACTGTGGCGGTGCGGGTGCCGTCCTTCGCCAATCTGTTCGCGCCGATGCGTTTCGCCAAACTGCAGGACGAGCAGTTCTCCACCCATGCCGACCGGTTGCCGCTGCGCAAGGAATTCTACCAGCGCATGACCAAGGACGGGTTCGGTGAGAAAGACGTTGGCAACGCCTTGGAGCAGATCCGCCAAACTTGCGAACGCATGCAGCAGGCCATCGAGGAAACCGGCGGTCCATGGTTATTGGGCGAACAATTCACCCTGGTCGATATTCTGGTAACGCCGGCAATCGACCGCATGGACGATCTGGGTTACGCCGATCTTTGGGCCGATTTGCCGCGCGTCGTCGAATGGTTCGAGCGGCTGCGCGCGCGTCCGTCTTATAAATCTGCCTTCTACCCCACGGCGCGCGTATCCGAACGCTACCCCGACCATTTCCGCACCGCCGCTGACCTGAAGGCTGAGCGGGGCTATTAGGCCCACAAGATAAAGCGTCGGACGGATCGGAGATTTCGTGGATGTTCGTGAGGAAGTAGCGGCGGATCGCGATGCGGTGCGAACCGTCATCGAAGCCGCATTCGGCGGGACGGCGGAAGCCGGTTTGGTGGACGCGTTACGGCGCGATGGCGACGTCGAAATTTCGCTGGTTGCCGTGGATGGCGATGCCGTCGTCGGACATATCCTGTTGTCGAGAATGACCGCGCCGGTTCGCGCACTTGGTCTGGCGCCGGTATCTGTCATGCCCAACCGCCAGGGCAGAGGCGTTGGATCGCGGTTGATCGAAGACGGTCTGACGCAGGCGAAAGCCAGAGGCTGGGAGGCCGTGTTTGTGCTCGGCGAACCGGATTATTATTCGCGTTTCGGCTTTCGCACCGATAGCGCCGAGGTTTTCGCCTCGCCCTTTGCCGGGCCTTATTTTATGGCGCGGGAACTGGTCGATGGGGCATTGGAGGGCCGGCATGGCGACGTCGGCTATGCGCCCGCGTTCGATGCCTTGGAATAAATTGGCAAGACTGGTGCAAATGCGGGAAAATTTTCTTAGCAGTGCTATCATGAGATTGTCGCACAGCGCATCGGAGGTGAACCAGCGGTGAGAGGCATATTCCCAACGCTGCTGGCGATTGGCTTCGGCCTGTTTGTCCTGCTGCTGGTGTGGTCCCTGCTCAACCGGGGCGCCAAGGCGCGGCGCGCCAGCCTGGGCGACGGGGCCATAGAGGAGTCCGCCGCCGAGTTTATCGAAAAACATGGCGATGGCGCCGATAACGAGGCCGCTAAATTGGCCGCGGCGTGCTTGGCGATCGGCGATTTCGAGGGTGAAGCGATCTGGAAACAGGTCTCCAAGGCGATCGCAAAGCAACAGGCGAAAAAAGCCAAATCGACTTGATGTCAGATCGTCGGGAAGGGTCCGATATTCGCTTCGTAAGCCTGGGTCGCCGGGTGCTCGATAATTGGCGTTACATTGACGGTCATATAGGGGTGCATCGGCAGCGACGAGATGTTCGCGTGGAACTCTTCCAGCGTGTCAGTTTCCCAGATCGAGAAATTCGCCCGGGCGCCGACGACCCGCCATATCTTGCGCAAGCTGCCGGCTTGGATTAGCTCGTGCGCGCGTTTGAGCTCGGCCTCGCCGATATCCTGTAGCGCTGCTGGATCCATATCACCGGGAAGCTCGACCGTAACTTGCACCATTAACAGCATTCATTCTCTCCTTTGAGGGTTTATGGGTAGAAGCCCAGCAGGCGGCCCCACAGATATTGCAGCGGCAGAATAACCAACAGCGCGATGACGAAATAGACCGCCAGCACCCGCACCCCGGCGCGTATCGGGACACCGGCGATGGCCATGGTGATCACGATTGGCGGCGCTTGATGGGGCAGCGGGAAGATCATGAAGCTGGGCACTTCCGCGAGCAGCACCGCGCGGATCGGCCAGTTGGTGGCCTGGGCGATGGCGTCGGCGAAGGTGGTCATGATCGGCGCCACAATGGGCGCGGTCGCCACCATGTTGATGGCGCCGCCGATGATGAATATCTGATAGAACGAGATGAGGCCGCCATCGGCGGTCAACGGCACATTTTCCAGCAATAACGCGCCCAGCGCCGCGCCAAGTCCGGTGTGGCTGGCGATTGCCCCCATACCGATCACACCGGCGATAAACAGCCACGGGCCGTAATTCACGTCGGCGGTCAACACTTTCGACGACAGCATGCCGATGCGCGGCGTAATACAGAGCAAGGCCGCGCCCATGGCAACCCAGGCCGGCGAAATTCCGTGCAGGGAATCGGTCATCCACAAGGCCAGGGCAATCACCAGGATGGTCAGCAAGCGGCGCTCGTCGCCGGTCCAGCCGGCGGCTTTCTCCGCCGTCCCATCAGTTTGCGGTTTCGCGCCGAACATCACGGTGATTAAGCCAGTTTGGATCAGCAGGCCCAGGGCGCCGGCGATGGGGAAATTCAACAGCGTGTAGTCGAAATAGGTGAACCTGATGCCATGGATACTTTCCGCGACGCCGGCAAACGCCATGCTGACAACGGTTGACGGCAGAATACCGAAGGCGGGAACGGTGGAGCCCAGCGCGGCGGCGATGACCAAACCAAATCGGGGTCCGGCATTTTCGGTGAACCCCAGACGATCGGCCAGCGCCATCGCCAGCGGCGCCATCAGCACCGCGCGCGCCGAGGCCGACGGCATGAGAAAAGCCAGCCCGACTCCGGCAATGGCGATACCCAGGGCCATGGCGAAATATTGCGCCGGCAAATGCGCGACCAGCGCTTGCACGGCACGGGTCGCCAAGCCTGAGCGTTGCACGGCGATGGTGATGACCAAACCGCCGAAGACCAGCCAGGTGGCGCTGGCGTGAAAGCCGGAGAAGGTCACGTTCGATGGGGCGATATCGAGCACCATTGTCACCAGGAACATGATCAGCGCGGTGATATGGATAGGGATGGCGCTGGTCGCCCACAGGGTCACTGAGAACAGCACGATGCCGGCGGCCTGCCAGACCAGGGCGTCGGCGCTCCATAGCGGCGCGGCGAGCAGGACGATACTGGCCAATGTCGCGACCGTTGCGATGATTTGTGAGGGGCCGAACGGGGACGCGGCGTCTTGCGCCATGGGCGATGATCCTGAGAATAAGGCGCCGCGGAAGAAGGGTCCGCGGGCGCGGGTGAGCATCGAAATTTCGATATAGCATAGAGCGTCGCCCCCGGACGTTGAAGGGTATGGGGCGCGGTGGTAGTGAATTAAGTCGAGAAATTCAGCGAAGGAAGAAGGCGATGGCAGGCTTCGAAGACGAAAGTCCAGTAATCTACAGGCACGAAGCTGAAAATGAGGATATCGCGATCATTATCCTCAATAATCCGCCGGTAAACGCCTTGTCGAAAGACGTGCGGGTGGCCCTGGCGCGGCACCTGGAGACCGCCATTGATGATGATGCGGTGACGGCGATCGTTATCAGCGGTGGGAGCGGCCGGAACCTGTGCGGCGGCGCCGATATCCGCGAATTCAATACACCGGCGCGCGACGTCAAACCCATGACCCGCGATCTGATGAACCTGATAGAGGATTGCCCGAAACCGGTGATCGCTTCGATCCACGGCCCGACCCTGGGCGGCGGACTGGAACTGGCGATGGGCTGCCACTACCGGGTCGCCACCGCCACTGCGCAAGTCGGCCTGCCGGAAGTCCTGCGGGGCATTATTCCCGGCGCCGGCGGCACCCAGCGTTTGCCCCGGCTGATTGGCCTGGGGCCGGCGCTCGATATGATCACCACCGGCAATCCGGTCGACGGCGAAAAGGCGATGGAGTTGGGTATCGTCGACGCTTTGGTGGGCGGACTCCGAGAATCGATAGAATTCGCTAGACAGGTCGTCGCCGACAATCGTGGGCCGCGGCGCATCAGCGCCATGAAGGTGCCCGGTGACGCGGCGGAGAACGCCAAGATTGTCGAAGAGTGTCGCGCCAAGTTGACCAAGACCGCGCGCGGTCTGTTGGCGCCCTTTCACTGTTTGGAAAGCGTCGCCAATTCGGTGAAATTATCCTTCGACGAGGGCTGGGAGCGCGAAGCCGAAATCAGCCGTGTGGCGATGGTCTCGGCGGAGTCCCGCTCGCTGGTGCATGCCTTCTTCGCCGAGCGGCAAGTCACCAAGATCCCGGACATTCCCGCCGACATCGCGCTGCGGCCGGTCAGCAAAGCAGCGATCATCGGCGCCGGCACCATGGGCGGCGGCATCGCTATGTCGTTCGCCAATGCCGGCATCCCGGTCACGATCATCGAGGCAAGCCAGGACAATCTCGACAACGGCATGAAGCGCATGGCGGCCAACTATGAGGCCACCCGCAAGCGCGGCCGGCTCTCCGACGACGAAATGACGGCGCGGATGGGCCGCATCACGCCCTCGACCGATTACGCCGACATGGCCGACGCCGACATCGTCATCGAGGCGGTGTTCGAGGAAATGGATGTAAAACGCGCGGTGTTCACCGAGATTGACCGGCTGGCCCGCGCCGACGCGATCCTCGCCACCAACACCTCAACCCTGGATGTCGATGAGATCGCGCGGACGACGAGCCGTCCGGAAAGCGTGCTCGGCACCCATTTCTTCAGCCCGGCTAATGTGATGACCTTGCTCGAGGTGGTGCGCGCGGAGAAGACCGACAAGGACGTGATCGCCTCGGTGATGGCCATGGCCAAGGCGATCAACAAGGTCGGCGTAGTGGTTGGCGTGTGCGACGGGTTTGTCGGCAACCGCATGTTGGCGCCCTATTTCCGCCAGGGCGATTTCCTGGTCGAAGAGGGCGCGCTGCCGCAAGACGTCGACCGGGTAATCGAGGAATATGGCTTCCGCATGGGCCCGTTCCGGGTGTCCGATCTGGCGGGCCTGGACATTAGCTGGGCCATCGAGAAACGCCGCGCCGAGACCCGCCCGGCCGATGAGAGGTTCTCGCCGCTGCTCGACAGCATTTGCCAGCTCGGCCGCTACGGCCAGAAGACCAGCGCCGGCTGGTACCGCTACGAGGATGGCCGCACGGCGCTGCCCGACCCGGTGGTCGAGGAACTCATCACCGCCCGCTCGCGTGAAATGGATCTCAATCGCCGGCCCATCGACGACGACGAAATCCTCCAGCGCTGCCTGTACTCGATGATCAACGAGGGCGCGAAAATCCTCGAAGAGGGGCTGGCGATCCGGGCCTCCGACATCGACGTCATCTGGCTCAACGGCTACGGCTTCCCGCGTCACCGCGGCGGGCCGATGTTCTATGCTGACACGGTCGGCCTGCGCGAAGTCTACGACACGCTCGACCGCTTCCACCGCCAATGGGGCGACAAGTGGCAACCCGCCGCCCTGCTGCGCGAACTCGCCAACGCTGGCTCCAGCTTCGCAGAATGGGATAAGGGGCGGATGGGGTGACAAACCCTCTCCCTACGGGAGAGGGTGGTCCGCGTAGCGGGCCGGGTGAGGGGACATGACGGTTGGCCAAGCGCGAAAATTGCGGCGTGAGACGACGGTGGCGGAGGCGCACTTGTGGAAACATCTTCGCAATCGGAATCTGGCCGGACTAAAATTTCGCCGTCAGCATCCGATTGGCCGCTATATCGCCGACTTTTGCTGCGAAGAGGAAAAGTTGGTTGTCGAACTCGATGGCGGCCAGCATGCCGGCGACGCGGATAGAGACGAGGAACGGACGCGATATATCGAGAAGTTCGGCTATCGCGTCGTGCGCTACTGGAACAGCGAAGTCCTGAGCAATATAGACGGCGTCCTGGCCGATATTCGGATACGTGCGCAGGATATTACCTAACTGTTTGTCCCCTCACCCGGCTCGCTGATGCTCGCCACCCTCTCCCGGGGGAGAGGGTTTGTTATAAACAATCGCCGCACTTCGGCTCCCTACATCGGCTCGACCACCCATTCGATGGTGAGATCGACGCCGGCGTCGCGGATCAGGTTGCTCACCGGGCAGCGCTGCTCGACGTTCTTTTTCAATTTTTCGATGCGGTCGACCGGCTCGTTGGTCTGGATGGTTTTCTGGACCACGACTTTCTCGAAATAGGGCCGCACGCCTTTAACACCGGCGGGGCCGCGGGTGTCGATCTGCGCTTCGCAGGTGTAATCGATGGCGCCGTATTCGAATTTAAGAATATTGGCGACCGAATGGGTGATCACGGCGTCGCAGCCGACCAGGCCGCCCAGCACGGTTTCGACCGGCGTCGGACCTTCGTTGGTGCCGCCGCGCTCGACCGGGTGGTCGATCACCAGGGTTGGAGTATCGCGTACGGAAACCAGCGTTTTGTCACTGCCGTCGTTATACGCCGTCAGGTTACGGTAGGTCAGTTTCCGGGCGTTGGGATCGATGGTCGGCTCGATGAGGTCGGTAGTGGTCATTTTACGCTCCAAGTTAAGTGCTGCAGTTACGTTTCAAACAATCACCGTGGCGCCGCCGTCGATGACGATGGTTTGGCCGGTGATCCAGCGCCCGGCGGCTGACGCCAGATAGACCGCCGCGCCGGCAATGTCGTTCGGCTCGCCGAGGCGACGCAGCGGCGTGGACGCGATGCGCGGCTCGGCATAGGCCGGGTCTTCCCACAGGGCGCGTGCGAAGTCGGTTTTGACCAGCCCCGGCGCGATGCAGTTGACGCGGATATTGTCGGGGCCGAGCTCGGTCGCCAGATTGCGGGCGAGTTGGATGTCGGCGGCCTTGGAGATGCCGTAGGTGCCGATCACGTCGGAGCCGCGCAGCCCGCCAATCGACGAGATGTAGATAATCGCGCCGTCCCTGCGGGCCTTCATCTCGTCGCCCACCATCTGCGCCAGCCACAGGTTCGACTGGATATTGGTCGCCATCACCTTGGCGAAAATCTCGTCAGGAATTTCCATCGACGGGCCATAGTGGGGGTTGATGGCGGCGTTGCCGATGACGATGTCGATCTGCCCCCAGGCCTGGCGGGTCGCGTCGACCAGGTTTTGCATCTCTTCCTTGCGGCCCACATTGCAGGGAATGCCGAGCACCTCGCGGCCGCCTTCGGCTAGTTCTTTCGCGGTCTCCGCCACCCGGTCTTTATCGCGGCTGGAGACCACCACCTTGGCGCCCTGGTCGGCCAGCGCGGCGGCGATGGCCTTGCCGATGCCCTTGGTGGAGCCGGTGACGATGGCGACTTTGCCGGATAAATCGAACAGACGTGACATCATGGTTCCCCCTTAGTGGCCAGTTAGCGCTATTCTACACCGGGAGCCTAAGGAGAGCAGTAGGATGGATTTCGAATTATCGGCCCGCACGAAAGATTTGCAGGCCCAGTTAAACGCCTTCATGGACGAACATGTCTATCCCAACGAAGCGCTCTATGAGGAGCAACTCGACGGGCAGGGCGACCGCTGGAAGTTGCCGCAGATCGTCGAGGATTTGAAAGCGAAGGCGCACGCCGAAGGCCTGTGGAACCTGTTCCTGCCCGATGCCGAGCACGGGGCCGGCCTGACCAATGTGGAATACGCGCCGCTGTGCGAGATCATGGGCCGGGTGCATTGGGCGCCGGAAATCTTCAACTGCTCGGCGCCCGATACCGGCAATATGGAAGTCTTGCACATGTACGGCACCCCGGCGCAGCAGGAAGCGTGGCTGACGCCGCTCTTGGCCGGCGAAATCCGCTCCGCCTTCGCCATGACAGAGCCGGCGGTGGCTTCGTCGGATGCATCGAATATCGAATGCTCGATCAAGCGCGACGGCGACGAATATGTCATCAACGGCACCAAATGGTGGACGTCCGGCATGGGCGACCCGCGCTGCAAGATTATGATCTTGATGGGCAAGACCGACCCCAAGGCGTCCAAATATGAGCAGCAGTCGCAGATATTGGTGCCCAGCGACACGCCGGGCGTCGAGGTTAAGCGCCTGCTGCCGATCATGGGCTATGACGACGCGCCGCACGGCCATGGCGAGGTGGTGTTCCGCGATGTGCGGGTGCCGGCGGAGAACATGCTGTTGGGTGAGGGGCGCGGCTTTGAGATCGCCCAAGGCCGCCTGGGTCCGGGCCGCATCCACCATTGTATGCGGGTGATCGGCGTGGCCGAGCGGGCGCTGGAATTAATGTGCCGGCGCGCCGCCGAGCGCGAGACCTGGGGCCGTTTGTTGGCCGACCGCAGCATCACCCAGGAACGCATCGCCCAGTCGCGCATCGAAATCGATATGTGCCGGCTGTTGGTGATGAAGGTGGCGTGGAAGATGGACACAGTGGGCAACAAGGAAGCGCGTCAGGAAATCGGCATGATCAAGGTGGCGGCGCCGAACATGGCGCTCGATGTGATCGACCGGGCGCTGCAGCTGCATGGCGGCGGCGGCATGTCGGACGATTTTCCGATCGCCTATATGGCCGCCCACACCCGCGCCATGCGGCTGTTCGACGGCCCCGACGAGGTCCACCGCCAGCAGATCGCGCGCCTCGAGCTAAAACGCCAGATCGGCTGGCCGAAGACCCAGAAGGCGGCGGAGTAGGCGAGCCCATGTTCTTGCGCATGCTGATCACCATCCTCGTCCTGCCGGGAATCGTTCTGATCTTCGTGCCGGCGCTGATCCTGTGGATCACCACCGACCCGGAAACCGGCCTGACGGTCGCCGGCCGCGACGAGTTGAATTACTGGACCGGCATCGCGGCGGGGACGGTCGGATTAATCCTGGCCGTGTCGACGGTACGGCTGTTTCTAAGCCAGGGTGGCGGCACGCCGGCGCCCTGGGATCCGCCGCCGAAACTGGTCATCGCCGGCCCCTATCGCCATGTGCGCAATCCCATGATCACGGCTGTCCTGCTGATCCTGATCGGCGAATCTTTGATCTTCCAATCGTCGGCCATCGGTACGTGGATGCTCGTCTTCTTCGTCGTCAATGGCGTCTATTTTCCGTTGTCGGAAGAAAAGGGCCTGGAGGAACGCTTCGGCGACGATTATCGCCGTTACAAAGAAAATGTGCCGCGCTGGATACCGCGCATGAACCCCTGGTTCGATCCGGTGAACGAACCCGAAGAGGCCGAAGAGGAAAAATGATCGCCGTCATCTTCGAAGTCTGGCCGAAAGACGGTCATCGCGGCGACTATATCGATATCGCCGCCGGGCTACGGCCGGAATTGGAGAAGATCGACGGCTTTATCTCGATCGAGCGCTTCGCCAGCCTGACCGACGAGGGCAAGATATTGTCCCTGTCGATCTGGCGCGACGATGCTGCCGTGAAGACGTGGCGCGAGCAGTTCGACCACCGCGCCGCCCAAGCCAAGGGCCGTCACGAGCTATTCGCCAACTACCGTCTGCGCGTCGCCGACGTGCTGCGCGACTACGGCCCCAACGACCGCGACCAAGCGCCGGATTGAAAACCCTCTCCTATTGCACGCCTCATCCTGAGCTTGTCGAAGGATGAGGGGCGCGCCGACCTCCTACTTCGACAAGCTCAGCATGAGGTCTTTTAATTTGCCTCGTCCCCGGGGGCGGCCATTTACTCCACCAAATCCCACGCATTGTGGGCCAGTTGGCGGGTGAGGTCGCGGCGCAGCAGGGCTTCGGGCGAGGCGGCGTTACCTTGCAGGCCGCGATAGTAGACGCCCTGGATAATCGCGGCGAGACGGAACAAGGACAGCACCAGATAGAAGGTCCAATTGTCGATTTCGCCGCGTCCGGTGATCGCGCAATAGCGCGCCACATAATCGGCCTCGGCGGGGATGCCGGGCGTGGTCGGGTCGAGGCCGCGCATATCGCCGAAGGATTCCTGCGGCCAGTGATAAGGCAGACAGTTATAGGCCAGGTCCGACAGCGGGTGGCCGAGGGTCGATAGCTCCCAGTCGAGCACGGCGATTACTTTGGGTTCGGTGGGGTGGACGATGAGGTTTTCCAAGCGAAAATCGCCGTGCACCACCGTGGTTTCGCTGTCGTCGGGCATGTTTTCCGGCAGCCACGCCATCAGTTGGTCCATCTCGGCCAACTCGTCGGTCTTGCTGGCCTCGTATTGCTGGGACCAGCGGCGCACCTGGCGGCCCATATAGCCGCCGACCCGGCCATAATCTTCCAGGCCGACGGCGCTGAAATCGACCTGGTGCAGCGCCGTTAGGGTCTCGCCCATGGAATCGTAGATCGCGGCCCGGTCTTCCGGCGAGAGGTCGGGCAGGGACGGATCGTGGAACACCCGGCCGGCGGCGTGCTCCATTAGGAAAAACTCGGTGCCGACCACCGACGTGTCGTCGCACAGGCCCAGGGTGCGCACCACCGGCACCGGCGTCTCGGCCAGGGCAGTGGTGATGCGGTGTTCACGGTCGACCGCGTGGGCCGAGGGTAGCAACTCGCCTGGCGGCTTCTTGCGTAAGACATAGCGCGCGCCGCCGGCGTCGGTGATCAGGAAGGTTGGGTTCGACATGCCGCCCTGGAACTGGGCGATCTCGATAGGCCTCTGGAATTCTTCGACATTGGCGGCCAGCCACCCCACCAGCGGGCCGGTGTCGAAGCGGTGCTGGTCGAGCACCGGCACCACCTGATCGGTGCGCGAGAAGGTGCGTTTGGCTGTGCTCACGAGACTATCCGCTCACGGGTAGATTAAACGTATGGTCTGGGCGACGACGGCGGGCCGTTCGCTGCCTTCGATTTCCAGCACGCCTTCGAGGACCACCCGCACGCCGTCATCCTTGGATTTTTCCGCGCTGGCGATGGATTGGCGCAGGCGGACCCGCGATCCAACCGGCGCCATGGCGGTAAAGCGCAGCCGTTCCAGGCCATAGTTCAGCGTGTAGCTGGTCTGCGCAACGTGAAAGAATTCATCCGACAGGCTGGGAAACAAAGACAGCAGCAGAAAGCCGTGAGCAATGGTCTTGCCGCCAGGGACTTCCTTGGCCGCCCGTTCGGGGTCGACATGGATCCATTGATGGTCGCCGGTCGCGTCGGCGAAGTCATTGATCATTTTCTGATCGATTGCGACCCAACTGCTGACGCCGATTTCGTCGCCAACATGGTCGAGCAGCTCATTGGGATGGCCGAATTGCATGAGTTCCCCCGCTTCGTTTGACGGCGTTCTTCGACGCCTGCATCATAGCAGTGTAATACAGGCGAAGGCCGTTCACACCCTTATCGAAACGGCCGGCTGGCAGGGGGAGACTAGACCATGTCCGAAGTCGTCGGGTACGAAGTTCGTGGCCGTATCGCCGTGGTGACGGTCGATAATCCGCCGGTCAATGCGTTAGGCCTGCCGGTGCGCGAAGGTCTGATGGCGCAAATCGACCGGGCGGCGGCCGACGACGCGGTCGCGGCGATTGTGCTGATCGGCGCCGGCCGCACTTTTCCCGCCGGCGCCGACATTCGCGAGTTCGATCAGCCGGTGGTCGAACCGCATTTGCTTTCCATCGTCGATCATTTCGACACCGTCGAAAAACCCATCGTCGCCGCGGTGCATGGCACAGCCTTGGGCGGTGGGTTGGAGCTGGTGCTGGGCTGCCATTTCCGTGTCGCGGCACCCGGCGCGCGGGTTGGCACGCCGGAAGTGAAATTGGGCATCTTCCCCGGCGCGGCGGGCACCCAACGATTGCCGCGGGTAGCCGGCCTCGACCATGCGCTGGAGTTGATCGTGCTGGGCGAGCCCATCGGTGCCGCCAAGGCGCTCGACTATGGCATTATCGACGAAATCGCCGAGGGCGATTTGCTCGAAGCCGGCATCGCCTTCGCCGAAAAAATTCTGAGCGAGGGAACGCCGCGGCGCATTTCCAGCGAACCGAGGGAAGGCATCGGTTCGCCGGATCAATTCGCCGACATCTTGCAGAAATACCGCGACCTCGCTGGCCGGCGCATGCGTGGACAGGAATCGCCGCTGGAGGCCTTGGGTAGCGTGATCGATGGACTGGAAATGCCCTACGACCAGGCCGTCATCGCCGATCGGGCGCGGTTCCCGCGCTGTAAGGACAGCGACCAGTCGAAGGCGCTGCGCTATGCCTTTTTCGCCGAACGGGAGGCGTCGAAGATTCCCGGCGTCGGCAAGGATATTTCGCCCAAGCCGGTCGAGACCGGCGCGGTGATCGGCGCCGGCACCATGGGGGGCGGCATCATCATGTGCTTCGCCGATTCCGGTATTCCGGTCACCGCCATCGAGACATCCCAGGACGCCCTCGACCGGGGCCTGGCCATGATCACCAAGAATTATCAGGGCATGGTCGACCGGGGCCGCATCGACGAGGCGGAAATGGCGCGCCGGCTCGGTTTGATTTCAACCAGCCTGGACTATAGCGGCGCGGCTGACGCCGACCTGGTCATCGAGGCGGCGTTCGAAGACCTCGAACTGAAGAAAACAATCTTCGCTGATCTGGATGCGGTCGCCAAGTCGGGCGCCATTTTGGCCACCAACACGTCGTATATGGATATCAACCAGATCGCCGCGGCGACCGGTCGGCCCTCGGATGTCATCGGGCTGCACTTCTTCGTGCCGGCCAATGTGATGAAAATGCTTGAAGTGGTGCGCACCGACTCCTCGTCGCCGCAGGCCCTGGCAACCGGCATGCGGCTGGCGCGCACCTTCGGCAAAGTCGGTGGCCTGGCCGGGGTCAGCCATGGTTTCGTCGCCAACCGCAGCCGCGCGCCCCTGGTGCGCGAAGCGAATTTTCTCGTCGAGGAAGGCGCCAGTCCGGCGCAGATCGACCAGGTGTTGCGCGAATTCGGCATGCCCATGGGGGTGTTGGCGGTGAGCGATTTGTCGGGCCTCGATGTAAGCTGGCGCATGCGCAAGTCGCTCGCCCATTTGCGCGATCCGGACGAGCGTTACTTTCATCTCGCCGATCGGCTGTGCGAGATGGGCCGCTTCGGGCGCAAGACCGGCAGCGGCTGGTACAGCTATGGAGAGGGCGGCAGCCTGCCGGTGCCCGATCCGGAGGTCGAGGAAATCGCCGCTCAAGTCGCCGCCGAACAGGGTATCGAGCGCCGCCAGATCGACGATGACGAGATCCGCGACCGGTGTTTATACGCAGCCGTTAACGAAGGCGCGAAGATCGTCGAAGAGGGCGTCGCCCTGCGCGCCAGCGATATCGACATCATGTGGCAATACGGCTTCGGCTTTCCGAAATGGCGCGGCGGCATCATGTACCACGCCGACCGGGTTGGTTTGCCGACGGTGTTGGCGCGGGTCGAGGAGTTCCATGCCGCACATGGCAAGCTGTGGCAGCCCTCGGCGCTACTGCGCGATCTCGCCGGGTCAGGCGGTTCGTTTACCGGTACTTGAGGCGCGCTCGCCTAGTTCGACACCGACATTCGCTTGACCGTGTAACCGCGTTTTTCCAGTAAGCGCAGCACGCCGAACTCGTCGGGTAAATGGAGCGCGCCAACCGCAATAAGAGCCCTGCCTTCGGCCAGGCGCGGTTGGATGCGTTCGACCATTTTCCGGTTGCGTCCCTCAATCAGCTGACTCTCGTAAAATTCCCGCAGGTCGCCCCGTTGACCGACCGAAAATTCTTCCATCATGCGATAGACGCTCTCCAGATCGCGAGCCAGATAGTCATTGACGAGCTTGGCGAACAGTTCGTCGGTGCGGTCAGCATACTGGACGGCAAGGCGGAGCATTTCGACCTGTTTGACTTCGGAAAGCCCGTCGAACAGACCGAGCTGCTCGTCGAGGGTTTCAATGCCATGCAGCGCAATCTGATTGTTCTCGGCGTAGGATTTTATGAGTTTCTCTGAATTGAGACGCCCGGCGGCCTGCGCGCGCAGTTCGGATACCGGTAAGCTTAAAGTCACCGCGACCGCCCAGGGCTTGAATTGTTCCAAAACGTTCGCATTCAAGCCATAGGGTGCGGCGGCGGATAGGGTTTCCTCGAACAGCGGTAATCCGACGCGTTGCGATAGTGCCGGGCCGTTAAAGCTGAACATGCGCTGGGCCGCCGCGGCCGCCATCTCGGGCGACGGTACGATTTCCAGCGAGATGCTGTTTAGCCGGCCAACGGTATCGAGCATGTCCAGGACAAGTTCCTGCACCCGCGGGTCGGTTATGTGAACGGTGCCGAAAACATAGCTCGGCGGCGCGGTTGGGCTTTCGATACGCCACAACAATCCTTCCGCGTAGGCGCGAGGTTCGGCGCTGAAAGCCGGCGGCGCCCACAGCCAAACAAACGCTATAACTACGAGGGAAATTCGCCGCATCGTGCGTCCTCATGAACTGTTGGCATGTTCGCAACGATCGGTTGCACCGTCGTCGCGGTTACCATCCTATGGTCGCGCCATAGCATTTCAAAGAGCTTAATGGGACAATATGATATATCCGGTTTTCTGCGCTGTTGCGCGATCTCGCCGTGTTCTCCGAAGGTAGATAGATACGCCGATGGTCAAGGTTCTCCGTTGTCACGAATACGGCACGCCCGATGTATTGCGCATCGACGACGTTCCCTCTCGCGACCCCGGGCCGGGCGAAATCCGGGTGCGGCTGGGCGCTTGCGCGGTCAATTTCCCCGATATTCTGTTATGCGCCGGCACGTATCAGAACAAGCCCGACTTTCCCTTCAGCCCCGGGATGGAGGCCGCCGGCGAAATCATCGACAGCGCCAGTGACGTGACCGGTTTTCGGGCCGGTGACCGGGTGATGCTGTGGTGCGGGCCGCACCATAACGGCTATGCCGAGGAAGTGACCCTGCCGGCAACGCACGCCTATGCAGCGCCGGCGGCGATGAGCGATGTCGAAGCGGCAGGGTTCATGCTGGTCTACGGCACCGCCTGGCATGGGTTGGTCGATTGCGGCCGCCTGCAGGCCGGCGAGACCGTCGCCATTCACGGCGCGTCGGGCGGCGTCGGCATGGCGGCGGTGCAACTGGCCAAGGCATTGGGCGCGACGGTTATCGCCAGCGCTGGCAGCGACGCGAAACTTGCAATCGTTGCCGACCAGGGCGCCGACCATGTGATCAACTATGCAGGCGAAGATACCCGCCAGCGCTTAAAAGAGCTCACTGCCGACAGCGGCCTCAACGTGGCGTTCGACACGGTCGGCGGCGACCCCTTCCGCGCCTCGCTCAGCGCGATCTCGCCGGAGGGCCGTATTCTTATTGTCGGTTTCACCAGCGGAGATCACGCGCAGGCGCCGATCAACATTATCCTGGTCAAGGGCGCGTCGTTGATCGCCGTGCGGTTCGGCTGGTTTTCGTCGACCTATCCCGAACGAACCCACGAGAACCACGCCCAATTGCTGGCGCTGTACGAGGCCGGCAAGCTCAAACCCTATGTCGGCCGCACCTATCTCCTCGACCAGGCGGTTGATGCGCTGAAAGCGCTGCAGAACCGCGAAGTCACCGGCAAGATAATCCTGACGACGTGAGGTCGGTTGAAAGCAGAACCGCAGGCGATTAGCCCCTCTCCCATAGGGAGAGGGGTTGGGGTGAGGGGAAATTATTCTATCCGCAACACCTCATCCTGAGCCTGTCGAAGGATCGAGGCGCGACTGGTCTCCTACTTCGATAAGCTCAGTATGAGGAGTTGTCTTCCCCTCACCCGGCTCGCTGGCGCTCGCCACCCTCTCCCCTAGGAGAGGGTTTTTAACGCGGCGGAATCGAATAGGTGCCGGTGGCGTGGGCGATAGGGTCGTCGTCGCCGTCGGAGAACAGGGTTACTTCCATCACCGCCAGGCGCCTGCCAAGCTTCAGGATACGGCATTCGGCCATGACATCGGTCTGCGCGGGCCGGCGCAGGAAATTGATGTTGAGGTTCGTCGTCACCGCCAGTTCCACCGGGCCAATTGCCCCCAACAGCGCCGCGAACATGGCGTAATCGACGAGACCCATCATCGCCGGACCGCTGACCGTACCGCCGGGACGCAGCGACATGCCGTTGAACGGCATGCGCACGGTCGCCACGCCGTCGCCGATGGTCTCGGCGCGGAGCCCCATCTGGTGCGCCAGGGGCAGGTACGTCTCGGTAAGGCTGTTGAAAGCGTCGGGTGTCATGGAAGCCATGCTTGGATGCCGGTGGATCGTCGCGGGGACTGTCTTTGAATATTAGATTAGCTTCGGCGTCAATTTCTTGCCGCGATTTTGGCATGCTAAAGTGCGGCGCAGACTATGGAGAGATGTGAGAGCTATGACCGCACCCGATTTTTCGTTCGTGGGCTACCAGCCGATGACGTCGGTTCATACCCGCGCCGCCCAGGTGTTCGAGGGTGCGTTGCGCGCGGAACTCGGCGACGATCTTGAATTCACCCTGCAAAACAATGTCGCCGAGGCTGGCATGAAGGCGGCCGACTGCCTGTCGCTGGTCGAAGGCGGCGAGCGGACATTCTGCTATTTCGCGTCGAGCTATTCGGCCCACCGGTTTGCCGAGATCGCCATCCTCGATCTGCCGTTTCTGGTCTCCGACCGGGTGCAGGCCTATCGCGCGCTCGACGGCGATTTTGGCGACGCCCTGAAGCAGATCGTGCGCAGCAGCTCCGACTACGAGTTGCTGGGATTCTGGGATAACGGGTTCCGCCACTTATCCAACGGCGTCCATCCCATTCGCACCCCCGGCGATTGCGCCGGCCTAACCATCCGCACCGGCGACAGCAAGCTGCATCAGGACACGTTCGCCGCGCTGGGTTTCGAGCCGACCTTTATCGATGTGGCTGATCTGGCGGCGGCGGTCGAACGCGGCGATGTGGAGGCTCAGGACAATCCGCTGTCGAACATTTTCAATTTCGGCATCCACAACCATCACCGCCACATAACCCTGTCGGGCCATTTTCTCGGCTTCGTCACGGTGCTCTGCCACCGGCCGACCTATGAAGGCTGGGGGGCGGACACACAAACGGCAGTCCACAAAGCCGTGGCGCAAGCGACTGAGGCGCAACGGGGTTTCGCCCAAGCCGAAGACGACCGGGTTCTGGCTGAGTTGGCGAAAACCGATAACGAAGTCGTCGAGCTGACCGACGGTGAACGACGCGCGTTCCTGGCAGCGGTCCAGCCGGTAATCGACGCGCAACTGGCGTCGCTCGATTCAGGGCTGGTCGATCTCTATCTGGGCACGTCGGCGTAAATTCTCGCAAAAAAAGGGGGCACCCGGATGATCCGGATGCCCCTAATTTCAGCAACGAAAGTCGCGGTTCTAGGCTTTAGCCTTCTTGCGCTGTTCGATGTGCTCCTGCGTGCCCTGTTTGCCTTCCTCTGTCTCCGGCGTCCAGGTGTTCTCGTGCTCGAGGAATTCGGCCTCGTCCCAAATATGCGACGCATCGCCCAGATAGACGATGAACACTTCGCAGCCATCGGGATATTCATAAGGCCCGTGGGGAATGTCCCAGCCGAAGACATAGTCGCCGGGGCGCAAATCCTTGCCGGCGACGCACATGCGGCCTTCCAGCACCAGGATCGAATGCCAGCTCGCATGGGTGTGGCGCGGTTCCACATAGCCCTTGGGGAAACGCTGTTTCATATCCAAGCGTTTCATCACCGGGTCGTAGTTCAGAACCTTGACCTGGACGCCCTCGGGCAGGGTCAACAGGCCGCGAACGTCATCGCTTTCCCACTCGACCTCATGGTCGTGGATGGCCTTGAATGTATGATCGTATTTATCGTCAGTCGCTTGTTCGGACATGAATGTCTCCCGTTTCGTGAGTTAAATTTAACCGGTGTTTATGCGCTATCGCGGTTTAGCTCAAACTTTTTCCCAGTTGCCGCTTTGTATGGAATTGCCGATGGCTTCGAGCGTGGCCACATTGTCGATCAGGTGCTGATTGGTAAATCTGTAGTCGCCGCGCCCTTCGACGGCGTCGGCCCACTCTTCCAGATTGGCCTTGACCGGGTTCTTACCGGCCAATGTCTGGGCCTCCTGGTCGCCGCCTTTCAGGCAGGTGACCACATGGGTCTCGCCGCCCATCTGCGGATGGCCGGTGTCGCGGACTTCGAGCCACCCTTCCGTGCCGAACACCGAGAAACGGCCGTAATAGGGGGTGGTCGCCATGTTGCAGATCAGCCCGGTCGCTCCATTAGCGAATTTGAACTGGGCGGTGATGATGTCGCCCGCCGACCATTCCACAGCCTTCTTGGCGGTTTGCGCGTTGATCTTATCGACTGGGCCGAACAGCCACAGAAACATATCGGTTAGGTGAACGCCCATGCCCGTCATGGGCAGCGAGGGGCCTTCGGTGGGCGATACCCGCCAACTATCGAGGGGCAGATCGGCCAGTAGATTGTGCGAAAAGTTGGATTCCACATGGAGCGGGGTGCCCAATTTGCCGCTGGCGACAAATTCGCGGGCGGCTTCCATCGACGATTCATAGCGCCGCTCATGGCCAACGCCGACCACGAGCCCCTTCTGGTCGGCCGCCGCGATCATCCGTTCCGCGCTTGCCTTGGTGAGGGATAGGGGTTTTTCGCAGAAGACCTGCTTACCCGCATTGACCGCATCAAGGAATTGCTGCTCGTGCTGAGTATGGGGCGTGCACAAGATCACCGTGTCGATGTCGCTGTTCTCGAGGATTTCTTCGTAGTTGTGGACCAGCGAGACGCCCTTTTCATCGGCAAAGTCCTGATGATTGGCGGGATGACCCGAGGTCACGCTCAGGGTTTGCAACTTGTCGCTTTGTTCGATGGTCTCGACCATATTTCGGCCCCACCACCCCATGCCGACGACTGCTGCTGATAGCATTTTGGTACTCCCTTCGCGTCCGGGCCGGGCCGGAGCATATTTATTTAGAGACTCTGGCACTATCTGGCAAACCAGCGCCAATGGGCTACGATCAATCGCGCAACGATTCAATAGGATGGATAAATCCGAGATAACAAATTCAAGGGGATAGAGACAAGCCGTGATGAATGTCGCCGTCATTGGTCTGGGGTGGTGGGGCACGCATGTTTGCAAGGCTCTCACTGATCGAAGCACAAAATTTCGCGTCGTTCGCGGTATCGATTTGAACCCCGAAACGAAGGCCGATTTGGCGGCGGAGATCGGCTTCGAGCTGTCGAGCGATTATCAAGACGCCCTCGACGACGACAATGTCGATGGCGTCATTCTGGTAACGCCGCACGCCACCCACAAAACACTGGTGTTACGCGCCGTCGAAGCCGGCAAGCAGGTGTTTTGCGAAAAACCGCTGTCGCTGACCGCCGACAGCGCAAAACGCATGGTGAAAGCCTGCGCCGATGCCGGACTAACCCTCGGTATTGGTCATGAGCGCCGGTTCGAGCCGGCGTTGGAAGAGATCGCCCGGGTCGTCAAAAGCGGTGATCTTGGCACCATCTTGCTGGTCGAAGGCCATTATTCCCACGACATATTTCAGCCCCTCGCCGCCGATAATTGGCGCGGGTCCCTCGCCGATGCGCCCGCCGCTGGTTGGACCGGTATGGGCGTGCATATCACCGACTTGCTGATCAACATGCTGGGCCCGATCACCGAAATTCGCGCGATTTCGGCAAACCGGGTGCTCGATCTTCCCAGCGGCGACGCGGTCAGCACCCAGTTTAAGTTTGGCGACGAGACCATGGGCACGATCAATGTCGTCTCGGCGACGCCGTTCTATGGCCGTCTGGCGGTTTATGGCGAGCAAGGCTGGGTCGATATTCAGGAAACCTCCCATGGGGCAAATCCCGGTCCCGCCCATGTGACCTACTGCAACAAGGCCGGCGAGCGCGAACTCAAGATCTTCGAGCCGGTCGATATCGTGACCTTGAATTTCGATCATTGGGCCGGCGCGGTCGCCGGCGATGTTGAATACCGCTTCTCCGACATGGAGCGTATTTCCAACGTCGCGGTACTGGAAGCGCTGGCAAAATCGACGGCGACCGGCCAGGCCGAGCCGGTCGATAACTAGCCCGGACGAGGCCTAGAACGGCGTCCTATTTGGTTGATCGCGGCACAACATTCTGGCTCACTTTCGGTCCCGGTATTGCATTGGTCTGGAGTATATGATTTGTGTCGTTGCAACTTACGTTTGGTAGGGAGGTCCGCCTTTGCAGGCGGTTGTATTCGGACCAGAACGTATAATTTTGGCAAGCGATTACAAAACGGAACGCGGGAGAAATTGAATGCGGTACGGTAGTGCGAATTTCGGCATCACAGGTGTCGACTGGCAGCAACGGATCAACTTTGAACGGATGCGCACCTATCGTCTCGAGCGCGCGCGCGAGATGATGAAGAAGGCTGGCCTCGGCGCCATGCTTTGTCTGTATGACGAAAATGTTCGTTACATTACCGGTACGCTGACCCCGGGTTGGAACCGCCTGAAACCAGGCCTGCGCTACGCGCTATTGTGCGGCGACGGCGCGCCGGTTCTGTTTGAGCAGGGCGATATCGGCGCCCAGGTGGAACGCCACGCCCCGTGGATCCCGCCCGAGAATATCCGCTACTCTTATGCCTGGATTAAAGGCGCGGCCGGTCCGGCCTCGACCCAGCAGGTAACCAAGTTCACCAACGCCATTCTCGAAGAGATGAAGCGTCACGGCGTTGCCGGCGAAAAGCTTGGCGTCGATTTCATCGACATCAACATGATCACCCACTTCGATGAAATGGGCATCGCCTGGCAGGACGGCATGTCGCCGATGATGGACGCCCGCGCGGTCAAGAACGTCGATGAGCAGGAATGTTCGCGCATTGTCGGCGCCATTGGCGACGCCGCTCACTGGGAATGCATGAAGTTCCTGAAGCCGGGCATCACCGAAAACGAAGTGACCGCCCATATCATGAAGTTCCTCTACGACATTCCGGGTATGGAAGATGTCGAGGACGTCATTGTCTCGTCGGGCCCCAACACCTGGCCGAACTGGCGTAACTTCGGCGACCGCATCATCCAGCCGGGCGACATCGTCTTCATGGATTTAGCGGCGCTGACCTGGAACGGTTACAAGTCCTGCTACTATCGCACCTACTGCGTTGGCCGCGAGCCGACCCAGGAGATGAACGATGTGTACGCGGAAGCTTTGGGCTGGTTGTACGATTCCATCGAAGCGGTGAAGGCGGGGACCACGACCCGCGAGATCGCCCTGAAATGGCCGTCGGCTAAGGAAGCCTGGGGTTATGAGGAAGAAGATCAGGCCGCGGCCAACCTGTGGGGCCATGGTTTGGGTCTGGCGCAGTACGATCCGCCGGTGATCTCGCGCATCTGGTCCCTCGATCATCCAATCGAGATCAAACCGGGCATGGTGTTCGCGCTGGAAACCCAGCACGGCATTCCATTTAAGTTCGGTGTGCGCATCGAGGAGATGCTGATCGTCCACGATGACGATGTGGAGATCATCACCAACTTCCCGGTCAACCAAATCACGGTCGTCGACCCGATGGCCCACTAGGTATCGTTTCCCAGTAGTTCGGGAAAAGAGAAACGGCCGGGCGGTTTATCGCCCGGCCGTTGCCAATTTTCCCGACGGTTTCGATGTTTTAACGAGGAGATCAGGCGATGGCGAAGTTTGTCGTAAACCTTGCTGACCCGGCCGCCGCCGATGCGGAGCGCTTTGGTCCCAAGACCGCGAACCAGGCCGTGCTGGCCCATGGCGGGCTGCCGACCCCGGGCGGATTTTGCCTGGGCGCCGATGCCTATAATCATCAACTCGAATCCCTCGGCCTGACCGAGACGGCGGAAAAAGCCGTCACCCTGCCGTTCATGGAATCGCGTGGCCATGTCGCCGATGTGCGCATCGGTCTGTTCTCCGCGCCTATCGCGCCGGAAATCGAGGAAGAGTTGATTGCCGCCTATCGCGCGCTGGTCGCCGAATGCGGCGGGCGGCTCGCCGTGCGGTCTTCGTCCCTGATGGAAGATACCGAGGGCTCGTCCTTTGCCGGCCAATTCCAAACCTTTCTCGGCATCGATAACGAAGCCGATTTCCTGACCGCCCTGCGCGCCTGTTGGGGGGCGCTGTGGTCGCCGCGCGCCATGCGCTACATGGACGATAAGGACATCAAGGCGATCGACACGGCGATGGCCGTGCTGGTGCAGCCCCTGGTCGAAGCCGATGCGTCGGGCGGCGGATTGAGCGAGACCGCCGATGGCGGCATGTCGATCAGCGCCACTTGGGGGCTCGGCGAAGCCTTGGCGCAAGGCGAGGTGGTGCCCGACCGCTACGATATATCGCCCGAGGGCGAGCTGCTCGAGGTCGTGAACGGGCAGGAGTTCGAACATAGCGCCCATTGCCATATCCATCACGGCGGCGCGCCGACCCAAAAGCGTGAGCATTCCCACGACCACGATCATGATCATGATCACGACCATGATCATGATCACGACCACGCTGCCGAACCCAAGGCCCAGTGCCTGACGCCCGAACAGGTGCGCGAACTTAGCGGCTATATGAAGACCGCCGCGAAATTGATGGACCAGCCGGTCGAGGTCGAATGGGCCGCCAATAGCGACGGCATCAAGATGCTGCAGGCGCGGCCGCTCCATGTCCGCGAAGCCCATGTGCCGGATGAAATTTGGCACGGCAAGCCCAGCCTGCGCGGCCATCCCGGCGGCATCGGCTGGGCTTCGGGACGCGCCTGCGTGGTCTCGTGCGAATGCGAAATCGCCCGCATCAATCCCGGCGACGTGCTGGTGACCAAGGTCGCCGGCCCCGCACTGGCCAGCATCCTGCCGCGGGTCTCTGGCATAATCGCCGAGCTCGGCGGCAGTACGTCGCATCTGGCGTCGCTGGGGCGCGAGCGCGGCATTCCCATGGTGCTCGGCGTGCCCGACGCCACCCAACGCATTGCCGACGGCGCCATGGTCGCGGTCGACGGGGTGGCCGGTGAAGTGCGCTGGATGCCCAGCGGCGTATAGCTGGGCGACGGCGTAAACCATCCCCGATAGAGGAGGGCGGTCGTGGCTGATGTCACCGTCGCGGTTCTGGCAACAATGGACAGTAAGGGCGCGGAGGCGCAGTTCGTCTGCGACGCGCTGACCCGTGCTGGGGTTACGCCCTGGCTGGTCGATCTGTCGCTGCGTCCCCATGATACCGCCGGCGCCGATATGACCGGCGGCGAATTGGCCGCAGCCGGCGGCACCGATTGGGAAGGTTTGGCCGCCCTGGACCGTAACCGGGCGGCCGAGATCATGGTCGCCGGCGGAGCCAGCATTCTGCGCGAGCGCAGCCGCGCCGGCGCGATTTCAGCGGTGATTGGTCTGGGCGGCGCCAACGGCACGTCGATGGCCTGTTCGATGATGCGCGCGCTGCCCCATTTGGTGCCCAAGGCGATGGTCAGCGCCGTCGCCGCCACCGCGGCGGTGCAATGGTACGTGGCGGAGAGCGACATCGTCATGTTTCCGTCGATCGGCGATTTCACCCTCAACCGGATCACCCGCGGCGTGCTCGACAATGCCGCCAACGCGATCGCCTCGATGGCGCTGGCGCGCGCGGCGGGCGGGAGCGATAAGTCCGACGAGCCGCCGCTGATCGGTATTTCATCGTTCGGCGGTACGGCGGGCTGTGTCGACCGGGTGACCGAGCAGTTGCTGGGTATGGGATACGAAGTCATCCATTTTCACGCCTCGGGTCCTGGCGGCAAGGCGCTGGAATCTCTCGCCGCCCAAGGAGAGTTGGCGGGCGTCGTCGACATCACCACCCATGAGCTGACCGATCTACTGGTCGATGGGGTCTATAGCGCTGGTGACACCAGACTGACCGCGGCCAGCGCCGCCGGCCTGCCGCAGGTGATTGTACCGGGCGCCATCGATCATTCGAATTTCTGGGTTGGTATGGTGCCGGAAAAATTCGCCGACCGGGAGTTCTTCCAGTACAACGCCCAAAACCTTTTGATGCGCACCAACGCCGAGGAATGCGCCGCCTTGGGGCGCTTGTTCGCTGAGCGTCTGAACCAGTCGGCCGGCGATTTTACCGTGGTGATTCCCAAGCGCGGCTATAGCGAGCACACCAAGCGGCGGACCCACAATCTGGCCGGCGAGGATGCCGGCGCGTGGGACAAGCCCGACGTCGACGCCACCTTCGCCGCCGTGCTACGTGAGCATTTGGTGAAGGGCCGCGTTAAAGAACTCGACCTGCACATCAACGATGCTGAATTCGCCGACGTTTGCCTGCACTCGTTTTTGCGATTGATGAAGCCATAGCGCGGCCCCGCCGGCAGATTATTTAAAAGAGGTTCTCCCGTGGCATTAGATATTCCCGTCGAACATTATGAAACCGATGTGCTTGTGGTCGGCGGCGGCGCGGCCGGCGCGATGGCCTGCTTCGAGTGCGCCGACGCCGGCGTCAAAGTCATCCTGGCCGGTAAAAGCCGGCCGCCCAGCGGCACCACATCGGTGGCGCGCGGCGGGTTTGCCGCGGCTATGGGACCGGGCGACAGCCCGGCGCTGCATCTGGCCGAAATCCTCGAACATGGCGGCGAGCTGATCGATCCTGTGCTGGCCGGCGCCTGGTGCGAGGGCATCGTCGACGTGGTCAACGATCTGCGCGCTTGGGGCGCCGATTTCGTCACCAAGGACAACGGCGAACTCGACCTCAAGATGTTTCCCAACCACACCCATCCCCGCGCGGTCCATCATTTCGATACCACCGGCAACATGGTGACCAAGACCCTGGCGGCGAAACTGCGGCCCGACCAGCGTATTGAGCAGCACGCCAACACCGCCATGATGGATCTGATCGTCGAGGGCGGCCGGGTGGTCGGTGCCTGGGGCGTTAATTACGCCAAGGGTAGGCTGGTCGCTTATTCGGCGAAAGAGGTGATCCTGTCGACCGGCGGCGGCAGCGGCCTGTTCTACGTCAACGACAACCCGCCGCAAGTCACCGGTGACGGCTATGTGATGGGCTTTCGCGCCGGCGTGCCGCTGCTCGGCATCGAGATGATCGATTTCCAGGCCATGTGCTGCTCGCCCGAGGAATTGTTCGGCTTCGCGCCCCATCCCACCGGGTTCATCAATGCCGGGGCGGTGTTCCGCAACCGCGACGGCGAGTTGTTTCTGAAACGCTATTTCCCCGACACCGCCGAGCGCAGCACCCGCAGCGAGGTCATTTTGGCGATGGCCAAGGAAATCCATGCCGGCCGCGCCGGGCTGACCGGCGGTATTTTTATGGACGCCACGGAAGTGCCCATGGAGACCATCCAGAAGCAGATCCCCCATGTCTATAAGACCTGCTTGCACCGAGGCATCGATATCACCGAGACGCCGCTGGAAGTGGCGCCGGGCAGCCATACCTGGCTCGGCGGGTTGCACATCAACGTCGACGGCAAGACGCCGCTGGACGGGTTATGGGCGGCCGGCGAGACCGGCGGCGGAATCCATGGCGGCAACCGCATTGGCGGCTCGGCGCTGTCGTCGGCGCTGGTGTTTGGACGGCGCGCCGGCAAGGCCGCGGCCGCACTAGCCAAAACCGAAGGCGGCGCGCCCGCCAAAGTCGATGTGCCCGCCGAGGCCAACGACATGCTGGCCGAGTTGATCGGCCGCGACGAAGGCCCCCTGCAGGCCGATGTGCGCCTGCGCTGCCGCATGCTTGCCCACGAACAGCTTGGCTCGATCCGCAGCGCCGAGGGCTGCAACGCGGCGCTGGCTGAATATGCCCAGATCGAGGCCGAGGAAATTCCCCGCATGCGTCTGTCCGATGAGGCTAGAAATTCGGAACGGGCCCGGGGGCAGGAATTGGAAAGCGCCCTGTCGGTGACAAACCTCGCGCTACTAGGCCGCCTGCTCGCCACCGCGTCGGTCGCCCGCGAAGAAAGCCGCGGCGCCCACTACCGCACCGACTTCCCCGATACCGACAACGAGACTTGGAGCGCGGTCACCCACCTGGAACAGGGCCCGGACGGCGAGATCGTTCTCACCAAGGACCCGCTCAAGCAAGCCGCTGGGTGAGTAAGGAACCTACACATGCTCCATGATGATTTTCATGCGTTGCGGCGCATCGGTGCCGACCATTTCCATCGCCTGGTCGAGTTGATCGAGCGGCAGCACGTCGCTGATCAGCGGTTTTAAATCGACGATGCCGCTGCCCATCAGCTCGAGGCACGCGGCGAAGTCCTTGTCGGTTGCCGCGCGGGCGTTGATGAACTGAATTTCCTTGAAGTACATGTCGTAGAACGGCAGCGCGCCTTCGGTGTTGGTGTGGATGCCGTAGCCCAGCACCCGGCCGCCGAGGCGCACTAAATCCATCGCCTGGGCCAAGACCGAGAGCTTGCCGGCGGATTCGATGACCAGATCGGCGCCCAGACCGTTGGTGGCGTCAAGCACCAGCTGCTTGGTGTTTTCGTCAGGCGCCAAAGTGAGCGTGGCGCCCAAATCGGCGGCGACTTCGCGCTTCCAGGCGCTGCGGGTAATGCCGATGATGGTCTTGGCGCCCGCCGCCTTGGCGAGCTGCACATGGAGCAATCCGCCGACGCCTAAGCCCAAGATGATAACCGTGTCGCCGGGGGTGATCGCCGCCATGTCCTGGGCGTGCTTGACCGTGGTCAGCACCTGGATCAGCGGCGCTTCGCGGTCGGAGATCGGGTCGGGCATGGCGAACACGTTCTTCGGCGGTACCGAGACATATTCGGCGAACCCGCCGTCTTGGTCGCGCCCGATGAGCCCGCCATTAGGGCAAAGCTGGGTCTGGCCGATATTGCAGTGAAAGCAGGCGCCGCAATAGAGCACCGGATCGACGATCACCCGCGCGCCCGTCTGGGGGCTATCGGAACCGGGAGCTTCGACCACTTCGCCGATCATCTCGTGACCCATAATCAAGGGGTACTGGGCCGGGATGCCGCCGGTAAAGATCTTCAGATCGGTGCCGCAAACCCCGGAATGGGTGACCCGTACGACGCTGTCACCGCCATCCGCGTTGGGCTTTTCAACTTCTTCCAGGCTGACCGCGCTGGGCGCGCCGAGGACCATTGCCTTCATGACTGTCTCTCCCCGTTGGGTTTATTTAGCCGTCCAACACTTGCGGATTGACCGGGAATTTTGGCCGCTCGCCGCCCAGCACGGCGGCGACATCGGTGGCCACGGTGGTCTGCAGGTCGAGCAGGGCGTCTTCGGAATAGAAACCGGTATGGGGTGTCAGAATTACATCGTCGCGGCCGAACAGCGGGTTGTCGGCGGCCGGCGGTTCCTGCGGTAAGACGTCGAGCGCCGCGCCGCCGATTTCGCCGGCGTCGAGCGCCTTGGCCAGCGCATCGATGTCGACCAGCGGCCCCCGCGAGGTGTTGATCAGCAGCGCGTCGTTTTTCATTTTCGAAAACGCCTCGGTGCTGAACATATTCTCGGTTTCCGGGGTCAGCGGCGCGTGCACCGAAATATAGTCCGACTGCGCCAGCAGTTCGTCCAAATCGACCTTCTCGGTATTGTTCTTGGCGAACACATCATCGGGCGCATAGGGATCGGCGGCGATGGTCTTGATGCCGAAGGCCTGCGCCTTGCCGATGATCGCCTGGGCGATATTGCCGATACCGATCAGGCCCAGGGTGCGGCCCTTGAAGCGGCGGATCGGCACCACGGCGGGCATTTCCCAGCGCCCGCTATGGACCATCGAATTGGCCAGCGGAATCTTGCGCGCCAGCGCGAGCAGCGTGGTCATCGCGTGGTCGGAGACTTCGTCGAGGCAATAGAGCGGCGCATAGGTCACCACGATGCCGGCGGCGGTGGCGGCGTCGATGTCGATATTGTCAGTGCCGACGCCAAACCGGCCGATCACCTTGCAGTTCTCCAGCCCGGCGATCACCTCGGCGGTCATTTGCGCGTAGGTGACGAAGACGGCCTCGGCATTTTGGGCGACCGCCAGAATATCGTCTTTGCTCGGCGTCGCGGCCCGTTGCAACTCGACGTTTAAGGGCGCAAGCACCTGCTCGGCCGGCTTCCAGTCGGGGAATACCGTGTCGGCGATGGCAACCAATAATTTACTCATTTTATCCTCTTGTCTCGTGTTGCAAACGGGAAGACCCAGGCCCAGCGGTCGAGACCGGAAGGTCATGGTACTTGGTACTGGGCACCGGGGGCTGGATATAAAATAAAAAGAGCGGCGAGGCTATCCCGCACCTGAAATTCACGGGCCTAAATCACGAATGCGCCGCGTGCAGCCAAACGCCGTCGTCGCGGGTTTGCCGGTCGATGCGGCCTAGGCTGATCAAATGGTTGAGATGGGCCAGGGTTTCGGTGACTGCCAAGCTGGACTGCAGTCCATCGAGGTCGCGCGAGAAGGATTGCCGGGCGACGCCGTAGGCCGTCGACGGCGCGTCGCACACCCCCGCCATCTGGTCGAGGCGTTCGTCGTGATGCGAGGCGAGCTGGTCGAGGCGAAAATGCAGCCCGTAAAAAGGTTCATTGTGCGAGGGCAGAATAAGTGTTGTGTCGGGCAATTTGGCGCGGAACGCCGCCGTGGTGACCAGAAAATCGCCTAACGGGTTGTCGCCGCCATCGCCGGGGAACAGCGAGACGTTGGGCGATATGCGCGGCAGCACCTGATCGCCGGCGATCAGCACGTCGAGCTCGGCGCAAAATAGCGACACATGTTCCGGCGCATGGCCGCGTCCGATCAAGACTTCCCACGTCTGGCCGCCGATATCGAAGGTCATGCCGTCGCTCAAGGTGGTGTGCAGATCGGGGGTCGGGCTCATGCGGCTGTTATAGCCGGACCATAGCGAATGGGTTTCCGCGATCATGTCACCGGGACAGCCGGCCTGATGAAAGAACGACAACACGTCTTCCGACCAGGCGGGGTCGGGACCGCCGGCGAGCAGGCGGGTGCGCTTCCATTCCAGATCGCTCATCCACAGTTGCGAGGCGAAACGGTCGGTCAGCCAACCGGCCAGGCCGGCGTGATCGGAATGGAAGTGGGTGACGATGATGCGCTTGATCGGCCGCCGGCCGAGATGGTTGTCGATGATTTCAAGCCAGGCCTGGCGGGCCTCGTCCATCGCCATGCCGGTATCGACCAGGGTCCAGCCGTCGCCATCTTCGAGCAGCCACAGATTGATGTGATTGAGGCGAAACGGCAGCGGCATGCGCAGCCAGAATATGCCGGGCGCCACCGGCTGTAACGCGCCGGCGTCGGGTATGGTTTCGAACGGGTAGGTTATCATCGGCCTATACCATCAGGCGCGGCTGGCAAAGGGAAGGGGCCGCACGACGCGGCCCCCGGTTTGCCTGATGTCGCAAGTCCTACTTGGCTTTATATTTGACCACCTTGCTGCGATGCTCGCCGAGCCCCTCGACGCCGCAGGTCACCACGTCGCCGGCCTTGAGGTAGACGTTGGGTTTCATGCCATAGCCAACACCCGACGGCGTGCCGGTGTAGATGACATCGCCGGGGAACAGGGTGATCATCTTGCTCATATTGCTGATGATCGCGGCGCAGCCGAAAATCATGTCCGACGTGTTTTCATCCTGATAGCGGTTGCCGTTCACTTCCAGCCACAGGTTGAGTTTTTGCGGGTTACCCACTTCATCGGAAGTCACCAACCACGGGCCGAGCGGCGCGAAGGTGTCCGGGCTCTTGCCCATGATCCACTGCAGGCCGCCATGCTCGATCAAGAAGGCGCGCTCGGAGACTTCGTTGCCGGTGGCGTAGCCGGCGACATAGCTCAGCGCGTCGCGCTTGCTGACATGCTGCGCCTTGCGGCCCATGACCAGGCAAAGCTCGATTTCCCAGTCGGTCTTTTTCGAGCCTTTCGGCAGGACGATATTATCCCGGTGGCCGGTCAGTTCGCAGGTCTTGGTAAAGACGAACGGCTCGCTGGGGACTTTCGCGTTCGCTTCGGCGGCGTGCTTGGCATAGTTCAGCGCGATCGCAAATGTGCGGCGCGGCACTACCGGCGGGCCGAGGCGCGGGCGGCCTTTGACCAGGGGCAGGCGCTTCTCATTCAGCTTGGTGATTTTGCGCAAACTGGCCGGCGATAAGTTGGCGCCATTGAAGTCGTCGACGACTTTCGAGAGATCGCGAATCTTACCGTCGCTGTCGAGAAGGCCGGGCTTTTCTTTGCCGGCGGGTCCATAACGTAACAGTTTCATTATCTGCCCCCTGGATGTTTATGCGATGAGAACACCGGTCGCGACGGCGCCGGTTAAAATTGAGCGATGGTTGTAGCGTGCCGCGGTGTTTAAGGAAACCGCCGCTGGTGCATCGGTATCGCTCGGCCCATGCGTCCCGGTGTCACGTGTCCGGCCGCGATCGGATCAGCTCAGTTTCTTCGCAACCTTCGGCAGGGCTGCCGTGAAGTCGGCCTCGTCGAGCGCCGGTCCTTTCAGGGTAAGCCGCTTGTGCGCCGGCAGCGGCATCGGCGCGCCGCTTCGCGCGTCATAGGCGATTGCCGCCACTTCCATCAGAGACTCCGCCCCGTCGGCCAATCCTTGCATGCGCGTCACGTCGAACCCGTCGGGTTGCTGCATGGTGGCGATAAAAACGTCTCTTCCTTGCAGAATGAGCCAGGCGCGGAAAGCCAGAAAGGCGTCGTCCGAGCAACCGTCCTGCAGGAGATAAGCGAGCGCCCAGATGTCGCTGCGATAGCTCTCGGCCATGCGGGTCTGCACAAACCTATGGAACGCCTTGATGGCGGCCGGCTTGAACTGGGTTAGCCGCTCGGTAATCGCCTCGATGCGCTCACCGAAGGGCGCACCGTCGTCCAGGCCGGTTTCGATAATCTCCCAGAACAGGGGCTCGTCCATTTTGCGGCCATCGGGTTTGCCGGCCGGCGGGCGACGGGTCTCTTGCTTTACATCGGTCATGTCGCCGCGCAGCCTGGCGCGCTCGCCTTCGCCCGCGCTGACGGTCTCCAGGACTTCGCCATAGGCCGCCATGATCTCCAGCAGCAGCGGTTTATACCCATCGATTCGGGTGCGAAGGCCGTGATTGTCTTTGTCCTGGCCGAGCGCGGCAAGATACCGCCAATAGGTCCCCTTCAAGAGGGCGATGTGGTGGCGCCACAGGCGCTTCGTGCGGGTGGACTGGCCGAGTTCGGTGAAACGCGCCATGACGTGGCGCGCCGCGTCATCGGGCCAGTCGAAAGCAATCTCTCCGGACGCCGTATAATAGCGCTCGATCTCGTCGTAGAGACCGCGCTCGAAATAGCATTCTTCGATGAACCGGCGACCCGCCTCGGGCAGGCCCATGGTCGCCAGCGACTGTCCTTGCGTCCGCTCAATCTCGCCGCGCTCGAGCATCTCCACGAGGACGTCCTCATAGCGTTCGAGATCCTTGTCGAGGCTCTTATATTGCGGGATGAAATCCCGAACCACGTCGTTTTCCAGTGGCATCGCGCTCGTGTTCCCGGCCGGTTAGCGGCGTTGACGGAACCGGTCGAGGCGCAGCTTAATCGTGTCGCCCAGCCAGATGGCGAAATCGGAATGATCGATCAGGTCGTCGCCGGTTTCCGGATGCACCAGGATCGAAAGCCCCTCGCGGTTGAGCGCCAGCCATGGCACCAGCTCGGCGAAGAGGTCGGTTTCGAAGGCCACCTGATACATGCTGACAGGGTGCGGCCCGACGGCTTCGTCGTGCCAACGCCCGAGTACCGTATCGAACCGGGCGCCGATGCGCCGGCGCAGGCGGGCGGCGGTCTTTTTGCTGTCGGCGTCGTAATAGACGTGGGCGTGATAGCCGGTGATCTGTGGGCTTCGTTTACTCATGGCGATGAAAGTAGTTCGTGTGGCGCCGACGTCAACAGAAGCGTTTTGAAAGAAATATGCACATCTGGCAGTTGACGCGGTGCGCGTCGGATTGTTTTACTTCGCCCAGCCGTCGATTCTGGCCCTTCTGGCGCGGAATTGGTTCACGAGCTTGTTGCCTGTTGCCGTGGATGTTGCGTGCCGCAAAGCACGAACGTCCCGCCAGGTATCCGGGGCGATACCGCAAGACGGCATATGCGGATATCGACGCCAGCGGGGAAGGAATTTTGGCTTCGACTGTGCCCGCGCCTAGCGTTCTCGCGGCTCATCCTGAAGACCGTGGTCAGTTGCTGTCCCATTACCTGTGGGTTCGCGGCGAGACTGAACGACTGGCGGCGCCCTTGTCGGAAGAGGACCAGGTCGTCCAGTCGATGCCCGATGCCAGCCCGACGAAATGGCACCGCGCCCACGTTACCTGGTTTTTCGAAACGCTCGTTCTTATTCCCCACGCGCGCGGCTACCAGCCGTTCCGCGATCAGTTCATCTATCTGTTCAATTCCTATTATGAAACCGTTGGCGAACGCCATCCGCGGCCCGAGCGCGGATTGTTGACACGGCCCACGGCGGCCGAGATTGCCGACTATCGGCGCCATGTCGATGACGCGATGGCGGCATTTATTGAGACGGCTGACGCGGCGGCATGGGACATCGCCGGGTCGCTGGTTGTCCTGGGACTGCACCACGAACAGCAGCATCAAGAGCTGTTGCTGATGGATATCTTGCACGCCTTTTCGCGCAATGCCACCAACCCGGCCTATCAGAGCTACCGCGCGTCGCCGGCCCGTGAAGCGCCGGCCCTGTCTTGGTTCGATTATGACGGCGGCGTTCACGAGATCGGCCATGCCGGCGCCGACTTTGCGTTCGATAATGAAGGGCCGCAGCACAAGGTGTTCGCGGCGCCGTTCCGCTTGGCCTCGCGGCTGGTGACCAACGCCGAATGGAAGGCCTTTATGGCCGATGATGGTTATCGGCGCCCCGAACTGTGGCTGTCGGACGGCTGGGCGACGGTGCAGCAGGCGGGCTGGGGCGCGCCGCTTTACTGGCAGCAGGTCGATGACACTTGGTGCGCGATGTCCCTGTCGGGTTTGCAACAGATCAACGATCAAGCGCCGGTCTGCCATGTTAGCCTGTACGAGGCCGATGCCTATGCGCGCTGGGCGGGCAAGCGCCTGCCCAATGAAGCCGAATGGGAGATCGCCGCGCAGCCCTTGCCGGTCGAGGGAAACTTCCAAGGTGACGGCTTATTACGGACGGCGCCGGCAACGGGCGCTAGTCGTGAAGCGCCGGAACAGATGTTTGGTGACGTTTGGGAGTGGACCCAGAGCTCTTATGGCCCACATCCCGGGTTCAAGCCGGTTGCCGGCGCGGTGGGCGAATACAACGGAAAATTCATGTCGAGCCAGATGGTGTTACGTGGTGGCGCGTGCGTTACCCCCCAAGGGCATACACGCGCGAGCTACCGCAATTTCTTCTATCCCCCGATGCGTTGGCAGTTTTCCGGCGTGCGCCTGGCAGATGACGGATGAGCGATACCGCCGAACTAGAGCTCGGACCGCTGCACGATTATTATGAGTTCGAACACGCCGACGAGGATTTTCGCGCTGCCATTGTCGACGGCCTGTCGCAACCTCAGAAGCGGCTATCCAGCAAGTATTTCTATGACGAGCGCGGGTCGAAGCTGTTCGATCAGATCACCGAATTGCCGGAATATTATCCCACCCGTACCGAAACGGCGATGTTGCGCGCCCATGCCGGCGAATTCGCCGAGCTGATCGGGCCCCATGCCAGCTTGGTCGAGTTCGGCAGCGGGTCCAGCACCAAGGTGCGTATCCTGCTCGACGCGCTAGAGACGCCGGCTGGCTACGTCCCGATCGATATATCGCGCGAACATTTGATCGAGTCGGCCAAGGACCTGGCCGACGCCTATCCCGATCTGATGGTGGTGCCGATCGCCGCCGATTATACCCAGCCGCTGGAACTTCCCGATATTGCCGGCGAAGTGGTGCGCATCGGCTTCTTCCCAGGCTCGACGATCGGCAATTTTACCTATGGCGAGGCGGTCGAATTCCTGCGCAACGCGGCCACCGAGCTGGGCACCGATAACGGGTTGCTCATCGGTGTGGATTTGAAAAAAGACATCGATATCTTGCGCGCCGCCTACAATGACGCGGCGGGGGTCACGGCGGAGTTCAATCTGAATATCCTGCGCCACATAAACCGCGAACTGGGCGCCGACTTCGACCTCGACGGGTTTACCCACGATGCGCGCTGGCACGACGATAAAGGCCGCATCGAAATGCACTTGGTGAGTAAGTGCGATCAGAGTGTCGATATCGATGGCCACAAATTCGATTTCGTCGCTGGGGAATCGATCCATACGGAAGATTCCCACAAATATACGATCGACGGTTTTCACGCGCTGGCGGCGGAAGCGGGGTGGCGCGCATTTCGCCATTGGATCGACGCTGACGAGCTGTTTTCGATCCATTATTTGCGGGTCGCTTAGCGACAGTACGAACCTCGCGGTTTAGGGTCGACGAAAGGCTGATAAGAGCCGTCGCAATTCGGCCAAAATCCTGCCTGCTTTTGCCGGTAATGTCGGCGCCGATCACAAGGTGAAAAATATCGATATTTTGATTGCTGGGTCGGCCAAAGGAGTGTTAGCGTACAAAAAAATAGGGAGGGGACTTGCAATACTGAACGGCAGTTTCGATTCGTGGATGGTCCGCGGGTGCGTTGTCACAAGATGTTGCAATGTCTTGAAAAATTAAATTATGTCCGATAGTGCATTGGAGTCCGTAACGCCGACGCCTCAACCAAGTTTTGGCGGCGATGTCGTTATAGAAGCAAACGCGTTGACCAAGGCGTTCAGCGAAGAAGTGATTGCGCTGCAGGGTGCCTCGTTTCAGATCAAAAAAGGCAGCTTTATTTCGCTGGTCGGACCCAGCGGGTGCGGCAAGTCTACTCTCCTGCGCTTGGCGGCGGGGTTAATCGACCGCACTTCGGGCAGCATTAGGGTACATGGCGAAGAAGTTAACGAGCCGCGCACCGATATTGGCATGATGTTTCAAAAGCCGACTCTTTTGGAATGGCGCACGGCTGTCGAGAACGTGCTTCTGCCGAACGAAATAAAAGGCACGATTGATGACGCCGCGCGACGCCGCGCGATCGAGGCGCTTCATCTCGTAGGGCTAAAAGAGTTTGAGTTCCATTTTCCGCGCCAGCTTTCGGGCGGCATGCAACAGCGCGTGGCGTTGGCGCGGTTATTGCAAACCGGCGCCGATATATTGTTGCTCGACGAGCCGTTCGGCGCGCTCGATGAGTTTACACGCGAACGTCTCAATATTGAGTTGATGCGCATCGTGGACGACACGCCGACGACTAGTCTGTTCGTCACCCATAATATCGCCGAGGCGATTTTCCTCGCCGATGAGGTGATGGTGATGACGCCACGGCCAGGCAAACTTGCGCGCATTGTGGACGTTCCGTTCGAACGGCCGCGATCGCTGGAGTTGCAGCTAACACCAGAATTCAACGCAATCGAATCCGAAGTGCGGGATCTCCTGGGAAGCTACGTATGAGTACCGAAACTGAATCTGTGGAAGTTGAATTTGTACCGGAGAGAGGGTTCAACCCTATCCACTTCGTCGTACACATTCTAATTTTCGCGGTATTGATCGGTGTGTGGGAAACCGCGAACCGGCTAAGCTGGGTTGACCCGCTGCTGTTCCCGCGGCCGAGCGGAATTGTCGAAGGGATGTATTCTATTTTCATCGGCAAAGGGGGCATCTGGCCGCATTTGGGCAACACCTTCGGCAAGGCGATGGGCGGCTTTGCCATCGGCACGTTAATTGGTATGGCGCTCGCCACCGGCGCGGCCGTCAGCGCCGGGTTCCGCGACTATCTAAAACCCTACATCATCATTATCGAGGCGATGCCGCGTATTGCCGTTGGCCCGATTTTTATCGCGGCGCTGGGGTTTGGTTGGTCCTCGGCGGTGGCGCTCGCCGCGCTGGTTTGTTTCTTCGCACCCTTTGTCAACACCATGACGGGGCTCTTGCAGGTCGATGAAGAGACCGAAGAACTGTTCCGGTCGCTGGGGGCGTCGAAGCGCGAAATATTCTTTAAACTTCGGGTTCCCAATGCCATGCCGCTAATTGCGGCGGGGGTAAAGCTGGCAGTCGCGGGAGCGTTTGCTGGTGCGTTGGTCGCCGAGTTTATCTCCGCAACCACTGGGCTTGGCGTGTTGATGCGGCGATATGTGATGACGTTGAATATGGAATTCTCGTTTGCGACATTGTTGTCGATAACCTTCTTTGGCTTTTTGCTGTTTCGCACCATGGAGGCGATCAACTATCGGGTAATCTACTGGCACGCTGAGCCGCTGATGCAGAAACGCAGCCGTCGCCTCGCTAGCCGGTGGGAATCAACAATGGACGCGGTGGCGGTAAATCAGTCGGCAGCCGTCGCGCCGGGAGCTGTCAAATGACAACCGCGCCGACCGTCGAGCAACTTGCCCCAACGCGGACCGCAAAGGTTCTCAAGGCTTCCCTGAAGCATATTATTACGTTTGGGCTGATTATTTTTGTTTGGGAAATTCTCGGTCGAACCGGACAATTAAATAGGTTGATTTTACCGTGGCCCAGTCTGATTGGCGCCCAGTTACTCGATTTGTTTTTCATCAGCGGCAAGATTTATTTTCATTTTTTCACAACTCTGGCCGAGGCGGTCATTGGATTTTTCATAGGTGTCTCGATCGGTATCAGCCTGGCCGTCGGGGCGGCGTTCAGCCCAAGATTTCGGCGCTATATTGCTCCCTACGCGGTGGTCTTCAATGTGACCCCCGGTATCGCCGTGGCGCCGATGATTATCGCGTGGTTCGGTTTTGGCTGGAGCTCTAAGATCGCGCTGGCGGCGTTGGTGTGTTTCTTCCCGCCTTTCGTCAACACGCTCACCGCGCTGATGCGCACGGATGAAGACGCGACCGATTTGTTCCGCTCTTTGGGCGCATCCAAGCGCGAATATTTCTGGAAGCTGCAACTGCCCAACGCCATTCCGCTCATCTTCGCCGGTCTGAAATTGGCGCTTACCGGCGCCCTTCTCGGTACGATCGTCGCTGAGTTTTTCTCGGCCTCGGCGGGAGTCGGCATTTTGATGCAGCGCTTTGCGTTCGCATTGCAAATCGATGGCTCGTTTGCCACGTTGCTGACGATGTCGGCGATGGGTCTGATGCTCTTCACGCTGATGGAAGTTTTGGATTATCGGCTCGTGTTTTGGAAACGCGATTCGAGGATGGATTCGGTTTCGAAAAAGCGCGCAGCGCGATGGCGGAGCCGTCACGGGGCTATCGAAGTTAGCTAATGGTTAGCTAATGACTTTTTGGAAAGCGGCAAAAAGCAAGTCATGCCGTAAAGCAGGGCGAACAGAACGTCCTTTAACAAAGGGAGAAGTGAATATGTTACGTAAAGCACTACTAACCGCGTCAGTGGTCGCTCTGATGAGCGTCCCGGGCATTGCTCAGGCGCAAAACAAGACGATCACATTGATCCAGCCGAATAATGGCACCATGGGTTTCTATGGTTTGCACTCCGCGCGGCTTCTCGGTTATTTCGAGGAAGAGGGCGTTAATGTTAAGTTGCTGTCCGGCGACACATCAGTTCCTTATGCGGCGTTCCTGACGAACGGCGACGTCGATTTGGCGATGCTTGACGGGTCGGAGACCTTCCAGGCCCGGAACGCCAACATTGGCGCGGTGACCGTTTATACGCTCCACAATCGGGCGCCAGAGGGCGTCTTTGTTTCCAAAGATAGTCCGATCAAGTCAGTGACCGAGCTCAAGGGCAAGACCATTGGTCTGGCCAGTGACCGTGACTTGGCGGTGGTAAAGGTTGCCATGGCGCACGCCGGTTCGAACGCCGATGGCGTCAACACCGTCGTCGTAGGTGATTCAGGTCCGACTTTGGCGAACGTGTTCCTCAAAGGAACGGCTGCTGCCTTTGCTGGGTCGGGCAACGACGTCGCAGCTTTGAAAGCTCGTGGCATTGAGCTTCGCGACATCATGCCGGAATCGGCCAAGAACTCGCCGGCGAACACCTATTCGATGCTGGCCAACCGCATGGACGAATTGCGCGAACCGCTTTGTGGTTTCTTCCGCGCCTATTCGAAGGGTGTCCACGTTGGTCTCGTCGACATGGAAGCCGTCGCAGCGCTTTCGCGTAAGGGCGTTCCCCACGAATGGGAAAGCTCGGCCTTTGGGTACGGCTATCTTAACACCGTTAAAGGCCTGCAGATTCCGCCGAATCCCGAGATGATCGGTGAAGTCAACGTTGCGGCCTGGGAAGGCGTCCAGAAGGACATGGTCCTGATCGGTTCGGTCGAGAAAGAGAGCAGCTTGGATGATATCCTCAGCAACGATTTCATGGGCTGTGCCAATGACTTCGATCGCGCTGAAGTTGCATCCGAAGTCAAAGCTTGGATGGCCGATCCGGCAAATGCTGAGTTTGTGAAGAAGCCTGCGACCCAATAAATCGCTAACGATTAAGCGATAAAGAGAAGGGGCCGCTTTCGAGCGGCCCCTTTTTTATGCGCGGTTAGGCGACTTTCAGATCTTCTTGCGTGACACTGCCCATGAATACATAGCCGGTGTCGGCAACGCTGCCGGCGCCGACATAAATGCCGATCGCCTCGATCGGGTCGGTCTCGCTGAGATTGTGCATGAAGTGCTCGACCCCGCTGGGGATAAAGTGAAACTGTCCGCCATGCACTTCGACCCGGTCCGGACCGGCGCCGGCTAGCCCGTGACCGCTCATCACAAAATAAATCTCTTCGCAATTCTCGTGCTGATGCTTGGCGTGCACCGCGCCGGGGAAGAAGCGCGCCCGAAAGAGCGTTGAGCCGCAGCCGTTGCGCCCTGATAGGGGCAGGCGGAAGTCGGTGATATTCCAGCCGTCGCCCTTGTCCATATTCTCCGGGGTGACATCATTTTCATGGACGAAAATACCCTGCGTGATCCCCGTTGGCGCACCAGCAACATCGTCCAGCGTCGCCGGGGCCGTGGCCTCCAGACCGATCGCCGCGGCATCCGTGACGCCGATATAGAAACCAACGATAACCGCGTCGTTGTCGCCGGTATTGACGAAGAAATATTCCTGACCTTTGGGAACCAATTGGCAATGACCGGCGGTCATTTCGGCAGTCTCCGACCCCACGCCGGCGATACCGCTGCCTTGCACGAGGACCAGAACGTCGTCGGCGTTGCGGTTGATCTGACGGCCACGGGCGCCACCGGGCGGAATCGTCAGATGGTAGGTCAGCGCCGATTTAATCTCCGGAATATCGCTGAACAGGCGCAACGCGTTGCCATCGCCATCAGGCGCCACACCGACGCTGTCCACATCGATTAAGGGATATCTTAAGCCCATCATTTCCTCCCGATCATTTTTCTCGTTGGTCTCTATATTTGCCTTACAATGCGCGCCTAGTCACGCAATTCGGCCCGGTTGGCAAAGGCGTCCAGTGCGTCGGCATTGGCCAACGCCTCGCGATTGCCCACCGGGTCGCCATTGACCAGATCGCGCACGGCGATTTCGGCAATCTTGCCGGTACGGGTTTTGGGAATATCGTCGACTTGGACGATCTTGCGCGGCACATGGCGGGGCGACGCCCCAGCCCGCGCGGTGGCGCGGATTTTATCGGCCAGTGCCTCATTCAACTCGACGCCGCCCTGAAGGCGCACGAACAGCACCACGCGGACATCTTGCTGCCAATTCTGGCCGACCACGACGCTTTCTAAAACTTCCGGCACCTTATCGACCTGCCGGTAAATCTCGGCGGTGCCGATGCGCACCCCGCCGGGGTTGAGCGTGGCGTCCGAACGGCCATAGACGATATAGCCGCCGCTATCGGCGACGCTTTCCGCGAAATCACCCTGGGTCCAGTTTCCCGGGTTCTGGCTAAAGTACGTTTCTTGGAAACGAGCGCCATCCGCGTCGCCCAAGAGGCCCAGGGGCAGCGACGGGAAGGGGGATCGGCAGACCAGTTCGCCCTTGGCGTCACTGATCGCCGCACCGCCGGTATCCAACACCGCCATATCCATGCCCAACGCCGGGGCCTGTAATTCGCCGCGCCGTACCGGCCCCCAGGGGTTGCTGCCCAGCAGGCAACCCATGATCTCGGTGCCGCCGGAGCCCGAGCTTAGATGCACGTCTCGGGCGATATGCTCATATACATAGTCGAAGCCCTCGGGTGACAGCACCGAACCGCCGGCGATAATCTTGCGCACCGCGCTCAGATCGAGACTTTGATCGGGAGCGAAGCCGTTCTTGCGGCAGGCCTCGATATAGGACGAGCCCAGGCCCAGCACGGTGACGCCTTCGTCGGCGGCGAGCTGCCACAGCCGGCCCGTATCCGGATAGAAGGGCGAGCCGTCATAGCAGACGATCTTGGCGCCGGTGCCGAGATAATTGACCAGGAAATTCCACATCATCCAGCCCAAGGTGGTCGGAAAGAACGCGGTATCGCTGGGCTTCAGGTCGAACAGCATGGCATGCTCACCGACGCTTTTCAGCATGCTGCCGCCGGCCGAATGGACGATACATTTGGGAATGCCCGTGGTGCCCGACGTGTAGAGGATGAACAGCGGATGATCGAAGGGTAGTCTTGTATAGGCCATCGGCGCCGGATCGAAGGGCGCGTGAAAATCGTCCCAGGTTTGGGCCTTCGTGCCAAAGTTCATTGCGCCGATATCCGGCGTTCCCTCGGTCCCCAGAACGATGATTTCGCGCACGCTCGGCAGGGCGGCGACGACTTCGGCGATTTTTTCGCGCACGTCATAGCGCTTGCCGGCAAAGGTATAGCCGTCGACAGCGAACAGGACTTCCGGCGCCGCCTGGGCCAACCGGTCGAGCATGCCCGGGGCGCCAAAATCCGGCGACACGGAAGTCCATACCGCGCCCAGCGAGGTCGCGCCCAGCATCGCCATGATCGATTCCGGCGTATTGAGCAGAATCGCACCGACCCGTGTGCCCGCTTCGACGCCACTGGCGGCCAGCGCCTGTTGGGCGCGCGACGCGCCGGCGCGCAGGTCGGCGAAAGTAAGCTCGTAGCGCGCACCGGCCTCGTTGACCGCGGCCAAGGCAACCTGGTCGTCGGGCCATTTGAGGATGGTTTCGGCGTAGTTTAAACGCACTTCAGGGAACCATGTGGCGCCGGCGAAACTGTCGCCGTTCACAAGAGCAGGCTCGAGCGGGCCTTCTGAGACGATGCCGAGAAACTTCCAGCATTCACGCCAGAACGCGCCCTTTTCCGTCACCGACCAGCGCCACAGCGCATCATAGTCGCGGCCGAAATCGAGCCCGAGATTTTCTTTGATCTGTGCGGCGAAGGCCGTGAGGTTGCGGGCCTCGATGACTTCCGGGCTCGGTTGCCACAGGATCGGCGCCGGTTCATTCATGACTGCAACGACAGTCCCGTGCCGTCAGTCGTTGCGGCCGACGATGCACACCGCGGCGACGTTTTCGTGGGGGAAGCCGCCGAGATTGTGGGTCAGGCACATATCCACCTCGTCGCGTTGGCGTTCGGCGGCGCGGCCGAGAAGTTGCAGATACATCTCGTAGAGCATGCGAATGCCCGACGCGCCGATGGGGTGACCGAAACATTTCAGGCCGCCGTCGATCTGGCAGGGGATTGTGCCGTCGGAATCGTAGAAGCCGTCCATAACATCGGTCGGCGCGGTGCCCTCCTGCGAAATGTGGAGGTCTTCCATGGTCACCAGCTCTGTCACCGAAAAGCAGTCATGCACTTCGATCAGGCTGAGATCGTCGCGCGGGTTCTTCACCCCGGCCTCGTCGTAGGCGCGCTGGCTGGCCACCCGGGTGGTCAGGAAATGGCTGCCGTCCCACTGGTTGAACGAAGCCTCGGTGCCGTTCGAGGCGGCGATTTGCAACGCCTTGATGGTGACCACTGGGCCTTTACCCAGCGACTTGGCGATTTCCGGCGTGGTCAGGATGGCGCAGGCCGCGCCGTCGGAAACCCCGCAGCAATCGTAGAGCCCCAGCGGCTCGGCGATAATCGGCGCGTTCAGCGCGTCTTCCTCGGTGATTGGCCGGCGTAGATGGGCCTTTTCGTTGAGCACCCCGTTGGCGTGGCTCTTCACCGAGACATGGGCGATGGCGCGCTTGAGATCGTCCTTGCTGATGCCATGCTTGGCGCGGTAGGCGCTGGCTAATTGGGCGAAGCCGCCGGGCGCGGTGATATTGGCCCACCACTGGCTGTTGGGGGGGGCGGGGTTCATGTTGGGCAGACCGCCGAAGCCGGTGTCTTTGAGCTTCTCCACGCCGATGGCCAGCGCGATGTCGCAGGCCCCCGACGCCACGGCGTAGGCCGCGCCGCGAAACGCTTCGGAGCCGCTGGCGCAATAATTCTCCACCCGTGTGACCGGAATATTGGGCAGACGGAGCGCCTGCGCGTAAGGAATGGCCGACTTGCCGACGCCCATTTCGTCGAAGGTGGTCGACCCCCAGGCGGCCTGGATTTCCGAAACGTCGATGCCGGCATCGGCGATGCATTCCTCGAACGCCTCGACCATCAGATCTTCGGCGTCGGCGTCATAACGCTCGCCGAATTTGGCGCATCCCATGCCAAGAATGGCGACTTTATCTTTGATACCGCTGGCCATCGGTTCGCTCCGTCAGGTTCGGATGAATGGGAATTTTAGCACATTATTGGCGGTTTGGGTCAGGCGCCAGCCGGCGCGGCCTTCCAGAAATAGCGCACGAAACCGCGCGCCTCGTCCACGTCCTTGATGCGGAACACCATGCGGATCGCCATGTCGACCTCGACCGCATCCGGGTCGACATCGGTGAAGTCGACCATCAGGCGGCCGCCGCCCTCGAACTGCACCATGCCGTAATGGGCCGGCGGGTCGATCGAATAGGCCAGCTGGTCGGCGGTCCACGACATCACGCGGGCCGGTTTTTCGGCGAACGGCTCGTCGACCTGGCTGTTATGCTCGCCGCAATTTGGGTTGACGCAAATTCGCGTCTTGGGGATCTGCAGCGTGCCGCATTTGGTGCAACGCCCGCCGATGAAGCCCAGCAGCATGTCGCGGTTGCGATGCAGTGTGGTCAGGGCGGTTTGCTTGTCCTGCTCGGCGCGCATGCCGCGCTCCATATCGAGCAGCCCGTTGAAAGTCAGATATTTGATATAGTTGGTCTCTTCGCGCCGCTGTTCCAGCGAGCCGGCGACGCCGCGCCGGGCGGGATAGTCGGCCAGCGCATCGGTGGTCTCGAACAGCAAGGCGTCGGCGCCCTGGCCGAACCCGGCGACGAGAATTCTTTCGCCCGGCTTGGCGGCTTCCAGCGCCGCCACCAGCATGACTAGCGGATGGGCGACACCGGTGTCGCCGCAATTGGCCTGCAGGTTATCGGCGACCGCCTCGGCCGGAATACCCGTCGCCTTGGCGATGCCCGGCCCGGCGCCGCGCGACATTACCGGCACGATCAGCCGGTCGATGGCGTCGGCCGCGACCCCGGTTTTCTCCAACAGGCCGGAGATCGCCGCCGGAATCAGCTTCAGATGACCCTCCTGGCGGATCCAGCGTTCCTCCCAATAATAATCGAAGCGGCGGCCCTCGGCCCGGTAATGGTCGACGAAATCTTCGGTGATCGAATGGTGGCCGATGAAATCGGCGATCACCTTGCCGGCGCCGACGGTCACGGCCGCCGCGCCGACCCCGTAGGTCAGTTCTTGGGTGCTGCCAGGCCGCGCTTGGCGCTTATCGGCGACGACGCACAGATGCCCAGCGCCGTTAGTCGCGCTCAGGGCGGCGATCAAGGCGCTGGTGCCGGCGCGCTGCGACCCGGTAACGTCGAGCGCGCTAATGGCGGCGGGCAGGCTGAGCGCGGCGGCGACGATACCGGCGTTCTGCCGGTCGGTAAAAGGCAGACTGGTCGAAGCGAAGGAGATTTGGCCGATGGCCTCGCGGTCAATGCCGGCCAGGCAGTCGCGCGCGGCCTCGACCGCCAGGGTCACCGCGTCTTCGTCCCAATTGGCCATCGCGCGTTCGCCCTTGGCCAGGGCGGCGATGCCCGGATTGGCCCACTGGTTGGCTGCGACGACGGTGGCGCGCTGCAGCCGCAGGCGCGGGATATAGCCGCCAAATCCGGTGATTCCGACCATGCTGAAAACTCTCCCCAAATCGGCGTTATCAGCCGCCGTTCAGCCAAGCGTAGCAAAGATTATGAACAACCACGAGGGGCGGGTCAGGCCGATTTGTGTTCGCTGCCGACGGCGTTTTTTAGGGTGGTGAAACCATCAGCCGCCAGCAGGTCGGCAAGCTCTTGCTTGATGCGGGTAATCAGTCCCGGGCCGTTATATATCATCGCGGTATATAGCTGCACGAGACATGCTCCGGCGCGGATTTTTGCGTAGGCGTCGGCGCCGCTGGAGACACCGCCGACACCGATCAGCGGGATGTTCCCGCCGGTCACTTGATAGACGTGGCGCAGCATTTCCGTCGAGCGGGCGAACAGCGGTTTGCCGGATAATCCACCGCGCTCGCCGCGATGGGCGCTGGTCAGCGTATCGGGGCGGGCCGTGGTCGTATTGCACACGGTAATGCCGTCGATCCCCGCTGCCGCGATGATCTCGAGCAAGATATCCAGCTCGCGGTTTTCGATATCCGGGGCGATCTTAACCAGCAGCGCCGGCGGTTTTGCCAATCCTTTGCCGTCGCGCAACGCGGTGAGACGGCCGAGCAGGTCTTCCAGCGGGCCCGGCGACAGAAACACCAGACCGTTTTCGGAATTGGGGCAGGAGATATCGATGGTCAGAAAATCGGCCAGGGGCGAGAACCTATCGACCAACTGCTCGAAATCGCGGGCCGGGTCGGCGCTGTCGGAATTCGCCGCGAGATTGACCCCCACCGGCCGCGAGCCGTCGAGCGCCGCTTCGCCCGAATTGCGGTACGCCTCGATCCGCGTGGCGATGGCTTCCGCGCCGTGATTGTTGAACCCCAGACGGTTGATCGCCGCCCGGTCGGCGGTCAGGCGAAACAGCCGCGGCCGGGGGTTGCCGGTCTGGGCTCGCGGGGTCACGCCGCCGACCTCGACGAAGCCGACGCCGAGGCCCATCGCGCCGGCGATCGCCACCGCGTTCTTGTCAAACCCGGCTGAGATGGCGATCGGGTTCTCGAACGCGCGGCCCCAAAGTCTTTGGGTCAGGCCAGCCGGTTGATCGGGACGCCCCTTGGGGCCGAAGCCGTTGGATAATCCCCATAGCGCGGCCTGATGGCCGCGTTCCGGGGGCAGCAATCTGAGCGCGCGGGCGCCGATATCGTGGATGTTGGTCAAAGCGCGCGGACGCTAACCCAGAGCGGGGGCTGGGGAAAGCCCTGTCGGACGGTTCGCCCGCCGCCTATTGCGCCGAGGGTGTCGCGCTTGGTCTGCCAATCCGGTAGAGGACATGGGGTCGCAGCGGGTGGCCTTCGGGCAATTTCGGATGTTCGAAATCTTCGCCCAGGTTCCGCGACATGCCGATGCGTTCCATGACGGCGATGGATTTTGTGTTAATTCGCGTCGTGAACGACACCAAATTATCGAAGCCGATTTCGTAAAAACTGTGCGCCAAACACCCCCTTGCGGCCTCGGTGGCATATCCTTGACCCCATGCCGCGGCGGCGAGCCGCCAGCCAATCTCCACCGCGGGCGCAAAGGCGGCAGGGAAGCGAACTTCCGATATGCCGACATAACCGATGAAATCGCCGCTGGATTTCACCTCCACCGCGTAAAGACCGAAGCCGACTGTATCCATGTCCTGCTGCAGCCGCATCGCCAGCCCATCCGATTCCTCGCGGCTCAAGAGCTCAGGATAAAACTCCATGACTTTTGGGTCAGTGTTCATGGCGGCAAAGGGTGCGAGATCTTCACCGCGCCAATCGCGCAATATCAACCGGTCGGTTTCGAAGTGCTGCATTGATCGAGTCGCCCCGCTAATTGCCGATAGCGCCGCGACGCGAAAAAACGTGCCGCGAGGTACGTTCTCTAACTCAATCTCCGCCTGGGACTGCCAACGTCTCGTGGCATGGTGGCCGAGTATCGGCTCATGGAGCGATACGGTAACTCATGTCCGGCGAATTTCGAAGCGTTTGATAAATCACGCAGTAGCGCTCGGTCAGCTCGACGAGACGGGTGCGGGTAGCCTCGTCGGCGTCCGTGTCGAGTTCGAAAGTGAGCGCGATATTGGTGAGGCCGATCGGCACTTCCTTCGACAGGCCCAGCGTACCGCGCGCGTCCCAACTGCCCTCCGCCCGTACCACCGCGTCGCGTAACTCAACGCCCATCGCCGTGGCGACGCTGTTCAACGTCACGCCGGCGCAGGCGACTAGCGCCTCGAGCAGCATGTCGGCGGAACACGCCTTGCTGCCATCGCCGCCGGCCGCCGGGTGCAACCCGGCCACCGTGTCGCCCGCCCAACCTTTGATCGCGCAGGTGACCTCACCGCCCAGCCGGGCTTCGGCCGCCGCGGGAATCCGCGCGGTTTCCGGATCGTCGCGGTACATCTGCTTGAGCGGCGCCTGCAGCGCTCGCAATTCGGTGGTGTCCATGGTTTTGGCTCCAGTTGGTCGATTGTCGGTTCAGCCGATATTTGACGCCGCGTTTAGCGACGAGTCGAGCGGGCGGGCGATCAACTTCTCTGGAGCGTGTGGGCAAACCGCGACATAAGGCGGTTGCGGTCAGCTAGCTGGAAATCGAAAGCCGACGAATTTTACCCAACGGTCTCGACCTTCTTCGCCGGAACTTGGTTGCGAATAATCTCCGCGAGCCGGTCCACGAGCTCGGCCCGTGGAAAGGTCGAACGATACACCAACCGCACCAGCCGGCCGGCGCCTTCGGTAATGTCGCGGCAGGCGATTCCCAGATTTGCGTCATCGGATCGTAACGCCAGCGCGGGCACCATGGTGATGCCATCGCCGGCGGCCACCAGCGCGAGGATCGTCTCCAAGCTGGTCTCCCGGGTGTTCGGCGTATCGTCGGCGGTTTTGGCGTGGCAAAGGTCGAGCAACTGGTCGCGCAGGCAATGTCCTTCGGAAAGCAGCAGCATCTCGCCGGTTGTCAGATCCGCCGCCGCTATTTTCGGGAGCCGGGTAAGCGGATGTCCCGGCGGCAAAGCGACTTGGAAGGGCTCGATATAAAGTTCCCGTTCGTTGAGGGTTGCCCCTGCCGGCACGGTTGCCAGGATCGCGATATCAAGCTCGCCCTCAAGCAGGCGGCGCTCCAAGTCATGGGTGAACCCTTCGATGAGCGTCACATTCAGGTTGGGCAGCTGGCGCCGGAGAGCGGGGAGGATCAATGGCGATAGATAGGGGCCGATGGTCGGGATCATGGCCAGTTTGAGTTGCCCCGACAGGGGGTCCTTGGCGGCTTGGGCCGTGGCGACGATTTCGTCGGACAGGGTAATCAGCCGCCGCGCTTGGGCGGCGATCTGTGCGCCAACCGGGGTGATCCGGACCGAACGGTTGGTGCGCTCGAACAGGGTGACGCCGAGTTCGTCCTCGAGCTTGCGTATTTGGCTGCTCAGGGCGGGCTGACTGACATGGCATCGGTTCGCGGCGCGGCCGAAATGGCCTTCATCGGCGACGGCGACCACATAGCGCAGGTCTCGTAGGTTCATGGGCGGTCTTGGCCTAGCGTTAGTAATAAGTAAAAACTATCAAATCTATAATAATAATCGAATTTACAGATTACAATGGGGCCGCCATCTTAGGGGCATCGAAACCATCATCACGCTGAAAAGGGGCGAGAAACCGATGCCTAAATGCCCAATTATGACCGCCACAAACGGCAGTCCCATATCCGATAATCAGAACAGCCTGACCGCTGGGCCGCGCGGGCCGCTATTGGCGCAGGATTGGCAACTGTTTGAAAAACATGCTCATTTCAACCGCGAGCGCATTCCCGAGCGCGTTGTTCACGCCAAGGGGTCTGGCGCCTATGGCAAGCTGACGGTCACCGGCGACATCACCAAATATACCAAGGCCAAACTGTTCGAGGTCGGCACGGAAACCGAATGTTTCCTGCGATTTTCCACGGTTGCCGGCGAGAAGGGGGCGGCGGACGCCGAACGGGACGTTCGCGGTTTTGCTCTGAAATTCTATACCGCAGAAGGTAACTGGGACCTGGTCGGCAACAATACGCCGGTCTTCTTTGTTCGCGACCCGTACAAGTTCATGGACTTCATTCACAGCCAAAAACGCGACCCCAAGACCAATTTACGTGATGGCACCATGCAGTGGGATTTCTGGTCGCACGCGCCCGAGGCGCTCCACCAAATCACCATCCTCATGTCGGATCGGGGCCAGCCGGCATCCTACCGCCATATGAACGGCTATGGCTCGCACACCTACAGTTTGATCAACGCCGACGGCGAACGGTTCTGGGTGAAGTTCCACTTCAAGACCGAGCAGGGCCATAAGACCAACAGCAACGACGAAGTGGCCAAGATTATCGGCGAGGATCGGGAGAGCCACCAGAACGATCTCTATCGCGCAATCGAGAGCGGCGACTTCCCCAAATGGAAGCTGAAGGTGCAGATCATGTCGGAAGCGGAGGCGGCGAAAACCGCTTACAACCCGTTCGATCTGACCAAGGTATGGCCGCACAGCGAGTTCCCCTTGATCGAGGTCGGCACGTTGGAACTCAACCGCAACCCTGAGAACTACTTCGCGGAGGTCGAGCAGGCCGCTTTTACGCCAGCCAATGTAGTGCCCGGCATCGGCCATAGCCCGGACAAGATGTTGCAGATGCGAATTCTGTCCTATGGCGATGCGCAGCGCTATCGGGTCGGCGCCAACCATCAGGCCTTGCCGGTGAACGCCGCGCGCTGCCCGGTGCGTAATTATCAACGGGACGGGGCCATGCGCTTCGACGGCAACAATGGCGGTGCGGTGAATTACCAGCCCAATAGTTTCGAGGGACCGGTGGAAGATCCATCGGTCGCAGAGCCGCCGCTGGCGATTGATGGGGCCGCCGACCGGTACAATCACCGCGAAGGCAACGACGACTTTACCCAGGCCGGCGACTTGTTCCGCCTCATGCCATCCGATGAGCAGGAACGCCTAATGGATACCATCGCCGGCGCCATGCAGGGCGTCCCCGATGACATCGTCGAACGCCAACTCGGTTATTTCCGGGCCGCCGATCCAGCCTATGGTGACGGCATCGCTAAGCGGTTGGGCAAATAAGTTCGACTCAATCGCTTGATGAGAAAACAGTCGTGCCATTGCACGGCTGTTTTCTTGTTGGACCGGTTGTGTCCTAACGAAGTTCGGTAAAACGCGTCACCGCGGTAATCGCCGCCGCCATGTTCTCGTCTTCGGTATGGCCAGATTTCTTGCGCGGTTTGAAGGAATGGTCGCCATCGGGCAGCCAGACGATCTCGATCTTCTTGTCCAGGCCGTAGCCCGCCACCTCGGCTTGGGCGCCCAGCGCATCGCGCTCGCCCTGGACGATGAGCAGGGGCACCGGGTAGGCGCGCAGATGTTCGGTGCGCAACTTCTCCGGTTTGCCGGCGGGGTGGAAGGGATAGCCCAGGCAAACGACGCCGGCGATGCCCAGCGCGGCGTGCTCCGTGGCGGCGAGTTCGCTGGCGATGCGACCGCCCATGGATTTGCCGCCGATGATCAGCCGCTCGACCGGCCCTAATCGGGTGATCACGTCGCGCCAGCTCTCCAACAATACCGGCTTGCGGTTGGGCGGTCGGCGTTTGCCGTCGCGGCGGCGCTCGGCCATATAGGGAAATTCGAACCGCACAACCCGCAGTCCCGCCGCCGCCAGGCCGGCCGCCATCGTGTTCATGAACGACGTGTCCATCATGGCGCCGGTGCCGTGCGCCAGTACCACCGTCGCCGGGGCACTGTCAGGTCCGTCGATTATCCAGTCGTTTGTCATCATCCCGAGCTTAAGTTTCCGCAGCATGACTTGCACGCCCTTATCGCCGCGGCCTAAGTTGCCGAAAACGGGGTCAGGGGGAAACATGGCGGGCCATTCCGAACTTATTGCGCTGAGCGCCCGCGAAGCGGTGGGGCTATTGCGGGCCGGTGAGGTTTCGCCGGTGGAGATGGTGGATGCGGCGGCGGACCGTATCGCTGCCGTCGACGGCGATGTTAACGCCCTGCCCATCCTGTGTCTGGACGAAGCGCGTGAGCAGGCCAAAGCGCTGAACACCCCCGACGATCCGGAGCCCGGCTGGCTGGCGGGCCTGCCGGTCGCGGTCAAAGATTTGAACGAAGTCGCCGGGGTGCGCACCACCTTCGGTTCGCCGATATTTGCCGAGAATGTGTCCGACAATGACGAAATATCGGTTTCCCATTTGCGGCGCAGCGGCGCGGTTTTCCTGGGCAAATCCAACACGCCGGAATTCGGCGCCGGCGCCAACACCTTCAACGAGGTCTTCGGTCAGACCCTCAACCCATGGAACACCGCGCTGACCTGCGGCGGATCGTCGGGCGGCTCGGCGGTCGCCCTGGCGACCGGCATGGCGTGGCTGGCGACAGGCTCCGATTTGGGCGGCTCGTTGCGCACCCCGGCGAGTTTTTGCTCCATCGTCGGCATGCGGCCAAGCCCGGGACGGGTGGCCCATGGACCCAGCCGCAACCCGTTTCAGATGCTGGCGGTTGACGGCCCCATGGGGCGCACGGTAGGCGACGTGGCGCTAATGCTCGATGCCGAGGTCGGCCGCAACCCGCGCGACCCCATATCCTTGGAGGCGCCGGGCGTCTCGTTTCAAGACGCCGTCGACGCGCCGCGGGCGCCGGTGCGGATCGGCTTCACCCGCGATCTGGGCATCGGCCCGGTCGATCCCGAAGTCGCCGATATTTGCGCCGCCGCCGCCGCCCGGTTTGCTGACGCCGGCACCATCGTCGAGGAAGCCGCGCCGGACTGCCACGACATTATCGACATTTTCCAGGCCTTGCGGGCAGCGCTATTCGTTGGGGTGCGCGCGCCGTTGCTCGAGCAGTATCGCGACCAGCTCAAGCCTGAGATGGTGTGGAACATCGAAAAGGGCATGGCGCAATCGACCGGTGATGTGGGCAAGGCCTGGGTTGCCCAAGGCGCGCTCTATCAGCGTTTGATGGCCTGGTTCGAAACATACGATTTGCTGGCGCTGCCGACCGCCATCGTGCCGCCGTTCGACGTCAACCGGCGTTACCTCGACCGGCTCGGCGACCATGTGTTCGATAATTATATCGACTGGGTTTATGTGGCCTATACCGCGACCCTGACCTCGTCGCCGGCGATCTCGGTACCGTGCGGTTTTACCGCTAGCGGGCTGCCGGTGGGCCTGCAGTTGGTCGGCAAGCCCCGTGGCGAATTTGAGCTCTTGTCGTTTGCCGCCAAGCTGGAAGAGGTATTGGCGCTAGGCGCGCTGACCCCCATCGAACCACGCCCAGGCGAGGTTCCCGCCGCGAGCTGATTTGTGCGGCGCACCACCTATTTATCGGGCCGATTCGAAAATACGGTCTTTTAGGGTCCGAAAATATGATTACTTAACAAACGGTTATGCGCCATTGCCGTGACCGGATGGCCCCGATATGCTGCGTCGCAACAATTTACGTTGCACAACAGCATTGGGGAACTAGATGTCGGTCGATATTGCCGAAACTGTCGCGAAGCCTTCCGAACTACCGGTCGCCGATCCGATCGGTGAGCTCAGCGGGTATTTTTTTGAAGACCTGGAAATCGGCATGAGCGCCGCCTATGCGCGCACTATCGGACCGGCCGACCTGGTCATGTTCGCCGGCATCTCGGGCGATACCAACCCGATGCATCTCAATGAAGAATACGCCGCCGCGACCATGTTCGAGGGCACCATCGCCCACGGCTTTCTTTGTTCGAGTTTCATCTCCACCGTTATCGGTACCCGCCTGCCGGGACCGGGCTGCGTCTATGTCGGCCAGTCGCTGAAATTCAAAGCACCGGTGCGGCCCGGTGACACGGTGACCGCGCGCGCCGTGATCACCGCGCTTGATGCCGGCCGCAACCGGGCCAAGCTGCGCACTACCTGTACGGTTGGCAGCACCGTGGTTATCGACGGCGAGGCCGATGTATTGGTGCCGCAACGGGCGCTGGCCGCGGAATAAGCTGCAAGGCTTGGCGGCCGCCGCACTTGATATCGGCGCTGGCGGCAGGTAAATCCCGCGGTCATGCGCTTATTCCGGCACATTCCCAGCGTTCCCGCGGACGCCAGCGGCGCGGTGGTCGCGATCGGCAACTTCGATGGCCTGCACCGTGGCCATCAGGTGGTGTTGGCCGCGGCGCGCGCGCAGGCCGACGCTGACGGGCGGGCGTTGGCGCTGATGACCTTCCGGCCCCATCCGCGCCGTTTTTTCCGGCCCGACGAAGAACCGTTCCGCCTGACGCCGTTTCGCGGCAAGGTGCGCGCCATCGCCGGCCTGGGTGTCGATACGCTGCTGGTCTGCCGGTTCGATGGGAAAATGGCCAGCATCACCGCGGAAGACTTTATCGAGACGCTGTTGCACAACGGTCTCGGCGCGGCCCATGTGGTGGTCGGCCACGATTTCGCCTTTGGTAACAAGCGCCGCGGCAACCCGGCGATGCTGCAAGCGAAGGGCGGCGAACTGGGGTTCGGCGTCACCATCGTCGAACCGGCCAAGGATGCCAGCCAAGAAATCTACTCCTCCTCGGTGATCCGCCAAGCCTTGCAGGACGGCCAACCCGAACGCGCCGCCGCCTTACTCGGACGGCTCTGGGAGATCGAGGGCCGGGTTTTGACCGGCGACCAGCGCGGCCGCACCATCGGCTTTCCCACCGCCAATATCGATCCGGCGGAATATGTGCAGCCGGCGCGCGGGGTCTATTCGGTGCGCGCCGGGGTGACCGCCGGCGACGAGACCCAGTGGTTCGACGGGGTGGCCAATTTAGGGGTGCGGCCCACGGTCGACGGCCACCGGCTTTTGCTGGAAACCCATTTGTTCGATTTCGCCGGTGATCTGTATGGAAAGTATCTGCGGGTCGCGTTGGTCGACCATCTGCGCGCAGAGCGGAAATTCGAGAATTTCGAAGCCCTAAAACACCAAATCACCGTCGATTGTGAGCAAGCGCGCGAAAATTTGGCCACTTATGCGGCAAAATCGGGCGATTCAGTCGGTTTTTAGGTAATGTTAGCGTACATGCTGCGGGATCCAGATGGTTGCCCGCTTTCGTTGAGGGCACTATAAGCCAGCCCGATTGGCGTCTGCTTTTGAATTGGCGCCCGATCGAAGGATTCCCGTATGGCAACCGATTATAAAGATACGGTTTTTTTACCGTCGACCGAATTTCCAATGCGCGCCGGCTTGGCCAAGAAAGAGCCAGAACTGTTGGCGCGTTGGGCGTCGATGGATTTGTTCGCCAAGCAGCGCGAAGCGTCGCGCGGCCGGGAGAAGTTCATCCTCCACGACGGACCGCCCTACGCCAACGGCAATCTGCATATCGGCCATGCGCTGAACAAGATTTTGAAAGATGTGATCAACCGCTCGCAGCAGATGTTGGGCAAGGACGCCAACTATGTGCCGGGTTGGGATTGTCATGGTCTGCCGATCGAGTGGAAGGTCGAAGAAGAATATCGCGCCGGCGGCCGCAACAAGGACGAGGTGCCGGTTCTCGAGTTTCGCCAAGAATGCCGGGACTTCGCCCAGCACTGGGTCGAGGTGCAGTCGGAAGAGTTCCAACGTCTCGGCGTGATCGGCGATTGGGCCAACCCCTATATGACGATGACCCACCACGCGGAAGCGCAGATCGCCCGCGAGATCGGCAAGTTCGCGATGAATGGCGGGCTCTATCGCGGCGCCCGCCCGGTGCTGTGGTCGGTGGTCGAGCGCACCGCGCTGGCCGACGCCGAGGTCGAATATGAGGACCACAAGTCGCCGACGATCTATGTGCGGTTCCCCGTCGTCGAAGCCCAGCTGCCGGCGCTCGAAGGCGCCGGGGTGGTGATCTGGACGACGACGCCCTGGACCATTCCCGGCAACCGCGCCATCGGCTATGGCGACACCATCGACTATGTGGTGTTCGAAGTGACCGGCGTTGCCGAAGGCGCGGTGGCGAAGGTTGGCGACCGACTGGTCGCGGCGGCTGATTTGCTGGAAAGTTTCCGCGAGGATTGTGGACTGGACGCCATCGCCGAAGTCGCCCGGCTAAAAGGGTCGGAACTCGCCGGCACGGTCTGCGCCCATCCGCTGCGCGGTCAGGATTTCGATTTCGACGTGCCGCTCTATGCCGGCGATTTCGTCACCACCGAAACCGGCACGGGCTTTGTGCACATCGCGCCGAGCCATGGCGAGGACGATTACCGGCTTGGCCTGGCGCACGGTCTGCCGATGCCCGATATGGTCGACGAGGATGGCAGCTATTTCGATCATGTGCCGCTGTTCGCGGGCATGGTGGTGCTGACCGACGACGGCAAGGACGGCAACGCCAATGGCGGGGTGATCAAGGCGTTGATCGGCGCCGGCCAATTACTGGCCAAGGGTAGCTTGCGCCATTCCTACCCCCATTCTTGGCGCTCCAAGGCGCCGCTGATTTTCCGCAATACCGCCCAGTGGTTCATCTCGATGGAGAACACCGGGCTGCGCGATACCGCGCTGGCGGCGATCGACGACACCAAATTCGTGCCGCCCGCCGGCAAGACCCGTCTGCGCTCGATGATCGAGGGCCGGCCCGACTGGTGCATTTCGCGCCAGCGCGCCTGGGGCGTGCCGATCCCGGTGTTTGTCGAGAAAAAGACCGGCGAGCTGCTGCGCGATCAAGCAGTCTTCGACCGGATTACAGAAGCCTTCGAGGCCGAGGGCGGCGATGCCTGGTTCTCCAGCCCGGCTTCGCGCTTTCTGGGCAACGAATATGATGCGGACGCCTATGAGCAGGTCTCCGACATTGTCGAGGTGTGGTTCGAGTCCGGTTCGACCCATAGCTTCGTGCTGGAAGATCGGCCCGAGCTGCAATGGCCAGCCTCGCTCTATCTCGAGGGTTCGGACCAGCATCGCGGCTGGTTCCATTCCTCGCTGCTCGAATCGTCGGGCACGCGCGGCCGCGCGCCGTATGACGCGGTGCTGACCCATGGTTTCGTGATGGCCGAGGATGGCCGCAAGATGTCGAAATCGCTGGGCAATGTGGTGGCGCCGCAAAAGGTTATCGATCAGTTGGGCGCCGACATTCTACGTATCTGGGTGGTGAGTTCCGACTATTCCGACGATCTGCGCATCGGCCCGGAAATCTTAAAACATCAGTCCGATCTGTACCGGCGCATCCGCAATACGTTGCGTTTCCTGCTGGGCAGCGTCGAAGGCTTCGACGAGTCCGAGCGGGTGCCGGTGGCGGACATGCCCGAGCTGGAAAGGTGGGTATTGCACCGCATTTGGGAGCTCGACGGTCTGGTGCGCCAAAGCGTTGACGACTTTGAATTTCACACCCTGTGGACAGCGTTGCACAATTTCTGCGCGGTCGAATTGTCGGCGTTCTATTTCGATATTCGCAAAGACGGGCTGTACTGCGACCCGGTCGACTCTCAGTCGCGTCGCGCCTGCCGCACGGTGCTCGACACATTATTCGATCATTTGACCGCCTGGCTGGCGCCGATCTTGTGCTTCACCGCCGAGGAGGCCTGGCTGTCGCGCAACGGCGGCGACGGCGAGGACAGCGTCCATTTGCGCACCTTCCCCGAGGTTGACGCGAGTTGGCGCGACGACGCCCTGGCGGCGAAATGGGACAAAGTGCGCCGCCTGCGCCGGGTCGTCACCGGAGCGTTGGAGATCGAGCGGGCGGAAAAACGTATCGGGTCGAGCCTGCAGGCCGCGCCCGACGTCTACGCCGACGACGACACGGTTGCGGCCATGGCCGGCATCGACCTGGCGGAGATTTCGATCACCTCGGCGGCGACCTTGATCGCCGGCGCGCCGCCCGCGGACGCGTTTAGTCTGGACGATGTGCCGGGTATTGGGGTTGTACCGAAAACCGCCGAAGGCGAAAAATGCGCCCGCTGCTGGCAGATTCTACCCGATGTGGGCAGCCATGGTCATGCCGAAATTTGCGGTAGGTGTGCGGCGGCCGTGGAAAAATTACCCGACGCAGCGGAATAGCGGATAGGATCGAAGGATGCAGCGCTGGGCGCTAATATTCATCGTCGTGATCGCCGTGGTCGATCAGATCTCCAAGCAGATCATGATCGGGCTTGTGTTCGAACCGCCGCGGGTGCTGGAAGTCACCTCCTTTTTCAACTTGGTTCCGGTGCACAATACCGGCATCAGCTTCGGATTATTTGGCGCCGACAGCGCCCTGGCACGCTGGATTTTGGTCGCCGTCGCGGTGGTCATCATGATCGCGCTACTGGTATGGCTGATGCGCGCGGGTAGTACATACATCACCGTGGCGCTGGTCTTTGTCATCGGCGGCGCGGCCAGCAACGTGATCGATCGGGCAATTTCCGGCGCGGTGATTGATTTTCTCGATTTCCATGTCGCCGGGGTGCATTGGCCGGCGTTCAATTTTGCCGATAGTCTGATCGTGCTTGGCACGGCCATGCTGTTGTATGATGGCTTGTTTGGTCCGGCGCGCGCGCTAAGATAGGCGCGTTTATCGGCCTGTCGTAACGGATCGAAACGAAACTCAAGGGAGCAGGTTATCATGGGACGTTCTGTCCAGCCAAACCAGATTGCGACGTATGGTGCGGAACCCGGTTCGCGATTGCTGCGCTGTCCGCGGCCGATCCTCTTGATGTTCGGCGCGGTACTGATTTTGGCGTCGTGCGGCGACTCCGCCAAGCGGGTACTTGGTCTGCAACGCACGGCGCCCGACGAATTTGCCGTGGTTAAACGCGCGCCCTTGTCACAGCCGCCGGATTTTAAACTGCGCCCGCCGCGGCCCGGCGCCGAGCGGCCCGGCGTGGCGACACCGCGCGAGCAGGCCCGCCAGGCAATTTTCCGCGCCGATGAGGCCGATGCGGCGTCTTCAACGCGGCGTAATGAAGGCCCCTCGACAAGGGCGGCGCCTCAAGAGGCCGTCAGTCAGCGGTCGAACGGCGAGTCGGCATTTTTGGCGCGCGCCGGTGCGGATAATGTGGAGCCCGATATTCGCAGCAAGGTCGACCGCGAAAGCTCCATATTGGCCGAAGCCAATCTGAATTTCGTCCAGAAATTATTGAATTTTGATCCGGATAACGAAGAAGTGGTCGATGCAGCGGCGGAATCCCGGCGATTACGCGAAAATCAGGCCCTCGGCCGTGATGCCACCGAAGGCGACACGCCGCTGATCGACCGAAAAACCAACCAATTGTTCAAAATATTCTAGTCCGCTTTCAGCGTCAGTGCGCTGACGTTCATATTCCGGCAAGCGATCTCGCGGCAATGTGAGTGAACGCGTTTGATTTCGCGTTGCGTCGGCTTGCGAAACCGCCATATGTGAACAGCATGAACAGGGAGATGAATGTGCGCACCCATCGCAAATCGACTTGGCGCCGGCGTTTAATTCCGGCCCTGAGTGGCGGCTTGGCTTCCGTATTCCTGCTGGCCGGCATCGCCGTGCAGCCGGCCGCGGCCCAGATATTCAACCCAACGACCTACACCCTCGACAATGGGTTGCAGATCGTTGTCATCGAAAACCACCGCGCGCCAGTGGTCACGCACATGCTCTGGTACAAGGTGGGCGCCGCCGATGAACCACCGGGCAAGTCGGGCATCGCGCATATGCTTGAACATCTGATGTTCAAAGGAACGAAAACCCGTGAAGCTGGCGCTTTCTCCGACCTTATTGCGCGCAATGGCGGTCGCGAGAACGCCTTTACCAGCCAGGACTATACCGGCTATTTCCAAAATATCGCCGCCGACCGACTACCCTTGATGATGGAATTCGAGGCCGACCGCATGAACGGCCTGGTTCTCACCGATGAAATTATCAATCCCGAACGTCTGGTTGTGATCGAAGAAAGGCGCTCGCGCATCGAAAACCGCCCTGCCCAGCTTTTAAGGGAACATATCCTGGCGGCCGCTTATAGCAATCATCCCTATCGTCTGCCGATTATCGGCTGGGAGCATGAAATTGTGGCCTTGGACCGTGACGCAATCGTCGATTTCTATGAGACCTGGTATGCCCCTAATAATGCTGTCTTGGTGGTGTCGGGCGATGTGAAGCCGGAGCGGGTGCGCGAGTTGGCCGAAACCTATTATGGACCGATCCCGGCGAAGAAATTACCCGAGCGTCTGCGGCCGAGCGAACCCCCCCACCATGCGCCGCGCGAAGTTGTCATGCGCGACGCGCGTGTCGAACAGCCGAGCTGGTCGCGCCGTTGGCTGGCGCCGAGCTATGTTTCCGGCGACGTCGAGCATGCCCACGCGCTCGAAGTACTGGCCCAAGTTCTGGGGGGCGGTTCTTCCAGCCGGCTCCATTCCGCGCTGGTCATCGACCAGGCGCTGGCCGTCGGTGCCGGGGCCTGGTATCAGCCCGACAGTCTAAACACAACGACGTTCGGAATGGGCTTTAGCCCCAGGCCGGGCGTCGATGTCGACACCCTGGCCACCGCCTTGGAGGCGGAAGTGGCACGGTTTCTGGAAAATGGTGCGACCGCCGAAGAGGTCGAGCGCGCCAAGCAGCGCATGGTCGACCGTGCGGTCTTCGCGCGCGATAGCCTGGGCGGTCCAGCGCGCATCTTTGGCAGGGCGCTGACGTCCGGACAGACGGTCGAGGATGTGGAGCAATGGCCTAACCGCATTTCCGCCGTCACGGTTGAGCAGGTCAATGCGGCGGCACGCGCCGTTTTGCGACCGGAAACATCGACTACTGGAATATTGCTGCCCTTGAAGGAAGAGGGGAAATCTTAATATGACCGCATATTCACGGTTTATTGCCAACCTAACTATCCTGACGCTCGGTGTCCTGGTTTTCGCTGCCGTCACGCCGGCGCGCGCGGTCGAAATCCAGCGCGTGGTCAGTCCTGGCGGTGTTGAGGCGTGGCTGGTGGAAGATCGCACGCTTCCTATCATCGCGCTGAGATTTTCCATGACCGGCGGCACCGCAACCGATCCGTGGGGTAAGGAAGGGTTGGCCAACATGGCCTCCGCCCTACTCGATGAAGGCGCGGGCGACCTCGACTCCCAGACTTTCCGTCGGCGATTGGAGGATAATTCCATATCGCTGAGTTTCAGTGCCTCGCGGGACACATTCTCGGGCAGTTTGCGGAGCCTCACGCGCAACCGCGACGAAGCGTTCGATCTGTTTCATTTGGCCATGACCGAACCGCGTTTCGATGACGAAGCGGTCGAGCGGATCCGGGCGCAGATTTTGACCGGAATCGCTGGAAGAAAGAACAACCCGCGCTCGATCGCCAACCGGACCTTTTGGTCCGCCAATTTCCCCAAACACCCCTATGGCCGGCGATCTGGCGGAACTGTCGAAAGCGTCAACGCGCTTACCCAAACCGACCTCAAGGCGTTCGTAAGCCGGCGGATTGCGCGCGGCGATATGGTGATCGGCGTGGCCGGTGACATAGGCGCCGCGGAGTTGGCGCCGTTACTCGATTCGACCTTTGGCGATCTACCCGAGCGGGCCGAGGCCTTTTCCATTGGACCCGGGGAGCCGGCCGCGTTGGGCGAAGTTTTCGTGGTCGAACAAGACGTCCCGCAAAGCACCATTGTGTTCGGTCATCGTGGGCTACCGCGCGACGATCCCGATTATTACGCCGCTTATATTTTGAACCATGTACTGGGGGGTGGCGGTTTCACGTCGCGCCTCTATGAGGAGATTCGCGAAAAGCGCGGCCTCGCTTACTCGGTTTCCAGCTATCTACAGCCGCTTGACCATGCCGCCCTTTGGCTTGGCGGCGCGGCCACCGAGAACAGCGCGGTAGGGCAATCGCTCGATGTGATACGCGCCGAATGGGCGCGGTTGCGCGACACCCCCATCACCCAAGAGCGCCTCGACGCGGCGCGCGACAATATTACCGGCTCGTTTGCCCTGCGTTTCAACAATACCGGCGCGATTGCCGGCATGTTGGTTGCCGTGCAACGCCAGGATCTGGGCATCGAGTACATCGATGAGCGCAGCAAGTTTTTCGAGGCGGTGACCATTGACGATGTAAACCGGATTGCCAAGAAGCTGCTCGATCCGGACGCGTTGACGATTGTCGTGGTGGGCAAGCCGGAAGGCGTCAAACCGACCAAACAGCCAGACGAGGCGGGTTAGTTCGGATGATAGCGCCGGGTCAGGGTCGCGCAGAGGGTTTTCAGCAAGCCGAGATTGCCTGAGACCGCGCTGATCTTGGTGGGAACGGAACCATCGTCGGGGTAGACCCGCCGGGTTGGGATTTCCGCCACCGCGAGGCCCAGCTGCGATGCCCTGACGCTGAGATAGGCCAGCAACTCATAGTCTGCGAACATCGCCCGGAACGGCTGAACCTTGGGGTGAAGCAGATACGGGCTGCTATAGGCGCGAAAGCCCTGGGTGGTGTCGGTCAGCCATTTACCGGCGGCCAAGCTCAGGAGCGGCGCGTGGACAAAGCGGATCGCCAGCAACCGCGTCAACGGCGTGTTGACGCCTTGCCCGCCCTTAATAAAGCGCGAGGCTTGGGCGTAGTCGACGCCGTGGTCGAGCGCCGCGACGAATTGGTCAATCGCCTCGACGCCGTCTTTGCCATTGCCGTCGATGGTGACGATGCCGCCATAGCCGGCTTCCAGCGCCCAGGCATAGGCCATGCGCAACTGCGCCGATAGTTTGCCGGGGCCGCGTTTTACTAGGAGCGCGGCAACGCCGAGCTCGGACAATAAGTCGGGCTCGGTCGAACCGTCGGTCGATCCGCCATCGGCGATGATAACATCGACTTTGTCCATCTGGCCGAGCGCCGCCATTTCGCGAAGCTGCGTCGTCAGCCGCTCGCCTTCATTGATCACCGGGATCACCACGCAATAGGTCGATCGCTTCGCCCGTAGTTGCAGGCAATCGAAGGCTGGCACGTCCCAATCGGTATGCTCTATCGCGCCGCGTTGTAAGTCGTTGTTCATTCGTCCGCCGCATCTGCGTAGGCGCGGTTGGCGAAGGCCAGGGCGCGGTCGATCGCGTCGATCGGCGCGGTTTTATCCTCAAGCATTTCGATGGTGACAATACGATCCGGGCAGTATTGGCGGATCGCCGCGCTAATCGGGCCATGGTCGGTGCCGCTATCGCCGAGAACCGCTAGATGCGGTTCGCTGGCGTGAATATGGGCCACCAGATCGCCATGGGCGGCGAGGACCGCGTCGGCATCCTCGCCGTTCAGCATCAAAGCCCCGCCATCGAGTTGCAGGCGGATCGCCGGCCGGTCGACGGCGCGGACAATGGCAGCGGTCGATCCCGCATCGGTCATGAAGTTGGCGTTGTACGCGGTCGGGTTGGGTTCCAGGCAAATGATCGCGCCATGTCCGGCGGCGATTTCACCCAGCTCTCGAAAAAATGCACAGGCGGTGTCCAGAACCGCATCGTCATCCAAGCCGCTGCGGTCGCGGTTGCGCGGTGACCCGAAGACCAGGAACCGTGCGCCGAGACCCTGCGCGATTCGGCACACCTGGCGGAGGTGATCTAGCATCCGGTCGCGAATGGCGGGTTCGCCGAAAAGGTTGAGCCCTTGCGTGCCGAACAGCAGAGCCTGCATGCCGACAATCTCGATACCGCGATCGGCCCACTGTTGACGGACCGTCGCGATACCGTCCGGTTGGGCCGTGGCGACGTCGGGGAAATACTTGCTCGGCGCCACGTCGATGGCGTCGATCCGGTGTTTCGCCAGCAACGCCGCAACCGTGGGGTCGGCGTCGGGAGACCAGGCGATGTTGGAAATGGAGATCCGCATCAGTCAGGCGCCGTTTTCGGTTCGGAGTGGGCGTAGTCGCGGATAACGTCGAGGGTCTGCGCCTTGGTGTACTGATAAAACCCCGCGCTGCTGTAGAGGGCGGCGTGACGGGTGCGAAAATCATATCGGGCCGGCGCGTCGACCACTTCTTGATGGAACTCCCGCCCGAAGCCGTCGCGGGCGACCTCCGCGACCGAAAGGGGCGCAGCGGTGAGGTGGATCAAGGAAAGGTCGGCTGAGCGCGCGATGGCGATGTCGCTCCACAGATTGGCCATCGGGTAGAACTGGAAGACGCCGCGGCTGTCGATGTCGGCGAGATTGTTATCGTTGAGGAAATCGAAGATGACGTTTTTACGCAAACCGGCGCCGACCAGCCCCGGCAGGCGGACAATCAAAGCCTGGGGGAATTTTTTCGCAACGAATTGCTCAAGCGCCAACCGGTTTCGGCCATAGGGGTGTAGGCCGATTTCGTCCGGCATGGTGGCCTCGTCGGCGCCCGTGGGGTCGGCGAACACATCGACCGTGCTGATCAGGGTAAAGTGTTGGCAATGGATCGTATCCAGATGATCGATGAGGCGCGAAATGTTCGCTTCGTCGGCGTCCGGGTCGCGGTTGGCGATCCATTTTTGCGCCGGCGCCCCGGCGCAAACCAACTGATCGAGGCCGCGTCCGCGGATGTCGGCGATATTGGTGGATCGGAACAGGTGATGGAACGAATGCTGGCGCAGCAGGGTGGTTCCGACAAAACCAGTGGATCCAATCAGCGCATCGTTCTTGGCGTTGGTCATTGAATTATCTCGTCGTCGAGAAAGCCCATGATGTCGTAGACATTGTCCATCTTGCCGCCAAGGATCGAATAGAAACCCGGCAGTGTCTTACTCTTCTCCAACAATATCGGTTGTCCGTCATCGCGCTCGTTCTTGGCCAGCACGGTCTTCACCTCGAACAGCGAGTCCCGAACCGTTGCCTCGGCCAGGCTCGGCACATAGCGCGCGGCGTCGCGAATCATGCGGTCGACCCTTGGCTCTTTGGCGTAGCGATCGAGGCGCGCATAGGGGTCTTCACCGGCTTCGTCCTGCCAATATAGATGGGGCGTATAGCGGACATGGGACAGCGAGTGAAGGCCGCGCGCCGGGAAGGGCATGGCCGAAAAGAACGGGCCGTCCAACACGGTGATGCTCAACCCGCGCAGCACCGATGGCATTTCCACCAAACCCATTTCGGTGATTTCGTGCTTCAATCGTGTGTCGACCGGTGTGAAGGCGCCGCCCAGACGGTTGAGCCCGCTATAGGTACAGTTGAAGACATAGCGCGCGGTGACCGCTTCGCTGTCCGACCCCTCGCCATCCGTGGCGTTGATTTCGACTGTGGTGCCGTCGCCGGTGGGGTGGCAGGCCCGAACCTCACAGCCGGTCGTTACTTCGACCGCGCAGGCGCTGAGTTCGTGTTTCGCCCACGATTTCAGGTCCGCCGCGTCGAACGCATATTCTTGCGTGAGAAAGACTGCCTCGATCAGATTGGCATCGAACAGTTTCGAATATTCCCCCGGCGCCGGCGTGAGGGGCGCGCCTATTTCGCTGCAGAAACGGGCGAATTGCTGAGCGTTGACCTTGGAATTGCGGCGCGCGACGGCGTAAAGCTTGACGAAGTCGCTACGGATCGCGGACGGGAAATCGGCGACGAAGCGGGGAAAGTTGATGCGGCTGCGATACGCCGTGACGTAACTGCGCGGATAATGATAGCCGTTGTGGATGCGCGCCTGATTATGGAACGAGGCCCGGGTTAAAAGTCCCGCCTCGCGCTCTACCAAACGCACGCGGTCCAGGCCGCGCTGCCGCACCAGATAACAGGCGATGGCGACGCCATAGAATCCGCCACCAATAACGAGAGCGTCGATCACGGGTTATTATTCGCTGGGCGCCACGACGGCATCCGGGGGCGACCCCAGGGGACCGCCGCCGGTATTGGCTTCCACATTGAGCCGCTGCTTGCGGGTGATCACCGCGCTGGTGAACTCGTCCGCCACATAGTAGCTCGGCGCGTTGGTCGCTAGCCGGGTTATGTGCAGGATATATTCGCCGAGCAGCAACAGCACTAGGGATATCAGCAAGAACATGCCCGACTGCTGCAACGACAGGGTCACCCAGCCGGGTGCGACGTCTTCCTTGATGAGGGCGATGACGATCACATAGGCCGAATAGATCAAGTTCATCACCGCGCCGAACAACGACAAGAGCGTTACCACGCGCATCGGCCCATGGTTGCTGGAAACCATCATCCGCGCGCCCCGGTCGACCGCGTCGAAGAAGTTTCGGCGGGGCCGTTGCACCGAGCTGTCATAGGTCAGCGAGGCTTTGCGAAACCCCGAGGCGGCCGGCAGCCACCGATAGCTCATCCCCGACGCGTCGTGGCGCAGCATATAGTTGACCACTTTCCGGCTGAGCACCCGGAAGAACGGCACATCGCGTCTTGTATCGACTTTCAGCAGACGTTGCATCGTCGCACCGAAAATGTTGCTGGCGATGCGGTAGGCAAGCGACTCCGCCGGCGGATTGCTCGCGGCGGCGAAAACCACATCGGCCCCCTCCATGGAGGCGGCGAGCAGCGATGGCAGCGCATTGATGTCGTCGATCGTCGGGTCGATCACCGCCACATAATCGCCTAGCGCGTTTTCCACCCCAGCCCAGGCCGCCACGTCGGCTTCGACCTTTTTCGTCAGCACGTAAATCTGCAGGTTGGGGATACCGTCCTCGCCACATAGGCGCTGCAGCAGGTCGACGGAACCGTCGTCGGACCCATTGTCGACAACGACAATTTCGTGATCCAGCGAGCATTGTTGGGCAATGGCGCTCGTCGCGCGGAGAACCGCCTGCAGATTCGGTTGCTGATTGCTGGCAACGACGACGATCGACAGAAAAATTTCGTGCGGCGCCGTCATGAGGCTTGGGTTTTCCAATTGGACCCTCCAATGGGTGCGATGATGCGGCACTGCCTATTGATATACAATTGGGTTCGTAATTGGTTAAAGCAAAAAGCGCCGAATTCTGCGTTTCCGGGCGGTGTTGGCGGGTTTCACGCCGCCCGCCATATCGACGATCCGCCAATGTGTCCACATTAGTCCCATTGCTGTCGTAAAAATGGCGATGCAAACTGCCCCGACTCGCTTCCCAACCGGCACAATTGCCCGATGCAGTACCGCCAGGACATTTCGGCCTGTCTCTCGACCACGATCGGCGATCGCGGGGTGAGCGAGAAGGCCTTCAGCGCCGCGCTTGAGGCCGCTCAGGATGCGCTGGCGTGGTTGCGCGCCGAAGTCGATGGCGGTTCTCTGGCGGCCTTCGAGGTGTGCCGCCAAGCATCCGATTTGGCGGACCTGGAGAAATTAGCCGGCGAATTTCGCCAGCGCTGCGATACGGTTGCGGTTCTCGGCACCGGCGGGTCGAGCCTCGGCGGTCAGGCGCTATGCGCCCTGTCGACCGACCAGACGGCGCCCAATGTGCGGTTCTTCGACAATGTCGACCCGGCGACGTTGGACCGGGCGTTTGCCGGCACCGCGCCGGAACGGGCCGGCCTGGTGATCATTTCCAAGTCCGGCGGTACCGCCGAGACCTTGGCGCAGGCGCTGACGATTGTGCCGCAACTGATCGATAAGGTCGGCGAAAGCCTGCACCATCGCATCCTTGTCATCACCGAGCCCGGCGATACGCCGCTACGCCGCCTCGCCGCGCGGTGGAACTTTGCCGTCCGCGACCACGACCCCGGTATAGAAGGCCGCTATGCGGTGTTCAGTCTGGTCGGTCTGCTGCCGGCGCTGATCGCCGGTGTCGATGGCAAAGCGGTTCGCGCCGGTGCGGCAACCGTTCTGGCGGAAGCGCTGGCGGCCGAAAACACGGCCGATGTGCCGGCGGCGCTCGGTGCGGCGGTATCGGTCGCTCTCTGCCGCGAACGGCAAATCGGTATTTCGGTGCTGATGCCCTATAGCGACCAGTTGATAAAATTCGCCCAGTGGTACCGCCAGCTTTGGGCGGAAAGCCTGGGCAAGGGCGGGGCCGGGACCACCCCGGTGGAGGCGCTCGGCGCGGTCGACCAGCACAGCCAATTGCAGCTCTATCTCGATGGGCCGGCCGATAAGATGTTCACCATCGTGGCGCCCGACCATGCCGGCACCGGCGCTAAGGTCGACGCGGGTTTGGCCGACGAGCTCGGCCTCGATTACCTCGCTGGGCGCACGGTCGGTGATCTGATGGCTGCGGAGCAGCGCGCCACCGTCGACTCCCTGGTCGGCGAGAAGTGCCCGACGCGGGTGCTGGCGGTCGACCGGGTCGACGCGGCCACGGTTGGCGCGCTGATGATGCACTATATGCTTGAATCGGTGATCGCGGCGCGCCTGTTCGACGTTAATCCGTTCGATCAACCGGCGGTCGAAGACAGCAAAGTGCGCGCCCGCGCCTATTTGAAGGCGGCTAAGACATGACAATCCGCATGCTGCCCGAGACCGTGGTGAACCGTATCGCCGCCGGTGAGGTGGTCGAGCGGCCCGCCGCCGCGGTCAAGGAGCTGGTTGAAAACGCGCTCGATGCGGGCGCCCACCAGATCGACGTAGTGCTGCGCGATGGCGGCCGCACGCTTATCTCGGTAACCGACGATGGCTGCGGTATGACCGCCGACGAGATGACCCTGGCGGTCGAGCGCCACGCGACCTCGAAACTGCCCGACGACGATTTGACCCGGGTTCTCACCATGGGGTTCCGCGGCGAGGCCCTGCCGTCGATCGGCGCGGTGAGTCGGCTCACCATCACCTCGCGCCCGCGCGACGGCGAGGCTTGGCAGCTTCTGCTCGAGGGCGGCCGCAAGGGGGCGCCGCAACCGGCGTCCCACGCCTATGGCACCCGTGTCGAGGTGCGCGACCTGTTCTACGCCACGCCGGCGCGGCTGAAGTTTTTGAAGACCGAGCGCACTGAACTCGACCATGCGGTCGATGCGGTGCAGCGCCTGGCGATGGCCTATCCCGAAGTGGGGTTCACGGTCAGCGACGGCGAGAAGACCCGCTTTGCCTGCGCCAGCGAAACCGATCTCACCGGCGATGAGGCGGCCTTGTTGCGCCGGCTCGCCGCCGTGATGGGCCGCGATTTCTCCGAAAATGCGCTCACCGTCGATGCCGAACGCGACGGGGTGCGGCTGTTTGGCTTTGCTGGCCTGCCGACACTCAACCGCAACACGACGCGCCACCAATATCTGTTCGTGAACGGCCGGCCGGTACGCGACAAGCTGCTCCACGGTGCGGTGCGCGGCGCGTATCAGGATTTCCTCGCCCGCCAGCGCCATCCCCTGGTGGCCCTGTTCGTGGAAATCGATCCGGAGCTGGTCGACGTCAATGTTCATCCGGCGAAGACCGAAGTGCGGTTCCGCGATGCCGGGGTGGTCCGAGGTTTGATCGTCGGAGCGTTGCGCCACGCCTTGGCTGAAGCCGGGCATCGGGCGTCGACCACAGTGGCCGATACAGCCTTGGGTGCGTTACGGCCGGGCAGCGGCTTACCGTATCCGGGGCGTTCGGCGTACCCGACAGGAGGATCGACGCTGCCACGCGAGTTGGCGGAAGCCGTGGCGTCGTATTATGCGCCCGTGGAGGGCCAAATTCCCGGCCTCGACGGCGCCTCGGCGGCCGCCCCGGCGACGGTGGATGATGATGCCGCGGCGATGGCCGGCGGCGACCATCCGTTGGGCGCGGCGCGGGCGCAGGTCCACGAGACCTACATCGTCGCCCAGACCGGCGACGGCATCGTCATCGTCGATCAGCACGCCGCCCACGAGCGGCTGGTCTATGAGCGTATGAAGAAAGCCCTGGAAAATGGCGGCGTGATGCGCCAGGGCTTGCTGCTGCCGGAAGTGATCGATCTCGACGACGCCATTGCCACCCGGCTGGCCGACCGCGCCGAAGAGTTGAGCGAATTGGGACTGGTCTTGGAGAAATTCGGCAGCGGGGCGGTGGTGGTGCGCGAGGTGCCGGCCCTGCTGGGCCAGACCGATGTGGGTGCATTGGTGCGTGACCTGGCCGACGATCTGGCCGAGATGGATACCGCCCTGGCGCTGCGCGAGCGCTTGGAAGAGGTGTGCAGCACCATGGCGTGTCATGGCAGCGTGCGCGCCGGCCGTCAGCTCAATCCCACCGAAATGAACGCGCTGTTGCGCGAGATGGAAGTCACGCCCCATGCCGGCCAGTGCAATCATGGCCGGCCGACCTATGTGGAGCTAAAACTCGCCGATATCGAGCGCCTGTTCGGGCGGCGTTAGAGATTAGCGCGAAGACCTAACCGCCCTCACCCTGAGCCTGTCGAAGGGCGAGGATACACCCTCATACTTCGACAAGCTCAGCATGAGGGTTAGAGAGAGTCAGCGCTCATCCCGAATATTCAACGAAATGTAGCTCCGTTGAGCCGTAGCGCCGGCAATCGTTTTCGCTGAAGCCTTCGGGCAATGGCAGTTCGGCGGCGCGCTCGGTTTCGACGACGATCAGGGCGTTTACCGCGAACCATCCGGCGGCGGCGAGGGCGGGTAGCGCGCGTTCCGCGATGTCCGTTCGATAAGGGGCATCGAGGAACACGATCGAACAGGCTTCGCTTTGACTTGCGTTCGGCGGCTTCGTCACGTCCAGCGAACGGGCGTCGGTTGCGCTGGCAACATCCAAGGTGGCGATATTCTCGGTGACGATCTGCAAGGCCCGGCGGTCGGTATCGAAAAAAGTGACATGGGCGGCGCCGCGCGACAGGGCCTCGAGGCCCAGGGCGCCAGAGCCGGCGCAGCCGTCGAGCACCCGCGCGCCGTCGATCCGGTATTTGCTTTCGAGAATGCCGAATAACGCCTCACGCACCCGATCGCTGGTCGGCCTAGTGGCGTCGCCCGGCAGCGTCGTGATGCGTCGGCCGCGATGCTTACCGCCGATGATGCGCAGCATCGGCTCTCACGTCACGCGGCAGGTTCGATGCCAATACCTTGTTCGCCACCTCTTCCACATTGCCGCGCGGCAGCTTGCCCAACTGGAAGGGCCCAAACGAGGTGCGGATCAACCGGCTGACCGAATAGCCCAGATGTTCCATCACGCGGCGTATTTCGCGGTTCTTGCCTTCGCGTAGCGCCACCGCGATCCAGGCATTGGCGCCGACCTGCCGCTCTAATGTGGCGGTGATGGCGCCATAATGCTGACCGTCGATGGTAACGCCGTTGGCCAGGCTCTCCAGCGATTTGGCATCGACTGCGCCGTGCACCCGCACCCGGTATTTGCGGATCCAGCCGGTCGAGGGCAGTTCCAGGCGCCGCGCCAGGGCGCCATCGTTGGTCAGCAGCAACAGCCCTTCGGAATTCATATCGAGGCGACCGATGGTGATCGCGTTTGCCAGTTCCGGCGGCAGCCCGTCGTAAATCGTCGGGCGGCCTTCCGGGTCGCGGCGCGTGGTCAGCCGGCCGGTCGGCTTGTGGTAGCGCCACAGGCGCGTCGGCTGACGGTCGGGCAGGGGCGCGTCGTCGACCAGGATATCGGCGTCCGGCAGAACATTGAGAGCCGGGCTATCGATCACCTGGCCATCGACTTTGACCCGCCCCAGGGCGATCCAGCGTTCCGCCTCGCGGCGCGAGCACAGGCCGGCCCGCGCGAGGACTTTGGCGATGCGCTCGCCCTTGGTCTGCTGATCCTGTTCGCTCATGGTCGGGCCCGTCAGCCGTCGCTCTGCGCCGCGGCGGTGATGAATGCCTCGAAGATCGCGCTATCGCCGGCCGAGACGCCATATTCCGGGTGCCATTGCACGCCGAGGCAAAATTTCTGGCCCCGCGCTTCGATCCCTTCGATCACCCCGTCGGGCGCGATGGCGTTGATGATGACGCCCAATGGTGCGTCCTTGGCGGCCTGATGGTGGGCGCTGTTGACTTGAAGCTCTTCGGTTTTGACGATCTTGTGCAACAACGAGCCCTTGGTGACCGACACTGAATGGCCGGGTTCGTCGCGCGGATTGGGCTGCTCGTGGGCCAATGCGTCCTCAATCTCGTCGGGAATATGCTGGATCAGCGCCCCGCCGAGCACCACGTGGAGCAATTGCTGGCCGCCGCAAATGCCGAGCACCGGCGTGTCGCGCAGCACGGCGCCGCGGGTAATCGCCAATTCGAACGCCGTGCGCCGGTCTTTCGTTGTCACCGTGGCGTGGCGGTCTTCCGCGCCGAAGATCGCCGGGTCCACATCGAAGGCGCCGCCGGTGATCACCACCCCGTCGATTTGGCCGAGATAGGCTTCCGCTTGCTCGGGCTCGTGGGGCAGGGCGATGGGCAGGCCGCCGGCCTGGACGATCGACTGGCTGTAATTTTCGCGCAGCGCGTACCACGGCATGTTGGAATAGCCGCCGGGTTCTTCGGAATCCAGCGTGATGCCGATCACGGGTCGGGTGGAGGTCTTAGTCATGGCCGGACTTTACGCCGGTCAACCGCATCGTTGCAATTTGAACCCGCGCGGGTCACGGTCGGCTTATGGGAAGTGAGCGATATATGGAATTGGCGATTGGCCAGGCAGATTTGGCGGGGGACCGCGGCGAGGTGCCGGTCGGCGCCATTATTGTCGATACTGTCAGCGGTGAGGTGTTGGCGAGCGCCAGCAATCGGGTCGAAGCCGACAGCGACCCGACGGGTCACGCCGAGATACTGGTATTGCGGGCGGCCGCGGAGGCTATGGAATCTCCCCGCCTGCCCAATTGCGACCTCTACGTAACCTTGGAACCATGCGCCATGTGCGCCCAAGCGATCTCGTTTGCCCGTATCCGCCGGGTCTATTTCGGCGCCTACGACCCCAAAGGCGGCGGCGTCGAGCACGGCGCGCGTATATTTAACCAGCCTACCTGTCACCACGCGCCGGAAGTGGTCGGCGGGCTGGAAGAGGGCCGCTGCGGGGCGCTCTTGAAGGAATTTTTCGCCGCTCGGCGGTGAGCAAAGCAACTTACCCTCTCCCCCCGGGAGAGGGTGGCGAGCAGAGCGAGCGGGTGAGGGGACAAACAATCCTTTGCTGGCCGCATCAGCTCGAAGTGGAGAGGTGAAGTTATCTCCCCTCACCCCAACCCCTCTCCCCAAGGAGAGGGGCTTTCGTCAGTCGTTGCGCTGGGATATCCGTAACTCCGACTTTACCGATTCGCTGGGCCGGTAGAACGGGCGCTCGCCCTTGACGGTGACCCGGTTGCCCTTGCGTTCGTGGGGCCAATAGTCCCACAGAGCGAAATGCTGGGTGCAGCGATTGTCCCAAAAGGCGATGGCGTTTTCGGTCCAGCGAAAGCGCACCTGGAATTCCGGGCGCTGTTGGTGGGTGTAGAGAAAATCGAGCAACGCCTTGCTCTCGGCCGCTTCCAACCCGTTGATGCGGGTGGTGAAGCTGGGGTTCACGTAAAGCGTCTGGCGGCCGGAATTGGGGTGGGTGCGCACCAGCGGATGCTCGGCGCTGGGATAGACCTTGCCGGCATCGTCGACGCCCCGTTCGGCGTAGCGGCCGCGATAGAGATGTTCGCTCTCATGGGTGGCGGTCATGCCGGCGAGAAAATCCTGCAGCGTCGGTGACAGGGTCTCGAACGCGGCGTACATGCTGGCGAACAAGGTATCGCCGCCGACCGGCGGCAGCAGGTGGAGTTGCAGGCACGAGCCCAGCGGCGGCTCCTGATCGCACGACACATCGCTGTGCCAGCCATTGCCGTCGGCGAATTTTGAGTCCTTGTGGGCGTGGATGACGAATATTTCCGGATGGCCCTCGGGGCGCGGCGCGGCGGGGTGGTAGTGCAAATCGCCGAAGCGTTTGGCAAATGCGATATGGGTCTCTGGCGTCAACACCGGCTGGTCGCGGAAGAACAGCACCTGGTGATCGGTGTAGGCCTGCTCGATCACGGCGAAGTCGGCGTCCGACAGATTTTCGAGATCGGCGCCTATCACCTCGGCGCCGATTAGCGCGGTTACCGGTTCGATGTGCATCGCTAACTCCTCTGCCGGGAATTTTAAGGCCTAATTCCAGCGCTGGCTATGAGGGGGCTGTGAAGTGGCGTCACCGCCTTGTTTGGCCGGCGTCGGCATGCTTTTCTCGGCCCGTCGCTGGGGGGACGTGGGCGTGGCCGATTTATCGCGCAAAGCGCTGAATATTGAAGATTTACGCCAGATGGCGCGCCGCCGCTTGACCAAGGCGCTGTTCGAGTTCTCCGACCGGGGCAGCGAGGACGAAGTCGCCATGCGCGATAATCGCGCCGCGTTGGACCGCATCAAGCTGATGCCGCGAATTCTCAACGACGTCTCGGGCCGCGACCCGGCGATCACCCTGTTCGGTAAACCCCAGGCGCTGCCATTGGTGATTGGCCCCACCGGCCCGGCGGGCTTTGTGTGGTATCGCGGCGAGACGGCGCTGGCGCGCGCCGCGGCGACGGCGGGCATTCCCTATACCCTGTCGAGTACCGGCAACACGCCGATGGAAAAAATTCTCAGCCATGGCGGCGGCACCCAATGGTACCAGCTCTATGTGTGGCACGATGTCGAGGCGTCATTGGTGACCGTCGAACGGGTCCGCGAGGCGGGTTTCGAAGCGTTGATGGTGACCGTCGATTCGCCCGCCGCCAACAACCGTGAGTTCGATATCCGCAACGGGGCGGTTTTCCCGCCACGGGTCACCGTGCGGGGCGCCATGGACAGTTTGCGTCACCCGCGGTGGCTGGTCGGTACGCTGGGACGCTATGTGTTGGCCGAGCGCGGCATGCCGGGCTTCCCCAATGTTCACATCCCCGATCATTACACGCCGGAACAACGGCAAGGCTTTCTCGCCCGTAACGACACCCTGACCTGGGACTTTCTGCGCCGGGTGCGCGACATGTGGCCGCGCACGTTGATCGTCAAAGGCATTCTCCACCCCGGCGATGCGGTGATGGCGGCCGATTGCGGCGCCGACGGCATCGTCGTCTCCAACCATGCGGGCAACACCAATGACGCGGCGCTGACGCCGATCGATGCCCTGCCGGCTGTGGTCGATGCGGTGGGCGACCGGCTCACCATCATCGTCGATAGCGGCTTTCGGCGCGGCAGCGACGTGCTGAAGGGGCTGGCCCTGGGCGCCGATGCGGTGGCGGTCGGCCGGGCGACGCTTTACGGGGTCAGCGCGGCGGGCGAAGCCGGTGCCAGCCGCGCGCTGCAAATCCTCGAAGCTGAAATCCACCGCACCATGGGGGTTATGGGGCTGACCGACCTGCAGTCGATTTCCCGCGACCATGTTGTTTTGCCGCCGGACATGCCGGTTTATGAGAGGCGTATCGCATGACAGACCTAGCCACCAAAGCGCTCAACATTGAGGATTTGCGCCAGATGGCGCGCCGCCGCCTGCCCAAGGCCATATTCCAGTTCATCGACCGGGGCAGCGAGGACGATATCGCTTTACGCCATAACCGCGCCGCGCTCGAGCGCATCAAGCTGATGCCGCGGGTCTTGCACGATGTGTCGGGGCGCGATCCGTCGATCGATCTGTTCGGCAAGCCCCATAAGCTGCCCCTGGTGATCGGCCCCACCGGCCCGGCGGGATATGTCTGGTATCGCGGCGAAACCGCGCTGGCGCGCGCCGCCGCTAAGGCCGGTATCCCATTCACCCTGGCCAGCAACTCGAACACCGCGATGGAAGATGTGCTGGCCAATGGTGGCGGCAATCAGTGGTTCCAGCTCTATGTCTGGCGCGACATGGAAGCGTCCATGCCGGCGGTCGAACGGGCGCGCGATGCGGGTTTTGAAGCGCTGGTCTTAACGGTGGATTCGACCGTTCCCTACAATCGCGAGTTCGATATTCGCAACGGCGTGACCTTCCCGGTGCGCATCACGCCGCGTAATGCTGTCGATACGTTGATCCATCCGCGATGGATGTTCGGCACCATGGGCCGCTATGTCCTGGCCGAGGGCCACATGCCGCGCTACGTGAACATCAAGATACCCGACACGGCGACCTCGGCCGAGGTGCGCAGCTTCCTCACCAAGAACGATACGTTGAACTGGGACTTCCTGCGCCGGATCCGCGATATGTGGCCGCGCACGCTGATCGTCAAGGGCGTGCTCCACCCCGACGATGCGGTGATGGCGGCCGATTGCGGCGCCGATGCGGTGATCGTTTCCAATCATGGCGGCATCGCCAACGATGCCGGGATCGCGCCGATCGACGCGCTGCCGGCGGTGGTGGCTGCGGCTGGTGGGCGGCTGACCATTATCGTCGATAGCGGCTTCCGGCGCGGCAGCGATGTGCTGAAAGGCCTGGCGCTGGGCGCCGACGCGGTGATTATTGGTCGCGCCACGCTCTATGGGGTGAGCGCCGCCGGCGAACCCGGCGCGACCCGGGCGCTGGAAATCCTCGCCGCCGAAATTCACCGCACCATGGGCGTGATGGGCTTGACCGACCTGCAATCGATCACCCGCGACCATGTTGTTTTGCCGGGGCAACTTTCGGCATAGGCGGTGTCGTGTGGCGTCACTTCACCAGTTCGACGCGCGGTTTACCCTTGTCGACGATGTGGACGGTCAGAACCTTGAGCGGTTTGTCGCTGACCAACGTCAAACCGCCATGCGGCACGTCCCGAGGAAATCGAATCGACATACCGGTCTTGAACGTCACTGGGTCTTGGCCCGGCGCCTGCAACGATCCGCCTTCGAGGACGTACAAGAATTCGTCGCCGGGGTGGGTATGCCGCGGCACCACGCCACCCGGCTGGATTTCCAACGTTGCCATGACGACTTCGGTGCCGCTGATGCCGGTGAGGTCTGCTTTTTGTAATTCGACGCGGGTGGTCCCCTGCTGCGCGTGCAGCGCTTGCACGCTCAAGGCGCCCACCAAGACCCCGGTAAACACAAACCCCATATTCTTTAACTTCCACGACATGATGGCTCCCCCTTTTGATCGATTTGGCGTAGACGCAGTACATTTGACATGCTGCGAAGGCTAACGTCGCTATCCCGTAAGTCAATCGATAGGCTTTCAACGCAACTCCTCATTTTTTTCGCTTTACAGCTTCGCATTTTGCGCCTATTCCGCGCCGTCTCATTCCGGACTGCGCCGGTTAAACCACTCGTAGGAGGCCCCATGAAATGGACCTGTTTACGTCTGCCCATTCGCTGGTTCGCGCCCACGCGCCAACCAGCCCCGCTACCTGCCTGAGACCCCATGCCGCGGCGCGCGCGGCGCGTTATTTCAGGGATAAGTTTCCCGGCGACGTTCTCTATGCGGTGAAGTCGAACCCGCGGATCGAGATCCTCGATGCGGTCCACTGCGCCGGCATCAACCGTTTCGACGTGGCGTCGATTGTCGAGACAAGGCTGGTTGCCGAGCGGTTCCCCGAGGCGCGGCTGTCCTACATGCATCCGGTCAAAAGCCGCGAGGCGATCCGCGAGGCCTATTTCGGCTGCGGCGTGCGCGACTTTGCCCTCGACTCTCCTGAGGAGCTGGCGAAGATCGAGGCGGCGACCGACGGCGCACGCGATTTGACCCTATTGGTCCGCCTCGCCGTGCCCAACGACCATGCCGAGTTCGACCTGTCGGCCAAGTTTGGCATCGCGCCGGCACGCGCCTCCGCGCTTTTGCAACGCTGCCGGGCGGTCGCGGATAAGGTCGGGGTCTGCCTCCATGTGGGATCGCAATGCATGCACCCGGCGTCGTTTGCCACGGCGATTGATCTAGTCGGCGATGTCATACGGTCATCGGGGGTGATGCTCGATATCGTCAATGTGGGCGGTGGGTATCCGTCGCACTATGGCGATATGACGCCGCCGCCGCTGGACGCCTATATGGGCGAAATTTCAACCGCCCTGGCGCGAGTTCCCATCGGCGAGGGCTGCGAGATTTGGACCGAGCCGGGCCGCGCGCTGGTCGCCGAAGCGGCGTCGACCCTGGTGCGGGTCGATCATCGCCGCGATGACCATCTGTTCATCAACGATGGCACCTACGGCAGCCTGTTCGACGCTGGGGTGCCGGGCTTCGTCTATCCGGTGCGCGCTATCCGTCGTCAGGGAGGGGGGTCGGACCGGATGATGCCCTTCGCGTTCTATGGCCCGACCTGCGACGGCATGGATTACATGAAGGGGCCGTTCCCGCTGCCCGACGATATGGCCGAGGGCGACTATATCGAGATCGGCCAGACCGGCGCCTATGGCGCGACCATGCGCACCCAGTTCAATGGCTTTTATTCCGACGCAACGGCGATTCTGAGCGATGTGCCGATGTTATCCCAATTCACGGAGGCTGTTCCGCCGCCGCAATATGACAAATCGGGAACCGACCAATGACCGTAAATCCTCAAATCGACAGCCAAAAAGACGCGCTGCTCAGCACGCCGATCGAGCATATCGATATGACATCGTTCGATGCTCGCGAGATCATCGATCGCATGGCGAAGATGTCCTTCACCTCGCGGGATTTGGCCCGGGCGGCGGAAATCTACAACGCCATGCTGGCCGATAAAGATTGTTCGATCATCCTCACGCTTGCCGGGTCGACCTCGGCCGGCGGCTGCATGCAGGTCTATGCCGACCTGATCAAATACAACATGGTCGACGCCGTGGTGGCGACCGGGGCGAGCATCGTCGATATGGATTTCTTCGAGGCGCTGGGCTTCCGCCACTATCGCGGCGAAACCGGCGTCGACGATAATTATCTGCGCGGTCTCGCCATCGACCGTATCTACGACACCTATATCGACGAGGATGAGCTGCAGTCGTGCGACCACGCCATCGCTGAGATCGCCGATAGCCTGCCTGCGCGGCCCCACACGTCGCGCGAGTTTATCCGCGCCATGGGGGCCTATCTGGCGTCGGGCAAGGCGCGCAAGCCAGGCTCCCTGGTGCAAACCGCCTATGAGAACGAGGTGCCGGTCTTCTGCCCGGCCTTCACCGATTCGAGCGCCGGGTTCGGGTTGGTGATGCATCAAGACCGCAACCCCGAGCGTCATCTAACGATAGATTCGGTGCGCGATTTCCGTGAGCTCACCGACCTCAAGATGGAAGCCGGCACTACCGGGTTGCTGATGATTGGCGGCGGGGCGCCGAAAAATTTCGCGCAAGACACGGTGGTTTGTGCCGAAATGCTCGGCAAGCCGGTCGAAATGCACAAATACGCGGTGCAGATCACCGTCGCCGATGTGCGCGACGGCGCTTGCAGCAGTTCGACCCTGAAAGAAGCCTCATCCTGGGGCAAGGTGGATACGGCGATGGAGCAGATGGTGTTCGCCGAAGCTGGCAGCGTCATTCCGCTGCTCGCCAGCGATGCCTATCATCGGGGGGACTGGAAAGGCCGCCGCCAGCGTCGGTTCGCGTCGATCTACGGGTAAGATCGTGGAAGTATTGCCACCACGACAAGGGTTTCTCGGTCTGAGCGGCGAAGAGGCCGCCGGCACGGCAGGCAAGCCCGGGGTGACCGTGGTGCCCTTCGGTCTGGAAGCTTCGGTCAGCTATGGCGGCGGTACGGCGCGGGGCCCGCAGGCGATACTCGACGCGTCCCACCAAGTCGAGTTGTTCGACGAAGAGCTATGGCGCGAGCCGTTCCGCGATTTCGATTTGACGACCCTGGCGCCGTTCCTATTGGAAACCGGCATCCAACCGGCCCTTGATCAGATTGAAGCCATGGTCGAGAGCCTTTTGAGCGCGGATCGCTTCCCCTTGATCCTCGGCGGTGAACATTCCCTCACCGTGGGCGCTATTCGCTCGTTTCTGGCGCGCCACGACGAATTAGTGATCCTACAATTCGACGCCCACGCCGATTTGCGCGACGGCTATGAAGGTGAACCCTTCTCCCACGCCGCGGCCATGCGCCGGTGCTTGGATGCGCCGGGCGTGCGCCTGGTCTCGGTCGGGGTGCGCAATATTTCCGCCGAGGAGATACCGTATCTGGAGGCCAACCGCGATCGCATCGACATATACTGGGCCAAGGACCGGGCGAACTGGGACATCGAAAAAATCGTCGCGCCGCTTGCCGGAAAGCCGGTCTATCTCTCCTTCGATCTCGACGGGTTCGATTCAAGCCTGATGCCGGCGACGGGCACGCCGGAGCCTGGCGGGCTGTTTTGGGATGACGCGATCAGCGTTATCCGAACAGCGAGCCGGGTGGCTGGTAACATCGTCGGCGCCGATATCGTCGAACTCGCGCCGATCGCCGGCCTGCACGCTTGCGACTTTCTGGCTGCGAAGCTCGCCTATAAAATTCTCAGCTATCGGTTTTGTTTGTAACCCTCTCCCGGCGGGAGAGGGTGGCGAGCGTCAGCGAGCCGGGTGAGGGGAAGAATTACCTCATGGTTCGCCTATCGAGGCATGAGGGTGTGTATCCTCGCCCTTCGACAAGCTCAGGGTGAGGAAGTTGGTTTTGTGTTCAATTAATTGTCGTCCCCTCACCCAACCCTCTCCCGGAGGGAGAGGGCTAAGCCCCCCGCGCGATGGCGCGCCAGCCGATGTCGCGGCGGCAAAAGCCGTCGGGCCAGTCGATCTGGTCGACCGCGGCGTAAGCCTTGGCTTGCGCTTCGCCGATGCTGGCGCCGCTGGCGGTGACGTTCAGCACCCGCCCGCCATTGGCGCGCAGGTTGCCGTCGTCGCGCACCGTGCCAGCGTGGAAAACGATCGCGTCGGCGGCGCTGATCACCTCGATGCCGCGAATTTCGCTGCCCTTGGCGTAGGCGCCGGGATAGCCGTTGGCGGCCATCACCACGGTCAGCGCGGCGTCGTCGGACCAGCGGAGATCGAAGGTCGAGAGCATGCCGTCGCACGACGCCACCAGCGCTGGCAAAATGTCGGAGCGCAGGCGCAGCATCAGAACCTGGCACTCCGGATCGCCGAAGCGCACATTATATTCGAGCAGTTTGGGGCCGTCTTCGGTCAGCATCAGGCCGGCATAGAGTACGCCCTTGAACGGGGCGCCTTCCGCCGCCATGCCCTCGACCGTCGGCATGATAATGCGTTCCATGATTTCAGCTTGCAGCGCCTCGGTCAGCGCCGGGGCCGGCGAGTAGGCGCCCATGCCACCGGTATTGGGGCCGGTATCGCCGTCGCCGACCGCTTTGTGGTCCTGGGCGCCGACCAGGGGTAGCGCGCTTGTACCGTCCACTAGGGCGAAAAAGCTGAGCTCTTCGCCGGTCATGCACTCCTCGATGACCAATTCCTGACCCGCCGCGCCGAAGGCGCTGTCAGTCATCGACGCGTCGACCGCTGCCAGCGCCTCGTCGACCGATTGGGCCACGGTGACGCCCTTGCCGGCGGCCAGCCCGTCGGCCTTGACCACGATTGGCGCGCCTTGTTCTTGGATGTAGGCCTTGGCCGCTTCAGCGTCGGTGAAGCGGCCATAGGCAGCGGTCGGGATGTTATATTTGGCGCAGAGGTCCTTCATGAAGCCCTTCGAGCCTTCCAGCATGGCCGCGCCGGCGCTGGGCCCGAAGGATTTGATGCCGACCGCGTCAAGCCGGTCGACCAAGCCCATGACGAGCGCCGCCTCGGGGCCGACAACGACAAAATCGATGGTGTTTTCAGTGGCGAAGCGCACCAGACCTTCGATATCATCGGCGGCGATCGGGACGCATTCGGCGTCCTGGGCGATGCCGGCATTGCCCGGCGCGCAGTACAGCGCGTCGCACAAGGGTGAGGCCGAAATCGCCCAGCAAAGTGCGTGCTCGCGCCCGCCGCCGCCCACAACCAGTACCCGCATTTTCGATCCTTCGTTAGTGTGGCCGCCCTTGTATCATGGCAGATTAAACCGATGAACCCGCCCGCCTACGATAACGAGCCCCCCGGGCCTGACACCGCCGGCAGCAACGAGCCGCCGGTCTTCAGCGTCACCGAATTGAGCGGTGCGTTGAAGCGCATCGTCGAGGACAGTTTCGGCTATGTGCGGGTGCGCGGCGAGATATCCGGCTTCAAGCGCGCCGCCTCGGGCCATCTCTATATGGCGCTGAAAGACGCCGACGCCAATATGGATGCGGTGTGCTGGCGCGGCACGGCGGGCAAGCTCGATATCGAGCCGGAAGACGGGCTCGAAGTCATCGCCACCGGGCGAGTGACAACCTACGCCGCGCGCTCGAAATACCAGATGGTCATCGAGCGCCTAGAGATCGCCGGCGAGGGCGCGCTGCTCAAGATGATCGAGGAGCGGCGCAAGCGGCTGACCGCCGAGGGCCTGTTCGATGACGAACGCAAACAGGCGCTGCCTTATTTGCCGGAAATCATCGGGGTGGTGACCTCGCCGACCGGCGCGGTATTTCGCGATATCATGCACCGGCTCAACGACCGCTTTCCGCGCCGGGTGATGCTGTGGCCGGTGCTGGTGCAGGGAACCAACGCCGCCGAGCAGGTGACCGCCGCTATTGAAGGGTTCAACGCGCTCACCGCCGATGGCGACGTGCCGCGCCCAGACTTGCTGATCGTGGCGCGTGGCGGCGGCTCGCTGGAAGATCTGATGGCCTTCAACGAGGAAAATGTGGTGCGCGCGGCGGCGGGCAGCGCCATCCCGCTGATTTCCGCCATCGGTCACGAGACCGACACGACCTTGATCGACTTCGCCGCCGACCGGCGGGCGCCGACCCCGACCGCGGCGGCGGAGCTGGCGGTGCCGGTGCGCGCCGAACTGTTGGCCCAACTCGCCGATGACGGATCGCGGCTGTTTGGCGCCATGACCCGCCAACTCTCCGGCTTTGGTCAGCATGTCACCGGCTTGGCGCGGGGCTTGCCCGAACCCCGGCGTATACTCGAGGTCGCCATGCAGCGCGCCGACGATTGGTCCGAGCGGCTCGGCCCGGCGATGGCGCGCATGGTCGCCGACCGCCGGCAAGATGTCGGCAAGGCGGCGAACCAGTTGGTGCGGCCGGGCGATTATGTCGTCCGCAAACGCCAAGATCTGGCCGTGGTGGTCCAGAGCGACGAGCGCTTTAACCGGCTGGGGCAGGCGATATTCCAGACACGGGCGCAGTATTTGGCCAACGCGGCAAAGCTGTTGGAAAGCTATTCCTATAAGGGCGTCCTCGAGCGCGGCTTCGCCGTCGTGCGCGACAGCGCCGGCGCTCCGGTGACCGCGGCCGACACGCTGTCGCCGGGTGACGAGATATCGCTGTCCTTCAAGGAAGAGGGCCGCGCCGCGGCGGTGGTCTCGTCGGTGGGGGCCGGAACGGGCGCACCGCCCGCGCCCAGAAAGCCGGCGGCGAAGAAAAAGGCCTCGGCCAAAAAGCGATCATCGAATGATGATTCCCAGGGGACCCTCCTGTGAGAGCCATCGCTGCCGGAATCGTTTTGTTGCTCCTGACCATCGGGCCGGCATTGGCGGTGGAACTCAGCGGGTCGTTGACCCAGGGCGCGCTGATCACCGGTACGGCGCCGGCCGGCGCGGCGGTCGCCTTTGAAGGCCGCACGCTGCGGGTCGACCCCCAAACCGGCACCTTCGTGTTCGGCATTGGCCGCGACCATGACGCCGACGCGACATTGATGGTCACCCATCCAGACGGAAGGGTGGAGACCAAAGTTCTGGAAATCATGTCCCGGCAATGGCGGATCGAGCGCATTAACGGCCTGCCGCCGAGCAAAGTCACGCCGCCGCCGGAAGTTTTGGCGCGTATCCGCCGCGAGGGAGCGCTGATTAGCGCTTCTCGGTCGCGCGACACCGCCGCTATGGCATTTGCCGATGGATTTATTCTGCCGGCGAAGGGCCGGCTCAGCGGCTTCTATGGCAGCCAGCGGATCCTTAACGGCAAACCACGCCGGCCCCATCTCGGCCTCGATGTCGCCGCTCCGGTGGGCGCGCCGGTGCACGCGGCGGCGGCCGGTGAGGTGGTTCTGGCCGAGGCCGATCTGTTTTATACCGGCGGCACCGTTACCATTGACCACGGCCACGGGCTGACCACGATCTATTCTCATCTGAATTCGGTCGATGTGGAGGTGGGTGTCAGGGTGGCGCAGGGCGATTTCATCGGCACCATCGGCGCTACCGGCCGCGCCACCGGCCCCCATCTCGATTGGCGCATCAACTGGTTCAACGTGCGCCTTGACCCTCAGTTGGTGCTGAATAACCCTCTCCCCTCGGGAGAGGGTGGCGAGCGTTAGCGAGGCGGGTGAGGGGATAAGCACTGCGATGAAATCCAGTGGCCCCAATAAAATATCTTTGGAACACTAAAGTCCCCTCACCCCAACCCCTCTCCCGAAGGGAGAGGGGTTACCACCCCCGCCATAAGCGCGCGCATCTGGTCTTCGTCCCGCCATTCGAGGGTCACCGGCACTGTTTGCACCATCGATTTGGTGTGGGCCGGCAAGCGCACCCAGTCCTTTTCGGTGGTGACCACGATGGCGTCGAGCGCGGCGGCTTCGACGCAGATATTCATGATTTCCGGTACCGTGTAGCGATGATGGTCGGCGAATGCGTGGTGCGCCGCCAGGGTGCAGCCCATCTCCTGCAGGGTAGTGAAAAATTTCTGCGGCCGGCCGATTCCGGCTATGGCGACGACCCGTTTGCCCGAGACGAACTCCGCTTCCGGCGTCGGCGCCAAGCGCGCGCCGACGACGGGGAAATCCGGGTGCAGGTTTGCCGCGATGCTGGTCTTGTCCTCGCCGATAATGACCAGCGCGTCGGCCCGTGCGAAGCCTTCGGCGACCGGTTCGCGTAACGGCCCGGCGGGCACCAGCCGGCCATTGCCGAATCCGGTGGCGCCGTCAGCCACAATCACACTGAAATCCTTGATCAGCGAGGGGTTTTGAAACCCGTCATCCATGATGATGATTTCGGCGCCGGCTTCGCTCGCCGCCTTCGCGCCGGCGACCCGGTCGCCAGAAACCCAGGTGGTGGCGGCGCGGGCCAGAAGCAAGGCCTCGTCGCCGACCTCGTCGGCGCGGTGGCGATAGGCTTCGACCCGTAAGGGGCCGGCCTCACTGCCGCCATAGCCGCGGGTCAAAAAAGCCACCTCGTGACCCTCTAATAACGACGCAAGCGCCAGCGCAACCGGCGTTTTCCCCGCGCCGCCGGCGACCAAATTGCCGACGCAAATCACCGGCACCGTGGCCCGTTGAGGTTGGTTGAGGCGCCTCTTGAGGCCGGCGCCCAGCGCATACAGACCGGCGACGGGGGCCAAAACCGACGCCAAAGTACCGGGCGCTTCGTACCAGAATGCCGGCGTTCTCATGGACCGACCGGCGCGATAGAGTCGAGCAACGGCGCTAGGGTCGCCATCACCCGGTCGAGAACATCATCATGAACCGTGGCCGTCGCCGCCGCGGCGTCGGCCATTGCCGTCGCGCCGTCGGGCTCTATCAGTAGCGCGGCAACCGTCGTTGCCAGGGTGTCGGCACCGTCGACTTGCCGGCTGGCGCCGGCCTGTGCGAGCTCGTCGGCGATGGCCTGGAAGTTGGTGACATGGGGGCCGTGCAGGATGGCGCATTTGAGCACCGCCGGTTCCAGCATGTTCTGGCCACCATGGGGGATCAGCGAGCCGCCGATGAAGGCGATGGGGGCGATGCGATAGAACAGGCCCAATTCGCCGGTGCCGTCAGCCAGGTAAATGTCGACCTGCTCGGTGATCGGCTCGGACAGAGAGCGGCGGGCGACCGTGTGGCCGTCGCGGGTCAAGCCGGTCGCGATCTCTGCCGCCCGTTGCGGGTGGCGGGGCGCGATTATGGTCAGCAGATCCGGAACATTCTTGGCGATGTCGGCGTGCGCTTGGCCGGCGATTGCCTCTTCGCTGTCATGGGTGCTGGCGGCGAGCCAAACCGGCCGCGACCCGATAGCGTCTTGCAGTGCGACAAGTTCCGAGGCGGTGGCCGGCAGCGGCGCGGCGGCGGTTTTGAGATTGCCGGAGACGCTTACATTGGTGGCGCCGAGGCTGGCCAAGCGCGCGGCGATGGTCTCGTCTTGGGCCAACACCAGCGAGAAACTCGACAACAAGCGGCGGGCGAGGCCCGGCGCGCGCTGCCAGCCGGTGTGAGATTGGGCCGAGATGCGCGCATTGAGCAACACCATCGGTGCGTCCCGTGCCGTGGTCTCGAGCAACAGGTTGGGCCATAATTCGGACTCCACCCAGATCGCCATATCGGGCCGCCAATAGGCGAGGAAGCGGCGCACCCAGGCCGGCCGGTCGACCGGTACGAATTGGTGCAGCGCGCGCGGCGGCAAGCGCTCGGCCATCAGGCTGGCCGATGTCACGGTGCCGGTTGTCATCAGCACGTTGAGCGTCGGCCGCTCGCGGGTTAGGCGCTCGATCAATACCAGAACCGATTGGGCTTCGCCGATGCTCGCCGCGTGAATCCAAACCAGGGGACCTTCCGGACGTTGCAGCGACGCGACACCGCGCCGCTCTTCGATACGGGTGGGGTCTTCCTTGCCCCGCGCCACTCGCCGCCGCAGCAGCAGTTGGATAAGTGGTAGGCCGACGGTGGTGAAACCGCGATAGAGGCTGAGTAACGGCAGCGAGCGGTCCGGTTCTGCAGACCGCGCGATTGGGGGCGGGGCGGTGGTTCCGGTTTCGCTCATGCCGGCGCGGGAATGTTCGCCAGTTGATCGGCTAAGTGATCCGCCGCATCCGGATCGTCGCGGAATTGTAGCTTGCTTAGTCTGGCATAAAGCCCGTCCTGGGCCAGCAATTCAGCGTGGGTGCCGGTTTCGACGATACGTCCCTGATCCATCACAAAGATTACGTCGGCGCGCCGGACCGTGGCGAGCCGGTGGGCGATGACAATGGTTGTGCGCGCCTCGGATAGGCGCTCCAACGCCTGTTGGACCAACCGTTCGGATTCGGCGTCCAGCGCGCTGGTCGCTTCGTCGAGCAGCAATATGGGGGCGTCGCGCAGGATGGCGCGGGCGATGGCGATGCGTTGGCGCTGGCCGCCCGATAATTTGAGGCCGCGCTCGCCGACGATGGTGTCGTAGCCTTCGGGCAACTCGCTGATGAAGGTATCGGCCGCCGCTGCTTGCGCCGCTGCGACGATGTCTTCGCGTGACGCTTCGGGCCGGCCAAATCCAATGTTTGCGGCAACACTATCGTCGAACAAGGTGACGTCTTGGCTGACCAGGGCGATCTGTGCGCGCAGGCTGGCTAGGGTGATTTTGCGCACGTCGATCCGGTCGATCATAACGCGCCCGCGTTGAGGGTCATAAAAGCGCGGTATCAGGTTCAAAATCGTCGATTTTCCCGCACCGCTGGGTCCCACCAGCGCCACCGTTTGACCGGGTTTTACGGCGAACGAGATATCGTTTAGAGCCGACACTTCGTCGTTATAGGAGAAATCCACATATTCGAAAGCCAGCGCGCCTTTGCTTGTGTCGAGGGTTTTCGCGTCGGCGGCGTCCACAATCGCCGGTTCGGTATCGAGCAGAACGAAGCTGCGATGCACTGCCGATAGGCCTTCCTGCAGGCTGGCGTTGAGGGCACCGAGGGACCGGATGGGCTGATACGCCATAATGACGGCGGTGAGAAAGCCGACGAAGCTTTCCAGGGTGCCGGTGCCCGAGATGATGCGCCAACCGCCGAAGGCCAATATCGCGGCAACCGAAACGCCGCCCAGGGTCTCGAGAATGGGATAGGTGCGCGAACGCCCTTTGACGATTTTCATCACCAGGCGGTAGACGCTTTCGAACATCGAATCGGCGCGCGCCTGTTGACGATCTTCCATGCGGTAGGATTTGATCAACCGCACGCCGGTCAACGCCTGGTCGAGATTGGCGGTTAGCTCACCCATTTCTACCTGGGCGTTCGTTGCCGATTGGCGCAAGCGGCGGCCTATGCGCAGCACCGGACGGCTGCCGACCGGCAACAAAACGACGATGATCGTCGCCAACAGCCAGTCGAGATAAAACATCATGCCGATTAAAAACAGCGCGGTCAGCGCGTTGCGCACCAAGCCAACCAGCGATTTCGACAGCGCGTCGCGCATCATGTTGACGTCGTTGGTGAAGCGCGACATCAGCTTGCCGCTGGACGTTTCGTGGAAGCTGGCGATATCGGCGCGCATGAGGTGGGCGAACATGGCCTTTTGCATGCGGTTGATGATGCGCAGCGCCAACGACTGGCTGACCACGGTTTGGGCGTAGCTCACCAAACCCCGGAAGACGGCGACCGCGACGATAATAAACGGCATCCAAAAGAACCGCTGGGTGTCGCGTTGTTCGATGAAGCCCACCGAGAGCTCGATCAGTTTTGGCACTGCTGCCGCGGAGGATCCCACAGCTAGCATCAACACGACGGCGAGCGCGACTTGTGCCAAATGGGCGCGCATCCAATCGCGCCACAATCGAGCAACTAGATACCGGGTCGATGCCTTCGGCTCAGGCATATCTGGCGGCTCAGGCTTATTTTCGGTCAATTCAGTCAACGGCGCGCGGCCCCTGCATGGTGCGGGATCGGTATACCATGGCGGCGCGAAGCCCTGCTATATGCTCAACTGCCCCCGGCGATTGTCATCCCATCGATGCGCACCGTCGGCGCATTGGTGCCATAGCGGAACACGAGATCGTTGGCCGGCACTAGATTGCGGTACATATCCTTCAGGTTACTGGCCACGGTCATTTCGGTCACCGGGAAGGCGCGCTTGCCGCCTTCGATCCAGAAACCGCTGGCGCCGCGGCTATAGTCGCCAGTCACGCCATTGACCCCCATGCCCATCATCGAGGTGACGTAAAATCCGCTGTCGATATCGGCCATCAATTCGTCCGGCGACTGGATGCCGGCTTCGAGATAAAGGTTGGTAGGGCTGGGGCTGGGCGGCGCCGAGGTGCCCCGCGAGGCCCGACCGGTACTGGTCAGCCCGAGTTGGCGGGCCGAAGCCAGGTCGAGCAGCCAGGTCATCAGCACACCATCCTCGACCAGATTCATTTTCGCGTTCGCCAGGCCTTCGCCATCGAAGGGCTTGGAGCGCAGGCCGCGGGGCCGGTGGGGGTCGTCGACAACTGTGATGCCCGGCGCGAAGACCGCCTTGTTTAAACTGTCTTTCAAGAAGCTGGTGCCGCGGGCGACGGCGGGTCCGCTGATCGCGCCCATCAAGTGGCCCAGCAAACCGCTGGCCACGCGGGGGTCGAAAACCACCGGCGCCGAGATCGTTGGCATTTTGCGGCCGCCGAGGTGGCTGACCGCGCGGTTGCCGGCGCTGGCGCCAATTTCCGCGGGGTCCGCCAGGTCGGCGCGAAACACTGCCTGGCTGTAGTCGTAGTCGCCTTCCATATCGACACCTTCGCCGGCGATCACCGACGCACCGAAGCTGAAATCGGTGCGGGCATAACCGCCGGAAAAACCATTGGTGGCCGCCAATACGACTTGGCTATGGCTCCAACCGGCCTCCGCGCCTTCCGAATTGGTGATGCCGTCGACCGCCCGGGCCGCCTCTTCGCAGGTGCGCGCCATGGCGACGAGATCCTCACCGCTGGGTTCCTCGCTATCGACCATGTCGAGTTCGGGTGTCGCGGTTGCCAACTGGTCGGGGTCGGCCAAGCCGCACCATGGGTCGTCGGGCACCGTGCCGGCCATCGCCACCGCCCTGTCGACCAATTCGTCGAGCGCTTCGGCGCTGAGGTCGGTCGATGAGACCACCGCCTGTTTTTTGCCCTTGAAGACCCGCAAGCCCAGATCGAAGCTTTCCTCGCGCTCGAGTTTCTCGATCGCACCGAGCCGCTGCGCGTGGGACAACGACGTGGAACGGGCCAGCATGCCGTCGGCGCCGTCGGCGCCGCGGGCTTTGGCTTGTTTCAGCAAATCGTCGAGCAAATTGCGATCGTCGTCGGCGGTGTCGAGGCTCATCTATCGGTTCCTGCAAAAAGCCGTTGGGGGCATATGTTCATTATCGTCTTGGGGTCCGCTAAGCGGCAGACCATTTGGCGACCCCTATGTAGGGCCTGATGGTTCCATATCGAAGGAACTTTTTCGATAGTCGCGAATGATTTATTTGCGGGTCTGCCCGGCTTGTCCCTGCCGCGCCAGGGCGGCAACATGGCCGCCATGAACGATGACCCTTTTCAGACCGACCCCGCACTCATCAGGGCCTCGGGCTATCCCTATGATATCACGCCAACCTCCTTCACGTTTATTGAGGGCGAGGCGACGCCGTTCGACCCCGGACTGACCGAGGGGCGGTTTCCGGTCATCGGCTATGGCTCGAACCAGTCACCGCAGCGGCTGCGCCAGAAATATGGCACCGCACATGCCCCGATCCCGGTCCAGCGCGGCCAACTTTCCGACCATGATGTGGTCTATTCGGCCCATTTCGCGTCTTACGGCTCGCTGCCGGCGGCGCTGCGTCACGTTGAAGGCACGAGCGTCTCTGTTGCCGTTAACTGGCTCGACGAAGGTCAGTTGGCGGTCATGCATGGCACCGAATGGGACCATTATCATTATGCGAAACTAACTGACATCTCCTTGCGGCTGGCCGAAGGCGAAACCCTAAGCGAGGCCTATGTTTATCTTTGCTTTTCCGGCCATACGGTGCGCGACGGCGAACCCATCGCCTTGGCCGAGGTGGCGGCGGAAAATCGGCGCCATGACGCGATGTCCCAAATCGAGGCCCTGTCGCTCATGCGCGACCGGCTGTCGCCGGGCGCCGGGTTGGCTGATTTCGTCGGCGCCCATATCACCGACGCGGAATTGCGTGCCGCGCGAACCCACCAGTTGCGTGCTGTCGCTGTGCCGGGACGCCATGCCGCCCATGAGGTGGTCTATAGAGGGCTCGAGTAACGCCGATTGATTTGCGTCGGGACTCCCGATATATTTAACTTATTAGTTAAATAATAAATTGAGGAGACGTCAGCATGGCAACCCATGGCATCTTTCATTGGAACGAATTGTCGACCACCGATATCGACGGCGCCAAGGCGTTCTATAGCGAACTCATTGGCTGGACCTTCGACGAAATGCCGAACATGGCTGGTGGCACCTATTGGATCGCCAAGTCGGGCGACGAAATGGCCGGTGGATTGATGACCATGCCAGAGGCCGCACCTGCCGGTGCGCCGCCCCACTGGATGTCTTATCTCGCGATTGACGATGTCGACGGCGCGGTCGCGAAAGTCGCGGGTCTCGGCGGCGCGGTGTTGGCAGAAGCCTTCGACATTCCCAATGTCGGCCGCATGGCGGTCATCCAAGACCCTCAGGGCGCAGTGATCTCGCTGATGACCCCGGCCGGCTAAGGTTTCAGCTTAGACCACCTGTCCGGCGATGATCCCGGCGAGCACAATCAGGCCGAAGTCGCGGTTGGCTTTAAATCGCACCAAGCAGTTTTTCGGATCGCTGAAATCGGCGCTGGCGGTTTGCCAGACCGCGTGGCCTGCGGCCGCGGCGAGGCCGGCATAGAACGGCCAGCTTAAGCCAACCACCCCGCCGGTCACCGCGAGCAGGGCCAAGGCGACGGCGAAGAAGGCGCCGATCCACGGCCGCGAACGGTCGCCGAGCAGACGGGCCGTCGATTTGATGCCGACTAGGGCGTCGTCCTCTTTGTCCTGATGGGCGTAGATCGTGTCGTAGCCCAAGGTCCAGAAGAAGCCGGCGGCGTAGAGGATCAGCGCCGGGGCGGCGATATCGCCGCGCACCGCCGCCCAGCCGAGCAGCGCGCCCCAATTGAAGGTCAGGCCGAGCCAGGCCTGGGGCCACCATGTGATGCGCTTCATCAGCGGGTAGGGGATCACCAACAGCAGGCTCGCCGCGCCGACGATAACCGCGAAAAAATTGAACTGCAGCAGGATTAGCAGGCTTATCCCGAACAGGACGGCGAGAAACAACAGGGCGCGGGGGATCGAGATGGCGCCCGACGCGATTGGCCGGTCGGCGGTGCGGGCCACTTTGGCGTCGAAGTCCCGGTCGAAGAGATCGTTGATCACGCAGCCGCCGCCGCGCATGAGCAGGGCGCCGACCCCGAACAGAACGAACAGCCACAGGTTCGGCCAGCCGCCATTGGGCGGCGCCAGGGCGAGCGCCCACCAGCCGGGCAATAGCAAAAGCCAGGTGCCGATCGGCCGGTCGAAGCGCGCCAAGCGTAAATAGGGGTGCGCGGACGGCGGCGTCAGCCGGTCGATCCAGTTGCCACGCGGGATGTCGCTGGCGTTATGTTGTTGCTGTTCGGTCACGACGATCTATTGTTAGCAGAACGCCCAATGACTCCCAAAGAAACTGGCATGATCGAAGACACGACCGGACCCCGGTTGCCGAAATTGCGTCTCTATGTGGCCGACGACCTCGGCGGCGGCGCGGCGGTCACCTTGGGCCGGGACCAATCCCACTACCTCTCCAACGTCATGCGCGCGACCGCCGGTGACAGGATCGCCCTCTTCAACGGCCGCGACGGCGAATGGGCCGGCGAAATCACGTCCCTCGGCAAGCGCGCCGTTGAGTTGCATGTAACCGATAACCTGCGTCCCCAGGCCGACGAACCCGATTTATGGCTGGCCTTCGCGCCGATAAAGCGCGGACGCATTGATTTCGTGGCGGCCAAGGCGACCGAGTTGGGGGTGGCGCGGCTGATCCCGGTGATGACCGCACGGACCCAAATGACGCGGGTCAATACCGGGCGGCTGCGGGCTAACGCCGTCGAAGCGGCCGAACAATGCGAGCGGTTGACCGTGCCTGAGGTGAGCGAACCAGCCTCCCTGGCCGAAATACTGTCCGATTGGCCGGCTGACCGGCGGTTGTTTGTCGGCGACGAGACTGGCGGCGGCCAACCGATTGCCGAGGCGGTTGGCGATATCGCGGCTGGCGCAAACCAGCCCTGCGGAGTTCTCGTCGGGCCGGAAGGCGGATTTGCGACCGATGAACTTGACGCATTGGGTAAACTGGCCTTTGTTACAAAGATCGGGTTGGGGCCGCGTGTCATGCGTGCCGATACGGCAGCAATTGCCGCCCTTGCCGTGATTCAGGCTATTGCCGGCGACTGGCCTATCAGCCGGGACCGGTAGAGTTCTTACGATAACAAGACGGCACGGCGAGATATGGCAGCTCCTTCCACCGGCGGTGGCCCGGTTATCGAATCCAAAACCCAGCTAATCGAATGGTTCGAGGCCGGCAACAAGCCGCCGGAAGACTGGCGGATCGGCACCGAGCACGAAAAGTTCGCCTACCGGATCGACGATCATGCGCCGCTCTCCTATGACGGCCAGCCGGGCATCCGCGATTTGCTGGAGGGCATGCAGCAATTCGGCTGGACGCCGGTTTTCGAAGGCGACAATGTCATCGCCTTGAGCGGCGAAAGTGGCGCCAATATTTCACTCGAGCCGGGCGGCCAGTTCGAGCTGTCCGGCGCACCTGTGGAAACCCTGCACCAAACCTGCGACGAGGTTCAGGAACATCTGCGCCAAATCCGTATCGTGAATAAGGAACTCGGCGTTGCCATGATCGGCATCGGCTTCCACCCTACTTTGCGGCGCCAGGATGCGCCCTGGATGCCCAAGGGCCGTTACAAGATCATGCGCGAATATATGCCCAAGAAGGGTTCCATGGGCCACGACATGATGCTGCGCACCTGCACCGTGCAGGTAAATTTGGACTTTTCCAGCGAAGCCGATATGGCGCGCAAGATGCGCATCGGTATGGCCTTGCAGCCGATCGCCACAGCGCTGTTTGCCAATTCGCCGTTCCGCGAGGGCAAGGCGACGGACTATGTTAGCCTGCGCAGTCTGGTGTGGACCGACACCGACCCGGACCGCTCGGGCATTCTGCCGTTCGTGTTCGACGATGATTTCGGTTTCGAGCGCTATGTCGATTATGTGCTCGACGTGCCGATGTATTTCGTCGCCCGCGACGGTCAATATATCGATGCCAGCGGGCAATCGTTTCGCGATTTTTTGGAAGGCAAACTGCCGGCGCTGCCCGGCGAGAAGCCGACCATGGGCGATTGGACCGACCACACCACGACGCTATTTCCGGAAGTGCGGCTCAAGCGTTTCATCGAAATGCGCGGCGCCGACGGGGGCCCGTGGCGGCGCATCTGCGCGCTGCCGGCCTACTGGGTCGGCCTGCTCTATGACGGCGAAGCGCTGGATGCGTCGTGGGATCTGATCAAGGACTGGACCGCCGACGAGGTAACGGCGCTGCGCAATGAAGTTCCCGCTGTCGGGCTGAAAACCCCGTTCCGCAATCGTCAGCTCATCGATATAGCCCGCGAAACGCTAGAGATAGCCCGCACGGGGTTGAAAAACCGCGCGCGGGCGGATTTTTGGGGCCAGGATGAGTCCCATTTCCTGGCGACCCTGGAACAAATTGTCGACTCCGGCATTACACCGGCGGAAAATAAATTGGCGGCGTTCAACGGCCGCTGGAACCAGAGCGTCGACCGGGCGTTCGAGGAATATGCCTATTAGTGCGGTCGGTGCGCTGTAAGCCGGGTTTGCTAACCACGGGTCTTGGGCTGGCTGACAAAAAACGCGAAAATAATCCCGGCCAGAGTTACAACGGCGAACAACAAAAACGTGTCGCGAAACGCCAGCGTTATCGCCTGCGCCGAGACCACCTGTCCGAGATAGAGCATCGCCCCGGACTGCTGGACCGTTTCCGGCAGGCCGCCGATGGCCAGCAGTCCTTCGACTTCTCGCAAGAAATCGCTGGTGACGGCGTTGGCGGCCGATTGCGAGGCGGCGAAGGCGTCGCTGAAAAATGCGATCCGCTGTTCGAGGAATATCGCCAGCAGGTTAATGCCGAAGGCGCCGCCCAACTGGCGGGTGAAATTAATCGTGCCATTGGCCGCCGGAATCTGATGGGGCGCAAACCCCTTCAAGCCAGCGGCCATCAAGGGTGGGAAAACCGCCGCATGGGTCGCGCGGCCGATCATCACGATGATCGCGAAGGTCCAGAACCCAGTATTGGCGTCGACCACGCCGAGTGCGTAGTTCGACCAAGCGAAGCCGGCCGAGCCGAGTGCGATCGGTAAAAACGGGGGGACGCGGTCGCCAATCCGGCCCATCAACGGGAAAACCACCCCCAGCACGAGCCCGGCCGGGATAAGCACCAGGCCGGCCCGGGTCGGCGTATAGCTTTGCACCAGTTGGACGAAAATCGGTGTTAGATAGAGCGAGCCGAACAGGCCGACGCCGAACAGGAAGGAAATCGCATTGGCGGCGGCGAATTGACGCGATCCGAACTGGCTAATTTCGAGGATCGGATCGTCGTACCACCATTCCCACAAAATAAACCCTACGGTGCTAAAGATGCCGATGACCAGCGATAGCACCACGCTGTCCGAGGCCCAGCCCAAGCGTTGGCCATTCGACAGGCCGGTAAGCAACGCCAATAACGCCAAACCGAGAAGCGCGAAACCGAACCAGTCGAAGGCCGGCCGCGGTCCCGATTCTTCACGCGACGGCAGGATGACGGACCCGAGCAGCGCCGTTACCGCGGCGACCGGCAAGGCGACATAGAAAACAAACCGCCAGTCGAACGCGTCGATGGCCATGCCGCCAACCCAGGGGCCGATGCCCGGGCCGAGAACGAAGCTGATACCGAACAAGCCGTTGGCCGTGGCGCGCCGCTCGGGGCCGAAGACCCGGTACATGGCGAGCTGGGTCAGGGGCAGAATGACGCCGGCGCAAAAGCCCTGAACAGCGCGGGCGAAGATGATGACATTGAATTCCTGAGCGGTGCCGCCAACCACCGAGGCGGCGATGAATATGCCCATCATGCCGACGAATACCCGGCGTTGGCCAAACGAGCGGATCGCCCAGGTGCTGACCAGCATACCGGTGGTCATGGTGGCGAAAAACGCGGTGGCCATCCACTGCGCGAGATCCTGTCCGACCCCGAAGGCGCCCATAATGTCAGGCACGGCAACATTGACGATGGTACCCGAAAGGGCCAAGGCGATGCTCGACATGATCGACATCACGATGATGAGAAAACCCTGGGTTCGGCCGAACCCGGGCGCTTGCGCGCTAACGGCCGGGGATGTCAATTTCCACCACCACCAACATGCCCGGGCGCAGCATCGCGTCTTCCTGCTTCACGCTGATGCGGATTGGCACACGCTGGGTCACCTTGGTGAAGTTGCCGCTGGGGTTGGGGTTGGGCAGTAGCGCGAACTCGCTGGTCGCTGCTTGGCCGATACGCTCGACCGTGCCGCTGAATTCGTGATCGGGAAACGCATCGACCCGTAGCTTGACCGGCATGCCCGCCTCCAGATGGCGGAGCTCGGTCTCCTTGATGTTCGCCTCGACCCAAATATTGTCGGGATCGTGGATCAACATCAGGCGCTGGCCGGGACGTACGAATTCACCCTTGTCGATGAAGGTGCGCGAGACGACGCCGTTTAGGGGGCTGCGGATGGTGCGGTCTTCGATGTCGAGGACCTGGCGGTCGCGTTCCGAGGCGATTTGCGCCTCTTGGAAGCGCAAATTATCGAGCAGGCTTTCATTGACCTGGATTTGCTGTCGGTCAGCTTCGGCTTCGCGCGTATCGGCCCGGGCCGTCGCCAGATTGGCCACGGCGACCTGGTAGCGTTCCTCCGATAGGCTGAGCGCGTTGCGGGTTTGGTCGAGGCGCTGTTGAGAGACTACCCGCGAGCCGGAGAGCGCCTTGATCCGCTCGAAATCCTTGCGCGCCAAGTCACGCTGTTCGCGGCTGGCGGCGACCCCGGCCTGCGCGGCCTTGACCCGTGAGGTTGCGGCTTCGCGGCGGCTCCTTGTCTGGGCATCGACCATGGCGGTTTCGGCCGAGATTTGCGCCCGCTGCGAGCCGATCGCCAGTAATCGCGCGTCCAATTCGTCGAGTTTTAAGGTTGCCTCGCGCGCGTCGATGGCGATCAGCAGATTGTCCACCGCGATGCTATCGCCTTCGATGACCGGTAATTCGGTCACCCAGCCGCTAACCCGGCTGCTAACGGCGATCTGGTCGGTGGTAATACGCGCGTCGGTTTCGGTGATTTGGCTCCACTGGGTAAAGGCCCAGTTGCCGGCCCAGGCCAGCAGAACGAGCACAGTCACCAATACGATAATGCCGCGCACAATCTGACGCACACGCCGCCCCACCCCGCCACTTCTTTCGAAGGTAGCGCTGCTGGCAAGCGGCAGTTCTAGGCGGCTATCGTCTGGCATGGGTCGTTATTATCCGCGAACGGGGAACCGAAGCGGGAGCCCGTTAACTACATTAACGCCGACAAATATGGACGAATGGCTAAACTTTGCAATCTATTCATGCATTGATTGCATAGCTGGGCTGTGCTCAAGGTTGCCGAGAGCAGGCGGAAGCTAGACCGCCGTGCCGCCCACCGTCATCGCATCGAGCAACATTGTCGGCTGACCGACGCCGACCGGAACCGACTGGCCGTCCTTGCCACAGGTGCCGACGCCGTCGTCGAGGCGGCTGTCATTGCCGATAAGGCTCACCCGCGTCAGGGCATCCGGCCCGTTGCCGATTAGGGTAGCGCCCTTTACCGGCGCGCCGAGTTTGCCGTTTTCGATCAAGTAGGCCTCGGTGCAACTGAACACGAATTTGCCGTTGGTGATATCGACCTGACCGCCGCCGAAATTAACCGCGTAGATACCTTTATCAACGGCGCGGAGGCATTCCTCCGGCTCGGCGTTGCCATCCAACATATAGGTGTTGGTCATGCGCGGCATCGGATGGTGAGCATAGGATTGGCGGCGTCCGTTGCCGGTGGGGTCGACGCCCATCAAGCGGGCGTTCATGCGATCTTGCATATAGCCTTTAAGGATACCGTCCTCGATCAACACATTGTAGGCGCTCGGCGTACCCTCATCGTCGATGGTCAGCGAGCCGCGCCGGTCGGGAATAGTGCCGTCATCGACCACGGTGACCCCGGGGGCGGCGACCCGCTCTCCCAACAGGCCGGCAAAGGCCGACGTCTTCTTGCGGTTAAAGTCGCCCTCAAGGCCGTGGCCGATCGCCTCGTGCAGCAGCACGCCTGGCCATCCTGGTCCCAAGACCACCGGCATCTCACCGGCCGGCGCGGGGACTGAGTCCAGATTGACCAAGGCCTGACGCAGGGCTTCGTCGACCTGGCCGTGCCAATTGTCGGGGGTCAGCCAGTGGTCGTAGGCCGCCCGTCCGCCGACCCCGTGGGAGCCGGTTTCCTGACGATCGCCGTCGCCGACGACGATGGAAACGTTGAGGCGCACCATCGGTCGGATATCGGCAACCCGCAGTCCGCCGACCCGGACAATCTGGATGGCCTGCCAGTTCGCCGCCAGGGATGCGGTCACCTGACGGATGCGGGGATCGGCGGCGCGCGCATAGGCGTCGATCTCGCTAAGTAGCTGGACCTTCTCTTCAAAACTTGGTGATCCCAGCGGATTTATGTCGGCGTATAGGTCGCGGTTGGTGCCGGCGGGCGCGCCGGCGACGGTGCCCGACGCGCCGCCGCGGACCGCGCGGACGGTCTCGCCGGCGCGTTCGATGGCGGCCTCGGAGAGCTCTGTCGAGTGGGCGTACCCGGTGGCCTCGCCGGCCACCGCACGCAGGCCGAAGCCTTGCGAGGTATCGAAACTGGCGTTGCGCACGCGTCCGTCATCGAAGGTGATGCTTTCGCTTTGGCGATATTCGAGAAACAGCTCGCCGTCGTCGGTATCGCCGATCGCGTTGTCGGTTAAGGTTTCGACCCGTTTGGCATCCATGCCGGTGCGGGCAAAGAACAAATCGTCGGTACGTGCGATATCGCTCATGGCGTCATTTCCCTGATCGCTTACGGAGGGCGCTGGCGGCGTGTAACGCGGCCGCTCGATGCTAGTCCTCAATATGGAACCTCGCAGGCGATTTGTCAGTAGCGCTGCGTTCAAGAAAACGGCGTTGATGTAAAACAACCGAACCTAAATTTGCCGATGCTACAAGGATTTGCGGTTCTGCGACATGGTGTCCCAAACCCGGCATACGGTAATTGATTAGCTTGTTGGGAATCCGGAGCGTGCTTTATTTATCAAGGTGTTCCTGGAGTTTTGCCGAATTCGGTGTGTGTTTGTGAGGCACCGAATTGCCAATGGCCGAGGCGCACGGATGACAATGATTTCAACAGTAAACTGGTCTGATATGAAACGCACAGCGCGGCTGGGCGGTTTCGCGGCGGCAGCGGTATTTGCCGACATGGTCGCATCGTTGCCGGCATCGGCTCAACAACCCGAACCCTGGCAGATGAATTTTCAAGAGGCGCATTCGTCTCTGATGGAACAAATGGTCACGTTCCATAACTTCCTGCTCTATCTGATATTTGCCATCAGCCTATTCGTACTGGGTCTGATGCTCTATGCGGTCTTTCGGTTCAGCGAAAAGCGCAACCCCACGCCATCGAGGACCACTCACAACACTATGATTGAAGTGTTGTGGTCGGTTATTCCGATTTTCCTGCTGGTCGTCATCGGGCTGTTCTCTCTGCCGTTGCTGTTCAATTCGGACGATACGGTCGATGCCGACCTTACCGTGAAGGTGATTGGCCGCCAGTGGTATTGGAGCTACGAATATCCCGACCATGGCGATTTCACCTTCGACGCATTTCTGATCCCCGATGAGGAAATAAAGGGAGATCAGGTGCGGTTGCTGTCGACTGATGAAAACCTGGTTCTGCCGATCGGTAAGAAGGTACGGGTGTTGGTGACCTCTTCGGATGTGCTGCATGCGTTCGCTATGCCGGCGTTGGGTGCGAAGGTCGACGCGGTGCCGGGACGCACCAATGAAATCTGGTTCGATATTGACGAAGTCGGCATGTATTACGGCCAATGTTCGGAAATTTGCGGGGCCGGTCATGCCTTCATGCCAATCGCCATCCAAGCGGTGACCCAGGCGGATTTCGACGCCTGGGTTATTGAAGCCCGCGAGCGGTTCGCCGAGGCGGAAGATAATTTGGCACCGCGGCCGGTGCGCAATGAGCTTGATGACGCTGCCCAGAACAACGCGTCCCATCGCACCTCAATGACGGCGCATCCAAGCGCCAACCTGCGTTAAGCGGTAAGGAGAGATTGACCATGGCTGATGCGACCATCGCCGACCGCGCCCCAATCGCAGAATCCCATGCCGGTCATCACCCGACGGGCTGGCGGCGTTTTGCCTATTCGACCAACCACAAAGACATCGGGACGATGTATATCGCCTTCTCGATCGTCGCCGGGCTGATCGGCGGGTTGTTCTCGATCTTGATGCGCATGGAGTTGCAAGACCCTGGCGGGCAGTTCTTTGTCTCCGACGGCGTCATCGATGGCCAGTTGTGGAATGTGGTTATCACCGCTCACGGCTTGATCATGGTGTTTTTCGTGGTCATGCCGGCGGTGATCGGCGGTTTTGGTAATTGGTTCATCCCGCTGATGATCGGCGCGCCCGACATGGCGTTTCCGCGTATGAACAATATTTCGTTCTGGCTGCTGCCGCCGGCGTTTCTGCTACTGTTGGGCTCGGCTTTTGTCGGCGGCGGTGCGGGAACCGGCTGGACTATTTATCCGCCCCTGTCGTCGGCGACCGGCCAACCCGGACCCTCGGTCGATATGGCGATATTCGCGCTGCATCTGGCCGGCGCGTCGTCCATTTTGGGCGCGATCAATTTCATCACCACGATCTTCAACATGCGCGCGCCGGGCATGAGTTTGCACCGGATGCCCCTGTTCGTGTGGAGCGAGCTGACGACCGCCTTCATCCTGTTGCTGGCGGTGCCAGTCTTGGCTGGTGCGATCACTATGCTGCTGACCGACCGCAATTTCGGCACGACGTTCTTCGACGCGGCCGGCGGTGGCGACCCAGTCCTGTTCCAGCATTTGTTCTGGTTTTTCGGTCATCCGGAAGTTTACATCATGGTCTTGCCGAGCTTCGGCATTATCAGCCAGATCGTCTCGACCTTCTCGCGCAAGCCGGTGTTCGGCTATTTGGGGATGGCCTACGCGATGGTGTCGATCGGGTTTATCGGCTTTATCGTTTGGGCTCACCACATGTTCACGGTCGGCCTCGATGTCGATACGCGCGCCTATTTCACCGTGGCAACGATGGTCATTGCAGTGCCGACCGGCATTAAGATATTTTCCTGGATCGCCACCATGTGGGGCGGTTCGATCCGCCTCGATACGCCGATGCTGTGGGCCCTGGGCTTTATTTTCCTATTCACGGTTGGCGGTGTCACCGGCGTCGTTTTGGCCAATGCCGGCCTCGACCTAGCTTTGCACGACACCTACTACGTGGTTGCCCATTTCCACTATGTGCTGAGCCTCGGCGCGGTGTTCGCGATGTTCGCCGGGTTCTATTACTGGATCGGCAAGATGTCCGGGCGCAACTACAATGAAACCCTCGGCAAACTCCATTTCTGGATCACGTTTATCGGCGTGAACCTAACCTTCTTCCCGCAGCACTTTCTCGGACTGGCGGGGTTGCCACGGCGCTATCCCGACTATCCAGACGCCTATGCCGGTTGGAATTATGTTTCGTCCATTGGTTCCTACATCTCCGGCATCGGTATGTTGCTGTTCGTCTTCATCGTGATCCACACCCTGACCAAGGGTCGGCGGGTGGAAGCCAATTATTGGGGGGCGGGCGCGACGACGCTGGAATGGACCGTGCCGTCACCGGCGCCGCACCACACCCACGAACAGCTGCCCGAACTCGACCCCGCCGAAGCCCATTGATGATGTTTTGAGAGAGTAGCGTTGACCGAAACCGTCCTCATCAGCCGCCACGACAGTGCGATTACCGCGCCGGTGCCCAGCGTCGGCGATTTTGTGCAATTGCTCAAACCGCGGGTGATGTCGCTGGTGGTGTTCACTGGATTTGTCGGCATGGTCCTGGCCCCGGGCGATCTGCATCCGGTATTGGCGGTTGTCGCCATATTGTGCATCGCCGTCGGCTCGGGCGCCGCCGGCGCGATCAATATGTGGTACGACCGCGATATCGACGCGGTTATGGAACGCACCGCCAAGCGGCCGATTCCGGCCGGGCGGGTGGACCCTGACGATGCGTTGGTGTTTGGCGGGCTGTTGTCGCTGATGTCGGTCGGCCTGCTGGGACTGGCGACCAACTGGATTGCCGGTGGACTGCTGGCCGGCGCCATCCTGTTCTATGTCTTCATCTATACAATGTGGCTCAAGCGCCACACGCCGCAGAACATTGTCATCGGCGGAGCCGCCGGCGCGTTTCCGCCGCTGATCGGTTGGGCTGCGGTGACCGGCGATATCGCCGCCATGCCGTTGGTTCTGTTTGCCATCATCTTCTTCTGGACCCCGCCGCACTTCTGGGCGCTGGCCTTGTTCCGCAGTGGCGATTATGGCCGCGCCGGCATTCCCATGTTGCCGGTGGTTGCCGGACGCCGCGCGACCAAGACGCAGATGCTGGTCTATACGCTGTTGCTGTTGCCGCTCACCGTCACGCCTTATGTGATGGGCGCCACCGGGCTGATTTACGGCGCCGGCGCCGCGATTCTCGGCCTGCTATTTATCGGTAGCGCGGTTCGGGTGTGGCACGAACCGGACGCCGCCGGCGACCGGCGCGCGCGTCAGATGTTCGGCTTTTCGATTCTCTACCTGTTCCTGCTCTTCACGTTGTTGCTGGCCGATCTGGCCTTAAATATTGGGAGAATTTAAATGGCCCGCCGTGAATATAGCCAACGCCATCGCACACAGCGCGTTAAGAACAATGCGGTATTGATCGGTCTGATTTCGTTTTGTGTGATCTTTTATGTGGTTTTCATCACCCGGGCAGGATTATTGGGATGAGTGCGGACACTAGTGTCGACACCAAACCCCGGCGCCAGCGGCGGCGGCGCAATAGATATGTCTTCGCCGGCCTGGCCGTGTTGGTGCTCGGCATGAACGGGTTCGCCTACGCCACGGTGCCGGCCTATCGCGCTTTCTGCCAGCAATTCGGTTTCGCCGGGACCCCGCTGGTTGCCCTGACAGCGCCGGGCGAAGACGAGGTATTGGCAGATCGGAACATCACCGTGCGGTTTAACAGCGATATCGAACCCGCGCTCGATTGGCGCTTCAAGCCGGTGCAACGCGCGGTCACGCTCAATGTCGGGGCCACTGGGTTGGCTTTCTTCGAAGCCGGTAACCGGCACGATGAAGCGGTGACCGGCACCGCGACGTTTAATGTGACGCCTCTAAAAGCAGCGCCCTATTTCGTCAAGATCGAGTGTTTTTGCTTCACCGAACAGACCTTGGAGCCCGGCGAGGTGGCGCAGATGCCGGTCACCTTCTTCGTCGACCCGGATATCGCCAATGACAAGAACCTCGACGATGTCACCACCGTCACCCTGAGTTACACGTTCTTCCGCAATGAAGAGGCCGACGCTGAGCGTAAATCGGCCCAGCTGGCGAACCAGACCCATTCCGTCAATTGAGACGTTGAGAACGAACGAGTGAGTATGCTGCGATGAGCGAACAAAGCCACGGCAACCATCCCTACCACATGGTCGAACCCAGTAAGTGGCCGATCGTCGGCTCGGCGGGCGCGTTCCTGACCATGTTCGGCCTCGTCCTGTTTCTGCATCCGGATACGCTGGGGCCGGGGTTGGACCCGTTCTTCGAGGCCATCGGTTTGTGGGTGATCGCGCCGGGTGTGGTCGTCACCATGATGACCATGATGGGTTGGTGGCGCGACGTCATCGACGAGGCGACGGTGCAAAAACTGCACACCCAATTCGTGCAGCTCGGTCTGCGTTACGGCATGACCCTGTTTATCGCCTCGGAGGTGATGTTCTTCGCGGCGTTCTTCTGGGCCTTCTTCGATGCCAGCCTGTTTCCCAAAGAGGCCGCCGGCTTCGTATGGCCGCCGGAAGGTATCGAGATTTTCAAACCCTTCGATCTACCCTTGCTCAACACGGTTATCCTGCTGACGTCCGGGTTTACGGTGACTTGGGCTCATCACGATATCCGCGAAGGCAATATGGCCCACGCGGCGCGCATGTTGGGGATTTCGGTCGGACTGGGCTTCCTGTTCACCTTGTTGCAGATTTGGGAATACGCCCACGCGCCGTTCGGTTTCACCGACGGCATCTACCCCTCGACCTTCTTCCTGGCGACCGGCTTCCACGGCTTCCACGTGATCGTCGGCACCCTGTTCCTGGCGGTCAATTGGGTGCGCTGCGCCAAGGGCCATTTCGAACCCGAGCACCATTTCGGTTTCGAAGCGGCCGCCTGGTACTGGCATTTTGTCGACGTGGTGTGGTTGTTCCTGTTCACCTTCGTCTATGTGTGGAGCGCCTTTTAAGGCGCGGCGCCTTGGCCGATTATTACCCCCGGCTTTCCAGTGTGGCGACCGGGTTGCGCTGCGCCTGTCCACGCTGCGGCAAGGGAAGGCTCTATCAGGGCCTGCTGACCATCCGCGATATTTGCGATGAATGCGGCCTCGATCTGTCCCGGCTCAACGCCGAAGACGGCGCGGCGTTCTTCATCATCGTGCTCTATTCCGCTATTATTATTCCCGTTGCACTATGGGTCGAGTTTACCTTCGAACCGCCGATCTGGGTTCATCTGCTGATTTGGATACCGGTGATCCTCGGTGGCGCCATCGCCTTGATGCGGCCCGTAAAGGCATGGCTGGTGGCGCAGCACTACAAGCACAATGTTGACGACTATAATCAATAAGCCATGACATTTAGGCCGACCCTATGGGCGACAATTGCGGCGGGCCTTGCGCTGCTGGTGCTGATCGGCCTGGGTACCTGGCAACTGGACCGGCGCGCCTGGAAACTCGAAATTATCGAAAATCGTGCTCAGCGCATTAGTACGCCGGCTTTGGCGTTCGCGGAGATTGGTGACATCGAAGCAACCGAATACCGGCCGGTCCAAGTCGCGGGCCGTTATCAGGTCGACAGAACTATAAAATTGCTCAGTCGGACCCACGAGGGTCGGGCGGGCTTTCACCTCATAACCCCGTTCGAGACAGACCCAGCCAACGGAATTGTCATGGTCGATCGCGGTTGGGCGCCGGTCGGCGATGATGCGGCTATCGCGCCAGCGCCGGCGGGTCGCCTCGCCATTGATGGATTCGTGCGCCGGTATGAAATTCCGGGAGGCTTTACGCCCGACAATGATCTTGCGGAAGGTACTTGGTTTTATCTCGATCGAGACCAATTAGCGTCGGCGCTGGACCTAGCGGTGCTCGCGCCGTTCTATGTTCAGCTCGCGCCCAGGGAAGGTTCGTCGGGCGTTTACCCCCAAGGCGGGGTGCCCAACGTCGCCTTGCGTAACCCCCACCTGCAATACGCCGTCACCTGGTATGCCCTTGCCGGCGTGCTGCTGGTTATTTATGTGATTTTTCACACCAGGCGCCGGGTGGGAGAGGATTAAGAGGGTTCATGTCATCTAATGCAGCCTATGAAGACTTGGCGGCGCGGTTTCGCCGCATTGGCGTCATCGGCGACGCGTTGGGCATACTTCATTGGGATCAGGCGACGATCATGCCCGATGGCGGCGCAGCGGGGCGCGCCGAACAGCTCGCCACCTTGAGCGTGTTGCACCACGAATTGCTCACCGCGCCGGAGATCGGCGATCTGCTGGCGGCCTGCGAAGTGGATGGAGGATGCGCTGATGGGGACGACTGGCGGCCGGCTAATCTGCGCGAGATGCGCCGCACCTACCTACACGCCACTGCCGTACCCGCCGATCTGGTCGATGCCCGCTCGCGGGCCAATGCGGCCTGCGAATTGGAATGGCGCGGTGCTCGGGCGGATAACGATTATCGGCGTCTGTTGCCCAGCTTGGAAGAGGTCCTGCGCCTGTCCCGTGACATGGCGGCGGCGAAGGCCGACGCGCTTGGCCTGTCCCCCTACGATGCCCTGCTCGACACCTATGAGCCGGGTGCTCGCAGCGCGGCGATCGATGGGATCTTCGCCGATCACGCGGCTTTTTTGCCGAACTTTCTACAAGAAGTACTCGAATTCCAGGCCAGCCGGCCCGCCCCGGTGACACCCAAAGGGCCGTTCCCAGTCGAGACCCAACGCGCCCTGGGACGGCAACTCATGCGCACCGTGGGCTTTGATTTCGAGCGCGGGCGCCTCGATGTCAGCCACCATCCGTTCTGTGGCGGCAGCACCGGCGATATCCGCATTACCACGCGCTACGATGAGGCTGACTTCACCTCGTCCCTGATGGGCGTGCTGCACGAGACCGGCCACGCCATGTACGAGCTCGGCCTGCCAGAGGCCTGGCATTACCAGCCGGTCGGCGGCGCGCTCGGCATGGCGATCCATGAGAGCCAGTCCCTGCTGGTGGAAATGCAAGTGTGCCGCTCGCGGCCGTTCCTCGCCTATGCCGGCCCGTTGATGCAAAAGGCCTTCGATGGCAGCGGCCCGGCTTGGGAGGTCGACAACCTCTACCGGCTCTACACGCGTGTCGAGCCCGGTTTTATCCGGGTCGACGCCGACGAAGTCACCTATCCGGCCCATATCATCCTGCGCTACCGGCTCGAGCGGGCCTTGATCGCCGGCGATCTCAGTCTGGCCGATCTGCCGGGCGCATGGAATGACGGTATGCAGGAATTGCTCGGTATCACCCCGCCCGATGACGGTCTGGGTTGTCTGCAAGACGTGCATTGGCCGTCCGGCGATTTCGGCTATTTTCCGACCTACACCATGGGGGCGATCGCCGCCGCTCAGCTCTACGCCGCCGCCCGCCGGGATGCGCCCGATCTGGAAGGGAATATCGCCGCCGGCGACTTCGCCCCGCTGATGGCCTGGTTGCGCACCCATGTGCACGGCCAAGGCTCGCGCGTGACCGGCGACGACTTGCTAACAGCGGCGACTGGGTCGGCGCTGGATCTAGCCGGTTTCCAAAACCATCTGCGCGCGCGGTATTTGAGTTAGGCGGTCAGCGCCACGTCTTGGCGGCTATTCCTGCAATCCTACGTTCGCCAGCCCTTCCATGAGATGTTCAATATCGTCCGGCGCAACACAGAACTTTTCTAATTCACCGCGTACCGAGATGCCGGGATATAGTTCCTTGACGCGGACAAGCGCGTCTGCGGCGCTTTGCGTTTCTCCTAACTGGCCGAGGATGGCGGCTGAGAGCAGATGGGTCCAATAAAAGTCCGGCATACCCACACGCTCTACGGCGCTTAACGCGGCTTGGTAATCTTGCTCGTGATAGTGGTAGCGGGCGAAACTGAAATAGTACCAGCCGGGATGCAGCGGGTTGAGCGCTATCGCGCGCTTTGTGAGGGCGATGCCGCGTTCGTACTGTCCCATGAATTCGTAATAGTGACCGATGTCGGCAAGGATCTCGGCGTCGTTGGGATTGAGGCTCAGCGCCCGTTGCGCCTCGGCTTCGAATCGTTCGGTCTCGTGACGAAAGTAGTGGATGATGGCAAGCCAGCAGCGGGCATAGGCGTTTTGCGGATCGAGTTCGACAGCGCGCTGCCCCATGCGTAAGGCACGGCTGATCGAATCGGGCTGCGGGTTAAACCCCATGCGATACTCGGCAAGATAGATATTTGCCAAAAGCGCGTGTGCCTGGGAATAGCCGGGATCGAGTGCGATCGCCCGTTCCAGCAAGTCACGGGCTTTGGCGTGTTCGTCTTCGTTCAACAACACAGTGAACCGGCGCGCCTGCAGCACACACTCGTAGGCGTCGAGATCGGTCGGATTTTTGCGCAATGACTGGTCGAGCGTCGCATCTTGGACGCGCGCACCAAGGTTGGCGGCAATCGTCGTCGTCAACTCGTCCTGAACGGCGAAGATATCGTCGAGATTGCGGTCCCATCGGTCCGCCCAGATATGGGCGCCGCTTTCCGCTTCGACGAGTTGGGCATTGATCCGGATACGGTCGCCGGCGCGCCGGACGCTGCCCTCGACGACGTAACGGGCACTCAGCTCTCGGCCGATCTCGGCGATATCAGCCGCGCGACCCTTAAACTGGAAGGTGGAGTTACGTGCGATGACCGCGAGATCGCGAAAGCGCGACAATTCGGTGATGATGTCTTCGGTAAGACCGTCAGAAAAATACTCGTCTTCCGAGTTTCCACTCATGTTGGAAAACGGCAAGACCGCCACCGATGGTTTACCGCTAAATTCCCGTTCCGCTGTTTTCAACGTCTGCAGGGGTTGTTCCCGCGCAACGCTTCCGGGCTGTTTTAGCGCGTACGCCCGGACGGATTTATCGATGTTTTTGAAATCCTGTTCGCCCAAATCGTCGAAGTTGAGATCGAGCTTACCAGCGACGCTCTGATGAACGACGTCGGAGATGCACACGCCGCCGGGTTCCGACAGGCCTTCCAAACGCGCGGCGATATTGACGCCGTCGCCAAGAATATCGTCGCCATCGATGACGATGTCGCCGAGATTGATGCCGATGCGATAGCGAATGCGCTGGTCTTCCGGCCGGTCTGTTTCGCGCGATGCCATGCCGTGTTGGACGGCAATGGCGCATTGCACGGCATCGACGACGCTGGCGAACTCGACGAGCATGCCGTCGCCCGTGGTTTTGACGATACGCCCGCTATGGTTGGCGATTTCAGGGTCGATCAGTTCGGCCCGATGGGCCCGCTGACGCGCAATAGTACCGTTCTCATCGGCTCCCATGAGCCGTGAGTACCCCACCATGTCCGCCGCCAATATGGCGGCAAGCCTTCGCTGGACCCGTTCGTCGGCCATGCGGCGCGCCTTTTGTGCAATGTTGCGGCGAAAGTCTATGGGCTGCAGCATTTCGTGTCCATGAAGGCCGCCAAATGGTTGTGACGTTGCGGCCCTTTGGATAGGTTAGCGCGCCCAACGAGGAGGGGTATTACTTGCGCTATATCAGCACCAGAGGAACGGCGCCGGCGCTCGGTTTCGAGGACGTCGTGCTGACCGGGCTGGCCCGCGATGGCGGCCTCTATATTCCCGACCAATGGTCGCCGGTCTCGGCCGACGAAATCCGTTCGTTTGCTGGCGCCGGCTATGGCGACTGCGCCTATCGGGTGATGCGGCCCTATATCGACGGTTTCTGCATCGACGATGCGGCGCTGCGCACGCTGATCGGCGAGACCTACGCGGTCTTCGACAATGCCGACGTGGCGCCTCTGCGCCAGCTCGACGGCGACACCTGGCTGCTCGAACTGTTTCACGGTCCAACCCTGGCGTTCAAGGATTTCGCCCTGCAGTTCCTGGGCCGCATGTTCGAGCATATTCTGGCCAAGCGCGAAGCGCGGATCACCATTGTCGGCGCGACGTCGGGCGATACCGGTTCGGCGGCGATCGAAGCGTGCCAGGGGCGCGACAATCTGGATATCTTCATGCTGCACCCGGCCGGCCGGGTATCGGATGTGCAGCGCCGCCAGATGACCACCGTGCGGGCGCCCAACGTCCATAATATCGCCATCGACGGCACCTTCGACGACTGCCAGGACCTGGTCAAAGGCATGTTCAACGATGAGGGCTTCCGCGATGCGCTGAACCTGTCGGCGGTCAATTCGATCAACTGGGCGCGGGTGATGGCGCAGATCGTCTATTACTTCACCGCCGCGGCGAAACTGGGCGCGCCCGACCAGCCGGTCTCGTTCGTCGTGCCGACGGGTAATTTCGGCAATGTCTATGCCGGCTATGCGGCGCACCAGATGGGCTTGGCTGACGCTAGACTAATCGTGGCCTCGAACCAGAACGATATCCTGACGCGGTTTTTCGAAGCCGGCGACATGTCGATATCTCTGGTAAAGCCCTCTTACTCGCCGAGCATGGATATTCAGATTTCGAGCAATTTCGAACGCCTGCTGTTCGACCTGTTCGACCGGGATGGTGCGGCGGTGACCAGTGCCATCGGCAAGTTCCGTGAGACCGGCACCCTGCCCGAGGGCGCGCGGTTGCGGGCGGCGGCGGGCAAGGTGTTTAGCGGTTTCCGCACCGTCGACGACGATACTTTGACGACGATCCGCGAAACCCACGCGGCGAATGATATTCTGGTCGACCCGCATACCGCGGTCGGCCTAGGCGCGGTCCGGCAGATGGCGGCGGATGGGACGCAGCGTATCGTGCTGGCCACCGCCCACCCGGCCAAATTCCCCGATGCGGTGGAAAAAGCCGCCGGCGTGCGACCCGAATTGCCTGCCCATCTGGCCGATTTATTCGAGCGCGAGGAACGCTGCGATACCCTCGCCAACGATCTCGCAACCGTGCAAGCTTATGTTCGTGACAATGCTCCGGCAGCGGCTTAAATTTCTCCCTAAGGCTTTGATTTTATGCGTGATATTCAGATAAGCACATTGGCGAACGGGTTGCGGGTGGTGACCGACCGCATGCCGACGGTCGAATCCGTCTCGCTGGGTGTATGGGTGCGCGCCGGTACGCGCTACGAGCTGCCCCAGGTCAACGGGGTCGCCCATCTGCTCGAACATATGATCTTCAAGGGCACGCAACGGCGTAGCGCGCGCGAAATCGCCGAGGAAGTCGAAGCGGTGGGGGGTAGCATCAATGCCTATACTTCACGCGAGACCACGGCCTATTACGCCAAGGTGCTGAAAGACGATGCGCCGCTGGCGATCGACGTGTTGGCCGATATTGTGCAGCATTCGGTGGTCGACGATGGCGAACTGGGCCGCGAGCGCTCAGTGGTGCTGCAGGAAATCGGCCAGGCCCACGATACACCCGACGATGTGGTGTTTGATCATTTCCAATCGACCGCCTTTCCCGATCAAGCGTTGGGCCGGCCGGTGTTGGGCAAGTCCGATATCGTTGCCAACCTGTCGCGCGATTCCATCGTCGGGTTCCGCGACGAACATTATCGGACGTCGCGCATGGTTGTCGCCGCCGCCGGTAATATCGAGCATGCCCAATTAGTGAGCCAAGCCGAGCAAGTGTTCGGCGAACTGCGAAATGGCGATGAGGTGGTGCCGGAAGAAGCCGCCTATAACAGCGGCGAATATCGCGAGGCGCGCGATCTGGAGCAAATTCATCTGGTGGTCGGGTTCCGCGGCGCGCCGATCGGCACGCCCGAATTCTACACCATGTCAGTAATGTCGAACTTGTTCGGCGGTGGCATGTCGTCGCGGTTGTTCCAGGAAATCCGCGAGGAGCGGGGGCTAGTCTATTCGATCGATACGTTCATGTCGGCCTTCGCCGATACCGGCCTGTTCGGCATCTATGCCGGCACCGGCACTGAGCAGATCGGCGAATTGATTCCGGTGCTGTGCGATCAAATCACCGGATTGGCGGATAGTCTGCGCGACGAAGAAGTGAGCCGGGCGCGCGCGCAGCTTAAATCGAGCCTGTTGATGGCGCTGGAATCGACTGGCGCGCGGTGCGAACAGATCGCCCAACATCTCCTGATCTTCGGCCGCGTCATGCCGATCGAAGAGATTGTGGCGAAAATTGAGGCCATCGATGCCGCGCAAATCGGCGCTCTGGCGCGCCAGATATTCTCCAAGCCTCCCGTCTTGGCGGCTGTCGGGCCATTGGATAATCTCGAACCCTTCGACGCCATCACACGGCGTCTCGCCGCGTAACGCGGGAGGCTTCAGTCAATCTATGCGTCTGTTCCGCAATTTTTCATCGCCAGCCGGCAATGTCCGTCTCTCGGGCGGCAAGGTGTATCTTCGACCTCCGGCGGAGCGCGATTGGCGGCCCTATGTGGAAGTGCGGGCGCAGAGTCGGAAGTTCCTTGAGCCGTGGGAACCGGCCTGGCCACCGGACGCCTTGGCGCGGGAGGCCTATTTCCGTCGCCTCAACCGCTACGCGGCGGACTGGCGCGACGATGTGGGGCACAGCTTCTTTATTTTCCACAAGGAAGACGACACTTTGATGGGCGGGATCAGCCTGTCCAATGTGCGCCGGGGCGTCGCCCAATGCGGCACGTTAGGATATTGGATTGGCGAACCTCATGCCCGCAGGGGCTATATGACCGAATCCTTGCGCCTGATGATCGATTTTTGTTTCGGCCAATTGGCGCTGCACCGCATCGAAGCGGCGTGTTTGCCCCATAATGATGCGAGCCAGCAATTGCTGCGCCAGGCTGGCTTTACGCAAGATGGATATGCGCGTAAGTATTTGAAAATACGTGGCGAATGGCACGATCATCTGTTGTTTTCGCTGCTCGTCGAAGACCACAAGTCGAAGTCCCTCGACTAACCGCCGGATTTAATGTCGAAGACCGCCGCTACCGACGCCGTTTTGGCGCGCGCGCGACTGCGCAAGCTGACAATTCTGCTCACCAGCAGCATGATGTTTCTGGCGTCGGTGGTGGCCCCGGGTCTGCCGGCGCTCTACGCCGATTTTGCCGGTCTTCCCAACGCCGAATTATTATCGCGTCTGGTGCTGACCATGCCGATGTTGTTCGTGGCCTTGACGGGTCCGTTCGTCGGCATGGTGGTCGACCGGTACGGTCGCCGCAATACGTTGATCGTCAGCACATTGGGGTTCGGCTTGGCGGGAACTTCGGGGCTGTATCTGGAATCGCTGATGGCGATTATCGTCGGTCGGGCCTTTCTCGGCGTTTTTCTGGTGGGCGTCCTGACCAGCGTGTCGGCGTTGATCGGCGACTATTACTCCGGCGACGAACGCACCAGAGTCGCCGGCCTGCAGGGCGCCTTTATCTCGTTTGGAACTTTGATATTTACGATGATCGGCGGCCTGTTGGCGGAAATTCACTGGCGGGCCGGGTTCGCCGTGTTCTTTTTTTCGTTTGTGATGATCGTGCCGATGTTGCTCAGTCTTTACGAGCCGGCAACGACCCCACGCGTCAGCAGGAGTAAGCCGCAGGAGCCCGTGCCCAAGCGGCGCGAATGGTTCGTCATCGGCTGGATCTATATGCTCGTCTTCGGGTGCATGATTGCGCTGTTTATGATCCCCGCGCAAACGCCGTTCTTTCTGGTCGACATTGGGATTACTAATCCCGCGCGTGCCGGAATCGCCGTCGGTATTTTCAGTTTCAGTTCCGGCATCGCCTCGTTGGCCTTCCCCTGGCTGCGGCGAAATTTCAGCGTGGCGGGGATTTTCGCGATGATATTCCTGGATGTCTCGGTTGGGTACATCTTAATCGGTCGGGCAACCGACTTTAACGATGTCCTGATCGCCATGGTGGTCGGCGGGTTTTCCATGGGGGTGTTTTTCCCCAACGCAAATCTAGCGATCATTGCCCGCACGGTCGCGGCCGTGCGCGGCCGTGCGGTCAGCGGTCTCACCACCGCGTTCTTCCTCGGCCAGTTTGCCTCGCCATTTTATTATTTGCCGTTGGCCGAGCGAACGTCCGTCGGTGAATCATTCGTCATCACCGGATATGCCTTGGTCGCCCTTGGCGTGTTTTTTGTGGCGTTGGCGGTCTTTAACCGCGCGCGGCGACGCCAAAACGTGCTCGGTTAGGCGCGGCCGGCGGTGCCCGATAATGTGGACAAATTGACACCAATGCTGTGCAACGCGCGTTGCCATTTGGTGTCGATATCGCCGTCGAATACCAACCCTGGATCGAACGGGGCGTGCAGCCAGGCATTCTCGCCGAATTCGTCTTCCAACTGACCAGGTCCCCAGCCGGCATAACCCAGCGCCAACAGAGTGCTTTTCGGGCCGCTGCCATTGGCCAGCTCTTTGAGGATGTCGAGGGTCGCGGTCAGCGCCACCTGGTCGTCGACAACGACGGTGCCCTTGCCGACATATTCTGCCGTGTGCAGGACGAAGCCGCGTTGCGCTTCGACGGGGCCGCCGAAATGGACGCTCATTTGCGGCGACGAGTCAGCCGGGGTGATTTCCAACTGGTCGAGCAATTCGTCGAAGTCGATTTCGTCGAATAATTTGTTGACCACCAGACCCATGGCGCCCTCTTCATTGTGGGCGCAAACATAGATTACCGCGCGTTCGAAACGCGGATCGGTCATGGCCGGCATGGCGATGAGCAGTTGGCCTTCTAAATAGGCAGAGTCGGTTGAACTATCTTGCATCGCAATAACCGTTTATGAAGCCCTAAATTTCATCAGTTATTAAGGCACTGGCAAGTGATAATCAGTGCTAATTTCGACACGTGATTGTGACGAAAGGGTGATCAATTGGCCATTATACTCCGCCACCGCATTACCCATATATCAACCCTAATACGGTATTCGTTCGGTTAAGAAATACGGGGCTGGGAATTTTTCATGGTTAAACGCCTGTTTTCCGTTGCACGATTTGGCCTTTTGGCGCTGTTTGCGGCAAGTTTCCTGCCGCAGGTGGCCTATGGCGCCGAAGCGGCAAGTTCGTGGGAATCCGGTCCCAAGGCCGATGCCAGGCTGATCTCGGCCACAACGGCCGTCGGTGAGCTTGACGCTATTCCCTTAGGCGTCGAAGTCAAACTGCAGGACGGCTGGAAAACCTACTGGCGCTCGCCGGGCGATGCCGGCATTCCGCCCCAGGTCGACTTTGAAGGTAGCACCAACATTGCCTCAACCGACTTCCGCTGGCCGGTGCCGGCGCGCTTTCAGTATTACGACCTAGAGACGTTCGGCTACAGCAAGCAAGTTGTCTTTCCCATCGATGTACAGCTCGAGCGTCCGGGCGAACCGGCGGCGTTGCGCGCGCGCATCGATATGCTGATCTGCGACGATGTCTGTATTCCCCACACGATGAACGTCTCGCTCGATTTGCCGGGTGGCCCCGCGGCCCCGTCTGACCATGCCAATTTGATCAACCAGTACAGCGTCCAGGTGCCCGGCGACGGCACCGGCGTTGGGTTGAGCCTTGAGGGCGCGACGTTTAGCGGTCCGAACACCAAGCCGCTGCTCGAAGTGGCATTCCGCGGTTCGGTTCCTTTCGTTAATCCAGACCTGCTGATCGAGGGCTTTGAGGATCACGCATTTTCCAAGCCCGAATTTGAAATCACAGACGGCGGCATGCTGGCGATCGCGCGCATGAATGCCGAGGATATTTTCGGCGATGGTGCGACGGTGGATCTGGCGGCACAGCCGGTGACGTTCACCCTGTTCGACGGCGCGCGCAGCATCGAAACCCAGACGACCCCGATACCGGGTACGCTCGCCGTTGCCGGCGGGGCGATGCACTATGTCACGCTGTTGTCGATTATCGGGCTGGCGCTAATCGGTGGTCTGATTTTGAACCTGATGCCCTGCGTCTTGCCGGTCCTGTCCATCAAGCTGTTGTCGGTGGTGAGCCACGGCGGCGAAGACCCCAAGCAAGTGCGACTGGGCTTCCTGGCGACCACGGCGGGCATCATCGTCTCGTTCCTGGCGCTGGCGACCCTGGCTGTTGGCGTTAAGTCGGCGGGCTTTGCCGTCGGCTGGGGTATCCAGTTCCAACAGCCGCTGTTCATCATCGCCATCGTGGTGATCCTGACCCTATTCGCGGCCAATATGTGGGGACTGTTCGAAATCAACCTGCCCGGCAGCGTGTCGGATGCGGCGGTCAAGGCGAGCGGTGGCGCGTCGCTGAAGGGTAACTTCTTCCAGGGTGCCTTCGCGACCATTCTAGCGACCCCCTGCACGGCGCCTTTCCTGGGTACTTCGATCGGTTTTGCGCTGAGCCGTGGCGCCAGCGAGATCTATGCAGTGTTCTTCGCCCTGGGTGTTGGCATGGCCGCGCCGTTTATCCTTGTCGCCCTGTTTCCGGTGTTGGCCACGAAACTGCCGCGGCCGGGACCGTGGATGGACTGGCTCAAGAAATTCCTGTCGCTGGCTCTGGTGGCGACCGCGGTATGGCTATTGTCGGTAATGGGCTTCCAGGTTTCAGCCACCGCCGCGTTCGTCGTCGGCGGGCTGATGGCCATTATCGCCGCCTTGTTCGTGCTGCGCCGCTATGGCTCTCCGGCCATGTTGCGCGCGGTGCCGGTGGCGATCGTCATCATCATCGCCGGTGCGTTTGCCACGCCGGCGACCCTGTCGGCCCTCAACCTGAACGGCGGTAGCGGAACCGATGTCGCCGAGGGCGATTGGGAGCCCTTTGATCAGGCGGCAATCACCCAATTGGTGGCCGCCGGCAATGTGGTGTTCGTCGATGTCACCGCCGAATGGTGCATCACGTGCCAGGTGAACAAGAAGCGCGTCCTGCAAGTCGGCGACGTTGCCGAGGTGTTGAACAATTCCAAGGTCATCACCATGCGCGCCGATTGGACCAAGCCGAACAACGAGATCGCCAACTATCTGGCCAGTTTCAACCGGTTCGGTATCCCGTTCAATGTGATCTACGGGCCGGATTCGCCGAGCGGCGTTGTCCTGCCGGAATTGTTGAGCAATAAAGCGGTATTTGCCGGTCTCGAAGATGCCGGATTTAGCCGGGACGTGGCAGCGGCCAACTAATCGTCTCTTATCAGGCGGTGCGGACTGGAATATTCCGCCAACTACTTTATCTTGTAATCGAATTGGCCTATGGGTCTTCGCGACGCGGTGCGGCGTTGCCGCATTCGTGTGCTGGTATCAAATATATAAATTCAATCTCAGAGAGGGCAGAGAAATGGCGATAAATGTCGGTGATAAGGTTCCGGAAGGCGCGCTGGGACATAAAACGGCGGATGGCATCAACCCGGTTTCCACGGCCGAACTTTTCGGCGGTAAGAAGGTTGTGCTGTTTTCGGTCCCGGGGGCGTTTACGCCGACCTGTTCGGCCAAACATCTGCCCGGCTTCGTCCAGAACGCCGACGCCATCAAGGCCAAGGGCGTCGATGCGATCGCCTGCATGGCGGTGAACGACCCGTTTGTCATGGAGGCCTGGGGTAAGGACCAGGGCGTCGGTGACGCGGTGATGATGTTGGCCGACGGTTCAGCCAACTATGCCAAGGAATTGGGTCTCGAGCTCGATCTGAACGCCATGGGCCTGGGCACCCGCAGCCAGCGTTTCGCGATGATCGTTGAAGACGGCACGGTCACTGAGTTGATGATCGATCCGGCCGGTGAGTTCGGCGCGACGTCGGCGGAAAGCGTTCTCGAGAAACTCTAGCCAGACAAGTATCCGGTTGACGACGGGGGCCATTGGCCTCCGTTTTCATTTGCCTACAGTTTGGCGGCGTCGCGTTTTTGCCGCAGGGCGAGGCCGGCCAGCATGTCGGCGCGCTCGTTCTCGGGATGGCCGGCATGACCTTTGACCCAATGCCAGTGGACGTCGTGGGGCTCGATCGCCGTCTCCAAGCGCTGCCATAGGTCGACGTTTTTGACCGGCTTTTTAGCCGCTGTGCGCCAGCCATTGGCTTTCCAATTGTGAATCCACTTAGTAATGCCATCGCGCAGATAGGTACTGTCGGTGTGGATGTTCGCCTGGGCCGGCCGCTTCAATCCCTCGAGCGCCATGATCGCCGCCATCATCTCCATGCGGTTGTTGGTGGTCTCCAGCTCGCCCCCCATCAATTCGCTCTCATGATCGTTGTAGCGCAGCAACACGCCCCAGCCGCCCGGCCCGGGGTTACCCGAACACGCGCCATCGGTATAAATATCGACAACGGGAAGATCGCTCATGCGCCGGCCAATGTCGGGTCGAGCCCATAAGCGCCGGGCTCGTCGACATGTTGGTGGAAGCGCAGCCGGGCCAGGAACTCCAGCGGATCCTTGGGCCGCACTAGCGCCGTTTCGTCGTGGTGGAGCTTATCGTAGAGGCGGGTAAGCAGGAACCGCAACGCGCTGCCGCGCGCCAGCAGGGGCAGGGCGGCGAACTCTGCCGCATTCAGGGGCCGCACTTCGGCATAGCGCCGCAGCAGCGCGCGGGCCTTGGTGATATTGAAGCTGTGGTCGGTCTCGAAACACCAGGCGTTGAGACAGATCGCCAAATCGTAGGTCAGATAGTCGTTGCAGGCGAAATAGAAGTCGATCAGTCCCGACAGGCTGTCGCCGAGAAAAAAGACATTGTCGGGGAACAGATCGGCGTGGATCACGCCCGACGGCAGGTCTTGCGGCCAGTTCGCCGCTAGATAGTCTAATTCCGCCGTCAAAACATCCGCCAATCCAGGCTGAATTTCCGACGCCCGGTCGCGCGATGCGTCGAGTAGCTTGCGCCAGCCGTCGATTGACATGTCGTTGGCGCGCTGCATCTCGAAACTAGCGCCGGCAACGTGCATTTGCGCTAGGGCGGCGCCCAATTCCCCGCATTGCTGCGGCGTAGAGCGCTTGGGCCACATGCCTGACAGAAACGACACGATGACCGCCGGTTTGCCGCAGAGTTGGCGTAAGGCTACCCCGTCGCGGCCATGGATCGGTGTCGGGCAGGAAATGCCGTTTGCCGCCAAATGTTCCAGCAGGCCGAGGAAAAAGGGCAAATCTTCCGGGCTGACGCGTTTTTCGTACAGGGTGAGAATATAGCTATCGGGCAGCGCCGCGCCGTCCGGCAGGGTCTGCAATAGATAGTTGGTGTTCTCGACGCCCTCGGCAATGCCCTTGCACGATACCACCGCGCCCAGATCATAAGCGGCGGCGAAGTGCTGCAGGTCTTCGTCGGAAACGTCGGTATAGACAGCCATGCTACGCCACGCCCCGGATCAGGCGACCAGCATGCGCGGCAGATTGAAACTCACATCTTCCTCGCGCACGGAGATTTCCTCGATCTCGACGGTGAAGCGCTCGCGGCAGGCGGCGATGAATTCGGCGACCAGTTCTTCCGGCGCCGAGGCGCCCGCCGTGATGCCCAATGTCTTATGACCGGCGAGGCGGCTCCAATTCATCCAATCGGCCCGCTCGACAAGCAGTGCGTCGGCGCAGCCGGCGCGCAGCGCGACCTCGACCAGGCGGTTGGAGTTCGACGAGTTCGGCGCGCCGATGACGACGATCACGTCGCATCGTTCGGCGATCGCTTTGACCGCGTCCTGGCGGTTGGTCGTCGCATAACAAATGTCTTCCGATCGCGGGGCGATAATGTCGGGAAACCGCTGGCGCAGCGCGGCGACAATATTGGCCGTATCGTCAACCGACAGCGTGGTCTGGGTCACGAAGGCGAGCTTGGCGGGGTCGGCGATATCGAGGTCGGCGATATCGCTTTCGTTCTCGACCAGCAGAATGGCGCCGGCCGGTAATTGTCCCATCGTGCCAACCACTTCGGGGTGACCGTCATGGCCGATCAAAATGATTTGATTGCCGACCTTGTGCTGATGCATGGCTTCATTGTGCACCTTGCTGACCAGGGGGCAGGTGGCGTCCACATAGAAGAGCTCGCGCCGCTCGGCCTCGGCCGGCACGGTCTTGGGCACGCCATGGGCGGAGAATATGACCCGCCCGGCGTTGGGCACTTGGTCGAGTTCGTCGACGAAAACCGCGCCTTTACGCTCTAAACTCTCGACCACATGGCGGTTGTGGACGATCTCGTGGCGCACATAGATCGGCGGTCCATAGCGCTCGAGCGCGGTTTCCACGATTTGGATCGCCCGGTCGACCCCGGCGCAAAACCCGCGTGGACTGGCGAGCAAGATGGTCAACGGAGGGTGCGTCATGATTTCACGGTTCGATTGTTGCTGTGGCGCTTGTTCTGACCGCGCGCCTCGCTTAAGTTTCTCGCCTCGCGCGGCGTCGTGTGCACCCTAATATCCCAGCACCGTAACCGCATGCAAGGCGTGGAGAAATCGAGACATGGCCAAAGGCGAAATTGCCCAAAAAGAACCGATTGCCGTCGATGTGGTGCCGGGGCGCAAATATTGGTGGTGCGAGTGCGGCCGAAGCAAAAAACAGCCCTTTTGCGACAGCGCCCATAAGGGAACCGAGTTTTCACCGGTGATGTTCGAGACCGATACCGCGCAGACCATCTATTTTTGCTGCTGCAAGCAAACCGGCGACAGACCTCGGTGCGACGGTACGCACAACTCCCTATAAGCCAGCGCGGTTTGCTTCGATGATGCGACAATATTTTAGGGCTCGGTCGACCGTCTTCGGTGCGTTGGCGTTGTTCGTTCTGGCCGCGTGTTCGTCGGCCGACGATGAGGCCTTGGCGCCGCAATGCCCGCACATCGTCATCGTTAAGGATACGTCGGAATTGACGGCGTTTCGGCCGGGACCGGGGCGCGATCTCACCGACGTTGTGCTCGATGCGCGGATCGACCGCTTTGAGGGCGAATGCGTGACCGACCTGGAATCAAGCCGGCCGGTTAAGGTCAATGTCGATCTGCAGATGATCTTCGAAGCCACCCGCGGGCCGGCCAGCGAAACGCGAACCGGAGAATTCAGTTTTTTCGTCGCTATCGCCAATCGCAGCGGCGATATTTTGGCGAAACGAGTGTTCGACACCGAGTTTGAATTCGAGGGCAATCGTAATCGGATCGGCGGTATCGAGGAACTTACCCAGGAGATACCTCTGCGACGGGGCGAGCGCGGCGAGGATTTCGATATATTCATCGGTTTCCAGTTGGACCCCGAGCAACTCAAATATAACCAGGCTAAGAACGTCCGCTAAATTTGCGCTAATCCACAATAGAAGCCGCCGTCTCGGTTGACTCTCGGCCCCTGCTCGATAGTCTCGATACCGGTGGTCGGCGCGAGTCGCACTGCCATAAAAGTCAGAAGATCCCTGCGGGAGAGATCGCCCCATTGGGTGGCGCCGAAGGAGCAACCGCCCCGGAAACTCTCAGGCAAACGGACCGTAGGGGAATGACACTCTGGAAAGCAGACGCCGCGACTTTGGCGGTGTCTCACCGAAGGGGTAAACCGGGCCGCTATTGAGCTCCGGCGATTCTCTCAGGTTCGGACGACAGAGTGGGGCTAGGGATGCACCCAGTGGTGCGTCAGGTCGTCAATAGGCCTTGCTGGATGCGAGGAGAGGTGACATGGCCACAGCCCCCGATGCGTCCGCCGCATCGTTGAAATCGACGCCGCTGCACGCGCTGCACAAGGAATTGGGCGCGCGCATGGTGCCGTTCGCCGGTTACGAAATGCCGGTGCAATACCCCGCCGGGATTATTGCCGAGCATAGCCAAACGCGCACCGCCGCCGGATTGTTCGATGTCTCCCATATGGGCCAGGCCGTGCTGCGCGGTGATGATCCGGCCGCGGCGTTCGAACGGCTGGTACCGGGTGACATTAGCGGGCTGGCGCCGGGCGCCATGCGCTACACCCTGCTGCTCAATGAGGCCGGGGGTATCCTCGACGATTTGATGGTCACCCGGCCAGGCGAACCCGGCACCGACGGCGAGATATATCTGGTCGTCAATGCCGCCGGAAAGGACGCCGATTTCGCCCATATCGGCGAGCAGCTTACGGGCATCGCGACCCTGGAACGGGCCGAGGACCGCGCGTTATTGGCCCTGCAGGGCCCGCAGGCGGCGGCGGTAATGGCGCGCTTGGCGCCGGCTTCGGGTGACTTGGTGTTTATGCGCGCTGCCGCTATGACCGTGGGGGGTATCGATTGTTTCGTCTCGCGCTCGGGCTATACCGGCGAAGATGGCTTCGAAATCTCGCTGGCGGCCGAGGCCGCCGAAGACTTCGCTCGGCGGTTGCTGGCCGAGCCGGAGGTCGAGCCTGTCGGCCTCGGCGCCCGCGATTCGCTGCGTCTGGAGGCTGGTCTGTGCCTCTATGGTCACGACATCGATGCGACGACCACGCCGGTCGAAGCGGCGCTCGTCTGGGCGGTCGCCAAGGCGCGGCGCGACGGCGGCGGCTTTCCCGGCGCCGACGTTATATTAGAACAGATCGCCAATGGCGCGGCGCGGCGGCGTGTGGGCTTGCTGCCAGAGGGCCGCGCGCCGGTGCGTGAGGGCGCGGCGATCTGCGACAGCGACGGAAATGAGATCGGCCAGGTCACCAGCGGCGGTTTCTCGCCGACTTTAGAGCGCCCGATCGCCATGGGTTACGTGACGACGGCGTTTGCCGAAGTGGGCACGGAGGTCGTGGTGAACCTGCGCGGGCGCACATTGGCGACGACCATTGCGGCGATGCCCTTCGTCGAGGCGAATTACTACCGTGGCAACTAGATACCGAAGGCAGAGGAAATATGAGCGAACGTAAATATACCGACGACCATGAATGGGTCGACTTGGACGGCGATATCGGCACTGTCGGCATCACCGACTATGCGCAGGAGCAACTGGGCGATGTGGTCTTTGTCGAACTGCCCGATATCGGCAAGGCGTTGGCCAAGGGCGACGAGGCCGCTGTGATCGAATCGGTGAAGGCGGCGGCCGAGATCTACGCGCCGGTGGATGGCGAAGTCACCGAAGTCAACGCCGCGTTGAACGACGACCCATCCCTGGTCAACGCCGATGCGGGCGGCAAGGGGTGGTTCGTGAAATTGCGCATTGCCGATCCTAGCGCCTTGGACGACCTGATGGATGATGCCGCCTATAGCGCCTATGTCGAGGGTTTGAACTGATATGCGCTACTTGCCGCTGACCGACCCGGATCGCTGCGAGATGCTGGCGGTGATCGGCGCGCCCTCGGTGGAAAGCCTGTTTCGCGATGTGCCGGAAGCCGCGCGGTTCGACGGCAGTTTCGATCTGCCCGATCATAAAAGCGAGCTCGAGGTCGAACAGATCATCGGCGCCCTGGCCAAACGCAACATGGCGGCCGGCGACGTGCCCAGTTTTCTCGGCGCCGGGGCCTATCATCACCATATCCCGGCGTCGGTCGACCATCTCATCCAGCGCGGCGAGTATCTGACGTCCTACACGCCCTACCAGCCTGAAATATCCCAAGGCACCTTGCAGGCGCTATTCGAATTCCAAACCCAGGTAGCGCTAATCACCGGCATGGAGGTGGCCAACGCCTCGATGTATGACGGCGCCACATCGTGCGCCGAGGCGGTGCTGATGGCGCGGCGCATTACCCGGCGCGATAAGGCGATTTTGTCCGGGGGGCTGCACCCCCACTATCGCGACGTCACCGAAACTCAGACGCGCTATCTCGATTTGGAGATTGTCGCCAGTCCGACCGATGTGACCGGGAGCGAGAGTTTGGCCGCTCTGATCGACGACGAGACTGCCTGTGTGGTGGTGCAAAACCCTGGGTTCTTTGGTCATTTGCGCGACTTTTCCGCGCTCGCCGCGCAATGCCAGGCCAAGGGCGCCTTGCTGATCGCCGTGGTGCCCGAGGTGATTTCCTTGGGCGCGGTTATCGCCCCGGGCGACATGGGCGCCGATATTGTCGTCGCCGAAGGCCAGAGCCTGGGTAACCCGTTGGGCTTTGGCGGCCCCTATGTGGGTCTGTTCGCGGCGCGCGAGAAATATGTGCGCCAGATGCCCGGCCGGTTGTGCGGTCAAACTGTCGACGAAGACGACCGCCGCGGCTGGGTGCTGACCCTGTCGACCCGCGAGCAGCATATTCGCCGCGAGAAGGCGACCAGCAATATCTGTACGAACGCCGGCCTGTGCGCCCTGGCCTTCACCATCCACTTAGCGCTGCTCGGCGAGGAAGGGTTCCGCGATCTGGCGGCGCTCAATCATGCGCGGGCGGTTCAGTTGGCCGAGCGATTGTCGACCGTCGACGGCGTCGAGGTTGTCACCGACGCCTTCTTCAACGAGTTCGCCGTGCGCCTGCCGCGCCCGGCCGCCGATGTGGTCGGAGACCTCGCGGCCAAGGATATTCTGGCCGGCGTACCGGTCTCGCGCTTGATCCCCGACGATCCGGATCTCGCCGATATTCTGCTTGTCGCCGCCACCGAATGTACCGGCGAGAACCATATAGAGGCGCTAGCGGCCAGCCTGGGCGAGGTGCTGTGATGGGCCATTCCAGCGATCTCAGCCGAAATCGCGCCGCTGGCGGCGCGGGCTCGACCGGCGATACGGTGCTCGGCCATCAAGGCTTGCGCCTGGAAGAGGATCTGCTGTTCGAACTGGACAGCCCGGGCCAGTCGGGGGTCGATTTGCCGGCGATCCCAGCCGTCGAAAGCCGCTTGGGCGGTTTGGAACGCCGCACCGAGATCGGCCTGCCGGGCTTGAGCGAGCCCGAAGTGGTGCGCCACTACACACGGCTATCCCAGAAGAACTATGCGATCGATATGGGTACCTACCCGCTGGGTTCGTGCACCATGAAACACAATCCGCGGCTCAACGAAAAAATGGCGCGCCTGCCGGGATTTGCCAGCCTGCACCCGTTGCAACCGGCGGAGACCACCCAAGGCGCGCTGGCGCTGATCGAGGCGACGGCGCAATGGCTCAAGACCCTGACCGGCATGCCGGCAGTGGCGATGTCGCCGGCCGCCGGCGCGCACGGTGAATTATGCGGCATGATGGCCATCCGCGCCGCGTTGGATGCCCGCGAGGATGGCACAACATCACGCCGGCGGGTGCTGGTGCCGGAATCGGCCCATGGCACCAACCCGGCGACGGCGGCGGTCTGCGGCTTCACTGTCGATCCGATCCCCGCCAACGAAGCGGGCCGGGTCGATGTGGACGCGTTCAAGGCCAAACTGGGCGACGACGTGGCCTCGGTGATGCTCACCAACCCCAATACTTGTGGGCTGTTCGAACCCGACATGATCGAAATCGCCCGGCTGATCCATGAGGCCGGTGGCTATTTCTACTGCGATGGCGCCAACTTTAACGCCATCGTCGGGCGCGTGCGGCCCGGCGATCTCGGCATCGACTGTATGCATATCAATCTGCACAAGACCTTTTCCACGCCCCATGGCGGTGGCGGCCCCGGCGCTGGCCCGGTGGTGCTGTCGGAGGCCCTGGCGCCGTTCGCGCCACGGCCGTGGATCGTCCACGACGATAGCGGGTTTGCCCTGGTTGAGAATGAGGCGGATACCGGCGACGCTGCGCCGATCGGCCGCCTTAAGGCGTTTCATGGGCAGATGGGCATGTTCGTGCGCACCTACGCCTATATGCTGAGCCATGGCAAGGATGGCCTGGCGCAAGTGTCGGGCGACGCGGTGCTCAACGCCAATTACGTGATGGCGCGCTTGCAAGATTTGATGACGCCGTCCTTCGCGGGGCCGTGCATGCACGAATGCCTGTTCGACGACCGCTTTTTGGACGGCACCGACGTGACCACGCTGGACTTCGCCAAGGCGATGATCGACGAGGGCTATCACCCGATGACTATGTATTTCCCGCTGGTGGTGCATGGGGCGATGTTGATCGAGCCGACCGAGACCGAGTCCAAGCGCGGCCTTGATGACTTTATCGCCGTCATGCGCCGCTTGGCCGAGAACGCCAAGGCCGGGAAGGCGGAACGTTTCGCCGCCGCGCCGCAACTCACCCCGCGCCGCCGCCTCGACGAAACCACGGCCGCGCGCAAGCCGGTCCTGCGCTGGACCCCCGAAGGCCTGGAGGCCGAAGCGGCGGAGTAGGCCGGTACTATGCTTTTAGAAATGCTTCGATATTCTCGCTTACAGCTTGGTGATCCTTCAATTCGCATTCCCAAACTGTAAACACATCCCATCCGTCTTTTGACAATGCCTTCTCGGATTTTTTGTCCCGGTCTTTGTTTCCCATAATCTTAGCTTCCCAATAATGGCGATTGGATTTGGGCACCCGCGCGCCGCGTGCGCAATCATGACCATGCCAAAAGCATCCGTGCACGAAAATGATCTTTTTGCGCGAAGCAAACACCAGATCGGGCTTGCCAGGAAGGTCTTTGCGATGCAGCCGGTAACGATAGCCCATTGCGTGAACCATCCGTCGTACTGCCATTTCGGGCTTGGTATCTTGGCCTTTGACTGCACGCATAATATCGCTGCGTGTGGTCTTCGTTACCATAGCTAATCCTCGTTCGAGTCCTGATCGAGCATCATAGCGTGGTAACGCGATAATCTCTCGAAATGCGCATTCATCGCTCGTGCGATCTCCGTCGAGTTTTTGACTGCCAGGAAATGACCGACGATCTGTGCATAGTGGTCAGCTTGTCTTGGCAAACGCTGCGCGGGATCTATTTTCTCAGCTATATCCGTATCACTCATTACTTGCACGATCTGTCTAGGATCTGGAATCGTAATATTATCCTGCGGCTCAGAAGGGATTTTTCCATTCATAAGAATTGATTTCTTATTGAAGTGGTGAAAAAGGGCCGCTTCCAGTAAATTAAGCTCAAGTTTTTCCGCCACCGGGAACTCCCAGACGTGGGCGATCTCCCAAACGTCAATCTGACGGTTTGCAATGATGTCTGAGCGCGCTGAGGTCAGATGTCGTTGAACGCGTGCTCTAATGCCATCGGTTGATTGGCCGACATAGATCGGAACGTTATCTAGGTCTGCAAGGACATACACGCCGAGCTCGGTTGTGAGTGTACTTACCGCCCGCTTCCGAAATTCAAAGTCGGTGGCCAATATTTGCCTTCCTTATCTACGTCCGTCTTATTGTCTTTGCGTCCGTATCTCTTGAGTATCGTCACAACCAGCTAATGTCGTAGCATCAACGCCGCCGATTGTTCGGAGATAAACACGGAACTCGCTGAAATGTAGTAGTGCTACATACTGCGCTTATCGACGATAAACAGGTGAGATTTTGAATCGATTGTTTCCTGAATTATTCGGCATTGCTCATGAGGGTCAAAATCATTCCTACCCAGAGTGATGCTTACGCGGCTTCTCTCTTGTGATTGGTCGAATGAATCAAGGTTGCACCGAGGACATGTTCCGCTAAATGTCGAACAACCGGAACAACAACGCCATCGCCAGTCAAATGATAGGCCTCATTATAGTTTTCTGGAAGTTTATACTCATCAGGCAGTCCCATTAACCGTGCGGTTTCCCGGCTCGAAATGAGTCTCGATTTCACTGATTCTCCATCAATAACCATAATTAATTGACGACTTGATCCGCCTGCGGGTGTTCGCAGGCAGCCGGCAATGTCATCAAACCGGATTTCTGCCCGCTGTACTTTAACGCCGTTCTTATCTCTACGGGTGCGCTTGTAGATGGTGCCGACCCTGCGGCTTCTCGCTTTTTTGGCCTTCTCGACTTTAGCAAGGTTTATGTCGCTCATCATATCTAGCAACTGCCGAGTTTCATTCGGTGTGTGCCATGGAACACTCGTTGGATGTTCCTCGACTAAATCAGCAAAGCATGAATTACGCAATTGTGGTCTCTTGATTGACCACCATACCCAGTTCTCTTTGGCGTTCTCGCTCAGTTTCTCATATGCAGTCCGCAGCGTCGTTGTATGCCAAATCGGTGACGGGTGAGGGTCGACTAAGTCCCGGGACAAATCCAAATTTTGCTGCACCCCGATGATAAACAGCCTGGGTCGGGATTGCGGCACAAACAATGCGGCGTCGATGACAACGGCACCGTATCGATATCCAGCATTTGTCAGTGCTAAACAGATGGCGGCAAAATCTAAACCACTATGTGAAGAAAGGGTGCCGCACACATTTTCCAAGACAATCATTTGGGGCGCGCGACCTTCGTTGATAAGGGCCTTCATAAGGCTCCAGAACGGCCAGAAAGTTCCGGACCGAGCTCCTGTCAAACCCGCACCGCTGCCGGCAAGCGATAAATCCTGGCAGGGGAAAGATCCCCAAACTAGGTCGGCATAGTCTGGCAAATCGGATGTTCTAATAGTACGAACGTCGGCCGTCTTTAGAACGTCATCACCCCAGTTCTGGCGATAAACGTCGCTCTTTTTGTGATCGAAATCATTGGCGAAAAGGCAAGTCCATTGAGGGCCTAAACCCATGCGGGCCATACCTCCTCCCGCGAAAAATTCGTAGAACTTACCCATTTCGCGCCCCGCCCTTGATGTTCAGCATTGTTCATAGACTAACTTCTGCTAGGTCATTTTGGAGCCAACTCGGCAATACATCAAGAGAAATGTTCTTAGTACGTTCTCATCTATTCACAAATTATGGTATTTTCTGTCATAGTATGTACTAATTCTAGTATTCGGATTTTATGAGTGTGTTCACAAGAAGCTGGAAGATTGCACTCACCCACCAATAAAAAGCCCCGCCGGAGCGGGGCCTTAATTCGTTGCTGGGAACGTCGCCTAGTTGAGCTTTGACGGCAGCTCTTCGATGGCCTGTTCGAGCAGGGCGTCGCCGCCGTCGCCTTGGGTGGCGTTGACGAGCAATTGCTGGGTCGCCGCGATGGCGACATCGGCGGCCTGACCGCGCACATCGGCCAGCGCCTGGGCCTCTGCGGCGGCGATCATGTCGAGCGCCTGTTGTTCGCGCCGGGCCAACAGTTCGGCGGTGCGCTCGGCGGCGGCCTTTTCGATGCGGCCGGCCTCCTCGCGCGCCTCGGCGATGATGCCCTCAGCCTCTTTCAAGGCATCGCGCTGCTTGCGCTGGTATTCAGCGAGCGTGTGCTGGGCCTCTTCGCGCAGGCGCTGGGCCTCGTCGAGCTCGGACTTGATCGCTTCCGCCCGCCCGTCGAGCTTTGTGGTTAGTGTCTTGGTGATGGGTTTGTATAAAACGACGATAAACAACACTAATGCGACAAAGACCCAAAGTTCCGGATTTTGGAGGTCAAAGAAGGCCAGATGGATTTCGTCTTTCTCCGCGGCCCAGGCAGAGCCGGTGAGCAGGAAGAAAACGCTTGCCGATGTGAGGAGGCGGGTGATCATGAGCTGCGATCCTGTACCGATGCCGCGACGGCGGACTTAACGGCTTCGCTATCCGGCGCGCTGCCGATCAGCCGCTCAACCGCCTGACGGGCGATATCCTCGGCGATTTCGGACACATTGCCCGCCGCCGCCGCTGATTCCGCAGCGATACGCTCGCGCGCCGCTGCCGCGTTGGCGGCAAGCGTTTCGGCCAAGGCGGCGTTTTGCTTGTCGGCCTCCGCCGCCGCGCGCGTTGCCGCGGCGTGCAGCTCCTCATGGGCGTTTGCCCTGGCTTCCGCCAGGCGCGCCTCATAGGCGGCCATGACCTCGTCGGTCTGGTCGGCCAACTCGCCAGCCTTCGCCAAATCATCGCCGATTTTGCGCTGACGGTTCTCCAGGGTGGCGGAGATACGCGGCAGCGCGACCCGCGAAATGAAAACGAACACCACCGCGAATGTGACGACAAGCCAGAATATCTGGCTGACAAACGTCGAAGTATCGAATTGGGGCATGTCGCTGGTCTTTCGCGAGAGTGCGGCGCAGCTTTAGGCTAGCTGCCGAGGATGATGAACGCGACGATGAGCGCGAACAGCGCGATGGCTTCGGTCACGGCAAAGCCGATCCAGATGAACGCGCCAATTTCTTCCTTCGAGGCCGGATTGCGGCCGATGGCTTCAATGTAGCTGGCCCAAATGCGGCCCACGCCGACACCGGCGCCGATCATGCCGATGGCGGCCAGACCGGCACCGACGAGTTTCAGGCCGTTGGCGATAACCTCTGCGGCTTCGACTTCCATTTTACTACTCCTTTAAGATCTTATTTTTCGGATAGGGTTTAGTGCAGATGCAGCGCGTCGTTGAGATAGACGCATGTGAGAATGGCAAAGACATAGGCTTGAATGACCGCGATCATCACCTCTAGCAGTGTGATGGCCACGAGCAGGGCGAGCGGCAGAAGGCCGGGTAGAACGAAGAAGCTGCCCAGCGCGACGACACCGCCGGCGATGACCTTCAACAGCACATGGCCGACGGTCATATTGGCGAACAAGCGCACCGATAAGCTGACCGGCCGCGAAAAGTAGGAGATGATCTCGATCGGGATCAGCAGCGGCGCCGTTACGAGCGGCGCGCCGTGCGGGAAGAAAAGGGTAAAGAATTTTAGCCCGTGGGTGACGATACCGATGATGGTGACGCCGACGAAAATAAACGCGGCAATCGCGAAGGTCACCGCCAGATGGCTTGTAAAAGCGAAAGATTTCGGAAGCAGGCCCAGCAGATTGCCGAACAGAATGAACATGAACAGGCTGAAGATGAACGGAAAATAACGCCTGCCCTGGGCGCCGACATTGTCGCGCACCATGTCCGCCACGACCTGGTGGAAATATTCGACCGCCGATTGCCATCGCCCGGGCACCATCGCGCGCCGTTGCGTGCCGACCACCACGAATACGATCAGAACCACGGCGGTGATCGTCATCCACAGCGACGAATTGGTGAACGATATGTCCGTCTCGCCGATCTTCAGGTCGAGAATGGGCTTAATCGTGAATTGTTCGAGGGGGCTCGCCACCGAATGGGTCTCCAGTCTTACCTATGGGGCCGAATCGTCGGTGCCTGACGACTTGAATGATTGATTGGTAGTCCGAATGACATTCAATAAGCCCGCGACAAAGCCGAGAATAATAAACAGCGCCAGTAAAAATGGCTTTGTGCCCAACCAAAAGTCGAGACCCCAACCAATACCGGCACCAACCCCCACACCGACAACAAGATCAACGCCGACTCTGAGGCCGGCGCCCATACCAGAACCTGCGAAGGATGTCGGCGGTGACCGCTTGGTCGAAACGCCAGAATTACGATCCTGCGCAGCCTTCACACGTTGATGAAGATCGTTTGTCGGGGAAGGCCGGTCCGGATCGGTCATGGGAAGACCTCGTGATCTTTCGTTACGGCTCCCACCAGCTACGATCAAATCCACGCCGGAAGGCGGGCGCAAAGTAGCCACCGGCTACGGGCAAGTCAAGGCAGCTTTGGGGCCGCGCTATATGGTCGCAAATAGGCAGAAAACCGAGGGTTTTCCTAGGCAGTGGCGCGTATCGATTCGGCCTGTCTGAGGTCGACGGAGACCAGCTGACTGACCCCCTGTTCGGGCATGGTGACGCCGTAGAGGCGATCCATCCGCGACATGGTCATGCGGTGATGGGTGACCACCAGGAAACGCGTGTCGCTGGCCCCCGCGATCTCGCTGAGCATGGTACAGAAACGGTCGACATTGGCGTCGTCCAATGCGGCATCGACCTCGTCGAGCACGCAGATGGGGGCGGGATTGGTCAAGAACACCGCGAAGAGCAGCGCGATCGCGGTCATGGTCTGCTCGCCGCCCGACAATAGCGACAGGTTCTGTAATTTCTTGCCGGGCGGGCTGGCGAAAATCTCCAGACCGGCCTGCAGCGGGTCGTCGGCTTCCGTCAGGGCCAGATGCGCCGCGCCGCCGCCGAAGATACGCACGAACAATTCCTGGAAATGCTTGTTCACATCCTCGAATGATTTCACCAAGCGTTGGCGCGCTTCGCGATTTAAATTGCTGATGCCCTGGCGCAGCCGGGCGATGGCCGAGATCAAATCGTCGCGCTCGGACTCCACGGTGGCGATCTTTTCCGCCAGCTCGTCGGCCTCCTGTTCGGCGCGCAGATTGACCGGACCCATATTATCGCGTTCGCGCAACAGGCGCTCGAACCGCTTTTCCGCCGCTTCGAGGTCGGGAATATCACGGCCTTCGGGAATCTCGGCCAGTTCCAGGACCTTTGCCGGAGCGCATTCCAGGCGTTCGGCGATGCGCTCGCTGACAACCTCCAGGGTTTGCCCGGCCTGGGCCACCGCGGCTTCGGCGCGAACCTTATCTTCGCGGGTCTCGGTGAGCCGCGCTTCGGCCGCCCGTAAGATTTTTTCCGCCTCCGCGAGCTCTCCTTCGGCAACCGCGACCTTGTCGGCGGCGGCGCGGCGGGCGGCATCGGCCTCGTTCAATGTGTCCATCAGCGAATTTCGCTGGGCTTCGATTTCCTGCGGGCGGGCGGCCAAGGCTTCCAATTCGCCAGCGGCGCCCGTGTCGCGGGTCTGCAATTCGCCAACCCGCTCCGCCGCGCCATTGCGCCGGGCATCCCAGGATGCCTCGTCGGCGGCGATTGCGGTGATACGCCGTTGACGCTCCTCGGCCTCGCGTACCAGGCGGGTATGGTCGATTTGAGCCGCTTGAAAGGCCATGCGGGCCTCGCTCAGGCGCACCCGGGTGACGGCGACATCGTCGCGCAGTGTGTCGAGATCGCCAATCGTCGCTCGACGCTGCTGCGCCGCGTCGATAGATCCCGCGATCTCTCCCATCTCGCTTTCAAGATGGGCGACCGAGCCGTGCAGGCTCTCCAGTCGCGCCTGCTTGGCGTTCATGTCCTGGGCCAATTCGCTGTGACGGCTGCGCGCCTTGGCGACGTCGCCGTCCAACTGGCGTACTTTATCGCGCGCGCCGCGTTCGTCGTCGGCGGCTGCCGTGGCGGTGGCGGTGATTTGGTCGTTGGCGTGATCGGCTTGCTCGAAATCACTGTCGGCTTCCGGCAGGCGGGCCTCCAGTTCAGCCAAACGATTGCGCTGTTTCAGACGCGCTGACGCTGTCGAACGGGTTTCCGCCCGGGCGACGAAGCCGTCCCAGCGCCACAAATTACCGTCGAGATCGACCAGGCGCTGGCCGGTTTTCAACTCGTTTGCCAGGCGGACACCGGCTTCGGCGTCTTCGACAACCCCGACCTGCGACAGGCTGCGGGCAAGCGGGGCGGCGTTAGAGACCAACCCCACCAGAGGACGCGCGCCTTCCGGTAGCTTCGGTTCGTCGGAGAGAATCGGCAGCCGGCGCCAATGGCGCGGCGCGGCTTCGTCGGTCGACGCGTCCAAATCGTCGCCCAGCGCGGCACCCAGCGCGGCCTCGTAGCCCGGGGTGACGTCGATATGGCTGATCACCGGCGTCCAGGCGCCTTCATCGTCGCTATCGCTGGCCAGCAAATCCTGTAGGGCGGCGGCTTCCGCGCGCAGCCGTGAGCGCACTTCTTCCTTGGCGGCGCGCCGTTCGCGGGCGGCTTCGCGCTGGTTGTCGGCGTCGCTGCGCGCCTGTTCAGCGGTATCCAGTTCGCGGCGCGCGTCGGCAAGTTGCGCCTCTATCGCCGCCACCGCGGCTTCGGCCTCGGCCAAAACCGCCGGGTCAATCCCTTCGGCGGCCAGTGCGTCACGTTCTTCGACCGCCGTGACGTGCTGCTGCCGGCGGCGATTGGCGCGCGCGGCGAGATCGCTCAGCTCACGGTCAATTGCCGCTAGTTGGGCGTCACCAATGGCGACTTGCTCGGCAAATGTTGCCAGCTCGGTTTCGATTTCCGTGGTCCTGTCGCGCGCTTTGTCGAGGGCGGTATTTGCCGCCTCGATGAGTTCGGTTTCGCCGCTGCAGGCGCGTTCGATCTCGCTGCGTTCGCCGTTCAGCCGGGCCAGCGCCGCTTCGGCTTCCGCGCTTAACCCCTGTTCGCGCGCCAGGTCGGCGGCGATTTGGTCGCGGCGCGTGGTCCATTGCTCGATCGCCGCGCGGACCCGTTTCTCTTCGGCATCCAACTCGTTGCGGGCCATGGTCAGGCGTTGCAATTCAGCGGCGGCGCCTACTTCGGCGTCGCGTAGCGGCGCGACCGCTTCGGCCAACGCTTCGCGTTTCACCGTGGCTTGCCCCACCACCGATGTCTCTTCGGCGACCGCGGTCTCGGCCTCGCCGAGCACCGCCTTTGCCGAGGCTACTTCACCGGTCGCGGCTGCCCAGCGATGGTGCAGGACGATGGATTCGGTTTTGCGAATATCGTGGGAAATGTTGCGGTAGCGCTTGGCCTGACGGGCCTGTTTCTTCAACGCCGTGAGCTGGGCATCGAGGGTGATCAGCACGTCTTCCAACCGCTCGAGATTGGTTTCGGCGGCGCGCAGGCGCAGTTCCGCCTCATGCCGGCGCGAATGCAGGCCGGTAATCCCGGCGGCCTCTTCCAGGAGCAGGCGGCGGTCGGTGGGTTTGGCGCTGATAACCGCGCCGACCCGGCCCTGGCTGACCAGCGCCGTTGATCGCGGGCCGGTCGCTTGGTCGGCGAACAAAATTTGCACATCGCGGGCGCGGACCTCTTGCCCGTTGACCCGATAAGTCGAGCCTTTTTCGCGCTCGATCCGCCGTGAAACTTCCAGATCTTCGCCGTCGTTGAATTGGGACGGCGCGCTGCGGTCGCTATTGTCGAGCGAGAGCACGACCTCGGCGACATTGCGCGCCGGGCGGTCGGCGGTGCCGCCGAAAATAATATCGTCCATGCCGGCGCCGCGCATCTGCTTGGCCGAAGTCTCGCCCATGACCCAGCGCAGACCTTCGACCAAGTTGGATTTGCCGCAGCCGTTGGGACCAACCACGCCGGTCAATCCCTGCGCGATCTCCAGCTCGGTGCCGTCGACGAAGGATTTAAAGCCCTGCAGTTTGAGTTTGTTAAATTGCACTTACCGTCTACCCCCGGGTCGGCCCTCTATTGGCCGACAGGCGTTATTGTGAACTGCGAATCACTTATCCGCTACCAGTGGTTCGATAATTTCAGAAAATTCTTGCACCGAGTATGAGCCCGGATAGACCGTGCCGTTGACGATATAAGTCGGCGTGAACAGCACCCCGGCGTCGGCGCCTTGTTGACGCAGGCGGAACAGACCTTCGCTCAGCGCTTTCGAGGACAGGCAGGCATCGAGCATGGCCGCATCAAGCCCGGTGATTTCGGCCAGCGCGGCGGTCGGATTTTCCGCCGATGCCCATTCCCGCTGGGTTGCGAACAGCGTTACGACCCGCTCGAAATAACCCTGTGACCCGGCGCAACGCGCCGCCATCGATGCCTTTAGCGAGACGCTATCGAGGGGAAAATCGCGAAACACTAATTTGACCCGGCCGGTGTCGATAAAGCGCTTTAGCAACCCGTCATAATCGGGGCCGGTGTGGAAGGCGGCGCAGAGCGGACAAGTGAAGGACGCATATTCGACGATGGTCACTGGCGCGGCGGGGTCGCCGATGACCCGCTCCGCCAATGCGGCGTCAACGTCGAGCGGGCCCGTCGCGTTAGCCGGCGCTATGACCAAAAGGGCGGCGAAGGCAATCGGCAGTCCCAGACGCGGCAATTTTTGTAGAACGTGAATATGTAGTCGCAATATGCTCTCCACATACAAGATATTGACTATACATCCTCCCGAATGGCGGGCACAAGCTACGTTCTGGAGGTTACCAACCGCCGCCACCGCCACCGCCGCCGCCGCCGCCGGAGGAGCCGCCACCGCCAGACCCGCTGCTCGAACCGGGCGATCTGGAGGCAGAGGAAACCGCGCCTGCGAAACCGCCGCCCAATGAGGACGCAAAATCACCGAAGCCTCTGTCGAAGCTCCGGCCCGAGTACCAGCGCGGCGAATAAGGTCGGCGCCCGCCGGGCTGTTCAGTGCTCGCAATGGTCAAGACTTCTGAGAACTGTTCGGCCCATAGCTGCTCGACCCCCAGCGCTAGGGCATAGGGTAGAAATCGCTCGAACAGTTCCGGTGTGCGCTCCGGCGGATTTAGTAGGTTCATGCGGTCTTTTTCAGCAACCGATAGAAAGTCTTTGAACCCCTCAATTTCGTCCATTGCCCGGCGGCCGAGCCGGGTTGGGGCTTTGAGCAAATGATAAAACAGCAGGTTTAGGAACTGAATTGCCACCACGATTACCGCGGCTTCGACCGACGTCACATTGGCGTAAAACCCGAGCCCCATGACCTCGCCGCCCATGAATGGCAGGGAGAACGCCGTAAAAAAGATTGCCTCGATAAATGATAGCGGTCCGTGTCCGGCGAACGCGCCACGCCACGCGGTCCAGATTCGGCGAATGAGGTAATAGACAACCGCGGTCCAGCCGGCGAGCCAGAGTGAAACGAAGCCCGTGATTTCAGGCTGATCGGAGGCCACAACCATCAGCAATAGCGCCAGAACCGTCAGGCCGATGCCCGGCAGGAAGTAGCGGGTATTGCGCACGAAATAGACCTTCTCGAATTCCGTGCGGAGTGCGTTGTGTAGGCCTTTTCGCGCCAGTTGTAGGGTCTCGTGGTTTTCTTGCTTGAGCTCAATCTTGTGTTGGGAAAGCGAAAAAAGCTTTCGCGATATGGCTTTCTCACCTTTGGAGAGGCGCGGCAACTGACCGGTCAGTTCAAGCGTGTAGGTTCTCTTCGTGTCTATCGTGTAGGTTCTCGTCGCGTCTTCGTCGATGGCCAGAAAGCCTTTGACCGCCATGTTGACGATCGCCGCGGTGAACACCTTGTTGTCGAAGCCCATCTGGGACACGTAGCGGGCGCCGGCTGGGGAAAGCCCGTCCGGCGGGGTGTAGCGGGGATAAATCGCGCCGCGGTCGGGGTCGCGGCCGACCCTTGCCCAGATGATCAGATAGTAGGCGAGCAATAATACCAGGCCGAACGCGCCGGCGAGCACGACGCCATTGTCGCTTAAGAAATAACCGACCCTTTGGTCGTTGGTCGGCCGGGTGACGAAGCCAGGCGGCCAGGAAACGGCGATGGTCAGGCCCTCGCGGGGGCGCAGCCTGCGAGTGGTTTCGACCTCGAATATATTGCCAGTCTGCGCGATTATTCGAAAATCTTGACCCCGATCGCCATCGAAGCCGGTATAGTTGGCATGACTGAGGACAGTCGCGCCATCGGGCAGATGCACGGTCGCGCGGGCCCGCGCGATGGAAAAGTCCCAGTCATTGCCGGTGACGTTCCAAAACAATTCGTCGAAATCGTCAAAGAAGCCCAGCTGACGGTTGGTGCGGTAGGTGATGCGGTAGACGTGACGCCCGGAAGGAATTAGGACATTGGCGTCGCCGATTCTCACCCGAACGCCGTTCGACAGGTTCTCAGTGTTAAACGGCTCGCGCGCGCCGTTGCGCGTGACCTCTTGCAGTTCGAAACCGACCACCGTACGGCGGCCCGACGGTGTTTTATAGGTGGTCGGGAAATCGCGGAAGATCCCGCGTTTGATCTTACGCCGTGCGCTGTCGACCGTGATGGTTTCGCGCACCAACATCGAGGCGTCTTGGTTGATCCAGATTTCACTATGGAAATCGACGATCTGCTCGGGTGTTTGCGCGGTCGCTGGTTGAACGTAGCCGGCGACCGCAAGCCAGATGACGGCGATGAAGAACCTAGTCAAAGCTGACCGCGACCGGTTGCCGGGCCGCGCCGTCAGCTTCGTCGAGTTCGAAAAATTCCGCCTTGGTGAAGTTGAATCTGCGAGCGATGATATTGCCGGGGAACTGGTCGACCTTGGTGTTCATTTCCCGCACGCTACCGTTGTAATAGCGCCGCGCCGCCTGGATCTGTTCTTCGACTTCGGCGAGATCTTCTTGCAGGCTGAGGAAGTTTTCGTTGGCTTTAAGCTCGGGATAGGCTTCGGCGACCGCAAAGACGGATTTGAGAGCCCCGGTAAGCACATTCTCGCTCTGCGCCTGATCTTGCGGCGAGCCCTCGTTGGACAGGGCGGCGGTACGCGCCTGGGTGAGCTTTTCCAGCGTGCCGGCTTCGTGGTTGGCGTAACCCTTAACGGTTTCGACCAGATTGGGAATGAGGTTGTAGCGCCGCTTCATTTGTACATCGATGTCGCTCCACGCCCCGTTTACTTGGACGCGCGATTTTACGAAACCGTTGTAGATCATGATCGCGTAGACGATCAGCACGACGACGATGCCGAGTATGATAAATGGAATGCTCATAACGGGCCCCTATCTGACCTCTGTCTAGTACAGCACCGCCGCCAAACCAAAGACGGATAAGTTCACCTTACAGGCGAATAGTGGCGATGCATCGCTTGATAAACATTTAACATATCTGTCAACCCGCCCTTAAGCTTAACGCCAGGGCAGGATCGGACGAATGGCGGGATTAGCGCGGATCAGAGAAAATATGACGGGACGTTACCCTCATCCCAGCCCATGAGATCTTGCAGGCTCGGCTCTAGAATGGACCGGGAAAGTCCTTTCGCATCCCGCTCGTCGGCCACGCGCTTGAATATGGCGTTCGCCTCGGCCTTGGCCTTCTCCAAATTGTCGAACAGTTTGAGCCGATCTGCATGGGGCTGCTGGCGAACTGTTGCCAGCTTTCCTTCGGGAATCTTATACAGGCGTGCGCCGAGATCGACTTCCCAGACCACATAGTGGGTTTGTTCTTCGGCTTTCTCGGCCGGTTCTACCGTTTCAGGTTGGTCGCGCGTATTCTCGAAGGCCTCGAGGGTGGATTGCGTTTTAGCCGGCTTGGCGGGCCGCTGAAATTTTGGTTTCAGGTTTGGTTTCACGTCCCAGCCCGCGGTTCGATTGGCGGGTGGTTCCGGGGCGGGCTGCGGCGGAATGGCTAAATATTCCTCAAGCTGGCTGTCCAAACTCTCTTCCGGTGTCGCTTCCGTTTCGGCGTCGGTCGTCGGCAACGTGCTGACCAGCCGAAGGGTGAGAGGTTCCTCGGATGCAGCGGTCTGTTCGATGGCGCTAGACGCCTGGGCCTCGGCGTCGTCGTTGATATCGGGGTTTTCCGTGCGATTGCTGACAAACGGGCCACTCGATTTCGGTGCGGGTTGTTCGGCTTTCTCGATCTCATTCCCGGTGGCGATCACCGACACGCGGATCTTGCCGTCGAGCGTATCGCTGAAGGCCGACCCGAAGATGATGTTGGCGTCGGGGTCGACCTCTTCGCGGATCCGGTTGGCCGCCTCATCGACTTCCATCAGCATGAGATCCAATCCACCGGTGATGTTGATGAGAACGCTGCGCGCGCCCTTCATCGAAATATCGTCGAGCAATGGGTTGGAGATTGCTGCCTGGGCGGCGGCCAGCGCCCGGTCTTCGCCTTCAGCCTCGCCGGTCCCCATCACGGCTTTGCCCATGCCGGCCATGATCGAGCGCACATCGGCGAAATCGAGATTGACCAGACCCGGCAGAACCATCAGATCGGTCACCCCGCGCACGCCGGAATGAAGCACCTCGTCGGCCATTTTGAAGGCGTCGGCGAGGGTCGTTTTATCGTCGGCGATGCGAAACAGATTTTGGTTGGGGATGACGATCAGTGTGTCGACATATTTGGTCAGCTCGGCAATTCCGGCTTCCGCCTGGCGCATCCGGCGGGCGCCTTCAAATTCAAACGGCTTTGAGACCACGCCCACCGTGAGCACGCCTTGTTCGCGCGCTGCCTGGGCGATGACCGGCGCCGCGCCTGTGCCGGTGCCGCCGCCCATGCCGGCGGTAATGAAGGCCATGTTGGCGCCCTGGAGCGCGCCGACAATCGCTTCGTTGGCTTCCTCCGCCGCCGCCTGTCCAATTTCCGGGCGCGCGCCAGCGCCCAAACCTTTGGTGAGGTTCGCGCCGAGTTGGAGCTGGCTTTCGCACAAGGATTGTTCCAGGGCTTGTGCGTCGGTGTTGGCCGCGAGGAATTCGACGCCTTCCAGATCGGCGCGAATCATATTGTTGATGGCATTGCCGCCGGCTCCGCCGACACCAATCACCGAGATGCGCGGCGTCGGTACCCGATCAATTGGCGCACCAAAGTTGCTGTTTTCGTCCGTCATGACACTCTCCCTGACCGTGGTGGCTATGTCCGCGCGATAGGGCGGGATTCCACCGGCCTCTTTCGGGCCGTTCGGTCACTCACTTTTTGATCTCCCCAATCTCGGCGAATACACTTCAGCAGGTTAATTCCGCAATTATGGGTATCTTTTTTGGGCCATTCGCCAGGCTCCAGGTCTTCTTTTCAACCCAGCGCCCAGCATGCACGTTTTGGTTTCGCGGCGCAAAAAATACTTGGGTCAGTGTTGAATTAATTTTGGCGTTGCTTGCGACCAAGGATACCGCGTCCCAGGGCATCCAGCGCCCGGCGCAGATCTTCATCGGCGACCTCGTCCAGTTGCGCGGACAGCGCGGCGGCGTCTTCGTCGGACGGCGGTGGGGTCGCTTTGCGCGCCGCCGGTTTGCGCACGGTGATCGGGCCCTGTTGTAGAGTGATACGGGCGATCGCTTGGTAGCCGAAATAACCGTTGATACGTTCGATGACTTGCGGCTGCATATGCTGGAGTTCGAGCGCCAAGGCGCCGCTGACGCGAATATGCAGGGTGCCGCCAGTGCCATCGGCGCCACGGGCGATGCGTAGGGGTACACATTCGGTCGCCAACGCGGCGCCGATAATGTCGGGCCAATCCGATATCAGCGCCGCCTCGGCCAATCCACGTTTCTTGCGGATCGGGCCGGTGATGCGGTCGGCTTCGACGGCGACGGCTCGCAGGCTTTTAGCTCGGCGCGGTGGTGGGGCAGGCGGCATGGCAAATGGTCTTACCGAAAATGGCGTTGGGACATATGTTAGGGCGGCGTCGGGTCGCGAACAACCGCGGCCGCCCGGTGACAGGTGGAGAAAATTGGCGAAACCCCGTGCGACAGATCTGCTCGATTGGTATGACCGGCATGCTCGCCGGCTGCCCTGGCGCGCGCCGCCGGTGCAAGGCCGGCGCGGAACAGCGCCCGACCCTTACCGGATTTGGCTCAGTGAGGTCATGCTGCAGCAAACCACCGTTGTCACGGTCGGTCCTTATTTCAAAGCGTTTCTCGAGCGCTGGCCGACGGTTGCCGATTTGGCCGCAGCCGATCTCGATGCGGTGCTGCACGCCTGGGCCGGCTTGGGCTATTACGCCCGCGCCCGCAACCTCCATAAATGCGCCCGTGTGGTGACCGACGTGCATGGTGGCGTTTTCCCCGATACGGTGGAAGGATTGCGCGCGTTGCCGGGCATCGGGCCCTATACCGCGGCGGCGATCGCCGCAATCGCCTTCGACCGGCCGGCGACCGTGGTCGATGGCAATGTCGAGCGGGTGATGGCCCGGCTGTTCGCGGTGGAGGAAAACCTGCCGGCCGCGAAGCCCCGATTGCATGTGTTGGCTGAAGGGCTGACCCCGCAATCGCGGCCCGGCGATTATGCCCAGGCGGTGATGGATCTGGGCGCCACCGTGTGCACCCCCCGCTCGCCGAAATGTTTGATGTGTCCGTGGCAAGCGGATTGCTGCGCACAGGCGCTCGGCATCGCTGAGACGCTGCCCCGGCGCGCGCCGAAGGCGGAACGGCCCCTGCGCCGGGGGCTGGTGTTCTGGACGGCGCGCAGCGACGGCGCGGTCTTGCTGCGCCGCCGGCCGGAGCGTGGGCTGCTCGGCGGTATGATGGAAGTGCCCTCCAGCGATTGGGCGGCGCGCGAACCTGCGGATATAGCCTGCGCGCCGGTCTCCGCCGACTGGCGCGAGCTGCCCGGCCAGGTCAGCCATGGCTTCACTCACTTTCAGTTGGAATTGAACGTTTTGGCGGCGCGGGTGCGCAAAAACGCCAAAGCCGAGGGTGTGTGGATTATGCCCGAGACATTCGGCGATCACGCACTGCCGACATTGACCAAGAAAGTGGTGCGCCACGCCATGGCGCATGTTTGATTAGGTAAGCGCGAAGCTCAGCACCTCACCCTGAGCACTTCACTCTGAGCCCCTCATCCTGAGCTTGTCGAAGGACGAGGGGCGGAGTGTGCTGGACCACATCCTTCGACGAGCTCAGGATGAGGAAATTTTTGTTGGCTCACTCCAAATGCCAACCGAGCCAGTCGCAGATGGCGCCGCCCATGATTAGCGTCCTGTCGGCGTCGGACAGCCAGTCGAGCTGCTCGCTGACCAGGGTTATGCATTCGGCGTAAGTGCAGGTCAGCCGGGTAACGTCGGACCCCCAGAACATGCGCGCCGGGCCAAAGGCGTCGTAGATCTGGCGGATGTAGGGGTGCAGGCCGGGATAGGGGTAGGGTTCGGTCGAATAGCAGGGCAGCGAGGTCGCCTTGACCACCACATTAGGAAATTTGGCGAGCGGCAGCAGGATCGGCAAATCGGCGAACGCCGCGTCGTCGCTGGCGCCGCGCACTAGTCCCAGATGATCGACGCACAGGCGCAGATTGGGGTGCCGTTCGGCGATTTTCGCGACTTCCGGCAGATAGCCGGAGATCATCACCATCACCGGAATGCCCGCGTGCGCCGCGCCAGCCCACAACCATTCAAGGCTGCCATTGGTCAGCCATTCGAATTCTTCCGGCTTTGAGAAAGTGAAGCGCAGGCCCAGCATGCCGGGCTGGTTGTTCCAATCGTCGAGCAGTGTCCGGCTGGCCGGCTCGTCGAGGGACAGCCGGCCGAGCACCGCCAGGCGGTCAGGGTGTTCGTTCGCGGCTTCGAGCGCCAGATCGTTGGTGTCGCCCATCCACATCGGCGGCACGATGACGGCGCGGTCGACACTGGCGTCATCCATCTCTTGCAACAGGTCGTTCTTGGTGTAGGCGGGAATCTGCCGGTGCCAGGGATTGGGCGTTCCGGCGTTCCAAAGATGGACTTGTGAATCGACAATCAACATGGCGGCCCCCTCTCGTCCGAGAGACTCTAGCAGCACCCGGTCGGTTGCCCAAAATGAGGAACGGAGATTGTCTAGTTCAGTTCGGCGCGCAATTTCTGGCGCAGCACGTCGATGGGGACCAGCTTGCCCTCGATATCGAGATGCCAGAATGTCCAGCCGTTACACGCGTCGGCGCCTTGCACGGCGGCGCCGATTTTGTGAATCGAGCCACGATTGTCCGACGAGATGATAGTGCCGTCGGCGCGCACCTTGGCGGCGTAGCGCCGGCGCGGACCGTAGAGAACCTCACCGGGCCGCAACAGGCCGCGTTCGACCAGCCAGCCGAACGGAATGCGCGGCTGATCGCGTTTCGATGGCGTCTCGAGCAGCGAGGTCTCTTCGATCTGTCGCACCCGTGACAGACGCTCCTCGGCGACGTCGATATAGTCCTGCTCGCGCTCGATGCCGATGAAGTCGCGCTGCAATTGCTTGGCGACAGCTCCCGTCGTGCCGGTGCCGAAGAACGGATCGAGGATGACATCGCCGACCTTGGTCGACGCCATGACCACCCGGTGGAGCAGCGCTTCGGGTTTCTGTGTCGGATGGGCCTTGCGGCCGTCATCGTTTTTCAGCCGCTCGCCGCCATTGCAAATCGGCAACAACCAGTCGCTGCGCATTTGGATGTCGTCGTTCAGCGCCTTCATGGAATCATAGTTGAAGGTGTATTTTGATTTTTCGGACTTTGCGCACCAGATCAGCGTTTCGTGAGCGTTGGTGAAACGCCGGCCGCGAAAATTCGGCATCGGGTTCGACTTGCGCCAGATCACGTCGTTGAGCATCCAGAATTCGAGATCCTGCAAAATGCTGCCGACCCGGAAAATATTGTGGTAGCTGCCGATCACCCACAGGGTGCCGTTGGGTTTCAAAACACGCCGAGCGGCGCTCAGCCAATCGCGGGTGAAACTGTCGTAAGCCGAAAAATTTTGAAACTTGTCCCAGCCCTCATCGACCCCGTCGACCCGGCTATTGTCGGGCCGCTTCAGATCGTTGGCGAGCTGTAGATTATAGGGGGGGTCGGCGAACACCGCGTCGACGCACGCCTCGGGCAGCGCCGACATGTGTTCAACACAGTCGCCTTGCAAAATGACGTTACGCGGAGCCGCTTTTTCCGCGCGTTCTCGGCCAGGGGAACGCATGACGGCGGACGATGGAGAAGTCGGGAATCCGGGTCAATCGAAAAATTCGAGTCATCGCCGATATTGTGTTTGGAATCAGCGTTTTAACGAGATGTAGCGGTCTCGGGGGCAAATTTTTTGATCGGCGCGAAACTTTTGCGGTGGTGGACGGTGGCGCCGAGCCGCGCCAAGGCATCCTGGTGCTCGCGGGTGCCGTAACCGACATTGCGTTCCCAACCATAGCCGGGACAGTCTCGCGCCAGGTCCGCCATCAACCGGTCGCGGCTGACCTTGGCGTAGATTGAGGCGGCGGCGATGGACAATACCAAGCCATCGCCCTTGACGATGGCTTCGGCCGGGCAGGGCATATCGGGGACTCGATTGCCGTCGACCAGCACCGAATCCGGCGTGACGGGTAAGGCGGTGACCGCGCGCTGCATGGCCAGCATGGTCGCGCCGAGAATATTGAGCGCGTCGATTTCCGCGGGCTCGGCGCGGCCGAGCGCCAGCCACGCATCACCGCGATCGTGGGCGCGCGTTAACGCGTCGAAATATTGCTCGCGGGTCGTTTTGCTGATCGTCTTGGAATCGTCGAGGCCGGCCAATTCGGGCGTTGCCGCGGCGCGCGCGCTTAAAATTGCCGCGGCGGCGAAAACCGGCCCGGCCCAGGCGCCCCGGCCCACTTCGTCGATACCGGCAACATGGCCGCTGGCGGCGGCTTCGCGAGAATAGTCCGGCACGTCAGTCGTCGGCCGCCGGATGGTTCCGCGTATCCTCGATCCGTGGTGGGATCCGCGGTTCGATAGGGACCCTGTCTTTTCTTATGCGTCGTCCGATCGCGCTACCGGCATTGCGCGCCAGACGGGCGACCAAGGCGCCGCCACCGGAAATGCGGTCGGCCTCGCGGCCAAAGGCGATGCGGAAGACGTAGCGCACCGAGACCCGCTGGAACGTGGCGACACGGTGGAGACGTCGCGCCGCACCCATCCACAGGGGCGATACGGCCAGGGAGAGGGCGGTGACTGTAATGATGATGCGGAATTCGTCGATGGAAATGACCTCTCGGCTCAGACCTATGCTGCCCAGCAGGAACGAGAATTCACCGACTTGCGACAGCACCAGGGCGGTCAGCAGGGCCTGCGCCCAGGGCAGGCGAAGGGCGGCGAACACCGCCAAATTGACCAAGGTTTTGCCGACGGTGGCGATCAACAGCATGACGATGACCAGACCCAAATTGGCCCAGACCAAGGACAGGTCGATCAACAGTCCGATGGAGAGGAAAAACACCATCATCAGGATGGATTGGATCGGCATCACCGTATTGAGCATGCCGACGCGCAAATTGCTGTTGCCGATGGTCAGCCCGGCCAGGAAGGCGCCATAGGCCGGAGACAGGCCAAGCAGTCCTGAGACCGTCGCCGCGCCGAAGCAGCAGACCAGGCCGAGCAGGGGTGTCAAATCGGCGTGGTCGGCGATGATGGCGGGCAGCGGCAGATTGACCCGGTGTCGCCGGCTGAGGAAGTAAATTAGGGCCAGCAACAGGCCGATGGACAAAACAATGCGCGCCACCGCGGTAAAACTAAACTCGCCCAGCACCGCGATGTCGAGCAGCAAAATCATCGGCACGATCGCTAAATCCTGGGCGATCAGAATACCGACGGCGATCCGCCCGGTGCGGGTCCGCAATTCGCCGATATCTTCGAGAATCTTGACCGCGACGGCGGTGCTGGAGAGCGCCAGAACGAAGGCCAGCAGCAGAATGGCGGCGGTCGGCCAGCCCATCACCTGACCGATAAACCAGGTCACGAACAGCGCCCCGGCGGTCTGCAACGCCACGGTCGCCAAGGCGATGCGCCATATCCGGCGGAACGCGCGTAGGCTTAGTTCCATGCCGATGACGAACAACAGCAACAACACGCCCAGATCGGCCAGCAGTGCGATATTCTCTTCGTTGCTGACCAGGGCGAACCCGGCTGGGCCCAATACCACGCCGGCCAGGATGTAGCCGATGACCGCGGGTTGGCGTAGCCGTGTAAAGATGACCCCGCACGACAACGCCACCAGAATGACGACGGCCAGCGGGATCAACTGTTCGTGGGCGAGCATGACGGACCTAAACTACCACAGGTCCCTATAACCGTACCTTAATCAGTCGTCACTAATTCGAAAATAACTGCAATTGCTCGTTTTGTGTCTTTGCTTGCGGGGGAACTCGAAACTGCCCACTGTCGAGGCGCCGGGAATCGACGCTGTTGGTATCGATATTGAGCCCGTTCTGGCGGCAGGCGAGCCGGAACCGGGTGGCCAACAGCTCGGCATGACGACCATTGCCGCGCATACGCGAGCCGAATTCGCTACGGTAAAGTTCGCCACCGCGGAATTCCCGCAGGCGTTTGAGAACCCGTTGTTCCCGGTCGGGCACATGCTCGGCTAGCCATTCCTGGAACAGCTCTTTCAACTCCAGCGGCAATCGCAGCACGATATAGCCAGCCCGCTTCGCGCCGGCTTGACGCGCGCGAATGAGAATGGCCTCAAGCTCATGATCGGTCAGCGCCGGTATCACCGGCGCCACCATGACGCCGGTCGGTATATCGGCCCGCGCGAGCTCGGTGAGGGTCGCCAAACGGCGTTCCGGCGGTGCGGCGCGGGGCTCCATGGCGCGGGCCAGCTTTTGATCCAGGGTGGTCACCGACACCGAGACGCTGGCCAATCCCTTGGCCGCCATCGGTCCCAGAATATCGATGTCGCGGCACACTAGATGGCTCTTGGTGACGATCGATACGGGATGATCGTGCTCGGCAAGCACCTCTAATATCTGGCGGGTAATTTGCAGCCGCCGCTCGATCGGTTGGTAGGGATCGGTGTTCGTGCCCATGGCGATGGTGCGCGGTTGGTAGCGCGGCGAGGCGAGTTCGCGCCGGAGAATTTCCGCCGCGTCCGGTTTGGCAAATAATTTGGTTTCGAAATCGAGGCCCGGCGATAAGCCGAGCCAGGCATGGGTCGGTCGGGCAAAACAATAGATGCAGCCATGTTCGCAACCGCGATAGGGGTTAATCGAGCGGTCGAACCCGATATCCGGCGACTGGTTACGGGCGATCACTGTGCGGCTGGTATCGCGCAGCACTTGGGTGTCGAGGCGCGGCGGATCGGCTGCGAGATCGTCGGCGTTGGTCCAACCATCGTCGATGTGTTCGCTATGCAGACGTTCGAACCGACCTTCCCGGTTAGAGATCGCACCCCGGCTTTTGCGCTTGCGCGCCGGTAACACGTCATAGGGCGGATGGCCTACGCCGGCATAGTCCTTATCGGCGGATTGTCTGACTGTCGTCGTCGATCTCATAGACGAAAGCTACCAGAACAGAAAGAACATAACAAGAACATTCATATGTTACGAAATAGCAGGAGTTGACCGGCGCCTAGATCAGCGCGTCAAGAAGGTCGGTTTCCAACCAATCGCTGCGAGCTTGCGCGATGGCGCCGGGCTCGAAGGACGCGGCGATGTGGGTGGCGATATGGGCGGTCATCGCCGCATCGCGCGAGGCGGGATGGTCGCCGCCCTGCCAGGCCGCCTGCCAGCGGGCGAACCAGGTCATGGTGCGCAGCCAGGTGAGACGACGCAGCGGTATAAGCCGGGGCATAATTTCGCCGGCACGCGCGGGGCCGACATGCTCGAGATAGCGGCGGTAAAAAGCACCGACTTGGTCGGTCGTGAGCCGGGTCGCACAGTCGGGATCCCAGCCGGTGGCGACGGCTAGGGTGGCGTGCGCCAAATCGATCGGCGGGACGCCATAAAGCGCCTTCTCCAAGTCGACGAACCAAGCCTTGCCATCGCGGTCGATGAGGAAATTTCCCGGATGGGTGTCCGTGCCGACCAAACACAGCGTCATTGCCGGTTCGCCGTCGAATGTGAAGCCTCGTGCCCATTCCAGTTCTTGGTGGATGGCCGTGCGGGCGTCGTCGGAAAGCAGGGCGTCGGCGACAAAACTGGCCTGCTCTTCGATGACGCGCAGAGTAGCGGCGACCGGATCGGTATGAACTTGCAGCGGCGGTTGCCCGGCGGATGCTGGAATCGGCAGTTGGTGGATTGCGGTGAAGGCGTCGGCGATGGCGTCGAGATCGTCGGGCAATCGTGGTGGTCGGCCGTCGACCAAGTCGACGATGAGCGCACCCCGCGGTAATATCTCGCCGACCGGAATCGTCTCGCGCAAGGTCGGACAATGGCCGCTCGCCGCGGCGCGCTGAAACGCGGTGGCCTCGTAGATTAGTTGTTCGCCGGGCGCCATGCCCCACTGGCTCATTCGCGGCACGCGCAGCACCAGGCCGCTGTCGCCGATACGCCAATGATCGTGGGAAATGCCCTTGGTGGTGAGAACCGACAAGGCTCGGCCTTGCGCAATCGGTACCTCGGCGAGCGCTTGGGCTAGCTCTTCGACCGCTGGAGGGGGACTCATGCCTCGGCGGCGTCGGATTCGATGAGCCGCGGCAACAGCTCGGCGAAGTTACACGGGCGGTGGCGAATATCGAGCTGGTCGGCCAGGATATCGTCCCAGCCGTCGCGGCACGCGCCGGGTGAGCCGGGCAGGACGAAGATATAGGTGCCGCCGGCGACGGCGGCATCGGCGCGTGATTGCACCGTCGAGGTGCCGATTTTCTGATAACTCAGCCAGCGGAACATTTCGCCGAAGCCGGGGATATGCTTATCCGCGACCCGCGCCAGGGCCTCCGGTGTTACATCTCGGCCAGTAACCCCCGTGCCGCCGGTCGAGATCACAACGTCGACACTCGGATCATCGATCCATTTTTGGAACTGCCCGGCAATCGCGCCGATATCGTCGCGCACAATGGTCCGGTCGGCGAGGTGATGGCCACCCTCGGTCAGCCGTGTTTCCAGGACGTCGCCTGAGGTGTCGTCGGCTTGGGTGCGGGTGTCGGAGACCGTCAATACCGCAATATTGAGCGGTTGGAACGTAATCTCGGCCTTAGTTTTTCCCATCGGCTATTTGCTCACCCACATTGTCATCGTCCTTGCCGTCGATTTGACGGTAGCCTGGCCAGGTCCCCGCCACCACGTCGTCGAGGGACGGGGACGGTTGGCCGAGACGGTCGCGATATAACCATAAGTTAGTCAGAACGCGCTCAATGAAAAGCCGTGTTTCGCGCGAAGGCAAGCTTTCGATGAACAATAAGGGGTCGTCGCCATAATTAATTTTGCGTTCCCAGTTCCGCAGATTGCCCGGTCCGGCATTGTAGGCGGTGGTGATGCGGAACAGATCGTCGGGGATCGATCGATCCGACAAGAGGTGGCCGATATAGCGTTGCCCCAGGGAAAGGTTGAGTTCGGGGTTGAAGAGCTGGTCTTTCTTTCGTCCGCGCAGGCTGCGCTGGCCGGCGACGAAGCTGGCGGTGCGCGGCATCAACTGCATCAAGCCGCGCGCGCCGGCTCGACTTTGGGCCCTCTCGTTGAACGCCGATTCCTGGCGTACGAAGGCGTAGATCAGAGCCCGGTCGACAGCGAAGCCATCATCCAGTTCCCAGTCTGGTAGAGGATACAGCGCGGCGTTGCGCGTCGAGGAGTCGGTGACGGCGGCGAGCTTGAGAGTCAGGGCTGGGAAATTCGTCCGGCTCGCCAGGGCCAGAATGTCCGGCCGCAGCGCGCGTTGCGTTGCCGCTAGTCCGGACAGCTCGAACTCGGCTTCACTGGGCAGGCCGACCTGTATCAACGCGATGGCGCGGCTGCCGCGCGCGGTCTTGGCGATATCCTTAAATGCCGCCACGTTGAGCGGCGGTTGGCGCCAGTCGATTTGCAGCGGCTCGCCGAGCGCGCGTTTCGACAACAGACCGTAGAAGGTGAGCGGGTAACGCGCGCCCTTCTCGAGCATTGGTGTGACCTCGGCGGGTCGGCGATTTATCAGCGACGCGCGCGCCGACCAAAAAGCGGCGGCCGACTTCATCCATTCCGAAGTGTTCTCGACCCCGGCCAGCGCGGTGAAGTGTCGGTGTGCCTTGTCGATGTCACCGGTGCGCCATGCGGCGAGGCCGCCCCACCAGTAGGCCAGAGGCACTTTGGTGCGGGGCGCGGTTTTGATTGCCCGCTCGGCCGCGGCGATGGCCTCGGCATCTTTGCCGGCGCGATAGTAGGCGCGGGACACGTCACGCAGGGCTTGGGCGATTTGCAATTGGGTCAGCAGGCCGGTGGTGCTCGGCTGGTCCAGTAGTTCAATTGCGCCGGTTGGCCAGTTTCGACCAATCCGCGACCGGACATTTCGTTGCAAACGCCGGCCCTTGCCGGTGTTTGCCCGCGAATAGCCGGGCCGCGACTCGGACGCTTTTTGAGCATCGGTCGACAGCGCCGCGAGACGTTTGACCACGGGCCCGCGCAGGGCCTTTGCGTTCTTAGGTTGGCGCAGCTTGGCGAGGCGATGAATTCGTCTCGCTTGGGGATGGTCGGCGTATTTCGCCATCCACTTGCGAAGCTCGCTGTACTTGGAGCGGTATTTTGTCGGGTGCAGATAGCGTTGCGCCAGGACATAACCCATTAGGCGACGGTCTTGTAGACGCCGGGTCATGGCATCGACATCGCTCCAGCGACCGTCCTCCTGCAGCGCGAAGATGGTCCGGTAGAGATCGACATCACCGTCCGGCAGAATCGCCTCGATCGCGCCTAGGCCGGGGATATGTACGCTCGCCGGACCTGCCAAAGCGGTTTCGACCGGCCGGGGCACCGGCACTTGCGCCATGGCGGCGCTGGCCACGAACAGCGGCACCAGCAAGGCGTTAACAACAATAAGGCGCATTCGGCGATTTCCTTGGCGCCGGCGAGGGCGCCTCATTTCGGCGGGTGAGGTGGAAGAGTAGAATGGACCTTATGGCGTTCTTATTTCGTTAACGTATCGAGACGTTGGCGCACGCTCAAGAGGTCCCTCCAGGCGGCGCGCTTTTGCGCCGGTTGGCGCAGCAAATAGGCGGGATGCAAGGTTGCCATGGCTGGAATTGGTGCGATTCCGGCGTTTTCCAGCTCAGGCGAGTTATATTCGTACCATTGACCGCGCAGCCGCGTGATGCCCTCGCGCCGTCCCAACAGGGTTTTTGCCGAAGTGCCGCCCAGGAAAATCAAAATCTTCGGCGCGACCAGCGCGATATGGCGGGCCAGAAACGGCAGGCAGGCGGCGATTTCGGCATCGGTCGGTTGGCGGTTTCCCGGCGGCCGCCAGGGTAGAATATTGGTGATGTAGATATTTTCATCCCGGCTGAGGCCAACATAAGAGAGCATGATATCGAGCAATTGGCCGCTGACGCCAACGAAGGGTTTGCCCTCGCGATCTTCGTCGCGCCCCGGCGCCTCGCCGACCAACATTACCTGGGCGGTCACCTGACCGGCGCCAAACACCAGGTTGGTGGCTGTCGTTTTAAGCGCGCAACCATCGAAGGTCTCCAGACTTGTCCGCAGGGCCGCCAGGTCCGCCGCCGATCCGGCCATGGTTCGGGCGTTCGCCGCGACCGCATCTTGCGAAGCCAGGGGAACGGTGGGCATTACCGCTGGTGGCGGCGTAGGGGTGGCCGGCGCCGATAGAGTTTGCGGCGGTGCGGCGGCCGCTTTCTTGGCCGCGGCGATTGCAAATCGGTCGACCGGCCGATCGCCAATGGCTTCGTCCGCGCCGACGTCTATTTGCCATTGCAGCGCGGCGACTAATTCGTCGCGAGCGGAGTCAACATCGTTTGCGGAACTGGTCATGGGGCGATGGTATCAGGTCGTGTCGGCGGAGGGCAGACAGGTGTGGATAAATTTGCGCGTGCGGTCTAGCGCGTGCAGCGTGACCGGGTGTGTATTATATAGAGGTGCCGATGGATGTAGGGGGGAGTTGTTAAATGAACGATGCCGGTTCGCCACATCAAGATGCGCCCGATGCGCCCGATGAGATCGTAGCCGAAGAGCAGCCTGTGGAGCGGGAGTCGATGGCCTATGACGTGGTCATCGTCGGCGCCGGACCGGCGGGCCTCGCCGCCTCGATCCGGCTCAAACAGTTGGCCGCCGATGCCGATCGGGAGATCGGTGTCTGTATCCTCGAAAAAGGCTCGGAAGTGGGCGCCCATATTCTGTCCGGCGCGGTGCTGGAAATCCGCGCCCTCGACGAGTTGCTGCCCGACTGGCGCAACATGGAAGCGCCAGTGACGACGGCGGTATCTGCTGAGAAGTTTCTATTTTTGACCAAAGCTAAATCGGTCTCGCTGCCAACGTCGCTATTGCCGCCGCCGATGCATAATCACGGCAACTACGTCATTTCGTTGGGTAATTTGTGCCGCTGGCTGGGCGAACAGGCCGAAGCGCTGGGGGTCGAGATCTATCCCGGGTTCGCCGCCAGTGAGGTGCTCTACGACGAAGACGGCCGGGTCAAAGGCGTGGCCACCGGCGATATGGGAGTGGCGGGCGATGGCAGCCAGACCGCGAACTATACGCCGGGCATTGAACTGCACGCCGCCTATACTTTTTTCGCCGAAGGCTGCCGTGGTCATCTGGGCCGCCAATTGATGGACCGCTTCGCCCTGCGCACCGATTGCGAACCGCAGACTTATGGCATCGGCATCAAGGAGCTCTGGCAGGTCGCGCCGGAGAAGCACCAGCCGGGGCTCGTCGTCCACACCGCGGGTTGGCCGTTGGATAAGGGCACCTATGGCGGCTCGTTCCTTTATCACCTGGAGGATAACCAGGTCGCGGTCGGGTTTGTCATTGGCCTGGACTACAAGAACCCCCATCTGTCGCCGTTCGACGAATTCCAGCGCTTTAAAACCCATCCGGCGATCCGCACGACCTTCGAGGGTGGCACCCGCATTTCCTATGGCGCGCGCGCGCTCAATGAAGGCGGGCTGCAGTCCTTGCCGAAGATGGTGTTTCAGGGCGGCGCGCTGATCGGCTGCGAGGCCGGCACCCTCAACGTGCCCAAGATCAAAGGCACCCACACGGCGATGAAGTCGGGCATGCTGGCCGCCGAAGCGGCGTTCGCGGCAATCGTGGAGGCGAATGGCGGCCTGCCGGCGGCCGAGTTGAGCGCCTATGCGCAATCCTTCGAACAGTCCTGGGTCCGTCGCGAACTGCACCGCGCCCGCAACTTCCGGCCGGCGTTTAAGTTCGGTCTGTGGTTCGGTACTCTGATGGTGGGCTTCGATCAGGTTGTTCTACGCGGGCGGGCGCCTTGGACGCTGCGACACGGCCACGCCGATCATGAAACCCTGGGGCATAAGGATAAGTACAAAAGGATCGATTATCCCAACCCGGACGGTGTGGTGAGCTTCGATAAACTGTCTTCAGTCTATATTTCGAGCACCAATCACGAAGAAAACCAGCCGGTCCATCTCACCCTGAAAGATGCCAGCGTGCCGGTCGAGATTAATCTGGCGCGCTACGATGCGCCGGAACAACGCTATTGTCCGGCTGGCGTCTACGAAATACTGGCCGACGATGATGGATCGAACCCGCGGTTACAGATAAACGCGCAAAACTGCGTTCACTGTAAAACCTGTGACATCAAAGACCCGACTCAGAATATTGTATGGGTTGCGCCGGAAGGTGGCGGTGGCCCGAACTATCCCAATATGTGAGATGCGTAAAGGGGCGTTCGGAAGGGCTAATACGTAACGAGAACGTGTCCTGGCGGCGCGATAGTGCCTCGGGTAAACTGTTAGCTAGTATATTGCTGGTAAATAACCGGTGGATATATTCCATTTTAGGATCGAACATGCGGACACTAGTGGCGGTTATTGCAAGCGTTGTCGGCTTGGGAATTGGCGTTTCGGCCGCCGGCGCGGCCACCCAGGGCGATGGGCCCTATATCGATCAGCCTGACCTGGCCGGAACTCCGGTACAGGTGGGTGAAACCGTTTACGGAAAATTCCTGGCCTCGCGCCATGCCGAATCGGTCGGCGATTTCGCCGCCGCGGCGACGTTTGCTTCGCAATTGCTGGCCGAGGACGTCGATCTCCAAGATATAGCGCAGCGCGGCCATCTGTTGATGGCGACGGCGGGCCGGATCGCAGAAGCCGCTGAACTGGCCGAGCGGGTGGTGGCGGAAAACGAGGGCGACCCCCTGGCTAATATGACGCTGGTGACGCGGGCGTTCGAGCGCGAGGATTACCGCGAAGCCCTGACCCGGCTTAATAAAATTCAACTCACCGGTATTCAGCGCATTATCGCGCCGCTGATGCGGGCCTGGGCGCTGGCCGGCGATGGCCGGACCGAGGCCGCGCTGGATGTGCTCGACGAACTTACGGGCACTAACGGCATGGGTCCGATCACCGGTCTTCATGCCGGTCTGATCGCCGATTTGTCGGATCGTTCTGAACTGGCCGACGCTGCTTATCGACGTGGAATCGACGCCTCGGGCGAGACGCCGGCTCTGCAATTGGTTGAGGCCTATGCGCGATTCCTGACACGCAATGACCGACGTGATGAGGCGGTTCGCCTGGTCGAGGCTTTTACCCACGCCAATCCGCGAACCCTGTTGATCGAGCCGGCCCGCGAGGCATTGGCGGATGGCGAGGCACCCGACCCCGTGGTGTCGAGTTTTGCCGATGGCGCGGCGGAGTCTCTTCATGCGGTGGCCAACTTGCTCAACCGCGAGCGATTGCGCGCGCAGTCGCTAATCATGATTAGATTGGCGCTTCATTTGCGCCCCGACTCACCGTCGACCTTGTTCTTGTTGGGCCAGGTTCTCGAGCGCGAAGAGCAGACCGAGCTGGCGATGGAAGCCTATGACGCGATCGATCCAGCCACCTCCTATGGCTGGTACGCGCGGCTCAATTTGGCGGATGGGCACCGCGCGCAAGACGATATGGATGCGGGCTTACGGCTATTGCGCGCGATGGTCCGCGAGCGTCCCGAGCGCACCGATGCGGCGCGCGCCCTGGGTGATTTTTTGCGCATCGACGAACGCTATCGCGAGGCGGTCACCGCCTACGACACCGCCTTCGAGCGGTCCAGCGACGATGTGGATTGGCAATTATATTATACGCGCGGTATTGCCCTGGAGCGCGCCAAGCTGTGGGATCGTGCCGAAAGCGATTTCCTGAAGGCGCTCGAACTGGAGCCTGACCAGCCCCTGGTCCTCAACTATCTGGGCTATAGCTGGATCGAGCAAAAACAGAATCTTGAGCGCGCGAAGCAGATGATCGAGAAGGCCGTCCTGCAACGGCCGCAGGATGGCTTCATCGCTGACTCGTTGGGGTGGGCGATGTACCGGCTGGGCAACTATACCGAGGCGGTAACCCACCTCGAACGCGCGGTGGCGCTGGAGCCCGGCGACCCGGTGATCAACGATCATCTGGGTGATGCCTATTGGCTGGCCGATCGCCGCGACGAAGCGCGCTTCCAATGGATACGCTCGCTCTCGCAGGAGCCCGATCCCGAGGTTGAGGCCATTGTCCGCGATAAACTCGACGGCAAACAATTGCCGATACCATTGCCGGCGGATCAACGGCGGGATATTTAATCCCTCCCACCTTTGAGCGGTGATCGGTACACGGGGGCGCGACCTTGAGCAGCAATGCGACCGCCTTGTCCGAGGCGGCTCCGGCAAAAATAAATCTCTACCTGCACATTACCGGCCGCCGCCCTGATGGGTTGCATGTGCTCGATAGTCTGGTGGTGTTCGCCGAGATCGGCGATGGGGTGACGGTGGCGCCGAGCGCCGATATCTCCTTATCTCGCAGTGGCGCCATGGTGGCTGGCCTGCCCCCGGTCGAAGGCGATCTTGTTTTCCGCGCGGCGCACCGGTTGGCCGAGTTGACCAAGACGCCCGGCGGTGCCGCGATCCATGTGGAGAAGAACCTGCCGGTTGCCAGCGGCATCGGCGGCGGATCGGCCGATGCGGCGGCCACCATCCGGTCATTGTTGCGCCTGTGGAGCGTCGACCTGACGCCCGATCTTCAGGCAGCGTTGGCCGAAGAACTGGGCGCCGACATCAGTGTCTGCCTGAGGAGCCGGCCGTCGCTGATGGCGGGTGTTGGCGAGCAGCTTTCATCGCCGGGGGCCTTACCGCCTCTATACGCGATCTTGGCAAATCCGGGCGTCTCCGTGTCCACCGCCGAGGTGTTCGCCGCCTTCGCCGCTGCCGCGGTGGCGTCGCCTGCCAATCCACCGGCATCGGAGCCCTGGTCGAACGATCCAAGCGCGTTCATCGATCAACTTGCGGCGCGGCGCAATGATTTGACCTCTGCCGCTCTGTCCCTCTGTCCGGCGATCGGCGATGTGCTGGCGAGCCTCGAGGCACAGCCGGAATGCCGCTTGGCGCGCATGAGCGGTAGCGGGGCGACCTGCTTCGGCCTGTTCGCCACGCCGGCCCTGGCCCAGGCCGCCGCCGATCGGCTGCAGCGCGATCATCCCAATTGGTGGGTCGCCGCGACCGCGCTCAATAGCGACAAAGGGTAATTTTTCCAAACCCCGCGAAGCTTTGACGCAAGGTCTTGCAGCAACCCGCGCGAAAGACGATATTGCCGTTATTGGAAGCTGATTCGGTCGATTCGGGCTAAATCGAGCATCTAATGGGGCGTAGCCAAGTGGTAAGGCATCGGGTTTTGATCCCGTGTACCGCAGGTTCGAATCCTGCCGCCCCAGCCAGCCCCCAGCCTCCTGTTTGTTCAACAATTCGGAACAAGCAAGTAGCTGATGTATCGCGACTTTTCATTCGCAGAATATCCGCTAGGGATTTCACCTGAATCGACCGTGACCACTGTTGTGACCAGCCAATGGCTGCGCTGACCTATCTGTTCCGGCAAGACGGCAGATACTATTTTAGACGACGAGTCCCACACGACCTTGTGGCACTTATCCAAAAATCTGAAATCAAAATATCCTTGGGCGCTGGCTGTTCATTAACGGATGCCAAAGCCCGTGTGGTGTATTTTACTGCCATTCATCAAGATTTATTCGGCAGGCTACGAAAAATGGCAAAATACAAAGACCTGATTGGTGAAAATAAGGAATTGAAGAAGGCGGTGGATAATCTTCTTGAGGAGACTAACCGCCTGCGCAATGCGCACGCCAAAAGTTCCGACGGATTGTATGAGGTGACCAAGCACCATTATCAGGAAATGAAGCGTGTTGAAGATGATGTAAATAAACACATTCAGAGCGTCAATGAGACCCACGAACTTGACAAGGAATGCGCCATTGTCACGGCGAAGGAAGAGCAAAAAGACGCCAACACCGACAAGATTATTGATGCCATCAGCAGTGGTATCCAGCCATCATCCAAGCCAGCAGACCCCTTGCCTACGATCACAGAATTCCTGCCGATCTTCGTGAAGGAAAAATCAAGAAATTGGAGTGAGAGCGCCAAGCGCCATACCCTGAATGCCGCTGACCTGTTCATCAAAATCAGCGGGGACAAAAGCCTCTCTGATTATGACCGCCATGACATCCTGAACTACATGGGCACCATGGAACTGGTTAATAAATCCTACGGTAAATCCGACAAGGACAAAGACCGAACTATTGACGAGATACTGGCGAATGCTTCCGACAAGCAGAAGATGACCATCACCACGCTTGTGAAGCATTTCCGTTCAGTGCAGGCGCTGTTCAAGACCGCCAATCAATATCACGATACGGCAATCAATCTGGAGCACTTATTCGGCGGACAAGATTTTTCCAAGGAAGTTCGCCAGCCTGACAAACGCATTCCGTGGAGTGTTGCTGACCTGAACAAGTTATTCGCTACACCTATCTGGACGGGGACAGCTAAAGCCAAACGGAGCCTTCGCTATAATGAGGGCAAGAAAATCTTCAAGGACGCATATTGGTGGTTGCCGGTGATAGGCATTTTCACTGGTATGAGGTTGGAAGAGATATGCCAGTTGCAGGCTGGTGACCTGAAAGCAGATGGCGATATTCATTACCTTGATGTGGTGGAGGGGGAGGGCAAACGCCTAAAGACCGCTTCCAGCGCCCGACAGGTGCCCATACACGCTATTCTTATAAATCTGGGGTTCCTTTCCCTATTTGATAAAAAAACTGCTTCCCAGCGTATATTTGCCGACCTGACCCGTGGCGGCGCTGATCAGAAGTTCGGTTATGAGTATTCAGGCGACTTCACGACCTATCGGCGGAAGACCGACACCTATGAGGAGTGGAAGGATTTTCATTCATTCCGGCATACCTTCGTTTCGGCGCTTTGGAAGCAGACCAAACGCAACATGGTTCTGACCGGTTCCATCGTTGGGCATGGTAGTTCAAGCCAGACCGAGGACTACACCCATATTGATTTGGAAACTAAGGCGGACGCCATCGCCTTGCTGGAATATGACGGGCTGAACATCAGCCATCTTTATCCAATGGTGACCTGAGTCATATCTAGGTCAAAGTGGATAAGAGGCGTGAATCCTTATGGTTGATTCCTTTGCATAATTAATGTGGTAAGGTATTTCGGTTTTAGCCGAAGAACTTTTCCGCATGTCCATCCCTAAAGAATTGCGTCGACGGCGGTTGAAGCTGTCAATGGCCCAAGCCGACGTGGGACGTTTGTCAGACGTCGACACAGATACCGTTCGCAACCTTGAAAACGGCAATGGGTCGATCAACGCTCTCGAAAAGGTGCTGCCGGTTCTGGGTGTTCAGATCAGCCACATCCCAAAGGCGAAAACACTCGGTGTGAGCTTGAAAATGCTACGGCAGAAATTGGGTTTCAGTCAACGAGCGTTGGCGCAGAAAGCGGGAACGTCACATCCATCCATTGGCAGCCTCGAACGCTCTCAAGGACATGTAAACACGCTGTATGTTGTGCTGCCAGCACTGGGCATCAGGCCGGGGTTAAGCGTTTCCAAGGCACGATCCAAAATCGCAGGACGACAAGCCACCGGCTCAGACAAACAAAGGAAATTGCTAGAGCAATTCATTAGAAGATTGGGGTCGCAACAATACCTTCCAAAGCGGGAGTTGTCGAAGGTTCTGAGTGAGCAGGATTTTGAGGAGATCGAAGATCGATGGGAAAATAGGAAGCAGTTCAAGGCGGATCAGTTGGAGCGCCCCGGCGAGTTAGATCGTTATATGTCAATGTTGCGGAAGGCGGATTTGCTCAATGGTCAACTCGGTAGATTTTCAGAAAAACACCGAGATGATCCCCGAAAGTTCTCCGCCGTGGAAAGGATGGCGAACCGAGTTGACGGCGCTTACGAAGAGGCGCTGGAGTGCTTACAGGAAACATTAGAGCAGCGCGTCGATTTGGAGGCACACTTTGACCGTCCTATACGCTTCGAGCCTGGGCACGAGCCGGGGATCAATGCGGACGGCATGCCACGATGGTGGCGATCAAAATCACACTATGTGCTCAAGAGAGAAATTGGGATCGGTAGTAAGCGGGATGTCCAGCTTGAAATGCTGACGGAGAAATTGGAACAGTTGAATGAGCCAAACCAACCGGCGTTGGATAAGGATGCCTTGAACGAACGGTTAATCCGGCTTCGCCGACAAAATTCAAGAATTTGACCATCGCATGAAAACGGGACAGGTTGAAAAGCCTATCCCTTTATTCCTTTGGTTGCCTGTGACGATAAAATTTGTCGGTCTGTCGGGTGCCTCACCTCGGCTTGCCCACGGCACATAAAGCTCCGGTAAACCCCGTCCATTTCCTCCGCCCTATAAAAAAGGACAGGCCTGATTAGCCTGTCCTTTTTCGATTATCCCTGCCTTTACCAACGGATTCCGTGGGTGCGGATAAGTGCTCCAGCGGCACGCCATCTCGCAAAGATAAATAGCCCTGTGAAGAAACTATATGAGGGTATTTATCATGCCAAACACAGACACATTCTCTGCGCCCCTATGGGCCAAAATGGCTGCCATGCCTGCATTAAGCGGTGGCCTCCTAACTGAAGCGCATCGTCGCGGGCTTGTCGCTGCCTGTCAGCGCGACTTACACGACGATCTGATAGCAACCCTGCCAGAATATAATAAAGCGTCTGCTGGTGGCCTGATCCTGCCGGAATCAGAATTCGATGACCTGATGGATCATAATAAGCGCGTCAAGAACCATGGCCCAATCTATCGCCAGACACTCTGGGCGCTTTATCGCGACATGCTGGATCGAGATGCGACATATCTCTTCTGGCGGATGTATTACTGTAATCGAAAAGGGCCGGAATGGGTGGATGGCAAGCCAGAGTTCGTGAAGCAGAACCGCTGCCATTCGCTTTTTTGCCCGTTGTGCCGAAAGGATAAACAACGCAGTCGTCAAGTGCGGGCAAAAAAGCGCTTCGGCGATCTTCCGATGGGGCGGCTATATTTTCTGACCGTGCTTTATAAGTGCGCCACCGATCTGGATAACATCAAGCTGGATGTTGAAGGCTTCAAGGGAAAAATGGAACGGGAGTTTAAGAAGGCGGGGCACTTAGCCCCTGTCGAAATGCAGGGGGCGATGGAAATCGACTTGAAGCATCCGTGGTTATACGAGGTGGCGACGAAGAACGGGGATAAGGATTACCGTAAACATTGTGCCGAGGCGCTTGGCGCAATGGGCGTCCATCTGAATCAGCCATCCTGCCCAGAACGATTCTGGCTCATCCATTATCACGCTATAGTCGATGTAGGTCGGAACAGCCCTGACGAAATCAAGAAGGTCTTGAAAAGTGCCTTTGCCGGAAGTCACCGCGTGAGGCTTGAAGCCTTCCATCCGATTAGTAAGACTCCCATGGCTACTTCGCTGGATAAGCTTGCCGCCTATCCGATCAAGAGCAAGCTACAATACGGTGTGAACATTTATGCTGATAACCCATACAGGGATAATAAGACCTGCTATGGCAAAGCTTATTCTTCGGACGATATGGCTTATTTGTGTAGGGTCGTTGACGATGGTGGAAATCTTGAACTGGTGAAGTTCGATATAGGCGGTCGGGGTGGGGGGGATGAATTTCCTGTATAACTACTGCCAACTTTCATGCGCCTGTATCGCACTGACAACGGCGGTATACTGGAAAAGGCGAAGTCCTTTAGGAAGCTACTTGGCCGTTTGGCCGGTCAGCCATCACCGGATTCAATGGCGCGTTTGGCCATCTTTCTAATCGCGTCCCTTGCTTCGGATGATTGTTCTAACTGCTGCTGGATCAGGTCCAACTGAGCCTCGTGTTTAGACTGGCCGATTATGCTGGTTGCACGCACGGTGCCCCCATGGTTGGCACCGCTCAATGGTGCACGGTATTGCGATGCGGTAAGGCCCCCGGGACACCATGGGTATTGCCGATGCGGCTACAGTTTAGCGTATTGGTAACTTGGCTTTATTTTGGCGTTGAGATAGGTGCCCTTGGAATCTGCTTGCATGAATTCCTGAAAGACCCACTCCTCAACACCATAATACACGTAAGTGTCACCCGACTTCAGAAATCGCACGTGAAGCTCTTGACTGTCAGGTTCGTAGCCGATTGCTTCGATATTTGATGAATCGACAAATTGCATTTCAGGCATCAGCAGGCTCCTCGCCTTTGTTTCCATTGTCTTCAATCTGGGTGGACGTAGACTGGGCACGCCAATTCGCCAGTGCGCGGGAATACAGTCTCCCGTCAGGACGTTCCTTCACTTGCCATGCGTCAGGGAGTTTAGGATCATCTCCAACAGGCTTTTTCTTCGCCTTGCGTACCCTTACGCGGGAGGGGATTGGCATGACCTCACCGAGAAAGATGCCCTCTCCTGTTCGTAGTGAGGGCAACTGCTCAACGAGTCCACCAAGATCATCGGGCACGACTGCGCTGACTTTGCTGCGGTCCGCGGAATTGGTTATCCGCAACGCAATTAGAGAGCCACACTGGCTCAACACTGCGCTGTCAATTTCAGATGGCCGCTGTGTCACAAGCATCAGGCCAGTTCCGTATTTCCTGCCCTCTTTTGCGATCATGGACAACGTGCGATGTGCGGAGGAGTCTTCCCCTTCTGGAACGAAACGATGAGCTTCGTCAAGAACCACCAGAAGAGGTTGTTGTATTCCACCGATTGGCAGGTCTTGTGCCCAGAATAATATATCGTAAACCACTCGAAGCATGGTGCCGACAATAGTCGGGAGAACTTCGGACGGAAGACCCGAGACGTCAAATATCGTTATCGGTTTATCGTGCCCAACCCAGTCTTTAACCAAAATATCCAAGTCATTTTGAACTTTACCGTCCAGATCGGGTTCGTAACCACCACCGGGGGAAAATAGAAACGAGAAACGACTATCCTTTAATCTGCTCCGCATGAGATCAAGGTGACGCTCAATGTTTCTCTTCCCGTTATTCTTATATGGCTCTTGGTTATAGGGACTCGCTGTCGGATATCGGTCGGGCTTCAATCGGCTCGCATCTCCGACTTCATCCGGAGGGTAGGCCTCCTTGTCAGTTTGTTGGTTTCCAGAAGTGTGGAAGGTAGCCCGCTCAAATTTGTCAAGCTCGTACCAGAGTTTCTTGATGCTGAACGGAACTGGGGAATCTGCGGTTAATGTTTCCGGTGGTGGAGAGACGACCAGGTCCTTTGCCGCCGCGACTTTCATATCAACGACTTGATCTCGGATAGTGGCTTCATGGTTGGGCTGAAGCCCACCTATCGTAAGTTGCTGAAGCTCAGAAAAAGGTAACGCCCAAAACGGTACCCACAAAGGCCTTTCTCCGATTTCTTCGTTGGGCCGAATACGAAACACTCTCGCTTTATCGCCAAGTGCAGTCGCGTACTCGCCATGCGGATCAATGACAATCGCTCGGGCGTTCGGTAGAGTTCCATCGGAAACCGTTTCCAACATAACAGTTACGAGGTTCGATTTTCCCGAGCCTGTGGAACCAACGATGGCGCTGTGTCGGCTAACAAGTCCCGCCACATTGACATCGGCTGATATGCCTGACGCGGCAGCTATTTGTCCGACAGAAATTGTGCCTTTTTTTCCCTTCGCCCATCCATAGATGATTTTCAGATCATCATTGGTTACAAGGTGGACTTCATCTCCCACTGTCGGATATTGACCTACTCCTCTCTCAAACTCGGTGCCAAGTCCTTCGCCGAATAACACAATCGTCATCCAGCGAAAGCCTGACAGGCGAATCTGTGAGTCCATTTCCAGTGCCGCTTCGTATATTTCGTCAGCAATGCTGGGAGGAGCCGCGTCCGCACCGATTTGAGTGCAGACCGCGTACAGATTCGTGTAGCCAAGGGGTACGCGGAAGTACCCCCCAATCTGACCCACGCGGTAGGATTCCCCGCCGATCATGACCAGCGTTGAAGGCATGTCCTCGCGAAGCCGTACGCGGACTATAGCCCCCGTAACCGAAGCGACCTGGCCAATATATGTTGGATCAGCGAGTGCCATGGTTAGCTAACTCGCTGTCATAGATTCGAGGAAGTTGCAAAAGGAATCAAAGTCGCCAATTTTCATCAAGCCGGACTTGGCTATTGAGTCATCTGCATCCTTGTCGTTGTCAGAAGATTCGTCGATTTTAAGCTCAAATGCATCTTCCATGAATGCGGGGCTGTCCATAGGTGTCCACGCCGCCCGTCGCCCGCCTATGATGCCGGTATCTGGACCTATCAGGATCATGTTGGGTCGCTGGTAAGCACGCTTGATGAGATCGTTATCCTCAGATAACTCCGCAAACTGAAGGGCATATAAGTGGGTTCTTGGCCTGTTCTCCAGAGCCCCGAATATGAGGTTGTTGATGTGTTCATCCCCAAAATTAAAGCCTGCCACTATCAAGAGCGAATCATCCTGCTCAAGGAATCGGCTAAGACGGTCTGTAAAGGCGGAATAGGGCTGCTGCCGTGATTCCTCGTATTTTTGAAATGACGGATAAATCATTTCGCCCGCCGTATCAGGTTCGCCTCGGACCACGCGGGCGCGAGTATCTTGCTCAATGCGCCGCCACGTAACCGAACCATGCATTTTCCAGAGCCGGGTCCAATTTGCACCAGGCGCGGATTCCAATCTGCGCAGGCTGTCCGGGTGGAAAAAGGGTTGGTAGCTTCCAACGAAGCCATCAAATATTGGGATACGTTCGGCTTCAAGGGCGTTCTCGATTAGCACATCATAATTCACCGTGAATATCTCAACCGGGTTCTGGCGCGATGTCTTGATAAGCCAACGGGCGAATTTGCGGTGTGGATGCTCATTAGTAATTTTGCTTAAATCCGGCGTTACATTCATAGCTATCGTCTTCCGCACAGATTCCTCAAGCTTTTCAATTTCACCTTTTTTTAGGCCCGACAATGTATCGGTGTTGCCAACAGCGTTGAGCATCATGCGCAAGCGCGAAAGAATATTTTCGACATTCGAGTCCTGCCCAATTTCCTTGCAATGGGCATCGACCAACTTCCATGCCTTTTTATAACGCTCGCCTAAACCGCTCGCTTCCTTCCGGCATATCTCTGTCAATCCGGCAACGGCCGGTATGAGCGGTTGCGTCTTGTCCTTATCATCGGGCACCGGCACTCTGACCGCACAGGATGTGCCAGCACCGAAGAAGAAAGCGATGGGCTTGTCATGACGCGCAAGGTGATCCCTCAGGTTGGAGAGTGTTTTCTGAGCGTCATGCGTTTGCTGTGTGTCGTTCATCCGATCCCTTCCGGCATTACGGCGAGACCGTCGAGTGCATCTCGCAGAACGCGCGTCGCACGGCAATCATCTTCGTTATAATCAAGAATGCGTTGGCGAATCGTAGCGTCGCCCGTTTCTACCCATCTATGGAACCATTCGATTGAAGCCGCCCCCGAGGGATGCCTGTCGCGCCACGCAAAGCCTAGATAACTTGCCAATGTCTTGATTGAGAAGTCCCGTGTCGGCCATTCTGTAGCTTTGAGCACCACGTCAAAATAGAGGTCAACGGCCAGTGCTGGGTCGAACAGCGCCTCCAGTTCGTCCTCAGTGCAGACGTCCGGGAATTTTTCGCGGAGCTTTCGATAGATGGTTCGCTCGTACTTTGAGTAGTAGTAGATCACACAAGGCTGGCTTTCCTGCATATAGCGCCAAGCCTCGGCGAAGGCCTGCTTTTCAGCTTCTGGGGATGGTTCCTCGGCGAAGAAGGCGACAAACCGTTCTGCGTCCGTGTCGCCCTTTGACCGCTCGACAAAGCCGTGCAGGTAACAGATGTCGCGCATGGGATCGACTTCGATGTCGAAATACAGTTCCAAATCGGCGACTGGCAGCGTTACCGGCTCTCGGAGATAGGGCTTAGCCTTCTCCCCCGCCGCAATTAGCTTCGCGCGGGCGTGCAGCTTCTCTAATGTCGCAGGACCTATGCCGGGGAAGATCGTTTTCTTGCCCGCTACAAACCCTGCGGGATCAGCCCCGGCCAGGTCTTGGATCGTTGCGACGCGTTTAATCATCATGTCACGCTTCGTCCGGCCCAGTTCTGGAATCAACGTAAGATCGTTCGCATCCGTTAGGCGTGAGATACATGCGCTGTACCAATGGCAGAGCTTGCAAACCCCGCTATAAGCGGCGAGCGTCTCCGTACTCTTGCTCACAATCGCTTGGGCTTCGGCGAGGCAGTCTTGATAGTCCTCCCAGAGAGTGCGCGGGTTTCGTTTCCCGTATAGTTCCGTAAAATCGTAAACGACTTCCTGGCCGTCAATATCCCAGATGAAGCCGCGCTTCCCGGCGGAAAGGTCCTTACGTTCCAGGATGTCTGTGTAGAGCCCGAGTTGCACCGCATAGTGTTTCTTGGGTTTCGACAGGTCTTGCGGGCCTTCTTCCCCTGCGCCTGACTTGATATCTCCGGCGACATACCCGTCACCCTCCTTGCGCAGCAGGTCAGGGTCTCCGAGTAGACCTTCGACCTGCATACGTCCGCCGTAGATTAGTGGCTCGCCGCGTTGTATGGCCCGAAGAGTCTGCTGTTCCTTTTCATCACCTGCGTACATTGAGAGATCGGTGTAGGGCGTTTTGAGCCCGTCAATAACTTCTCTCTCGTAGTCGGAACCCTTCTCCCAAAGCAAACTGACGAACGGGTTTGGCTCATCGCGTTGTGCCGGGTCAGCAAAGAGGTCCATCGTCACGCGATGCGGACACGAAACTAAATCGTAAAGCATTGAGGCAGTGATCGGTACGGACATGATTCAGTCCCCTTCGTTCTGACGGAAGTTGGTAACAAGTTCCGCAAATGATTTAATCTGTATTGCTTGAAGCCCTCTTCGTACTCGAAGACAAAATCATAACCTCCCGCCAGCCCTACACGTTTGAGTATATGGGTTGTTGGACTTCTGTCACTCAACGGATTTCCAAAATATCTTCACTTTCTGGACTTTCACCGAATGACCGATTTCTGCGGTCTTTACAGTCCATTAAGTCTGTCCATATAATATGACTTACTGGACAGACATTTTGGAAGAAGCTTATGGCGCGCTTATACGGATACAGCAGGGTTAGCACCAGCGACCAGGATTGGAGCCTCCAACTGGACGCTTTGGCTAAGGTTGGCGTCGATGACAGGGACATATATCGGGAGAAGATGTCCGGCACCAAATCAGACCGGGTTGAGCTTCGCCGGGTCATAGACCTGCTTCGTGAAGGCGACAAGCTGATCGTCTGGCGGCTTGATCGGCTGGCTCGGTCCCAACTTCACCTGCTGGAGATCGCCAAGGAGATCGAAGACAAGGGCGCTGAACTGGTCTCGATAATGGACAACATCGACACCACTACTGCCACCGGCAAGATGCTTTTCGGCATTTTATCAGTTTTGGCTGAATTCGAGCGCAACCTGACCGTTGAACGATCCAAAGCGGGCCAAGCCATCGCACGGAAGAACGGCAAGAAATTCGGTCGCCCTCAAAAGCTGACACCATCGTTGATCCGCCAAATCAAACTGGCGCACGAGGATAAGCAGACCACGATGATCGACACCTGCCTCAATTTAGGCATCAGCAAGGGTAGCTACTACAACGCCCTCAAAATGCGGGAAGCGGCGAAGTAGGGGGCTGTCATGCCATATGCTGTTGGATTCCTTTTGATAAGTGCGGGGTCGCCTGAAATCGGAATGCTGTCGATACTCTACGGTGTATTGCGCGACTGGCGCATCTGGTTGGTAGGCATTGGGCGTTCTTGATCGGCTTCCGTTGGAGCAGTTAGATTTATGATTGGAAGAAATTTTGAGTGACCATGGCTAAGAAAGTCGAACGCCTCCCCCCAACTCCAAGTGTATTGAAAAAGCTGTTTGCCTACAGCGGTAACCAGTGCGCCATGCCCGACTGTGGCAGGCCGCTCGTCGATAAGTCAGGCACATTACTCGGTAAGGTCGCACACATCTGCGCTGCCGAAAAAGGAGGGGCTCGCTTCGATCCGAAGATGAATAACGAGCAACGCCGAGCCTTTGAGAATCTTTTCATTCTGTGTGGGATTCATCACGACGTCATTGACGACAAGAGCAATGTGAAGGATTACCCGCCTGACCTTCTTAGAAAGCACAAAGCCGCCCATGAGGGTCGGTTTAAGCGGGCTGAGGTCCAGCTAATTGAGCAATTCATTGACACAACGCAGGCGATGAAACCGACATACCCAAAGAATTTGAAGGGCCTAGCTGAGGCGTTGGGGATGGAAGAAATCGCTGGGCATGAGGATGAGATCAACGGCGTTGGCGACTTTGTCGATAATCTCAAGGAATTGCCCCATGAGCAACGAGAGTTCGCCCTTAAGCTCGCCGAGCGTATGCGCAGGAACAATACAGACGAACTCCCAGTTGATGATGTGACTGGTGCTTTCCGGATCGGGAGGACCGCTCTAAAACGGCATATGGATTTGCTTGAGCACTGGCGGTTGGGCAGCATCGACGAGGGCGAGTATCAGAAATATTTCGTAGTGCTTTGGAGCCGAGAGCCTGACACCAACCCGTGGGTCGAAATTCTAGAATTCTGTGAAGCGACCAAGCACATGTCAGACGAACTAATTTACGACCTGAATTTCGGTCTCTATGACGGTTGAGGCAGGCTGGGTTAGACAGTATGCCCGTTGATTTCTTGAACATCTGACACAGGAGGCGAGAGTGCGGTTTCGTAGAAGCGATTATGTGGATACGCCGCATGGGAATAGCTTCGTCTGGCGGTACATGAATGATTGGAAATTTAGACGGCTGATTGGTGACAAAGCGTTATTTTTTCCGAACGCATCAAAGCTTACGGATGAATATGAAGTAACGATTCCTGAACGAGTGATGAAAGCTAAACGGCTGCAGCTTCGTGATGAAGGCTTAACGGGGAGGGACCTTAAAGAAGAATTGGCTGCATTCTTTTATCAGGCAAATCCGATGAAAGACCTTGTTCTCGTAAATTGCTGGTCTGCCCGGCCCGATGAGTCATACGCACTTTGGAAAATCTATCTTGGCGGCGAAAAAAATGGGGTGGCGGTTAGAACAACAGTAAGCAATTTGAGAACCGTTATTGAGAACGGGGAGGACTTTTTTCCAGAAGAATTTTTTCTTGGGAAGGTGCGATATAGGAAGCACCTAAAACTTGATGACATAGCAAGGCTGACGGTTATCACCACCAAGAAACCATATTACGATTTTGAGCACGAGTTGCGGGCGTTCATCCTGAACTACCCCAAATCAGAGGGCGGGTATCAAACACCTTATGATATTAGCCTTGGCCGTAATGTGCGTGTGGATGTGCAAGGATTGTTCCAAAGAATTTACATTTCTCCGTTTTCCGACCCGAATTACAGGCAAGAGGTGGAGAATTTTGTGGCCAGCAAATTGGGAAATTCGGCCAAGCAACTGGTTTTTCGTTCAGAAATCCGGGATCAATGAGGAAATAGAAATCCCACTATGTATGCACCATGCGTGGTTGGGACACATGTTTTTTGCCTATTTTTCAATGAATTATAGATTTGATGGCGTCCTCTAGGGGAGCACTGTTTCCTGTTTCGCCTGCGCTTTGAGGGCATTATCCAACTTGAGTTTAGATGTATTGGACGTGACCAACCCAGCGACGAGAGCGATACTGAAATTCTGACTACCCCGCATTAGCCCACGGATTTCCTATGTTTCGGCTTCGCATCCTGCCGCCCCAGCCATCCCCCTATTCGACAGGCTTCGCTTCCCGCAACGCGGTGACTCTGCGGTGCAGATCGGTCAGGGGGGCGTCGTCGATGCCGAGCTCGGCTAAGTGGGCGACGGTGTTTTCCAGATAATCCGCCGAGGTGCCGAGATAGCCTTCCGCCGTCGCCAAATGGCCGGCGACGATGTCGGGCGGCATGGGGCCGGTATAGCGTTCGTGATGGCGGTTGATGGTGAAAGTGACGCCGTTGACCGGGCCGGTATCGGTATGGATAGCGACCCAGGTGGGTACGTAACTATCGAGCGCCATTTCGCGCGACCAGAGGATCGTGAGTTCCTCTTCGACCTTGTTCGGCGCCAGGCGGAAGGCCGCGCCGCAGCACGAGCCGCCCCGGTCGAGCGCCAGCATCAGGCCGGGGTTTTCCGGGGTGCCGCGGCCCAGTGGCGTCCAGATGCAATAGGCCCGGTGGAAGCCGTAAATTCGCCCGCGGCATCTTTCGGCGTAGTGGAAGGCTGGGTTCCACACCAGCGATCCGTAGCCGAATACCCATATATCGCCGTCCAACGCCCCCGCTGGCGCCGCAGCCAGAGTGGCATTGAGGGAGGCGGCGCGTTCCTCGGCGGTCTTCGGCGCCGCCTTGTGGGCGTGCTGGTTCTCCAGCAGCATCTTGTACAAAACACCGTCACGGATCGAATCTCTGTTCAGCATGAGCCCAGCGTACATTCAGCGTAATTATCGGACGGCCTCCGCCGCGTGGCCTATAAATAACCGATCGGCGGCGCGAGTCGACGGGTATAGTTGGCCGCATGTCTGAAAATCATTAACACCCGGCAAAGAACGGCAAGGCGCGATGGCAATTAATCCCGACGAAGTACTGAAATTTTGGTTCGAAGAGAATGGCCGCTCCGAATGGTTCGGCAAGGACCCGGCATTCGATGCAGAAATTCACCAGCGCTTTGCCGAGGTGTCGCACCAGGCCCGCGACGGCAAGCTGGAACGCTGGGTCGAGGCGCCGCGCTCGTGTCTGGCGCTGGTCATTCTGATCGACCAGTTTTCCCGCAACTTGTTCCGCGACTCGCCGCTGGCCTGGTCGGCGGACGTGCATGGGTTGGCGGTTGCCAAGCTGGCGGTCGACAGGGGCTTCGATGCCGGCTTCAGTAGCTATGAGAAGGCGTTTTTGTATCTGCCCTTTATGCACAGCGAAGTGTTGACCGATCAGGAACGCTGTATCGAACTGGTCGAACCGCTGCTCGAAGGTGGCGATGAATTCAACCAGGCGAACTATGATTCCGCGATCCGCCACCGCGACATCATCGCCCGCTTTGGCCGCTTCCCCCACCGCAATGAAGTTCTCGGCCGGGAGAGCACGCCGGAGGAGCTGGCGTTTCTAGAGGAACCCGGTTCGTCGTTTTAGACGAGAGTTACCCGGGCCTGGCGGTCTACGCCGCCTTTTGCAGGCGGTCGCGGTCGTGGGGTGCGCTGAAATTGATATCGGGGCCCAGCGGCACAAGCTGGGTTGGGTTCACATTGGTGTGGCTGAAATAATAATGCTGTTTGATCTGGTAGTGGTCGACGGTGCCCTCAACGCCCGGCACCTGGTAGAGCTCGCGCGCGTAGTTCCATAGATTGGGATAATCGACCAGGCGGCGGATATTGCACTTGAAGTGCCCGTGATAGACTGGATCGAAGCGCAGCAGCGTGGTGAACAGCCGCCAGTCGGCCTCGGTGATCTGGTCGCCGGCTAAATAGCGCTGGTGCGCTAGACGGTCTTCCAGCCAGTCGAAGGTCTCGAACAGCGCGGTTACCGCTTCCGCATGGGCCTCTTGAGACACCGCGAAACCTGATTTGTAGACGCCGATATTCACCGTGTTGAACACCCGCGCGTTCACCACGTCGATTTCGCCGCGCAGAGGTTCCGGGTAAAAGTCGAGCTCAGGGTTGATCGCGATAGCGTTAAAGGCGCTGTTGAACATACGGATGATTTCCGAAGATTCGTTATTGACCATCTGGTTTGTTTTCTTGTCCCACAGCACCGGCACCGTGACACGCCCGGTATAGGTGGGGTCGGTCTTTTCGTAGAGTTCCCACAGATAACGGACACCGAAGATCGGGTCGGGCACCACGCCCACGCCCTCTTCGAAGGTCCACCCGTCATCGCCCTTGAACAGATTGACCACCGAGACCGAGATAGCGTCTTCCAAGCCTTTCAGCGCGCGAAGGATCATGGTGCGGTGAGCCCACGGGCAGGCGTGGCAGATATATAAATGATAGCGCCCGGCCTCGGCCTTGAAGCCACCGTCGCCGCTGGGACCCGGCGCGCCGTCGGCGGTAATCCAACTGCGGATCACCGAATCAGGATGATTGAACCGGCCGTTCTGGTGCCGGTCGGCCGGCTCCTCGACATGCCATTGCCCATCGATCATGACACCCATAGTGACCTCTTCCGTTATGGTTGCGCGGTGGCTGGTGCCACGCGCCGTCGACTATGTCGTATGACAGTCGGGATTTGTCGAGCCCCAAAGCAAACGCGGCGCCCGAAAATCGAGCGCCGCGCGGCGGGTGCCGACATAAGTCCTGAGACCAACGCCGTGCGGAATTACGACGGACACTGGTGTCTCCTTTGTTTATGACGCCAAGAATGTATCGAAGCTGTCGAAGCAGGCGCCCCAGCCCATGCTGTGTTTCTGCGCCCATTCTTCGTCGGGCAGCAGCGTGTGGCAGAGGTGCAGCACGGTCTCGTCGCCGGTCTCCTCGAAGTCCAAGGTCACCAAGGTCTCGCGGCCGGCCATGGGGCCGTCGCCGCCCCAGGTCCAGGTAAAGACTAGGCGCTCAGGTGAGGAGATTTCGCGGAACACGCCGCCAAGGTCGGTCTTGTCGCCGTCGGCGTGGTTCATGGTCAGCGCATAGCGGCCGTCGATCTGCGCGTCCCATTCATGGACCGTGCAGTTGACGCTGGGCGGGCCGAACCAGCGCGCGATTTGCTCGCCATTGGCCCAGGCGGCATAGACGCGCTCGATCGGCGCGGCGAACCGGCGGGTGATGGTCAGCGTTTGGCTTCCCGCCTCTTCGGTCATGGCAATAGCGGCGTCGGTCATTTCTTTGGCTCCTTTCGATGGTTCGTATCGTCAGCCGGTTGTTCGAGGAATTCGGCCAGCGCATCGAGCCGGTCGCTCCAGAATTGGCGCGCCTCTTCGATCCACTCCACTGCGTCGCCCAACGGGTCGGTGCGTAGGCTGCAATGATGGGTGCGGCCTTCCTTGCGCCGGATCAACAGACCGGCGTCTTCGAGGACGCGAAGATGCTTCGATACGGCCGGCAGCGACATCGAGAACGGCTCGGCGAGTTCGCTGACATTGGCCTCGCCGAGGGCGAGACGGTTTAGAATAGCCCGCCGGGTGGGGTCGGCGAGGGCGGCGAAGGTACTGTCGAGGGATGAATAGTTAACCATGAAGTTAACTATCTAGGATAATTCGACGCCCCGCAAGTTGTTTTTGATCAGCGTCCTTCGCGGCGCCAGGCTAGTAACAGGGTCGCAGCGGTCAAAAACAGTAATAGCAGCGCGGGTAACAGGGGCAGGGCGCGGATGCCGCTGACCGTAAACGCGCTGTTGGATTGAAAGGCGAGCCATTGAGAATTGACGTTGGGACCGATGCTGGCCATATCGCGGCCGCGCGGGTTCAGGCGGATATCGGGGACCGAACTTTCCGCCAACCAGGAAATGCCGCCACTGGTCGCCGTGACCAAAGGCCGTAACACCGCATCGGTCGCCGTGACATCGCTCAGTTCGACGGAGTTCAAGGCGCCGACACCGGCCAGCGTCGATCGCTCTCCGTCGGTCAGCTGATAGAGGCCGGCTTCATCGATAATCAACTGGCCGACCGCGCGGCCCTGACCGGCTTCTTCGAGAACTACCTGTTCGGTGCGTCCGGACGGAAAGGTTACTTCGACCGGCGCGTCGACTTTTTCCAGACTGCGACGGGTGATCTCCAACTTGTTTCCTTGGGATACGGCGGTCAGCCGATCTTCTTCGAGCTCGGGCTCTTTCATCAGCCAATGGGACAACCGCCGCAGTAGCTCATCATGGGGTCCGCCGCCTTCGAAATCGCGCGCCCACAGCCAGAAGTGATCACTCAATAGCTGGGCAACCCGTCCCTCGCCGACCCGGTCGAGAATGAGCAAGGGCCGGTCTTGTGTTCCCTCCATGACGGCGGTGCCGGATCGGCGTTCGGAGTCGATTTGACGGAACCAACGGCCCCATTGCGGCGGTGCGTCGGAGTCCGCCGGCTGCAAGCCCTTCAACGAAGATGTTACCGGGTGTCGCCGTCCGGTATCAGTGACGCCCACATGGAAGGGCTCGGTCACCACATCGCCCGTCGGCTCCGCCGGTAGCACCCGCGCAAGATCGGTGCGGTATAGGCTGGAGATCGGCGATTGGCTGGGCGCGGCGGCATCGAGCAGGGCGCCGCCGGCTACCACATAGTCGGCGATGTTGCGCAAATAGATCGATGGCAGCACGCCCATGCGGCGATACCGGTCGAAAATGATGAGGTCGAACTCGTCGAGCTTGATCTCGAATAATTCGCGATACGGGAACGCGATGAGGCTGAGCTCACGGACTGGGGTGCCGTCTTGCTTGTCAGGCGGGCGCAGAATGGTGAAGTGAACCAGATCGACCGACGGGTCGGCCTTTAACAAGTTACGCCAGGTGCGTTCGCCGGGATGAGGCTGGCCCGACACCAGCAACACGCGCAGCCGGTCGCGGATACCGTTGACGATGACGATCGCCCGGTTATTGGCCAAGGTCAGTTCGGCCGGTCCGGCGGCCACCGAGATGTCGTAGACGCTGGGGCCGCCGCGGTCGACCGTCAGTTCGATCGTATGGTCGGCGCCCACCGGCGCCAAAATCGTCCGCCCATCGGGCTCGCCGTCGCGGCGGATTGTCACTTGTGCCTGGCGGGCGCGAACTGCCGCCGGTTCGTCGATGCGTAAGGTCAAGCGTACGCTGTCGCCGACGATGCCATATCCTGGCGATTGCACCACCGACAAGCGGCGGTCACCGGCGTCGCGCTGACCCGATAGAAGCACGTGCAGCGGACCGTCGAGGGTGAAGTCATCGGGGCGTTCCGGCACGTCGTGGACTTGACCGTCGGTGATAAACATCGCGCCGGCAAAGCGGTCGCCGGGAATTTCGGCCATCGCGTTTTCCAGGGCGCTAAATAGCCGGGTGCCAGATTGTGGCTCGGCATTGCTCTCAAGCGAGGCTGGGTCGGCCGAGGGGCCGACGCGCACCACGCGCAATTCCAAATCGTTGCGGTCGGCGAACTTGGCTTCGACTGTCTCCAGGGCGCGTTGGGTGTCCGCCGCCCGGTCGCCGATGCCCTGGCTGAGACTGTCATCGACCACCACCACGGCGATGTCGCTCAACGGCTCGCGGTCCTCAACGATAATTGAGGGGTTAGCCAGCGCCGCGACCAGCGCCACGGCCGTGAGGAAACGCCACCCCAAGGCTGGCGCCACCCGGCCGATCCTTGGGGCGACCAGACCCAACGCGAACACCACGATACAAACCGCGGCGATGGCGGCCAGAATTTCGAGAGAGAAGAGGGGATCCCAAACGATGGAAAGATTATTCATCGCCGCGCCCGCTACTGACCCAGACGCTCGAGGATGGCGTCGACATGAACCTGGTCGGCCTTATAATTGCCGGTCAGTGCGTACATCACAAGATTGACCCCAAACCGGCGGGCGATTTCCCGTTGCCGGTCGCTGCCCGGGATGACCGGGAAGAGCGAGCGTCCGCGATGGTCGACGGCCCAGGCGGCGGCATAGTCGTTGCTGCCGACGATGACCGACGAGACCCCGTCATTGACCCGCTCATCGGGTTCTTCGACCCACAGGGTGCCGCCATCCCAGCGGCCCGGGAAATCCTGTAATAGGTAGAACGACCGGGTCAGAACATGGTTCGGCGGGACGGGTATAAGGCCGGGAATATCCAGCCCGTCCACCAGTTGGCGCAGTTTCTGGGCGCCTTCGCCGGCGCCGGTGGAAAATTGCTGATCTCTGGTGTCGAATAAAATCGAGCCGCCATTGCGCATATACCCGTTGATGCGCGTCTTCGCCGCGTCGCTCAGCGGCGGCTGCGACGTGGAGATCGGCCAATACAGAAGTGAGAAGAAGGCCAGCTCGTCGCGCTCGACATCGAGCCCCACCGGCTCGCCGGGTACGACCGATGTGCGCGCCTCGAGCACCAAGCCGAGGCCAACCAGTCCGGCGCGGCTGGTCTCGTCGAGTTTGGTGTCGCCGGTGAGGATATAGGCCAGCCGGGTCGTGTCGGTGACTTCAATGGCGAACTGGTCGCTTGTCTGGGCCTGTGCGTCGGAGGTGGGGGCGAGTAGAGACGCTCCGATGGTTAATGCCGCCAGGGTCGCCGCCGATCCTCGCGCTGATTGCAGTGGTAGGATTCCCCGCAAGGCAAGCCCGATGATGAAATCGAGCAGCAGAAGCGCCAATGCGGCAGTGAGGAAATAGGCGCGCAGATCGAGTTGACGCTTCGGACCATAGGTGTCCATGAAGACGCCCGACGCCGGGTCTTCGAGGCTGCTCAGCTCGGTGACCTCGGGGCCTAAATTGATCGCCCGGCGGTTACCCTCGGGGCCATAAAGGCCGGGCGGCGTTCGTGGCGATATGCGAATCGACTCCGCGTCGCTTGTGTCGACCGGGCGTATGGTGACGGCTGGGTCGATAAAATGGCCGAACCCATCGAGGACGCGGTGGGGCCGCAACGTGCCAGCCTCGGCCCCGCTATCGACGCCTTGGCTCAACCCGACAATTCGCCGCAACATGTCGACATAGAGGCCGGACAGGGCCAGCGACGACCATTCGGCGTTGGCCGTCGTGTGGAACAGGATCAACCAGCCATTGCCGCGTTGCTCCGCTGTTACCAGCGGCGTGCCGTCGGTCAGGCGCCCCCAGGTTTTCCCGGCGAGGGTTGGTGACGGCTCGGCCAATACTTGCCGGGTGATCACGATCTCGTCCGTGACGTCGAGGCCGGCAAACGGCGAATCTTCATCGAACGGCGCTAAGGTGGCGGGCCGGTCCCAGCTCATGACGCCGCCGAAAATACGGCCGCCGCGGCGCAGCGAGACCGGTAGAAATTCATCCGATCCTTCGGCCAGTTTGGCGCCGGCAAAACGCACCAAGACGCCGCCGCCTTCGATCCAATCGGTCAGCCGCGTCTGCTCGGTGCGCGTTAGAGTGCCGATATCCGCGAGCACCAACACCGCAAGTTCGCGTTCGAGAAGCTCGTCGACGGTGCCTTCGCGCAGTTCTGCGAACGGCTCGAGCGCGCGGTTCACGTAAAACGAATCGCCTAGCAGCGGCTGATTGACCTCGGTGCGGTCGCCCGAGGCAATGCCGACCGGCCGGCGGCGAAACCGCTCGTCGACCAGGAAGGTCGCGCCGACCGAAGTTTCATCGGAGATCGCCACCCGGGCGATCCGGTTGCGCAGCTCGCTGGGCAGGGCGATGCGGACATCCGCCAACGTCTCACCCTGCTCGAAGCGTGCGGGCTCTCGCGCTAGCAAACGACCGTCCTCGGCCAGCGCGGTGATGTCGACAGTCTGCGGTGCATCCGATACCGCCCGCATCACCTGCACCACCATGGCATCGACTTCGTTGTTAACGCCGGTGATGGCGTTTGGCAGTTCCACATCGGATGGGGCGAAGAGCTGTAGGCCGCCAAAGGCCTGGAGCCGTTCTATCAGCCTTTCATCGTCGTCGACCCGATTTGTATCCGCCGGTTTCTCAGACTCGTCGCGTGCGACATTGCTGCGCAGGCCATCGCTTAGCCAGGCGACATTGACCGAGCCGTCGAGGTTCAAATTTTCGAGTGCCATCAAAGCCGCCTTGCGGTCGGCTGGCCAGGGCTGCGGCGTGATGGTCAGCAGAATATCGCGCGCCTCGGCGGGCCGCATCAACTCCGATGCACGCAACGGTTCGCCGGCGGCTGGGGCGGTGGTCAATATAATGACGTTTTTGCCGCTACGTTCGGCTTGATCCAACAAGTCGGACGCCGTGGCCTGGCGGGCCGGCCAATCGCGCGCCGCCGCCCAGCCATTGTCGATGACCAAGAGTAAAGGCCCACTAGCCCGCAGTTCGCGGGCCGGATTGATAACCGGCTGGGCAAAGGCGGCGATGACCAGCGCGGCCAGGATCAGGCGCAGGGCGAGCAGCCACCAGGGGGTTCGATGCGGGGTTTCTTCGCGTTGCTCCAGCCCGAACAAGAGACGAATGGCCGGAAACGCCACCCGGCGGGGGGCCGGCGGCACGGCGCGCAGGAGCCACCACAGGATCGGCAATGTCGCGAGACCTGCGAGGATCCACGGAGCGGCAAATGACAAGAGACCCAAACTCAACATCGAATGAAGGCGCTCCTAAAGGTCCAAATGGTCGGCGATTGCAGCGTAGAGGCCCAGTAACGCGGGCTGCGCCGGGCCATCGGTGCTGTGAACCGAAAAGTACCACCCGGCGTGGCGGGCGAAGGTGCTGAGTTCGTCCTGCAATTCCGCCAACCGCTTCAAATAGCCCAACCGTAGGTTTTCGGCGCGACCGACCAGCAAATCGCCTTCATCCTCCAGGCCCAAGAACCGCCGCCGGCCCTGGAAAGGCATCTCCACCTCGGCGGGGTCGAGCACTTGTAACATGAACCCCTTGATGCCTCGCGCCGCCAAAGTCCGCGCCGCTTGCAAGATCGACTCGGGCGGCGCCAGAAAATCGCCGATCAGGATGGCCGAGCCGAACCGCGGCAGCTCGGGCGACGGCGGCACTCCGTCATCGTCTTCGCCGGATCCGCGTTGCGATACGATCGTCGCGATGCGGTTCAGTGTGGCCCGGCCCGAGGCCGGCCGATCGGGCCGGTCGAGCAGCGCAATGCGTTCGCCGCCGCGCACGAGCAGCGACATTAGCGCGAGATTAAGCACCGTCGCCCGTTCCCATTTTTCCGGCAGGGTATTATTGCTGCGGTAGTTCATCGACGCCGATTTGTCGTGCCAAAACCAAACGCTCTGAGCCGCTTCCCATTCGGTCTCGCGAATATAGAGGCGATCGCTGCGCGCCGAGCGCCGCCAGTCGATCTGGCGCGGCGCGTCACCATAGCCGTAGGGGCGGAATTGCCAGAAGCTTTCGCCTTGACCCACACGGCGGCGGCCATGCACGCCCTGGACAACGGTTGTGGCGACATGTTCGGCGGCCACCAGCAAGGGTGGCAGCGGCGCGGCCAGCGCCTCGCCAAGCTGGCGATACCCCGCGGCCACACCCGAAGTGCCGGGAGACAGTGCGCCGCCGGTGGCGTTCACGAACGGCAACCTGGCGAGAAGTTGGCGAGCCGCATCAGGCGACGCCTTCGCACAGCCGTTCGATGACGTCCTCGACGGTCATGCCGTCGGCGCGGGCGGCGAAGTTGAGGGCCATGCGATGGCGCAGCACCGAGGGGGCCAACGCGATGACATCGTCGATTGACGGCGCCACCCGGCCTTGCAACAGGGCGCGGACGCGGCAGGTGAGCATGAGCGCTTGGCTGGCCCGCGGTCCCGGGCCCCAGGCGATGGCGCCAGCGAGTTCTTCGTCGTCGGTCGAACCGGGCCGGCCCGACCGCACCAGCTTGAGGATCGCCTCCACGACGCTTTCGCCGACCGGCAGGCGGCGGATCAATTTTTGCGCCGACTGCAACTGGGTGGCATCGATCACATTCTCAGCCTTGGTGTCGTCGAGCCCGGTGGTCGAGAGCAGCATTTGGCGCTCGGCATCGCCATCTGGGTAATCGACATTCACCTGTAACAAAAACCGGTCAAGTTGGGCTTCCGGCAAGGGGTAGGTGCCTTCATGCTCGAGCGGATTCTGGGTGGCTAAAACATGGAAGGGCTGTGGCAGCTTGTGGGTTTGACCGGCCACCGAGACCTCGTTTTCCTGCATCGCCTGCAACAGCGCCGACTGGGTGCGCGGGCTGGCCCGGTTGATTTCGTCGGCCATCAGAAGCTGGGTAAACACCGGCCCGCGGATGAAGCGGAAAGAGCGCTGGCCCGGTTCGTTTTCGTCGAGAATTTCCGATCCGATAATATCGGCCGGCATCAAGTCGGGCGTACATTGGACGCGGCGATCGTCCAGGCCGACAACGGTTCCCAAGGTTTCGACCAGAAGTGTCTTGGCCAATCCGGGAACCCCGACCAACAGAAGATGACCACCGGCCAGCAGCGTGATAAGAGTTTCATCGACGACTTCGGTCTGGCCAAAGATGACGCGGCCAATGCCGGCGCGAACGCGACCCAATTGCTCGCCGACCTGCTCGATCTGGTCGTACACCTCGTCGAGCGTGCCAGCACTCGTTTGCGGCATGTCTTCGATGGTCATGGGGCGGCTCCTAGGTTGGCAAACACTGAACGATGAATTCTGATCCTGCTAATCCAAATATTCTCGCCACCCGTATTCGGGATGGTAAGGCTTCCGGGACCCGGCGTGTTCCCATCGATTGCGGCCATTTCGATATGCGTATTGGCCGCGACGGGACGTGGTATTATCGCGGCTCGGCAATTCAGCGTAAACCTTTGGTAACGCTGTTTTCATCGGTCCTGAAACGCGACGATGAGGGGCAGTTTTGGCTCGAGACGCCGGTCGAGCGAGGGCGCATAGATGTTGACGATGCTCCGTTCGTGGCGGTTGCATTGGATATCTCGGGTTCCGGCGATGCTCAGACGCTTATCTTCCATACAAACCTGGACGAAACTGTGACAGCCGGCCCCGATCATCCCATCCGTGTCGATACAAACGCCGAGACCGGTGAACCATCTCCCTATATCCATATCCGCGAAGGCCTGGATGCTTTGATTGGGCGCGCTGTCTACTACCAGTTGGCCGACTTGGCCGTGAGTCGGCAAGGCGATGACGCGTTGGGGGTGTGGAGCGCGGGTCAATTCTTCGTGCTGGGATGGGCCGCCGAGGATGACGATTGATATGCAAATGTCCCGCACACAGGTCATCGAACGGATATCCGCCGCTCAGGACCAACTCGGCCGCCGCCGCGGGTCGGGGGCGGCGATCCGCCAAATGCTGCATGACGATACGCCGCTCGATCAACCGGTTGGCGCGCCAAACGGGGCGCCGGCCACACGCCGCGGCGATCACGATCTGAACGACGCCGATATGCGGCCCGACCCACCCCTGGTCCCGGCCGCCGTACTGGTGCCGCTGGTCGAGCGCGACGAGGGCTATACGGTGCTGTTGACCCAACGCGCGGCCGATCTGTCGAAGCATGCCGGGCAAATTAGCTTTCCCGGCGGGCGCATCGAGGACGATGACCCATCGCCCGAACTGGCGGCGCTGCGCGAAGCCGAGGAAGAGATCGGCCTTACAGCCGACTATGTGGACGTGATCGGCGATCTCGACATTTACGAGGTACGCACCGGATTCGAGGTGTTTCCCATTGTCGGGCTGGTGCGGCCGGGCTTTGATCTCACGCTCGATCAGGGTGAAGTGGCCGATGTGTTCGAAGTGCCTTTGTCGTTCGTGCTGGACCCGGGTAACCATCACCGTCAGGGCCGAACCTTTTACGGCAAGATGCGCTATTTCTATGTTCTGCCCTTCGAAGACCGCTACATTTGGGGTGCGACCGCCGGCATGCTGATCAACCTTTATGAAGTATTGAGCGGTGAAAAGGCAGCCTGGCGATGACCCGTACCCCTGCCCGCAAGTAACCGTCTAACGCCCATGAAGCCGGTTACTCATATCGATCCGCAACCGTGGATGATGGCGCCAGAATCGGTCGCTGTCATGGCGGCGCTCCACGCTGGCGAGACCCCGGATTCGGACGCGTTGGTGGCGCTGTTCGTTGGCGGTTGCGTGCGCGACAGCTTGCTAGGCCGCCCGGTCGGCGATATCGATATCGCGACGGTGCTGGCGCCGGAAGAGGTCTCTAACCGATTGCAGGCGGCCGACTTGAAGGTCGTACCGACCGGTCTGGCCCATGGCACGGTCACCGCCGTCGCCGAGGGCAAACCGTTCGAGATCACCACCCTCAGGGTCGATGTGCGTACAGACGGACGGCGCGCCACGGTGTCGTTTACCAACGATTGGGCGGCCGACGCGGCGCGGCGCGATTTCACGGTCAACGCGCTATTCGCCGATAGCGCCGGCGCCATCTTCGATCCGGTGGGCGGGCTGGCCGACATAAAGGCGCGGCGCATTCGCTTCGTTGGCGATGCGGAACAGCGCATTCGCGAAGATGTTCTGCGCCTGCTGCGGTTTTTCCGATTCTACGCCCAGTTCGGCGCCGCGCCACCGGATCGTGACGCGATCGCCGCCTGCGCGAAACTGGCTGACCTGCTGCCCACCCTGTCGAATGAACGGGTGGCCACCGAGCTGTTCAAACTGTTAGCCGCGCCCGACCCGGCGACCACCATGACACTGATGTCGGCCAACGGTGTGTTGCGGCACTTTTTACCCGAGGCCCAAGAGATCGACCGGTTGGCGGCGTTGGTAACGGTCGACGGTATTGTCGATCACGCCGATCCCCTGCGGCGCTTGGCAGCCGGCCTCAAGATCGACGCGACCGGTGCCGACGCCATCGCCGATCGTCTGCGGCTTTCGAACGCCGATCGGGCCCGTTTGGCTAAACTTGTCGAATCGGCCGGTCGTTTCAATCGGGATATGAGTGATCCGGCAAGGCGAGCGACATTGTATCGTCTGGGCGCCGATCTGTGGCGCGACCGGGTGTTGATCGATTGGGCTGAGGAAATCGCTCTCGGTACGCCGCAGAACCGCCACACCACCGACGGTTGGCGGGAGCTTTATGAATTACCCGAGGAATGGACAGCGCCCGTATTTCCCGTGCAGGGAAACGACGTCTTGGCGCTCGGCGTGCCGGCGGGACCGGCGGTTGGCCGTTACCTCGCGCAAATCGAGGCGTGGTGGATAGACGGTGGATTCGTCGCCAACCGTGCGGCTTGCCTCGACCGATTATCGGAAGTGATCGGCAAAGATTAGCGCGTGGCGATTCGCTACTTGGTGCGAACCAGCGTGCCTTCCAATCGTAGTTCGACCTTCTCGTCTTGCATGCGCAGGAACGAAATATCCATACCCTTTTCGGTCAAAGTGCGCCGATAGACCTGAAGTTCCGAGCCGCCGTTGGCGCTGATCGCCATCGAGTAGACGGTCATCGCGCCATCTTCGATGGTGGCCCAGCGCATGGGCTCACCGCGCAACGGGTTGGGCAGTTCGGCCTTTTGAAACAGGCCGCCCTTCGGCGCCAGAATGAACACGTCGTCTTTGTCTTCCAGCGGAATGAAGTTTTCCTCCACCTCCCGGCGTTTTACGTCGTCGCCGACGCGTTCACCGTCGGCGCCGCGCACCACGGTGATCCATTTGACCGTGAATCCGCCTTCCTTGAAGGGCGCCACGGTGACATCGAGATCGCGTTTTTCGGTGACGTTTTCGTTGATGCGTTCGGCGGTGCCGCTGCCGACATAGGAGCCGTAGAACTTGTCCTGTCCGTCGGCTGCCATTACCGCGCTGGTGGCGAAAGTGAGCGAAGCGGCAGTGAAAATCACCAACAGAAGCGAGTTAAGGGAGCGCATAGACATGGCTAAAATTCCTATTTGTAGGCGTCACGCGAAAGCCGTGCGCCGTCAGTCACCGACTTTCACCAACCGCGCTTCGACCTGGCGCAGAGGTTCGCCGTCAGCAGTATTGACGAAGTTCAGGGTCATGCCGGTGCCGCTGAGGGTTCGATTATAGGTCTGTACCGTATAGCTGCCATTATCGCTCACCCGCATGACGTTCACCGTCAGGGTTTGGTCGAGGACGCGAGCCCAGATCAGGCCGCCCTTCATGGCGTCGGTCGCTGACTTGGAGGTGAAAACGTTGGGCCGCTCGCTGGGCGAAAAGGCCACCCGGGCACTGCGTTTGCGCACGTCGGGATTATTGGGGTCGCCACCGCCGCGAATCACACTCGTCCATTCCACATAGAACCCGTTGGCCTCCGGTCCGATGCGCACATCGAGATCGCGCACCGTCACGCCAAAGTACAAACTGTCTTCGTTCTCGGCGATGCCGGAGCCTTGGTAATGGCCGTAGAAAGCATCGACGGGCAAATTCTGAGCCTGCGCCGTAAGGGGAGTGGCCAACACCCATATAACGAACCCCGCAATAACCGCGCGGGCCGCCGCGTGTGTCAATTTTCGAAGCATGAAACCACCCTCTCAATCCCTGCAAACAACTGGTGCGCGCTAGTGTAGCGGGCACGAGACAACTTCGCCATATGGTGCACTAATTGTGAACGGCAACATTCTAACCGTTGGTAAAGGTCGGTTAGGGCGTTGGTCACGTCCAAGTGGCGTGGGGCGGTAGGGACATCAGAATCGCGTCTACATTGCCGCCGGTCTTCAGACCGAATTGTGTGCCCCGGTCGTACAGCAGATTAAACTCAACATAGCGGCCCCGGCGCTCCAGCTGGTGGGCGCGCTGCGCCTCGGTCCAGGGTTCGTCCCGGTGGCGTCGAACAAGTTGCGGATAGACCTTAAGAAACGCCTTGCCCACCGCTTGGGTGAAGTCGAAGTCGGCCTGCCAGTCACCGGTGTCCAGATTGTCATAGAAGATGCCGCCCACGCCGCGCGCCTCATTGCGGTGGGGCAGATAGAAATATTCATCGCACCATTTCTTGAATCGGGCGTAGTAATCGTCGCCATGGGCGTCGCAGGCGCGTTCTAACGCGCCATGGAATGAGGCGGTGTCGCCGTCGTCGGGATACATCGGGGTGAGGTCTGCGCCGCCACCGAACCAGCCCTGGCTGGTGACAATGTGGCGTGTATTCATGTGAACCGCGGGGACGAGCGGCGATTGTGGGTGGGCGACCAGGGAAATGCCGGAGGCCCAAAACCGGCCATCGGCGCCGGCGCCGGCGATTTGCTGTCGAAAGGCTTCGGAAAAGGTCCCCATGACGGTCGAGACATTAACCCCGACCTTTTCGAAGACCCGGCCGTGCATGATTGACATCACACCGCCGCCGCCATCTGTCCCATCGTCCTCATCGGGCCGCCGCCACGGGGTTCGCGCGAACCGCCCGGCGGGACGGTCGGTGAAGGTGCCGGTAAGCTCGTCTTCGATGGCCTCGAAGGCGGCGCAGATTTGGTTGCGCAGGGATTCGAACCACGCCTTCGCGAGGTCCTTTTGTTGCTCGACGGTATCTTGGTCGACGGATGGCGGCATTTAAACGGGGCCCGGCAGTTGTTCGGTTTGGCGCAATGCTTCCCCCAATACCATAGCTGCCGCGACGGCGACATTGAGCGAGCGCATTTCTGGCACCATCGGTATGCGCACGGCCTCGTCGACAAATTGGCGGACGTCATCGGGAACTCCGTCGGACTCGCGGCCGACCATCAGCGTGTCGTCGGCGCTAAAGTTGAAATCGACGTAATCGATGGTTGCGCGCGTGGTCAGCAGGATTAAGCGTCCGTGGGGTTCGGGGCGATCGATATAGGACTGCCAGGAGTTGTGCCGAACAAGGTCGGTGTGATTGAGATAGTCCATGCCGGCACGCCGCAGATGTTTGTCGGTCATGACAAACCCGGCCGGCTCTATGAAATCGACGGCGATGCCGAGGCAGGCGGCAAGGCGCAACATGGTGCCGGTGTTTTGCGGAATGTCGGGTTGGTACAAAGCTAGTCGCATTCGGGTTTGTAACCGTCGGTTTGTCTAGCGCCAAATCGGCAATTGTCAGGCATCGCGCGGACTTGGCAAATCAGCGGCAATTCGACTATATGCGGTGTATCCGTGTGGTTGGCGTACTAATTATGGATGTTGCGCCGATCCGGTGAATTCTTGCGCCGAGTGGGGGAGGCCCTCGTTGCGGCACGGTGTCACATTGCGTTTGCGCCCTCGAAACGCATATGCAGCGGTGTGAATGGGGGAAGCAGCAGTGCACTGCGCTGCACGCTGCGCGAAAGGGAGTTTCCCGATGACTGATCATGCAAGTGGACCGGACGAACAGCCGGAAAGCCGCAGAGATTTCTTATATCTTACCGCCGGCTTGTTTACCGGCGCGGGCGCGGCCCTGGCGTTGTGGCCGTTCATCCATTCGATGAACCCCTCCGCCGATGTGTTGGCGCTGTCGACCACGGAAGTCGACATCTCGCCGGTCGAAGTGGGTCAATCGATCACCGTAATCTGGCAGAAAAAACCGGTATTTATCCGGCGTCGCACGGCTGAGGAAATCGAAGTCGCCGAACAGGAACCGCTTGCCGATTTGCCCGACCCCGAAAGTGACGCGGATCGCGTGATCAAACCGGAATGGCTGGTCGTGGTCGGTGTATGTACTCATTTGGGCTGCATACCGCTGGGCCAGAAGCCAAGCGAGGTGCGCGGTGAATGGGATGGCTGGTTCTGCCCGTGTCATGGGTCCCACTACGACACCTCGGGACGCATTCGCAAAGGCCCGGCGCCGACTAATTTGCCGGTGCCGAAGTATGAATTCGTCGACGATACAACCCTTCTAATCGGCTGAGGCAGAGCGACAGATGAGCGCACATACGCAACCTAGCGGATCTTCTGGCAACGGCCTGGTCAAATGGATCGATAGCCGCCTGCCGGTCTTCACCTATCTGCAAAAGGAATATGGCGAGTTTCCGGCGCCGCGGAACTTTAACTACTGGTGGAACTTCGGCGCGATTTTGACGTTCATGCTCGTGCTGATGATCTTCACGGGCATTTTCCTCGCCATGCAGTACACCCCGCATGTGGATTTGGCCTTTGATTCGGTCGAGCGGATCATGCGCGATGTTAATTACGGCTGGCTGCTGCGTTATATGCATGCAAACGGCGCCACCTTCTTCTTTATCGCGGTCTATATCCATATTTTCCGCGGTCTGTACTACGGTTCGTATAAAAATCCGCGCGAACTGTTGTGGATCTTCGGTGTCGTGATTCTGGTTCTGATGATGGCGACGGCTTTCATGGGCTATGTGCTGCCTTGGGGTCAATTGAGCCTCTGGGGCGCCACGGTCATCACCAACCTGTTTTCGGCCATACCGCTGGTTGGCGATGCGGTCGTGACCTGGTTGTGGGGTGGCTTTGTGGTCGATAACCCGACCCTCAACCGGTTCTTCTCGTTACATTTCCTGCTGCCATTTGTAATTTTCGGCGTCGTGGTTCTGCATGTGATCGCGTTGCATGTCACGGGGTCCAACAATCCGTTGGGCATCGACCCGAAGGGGCCGCAGGACACAATTCCTTTCCACCCCTATTACACGGCCAAAGACAGTTTCGGCTTAGCCATATGGGTGACACTATTCGCCGCTGTGGTGTTTTTCGCGCCTAACTTCTTTGGCGAGCCGGAGAACTATCTCAAGGCCAATCCGCTCGTGACGCCAGCAGAGATTGTGCCCGAATGGTACTTCCTGCCGTTTTTCGCGATCCTTCGCTCTGTCGATTTCAACGTCTGGTTCATTGACGCCAAGCTGGGCGGTGTGATCGCGATGTTTGGCTCGATCCTCTTGTTGTTCGTCGTGCCTTGGCTTGATCGGTCGAAAGTGCGCAGCGCTAGGTTCCGTCCGATCTACAAATGGTTTTTCTGGATCCTTATCCTCGATTGTTTCCTGTTGGGATTTGTTGGCGCCCACTCGCCGGCCGACCAGGTTTTCGACGGCGTCGAAGGGCTGCTATTTATCGACCTCGGTCATGTGGGTACGGCTTGGTACTTCATCCACTTTCTTGTGCTGTTGCCGGTATTGGGGATGGTTGAAAAACCCAAACCGTTGCCGACGAGTATTGCAGAACCGGTTCTTGGAGGCGGCCAGGCCGCCACCGGGGCCGCGGCTAAGCCGATGGAGAAGGCATGATGGATATCGGCAATAAGATTACTCGGGTTACGGCCACGGCCATTGTTGCCGGATTGACGCTCATAGCGGGGACAGCCGGTGCGATCGCAGCCGGCGATGCCGAAAGTCCGGAATCCCAGAATTGGGCGTTCAACGGTGTTTTCGGCAAGTTCGATAAAGCTTCAATCCAGCGCGGATTGCAGGTTTACATTGAGAATTGTTCGGCCTGCCATTCTCTTGAACAGTTGGCGTATCGCAACCTTTTCGATCTTGGATTCAACATCGACGAAGTCAAAGAAATTGCGGCGCAATACGAAGTGACTGACGGACCGGACGAATTTGGCGACATGTTCGAACGGCCCGCTATCCCGTCAGATCGGTTTGTCCTGCCATTTCCCAACGAGAACGCGGCTCGGGCATCCAACAATGGCGCATTTCCACCTGATTTTTCGGTGTTGGCCAAGGCCCACCCGTCTGGGCCGGACTTCATCTATGCGATCCTGACCGGCTTTAAGGACGAACCTCCTGAGGGTGTCGAGCTGGCCGAGGGAATGAATTACAATCCGTTCTTTGCCGGTGGCCAAATCGCCATGGCGCCGCCACTGTTCGAGGATGGCATTGAATATACCGACGGCACCGCGGCGACCGTCCAACAACAGGCGTGGGACGTCACCAACTTCCTGCAATGGGCCGCAGAGCCGGAGATGGAGGATCGCAAGCGGATCGGCTGGAAGGTGGTTCTGTTTCTCCTGGTCTTGAGCGGGCTACTCTATGCCGCCAAACGGCAAACTTGGGCAAGGTTGCACTAGGCGCGAAAAACAAGAGTTGAAAAAAAGGCCGTCGGCGCTAGCGCTGGCGGCCTTTTTTGTTTTTGGGAGGTGACGGCGCGCGCGACTGGTGGTAGCCAACAGGGAACTAAAACAGGGGAGAGATCATGGCTCGCGAAACGATCGTCACTTGCGCCGTCACCGGCGGCCACATGAATTTTCACAAACATCCCAATTTCCCAATCACGCCCAAGCAGATCGCCGAAGCCTGTCTGGAAGCGCGCGCCGCCGGCGCGGCGGTGGCCCATATTCATGTTCGAGATCCGGAGACCGGCGCGCGTTCGGCCGACCCGGCGCATTTTCGCGAGGTGGTTGAGCGCATTCGCGATTCCGGCAGCGACATTCTGATCAACTTGACGACCGGCGAGGGTGGACGGTTCGTACCTAGCGACGACGATCCGCGGGTTGCCGGCGAGGGAACCACGCTAAATCCACCCGAGGTGCGGGTACGCCATGTGCTCGAATTGCGGCCCGATATCTGCACCCTCGATATGGGGACGATGAATTTCGGCGAGCATGTGTTCATGAACACCCCGGGGCATTTGCGCCAAATGGCCGCGTTCATTAAGGACGCCGGGGTAAAGCCCGAGCTCGAAGTGTTCGAGGCCGGCCATATCCGCCTGGCCAATGAATTCATCGAACAGGGGTTGGTGGAATCACCGCCGCTGTTCCAGCTGTGTTTAGGCATTGCCTATGGGGCGCCGGCGACGCCGAAAATGGTGCAGGCGATGCACGATATGCTGCCGGCGAACGCCAATTGGGCGGCCTTCGGCATCAGCCGTTGGGAATTTCCCATCGTTGCCGAGGTGGTAAATTCCGGCGGCCATGTGCGGGTCGGGCTGGAGGATAATCTGTATCTGGGCAAGGGCGAATTCGGCACCAATGGTCAGCTTGTCGACAAAGCGGTGCGGATCATGCGCGAGCTTGATGCGGAACCGGTTGAGCCGGCGCGCGCGGCTGAGATGCTCGAACTGTTGCCCCGTCAGCAATGAGCGCCGACGCGGAGCCGGGCACGCCGCCGACGCTGGGGATATTGGGCGGCAGCGGTATCTACGATATCGACGGCCTCAACGATGTACGCTGGCAACGGGTCGAATCGCCCTTTGGCGAGCCCTCCGACGAGTTGATGTTCGGCAACCTCGATGGTTTGCCGGTGGTGTTTTTGCCGCGCCATGGCAGGGGCCATCGGGTGCCGCCGAGCGAGCTGAACTTTCGCGCCAATATCGATGCCCTGAAGCGCGCCGGCGTGACCGAGATTATCTCGTTGTCGGCGGTGGGCTCGTTGCGTGAAGACTTGCCGCCGGGCGCGTTCGTTCTGGTCGACCAGTTTATCGACCGCACCTTCGCACGAACCAAATCGTTTTTTGAGACCGGGTTGGTCGCCCACGTTTCCATGGCCGATCCGATGTGTGGCCGGTTGGCAGGCCACTTGTCTGGTGCGGCGCAAGACGTGGGGATCGATTGCCGCGAGGGCGGCACCTACATGGTGATGGAGGGGCCGCAATTTTCCACCAAGGCCGAATCCGAACTCTACCGGTCGTGGGGCTGTTCGGTGATCGGCATGACCAACATGCCGGAAGCCAAATTGGCGCGCGAGGCCGAGCTTTGCTACGCCACCGTGGCCATGGTCACCGACTATGATTGTTGGCACCCCGACCATGACGCAGTGACCGTCGATCAGGTAATCAAGATCCTATTGGAAAACGCCGATAAGGCCCGTGCGCTCATTCGCGCCGTGGCGCCACGATTGATCGACCGCGATAGGCAATGTTTACGCGGCTGTCACACCGCGCTGGATGCTGCGGTAATTACTGCGCCCGACGCTCGCGATCCGCTGATCGCTGCTCGGCTCGATGCGGTTGCGGGTCGAATAATCACGCAAAAATAAAGCCTTAGCGGGTGTTTGCCGCTGTTCGTCGGCCATAATACAATGGGGCCTAGGCCGAAGTGGCCCGGTTGGGGGGAGAACCGGAATACGCGAAGCTTTATTACGTGCTCGGCGATGGCGCCGACCGCGAACGGATTTTGTTGAATAAGCGGCTCCGATCACCAGCAACAGTAGGTATGTTTCAGTAAATGACCGACACCCAAGACGATATAGCGCCGCGCAGCCGGCCGATTGCCGGGATCGATCACGCTCTCGTCGGTGTTTCCGACCTGTCGGCGGCGCGCGACGCCTATGCGCGCCTGGGCTTCACCGTGACCCCACGCGGGCGCCATATTGGTTGGGGCACGGGCAACCATACGGTGATGTTCGAAAACGATTATGTGGAGCTGATCGGTATCGTCGATCCCAGCCAGTATATTCACAACCTGGACGAATTTTTGAAAACGGGCGATGGGCTGTTGAACGTCGTGCTGGCGACAGAAGACGCTGATGCAACATCTCGCTGGCTGCGCGAACACAGCGCGAGTGCGGAAGACGCACGCGGGCTGCAGCGTTTGCTTGAACTCGATGACGGCGAAGAGCTATTGGATTTTCGCTATGTCGACATACCGCCGGAATTGACCCCCGGGCTGAAGACTTTCGCAAGTCAGCATCTGACACCGGAAAAAGTGCGGCGGCCGAGTTGGCTGTCCCATCCCAATGGGGCGCGGCGTATCTCGGAAGTTACCGTGGTGATGGAAGACCTGGACGGTGTCGGCCAAGCCTATGCCGAGCTGTTCGGTGTTGATGCGGTATCGGGTGACGAGCGCAAGGGCTCGATCACCGTCGATACCGGCAATGACGAGTTGTGGTTTGTCACACCCAAGGCCTTTCCCGAGCGCCACTACGATAAGAAGTTGGATGAAAGCCTGCCGCTGCCGCGCGTCGCGGCATTGACCCTTTCAGTCGCTGATCCGCAGGTCACCGCACTATATCTGTCCGGTCAACAGGTGGCGTTTGAGCGCGACAGCGGCGGCGCGGTTATCGTGTCGTCAGAAGAGGCGTGCGGCGTGTTTCTGGTATTTGCCAGCGACGATTAGAGCAGCCGTCCGCCGGACAACGGGTCCGGCCGACGGCCCCCTGACGATTATGCTTAAGACAGATTTTCGGCCGCGAAAGCCAGTGTGCGTTCCATCGCCTGTCCGGCTGACACTTCGTGGTAGGAGCCGCGGCGCGAGCAACTGAAACCGTGGCCGGCGCCGTCATAGATGAAGCTGGGGATGTCGGGATGGTTGGCCTCTACCGCGCGCACGCCGTCGAGCGGAATGCCGGCGTCTTCCGCACCCCAATGGAACATCACCGGACATTTCGGTGTTTCGCCCTGGTTCGAGCTGATGTCGCCGCCGTAGTAGCAAACCGCAACGTCGACTGGTGAACGCGCGGCGGCGAACCAAGCCACCGAGCCGCCCATGCAGAAGCCGACGATGCCGACCTTGCCGGCGCCCTTCACATGATCGATCGCCGAATTAACGTCCTTGATGACATCGTCCCAATCGAGGTCGCCCTTGAGCGCGCGGCCCTTGTTCATGCCCGGCTCATCGAATTCCAAAATGGCGCCGGTCTCGAGTCGGTCGAACAGGGCCGGCGCAATGGCGTGATAACCTTGCTTCGCGAAGTTATCGACGGTCTCGCGGATATCGTCGTTGACACCGAATATTTCCTGAATAATCACCATGCCGGCCTTGGCCGCGCCTTCGGGCTCGGCAGCGTAGGCGGCCAGCGTGTGGCCGTCGGATGTGGTGAGGCTCAGATCGTAGCCCATAAGTCTCTCTCCCTGCTCTGATTTTATGGAACGCCGAACGGGATCGGCCCGGCGCGGTTGCGCTATCTTAACGGGAGAGGCTTGGCCGACGCGAACAAATTAATGCGCGCCGGAACCGGCGCACACGCTATGATATGGCTCTTCGCCGCTTAACGACCCTGTCGGACGAGCAGCTAAACGCGTAGGACAGGTTGTGGGCGGTTGCCATGAACGATTGGAAAGGTATCGCTGCCGGGTTGGGCACCGTGGCCTGCGTGGTGGCCATGCTGATCGCCGGTCGGTTGGGTGCGACTACCGAGGCGCTGACTATCTACGATCTAGCCGGCCTGCGCATGGGAGTCGCCGCGATTTTGGCTGCTCCGCTTCTGCTGCGGGCTTGGCCATGGCGGGTGCGGCTGCGCGACCACGCCATTGTCGCTTTCTTCGGCGGAGCGCCGTTCATCCTGCTGCTGTTCGGCGGCATGACCTTCGCGCCGGTGGGTCATGCGGCGGTGGTGATGTATGGCGCGCTGCCAGTTTTTGCTGCCCTGGTCGCCTGGGCCTGGGTCGGCGAGCGGCCAGCCCTATGGCAGTGGCTGGGCATCGCCGCGATCGTCGCCGGGGTCGGTGCGGTGGGTTGGGAAGCGCTAGGCGTCGGGGCCATCCCGGGACAGTGGCGCGGCCATCTGTTGTTCGTCGGCGCGGCCCTGTTCGTGGCGATCTGGTACGGCGGCATGCGCGCGGCGCGCTTGAGCGTGATCCACTCGTTGGTGGCGCTACTCGTGCTCAACGCGCTGGTCTATCTGCCGATCTGGCTACTGTTTCTGCCCTCGGGCCTGGCCACCGCTCCGTTGGCCGATATCGCCCTGCAGACCGTGGTACATGGCGTCTTTGGCGCGTTCTTGTGCATTTTCGGGCACGCCTATGCGGTCAAGACCCTCGGACCTACCCGTCAGGCGGCGGTTAGCGCGTGGGTGCCGGCCTTTGCGCTCATCGCGGCGATCCCAACCCTCGGCGAGATCCCCGGCGTGCTGAACATCGCCGGCGTCATCGTGGTAACAGCGGGCATTCTCGCCACGGTGTTTTTACAGGGCAGGGATCCGGCGCGATCGTGAGAGTGGCGGCGCGTCGTCAATATGCTATTGAGAAACCACACCAAATGAGGAGCGACGGTTGTGCGAATAATACAAATACTGATGGCTGCTACTGTTGTTGGGCTTGCCGCCACGCCGGCGGCTGCAGGATCGATCGGCCCGTCCGAGGTGGGCCCGACCCTCGCTTGGGAGTCGAGCTGTAAACGGCCGGTTCAGCCGAACTTATATTTGGACGATTTGGAGAGCTATTATCAGGCGCTGGACCAGTTCAATACGCACGTCGCGCAGGTGCGAAGGTATATCCAGTGTGTGCAGGCCGAAGGGAAAACCGACATAGACGCGCTGGCGGCGGCGGTTGCGAGTGGCATGCAAAACAACCAGAACGCGGCGATAAAAGACGCCGAAGAATTGCGCACGGACTTAGAGGTTCAACGTTCCCTGCTTCAATAAGCGGCGATCATGGCCGTATGTTCGCGATAGGCGGCTGAATTAGCCGTCTCAGACATTAAATCGGAATAGCACCACGTCGCCGTCCTGCACCACATAGTCCTTGCCTTCCTGGCGCAGCTTGCCGGCATCACGCGCGCCCTGCTCGCCGCCGCAGTCGATGTAGTCGTCGTAACCGATGGTCTCGGCGCGGATGAAACCCTTTTGGAAGTCGGTATGGATGCGCCCGGCTGCTTCCGGCGCCAGCGCGCCCTTGGGCACGGTCCAGGCCCGCGATTCCTTAGGGCCGGCGGTCAGGAAGGTGATTAGGTCGAGCAGCCGGTAGCCGGAGCTGATGATCCGCGCCAGACCGGTTTCCGACAGACCCAGGCCTTCTAGAAATTCCGCTTGTTCGTCGGCGTCGGCGAGTTGGACCACTTCGGCCTCGATCTCAGCCGACACGATCACGCATTCGGCGTCGTTTTCAGCGGCCATCGCGGCTACTTTTTCCGTTAGCGCATTTCCGGTGGCGGCGGAGTCTTCATCGACATTGCAGACATACAGAACCGGCTTCGAGGTGAGTAACTGCAACCGGCGATAACCGTCGCGCAGATCTGGCGGAATATCGATGCTGCGCGCCGGGTCGCCGTTGCGCAGGGCTGCGAGTACCAGAGACAGAATTTTAAGCTGATCCTTGGCGTCCTTATCGCCGCCGCGGGCGCGCTTCTCAGCTGCCTCGGCGCGTTTTTCCATGCTTTCGAGATCGGCCAGCAATAGCTCGGTCTCGACGGTTTCGGCGTCGCGCACCGGATCGACCGAGCCTTCAACATGAGTGACGTCGCCGCCTTCGAAGCAGCGCAGCACGTGGCAGATCGCATCGACTTCGCGGATATGCGCGAGGAACTGGTTGCCGAGCCCTTCGCCCTGGCTGGTGCCGCGCACCAGTCCGGCGATATCGACGAACTCCATATAGGTCGGCACGATCGACGCTGATTTGGCGAGCTCGGCGATGGCGTCGAGGCGCGCATCGGGTACGGCGACCCGGCCGGCATTGGGCTCGATGGTGCAAAAGGGATAGTTCGCGGCCTGCGCCTGCACGGTGGCGGTCAGTGCGTTGAAGAGGGTCGACTTGCCGACATTGGGCAAGCCGACGATACCGCAATTGAAACCCATGTCAGTTACCGCGAATTTTCGAGAACGCGCGGTTGAGCGCCGCGCCGAGGGAGGTTTGTGATTCTTCGGCCGGTTCGGCGGGTTCAGCCGGGGCCGTGTCCTGCTTCGCCGGCGTGGATTTATCGTCGCCGTCGTCAGTCGGTTTTTTCGATGATTTACGGCCGGTACCGGTGGCTTGTTGCACGGCCATTGTGACTTGGCTCATGAAATCGCTGTCGCGCCCGTCCAGTAATGCCGGCAGTGCGTCTGCCACGGCGCGCAATTCAGCCTCAACCCACTTTTGATCCTGTTTGGAAAAATCGCCAAGCACGTGGCCATGGACCTTTTCCTTGTCGCCAGGGTGACCGATGCCCAAACGCACGCGCACAAAATCAGGCGTGCCCAGGTGATCTTTTATGCTGCGTAGGCCGTTATGGCCGGCAAGCCCGCCGCCCCGTTTAACCCGCATCTTCCCGGCGGCCAAGTCGATCTCATCATAGATAACGATGATGTCCTCGGGCGGCACTTTGAAAAACCGCGCCGCTTCGCCGACCGCGCGCCCGGACTCGTTCATGAACGTCGTCGGCTTAAGCAACAGCACCTTCTCGCCGTCGATCGTGCCATCGAACGTATCGGATTGAAATCGCGTGCGGGGCGCCGACAAATTGTAGCGGCGGACGATCTCGTCTGCCGCCATGAACCCAATATTGTGGCGATTGTCGCGGTGTTTCGGCCCGGGGTTTCCGAGCCCGACCAGCAAACGCATGCCCAAGAACTCCGGTGGCGGGACCTCTAACTGTCCTCGCTGTCGCCGCTGTCTTCGCCTTCGGCGCCTTCTTCGCCTTCAACGCCCTCTTCGCCTTCCTCACCTTCAAGACCTTCGAGATCCTCTTCGATCTCTTCTTCGACCGGCATCAGGGTCGGCGCGGCGATTGTGGCGATGGTAAAGTCCCGGTCGTCGATGGTCGGCCGCACGCCGTCGGGCAAACTCACCTCGGAAATGTGGATACTGTCGCCGACCTCGCGGCCGGTCAGATCAATGACAATCGACTCGGGAATAGCACCCGCGCGGCAGATTACCTCGACCGTATGGCGGACGATGTTCAGAACGCCCCCGCCCTTAAGGCCGGGGCTCTCTTCTTCGTTCTCGAATATAACCGCGATATCGACGTTGATCTGTGTCGATTCGGTCACCCGCAGAAAATCAGCGTGCATCGGCACGTCGGTGACCGGGTGAAGCTGCAGGTCGCGGCATAGCACGCGCTCTTTGGTGCCGTCGCAATCGATGTCGTAGAGGGTTGCGAAGAACCCTGGTTTACTGATTTCAGTGCGTAACGCGATCGGGTTGATGGTGATCGGCATGGGGTCTTTGTTGGCCCCATAGACCACCGCCGGTACGGTGCCCGCCCTACGTGCAGCACGAGCGGCCCCCTTGCCGACCCGGGTGCGCGCCTCGGCGCTAAAAGTTGCTGTTTCTGTCATTTCTAAGTCTCCGTTTCCGGCCGACAGCGCCAATGCGTTTGTCGGCCGATGGGTCGATCCGGCTATGCCTCCAAGGGTGCTGCCGCCGGTCCAGGAAATTCGTGAGGTCGAACCGTCTTCACGAACCTAATTAAACAAACTCGATACGGACGCCTCTTGGCTGATCCGGTTAATTGCCTCAGCCAGTAACGGCGCGATCGTAAGTTGGCGTACATTGTTCGCCAAACGCACTGCTTCGGTCGCCTGGATCGAATCCGTCATTACCAGGCGATCCAACGGCGACGCGGCCACCCGCCCAACGGCACCGCCCGACAAAACGCCGTGGGTGACGTAGGCGTCGACTGATGTCGCGCCGTCGTTCATCAATGCCACCGCGGCGTTACACAATGTGCCCGCGCTATCGCAAATATCATCAACCATGATGCAGTGGCGGTCTTTGACGTCGCCGATAATGTGCATTACCTCGGAAACGCCCGCTTGTTCGCGGCGCTTATCGATGATCGCCAAGTCGGCGTCAAGCCTTTTGGCAAGCCCGCGTGCGCGCACCACGCCGCCTACATCGGGCGAGACGACGACCAGCTCCGAGCCATTATAGTTCTTGCCGATATCTTCGGAAAACAGCGGCCCAGCGAACAGATTATCCACTGGAATATCGAAAAAGCCCTGAATTTGGCCGGCATGTAGGTCGAGCGTGAGTACCCGGTCGGCGCCGGCATTGGTGATTAGATTGGCCACCAGCTTGGCCGAAATCGGCGTCCGTGGCCCTGTTTTACGGTCCTGACGGGCATAGCCGAAATAAGGAATCACAGCGGTCACCCGGCGCGCCGACCCGCGCCTGAGCGCGTCCAGGGTCACCAGCAATTCCATCAAATTATCGTTGGCGGGGTAGGAGGTCGATTGGACGACAAAGACATCTTCGCCGCGCACATTTTCGAGAATCTCGACAAAGACCTCCATATCCGAAAACCGCCGGATCGATGCCTTGGTCAACTCGATGTTCAAACAGGCGGAAATCGCCTCGGCCAATGGGCGATTGCTGTTGCACGCCAGCACCTTCATTGGCCGGTCCCCGGAAAGTTGGACGGCGCCGCTTTCAAGCTATAGGCGCCGTCGGTCGAATTAGAATTACCCCAGCCCCGGTACGCACTATCGCCGGGTCTCGCGGGCCGGAAACTATCAATACCCCCCCGGTGTGTAAACCAGCTAAAGACCAGATTTTGCGCCCGATTAACGATTACCGTCCGAGCTACCCGCTGGGAGGCTGAAAGCCTTGGCTCCAGTCGATTTGGCGGATCATTTCGGCGATGCCGACGGCGCCCGCCAGGGCGGCTTCATTCGCGATGAGGCCCCAATTTGCGTCGAGACTGCCGGCCGGTACCGCCCGGGCTTGGGCGATGGTGCCAACCTCGACGCCGAACGGGTCCCAGACGGTCCAGTCAATCTCGACGATTTGCTCTCCGCCCGGCTCTCTGCCCAAGGTGACCGCGCCGGTTACGATCAAGCTGTCGGCGGCAGCGAGTGGCGCCATTTCGAGGCCCGTTCGCGGCAATATCTGCTCGATTGCAGCGCGCAGGCGGGAATTGCCGTCTCCTGGCGCGCCCGCCACATCGCCAATATGGAGCGGCGGCGGCACCGCTTCGCCTGGCGGTTCATCCTGGATCAGCGCGGCGATTGCGGTCGCCGTGCGTTCGAAAGCGTTGTGAGCGGCCAGCCTGGCTGGTTCGCCGGTGTCATTGCGCAACGGTTGCACGACAGTTCCAACGTCATCGCCTTCCTGGGTTCGCAGGGTCCAAATCAGCGCCGGCGGGGTTGAGGGCGGGCTAAAATGTCCGAAGAGCAGATAACTCGATCGACCGCCGCCGCCATAGGTGGCGGGGACGTTTTGCGCGTGCAGGGCGCGCACCATATCGGTAGACAATATCTCAAGCGGCGCGCCAGCGCGGTCGGTGACCGGCAGCACCGTGATGCCTTGGCCGTCGGCCAATTTAAGCAACTCGTTCGGCGGCGCACCCTCATGGCTGAACGGCTGCGGCAGGGGTTGGCAGGCGGCCAGCGCCGCGAGCGCGATGATTAGGCTAAAGCGCACAGCTAAATAGCATCGCGACAAGGGTCAAAAGCAGTAAATTGACGAGATAGGGCATCGGTTTAGCTCGGTGGTGCGAGGGCAATGAGCGACAGATTACGGCCATAATCGGGCTCGCCGCGATGGCAGGTTCGGCGATAGCTGAACAAATCCTCGTCGGCATAGGTGTCGGCGCCCAGGGCACTCGATGCGGCAATTCCAGCAGCGGCGAGCCGGGATAGGACATAGCCGGCGAGATCGAATTGCAAGTGCCCCGCCCGGCGCCCGGGCGCGAAGAAGCGGTCGTTGGCGGCATTCTGTTCTTGGAAGGGCACAGGAAATTCGGCGCCGACTTCGTAAGAATCCTGACCGATGCACGGGCCGACCACGGCGGTCATGCGAGCCGGATCGGCGCCGAGTTCGGCCATGGCCTCGACGGTGGCTTCGATGACGCCGGAGACAGCGCCGCGCCAACCCGAATGGGCGGCGCCGATGACGCCGTTGTCGACATCGGCCAAGAGCACCGGCGCGCAGTCGGCGGCCAGAACCCCTAACGCGATGCCCGGTATTTTGCTCACCAGCGCGTCGGCCCGTGTCGCGGCGGTATCCTCGGCCCGGTCGGTGACCGTCACAACATTTGCGGAGTGGATTTGATAGACCGTGCGCAGAGCGTCCTCGGTCAACCCCACGTCGCGCATGGCGCGGTGGCGATTTTCGTGAACCCGCGCCTTGTCGTCATCCGACCCCAACCCGCAATTGAGTGAGGCGTAGATGCCTTCGCTAGCGCCGCCGCGGCGGGTGAAAAAGCCGTGTTGGATATTTTCGGCCGCGGCGAGAGGTTCGGCGATCAATCGCATCAACTTAAATTCGCCTCCTTAAACACAAAGCCTGCTGGCGGCTCTGTCCCACGGGACCCGATCGCCAATACTTTGAACAGGGTGCCCATTTGATCGTCGCCGATCAAGCGTTCAAGAGCCGTCTCGATATTGGATTTCTGGTCGGTTGTCGCTGTGGCGATCAAAGTTGCTGCTCGGGAATCGATCCCGAGCCGGCGTAGAAAATCACCTTGGCCGATCGATCCCCAACAGGCAGCGCCGCCAGCGTGTGCCGCTGCCGCCAGGGCGTTGAAATCCACATGGGCGGTTAAATCCGCGGTGCCCGGCTGTTCTAGAACCGGCGCAGTATCGTGGTTTCTAACCGCTTGCAACGTGTCGCCGACCGCCGGGCCTGTGTAGCCGTAATCGATGACCAGGGCCGCGCCGGAATGAGAGCGAACCCGGTGGGCGATTTCGCCGGCGATTTCCAGTGACGCGGGCGAAGTTTCAATGACGGCGCCGGCCTCGGCTGTGGTGGGTAAATTTATCTCTGGCTCGGGCGTGGGGGCGTGGGTGAAAGCAAACCCGTCCTCGCCATAAGTGACCCTGCGTTGGCGCCAGCCTTCGTCGTGGCGCACGTATTGCTCAATGGGCAGGGCGTCGAAAAACTCGTTGGCGATGAAGATCGCTGGAATCATGGGTAGGCCGCCGACACTGTCATGCCATGTCAGGTCGATCTCTGATAAGGCCTGCCGCTGCCGCTCGCGTAGATGGGGGCTGGTTTCGACCAGATGAACTTGCACGGCGGCGCGACACGCGGGAACGGTCTCAAGGGCGCGCAGTGCATCGGCCATCAAGGTGCCACGACCAGGCCCCAGCTCGGCCAGCACAAAAGGAGTTGGTTTCCCCAGGGCCAGCCAAGTATTGGCGCACCACAGGCCAACCAACTCGCCAAACATCTGGCTGATTTCAGGGGCGGTGATGAAGTCGCCGGAGACGCCAAAAGGGTCGTCAGCCATGTAGTAGCCATACTCCGGATGTCCCAGCGCGTCGGCCATATACTCGGCGACGCTGATCGGGCCGGATGCCGCAATACGCTGGGCCAGTATCCGGGTGAGGTCGGTCTGGGTCGAAGACACTAGGTTTATAAAGCTTTCGCGCCTATTCGCCGGCGGGCGTTGGCGAGGGGCGGCGATCCAGTGGTTCTTGGGAACTGGCGCGGTAGATGAAGTAGAGACCAGCGATCACCAAAGGCGCTGACAACCATTGGCCCAGGGTGGTGCCGCTGACCAGGAAACCGATCTGCACATCTGGTTCGCGGAACAATTCGACGATGATGCGCGCCGCGCCATAGCCGATCAGGAATACGCCCATCAAAAGACCGGGTCGGGTGCGCGCCTTGGTGAAGCGCACAAGGGCGAACATGACGACGAATAGCACCACACCCTCTAGCGCCGCTTCGTAGAGCTGGCTGGGGTGGCGGGGGAGTTCGCCGCCGCCGGGAAACACCACAGCCCAGGGCGCGTCGCTAACCCGGCCGTAAAGCTCGCCATTGATGAAGTTCGCCACCCGGCCGAGAAACAGGCCGATTGGCGCGGCGCAGGCGACCAGATCGCCCATCGCGAACATGGGGATCTTCTGCCGACGGGCGAATAAGACAATGGCGACGACAACGCCGAGCAAGCCGCCATGGAACGACATGCCGCCCTGCCAGACGAAAAATATCTCAAGCGGATTTTCGAAATAGTAGGGGCCTTGGTAGAAGGAAACGTACCCCAGCCGGCCGCCGACGATCACGCCGACGATTGCCCAGCTGAAGAAATCGCTGAGCTGGGCGCGGGTCATGATGTGGGGTGGCTGGCGCAAGAACCGGCCGATATACCACCAGCCGCCGAGCAGTCCGACGATGAAAGCCAGTGCGTACCATCGTATGGCCAGCGGGCCGATGGCAATGGCGACAGGGTCGATTTCAGGAAACGGCATGAGTCCTCACGGCGCAATGCGCGGCGATACGGATATCATCGATACGGGTCGTCGGCTGCCAAATAGTCCTGAACATAGGAACGGACACCATCCTCAAGCGATGTGAAGGGCGCATCGTAACCAGCCGCGCGCAAACGGTCTATTCGCGCTTGCGTGAAGTACTGGTACTGGTCGCGCACATTGTCCGGCATATCGAAATATTCGATGCTCGGTTCAACCCCCTGGGCGCTAAAAATGGCGTTTGCCATGTCCTCGAAGGTCCGTGCCTTGCCGGTGCCGACGTTAAAAAGCCCGGAAATGCCATAATTATCGTACAGCCACAGCATGATCTGCACACAATCGTCGACATGGATGAAGTCGCGCATCTGGCCGCCATCGCCGTAATCGGGATGTTCCGACTTGAACAGGCGGGCCTGGCCGGTTTCTCTGATCTGCTGCCAAAATTGGGGCACCACGCTGCGCTGATTGCCTTTGTGATACTCGTTGGGGCCGTAGACATTGAAAAACCGAAGTCCCGCCCATTGGCCCGGTAGACGGGTCATACGGTCGGCATACCGCGCCACCTTGCGGTCAAACAGCAGTTTCGACCAGCCATAAGGGTTGAGCGGCCGTAGCTGGCGCATGGCGTCCAGCGAGCATTCGTCGTCGAACCCGGCGGCGCCGTCGCCATAGGTCGCCGCCGACGAGGCATAGATCAGCCGCACGTCGCGGCGTACGCAGATATCCCAAAGTTCCTGGCTGAGGCGGAAATTATTGGCGACGATCAGGTCGACATCGCGCTCCACGGTCGACGAAATGGCGCCCAAATGGAAGACCATGTGGACTGAGGCGATGTTCGACACCAGCCACTTCAACAGATCGTCCGGGGTGATCAGCTCGGTGATCTCGCGCTTGGCGATGTTGCGCCACTTATCCGCGTTGCCAAGGAAATCGCATACGACGATTTCCTCGCCGCCGCGATCTTCCAACGCCGCCACTAAATTGGAGCCGATAAAGCCGGCGCCACCGGTTACGACGATCATAGGTAGCCTCGTCTTGAACTCGGTCACCTTATACCCATACGCCCCGATGCCCTGCAATGTGCGCAAACGTCGCCTTGCGGTGATGCCGGCTGACACCATATTGTCGGGTAAGCGAGGAGTTTCACCATGCAAACACGTAATCGATTACTCGACGATATAGCGCGCGTCGCCAACGGCGCGGCGGGCGTGGCCACCGGGATGCGCGATGAAGTCGAAACCCTGGTGCAGCAGCGGGTCGAACGGGTGCTATCGCGGCTGAACCTGGTGACCCGCGAAGAATTCGAAGCGGTTAAGGCGATGGCGGCCAAAGCGCGCAGCGAGCAGGAAGCGATGGAAAAGCGCCTCAAGGATTTGGAAAACCGGCCGCACGAGAATAACGAATAGGCGCCGCTGGCGCTTTGTCGGTATTGCGGTTCCAATTCGCAGTACGCTTATAGATTGTGGATTAACGACATTGGTATTCGGCTACTGCATAAAATCGACAGACTCGTAAAATACATCGGTGTACGGCACATTCTTCTAGTGATTTGCCTGATCGCTGTGGCTCCCGGTACCAGTCGCGCTAGTTTCCAAGCGATGTTCTCGTTGGACGTTAGTATTTGGAATGCGACCGATATAGTTGTGGCGACTGAAGGTCCAGTTGTAAATGGCGTGCTGACGGTGCTGCAAACTTGGAAAGGCCCACTGTCTCCAGGCGATACCCTTAATATCGAAGAGCTTCGCGAGTTTGCTGACGAAGACTCGCGCACTGTCAAACATCCATTCGGGTTAGGGTCGACAAAAGACCCAGGTCCTCTGGTGGTTCTATCGGGCCAGAGGATGGTCTTGTTCCTCAAAAGAGATGCTTGGAAGGTTGCTGCTAGGCTACCGTCGGCCTCGCTCCAATGGGAATCAACCGCTTCATGGGGCGGTATCAAAGTATCTGTCGCGTGGATCGAAGACGATGTCGCTTATTATTTTTCACAGGGACCAGTAACTATCGGACCAGCCGTATTGTACCGCTCCTCATCTACTGAAGAGGTAATGAGAAAAAGGGTGCGTGAGCTAGCGCCGATCCGAAAATCACTCGACAACATTGCGGCGCTACCCCGGGCCCAGGATCGAGCGGAACAGGTTGTTCCCTATATTAAATCCAACAATCGCCTCGCCAGCCGAGAAGCCTTTGACATCCTGTCAGACGCGAAGAAACCGGCACTTCCGTATTTGCGTCGGATGCTTGTCGATAATACATATGAGCGTTATCGTGAAAAAATTCTCAAAGCGATGGTGGTCGCCGGTGGCGCTTCCGTCGCACCCGACTTCGTCACTCTTATCGAGCAGGAATTGGCGTACTGGCAAATGGTGGCTCCGACGCTGCCGGTCGGCTGGTGGAACGACAACGGAGTAGGGCGAGCCGAATTGCGGTATCGATACGGCCAAGTGCTGCACGTATTACATGCTCTTCGAGAATTAAAATATGAGCCATCGCGAGAAGCTGTGACCGCACTGCGCGATTATTGGCGATCCGTTCCGCAGCTCGTCGAGATTGAACAAATACTCGAGTCTAGCGATGCTGTTTTGAGATCTTTGGACCGACCTGCCAAAAAATAGATACGTCAGCCTCCCGTTTAGAATAGCGAGCGCACCATGCCGCCGTCGGCGCGCGGGGCGGCGCCATTGATGGCCGACGCTAACGGCGAACACAGGAAGGTCACCACGTTGGCGATCTCGGCCGGTTCGGCCCAGCGCTGTAGGAGCGATGTGCGGCCTTCACCCTCGGCGAAATAAGCCTTGCTCATTTCCTCCGGCGTCGTGTCTTCGATATCCGCCATTTGGTGCATGAAGGCGTCCACCCCGTCGGTCCATGTGGGCGCCACCTGCACCGTGTTTACCGTGACCGCGCTGTCGCGGGTGAGTTCCGCCAGGCTGCGGGCAATCGACACCAGGGCGGTCTTGGTCATGGCGTAGTGGGACATGGACGGGTTGGGCTTCGAGCTTTGGTCTGAGCCAATGAAGATGATGCGGCCCCAGCCGCGTGACAACATGTCGGGCATCAGCGCCCGCGACAGGCGCACGCCGCTCATCACGTTGAGTTCGAACATGTGCTGCCAGTCGTCGTCTTCGATATCGAAGAACTCCTTGACTGTGAAGGTGCCGGCATTGTTGACCAGAATGTCTGTCGGTCCTTCACTTTGGACGAAGGCATTCAGGGTAGCCGCGCCTTCGGCGGTTGAAAGGTCAGCCGCGCAACCGCTGACGCTGCCGCCCGGCGCCATCTCGGCGACCGTCTGTTCGACCCGGCCTTGGTCGCGGCCATTGATAATGATGTGCGCGCCTTCGGCTTGCAGCGCTTCAGCAATGGCGCGGCCGATACCCAGGGTCGAGCCGGTGACCAGCGCGCGCTTTCCCGACAGGTTGAGGTCCATAGTGTCGCTCCTTGGCGCGAACGCAGGTGACGGTCGCGGCGGTTATGGGGTTCGGTGAAAGGGCCGGTTGTTTTGGTAAAGCCGCAACCGGCTTTCAAAATCGTCAATGACAGCCTTCGGCATGCCGGTCGTCTGCTTCAGTATCTCGATGCTGTTTTCTTGTGTGCGTACCGCGTCACTAAACCGTCCAACCTCTGCATAGGCGGCGGCCAGAGTGTCGAGAAACCCCGGCTCGCGGGTATTTGTCTTCGTGGCTCGCTCGGCAAGTTCCACCGCCCGACGTCCGTTCCGGCGGTCCGCTGCTGGCATGGTTGCGAGATCCCAGGCCAAGCTGTTGAGCGCCGACGAAAGATTAGGGTTTAGCTGCAGGGCGCGCTCATAGTCGGCAATCGCTTGGTCGAAATCGCCCTTATCGGAATAGGTAATGCCCCGGTTGCTGTGGGCGATGGCGAGGTTCTCGATGGTCTCGGTGCCTGAATTGATCAGGGTTGTGCACGCGGCGATGCCTCGGGCGGGATCGCCAGTTTCGCAAAGTTTCCAGTTTTCGTTGCGCGATTGGGCGCCGGCTGGATCGGTGAGCGCGACGAGGAAAATAGTGACAGCGAACAAATATCTCATGCGCCGTAATTTAGAGCCTTACCCGATCAATTGCGATGGCGTTTTAGGGGGGCAAATCAAGAACCGACCGAAACCGACTATGGACAAGAAAAGCGATAAACTTCAAAGTTGCATCGGACGCATTGGGGGCTTGCACGCAGAGACTTGCGCAAAGGGAGAAGTATTATGGTTCGTAAGACAGCCGGCGAATTCGATCAAGAATTACTCGATCTCTACGATAGCTATGCCCACGGTCTGATCGAACGGCGGGAATTCCTCAGCAAGGCTGGCAAGTTTGCCGTTGGCGGACTTACCGCTTCCGCGCTTCTCAGCGCCCTGTCGCCCGATTACGCGTTGGCCGCCCAAGTCGATGAGAACGATCCCCGCATCAAGGCGGAGACCATCGAATATGCCTCGCCGCAGGGCCATGGCGCGATTAAAGGCCTTCATGTACAGCCCGCCGCAGGATCGCGCGGCAGCGTCCTGGTCGTTCATGAAAACCGCGGTCTCAACCCTTATATCGCCGACGTTGCCCGGCGCGTTGCTGTGGCCGGTTTCACCGCCTTGGCGCCCGATGGGCTAACCCCGCTGGGTGGCTATCCGGGCACTGACGAAGAAGGTAAGGCGATGCAACGCACGCTGGATAAGGGCAAGCTGCTAGCTGATTTCATCGCCGCTTTCGATCATTTGAAAGCCGATGCTGGCGCGAACGGAAAAGTTGGCGCCGTCGGTTTCTGCTATGGCGGCGGGGTGTGCAACGCGTTGGCTGTACAGCGGCCTGAACTGGCGGCGTCCGTGCCGTTCTATGGGCGCCAAGCGAAAGCCGCCGACGTGCCGGCGATCAAATCGCCGTTGATGCTGCACTATGCCGGGCTCGACAAGCGCATCAACGCCGGCTGGCCCGACTATGAGGCAGCCTTGAAGGCGAACAGCAAGGCTTTCACTGCCCATTTCTACGACAATACCAATCACGGTTTCCATAACGACACCACGCCGCGCTACGACATGCCGGCGGCGGAGCTGGCTTGGTCGCGCACAATCGATTTCTTTAACGCCAACCTGGGCTAAGCGGATCGGCATGGACCGGTGGGCTTGATTATACGGAGCCTGGTTGGGGCGGCTGTCGTTGCGGTGCTGACGGGATTTGCGCCAGCTCCCGTGGCGGCGGAGGATGTGTTTGTGAGGATCGCGGCGCCGCTCGACGAAGCCCGCGGTCTTTGCCTCGACATTCCCGGCCATCGGGACCGGGTCAATGTAACCCGACCCTTGGTGGTGCACACTTGCAAATGGGATATCTGGAATTTCGACGAGCGTTTCGATGCGGAGGCTCTCGATCAGGGTGCACTTCGCATGCCGACCTATGATTTGTGCGCTGGTGTTGATCGGGCCACGCAAGGATCTGCGATCGTGCTCGGTTCCTGCGACGGCGAGCCGTTACATCGTTGGCAGGTCGGGGACGGCCGATTCCGTCTCGTTGCAGATCCAAATATGTGCCTGACCGTTGGCGCGGAGCCATCTCGGCTCACCCCTGGCGGCCGACGCTTGCCATCGCGTCATGTGGCGCGCTCGCTGTCATTGGAACCCTGTCGAGACGCGGCGAACGAACGCCAAATATGGCAATCCGTGTCGCCGACATCGTGAATATTTTTGTCTGCGCAATAGGTTGGTACTTGCCCACAGGCTTGGCGGTTGCGGCGCAGCGGGACTCCATGACAATCTACACCTGATAGTAGGTCACGGCATTTGGCGCACAATATTTTGTGCTTATGCCGTGGCTTTCGGATTCTCGCGCAAGGTGCGCGATCTCCAGTGCCGCATGTTGGAGGCTCAGCAATGGCTGTCGTTACAACCGACCACGCCCGCCACAACGTCCACCCGCTCGACCTTGTCGAAGAGACTATCGCCTTGCGCGATTGGGCGCTGGAGCGCTCGGCGCGCGATGAGTTGCTGGCCGAAGTGACGGGGCGCTGGTGCGATTATCACATCGTGTTCCACTGGAGCGACGATTTGGGCGCGTTGCAGATCACCTGCGCCTTCGATCTGCGGACGCCCCCCGAACGGCGGGCGCCGGTGCATGAACTGCTGGCGCTGCTCAACGACCGGTTGGGGATTGGCCATTTCGATATTGGTTCGATCGATGGTCTACCGGCCTATCGCCACGCCTTGCTGTTACGCGGCGGCGCCTTGTCGGCCGAACAGGTCGAAGACCTGCTCGACATTGCGTTGCACGAATTGGACCGCTTTTACCCGGCCTTTCAGATTGTCGTCTGGGGCGACCGTTCGCCGACCGACGCCATGGCGACAGTGCTCTTTGAAACGGTCGGCGAGGCCTGATACGGTCCTACCCGGGTTGATGCCGGGGTAAATTGATGACCGATCACAATAGAATTTTGCTCGTCGGCTGCGGCAAGATGGGCAGCGCGTTGCTCAATGGCTGGTTGGGGCAGGGTACCCCGGCCGGCCAGGTCTCGGTGGTCGAACCGATGGCCCCGCAACTGCCCGATGGGGTCGCCGTTCACACCGACGCCAGCGCATTGGATTCAGAGTATCATCCGTCCGTCGTCGTCTTTGCTGTCAAACCGCAAGCGATGGACGATGTGGTGCCGGCCTATAGCGCCTATGCCGGGCCGGACACGGCGTTCCTGTCGATCGCCGCGGGCAAGCCAATCGGATATTTCGAGGCCGCGCTTACCGGGGGCGCGATCGTGCGGGCGATGCCGAACACGCCGGCCGCTGTCGGCCGTGGCGTCACCGTACTCTGCGCCAACGACCAGGTGTCGCGGGAACAAAAATCGGTCTGTACCCAATTGATGCAGTCGGTCGGCGAAGTCGCCTGGATCGATGATGAGGCGTTGATGGACGCGGTGACCGGCCTGTCCGGCAGCGGTCCGGCCTATGTATTCCATCTGGTCGAGGCAATGGCTGCTGCGGGCGCGGCTGCCGGCCTGTCTCCGAACTTGGCGATGCAATTGGCCCGTGCGACCGTGGCGGGTAGTGGTGAATTGCTGACCCAGTCCAGTGACCCGGCGGGTACTTTGCGCGAAAACGTCACCAGCCCAGGCGGTACTACGGCGGCGGCTCTGGAAGTGCTGATGGGGCCGGATGGCCTCACCCGTCTGATGACCGAGGCGATCGCACGGGCCACCGAGCGATCGCGGGAATTGGCGCAATAGATCAGCCCGTGCGATAGTTCCGCCTGCCATAACTTTGCCGAATTACGACGGCACAGTGGGACAAACCACGGGTAGGATGCAATGGCGACAAAACCACGAAGAGACAAGCAGGCGCGTATCGTCGATGCCGCGTTGGAGCTGTCTGCCGAGCGCGGCTGGGCGGCAATTACGCTGGACGATATTGCCGTGGCGGCAAAGCTCGATGCCGACGAAGTCTATCGGCTGACCCCGACCAAATCGGCGATCCTGAATGCCTTTGTGCGGCGTACCGACCTGGCTGTGCTGGAAGGTCAGTCGATGGCTGACGACGAGGAGGCCGAAGCCAGTACCCACGATCGGTTGTTCGATGTGTTGATGCGCCGTTTCGAAGTGCTGCTGCCCGACCGCACAGCGCTTGGCGCCTTATGCCGCGATTTGCCCCGCGACCCAGTTTCGCTGGTCGCCGCTGTTCCCCAGGCCCATTGCTCGTTCGCCCGCATGCTTGAGGCTGCTGGGGTGTCGACCAAGGGGCTGCGCGGACTGGCCCGTATCCACGCCATCGCCGCGGTCTGGCTGGCGACCCAGCGCACCTGGTTTGGCGACGATGGCGAAGATATGGCCCGAACAATGGCGGTGCTCGACCGCAATCTGCGGCGTATGGAAGAGAGCGCGGGGTTAGTTCTGGGCTTGCGCCACACCGCCAGATCGAGCGAGAGCTAGTTTCCGCCGATACCGATGACCATTTCGTTCGACGATTTTCTTAAAGTTGACGTTCGCGTCGGCACCATTGTCGACGTGCAGGATTTCCCCGAGGCGCGTAAGCCGGCCCTCAAATTATGGGTCGATCTCGGCGCCGACATCGGCACGCGTAAGACGTCGGCGCAGATCACCAAGTACTATACGCGCGATAAACTGATCGGCCGCCAAGTCGCCGCCGTGGTGAACTTTCCGCCCAAGCAGGTGGGAAAGTTTATGTCGGAGATACTCGTGCTGGGGTTTCCAGATGTCGACGGCGAGGTCGTGCTCTTGGGCGTCGACCACGACGTGCCTAATGGCGGACGACTATTTTAGGCAATGTCGCGGAGCCGCCGATTTTTAAATCGGCACGCGGATGGTCGCGCGCAGACCGCCCGACGGCGCGTCGGAAAGCATAATGTCGCCGCCATGGGTGCGTACGATGTCGCGGGCAATCGACAATCCCAGACCGGTTCCGCCGGTGGCCACGTTGCGCGACTGATCGAGGCGGAAGAACGGGCGAAACACCTCTTCGCGCATATCTTCGGGAATGCCCGGGCCATCATCGTCGACGACAAACTCCAGCACGCTGCCATTGCGTTGACCAGCAACGCTGACCTGCTCTCCATGACGCGCCGCGTTATCGATAAGGTTGGTCAGCGATCGTTTGAAGGCATTGCGGGCCAGCGGCAGTTCAATCGATTCCGGCATGTCGAAGGTAATCTGCACGCCGTTGCGTCTTGCCTCGTGAATCACCTCGTTGAGAAGCTTGCGGGCGTCGGTGGGGATCGGCGTTTCGCTACCTTCGCCGCGGGCGAAATTCAGATAGCCTTCGATCATGCCTTCCATCGCCGCGACGTCGGAATTCAGTTCTTCGATTTCGGTGTTGTCCTGCAACATGGCGAGCTGCAGCTTCATGCGGGTAAGCGGGGTTCGTAAATCGTGGCTCACCCCGGCGAGCATTTCGGTGCGTTGCTGGATTTGCCGCTGGATGCGGTCGCGCATGGACATGAAGGCTGACGCCGCTTGGCGCACCTCGGTCGCGCCGGAGGGGCTAAAGTTGGGGGTGTCGCGGCCTTTGCCGAAATTTTCCGCCGCCGACGCCAAACGGCGTAGAGGACTGACTTGGTTGCGCATGAATATTGTCGCGACGCCAAACAGGATCAGCGATGTGCCGATCATCCACATGATGAAAATTTTGGTCGTCGAGCTGATCAGCCGCTCGGCGCTGGCCGAAACGTGCAGGACGCCGTCGGGGTTTTGCACCGCGATCAGAACGCGCCGGGGCTCGCTGACCGTGTCGATAAGGAAGGGGCGTTGCACGATCTGCTCGAGCGACCGCCCCAACGTCCGCTGCAAATTACCTTTGGGCTCGAATGTTTCGTTTGGCAGAATGTCTTCGCGCTCGAAGCTAACCCGCAAGTCGAGTGCGCGGTTCGCCATGTCGAACACTTCGTTCTGGCGAACCCCCGGCTCCATATCGCGCAACAGCTCCATCAGCATCGCGACATCGCCCGATAGGGCATTGGCCCGGTGACGGCTGACATTCGCCCAGTGGCGATCATAGAAGACGATACCGCTGACGACCTGCAGGACCACCAGGGGCACGATGATAATCAGCAGCGAACGGCCCAACAGGCCGCGGGGCAATGTCCGCTTGATCGCGATGCGCAGCGATCGAGCCGGTCTGTAAAAATCGTCTAGTCGGGCCATAGCACGTAGCCCTGCCCCCGTATGGTTTGTAGATAGCGCGGTACTTTCGGATCGGGTTCGATCTTACGGCGCAATCGGGCAACTTGCACGTCGACGGCGCGAACGCTGCCGCCGAGCTGGGTTTGGGTCTGCAGCGCCTCGCGGCTGATCGGGTGGCCTGGATTAGCGGCCAGCACTTGGAGCAAGCCCGCCTCGCCGCTGGTGAGCCGGACTGGCCCGTCCGGTCCCAACAGCTGTTGCCGCGCGGAATCGTATTGATGGCTGCCCAGCGTGATTTCGGTTTTACCCGCGCGCGGCGCGGCGCGGCGCAATATTGAGCGAATGCGGGCGAGCAGCTCGCGCGGTTCGAACGGCTTGGACAGATAATCGTCGGCGCCGCGTTCCAGGCCGTCGATGCGGTCCTCAGATTCGCCCATCGCCGTGAGGAGCAAAATCGGCACCTCGCTGAATTCGCGTAGTCCGGTGGTGAGTTCGAAGCCGGATTCGCCCGGCATCATGACATCCAAGACAACCAAATCGAACTCAAGCGAGTTCAGCCGTTGACGGGCCTCGGCGGCGTCGGCCGATGTGGTTACACGGAAGCCGTTCTCGGCGAGAAACTTGCGTAAAAGTTCACGCAGGCGGGTGTCATCGTCAACGACCAGAATATGGGGCGTGTCGTCCATTGGGCTTGAGTATACTTCGCTACCGGTTCACCGCCAGAAAGATCGGCTTACATTACGGTAATTCTACCAGGCCGGTTAGGCTCTAGCCGCGGCCGCGGCCCGGCTTTTGCCGGGGGCGCACCCGAGCGCGGTCTTCGGGGTTGATAATGCCACTCAGCACGCGGCGAAAGCCCTCGACCGCTTCCGCGCCGGTTTCCCGGTAGGCGCGGGCGAACCGGGCCATTTGGGTTGTCGTCAGCTCGCGCTCCAGCTCCCCGCCCTTTTCGGTCAGGGTCAGTAATTTGCGGCGGCGGTCGGAGGGGTCGGCGCGCTGACTGATGAAATCGTCCTCGATCAGGGTTCCTAGCACGCGCGACAGGCTCTGCTTGGTGATTTTCAGAATCGCCAGAAGCTCGGTGACGGTAATATTGGGATTGCGGCCAACGAAATAGATCACCCGATGATGGGCTCGCCCGAACCCCCATTTCGCTAATATGGCGTCGGGCTCGGCGGTGAAATCACGGTAGGCGTAGAACAGCAGCTCGATCCCCTGTCGCAAATCCTCTTCGCGCAGGAACAACGGGTTGATATTGGATTTAAGGTCAGCCATGTTGACTTAATTATCGGAAAATGTTACTTCGTGCAAGTCTTTGGGATAATAATATGTCTCAGATGCGGGTTGAAACGTACGAATATATCAAAGGGTTGGCGCCATGCATGAAGTGCCTTACGACGATCGGGACGGAGTTATCTGGTTCAACGGCGAGCTCGTGCCATGGCGAGAAGCCAAATTGCACGTTCTGAACCATGCGCTGCACTACGCATCGTGCGTGTTCGAAGGCATGCGGGCCTATAACGGCAAGATCTTCGAGTCGACGGCTCATAATCAACGTCTGCACGCGTCCGGTGAGGCGCTGGGATTCAAGGTGCCTTATTCGGTCGAGGAACTGGACAGGGTCTGCCAGGAAACCTTCGAGACCACGGGCGCGAGCGAGGCCTATATTCGCCCCGTCGCCTGGCGCGGACCGGAGCAGATGGGCGTGTCGGCGCAAGCCTGTGCGATCAACGTCGCCATCGCGGCGTGGCAATGGCCCGCCTATTTCACGCCGGAAGCGCGTATGAAGGGTATCAAACTGGACTGGGCGATATATCGCCGACCCGATCCCATGACTGCTCCGGTGCATGCCAAGGCCGCCGGCTTATACATGATCTGCACCCTGTCGAAGCATGCCGCGGAGGCCAATGGCTGCTCCGACGCGCTGATGCTCGACTGGCGGGGCCAACTCGCCGAGACGACCGGTGCGAATATATTCCTGGTGATCGATGGGAAAATTCACACGCCCACACCCGATTGTTTTCTCGACGGCATCACCCGCCGATCGGTCATAAGGTTGGCCCAGCAACGCGGCTATGAGGTGATCGAACGCGCGATCATGCCCGAAGAATTGGGCGATGCGAGCGAGATGTTCGTCACCGGCACGGCGGCGGAAGTCACGCCAATTTCCGACATCGCCGGCGACTATACATTCGAAGTTGGCACCATCACCAAGACCCTGATGACCGACTATGACGACCTGGTAAACGGCCGTCCGGTTGCGGTTGCCGCCGAGTAGTCGGCCTCGAAATCTGTCGAGAAAAGGCGCCTCTCGGGGCGCCTTTTTTATCCGCCGCCCGTGGAATTGGCCTGCTGGACCGAAGGGCAGTGCTCATCGCCGTAGGAACAATAAACACAGCAATCGCCCGGCTGCGGTTTCATGATTTCGCTGCACGAGCGACACTCGTAGAAAACCTGTCAGGTGTCGGTGGGCATGATCTCGGGCTGTCGATGTCCACAATGGGGGCAAGTAATCGTCGATTGCAGGACGATGCTCATTCGGCGGCCCGGTCGGTTTTGACCTTCCAGCGCGCGGCGGCGGCATCATCGCTGGCGCGGCTGTCGACCCAGGCTTCGCCGGCGCCGGTTTCCTCTAGCTTCCAAAACGGCGCCTCTGTCTTCAGCCAGTCCATCAGAAAATTACAGGCATCCAACGCCGCTTGGCGGTGTGCGGAGGCGCAGGCCACCAAAACGATCTGCTCGCCTGGTTCGAGACGTCCATACCGGTGGACAATTAAGCTGGCTTCAAGGGGCCAGCGCGATTGCGCCTCGGTCTCGATGGCGGCGAGCTTCTTTTCGGTCATCCCCGGATAGTGCTCCAGGGTCATCGCCCGCAGGGCGTCGTCGGGGCTATCGGCGCCGACCAGGTCGCGGACCAGCCCAACATAACTGGCGATCCCGCCGATGGCATGGTTGCCCGAAGTCAACGCGGCGAGCTCCGCACTAACATCGAAATTTTCCTGCTGGACCTTAATCATCGCGCTGAATTACCAAACTATCCGCCGGTGACGGGCGGAAAAAACGCCACTTCATCGGTATTCGAAAGGCGGTGGTCGAACGGGACATACTCGAAATTGACCGCCGCGCGTATGACTTGCGGTTCGGCAAACCCCTTGGCGTAGCCGGGCCCTTTCGCGATCAGCCAGGTGACGAGATCATCGACGGTGTCGACGTCGCCGGGCAGGTCGAACTCTTCGTTGGCAACCCCGATACGCTGGCGCAACCAGGCGAAATATAGAACTTTCATCGGCTCACTTCCGTAAATGGCAGGAAATCCACCATCGTTCCCACTGTCAATTGGGTCACATCTTCGGATAATTCAACAAGACCGTCAGCCTCGACGAGAGAGGTTAAGATTCCGGCGCCCTCGCGGGGGAATTTGTGGGCCACCAGGTTGCCGTCCTTACCAGCCGACAGGCGCACCCGCACATATTCGCGCCGCGCCGCCTTCTTCGTGTGATCGAACCCCGCCTGGACCTTATATAGCTGAGGCTCCAGATCGGTGGCGCCGGCCAGGCGCAACAGGGCCGGCCGCGCCAGGCGCAGGAACGTCACCATCATTGCCGCCGGGTTGCCAGGCAGGCCGATGAAGGCCATGCCGCCGATCTGGCCGAGCGCGACGGGGCGTCCCGGCTTGATGGCCAGCTTCCAGAAATGGAGCTGGCCGACGGCGGCCACCGCAGCCGATAAATGGTCTTCCTCACCGACCGACATGCCGGCCGATGTGATCAAGGCGTCATGAAGGTTCGCGGCCTTGGCAATGACGTCGGTGATCACCTCGCGGTCGTCGGGCAAAATGCCCAGATCAGTTACCTCGCAGCCCAGCGCGTCGAGTAATGCGAGCAGGCTGTAGCGGTTGGCGTCGTAGATGCCGCCGTCAGGTAAATCGACGCCCGGCTCGAACACCTCGTCGCCGGTCGATAGCAGCGCGACACGCAACGGCCGATATACGCTGAGTGCGGTGAGACCGATCGACGCGACGAGCCCGATTTCTTGGGGTCGCAAGCGCTGTCCCGTGGTCAATATGGTCGCACCAGCGCGAACGTCTTCGCCGCGAGACCGCCGGTTGGCCCCCTTGCGGATGCCCAGCGGGATCACAACTTGCTCGCCATCTGAGAGGTTTTCGACGGCGCAGTCTTCCTGCATCAGGATCGTATCCGGGCCACCATCGGGTCCTCGCGGCATGGGCGCGCCGGTGAAGATGCGCACCGCCTCGCCGCGTTTTTGGTTGTGGGGGAGAGGATGACCGGCTGCGGCCCGGCCGGCTACGGGAAGAGCGGTCTCTCCGGTGGTCGATAGATCGTCGAAATAAACCGCGAAGCCGTCCACCGCCGAATTGTCGTGGGGCGGCACATCGCGTTCGGCCACGACATCAGTTGCGGCAATGCGGCCCGCAGCCGCGCGTAAATGCATGGTCTCGGTGTCGACGACCGGGTGTAGCCGCTCGAGCAAGATCGCCAGAGCATTATCCGCCGGCATCAATCTACCGTCGTTGACAAAGCAATCGTCACGCAGTTGGACCATGGTCCTATCCGGCGGTTTTCGCCGGCGCGCTACGATGAGCATCAAGCGCGCAGGTGGCGAGAATATAGTGGGCGATCGCCGCCGCGTCGTTGAGATCGAGGATGGCAATGCCCAGCTCGTCCGCTTCGGCGATCGGACCGTCGCTGGCAATGGCGATCACGGAAGAATCGGTTGGCGCGATCATCGGCTGTCCTAGCGCCGGGCGATGCACTTCGATCTTGTTGTGCGCATGGTGCTTATAGCCCTCGACCAGAACCAAATCGACCGGCGACATATGGGTGAGCAAATGGTCGAGGTCGGGCTCTGGCGCGCCGGCCAATTCGTGCATCAACGCCCAGCGGTTCGCCGAGGCGACAAGCACCTCGTTGGCGCCGGCGGCGCGATGGCGATGAGAATCCTTGCCCGGCTGGTCGACATCGAAGGCATGATGGGCATGCTTGATTGTGGACACGGTGTAGCCCAGGCCCGTGATCAGGGTCACCAACTCGACGAGCAGCGTTGTCTTGCCGCTACCGCTCCAGCCGGCCAAACCGATAACGCGCATTGGGCTAGTCCCCCGCTTTGTCGGTGCGCGCGGAAATATGCTCGCTCGAGCGCATCCAATAGCCGTAGCCACTGGAAATTGTCAGCGCGGTTGCCAACCAGAGACCGATGAGCGAGATAACCATAAATTGCTCTCCAAACATCGGGGTGACGATAAGCATCGCGGCAGAGGCCAGTTGCACCGCGGTCTTGTATTTGGCCTGCCGGCTAGACGGCATGCTCACACCACGCCCGGCGAGAAATTCGCGCAAGCCCGAGACCAGCAATTCGCGGCTGACGATGAGAATGACCGCCAAAATGTTCCACCCGGCGATGATGCCTCCATCGACCAGGACGAAATAGACAGCAACGACCAGGAGCTTGTCGGCGATGGGATCGAACAGCCGGCCGAAATCGCTTTCCTGGTTCAGCTTACGCGCCAGCCAGCCATCGAAATAGTCGGTCAGCGCAGACGCGACGAACAGGTAAAACGCCCACCATCGGACCTTGTCGGTTTCGCCGATGATCAGCAGGACGACGACGAGGGGAATTATCGCCACGCGCAGCAGGGTCAGAACATTGGGTATCGTCATGGTGCCGGTTTACCGTTCGAAGAGTATTTAGCCGTCGCTATGAAAATGATTATAAACAGTCTTTGCCACTGAGCCGCTAATTCCCTCGACCTCCTCAAGGTCTTTAAGTCCGGCGCGGGCGACAGCGCGCGCTGAGCCAAAATGTGTCAGCAAGGCACGCTTTCGCTTGGCGCCCACGCCCGAAATCTCATCAAGCGGACTGCTGGTGATGGCCTTCGAGCGTTTGGCCCGATGGGTGCCGATGGCAAATCGGTGAGCCTCGTCCCGAAGTCTCTGCAAATAGTATAGCAGCGCATCTTGTGGCGGCAGGGAAAAGGGCGCGCGGTCGGGTGTAAAAAACCGCTCGCGGTCGGCATCGCGGTCCGGGCCTTTGGCGATTGCGGCGACTGCGACATCGTCGATGCCCAGTTCTTCCAGCACGCCGAGGGTGGCGCTCAATTGACCTTGGCCGCCATCGATGAGGATCAGGTCAGGCCATTGTCCAGCCGTGCGGTCTGGATCCTCTTTCAGGGCGCGGGCGAAGCGGCGGCTCAGCATCTCGCGCATCATGGCGTAATCGTCGCCGGGGGCGTATCCCTGGTCTTGTGTGGCGGCGGTTTTTTCGTCCGCGGCGCCTTTCATATTGAACTTGCGGTAGGCGCCCTTGATGAAGCCGTCCGGGCCGGCGACGATCATCGCGCCGATCGCATGTTGACCGCCGACATGGGAGTTGTCGTAGACCTCGATGCGGGTCGGCGGGGCATCAAGTTCGAAGAGGTCGGCAGCTTTCTCCAAGAGTTCCTGGTTGGTCGCTTTTTCCGCCAGCCGCCGCTGCATCGCGTCGCGGGCATTATCAAGCGCGTGCTGCACTAGCTTGCGCCGGGCGCCGCGAACCGGATGGCTGACGACGACTTTATGGTCGGCGCGCACCGTCAAGGCCGCCGACAGCAGCTCATGTTCCGGTACATGGTGGCTCAACAGCACCACCCGCGGCGGCGGCTTGTCTTCGTAGAACTGGCCGACAAAGGCGGTGAGCACTTCGTCCACGTCGATTGATTTGTCGTGGCGGAGGTAATAGGCGCGGTTGCCGTAGTTCCGCCCGCCGCGAAAGAAAAAGACCTGGATGCAAGTCTGGCCCGCGGCCTGCCAAGCGGCGATGACATCGGCTTCCGGCAGTTTTAGGTTCTCGACATTAATATCCTGATGGGCCTGAATTTGGGTCAGCGCGCGAATGCGGTCGCGAGCCCGGCCGGCGGCCTCGAATTCGAGATTGTCGCTGGCGGTCTGCATATCGGCGGCGATGCGTTCTTGAACTTCGCGCGATTGCCCGCCGAGAAAATCGCGGGCCTGGTGGACCAGTTGGTCGTAATCATCGCTGTCGATATGCCCGACACAGGGGCCGCTGCAGCGTTTGAGCTGGTATTTGAGGCAGGCCCGCGTGCGGCCTGCAAACACCGCATCGGAACAGCTACGCAGCAGAAACGCCCGCTCGAGCGCATTCAGCGTGCGGTTGACTGCGCCCGCCGAGGCGAAGGGACCAAAATATTCGCCCTCGGCGGTCCGCGCACCGCGATATTTAGTGACGCCGACCCAGTCGGCCGGGGTGGGGCCAGTATTTTTCGCGGTCGGTTTGGTCGTGTCTAGCCGCCGGCGCCGCGGCTTCTGCGGGTCCGCGCCGGTTTTAAGAATTTTGCAGGTGAGTTGGCTGGTTAGCAGAATGTAGGGAAAGCTCTTATCGTCGCGCAGCAGTACGTTGTAGCGCGGGGCCAACCGCTTGATGAGGTTCGATTCGAGCAGCAGTGCCTCTGCTTCGGTATGAGTGGTGACGACTTCCAGTGCGGCTGTCTGCGCGACCATTCTTTGCAGGCGTATCGGTAGCCGGTTGAGCTGGGCGTAGCTGGTGACCCGCCGTTTAAGGTTGCGAGCCTTGCCGACGTAGAGGACGTCGCCGTCGCCGTTGAGCATGCGGTACACGCCCGGCGATGATGGCAGGGTCGGTAGCGCCTGACGCAAGGCGTCGAGGCCCGCATGGGCGGGGCCCGCGTCGGTCTGCGTTTCAAGGTCGGCCTGTTCCGACGTCGTCATGGCGTATCAGCGTCGTTCGATCAAAATTGAGGTGCCGGCAATAGGCGCCTTCTGCATCCAAGCTGCCGAACTTTTTAAGATGTTGATCTTACTCGATTTGTCGAGCTGGCGCATGGCCTTTGCCCGGAGCGGATCAGCTAATCAGCTGGCGCACCGGATCGAGTTGGGCAGCAAGATAGACGATGTACAGGCCGGCGAGGAGCCGGCCTTCCATGCGGCTGATCATATTCCCCGTAATCATCAACGGTAGCAGCAAAAGGGTCATGCCGAGCAACACCCAGATGTCGAAACTCATGATCTCAACAGGCATGTCGAGGGGCGTGATCATCGCCACTCCGCCGGTGATCCCCAACAGGTTAAAAATGTTACTGCCCAGCACATTGCCCAAGGCAATGTCGCTATGGCCGCGCCAACTGGCGACGATCACGATGGCGAGTTCCGGCAGGCTTGTACCCACCGCGATCAGGGTCAGCCCGACGACGGTGCGCGAAACGTCGAAGGCTTGGGCAATCCCCAACCCGCCGGTGACCAGCAATTTGGCACCGACAACGATGCCGATGAGCCCACCGATGAGAAACACCAAGGCGACCCAGGTGCGCCCCGGCACGCCGCCGACATCGTCGGCCTCGCGGGCGTGTAGAGCCTCTTCCTCGTTCTCAACTTTCTCGGCGCGATAGGTCAGATATAGATAGGTGATTAGGCAAAACAGTAGGATGGCACCTTGCCATTGGTTGAACCCGCCGGTGATGCCGATGGCGACAAACAGTGCGGTGGCGCCGACAACCATTGTGGCGTCGCGGGCGATAACTTTCGGACCGACATTGATCGGCCGGATCATCGCGGCGACCCCCAGAATCAGCAGCATGTTGACGATGTTCGACCCGACGACATTGCCGACCGCCATATCGCTGGCTCCCTCCAGCGACGCGGCGAGTGCAGTGACGAATTCGGGCGCCGAGGTGCCAACGGCGACAATCGATAAGCCGATGATAAGAGGGGACACGCCGCTGATGCGCGCCAGCGCAACCGCGCCGCGAACCAGGTAGTCGGCTGAAAACAGCAGCAGCGCAAGCCCCACGCCGGCTTCGATGAAAACCACGTAGCTGATAACTATCTCCGGGCAGGTCTGAGGGGCGGCACTGGTGTTGAAGACCAGCTACGAATCAAAACGGACATTACTCATCTAAATCGCCCGCCAAGCCCGCGGTTTCAAGGTAAATTCTCGATCTGCCGCATTTGGTTGATGAGCGATCGCGCAAACGAAACACTTATTGTGGGGCTTGGCGCTGTCTTAGGTTATGACACAGGGCGAATGCGCGCCGTCAGACAGGAGGAAAGCGTGGAAGATCAAATTCAAACCGTCACACGATTGGTCGATATAGGCATCGAGTTTGGGGTGGCCTACGGGATGCAATTGCTCGGGGCTCTGGTGGTCTTGGTGATTGGCCTCAAGGTTGCCAAGTGGACTGGTCTGCGAGTAGTTCGGTTGTGCGAGATCAAAAATCTCGATGTCACCCTGTCCCGCTTCTTCGGCAGCACGGCCAAGCTTCTGGTCGTCGTGATCGTGGTCATCATCACGCTAAGTAATTTCGGCATCGATATCGCGCCGTTGGTGGCGTTAGCGGGTGCCGGCGCATTCGGACTTTCATTCGCCATCGCGGGGCCGCTGTCCAATTATGGCGCCGGCATGGTCATTATTTTGACCCGCCCGTTCGTGGTTGGCGACACCATCGAGGTGCGCGGTGTGAGTGGCGTGACCCATGAGGTGACCTTATCGACGACGACCCTGATCGGTGAGGATGATGAGCGAATCATCATTCCCAACCGCCAAATCGTCGGTGAAATTCTGGTCAACTCGGATGCTCATCGCATCGTCGAGTCCCAGTTGGTCATTGAGGCGCAAAACGATCCGGACGTCGCGATTGCCGCGATCCAGGAGGCGCTAACGGGGTTTGATGGTCTGGCGGAAGGGGCGGCGCCGCAGGTCGGCATTCACGACTTTAATTTCGGCGGTATCGTCATCGGCCTGCGCTACTGGGTCCCCAGCAGCCGCTACTACCAGACGCGTTATACGGTGAACCAAACCGCGCTGGCAGCACTCAAGGCGAAAGGCATTTCGCTGTTGCCGGCAGGCCGGGCTGCTATTGTGACGGAAATGGCGCCGGTTTAGCAGATGATATTAAAGGGCGTGAGCGAAAGTCTGAGCGGACACGTCCGTAGCCGTCCGGGTTTGGTGATTGATCGCCAGGGATACCGGAACGGGGGCCTGTAAAATGTCGAGAACCGGGCAGTGGGCGTCGACCATTTTCTTCAATCGCGCCAGGTCCTTGGCGTTGGCCGTGCTGTCGAGTTCGACGGTGCCGCGAATTTCCTGGAAGCCGGCGCGGACGTTGTCGTTGACGGCGAAAAATCCCCGTAGATCCAGATCGCCCTCGATGCGGACTGACACGCTATCGAGCGGAATCTCCATGGCCTCGGCGAAGGCCCGATAGGTGATCTCCTGGCACGAGGCGAGCGCGCCCAAGATGAGCTCGACCGGGTTGGGGCCGGTGTCGGTGCCGCCCAGGCTCTGCGGTTCGTCGATGGTCAGTGTAAAATTGCGAATCTTGGTTTCGCTCTGCAGTCCCTGCACTTGATGTGAATCGGCTACGAAGGTGGCAACCGCCTTATCGGGGTTGGCGCGTAGCTCGCTCTGCATCAGTTCGACAGCGTCTTTGAGGTCAACGGACATGGTTTGATTCCTATTTCCGGAAGTGTTTTGTAATAAATTATAAATATCGTATCATTTATGTAATTTCATGTATATTACAATAATTTAGTGTTTTATAAAGGTTTTGTGATCGGGCTGAGCCATTGTCAAACGTCCGGCATTCCTCAAATATTGAGCCGAAATAATCCCCCTAGGAGGACCGGAAATGGCGAAGGCAACGTTCGGCGCCGGGTGCTTTTGGCACCCCCAGCATGTGTTCGATAAAGTCGATGGCGTTACTGCCACATGGGTCGGATATATGGGCGGCGGTAAGCCCAAGCCGAGTTATCTGGAGGTTTGCAATGGCACGACCGGCCACGTTGAGGTTGTCCATATCGAGTACGATCCGGAAATCGTCAGCTACGATCAGTTGCTCGACACGCTGTGGGATATTCACGACCCGACCCAGCAGAACCGTCAGGGTCCCGATATCGGCACCCAGTACCGCTCGGTAATCTTCTATCACGACGCCGAACAGGAGGCTGCGGCGCGCACCTCGAAGGAGGGCCTTGGCGCAACGGGGAGGTACAAGCGAGAGGTGGTCACCGCGATCGAACCGGCGCGAAAGTTCTGGGAGGGTGAAGATTATCACCAGAAATATTTCGAGCGCCAGAACCGGCCGGGTATCTTCGCCAGCCTGTTTGGCAAGAGAAAAAGTTAGGCGTTTTCGGTATTAATCCTTCAACCGATAGCCTGCGGCGATCATCCGTACGCAGATCGCGCTAAAGAATACGGCTAGGGCGATCGTCACCAGGACTGTCAAAATTGGCGCCGCTTCGGTGCGCCCGGTGACAGCGTAGCGAAAGCCATCGATCAGATAGAAAACCGGGTTGAATAGGCTGGCCAGCCGGACCGGGTCGGGCAACAGGGACACCGAATAAAAGGTGCCGGCGAGCATAGTGAGCGGGGTCACGATGAGACCGCTGGCGGCGGCGACATGTTCCATGCGGGTGGCGAAAACGCCGGTGACTAAACCAAGCAACGCAAAGACAAGCGCCGCCGCAATAGCGAATAAGAGGGTGAGTGGCCAATCGTTCGGCGTCACCGTCCCGAATGGCAGAATGAGCACCCAAACCGCCGCGCCAACGACGAGGCCTCTGGTGGCTGCGGCGCCGGCATAGGAAATAACGATCTCGCTCGGCCGCAAGGGCGCCATCAGAACGTCGACAATGGTGCCCGAAACCTTGCCGATCAACAGCGACGAGGAGGTGTTGGCAAACGCGTTCTGCATCACCGCCATCAAGATCAATCCCGGCGCGATGAATTCGACGAACGATATGCCGGTCAGATAGTCAGGGTTGCGCCGGAAGACGGCGACAAAAATCACTAGAAACAGCAGCGTTGAGACCACCGGCGCCAACAGCGTCTGCAGCCAAACAGAGCGCAGGCGCAGCAATTCCTTCCTATATAGCGTCCACAGCCCGGTCCAGCTCACCGGCCCCACGCGGCGCACCGCCGTCGAGCTATGGGCAAATTCAATGGCTTGCATGGGCCTTGATGATTGGATCAGTCATCCGCTGGGAAAAGAAATTCACGGTTTCCATCGTCATGGCGGCGCTCCACTATTACGGCCTTATGCACGTTCATGAAGGGCTTAGGCGCGATGTCGTCGCCCAGCAACCGGAAAAGTAGTGAGGGGGCGGATATGACGCCGGCCAAGACTAACCGCCAGCTCGTCGAGACCTTTTTTAACGTCATGTGGAACGGCTGGTCTGAAACGACCATGCGCGAGATCCTTGCTGTGGATATCGATTTCCGTGGTTCCATCGGTCTACAGGTCAGCGGGCATGATGGTTTCTTGGGATATATGCACACCATCCGCGACGCCTTTCCCGATTTCCACAACCATATTGAGGACATCATCGCCACCGACGAGCGCGCGGTGGCGCGGCTGACCTATAGCGGCACCCACCGGGGTGAATTGCTGGGATGTGCGCCCACCGGCCGGCGCATCGAATATGCAGGCGTGGCGATGTTTACCATAGCGGGCGACCGTATCTTTAAGGTGTGGGTTCTAGGCGATCTATGGGGACTGATGCAGCAATTGAATGGAACGGATAATACCAAAGCGCAGTGAAATAGCCGCGGCGGATCCACCGTTTCGCCGTCGCTTACCAAATTTGCCAGATTGCGGTAGTGTTTAGCGACGCACTCCGAATTTATTGCGGAATTTTGGGGTTTTTGACCAATCGAGGTGTTTAGCAACGACATAAATAACTGGGAGGATTACACAATGTTAAAGCGCAAAAGCGTACTGGGAGCGGCGGCTATCGCCGCCGTCGCGAGCGGCGTCGCCGCAGCGTCGCTACCGGCTAACGCTGCAGAGTCAGTCAATCTTACATTCATTACCGGCTTTCCGCCCGGTGTTACCGCGATAGGGGCGTTCATCGATTTCTATGCGCCGGCGGTTAACGCGCAGCTCGCCAAAACCGGCAAATATACCGTCAACTGGAACCTGGCCCATTCAGGCCAAATCGTGAAACCGCGCGGTGAGCTTGAGGGTGTCGAGCTTGGCCTCGGAGATATCAGCGTTGTTCCCTCGGTGTTCCATGCCGACAAACTGCCGCTTTACGAGCTGTCGTTCAAAACGCCGTTCACCACCAAGAACATGGATTTGATCGCGCGAACCTTCAAATCACTCGAAGGTAAATATTCCGAGGCTTTCGAGAAGGGTTGGAAGGCGAGTAATCAAGTCGAGCTTTATCCAACCGGCGCGGTCGACAACTATTTTGTGCTGTCGCCCAAACCGCTGGCAAAATTCGCAGACCTGAAGGGTTTGAAGCTCGGTGCGGCCGGTCCCAACCTGCCGTGGGTAACGGCCGCCGGCGCGGCTGGCGTGCAGACCAATCTGGCCGACGCCTATAACTCTCTGTCGACTGGCATTTATGAGGGCGGCATCTTCTGGGCGCAGGCGGCTGGCGCGTTCAAACTATGCGAACCGGCGCCGTTTATCTTCGATACCGGGTTTGGCGCCAATCAGGCCCAGGCTCTGACGGTTAACACCGATGTCTTCAATGCCCTACCGGATGAAGTCAGAACGGCCCTCGTCGATAACGCCGAAGGCTGGCACGCGGCCAACGTCAAGAAATTGGACGCCGGCGCCAAGTTCGGCATCAACCGTTGCCAGACCGAATTCAATACTAAGGTAACGACGATGTCCGATGACGACCGCAGGCAGTGGGCGCTTGGCCTGGGCAACCTGGCTAAGGATTGGGCCACGAAAAATGATGCGAAAGGCCTACCCGCCACAGCGATCCTCGCCGATTACATGGATGCGTTGCGCGCGGGAGGTGCCAAGCCTATTCGGAACTGGGACAAGGAATAGGCCCAGCAGCGTAAATTTTACCGGCCATTTGAGGCTAAAAAGCCGCCCTTCGGGGCGGCTTTTACTTTTCTGATACGCTTGACGGGCACGAAAAACTCAGCGCGGCAGCGTGCTCGATCCCATCAGGTGGGCGTCGACGGCGCGGGCGCATTGGCGGCCTTCGCGGATTGCCCAGACGACCAGCGATTGGCCGCGCCGCATATCGCCTGCGGCAAACACGCCGTCGATCGATGTGGCATAGCGATCAGTATCGGCGGCGACGTTGCCGCGCGGGTCGAGGTCGACACCCGATTGCTCAATCATGCCCGGCGCGCGCGGCCCGACGAAACCCATGGCGAGCAGGACCAGGTCGGCCTTGAGCTGAAACTCGCTGCCTTCGACTTGCTTCATCTGCGGTCGGCCCGAGCCGTCATCGACCCATTCGACGCGCACGCATTCCAGCGCATCAACTTTGCCGTCGGCGCCAACCGCGCGCGTTGTCAGCACCGACCAATCGCGCTCGCAGCCCTCTTCTTGGGACGAGGAGGTGCGCATTTTCAGCGGCCAATTCGGCCAGGTCATGGCCTTGTCCTCATGCTCGGGCGGCTGCGGCATGATTTCCAACTGGGTAATCGACGCCGCGCCATGGCGTGTTGAAGTGCCGATGCAGTCGGACCCGGTGTCACCCCCGCCAATAACGATGACATGCTTACCCTTCGCGGTGATCGTCCCCTGGGGGGCCGCGACGGCTTCGCTATCGCCAGCGCCGCGCTTGTTCTGTTGTACCAGGAAGTCCATGGCGAAATGGATGCCGTCGAGATCTCGGCCCGTCACATCGAGATTGCGCGGCGATTCCGCGCCGCCGGACATGACCACCGCGTCATAATCGGCGCGTAATTGGTCGATGGTCACGTCAACGCCGACCTCGACATTGGTGCGAAATTCGACACCCTCATCGGTCATTTGATCGACGCGCCGATCGATCAGCCATTTCTCCATCTTAAAATCGGGAATGCCGTAGCGCAGTAAGCCGCCGATACGGTCGTTCTTCTCAAATAGAGTGACCGCGTGGCCGGTGCGGCCGAGCTGTTGCGCGCACGCCATCCCGGCTGGGCCCGAACCGATCACAGCCACGCGCTTACCGGTGGGCGTGGCGCTGGGCTGGGGTTTAATCCAGCCTTCCTGCCAGCCCCGGTCGACGATGGCGCATTCGATGGTCTTGATGGTGACCGGCGCGTCGTCGATGTTCAAGGTGCAAGCGGCCTCGCAGGGTGCTGGGCAGATACGGCCGGTGAATTCGGGAAAATTGTTGGTCGAATGCAACGTCCGGACCGCGGTTTCCCATTGGTCGCGGTAGACCAGATCGTTCCAATCCGGGATGAGATTATTGACCGGACAGCCGGTATGACAGAAGGGAATACCGCAATCCATGCAGCGCGCCGCCTGTTCGTTCAATTCCGGATCGGGCAGGGGTTCGACGAATTCTTTCCAATTATTGCGGCGGGATTCGATCGGCTGGTAGCCGCGATCATGCCGTTCAAATTCGAGAAATCCGGTGTTTTTACCCATGACTTACTTTCCTGTCCGCCCGCTAACTTATTGAGCCGCGGCGGCCGCGGCTTCGCGTTCGGCCTGTAATTCGAGTAGCGCGCGCCGATAGTCCTTGGGCACTACTTTGACAAAATTGGCCAGCGTCGTTTCCCAATCGTCAAGCAACGCGCTGGCCTTCTCGCTGCCGGTTAACAGCCGATGGCGCTCGATGAGGATGCGCAGGCGCTCGGCGTCGAGGTCCAACATATATCCCATGCCGCTATCGTCGGCGCTGATCGAGAGCTGATGCGGCGGCTCGAGATCGTCGACGGATTCGAGATCGGTGGCTTCGATCGTCTCGAGGTCGACCATTGCGGTGTTGCAGCGCCCGGCGAACTTTTTGTCGGGATCGTAGACATAGGCGATGCCGCCGGACATGCCGGCCGCGAAGTTACGTCCGGTATCCCCCAGGACCACCACCACGCCGCCGGTCATATACTCGCAGCCATGATCGCCGACACCTTCGACGACAGTAATGGCGCCGGAATTGCGTACCGCGAACCGTTCGCCCGCGACTCCCTCGAAATGCGCCTCGCCGGCAATCGCGCCGTACAGCACCGTGTTGCCGATAATGATATTCTCTGACGCGATGCGTTCGCCTTTGCGCGGCTGGCGCACGACCAATTGGCCGCCGGAGAGGCCTTTGCCGACATAGTCGTTGGCGTCGCCGACCAGATCGAGGCTGACGCCGCGCGCCAAGAAGGCGCCGAAGCTGCCGCCGGCATTGCCGATGAAATTAATCGATATGGTGTTCTCGGGCAGACCGGCATGGCCGTAGCGTTTCGCCACTTCGCCCGACAGAGTCGCGCCGACGGTGCGGTTGGTGTTTTGGATTGGTTTTTCGATACGCACCGGCTCGCCCTTATCCAGGGCGTCGGCCGACGCGGCGATCAACTCGTTATCCAACGCAGCCGCGAGGTTATGGTCCTGGGTCTCGCAATTGTAGATCGCAACGCCTTCTCCGGCTGGCGCCTGGTAGAGCAGACGGCTGAGATCGACGCCGTTGGCTTTCCAGTGATCGATGCTGCGGCGCATGTCGAGTTTTTCGGCTTGACCGATCATTTCGTCGAAGGTGCGGTAACCGAGTTGGGCCATCAATTCGCGCACTTCCTCGGCGACGAAGAAGAAATAGTTGATGACATGCTCGGGCGTGCCGGTGAAACGCTTGCGCAATACCGGGTCCTGGGTGGCGACGCCGACCGGACAGGTGTTGAGGTGGCACTTGCGCATCATGATGCAGCCGGCGGCGATTAGCGGCGCGGTGGAAAAACCAAACTCGTCGGCGCCGAGCAGGGCGCCGACAACCACGTCGCGCCCGGTGCGTAAACCGCCATCGACCTGCACCGCGATGCGGCCGCGCAGGCCGTTCAGCACCAGGGTCTGTTGGGTTTCCGCCAGTCCGATTTCCCACGGCGAGCCGGCATGAGTGAGTGAAGTTAGAGGACTGGCGCCGGTGCCGCCTTCGAATCCGGAGATGGTGACATGGTCGGCGCGCGCCTTGCTGACGCCGGCGGCAACCGTGCCCACACCGACCTCGGAGACCAGTTTGACTGAGACCCGTGCCTGGGGATTGACGTTCTTTAGATCGTGGATGAGCTGCGCTAAATCCTCGATCGAATAAATGTCGTGATGGGGCGGCGGCGAAATCAATCCCACACCGGGGGTCGAGTGGCGCACCTCGGCGATGTTTTTATTGACCTTATGGCCGGGCAATTGCCCGCCCTCGCCGGGCTTGGCGCCCTGGGCCATTTTGATCTGAATATCGTCGGCGTTGACTAAATATTCTGTGGTCACCCCGAACCGGCCGGAAGCGACCTGTTTGATCGCCGAGCGCATGGAGTCACCGTTCGGCAGGGGCGTGAACCGGTCGACTTCCTCGCCGCCTTCGCCGGTATTCGACTTACCGCCAATACGGTTCATGGCGATGGCTAGCGTGGTATGCGCCTCGCGGCTGATCGAGCCGAAACTCATGGCGCCGGTGGCAAACCGCCGCACGATATTGCCTGCCGGCTCGACTTCGTCCAACGACAACGGTTGGTCGGCGAAGCGGAACTCCATCAGCCCGCGAATGGTCAGCAGCCGCTCGCTCTGCTCGTTGACGCTGTTGGCGAAGGTTCGGTAATTGTCGGGCAGATTGCCGCGTACCGCGTGCTGCAGGTCGGCAACCGACTGCGGCGTCCAAGCATGATCTTCGCCGCGCAGACGGAACGCGTAGTCGCCACCGGCATCGAGCATGTTTTGATAGATCGGGTTGTTGCCCCAGGCGTTGGCGTGGCGCGCCAAGGCTTCGGCGGCAACAGATTCAATGCCGGCGCCTTCAATGGTCGTCGGCGTGCCGGTGAAATAGCGTTCGATAAAGTCGCTTGCCAGTCCCACGGCATCGAATATCTGCGCGCCGCAATAGGACTGATAGGTCGAGATGCCCATCTTGGACATCACCTTCTTAATGCCCTTATTTACCGCATTGATGTAGTTCTTGCGTACCTCTTCGGCGCTCTGCTCGAGCCCTTCGCGAACCCGCAGCTCTTCTAGCGTATCGAACGCCAGCCAGGGGTTGATAGCCTCGGCGCCATAGCCGGCGAGGACGCAGAAATGGTGCACCTCGCGCGCTTCACCGGTCTCTACAACCAAGCCGGTGGACGTCCGCAGCCCCTGGCGGATCAAATGGTGATGAACGGCGGCGGTCGCCAGCAACGCCGGCATCGCCACGCGCTGGGCCGATGCAGCGCGGTCGGACAGCACCAGAATATTGTGTCCGGCGATCACCGCGTCGGTTGCTGCCTGGCAGACCTTTTCGAGCGCCGCCTGCAGTCCTTCGGCGCCGTCGGCCACCGGCCACGTGGTGTCGATGGTGTTGGTTCGGAAGGCCTCGCCGACCAGCGACGATATGGCCCGGACTTTGGTCAGGTCTGGATTGGTCAGGATCGGTTGCGCCACTTCGAGCCGGTAATGGCTGCCGGCATGGTGACCCAACAGGTTGGGCCGCGGACCGATCATCGAGACCAGCGACATCACCAGCTCTTCGCGGATCGGATCAATCGGCGGGTTGGTGACTTGGGCGAAGTTCTGCTTAAAGAAGTTGTAGAGCAGCTTGGGTTGGCGCGACAGCACCGCAATCGGCGTATCGACCCCCATGGAGCCGATCGGGTCGTCGCCGGTGCGCGCCATCGGTTCCAGGAAGATTTGCAAATCTTCCTGAGTATAGCCGAAGGATTGCTGGGCATTCAGCCGCTCATCGGGTGCGTTTCGCCGCAAGGGATCGGCCGCCTCCTCTTCCTCGGTTGTGTCGTCGAGTTCTTCGAGCTTGAACTGGGTGCTGTCGAGCCATTGCTGGTAGGGATGTTCATCGGCGAGCTGCTGCTTGATCTCGCTATCGTCGATGATGCGGCCCTCGGCAAAGTCGATGAGCAGCATCTTGCCTGGCTGCAGCCGCCACTTTTTCACGATCCGCTCATCGGGAACCGGCAATACGCCGACTTCAGACGCCATGATGACCTGATCGTCATCGGTGACCACGTAACGCGCCGGGCGCAAACCGTTGCGGTCCAATGTGGCGCCAATTTGCAAGCCGTCGGTAAAGGCGATCGCTGCCGGGCCGTCCCACGGCTCCATCAGCGCGGCATAGTATTCGTAAAAGGCCCGTTGCTTGGCCTCCATCGATGGGTTGCCGGCCCAAGCTTCCGGGATCAGCATCATCATGGCGTGGGCCAGCGAATAGCCGCCGGCGACCAGCACCTCCAGCGCATTATCGATACAGGCGGTGTCCGATTGGCCGTGCGGCACCAGCGGCCACATCTTATCGAGATCGGGGCCGAGCAGGTCGCTGGCGATCGAGTGACGCCGGGCGGACATCCAATTGACGTTGCCGCGCACGGTGTTGATCTCACCATTATGGGCGATCATGCGATAGGGGTGCGCTAACGGCCATGACGGGAAGGTGTTGGTCGAAAAGCGCTGATGCACCATCGCTAACGCCGACTGAGTCAGCGGGTTGGCGAGGTCGCGGTAGAAGGTGCCGACCTGGCGCGCCAGCAACAGGCCCTTGTAGACGATCGTGCGCGACGAGAATGACGGCATATAGAAATCGGCCAACTCGCCGTCAGCGGCGTGGGCGCCGTTCAGCGTTTGCTTACGAATGGTCAGCAGCTTGCGTTCGAACGCGTCTTGATCGGCCAGCGCGGGATTGCGCACGACAATCGCCTGGCGGAGGGTCGGCATGCAGTCGAGGACCCGCTGGCCGATGCCGTCCAGATTGGTAGGCACGTCGCGCCAGGCGAGCAGCGACTGGCCTTCCGCGGCGACAAATTTTTCGAACTGGCCCATCGCCACAGCGCACGCCGCCTCGTCTTGCGGCAGGAAGCACATGGCAACGGCGTAGTGGCCCTCGGCGGGCAGATCATGGCCGGCGGTCGCCGCCCAATCGCGCAGCAGTGCATCGGGTAGTTGGATTAGGCAGCCGGCGCCATCGCCGACCAGCGGATCGTCACCCACGGCACCGCGATGGTCGAGATTGACGAGAATTTGCAGTCCGTTGAGGATTATATCGTGTGACTTACGGCCTTTGATATTGGCGACAAAGCCAACACCACACGCATCGTGCTCGTTGCGCGGATCATAGAGACCTTGCGCTGTCTTTTGTTTGTCGAAAGACATCATGCCGAACACTTCCCCCCCAACCTATTCCGTCCGGGCGAAGGTTCAACACCGGCAGGATAATCCCCAATTATGAATGTGAGACCGCGTGAACGCGAATCTTTGCTGTTCGCTTTCACAAACGATCTGGCAAGATTTTAGCGTAAAAGATGCCCAATTTCCAGGGGCTTGCGGAAATTTAGGCATGTTCGGCGGTCAATCGCCGCCGGGCGCAACTACGCTGCACTCGTATGAATTAAGACAATTTTATCCAATTGCCAGCACTAACAACCCTGAATCAGCGGCCTATTTACGCGACACGGCGTAAAAGGTCTACCGGCATCAGACTAAGGGCGTTGTCCCGAGGGTCGGTAAAAAACTGATTTACTTGACAATTTGGCCGAGAGCGCCCATTTGTCCCTCATAATTTTTCTCGCGATTGCGCGAAGCGCCGCTTTTTAACGGCGCCACGTCCTGGGATTAATCTTCAGAAAAACTTCCCGCTCCGGCCGCGCCCGGGGTCGGGCCACACGCCAGGCCGGACCTGCGTCGATGACGCCGTCCGATTGCTTGGCGCACAAGGATATTTACGTGACTATTAGTAATTTCTCGGAACTCGGCCTGGCCGGTCCGATCCAACGTGCTTTGCAAGCACGCCAGCATGTTACCCCGACGCCGATTCAGGCGCGGGCCATCCCCGAACTTCTCAACGGACGAGACATGCTGGGCATTGCTCAGACCGGAACCGGCAAGACCGCGGCCTTTGCGCTGCCCATTCTCCATAAACTGTCGCGCGGGCGCGATATGAAGGGCCCACGTAACCCGCGCGCCCTTGTTCTCGCGCCGACGCGTGAACTCGCGATCCAGATTGGTGAAGAGTTTCGCGCCTATGGCAAAAACCTGCATCTGCGCCAGACCGTGATCTTCGGCGGTGTCGGCCAGCGGCCGCAGGTCAACGCTCTGTCGCGCGGTGTCGATATTATTATCGCCACGCCGGGTCGTTTGCTCGACCTTATGAATCAACGCAAGCTTCGGCTCGATGAAATTGAGCACCTTGTGCTCGATGAGGCCGACCGGATGCTCGACATGGGGTTCATTCGCGATATTCGCAAGATTCTCGCTCCCCTGCCCAAAGATCGGCAGTCATTGCTGTTTTCGGCCACCATGCCGAACGATATTGCGCGCCTCGCGGCTGAGATGCTGAGCGATCCGGTGCGGGTCGAAGTCGCGCCGCAAGCCACGCCGGTCGATCGTATTAAACAGAGCGTCCATCATGCGCCTGCCGCTGACAAGGTGGCGTTGCTTGGTGGTATTCTGGATGACAAGTCTCTGTCGCGGGTGTTGGTCTTCACGCGCACCAAACACCGCGCTAACCGGGTTGCCGACCAGCTTGGAAAGCGTGGCATTTCGGCCGATGCGATCCACGGCAACAAATCCCAGAGCGCCCGTCAGCAGGCACTCAAGCATTTCCGGTCCGGTGACGTACGAGTATTGGTGGCCACTGACATCGCGGCCCGCGGCATTGATGTCGATGGTGTTTCTCATGTCATCAACTATGAGCTGCCCAACGAGCCGGAGAATTACGTCCACCGCATCGGCCGCACGGCGCGGGCCGGCGCCCATGGGGTGGCGGTATCGTTCTGCGATCCGGCGGAGCGCGCCTATCTGCGTGACATCGAGCGGCTGATCGGCGCCAAATTGACTGTGGTCGGCGATGAACCGCCGGCGATGGCGCGCGAAGGGCACGGCAAACCGAAAAAGTCCCGGGGCCAGTCCTGGCATAAGCGCAATAGCCGTTCCCAGAACTCAGGCGGCGGCCGTAGCCGCAAGCGCTACACGCCAAACCGGGGTCGCGCCGCGCAGGTGGCGGGCTAGGCCTAAAGACACGATTTTACAGAGAAACGGCGGCCGACGGGCCGCCGTTTTTCGATTCAGGACGGCCATGAGCGCGACGGCATTAGCTTCAACAATATGTTCAGACACTTGGCGGAGACCATAAGCCCCGCGCTGTGTCGAAAGGGGATTGGTGCCTGTTCGCATGGGTTAACGAGACGTCGGTCGCGGCCCGTCGGCGAGGCGCGCGCGAAACCTCAGTCGCGGCTGGTGCGGTTGCGCAACCAGGCAAAGCTATAGAAATAGCCGAACCATACAAACACCGAGAGGCCGTAGAAGATAAGGGTGCGCCAGGACCATAAGGGCCAGAAACCGGCCTGCCCCGAGGCGATGGCGTTGGGATGCCAGGAGAATATCTGCGAGCGCCAGCGGTTCCACATAACGGTGACCCTGGTATTGCGATCTTCCGCTGTTTTGGCGTCGTTGAAGACCCGCTCGCTATTGCGTTTGAGCCACCACCAAGAATCCTCATTCTCAAGCTCGACGCCCGCATCAGCCTGATTGCGCATATAGACGTATTGGATGTCGCGGGTGTTGCCCAAGGCGTTGGGATTGGTCCGTCGAACTTCCGTGCCGCTGATTGTGCCAGTGGTCCAGGTCGGGCGCGCATATTCCCACCAGAACCATAGCGGCACGCCAACGATCATCGCGGCGACGGTCACCACGACAGCGCCGGTGCGCCACAAAATGAACCCGAATAGCACGACCGCGAGCAGCAGGATGTAGCCGAGCGAGAACCATATCTCGAGCATGTGTCTTCGTCCTTTCCTGGCCGCGTCGCCGCCATAACTATATGCCGTATATAACGTCGTCTTCACTCGCAACAAGGGATGGTTGATCCCGCTGCCTCACTCCGCCGGGCGGGCGCGCCAGCCGACCCAACTGGCAATGGCGGCAGCGGCCTGCATGGTGAAGATCACGCAGGCTAGGGGCAGATGGGTCTCGCTGGGCAGTAGGCCAACCGTGACCGTGGTGAGGGCGGCGATGCCATATTGCGATAACCCGTTGAGCGCCGCGCCGGTCCCGGCATATTGCGGCCGCACGCTGACCGCAGCCGCCATGGCGTTGGGAAAGGTCATGGCCAGGCCGAGGCCGAAGATGGACATGGGCGCGACCGCCGCTAGGGGCGTGAACACGCCGAGCAGCGGGAGAGCGAGATAGAGGCCGGCGCCGAATAGGCCGACCGCGGTGCCGATGACGATCATCCGATTGACGCCGAGCCGGGCGGTAAGCCAGATGGTACTCGAATAGCCAAAAAACGCCCCTGCCGTGCCGGTGACCATTAGGTAGCCGAAAGTGTCAGGCGCGACACCGTAACTGTCGATCAGAACGATGGGCACCCCGGCGAACCAGGCGAAAACCGCGCCGCTTACAAATCCGATATTGAGGCTGTAGGCAACGAAGACCCGCTCGCCGATAAGCACCTGATAGCCCAGCGCCATGGCTCTGAGGCTGCTGAATAGATTACCGCCCTGGGCCGGGTGGGTTTCGGCCATCCGTAGCGCGCAATAGGCGAACAGCACGGTCCCGAGTCCGGCGAGGAACAGAAACGAGGCCTGCCAGCCGAAATGGGTGTGCAAATAGCCGCCGAGGGCGGGCGCGGAGGCCGGTGCGAATACCATGACCGATGAAATTGTTGCCAGAGCGCGGGCCGACTGTTTGCGGTCGTAGAGGTCGCGCACCATCGAGCGCACCATCACCATCGACCCTGCCGCGCCGATGCCTTGCAGGATGCGGGCGGTAATCAGCATTGTCATCGAGGTCGACGCCGCGCAGGCCACGCTGGCGGCGATGTAAATCGCCAGGCCCCATAACAGTACTGGCCGCCGGCCGTAACGGTCGGCGACACCGCCGTAAAAGAAATGGGCGCCCGCATAAGCGATTAGGAACGCGATCAATGTGCCTTGCACAGCGAAGGTACTCACCGCGAAGTCCCGCGCGATATCAGGCATCGACGGCAGAAACACGTTATAGGCGATGGCGCTGCCGGAAATTAGGGCGGTCAGCAGCGGGATCTTCGGCGGTTTACGGATGATGGCGGGAGTCTCGTTAAGGCGAAACAGAGGAGAGGGAAGGTATTGCCAACGTTATCACGAATACCCGACCATAATGAGGCCGCATCGGGTTCAGTTCGCTGGCAACAGGTGTTTCGCCAAGAACGCGGTGAGGGGGTCGGCCGAAGTATTGGACGAGCGGTTCTCCTGGTCGATATATACGACGTCGATGTCGCCGCCGGCGTCGCGATAGTTGGCGGCGAAGCGCTCCGGCTCGTTGAGATCGCGCGGAGAGTCCGGGTCGCGGTAGTCATGCACCGGGTCGGGCCGGCCTTGAATCCACAGCGCCGGCGGGGTCGCGATCGGCTCGCTGTTCTCCAACGCCAACATCGGGTTGCCCTCGGCCATGGTCTCCTCCGTTCTCCAATAAAGGTCGTGGCGCTCAGGCAAGTCGCCGACCCAAGCCGGAGTGTCTGCCGCGTCGCGCAGACCGCAGACACGGCGGTAACGCGACAGGGGGTTGATTACCGGCCACAGCATACCGACGCAGCGCACGGAGGCGTCGACATTGTTGGCGTCGGTATCCAACTCGATAGAGGCGTACCGCGCGTCGTCGGGGCGCATGGCCGCCAACATGGCAAGATGGCCGCCGCTCGATTGCCCGACGATACCGATCCGCTCGGAATCGATTCCCATCTCAGATCCGTGCGCCTTCAGCCACCGCACGGCGTAATTGATGTCGATCAGCGACGTTGGATAGCCGTCGCCACCATCGCGAAAATCGAGTGCGGCGGCGGCGATACCGGCCTCTGTCATGATTTGGTTCCGAGATAGACATTCGGAGGGGGAGCCTTTGGCCCAGCCGCCGCCATGGAGATCGATGATCGCTGGGTGGAGGCCGTCGCTGGCCGGGCGAGTCAAATGCAAGGTCATCGGCCGGTCGCCATGGCGGTGATATTCGATTTCTTCTGTGGTCACCGATCGGTCCCTGATCTGGTTGCAAAATATGGCGCGTCGCGAAAGTCAGACTAGCCCAAGAGAGGCCGGCAACACCAATCAGACTTGAAATGGCGCAGAAGACATGTCGATAATCGGGATCGGCACCGCCAAGGCATGTGCGGCGGGAATTAAAAATAAGAATGTTGCTATCGGGGAGTAATTCATGGCGTTTTCAAAAGTTCCGCCGCGCCGCGTGGTCGTCGGCAATGGCGCAGACGGCAAGTCGAAAGTCGTCTTTGACAGCCGAAACCCGCACCAACATGCGCGCGGCGGCGGCTCGGCTGTTTTTTTCAACGAGATATGGACCTTCGATGATTGTCCAATCGACTTGAGCGATCATCACGATGGCGGTGACCGCGCCATGAGCCATTCGCCACCGCCCGAGGGTGCCCATTTTCGCGTCATCCAGTCCGATACCGAAGAAGCCAATGTCATCGACCAGTCGGCCGCGGACACCCAATTCGCCTCTATGAACGTGACCGGACTGTCGGAAAAAATGGAAAGCGACCGCCATTGGAATATGCACCGCACCCGTACGGTGGATTATGGTGTGGTGAGCCAGGGCGAACGCGTGCACGTGCTGCCCGACGGTGAATTCGTCATGCATACCGGCGACGTCATCGTCCAGCTCGGGCATTTTCATTCTTGGGATAGTTCACGCGGTCCCAACGACATGCTGTTCGTCATGATCGGCGGCGACAAGTACAAATAGGCGAGCTGAAAATGGCCAAATCAGAACCAAGAGATATTCGGCGCATCGTCGCCGCCAACGATCCCGACGACAATGCGGTGATCTATTCCGACGCCACCAACACCGATGTGCGCACCGATCCGGCGCGCCCCGGTTTCGCCTCGAACCGCATCTGGGTTACCGAGGGAACGCCGGCGCCTGTCGCCGGCGTGCGCGAAACCTTGGATTTGCCGCACACGCTGGAGCCGCCGACCGGTGGTTCAGTGTGCCGCTTCCTGACGATCCCGCCGGACGATTGGTACATGGCCGACCTCACGGAGGAAAAAGTATCGGACTATTTCCAGGCCATGGGCTCACCGGGCGCTTCCAAACAGGGTGAGGGTGCGCCGCACCCTTACATGCAACAGACCCGCACTTTGGATTATGTGCTGGTCATGTCGGGCGAGGTGACCCTGGTCTTGGATACCGAAGAAGTGCATCTGAGCACCGGCGACACGGTTGTTCAATTGGGTGGCAGCCACGCCTGGAGTAACCGCTCCAACACGCTGTGCGAGCTGTTCGTATCGTCCCATGACGGGAAGGCTTAGGGGCTTGGCTGATCTTCAGCGGTTATCCGGATCGACGGTGTAGCCGTATTTGTTCATCCACATGAGGCTCGACCAGGTATCCATCGAGGGGTCGTGCTCGAGCCCGACACAGCCTTCATAGCCCTTGGCGTAGGCGCGCTCGACCAGCCACAGTAAATCCATCTCGCCGACCCCGGGCTCGAAACGGCCCGGCGTGTTGCCGATCTGGATATGACCTATATGGTCCCAATACTCGTCCATGATCGGGGTCAGCGGTCCTTGTTCCTGCCAACGCAGTTGGTAGGTATCGAACACCAGTTGGACGCGATTCTGGCCGGTGGCGCGACGGATGGCCTCGGCCTCGGCCATAGTCTGCATGGCCCAGTTGGGAACGCGCTCGGCGGCGACGCTTTCGAGCAACAGTTTCAAGCGAATGCCCTCCGCCTGCTCGGCCATCCAGATCAGGTTTTCGACATAGGTATCGACGCAGCGCTGCTTGTCTTCGCCGTCGGGGACTGGGCCGGCGCCGACATTGATCGAGTAGATGTCGCACAGCGCGGCGTATTCGAGCGCCCGCGACGCGGCGCGCTTGAAGTCCTCTTTCTTGCCCGGCTGGGCGCCGAGACCCCACACCCCTTTATCCCAGTCGACCGGCACCACGAAGTAGATGAATTCGAGACCGTTATCGTCGAGCTGTTGTTTCAGGTCTTCCTTAGTCAGCGCATAAGGCATGTGCCATTCGACTTCGCTGCAGCCGCATTTGCGGGCCGCCGCGCACCGCTCGTGGGGTGGCAGTTCGTTGAACAGATGATGGAAATTGGGGGAAAAGCGGATATTGGCCATGGCACGCGTCGATACTCCTGCCCACCGAGATGTTCAGCATCAGCTTTTCAGTATCGACAAAATTGGCGTCCTGCCAAGTGCTAGGCGTCAGTTCCGGTCGCCGCCAACTCCTGGACCGCCCGGCGAGCAGGGAAGCTCACCGTAACCGTGGTGCCCACACCGACCTCGCTCTGCAACTCGAACGTACCGCCATGCAGCTCAACAATTGATTTGGTGAGCGGCAAACCGAGCCCGGTGCCCTGTTGTAGGCGGCTATGAGCGCTCTCGACTTGTCCGAAGGGTGTCAGCACCATCGGGATGTCATCAGGGGCGATGCCGATGCCGGTATCGCGGAAGCGGAGCACGTAGCCGTCGTTTTCATTAGACCAGGTCTCAACAGTCAGCGAACCGCCCTCGGGAGTGAACTTCACAGCATTGGTCATCAGATTAAGCAGAACCTGCTTGAGACCGCGCTCGTCGCAATACAAGTAGGGCGCCTTATCGGAGATGACGGTCTGGATTTTGACCCCCTGCTTTTCGGCGCGTCCTTCGACAAGCGTGACGCAAGATAGAACGGCATGGGGGACGTCGACGGTCTGCTCTTGTAGATCGAACTTGTTGGCCTCGATCTTCGACAGGTCGAGCATATTATTGATGATTTCCAGCAAGTGGGTGCCAGACGCGTTGATGTCTTGCGCGTAGTCTCGATATTGCGGGCTACCAACGGGGCCAAAAATCTCGCCCGCCATAATCTCCGAAAATCCAATGATCGCATTGAGTGGGGTGCGCAGTTCGTGGCTCATATTGGCCATAAATTCAGATTTGGCGTGGTTGGCGCTCTCGGCAGCATCCATGGCGACTAGCAAGCTATCCTCGGCCCGTTTGCGCTCGAAGATGTCGGTGTCGATGCCGCCAATACCGATAATGTTGTGTTCGTGGTCGAAAACTGGAAATTCAGTTGACTGCATCGGGCGGGTTTTACCATCATGCCGCAGCACTTCGAACCGTGTCTCCTGCGGTTTCCCGGTCGTCAGCACCTTATTATCGAGATCGAAGAACAGTTCCGCATTGTCTGGACTGAGCCACTTACCCATATCTTCGCCCATCGCCTCTTCTTCGGTCGCACCGTAGAATTTTTGAAAGGCCCGATTGACCATCACCAGGCGCGATTCCGTGTCCTTCATGTACATCAGCGAAGGACTGTTGTCGGAAATGGCCCGCATTTGATCCTGGCTCTCGCGGAATGCTGTCTCGGCGCGCATGATTTGCGTAATTTCAGTTATCGATCCAGCCATCCGCAGGGGCTGACCGTTCTCATCCCATACGGCCTGACCTGTCGACTTAACCCAAATATACTCGCCGTCGCTGTGGCGCAGGCGAATTTCGATATCGTAGGGCGTTCTGGTTTCGAGGTGATCGCGCAGCGCGTGGCGGGCGCGATCGCAATCTTCCGGATGGATGTCGCTAACCGCTTGGTCTTCGGTCACGTCTTCTGGCGAATAGCCCAGTATCGCCATCCAATGGGGAGAGTAATACTCCTCGTTCTTAACGATGTCCCAGTGCCACAAACCACCATCGATCGCCGACGCAGCCAGTTGGTAGCGATCCTCACTGGACTGCAGTTTCTCACCCACCAATTTGACCTGCTTTATCGCGATCACGACAATGGTCACAACGAATGTTACGAGGGCGACAATAACGAATATGGGGATGGGAATTAGCGTGGCGTCGCGGCTGACATCCGCGACATGGCCACCGCTGGCGGCAGTTGATAAGAAACTGAATACCGAGCCCACCGAGAACGCAAACGCGGCAATAAGAGCATAGATCCAGAAACGGCCCTTGGACTGAATTTCCTCTCCAAGGTCGTAGGCTTGATATGGTTGTGCGCCGTTGGTCTCGACGAGCATCATCACGCGCCGGATGAACTGCGTCATCCGGATTGCGACTGTATGTCGCCGGTGGCCGTCAGGCCCCATCACACGAGAATCTTCAGCGAACAACTTATCCTCCTGATTGTCTTCGACCCATCCTGGGTCACGCCGAATATCTACGATCCAGCTAATTTCAGATAGACTGAACCATACAAATGATCTGTAACAGCCAATATCATCGCCAATATAGAATGCAAATGTGTGAATATAAATTAACTATCGAATCGAATTTATTTCTTAATTAATCAAGATTAATGTAAAAATTTATTCATTAACCTTGAACTATCGCGTTGCCACAGGAATTTGGCGCTTTGTGGAGAAAGCGCCCCTGTATTCTTAACGAAAGCCTCGTTGGATTTTTTTAAGAACGCGCAACAGGTGCTAGCGGACCGATGGCGGCGCTACAAATGGGTGGCTAAATCCAATGAAAATATTACCGGATATAGCCGAGCGGGCAGGAGAGACCGGTGTTCCGTTCTTGCCCGGCGGTCAATAATTGGTTGGCGGGTACTTCATGTCTTCGCGCTTCTGCGCTTCTAATTCGCCCGCGCTGTTTAGGGTCCGGATTGCGCGGATAAGTTCCATTTGCCGCGCCTTGTGGGCGCGAATGTCGGCCAAATGCCGTCGCGACGAAACAAGGACGGCGATAAACCCGTTGATGACCGTTAAAACGATCAGGACGATGAGGACGGCGAAAATAATGCTATCGCTGGGTGCGGGCTCGCTCACAATCAGTGTCACCAACCCGGCGATGCTCATGACGACCAGGATCGCGGTAATGATGTTGATGTATTCGAGAAATAGGGACAGCAACCGGCTCATGAATACCTCCTCTTAGACCCCGCGGCGCTGTCGGCGTTTGCCGCGATGGCCGCTGCCGCGTCGTTTGGGACTGGTCATCGACGTCTTCGTTCGCTCGGCGCGGCGCGCCGCGAGCATATCTTCGTCGCTTATAGTCCCGTTCGCACTGCCGCTCTGACCGAGAAGTTCCAGTTCCTGAGCTTCCAGGCGGCGAATTTCGTCGCGTAACCGCGCAGCCTCTTCAAACTCCAGATTGGCCGCGGCTTCGCGCATGCGGGTCTCCAAGCTGGCCAAATGGGCTTGCAGGTTGTTGCCCACCAGATGCACGGTCTCCGCGTCGCCCGTATCCACCGTGACCCGGTCGCGTTCAAACATGGAATCGAGAATGTCGGCGATATTCGTGCGGATCGATTCCGGAGTGATCCCATTGGCCGCGTTATATTCCTGCTGTTTTTCGCGCCGTCGGTTGGTCTCTTCCAGGGCGGCGGTCAGGCTCTTGGTCATCGTGTCCGCGTAGAGAATCACGCGTCCGTCGACATTGCGCGCCGCCCGTCCGATGGTCTGAATGAGCGAGGTCTTGGAGCGCAGATAGCCCTCCTTGTCCGCATCGAGAATGGCGACCAACGCGCATTCGGGAATATCAAGGCCTTCGCGCAGCAGGTTGATGCCGACCAGCACGTCGAACACGCCGAGCCGCAGGTCGCGGAGTATTTCAATGCGCTCCAGGGTATCCACGTCGGAGTGCATGTAGCGCACCCGAATACCCTGCTCGTGCATATATTCGGTGAGGTCCTCAGCCATACGCTTGGTCAGCGTGGTGACCAGCACACGCATGCCTTTGGCGGCGACCTCGTGGCATTCGGCGATTAAATCGTCGACTTGGCTCTCTACCGGTCGGATAATGCAGACTGGGTCGATCAGGCCGGTCGGCCGCACCACTTGTTCTGCGAAGACACCACCGGTTTGTTCAAGTTCCCAATCGCTCGGCGTGGCCGACAGATAAATAGTGTCGGGCCGCATCTCGTACCATTCCTCGAACTTGAGTGGCCGGTTGTCGATGCACGACGGTAGGCGGAAACCGAATTCGGCAAGGGTTGACTTGCGTGATAGATCGCCACGGAACATGCCGCCGATTTGCGGCACGGTGATATGGGATTCATCGACGAACAGGATGGCGTCGCTGGGCAGATATTCGAACAAGGTTGGTGGCGGTTCGCCGGGTTTGCGGCCGGTCAGGTGACGCGAGTAATTCTCGATTCCCGCGCACGACCCGGTGGCCTGGATCATCTCTAAGTCGAAAGTGGTGCGCTGTTCGAGCCGCTGTGCCTCGAGCAGTTTGCCTTCGCCATGGAGTTGCTCGAGGCGGAGTTTCAGCTCGGCCTGAATGGTCTTTGCCGCTTGGTGCAGGGTGGGCTTCGGCGTGATGTAATGGGAATTAGCGAAGACCTTGATCTCTTCGAGGCTGGCGGTCTTCTCGCCGGTCAGGGGGTCGAATTCCCAGATCGCCTCGATTTCATCACCGAACAGCGACAGCCGCCAGGCCCGGTCTTCCAAGTGGGCCGGGAATATTTCCAGGGTGTCACCGCGCGAGCGCAGGGTGCCGCGATGGAAATCGGTGTCGTTGCGGCGATATTGCAATTCGGTGAGATCGCGCAGGATCTTCGTTCGGTCGGCCTTATCGCCAACCCGATAGGCCTTGGTCATCTTCAGGTATGATTCGGCGTCACCGATACCGTAGATACATGAGACCGAGGCCACGATGACCACGTCGCGGCGTTCGAACAGGGCGCGGGTCGCGGCGTGGCGCATGCGGTCGATCTGCTCATTTATCGAGGACTCCTTCTCGATATAAGTGTCCGAGCGCGGCACATAGGCCTCGGGCTGGTAATAGTCGTAGTAGGACACGAAGTACTCGACGGCGTTGTTGGGAAAGAAGCGCTTCATCTCGGCATAGAGTTGCGCCGCCAAGGTCTTATTGGGCGCCAGGATGAGCGCCGGCCGTTGGGTTTGCGCCATGGCCTGGGCCATGGTGAAGGTCTTGCCGGAGCCGGTCACCCCCAACAGCACCTGGTCGTGCTCGCTGCGCTGTAGGCCGCCGACAAGGTCGGCGATGGCCTGGGGCTGATCGCCGGCAGGTTGGTACTCCGAAACCAGGTCGAACGGCGCTGGCGCATTGCCCGCCGGGTGGTCGTCGATGAACCGGCGCGCCGGCAATTCGGCAGCTGCGGGAAAATATTTGGCTTGAACTTCGGCGAGGTCGGCCATGGCCTCTATATAAGGCGACAGGCCGTCGAAAAGCCAGTCTGTGGCGCTAATCAGGCATGGCGCAGCACCAGCATACGGCAAAAATCACCGGCGATGAGGCGCCGTTCGACAACCGTTAGACCTGCATCGCCGACATATTGCTCGGTATTCCGCTCGACCGAGGCGTTGAACAAAAACTTCACGACCGGCGCCATCAAACGCGCTGTTCGCTGGCGGCCGGGATGTTCGGGCAGCACATAGTCGAGAATACGAATTTCCCCGCCGGCCCGGCAGAGCCGCGCCAATTCCCGTAACGCCGGCAGTTGGTCGCCATCGTCGAGTACGCAGAACAGAAAGGTGGCGATAGCGGCGTCGAAACAATCGTCGGGGAACGGCGGTTGGCAAACATTTGATGCGACCAGACCGAGCGATACTCCCAATTTTTGCCGACGTCGGTCCGCCCGGCGCAGCATGGCGTTGCTGAGATCCATACCGACGACATCCGCGTCCGGAGGATAGAACGGGATATTGCGGCCGGTACCGACCCCGGCGTCGAGTATGCGGCCGCGTAAGCCGTCGAGTAATTGCGGCCGTACTTTGCGCTGATTAACCGTTTCGCCGACAAAATCGAGGATGTCGTAATAGGGCGCGATGCGCTGGTAGAGACCACGCCGGTCCGTCACCTGCCACTCCCGATAGTTCTAGCGGTTTGACTCATATCAATGTTCTCCGCCGGCATTGGCTTATCGTCGAGTTGATACCTGACGTGAATCCCTATCTGGGAGATCCTAACCGGGAAGAATGCTATGCCGATCGAAAATCTCATACTGCTTTTCATCGTATTCGGCGCAATGGCAGCATTTCTGCTGGTCACCGGGTGGCTGTCGCTCGACCGGAACAAGCTTCCCCGCGACGACCATCACCCAGCAGAGTAGGCCGTTCGGCCGCGAATGTATGTCCCCTAAGGAATCCGCGTGAGGTTCGAATAGTCGATAAGGCGTCGGCGACCCCTATCGCCATACGAAGCGCCTTTGAGACACCGTGGTGCGCCGCCGGTCTTTCCCCACTCCCCCTGTGCCGGCGGCGCATCGCATTATCTTGCTGGCTCGGTCCCGGTGTCGGTATTCCAGTCTTGTGCAGTGCAGCGATGGCGACTAGTTTCCCGCCGACAACAGCCGCATTTATTGGATTCGAAAAATGGGTTTTCTTGCTGACCGCCTGAGCAGTATCAAGCCGTCTCCGACGATTTCCATCAACACCCTGTCGCAGGAGTTGAAGGCCGCCGGGCGTGACATTATTGGCCTCGCTGCCGGTGAGCCCGATTTTGATACGCCGCAGAACATCAAGGACGCCGCCGCGCGCGCGATGGCCGAAGGCAAAACCAAGTATGCGCCGCCGGCCGGTATTCCGCCGTTGCGCGAGGCCATTTGCGAGAAGCTCAAAGCCGACAACGAGTTAGACTACACGCCGGCGCAAATCAGTGTCGGCTGTGGTGGCAAGCAAACGATTTATAATGCGTTGACGGCGACGGTGAACCCGGGCGACGAGGTGATCGTCCCGGCACCTTACTGGGTATCGTACACCGACATCACTCTCCTGTCCGAAGGTGTGCCCGTAGTGGTCGACTGCACCGCTGAAAGCGAGTTCAAGATTACGCCGGAGCAGCTCGAAGCGGCGATCACACCGAGCACCAAATGGTTCATGATGAACTCACCCTGCAACCCCACCGGCGCGGCCTATACGGCTGATGAACTAAAAGCGCTGGGCGAGGTTCTCAAGCGTCATCCGCATGTCTGGATCATGCCCGACGATATGTATGAGAAGGTGGTCTATGACGGTTTCAAATTCACCACTATCGCCCAGGTAGTGCCGGAATTGTACGACCGCACCCTGACTTTGAACGGCATGTCCAAGGCCTATTGCATGACCGGCTGGCGGGTCGGCTATGCGGCTGGACCGGTCGAGCTGATCAAGGCGATGAATATGATCCAGTCTCAGTCGACCACCTCGACCTCGACCATTTCCCAATGGGCGGCGGTGGAAGCGCTGGTCGGCCCGCAGGACTTCATCGCCGAACATAATAAGATCTTCAAGGAACGCCGCGATCTGGTGGTGTCGATGCTCAACCAGGCGCAGGGTATCGAGTGCCCAACGCCGACTGGTGCGTTTTACGTCTATCCGTCGGTAGCGGGAATGATCGGTAAAACGACGCCCGAGGGTAATACGCTGGCCGGTGACGCGGATGTGGTGACCTATTTCCTGGAAAGCGAAGGCATAGCCGCTGTGCATGGTGAAGCGTTCGGCCTATCGCCGCATTTCCGCATTTCCTATGCGACGGCGACGGAAATCCTCGAAGAGGCGTGCATTCGCATACAACGGGCCTGCGCCGCGCTGACATGATGCAACGGCGTGGTAGTGGCCTGTGTGCCAAACGCCGCGCTTTTTGTTAGCCTCATGATTGCGATTTGAGCGCTGGGGCTTTCGATGTCGGATATTGCGAAATGGTTGGAGAAGATCGGTCTCGGTGAACATGCCGGGCTGTTCGCCGATAACGATATCGACGTCGATCTGCTGGCCGACCTGACTGACGGTGATTTGAGGGAGCTGGGCCTGTCGCTGGGCCACCGCAAGCGAGTGCTGCGCGCTGTGTCCGGCCAGCCGAGCCCAGACGCGGTAGTCGACAGGGCTACTGAACCGGTCGGAGAAATTGCCGGCGAGCGGCGCCAGGTAACTGTTCTGTTCGCCGATCTGGCTGGTTTCACCCAACTCAGCAGGAGCCTCGACGCCGAAGACGTCCACGGTATGCTTAACCGCTATTTTGCCGTCGTCGATAGCGTAATCGAGCGCCACGGTGGCCATGTCGATAAGCATATGGGCGACGGTTTGATGGCGGTTTTTGGCGCGCCGGTGGCTCATGTCGACGATCCGGAGCGCGCCGTCCGCGCCGCCCTAGATATCCACATCGCGGTCGCCGATCTCGAGCCGCCGGTGTCGGTCCATATCGGAGTTGCCAGTGGCAGCGTCGTGGCTAGCGGCATGGGCAGTGACCAGCACAGCGAATATACGGTGATCGGCGACGCGGTGAACCTGGCGGCGCGGTTGCAGGATTTAGCCGAAGGCGGCGAGACGCTAATTTCCGAGGCGGTGCAGCGGATCTTGGCCGACCGGCTGGATGGCGATGCGCGCGGTGACGTTGCGGTGAAAGGGTTCGCTGACCCGGTCGGTGTTTGGCAAGTGACTGGCTTGGCGGCAGCAACTACGCGGCAGCGTGCCTTGTTTGGCCGCGCCAGCGAGCTGCGCCAATTCGATGCAGCATTGGCTGATTGTGTCGAACAGGGCCGGGGTCAAACTCTCTATCTGCGTGGTGAGGCCGGTATCGGCAAAACGCGACTGGTCGATGAATTTACCGATCACGCCGTCGCGCAGGGATTTACGCACCACACCGGCCTGGTGCTAGAGTCCGGCGCCGGATCCGACCGCGATGTTGTCGCCGCGATTGTCCTCAGCCTGCTTGGGATCGCGGTCGATGCCGATCAAGCGGTTCGAGCCGTACGGGTGACGGCAGCGGTCGACGACGGCTGGATCGACGATCGGCAGCGGGTCTATCTGCACGATCTCCTCGGATTGCCGCAACCGTCGGATTTGCCAGGGTGATCTCAACTGGTCGACGCAACACTTTATCTTGGAAGCAAAGATGGAGT
>JAALLF010000003.1 GCA_011087645.1 Alphaproteobacteria bacterium
ATCCCCAGCAGAACGATTTAACGCTTGTGTTGCATCGATCGGTTGAGGTGACCCCCAGTAATCGTACGTGGCGACACAGTGGCTCATGCGACATCCTTCGTCGGCCAAGCTTTCTAGCGTGGTTAGGTGGACGACTGTATCGTCAGTCGCGGATCGATAAACGGGGACGGCGGCTTTTGCCAGCCGTGCTTTGCGGCGTTCAACGTGGCGGGCATGACGCTGTTTCTTCGCTTTGGCTTCGGCCTTCGGAAACGGGATACGCTCGGGCGATGGTAAGGTTCCGTCTTCAAGCTCTGTCGCCAGCGCCGCAAGGGCGCGGTTTACGCGCTTTTGCAAGGTCGCACCAAGATGTAGATGCACGACCTCGTCGCCCCGCTCGATAGCCGCTGCGCACCAACCGGGCACGTCGTCGCCGAGCGGCCGCAGCGAGCCTTGCGTATCGGTGCGGGCATATCCGCCGGTCGCCGGATCGCGGACGACACGGTCTGCGCGGTCATAATGTTTGAGTATCCAGCGGCGAACGTTACCCGTCAGCCAACGCTTCAGCGCCGGGTGATCGGTACGCTGGGCGAAGTCTTCAACAAATAGGTCGACGTGGGATACGTTGATTACATTTCTTGTGGTCATAGCTCATGCTTTCTGTTTTCCGGTTAACCGAAACAGCGGACGGTGGTTTGTATTGTGTCGTCACAAACATGAGCCTTGTCCTTGGCGGATTAAGCTGGCGTCATGGCGGGCCAGCCCTTGCTAAAATATCGTTAATTAGAACGGCCGCGACGATTACGCCGGTCGATAATCGATTGCAACCGGATTCTCGCCCGATAAACGAATCTTGGGCGACGGAAGATCAGCGCCGCAGCACCGTCTTTCCCGGGGTTATGGTTTTATCACAGCGGCCTGCCGGCAGCTCGGCCGGAAAATGTATTCATAACAACAATGGGTTAACCGTAAAATTTAATTAAAGGTTAAGCATGATTTTAAACGTCTTATAAAAAAATTTTGCCTAAATTTATCCGACATTTCGCAATTTTCGGGACTGGTCGGTGGGCCGGCTCCTGGCCAGAAGGGCGGAAAGGATGCAGAAGATGCGTAATAGGCTTGATCGCACCATTGGCGGCGTTACGAGTACTCTTCGCGGGGTAAAGGACGAAGTAGCCTCTGAAATTCCTGGTGAAGTCGGATTCCACTTCAGCGCCTGGTTTTTCCTTACAGCCGTCGTGATGGCATTTCTGGACGCATTTTTCTTCGGTGGTGACGGTTTTGGCCATTATCTCAGCGTTCCCACCGATGTGCTGGCACAATCGCGGGCCCTGGTGAACATCTAGCGGGAAATTAATCGCCGCGTCCCGATAGGGTGGCGCGAGTTGCAAGATTTCACACGAAACGACGGATTGGCGGACCCCATGGGGTCCGCTTTTCTTTTGGTACGCTGCACAATCTCTATCTGGCGATCCCGCCAGCGCATCTGTTTATGTGAATCTCAGGTCAATCTGAACGATCATCGGGGTGCCGGTTAGGGCTCGCGGTGCGCTCGAAAGTCGCCGATATTGGCGATAGTTATGGTTAATTACTATTAATAAACACCAGTTTATTAATAGTTAACATTTGTTAACCTTAATATAATGGATTTGTTTTTTACTTATTTAATAAATGATTTCAATTTCGTTAGTTTTTTATTACTGTTTGGTCAATAAATACTTAACGCCGTTGCCTGGTGAGAATCCAATCAGTGACCGACCACTCCGATATCGATAATACCGACGCTCCTCAGATTGCCGCTGCGAACCCGGACACAGAGGTTGATAGCCAAGACGCCGTCTCGGTGGCGCCAGGGTTGGGACCTGTCGTAGTGCAGGCAGCACATGGCGGGATGGTGCCCGATCTCACTCTGCTCGATCTCGAAACTTTACTGAATCTCGATCCAACCGTTGGTGGTCGTTTGCTGGAGATCGAGCCCTTGCAGTCGGCGCGGGAGAATGCCGAATTGCCGGTAGATCTCACTTCGCTCGATCTCTCTCAGTTGCTTGAACTTGATCTCGCTGGCGGGCAACTGCCGACCCTTGCCGAAGTTGCGGATCTGCCGCGTCAACATCATGGCGGTGAAACCGCTCAGACTTTCGACAACGAAGAAGAAACGTCATTGCCTGAGCAAGCGCGGGCCGACCCCAATGCGGAAGGAGACGGAGCACCCGAAGGTACTGATTCGGTGGTAGATCTGCTCCTGGACGACGAAAACGATGATGATCCCGCCGCGCAAGATGATTTCAATCTCGAGTCCTTATTCGATAGCAACGCCGCACCGATAGACAACCCTGTCAACAGTTCGCGTGGCGAAGAGACCAGCAGTAATGGCCAGGGCGGTAGCGGTGCCGGCAATGAAAACGCCCAGGCTAATAACAGCTCCAACAATGGCCAGGACAACGGTCCGGGGTCTAATAGCGGCCAAGGCAGTGGCGCGAATGATGATGTCGTCGCGAGCGATGATGCCGCTGGAAATTCGGCTCATTCCGGTGGCGGAAACGCCAACAGCAGCGCTGGTGGCAACGGTAATGGCAACGCCGGTAATGGGGCTGGCGCGGCTGTTGTGGCGAGTGTGTCGTTTCCCAGTGGTGGTGAATTACCAGCATCTATCGTACCTGACGATGCAGCTCCGGCGACTGAAACGGGCCCAGCGAACCCGACGCCCGGGGCTGGCAATGTGATTTCTGCGCCGTCGCTGACGCCGCCGTCCACACCTTTATTGGGCGACGAGCCGACCGATGGGCCCGGCAATAGTAACTTTGGCCACAACCAAGGCGGCGATGGCGGTAACCCATTGTCAAATGTCGATCTTCCTACAATCGATATCGAGACTGGTTCCGACAGCTCCACACCGCTAATTGATGAGGTTCCGCAAGGGTTGGCGATGAGCGGCGGCGGTGGCCTCGATGCCATATTGGGTACAGCGGGACCTGATGACCTCCGCGGATTGGGCGGCAGTGACACCATAGATGGCCTAGCTGGCGACGACACGATCGACGGCGGCGGCGGCAGTGATTCGCTTGTCGGTGGCGATCACGCCGATGAGCTGACGGGTAAAGGCGGCAGCGATACGCTGGAAGGCGGCGCGGGCGAAGATACCCTCAACGGTGGCGGTGGCAGTGATTTTCTCGATGGCGGCATCGACGCGGACGACCTCGATGGCGGCGGCGGTGCCGACATACTGGTATGGGATTTTGCCGATCTGAACATCGACGGTGGCGGTAATACCGATACCCTGCGGGTCGATGCTGGTGATGTGGACATCGCGAGCTTCAGCGGTGCGATCTCAGGCATCGACCATATCGATCTTGAAACCGATACTGGTGCTAACATCCTTACCCTGTCTTATGCTGACGTTCTGGATATGACCGATAACAGCGATACGCTGGTGATTGACGGCGATGGGGGGGATAGCGTCGATGCCGGCGCTGGGTGGACCGATGGCGGGGTGTCGGGCGGGTACCATACCTACACCCAAGGCAGCGGTCCCAACACCGCGACCCTGCAAATCGATACAGACATTGTGAATGTCTTGGTTTGATCTTGATGGCTCGTAAAATTCAAAGCCAAAAAATTACATCAGCTTCTATAGCGTTGCGTCGTGGCGTGGCGTTGGTTGGCGTGGTCAGCGCGATTATCGCCCTGGCGGCGATATCGACTGCTCGTGCCGATAGCCTGGATGCCGCTCAGTCCGCCAAAGCCAGCACGACCGTCGATAATCTCGCACAGGGTGAGGCGGCGAAGTTCGACCGTGAATATCTGATCAAGGCAGCCATCTTGTTTAACTTCGCCAAGTTTGCGTCCTGGCCGGAGACCGCCTTCAGCCATGCGAGCGCGCCCTTGCGGGTTTGCGTACTGGGCGACGACCCCTTCGGCGCGGCGTTGGATGGTCTTCATGGCAAGCAGGTGCGTAACAGGTCGTTGGTTACCGCTCGCATCGGCGCTGTCGAGGAGACCCCCCAGTGTCATGTTTTGTTCGTGAGTGGGTCTGAGGAGGCAAATCTGCCGGATATCCTCGACTATGTCGGAACGCTGCCGATCCTCACCGTGGCTGATATCGGCCGGTTCGCTAATACTGGCGGTATCATTGCTTTAAGAGAGGTCGATAACCGTAGCCACATCGATATCAATCTGGGGGCTGCCGAAAAAGCGGGCCTGAGGCTGAGCTCTAAACTGTTGCGTCTGGCTAATACGGTCAGCAGCCAAGCAGCGCAACGTTAGGCCCCCGCGATGCTCGCTAATTTGCCAGTGCGTTACAAAGTAACCGCGATCGCGGTGATGACGTCCACCATCGTATTGGTGCTTGCGTCGGCGTTATTTGTCGCGCTCGAAGTCAATAATTACCGGCGCGCCTTGGTTCAGGAACTGACTGCCATCGCGCAAATCACCAGCAGCAATTCGACAGCGGCGATATTATTTAATGATGGCCCCGCGGCCCGAGAAACGCTGGGTGCCTTAGACGCCCGGCCGAATATCCAGTCTGCCTCGCTATATACGCTCAACGGCGGTCAGTTCGCCCGCTTCGGAGAACCTGCCGGACAGTTCGATCGCCACCGAAATCCGGCTGCGGAGACCTATCCGAATTCATCCGCGGGTGGCGAGCAGCCTTATTCGTTGACCTGGTCTCTTGGCGCCGTTGATCTCTATGGCCCGGTACTTTTCGACAACGAAGTGATCGGCGCCATCCACATACGGTCCAGTTTGACCCAACTCTATGCCACCTTCGAAACTTACTTGGGCGTTGTATTGCTGATAATTGCCATGGCGGTTGTTCTCGCCTGGGTGCTCGCCGCGCGCTTGCAGCGGCAGGTAACCGGGCCGATCCACGGGCTTTTGACGACAATGCAGTCGGTGTCTCGCAACCGTAATTATGGGCTGCGGGCGGCAAAGTATGGCAATGATGAGCTGGGATCTCTGGTGGATGGGTTCAACCATATGTTGGCCGAGACGGAGGCCCATAAGCGCGAACTCAACACAGCGCGCCAGGAAGCTGAGTCGGCGAGCCGTATGAAAAGCGAATTTCTTGCCCATATGAGCCACGAATTGCGCACGCCGTTGAACGCGATTCTCGGTTTTTCCGATTTCATGCTGACCGAGCCGCTCGGACCTTTGGGGCATGAGAACTATCACGACTATATGCTCGACATTCAAACCGGCGGTAAGCATCTACTCAACGTTATCAACGATATCCTCGATCTTTCGAAGATCGAGTCCGGGAACGCCACTCTGGGTGAAGAGGTGGTTAACACCGAAGCGTTGATCGGTGAATGTGTCCGCCTGCTGCGTGAGCGCGCCACAGCCGCGCGCGTAAAACTGCACGTCGAAACGATGGCTGGCCTACCCAATCTCTACGGCGACGAACAACTGCTGAAGCGCAGCCTGCTGAATCTATTGTCCAATGCCATTAAATTTACGCCGGCGGGCGGCGAGGTGTTTGTGCGTGCCGGGGCGCAGCCGGGACGCGACTTCTTCCTGGCGGTTACCGATACGGGCATTGGTATTGCGCCGGAGCATATCGACCACGTTCTGACACCGTTTGGCCAAGCTGAGAGCGTTTTCCGGCGGTCTCATGACGGCACCGGATTGGGGCTACCGCTGGTCAAGTCATTTGTTGAGATGCACGGCGGCAAGCTTGACCTTAAAAGTAGTGTGGGTGATGGCACGCATGTGACCATCCGTTTGCCGGGGTCGCGGGTGCGCTTGCGCTCTATTTCCGGATCGGCCTCTGGATCAACTGACACCACGGTCGCTGTGCCAGTCCAGGTGGTGTCGGCCAGTCCGACAATGGGTAATACGGCCGGGCGCAGAGATCGCCCTGCTGCGGCGCTACCCGCCTAAAGACACCGCGTCCCGCCAAAGGCCCTATCGGTTCCTCCTATCATCGCATTTCCGGCGATTTTCGGCCGTTCCGCCGGATCGGGCGATTTCGCATAAAAAGCGGTTGCTTGCGGTTGGGATTCTGACACTGACAATTGGGTCGTTCAAAAGGGTGAAATACTCGAAAAAACACCAGAAAACAGCGGTGCTATCAATTAAATATAAATATAATAATCATTTTGTTATTATAACTATACATTATTCATGTAATATTGAATTGTTGACTGCAATTAAATACTAGTTATTCTGGCTCTTGGTGAATATAGAGCACAAATATATAGAGCCAGGATAACCTGTAGATGGAGCCAGTAGCGGACCATAATACCGCAAGTGCCAATACAACGAGGGCCGAGGCCGTTGTCGATGGCGCGCGGGTTGATTTGGCCGTATTGCCGGCGGATCGTTTGCTCGAGCCCTCCCGCGATGACGTTGGAGATTCGTTGGATCTGGCTGCACTTGGCGAAGATAGCTACCCGTCGTTTCATGACGACGACCTGCCGGCTCCGGCATTCCATGACGCGGACCTACCGGCTCCATCATTTCACGATGATGATTTACCGGCCCCCTCGTTTCTCGACGATGACTTGCCGGCGCCTTCTGTGCACGCCGATGATCTGCCAGCGGATCTGACAAATTTTGGTCTCGGTCGCTTGCTCGGTCTTCAGTTGAGTAGCGCCGCGCTACCAACAGTAGGTGAGGTTACCCGTACGGTTGCCCAAAGCGTAGAGACGATCGAGTCAGAGCCAGAGGACGATGAGGCCGTCAAGGAAGACGCGGACAAACCGGACTCGGAAACCGACCCTGCTAATCCGAACTTCACCGACGCTGGAGACCTATCATTTATCGATCCTCAGCCGCTGACCGAGAAGGCCGAAACAAACAGCACAACCTCGGTGAGCGAGGAGGAGTTTGAGGCCGAACTTTTTGGTCTAGGCCTGTCCAGTGACGAAGGTGGTTTAAGCGACGATTTCACTGATCCGGGCGGTGCCGAGATACTGCCGCCTGCCGAAGGGAGTGGCGGTGGAACGAACGTCATCAATGGTAGCGCTGGCGATGACGTGCTTAATGGCACGGCAGGTGGCGATCTGATCCACGGCTTTGCCGGCAACGATGTACTTGATGGCGGCGCGGGCAGTGACCGACTCGATGGGGGATTGGGCGACGATGTGCTGGTCTGGGACAGCGTTGATACCAGGATCGATGGCCAAGGTGGTACAGATACGCTGCGGGTTGATAACGGCGATATCGACTTCACAACGTTTGGCGGCACGATCGCAGGTCTCGAGATTATCGACTTACAAAGCGACGCTGGTGCCAATGCTGTCACTTTAGTTGCTCAAGACGTTCTCGATGCGACCGACAATGGCAACACGTTAACCCTCACCGGCGATATGGGAGACAGTCTCGACGCCAGTAACGGTTGGACCGATGGCGGTTTCGATGGCGACGGTAACCAAATTTATACGCAAGCCGTTGGGGGACTTACCGCAACGTTGGTGGTCGATCCGGACATCAACGTGAATGCTAATATTTTGATGTGATGGACATGGGCGCGCGAGCGGAGATTGTTAGACGACCTATACCGATAGCGGTCAAGCGCGCGCTTCGGCATGTTACTCTGGCAGTGTTCACGGTCATCGCGGTCGCTTTTCCAACGACCTTGAGCGCGCGCGCCCAATCGGCTACGCCGGTTGCCGTCAGCGCCACGCCGCCCACCGCCGAAGAACAAATTTCGCGAAAATATCTGATCAAGGCGGCGATCCTTTACAATTTGGCTAAGTTTGCGACCTGGCCAGAGGCTGCCTTCAGCTCCGCCACCGCGCCGGTACGTTTGTGTGTACTCGGCCAAAATCCTTTCGGGCCGGCGCTGGAATCGTTGCATGGCAAACGTGTGGGGCGGCGGAACCTGGCCGTCACAACGTCGACCGATGTTGAATACGCGCCTGCCTGTCATGTTCTATTTGTCAGTGATTCGGAGGAACACCGTCTCTCCGAAATTCTCGATATGCTTTCCAAATTGCCGATCTTAACTGTTGCCGATTTTGGGAAATTTGCGGCTGCGGGCGGTATCGTTGGTTTGACGGAAGTGGACGATCGCAGCCGCCTCGAGGTTAATGTCGATGCGGCGGGGTTGGCAGGTGTGCGTCTTAGTTCCAAGCTTCTACGCTTGGCCGTCACCGTCGACACGCAGACAGCGCAACTGAATGCTGCGCCGGAAAAATGATCCGCAATCTCTCGGTTCGCCACAAGTTTACCGCGATCTCGGTGCTCACGACGACAATTGTCGTGGTCATCGCCTCGACGGTGTTCGTTGGATTGGAGATCAACAACTACCGGCGCGCCCTGGTGCAGGAGCTGACAGCGATTGCCCAGATCACCAGCAGCAATTCCACAGCGGCGATATTGTTTGGCGATCAAGCCGCCGCGCGCGAAACGTTGGCCGCGCTGCGGGCCCGGCCGAACATTGATGCGGCGACGATTTATACGCCGGCGGGTGATTTATTCGCCCATCATGCCGTCCGATCTAAACGCGACGAACAATCGGAGGTTCTTCCACCCGATTTTTTGGCCGGTTTCTCGGGCGCGGGCGCACCTCTGTATAAGATCGCCTGGACCTCGCAATCTGTCGACTTTTTTGGACCGATTTGGCTCGATGGCGAGATAATCGGTGGCTTATCAATTCGCTCAAGTCTGGACCAAATCGGCGCCACCATCGGCACCTATTTATCCGTTGTCGCGTTTATTATCCTTTTTTCGATTGGGTTGGCATGGTGGATTGCCTTACGCTTGCAGCGTCAAGTCACTCATCCGATTCTCGGACTGTTAGACACGATGCAGTCGGTGTCGCGTGAGCATGATTATTCGCTACGGGCGCAAAAGCATGGCCGTGACGAACTTGGCAATCTCGTCGACGCGTTCAACGAAATGCTGACCGAGACCGAGGCTCACAAGGTGGAGTTGAATGCGGCGCGCGAACAGGCAGAATCGGCCAACCGCATGAAAAGCGAATTCCTGGCCCATATGAGCCACGAATTGCGCACACCGCTTAACGCTATTCTCGGTTTCTCGGATTTCATGCTCAGCGAACCCCATGGTCCGCTTGGCGATGAGAGTTACCGCGAATACATGAATGACATTCAGAATGGCGGGAAGCATTTATTGGGCGTCATTAATGACATCCTTGATCTGTCCAAGGTCGAGGCCGGGGCGGCCGAGCTGTCCGAAGACCTGATCGATGTGCGGGGCCTGGTGAAAGAATCTATTCGCTTACTGCGCGATAGCGCCGAGCAGGCGGGCGTCAATATGAGTATTGCCGCAGCGCCCAACTTGCCGGATATCTATGGTGACGAGCAGCTTTTGAAGAGGGGTTTGTTGAACCTGCTCTCCAACGCTATCAAGTTTACGCCGCGCGGAGGCCAGGTGACCGTGGCCGCCGGCGCCGAGCCTGGTTATGACTATATGATATCGGTGGCCGATACCGGCATCGGCATTGCGGCCGACGATATTAGCCACGTGCTGACACCGTTTGGCCAGGCTGAGAATGTGCTGACACGATCCCATCAGGGAACCGGTTTGGGCCTGCCCCTGGTCAAGTCATTCGTGGAAATGCACAGCGGCAGGCTGGAGCTACAAAGTAAACTGGGCGAAGGTACCAAAGTTACTGTGCATCTGCCGGCCGGCCGCGTGCGGCCGCGGCCGATCATTGCGGAGACCCCCCGCCGGCGGATTGGCCGGCGCGAAAGACTCCAAGGTCAACTCGCCGCCCTGCCATCGGTCTGACCGCCGCGGCGAATTTCTCCTTTTTGAAGCCACGAGCCGGTCGAGCGACGGGGCCCTCTCGTCCGCCCCCTGCCAGCACGCGTGAGGGGTTCGTCAAACTGTTGACGCAATAATTTCTTACGTCTCGTGAAACCTTTTGCGATCCCATGTGTACCCTTGATTGATGGGCGAAAAACAGGCTCGCTTGAATTGGTTAATGGGCACGTGACACTAACGATGAGCGATAGGGTGACAGAAACGCCGGAACAAGCGGTTCCTACCGTCACGTCGGTGGTGGACTTAGAGGAACGCACCTGGTTGGCGCGCCATTGTCGTGGCGACCAAGGTGCGTTTCCCGCCTTGCTCGAAGCCTTTCGGCGGCCGGTCTATAGCTATTTGGTGCGTCATGGCGTGGCCGAAGCAGATCGCGATGATGTATTTCAAAACATCTTCCTGAAAATTCACGCCGCTGCCCCGTCCTACGATCCCGCCCGACCTTTGGCGCCGTGGCTCTTCACCATCGCCGCCAACACGGTCCGCAACCATCTGCGCGAGGGACAGTTGCGGGGTCGTTATATGGAAGACGAGCGCGCCGGTGGCCGGCCGATCCCCTTTATGTCGCCGCAAGATCAGACGCCGGATGTGCCCGATCCGGAGCCGGGGCCCGAGCGTATCGCCACAGCGCGTGAGACCATCGTCTGGCTGGAAAAAGCGCTCCTTACATTGGTGCCAGCGCAACGCGAGGCGCTGTTGTTAACCACTGTGGCCGGTTTGCGTCAGGACGATGTGGCGCAGGTGTTGGGACAACCGCTCAACACCATCAAAACAAACTTACGTCGCGCACGCCTGGCTCTGACAGTGGCCCTGGCAGAGCGTGACGCCCCATCGGATGTATCCGGAGAAAACCAATGACGATTTGCGACACCGTACAGCGACAGTTGGCGGAAGCCGGAATCGAAGCGGCTGAAGCCGAGGATATCGCCCGCCACCTGGAAGGCTGCGACGACTGCAGCAAGTTCCTCGCTGATCTGCGCACTATTGATGCCGGTTTGATCGAGCTGACATCGCAAGATGCCCCGGACGCGCTGGTCGCCGATACGCTGGCCGCCGTGCGTGCTGCCGGTCAGCCCGTCGCGGCACGGGCGCGGCCGAGTCAGCGTCAGCGCTGGCTGGCGGGCGGTCTGGCCAGCGGTGCGGTCATCGCCGCCAGCGTGATCCTGATCCTCAACTTGTTCGACCCGTCGCAGTACAGCGCGGTTGTCGCCCAAAAAATCACAACCCGTGATGCGGTTGAAGGCGATGGTAACGGAGTCGTCGATCAGGACGGCGGCAGGAACGGAAGTTTCTTCGGCCGCGAGGGCCAGCACACCGCGGCGCCGGCCACGCGCGACGCCGAGCAAGTGCTGGGTGAGAGTGGAAGCTCGTCTGTGACTGAGCCCGCAGCGAACGCGCCCATCCAAGATTTCGCGAGAATTGATCGTTCCCTCGAGACAGGCGATTTCCGCACGCGTGGCGCCATTCAGGACAGGTTCTCCTATGAGCGTCTGGCCGGTGAGGCGGCGCAAGCTAAGGGACCGAAGTCGGCTGAAAAGGGCGAGGCGGCCTTGCGCGAGTTGGACGTTATCGCCCAAGTGGCGCCGGAAGATTTGGCGCATCGGCGTGACGGTCGCGCGATGCTGCAACGTCAAGGCGGCAACGTTGGCAATCGCGAGCAGTTCGAAAGTCGGCCGGGAATTCTGCGCGGTGAGACCGACGCTGCATCACCGGCACCGGTCGCATCCGCTCCCGTGGGTGGCAAAGCGAAGTTCGATGACGACGCAAAGCCCAGCACTGAGTCTGAATCGCGTCGCCTGCGGACGCCACCCGAGGCCGAACCGCCGCGCAGCAGCGTGGTCGGCGGTCAGACGTCATCTGACTTGTCGGAATTGAACAAAGAGGCGCCGGCGAAAGTATCGCGTGCCGAAGGCACCCTAAAGCAACAGGAGCGATTGAATTCGGTTGTTGGTTCGGGTTCGGCCGTCAATGAAATCACCCGAGGTAAACCCGCTGAGCAGCCGGTGTCCTCTCCCAAACCGGTAGAAGTGGGCGAGGATGAAAAGAAGAATCGGGCGTTTATCGGTAATGAACGCGACGGCTTCGATAAAGATACCGGACGTGGCGATAACGGTGCCTACATTGAGGAGCGGCCTGGACTCTCGAATGTGCCGGCGCGCAAAACCGAACTTGCCATCGACCAACTAACACCGGCTGACCGGTTTTTGATGGCGCAGCGCTCGCTCGATGACTTGGCTTTTCAGGAGCCGACTGGCTATTGGGCCAATACCTACATTCCCGGCGATCCGGAGATCCGCTTATTGCAGGCGCGTCTGGCCGCCTGGGACCGCACGGCGCTGGGCCAATATAACCGCCTCGAGCAGGATGTGCGGCCGGGTGCGCAACCCTTTGATGCACCCGCCGACGCTGCCGTCGCGGTGATCATGGCGTCCGATACCACGGCAATCGATGGGCCGACACGGCTTCGCGTCCAGATCGGCGTCAAGGGCGCGGAGCGGCTCGGTGGCCGGCGGCCGGCGATGAATATCGGGCTGGTGGTCGATTTGCGGTCCCTGGCCGATGTTGAAACCGGCGCGCGGATCCGCGCGCTGATCACCTCGCTCGAGCGCTCCCGGCAACCCGGCGACCGGTTTTCCCTCACGGTCGCCGGGCCCGCCGGTGGCCTGTTGGTCACGCCGGAACAATTCCGCCACGGGCCTTTGCAGGTGGCCTTGGAGCGGATGTTCAGTTCGCCCAACATCGCTGGGGAGGGGCTTTCGTTGCAGGCCGCCATGGGTCTGGCGACGGAAAATGTACGCGCCGGTGACAATCCAGAATCGGTACTCGGCTCGAGCCTGGTAATGCTGGTGACGGGTGCGTCGCTGGAAGCCGATATCGATGCGCTCGAACGGCCCGCCCATCACAACGCCGTTGGCGGTGTGCCCCTGAGCGTCGTTAGCCTGGCCGGGCAGGACGATTTTGCCCATATCGACCGGCTGGTTGCGGCGGGCCAAGGTAACCGACGGATCCTCGATACCGCGCAGGCGGCCGACGGTTTGGTCGACCAGGAATTACATTCCGCGAGCCGGGCCGTGGCGCGGGCGTTGCGTCTGAGAATCCGGTTGGCACCTGGCGTCAAACTGGTCTCGGTGCTGGATTCTCAGCGCCTCGGCGAACCTCAAGCGGCGCAAGTGCGTGAGGCCGAGGTCGCCATCGATCAGCGGTTGGCCCGTAATCTCGGCATCGAAGCCGACCGAGGCGACGATGAGCAGGGCATCCAGATGGTGATTCCCAACTTCTTCGCCGGCGACAGCCATACTGTGTTGCTCGACGTGGTCGCTGAGCGACCGGGCGCCATTGCCGATGTCACGGTGCGTTACAAGGATGTGGTCAATCTCAAAAACGGTGTGGCCCAGGCCGCTCTGGCGCTCGGCGATACACCGCGCGAGGCGGGACCGCTCGAACGCAACGTGCTGAAAAACCTTGTCGCGGTTGAGTTCGCCAAGCAGACTCGTCTGGCGAGCCGCGAACTCGCTGGCGGTGATTTCCAGAGTGCCCGGCAGCGCATCATCCAATTGCGCGAATTTGTTCAAGGCATGCGGTTTGCGATCCCCGGGTGGCAGAGCGACCCCGATCTGGCCGCCGACGAGGAGATACTGACCAACTATGCCAGCGCCCTAACCGTGGTGCCGGCGAACGACATTCGTCAAACACGATTGCTTGCCTATTCGTTGCGCGTCGCAGCCCACCGCAGGCTGCAACCGGACGTTCCGCGATGATTTATCCGTAGCGCCGTTCGGCTGACTTCTGCCGGTGAACTTCAAGTTTTGCCGGCCCCCTAAACACCTAATCCGATCCACAGGAGCATTGATCATGCGAACCCTGATAGTCCTTCTTACGCTTTTTTTCGCCTTGCCGTCCCATGCCCAGCAGGCGCCGCAAGCCACCGGCGGTGATGTGCGCATCCCCCTGACCGACTACACCGCGCTATTGAACTTGCTCGCCAACGATCCGGACCGCGCGCCGGCTGCCTATGCGATTGGCAAGTCGAACGTCTCCGTCCAAGTTCGCGATGTCGATGAGCGCAAGACCGCCATCGTGAATATTCGGGTGCAAGTCGAGACATTTGAGGACGAATGGGTGTTGGTGCCCTTGCTGCCGCCGGGGACGGCGTTGCGCGGCGCCCGGGTCGATGGCAAGCCGGTTCAACTGGTAGAGCGCCCCGATGGTTTATCGTGGAGCACCGCCAAGGCCGGCACCTTCAATGTGCAACTCGCCTACAGCGTCGATCCGCAACGCACAGAGACAGGCTACGTACTGCCTTTGGCGGTGCCGCGCGCGGCGGCGACCGGGCTGACCCTTACGGTGCCGGAAACCGGCGTCGATCTTTCGGTGGTGCCCTCAGCGGACACCCGGACGGTGGCTGGCGACGGCTTTACCCGGGTCACCGCCTCGGTGCCGGCGACGCCCTTGATCGTGGTCTCATGGCATACCGGAAGCCAAGTTCCCTTCGCCATTAGTCGCGCCACTTACAGCGGCGAGCTGCGTGAAGACGCGCTGGTCTGGACCGGCGATTTCGAAGTTGAGATATTCGGTGGCGGCCGCATCACCCTGCCGGTGATGCCCAACGGCGTGACCTTGAGTGATGTCCGTGTCGATGGCGCGCCGTCGACCGTGTTCGAAGAAAAAGGATTCTTTGCCACGATTCTACAGGGCCGCGGCCGGCATAAAGTCCAGGTAGCGTTCCAGGTGCCGGTGGTGAGCGAAGACGGTCCGCCGCGCGCCAGCTTGCAGATTCCGAAAATTCCGGTCTCCCGATTCGATCTGGTACTGCCGGGCCGCAAGGCGGTCACGGTCAACTCCGGCACTGGTCCGGGCGTCAATGTGGTAACCGTCGAACACGGCGATGACACCAGCGCCACCGCGTTCATTCCGGTGAGCGATCGGGTAACGTTTTCCTGGTCGGCGGCGGTGCCTGAAGATCTACGCGGCCAGGTGCGGGCCAATGCCAGCCTCTATCATGCGGTGCATGCAGAAGAGGGCGTGCTGCACGCGATCGGCGTTGTTGCCTACGAAATCACCCACGGCAAAACCGATTTGCTGGAGCTCGAACTGCCCGCAGATGCGCAAGTCAACCGCATCAGCGCGCCGGCCGGCGGCGTTTCCGACTGGGTGGTGAGCGAACGGACCGACGATGGCCGGCAACGCATCGATGTTTTTCTCGAGCGGCCAGTGAGCGGTGAATATCTGCTGGAGGTTTCTTACGAGCGCCTACTCGGTGGCCAGGACGTTGCAGAGGCTATTGCGGTGCCGCTGTTGAGCGCCCGCAATGTACACCGTCAGCGCGGCATGGTGGCCCTGTTGTCGGGTCCGGAATTGTCGCTGGAACCGGTGGAAGAGGCCGGGGTGACTCGGGTCGGCGAGAACCAGCTGCCGTCCTTTGTATCTAATCTGCTGACCATGGCGGTGGCGCACACATTTAAATATATCGACACCGGACCTCAGCTTTCGGTCAACACGGTGGCGCCGGAGCGCAAGCAGGGTCGCTTCGACGCGCAAGTCGATACGTTGGTCTCGCTTGGCGACGTTACATTGCGCGGCGCGGCGACGGTGGAAATCGATGTTAAGTCGGGTGCGTTGCAGGATTTGCGGCTCACGCTACCGGCCAACATCAATGTGCTCGCCGTCTCCGGCCCATCCTTGCGTAACTACGAGGTTGTCACTGTGGCGGGTGATCCGGCGTCCGACGGCCAAGTCATCGAATTGCAGTTCACTCGCGAGATGGAGGGTCAGTTCCGCATCGATGTGGCTTATGAGCGCATCATGGATCGCGAGGCGCCGGAGACAGACGTGCCGACCCTGTCGGTCGCCGCCGCAGAGGTCGAGCATGGCCGCATCGCCATCGAGGCGTTGACCGCGGTCGAGGTACGCGCCGGCACGGTCGAGCAACTCTCCAGTCTCGATATCAATGAGTTGCCGCAACAGTTGGTCTTGAAGACGACCAACCCCATTCTGTTGGCCTATCGCTATGTCAACGCACAGCCGCCGTTCAAACTGGGACTGAAGATTACCCGTCACAAAGAGATCGGCGTTCAAGTCGCGGCGATCGAACGGGCCGACTACAAGTCATTGATCACCCGTGATGGATTGGCGGTGACCACCGCGCGTCTAATGGTGCGCAATAGCCGACGTCAGTTCTTGCGCTTAGTGCTGCCGCCGGAAAGTCAGGTGTGGTCGGTATTCGTTGACGGCAAGCCCGAAAAGCCGGCCTACGCCACCGAAAACCCGGACCTGGTAAACGGTAGCGGTAACGGCGGCGGTGACAAATCAGCGGTGCTGATCAAAATGATCAACTCGGCGCGGGGCTTCCCAGTGGAGATTGTCTACGCTACACCCGTCTCCGAGATCGACGGGCTCGGTACACTGACCAGCTTCATGCCGCGCCCCGATATGGTGGTAACCCACAGTCGCTGGGACGTCTTCCTGCCGGCCGGACCGACCTACCAGGCGCTCGACAGCACCCTCGATTTGCTGATCGCCGGGCGGCCGGTCAATCCACGGCTGCTGCAACGCCAGGCTTTGGCCACTGCCACCGATGCCCTGCAGAGCCAGATGGGTCAACCCCTGCGCATCAACGTGCCGACCCAGGGTATCCAGTTCGCGTTTGAGAAACTCTACGCCAACCAATCGTCGGAAGAGGCCAGCTTCGCCGTGCGCTATGTTTCGCCGGGCGCAAGCCAGGGCGGGCTAGTGGCGAGTGCGGTGGGTGCGTTGTTGGTCTGGCTCGGTATCGCCGCGCTGGCCGGTAGCCGCATTCGTCTGCCACGCCGGCAGGCCGTCGCTGCTTTGGGAGGCGGCGTTGCGGCGCTGGCGATAACGATTGGTTATCTCGGCACCAGCCCCGTACTGGCGGCGGCGCTAACGTTAGTCATCGCGATGTTGTGGGGCGCCTGGGCTGCCGCTGACCGCTGGCGCATGTGGCGCGCGGGCCGGCTAATGGGATGATGACGCCCGGGGTGGGGAGAGTTTGGGTCTCCTCACCCCAGAGATTTTTCGACTCGGTGAATTTATGCATAGTAAGGTACTGTCCTTAGGTGTACTTGGCTTTGTTACCGAGATTTGATGGAAGGACGAGGCTGCATCGGCGCATTCGATAATTCTGCCGCGCTCAATTCGGCCCCGTGCGATTAGCACTTGATAAGGGGGATTCGCTTCATGTTACGTATATCAGCCATACTGATCTTCGCGTCGTTTACGCTATTCACCTTTGGCACAAATGGCGCCCACGCAATATCGCCGTCTCAACAGGAATGCGAGGCCGATGGTGGTACTTACACAAACCAGGCTGGAACAAAAGTCTGCACATTCCCGGAAGAGAATGTCGGTAATGCGCCCGACCACAGTAACTCTCAAACGACGCAGGAGACTGTGAGCGGACAGGGCAATCTTCACAACAAGCGTGAAGAGGAATGCTCAGGCCCTCCAGGGCAGTGCAAATAGCCCTTACTACTGTTTATCTAAAGTGACGATAGGCGCCTCGCTGAGCGTGGCGCCTTCCCTGGTAGATGTAAGCGCGCTATGCGGTGTCGCGCGCTGTGTTGGTAATTCTCGGCAAGGGAGAGGGGCCGGGGTGCTTGCGCGGCTCTCTCGGTCCATCACCGCATGAAACGACTTGGTCGGTACATAAAAATCCTTGTGGTGGCGGTGCTTGTCGTCGCCGTCGCAGCGATTGTGCCGTGGCCGCGAGTGACATCTTGGCTTTTGGCAACCGCCGGTCTGCGATCATCCCCTACATCACCTTCGGTTTCAGAGGGGCTGGATACTTCGCGGTTTCGCACCGCGGCGGTGGTGCGTGGCGACATTGTATCGACAGTGCAGGCCGCCGGTACGCTCAATGCGCTGGTCCTGGTTGAAGTCGGATCGCAAATCTCAGGCCAGATTAAAGAACTGCACGCCGATTTTAATTCCGCCGTGACCAAGGGACAGGTCATCGCCCGAATCGCGCCGGAGATTTACGAGGCCAAGGTTGCCCAGTCGCGGGCTGAAGTCGAAATGGCGGAGAACCTGGTCGTGGTGCAGCGCGCGCAAATCGAGCGCTCCGGCGCGGAGGTGGCGAACGCCAAGGCCAATTTCGCGTCGGCCAAGGCCGGGACCAAACGGATCGGGCTGGCGCTTGACGAAGCGGCGCGCGACTTGGAGCGCAAGCGGGCGCTGGCCAAGCGGCAAATTGTGCCGGCGAGCGAATTAGAGCGCGTCCAGAACGCCCACCGGCAGGCTGAAGCCGAGTTATCGGCGGCCCAGGCCGACGAGCGCTCACTCGCGGCGGCGATCCGCGCAGCCGAGGCGGCGCGCACCATGAGCGAAGTGCAGCTGGGCAACAACCAAGCCCAGGTCAAACAAAAGCAGGCGTTGCTTCACCAAGCGCAGATCGATCTTGAACGCACCTTTATTCGCGCACCGATCACCGGCACGGTGATCAACCGCAAGGTCAGCACCGGCCAGACCGTAGCCGCCAGCCTGCAGGCACCGACCCTGTTCACGATTGCCCAAGACCTCTCGCAAATGCAGGTCGAAGCCTCGATCGTTGAGGCCGATGTCAGCCGTTTCGACGTCTCGCAACCGGTCTCGTTCACGGTCGATGCCTATCCGGGTCGGCAATTTACCGGGGATGTCAGACAGGTTCGCAAGGCCCCCGAAGTCGTCCAGAATGTAGTCACCTATATGGTGATCATCGACGCTGAAAATGCCGAGCAACTGTTATTGCCGGGAATGACCGCCAATTTGACCGTGGTCGTTGCCAAGCGCGACAATGTGTTGAAGGTGGCCAACACCGCCCTTCGTTTTCGCCCGCCGGGCCAAACGGTGGGAGAGGCGTTGGCCGATACCGCGGATAGCGACCCCGACGCCGGCGGAATCTCTGGGCGGGTCTTTGTTCTCGGCGCCGAAGGGCGACCGATGGTGGTTGCGCTGCGCCTAGGCATTACCGACGGGCGGATGACAGAGGTGTTGGCCGGAGATCTCACGGTAGACCAGCGGGTGATTGTCGGCGCTGCGGCGACCGCGCGAGGGGAGAGCGAGGGGACCTCATCCTTGCTCAAATTCCGGCTTCGGTGATGTCGCTGATCGAGACCCGGATGCTGTGGCACAATTACCCGGTCGGTGAGAGCCGGGTGTGGGCGCTCGACGGTATCAGCGTCGATATCGAGCCGGGCGAATTCGTTGCCGTGATGGGCCCCTCGGGATCGGGCAAATCGACTTTTCTAAATCTGTTGGGATGTCTCGATACGCCGCGCGCCGGCCGCTATTTTTTGGACGGACAAGAAATCGGCACTCTGCGTCATAACGCGTTGGCGGCGATCCGAAATCGCAAGATCGGGTTTGTATTCCAATCGTTTAATCTGCTGGCCCGGACACCGGCGGTTGAAAACGTTGAATTGCCGCTGCTTTATCGTGGCATGCGTTCAAGCGAGCGTCGCCGTCGCGCCATGGCACTGCTCGACCGTGTCGGTCTAAGCGACCGCGTGCGCCATACGCCGGCGCAATTATCGGGCGGCCAACAACAGCGCGTCGCCATCGCCCGTGCACTCGCCAACGATCCGGTGCTCCTGCTCGCCGACGAACCGACGGGTGCGCTCGATACCGCGACCGGACGCGAAATTATGGAGTTGTTTCAGCAACTGCGCGAAAAAGACGGGCTGACTATCGTGCTGGTCACCCATGAGCCGGAGGTCGCCGCCTATGCCAGCCGCATTATCGAGTTTCGTGACGGCCGGGTGATCGCCGACCGGGCGAACGCCTAGTATGCTGATGACCAGCATCAAGGTAGCCTTCCGGTCGCTAGGGGCGCACCGACTGCGCACAGGTCTCACCATGCTGGGCATCGTCATCGGCGTGGCCGCGGTTCTGGTGATGGTCGCGGTGGGCAACGGCGCGAGCGAACGCATCTCGGCGCAAATCCGCAGCCTTGGCGCCAATCTGATTAATGTATTCCCGGGCAGTGCGAAGATCGCCAGTGTGCGCTTGGGACGTGGGGAGGCGCCGCGGCTGAACGAAGACGATGCGCGGGCCATCGAATTGGAGATCCCGGGGGTTGTCGCCGTGGCGCCGCTGCTTTACGCGCGTGGGCAATTTACCGTTGGCGCATCGAATTGGTCTGGCAGCCTGCGCGGCACCACGCCGGGTTATTTCACCGCGCGCGAATGGAATGTCGTCGCCGGACGCGAAATGACGCCCGAAGATGACGAACGCGCGACCAAGGTCGTGTTGCTGGGCGCGACGATGCACGAGAAGCTATTCGGCGATGCCGACCCGGTCGGCGCCCAGATACGCATCCGCGACGTGCCGTTCACCGTCATCGGACTGTTGGGACGCAAGGGGCAAAGCGTGTGGGGTGACGATCAAGACGATGTCGCGCTGGTGCCCTTGACAACGGCGCGCCGCCAGTTCGTCGGCATCAGCCGCGCCAGTCCCCGTCAGGTTCACAATATTTCCGTGAAATTTGCCGAAGGCACGTCGGCTGACGCCACGATGGTTGCCATCCGCGATCTTCTGCACCAGCGCCACCGGTTGCAGCCCAGTCAGGAAGAGACTTTTGTGGTGCAAAATCTCGCTGAAATTGCCGGAGCTGAGAAGGCGGCTACCAGCGTTCTGTCGTTGTTGTTGGCTGCGGTGGCGTCGGTGTCTCTGGTGGTTGGTGGAATTGGGATCATGAATATCATGTTAGCCACCGTGACCGAGCGCACCCGCGAGATCGGGTTGCGCCTGGCGGTTGGCGCGCGCCAACGCGATATTCTTGCCCAATTCTTAATTGAGGCGGTGACCCTGTCCTTGTTAGGTGGGGTGCTGGGCGCCATCGTCGGTATCGCCGCCGCCGCCGCGATCGCGGCTTTTGTCCAGTGGCAGATCGTCATCGATGTGGGCGCGCTGTTCCTTGCCATCGGGTTTGCCGGCGCAGTGGGTATATTTTTTGGTTTCTATCCGGCTGCCAAGGCGGCGCGCCTAAATCCAATCGTCGCGTTACGGCGCGATTAGGCGTTGTGCTCCAATCGCGTGTGATCGCGCGGTTCAGTCAATCGATGGCCTTAGCAACAATTGGCCGAAGCCGGGGATCGGGTCTTCCACGCCGAGGCTTCGCAGGGCGTACCAATAAGTCGCTGGTATGCCTGAGATTACCGGCTTGTTGAATTTTGCTTCCAGCCGCTCGGCCATATCGGCGACCCCCAGCGAGCCACCGACATGGAGCAAGGTATCGACATCGTCATGGTCGATCTCCTCAAACGCCGCTTCGATGGTCTCGATCGGCACATTGATCGAATCTTTCGGGTGGCCGATGCCAAGCCAGGTCAGATGCGGCACGTCGAATCCAATCGCTTCGTAATATGACTTGGCGCTCTGCGCGGTGGACTCAAACAACGGCACCATCATGCCGATCCTTTTGGCGCCGACGGCATGTAGGGCCGCCTCGGTGGCGTCGGTGGCGTTGATAACCGGGACATCCTTCGCGCCCTCGCGCAATTCCTCGCGGTATTGAACCTGGCGCTCTACCGACCAGGAGCGCATCTCAAGCGAATTGCCGCCGACGATCAGATCGGGCCAGCAGCCGTGGCACGAGGGCAGCGCGCGAAGAACCGCTTCTTCGACGGCTTCCTGGCTTTCCAGCTCGAACCGATAGATCTGGTTGGAAATGCCGGGAGGGCGTAGGGCCTCATATTCTGGCTGCATGTTGGCGTTCTGCTGCGGGATCAGAAAAGCGATCACGCCGCGGGGGCCGTATCGGTCTGTCATGGGTACATTCCTTGCGTTGCTGAACGTTTACCCTTGGGAACGTTGAATTTGGTTGCCAACCTATCTAGCGGAGTTCCCCATGACAACGCAGCCTGAGGAACTGTAGGCTGGGTACAACCAGAACTATCACCGAACGAGGGAATTTATGATCCGCTTTGCGCTAATTGGGATCGCCGCACTGGTATCTCTGCACCTAACGTCATCGACTGCCACCGCCGATCCGGTTGCCGATGTTGGCAAGCTCATCACCGAATGCGGCGCTGAGCAGGCGCAGGCCAAATGCGCCGCACAATTCTGGAACTTTGCCGACTTGACCGGCGACAGCAAATTGACGGTTGCCGAAATTTCCCGGTTTTTCCGCCTGTTGGTCGAACATCAGGCGAATAAGGCGGTGGCCGTGGCACCCCCGCCTGGCACGGTCGCCACGCCGGTGGACCCCTTCGAAGCGGTTGCCGTGACGTTTTTCGTGGGACCGGTCGCCGCCAGTTTGGTGATCGACAATTTCGATTACAACGGTAGCCGTACGATCGAGCGCGAAGAAGTGTTCGCTGATATCGATGAAGGTGCGTTCACCAAGTTCGTATTCGAGGAGTCAAAGAAACTGCCGGAGCGCGCCGGCACCCTGATGCTCCGCGCCCTACAGGCTGGTGCCGCCGTTCGGGGGCCTCAGTAGGGTGCGGCCAATCACTGCTTTGTGCCGTTTTCATAGCTATTGAAGGCGCAGCGCTCGAAACGGTCGCATTCGGTCCAGTCGCCAACTTTGCGGCCATCGGCATATTGGCCGCGGTGCAGCAAATAGATACCGGTGCTGAACCAGGCGCGGGCGGGCCCTTGTTGAGTTCCCTCGGTATCCTCGCACCATTCGAACAGCCCGGCATAACTTTCGCGTAATTTTAAGTTGGTATTCTCCGGGCAAGTGAGCGGGAAGGGTCGCATGCCGCGCCGTAGCAGGTTGGGTAGCGCCGAGAGCGCTTCGATCGGAAAGTCGCCCTCCAGCTCTTCCGCCGCCATGGCGCCACCACGAAACGCCAAGCTGTTACTGTCAAATTCCAGATGTAGCGTGCGGTGACGGCTGACGATGTGGACATCTATGGTGAGACAAGTTGATGGAGCAGTGCCTGCATGCGCGCCGCTGCATTGTGTGATTTCGAAGATGCGACCGGACCGTTTCGGGATTTGCGCCCCGACCCAATCCCCAAATGGTATTTCCGGCAACGCCGGATCAAGTGTCGAGGCGGGTGTTACGAAGAGCTGCTCCACGGTGTCCTCGGTTTTCTCTGTTTGCGCCGTCGCGGCGACAGCGAACGCCAGCAGCATGACAAAAGGCGCGAACTGGGCCAGAGCGCTGATCCCGATTAACACTGTGGTAACCCTTTGCTTCATCGCAGATCCTGAGGCTCAATAATGCGGCCGCGAAACGGTATACGGGTTTGTTTTTGCCTTGAAAAACAATCTCCAGGGCGGTTGCCCGAGTGGCCTATGGGAATTTCAGGATGTGATCATCGAAACCCGGGGCACCGGTGACTGCTCCTAATCATACATAGGTAAGAATTAATTAGCGCTTGTATGTTGTTATACGTACGTCTTTGTTCATTTCCCTTTAAGGGCTTGCGCCCAAAATTTCACTGGTCGTTTTGGTTTGATTTAATTGTTTCTTGAGCCTTTGTCGGTTGCCCGGTTATGCGAAAACCTAGCGAAAATATTGTCGTCATTTATGACAGTGCGATGGCATGCAAGGCTGTTGGGGCTGCTCTTGCGGGTTATTTCAGGTTTCGCGAAATACCGTTGGCGGAATACGTAACTGGCGGATTACCGGAAGCGACCCTTAGTATTATTTGCGCCAATATGGGCACTAGTGAGACCGCTGAGCAGGTCAAGAAAGCGACCAAGATTTGCTCTGGCGAAACCCTATTCGTCCTTCCTACCCACAACAGCGATGCGATTACCCAGCTCCGCCAGCATACCAAGGCAGATTACTTGCTGCTGCCGCTGGACGATGAAGAATTTCGCGAAGCGACAAAGGTGGCCCTTAACCGTCCGGTCGAGAAAGCCTGGTCTATTTTAGATCCAACAAAGCAAAAGGCGCTGAAATCGGCGGTTGTCTCTTTCGAAAAATGTTTTGACCAAGTGGCCAATGGCAAACCCATTCCGTTGGACGACATAACGAGTAGTTGTCAGGATATTCGCGAGGCTGCTGCGTTGGGCGGGCTTGATGATTGGATAGACGCCCTCGACAATCATCATGACTATTCGTTCCGCCACAGCATGTTCGTTTGTGGGTCGTTGAGTTATTTCGCGCACGCGATGGGTATTCGCGGCGCCGAGCTCGATCGACTAACTCTAGGCGGGTTGCTACACGATATCGGCAAATGCCGTGTCCCCTTGGAAATTCTGGACAAGCCGGGAAAGCTTGATGCGCGTGAATGGGATGTTATTAAGCTGCATCCTGTGCATTCGAAGGAAATTCTGACCCGCGAAAATGACCTCGGAACGGACATCGTGGCGATGGCCGCCTATCACCACGAGAAGCTCGACGGCACCGGGTATCCCGATGGCCTATCGGGTGCCCAGATTAATGATCATATCCGGCTGACCGCGATTGCCGATGTCTACTCCGCGTTGATCGATAAGCGCGCTTATAAAGGCTCGATGAGCAGCGAGGCGGCGCTCGACATCATGACCACATTGAAAGATGAACTCGATATGGATTTGGTCCGCGAGTTCCGCAGCTTTACCCTCGACAAGGGATGATGGCGTCTCGACTGAGTTCAGCGGCGATTATCTATTGCGATAGCGCGGCGACTTCGGCGGCGAGGCTGAGTTCGACATAATCGAAGGCGGTGAAGGGGTCGGCGGGGGCATCGAAAATGACGACCGCGCGACCGTGCCAATTGCCATCCGCATCGGCGGTAAACACTTCGTCGAAGCGAAGGTTCGCCGTGCGAACTTGAATGAGCCCGTCGAGGCCACGGATCTGTTGGTTGGGGATGCGCAAGATGCGCGGCGCGGCGTTGGCAAAGCGCAGCCGCACCACAGCGGGATCGATGTCGTAATCGCCGAATACCAGATTGAAGAAGATTGTTCCGCCTGGGGTGATGTCGCCGCGGGCAACGGTGAAATCGAAAATGAAGGCGGCGCTGTTTGGCATTGCCGGGCCGTTGATGTCGGGCCAGTCGCTCGCCGTTGCGGTTGGCGACAAGGCCAAGTCGGTCCAACGTGAACCACCCGTCGCTTCGCCGACGTCCTGGCAGCCCTGGCACGCGTGGCCGGTGTTGGCGCGCTCGGCTTGCGACCGATTATCAAAATTGTCGTCGCCGCGAAACCACACGCCGCCATCGGCGTTTAGATCGGGCAGAAACTCGTCGGGCTCGAGGGTGCCATTGTCGTTGGTGTCCGCCGGGCCGGGCCCAACGCCCGGTACCGGCCGTACGAGCCCACGGGTCAGCGAAAAGCCGAAGCCATCGATATCGCCGATGCGCACCCACTGGAACGGCTCTGCCGCCGCTGGGGTCGGCGTTAGAACCGCCACCACCAAAAACGAGGCCAATATAATAGCCGAAACTGTGCTGAGCTTTACCATTTTTGTCCGCTACCCAAGCGCCATGTGGATGTCGGCGCATAATGCGGTGGATCGTCCACGCGCCCCAGTCAAATTACCGTGGGTTGCGAAAAGCTTACACCGAATAGGGTGTTAGCGCGGTCGTCGTTTCCTGGCTTCAGCTGCAACCGGCGCGAGCGACTAGAACAGCGCGATTAAAGCGATAGTCGCCCCCCAAACCATCAGCGCGGACATGCAGGAGACCAGCGCGGACGATCCCAATATCGCGAAAGCTGTCTCATTGATAGCATTCATCATCATGATCCTTTTTCCGGATGTCTTCGGATCTCGATATTCTGGCTATATAGAGGATATGGGCGGTGTCTCGGCTGTATCCTGTGACCGTAATCACTCACCAGCGATCACGAAATCGGTCGTTCGGGGGAAAAGATTCTCATTTAACAATGGCGTTTCCGTAAAATTACTGTAGAGATAAAAATCAATATTATATAATAAAAATACGTTCTATATCCACGATAGAATTTGTTTCTTAATGCAGAATACACCAAGAACAAAAATAGATTGAAAGTCGAAAAGATATATTGTTAATTATTCTTTAACAATTGTCCGAAATTTGGTGGTTTATATATTATGACTAAGCGTTTGAATGGTTTGTTTTCATGGTTGTTACGTTTGGACCGTGCTTCGAAAGGCATCCACCCGATGCGCAAGCGAGGGCGGCGTGAGTTGTCGACGTATCACCAAACGCTCGCGCTTCACATCGCGGCGACGACGCAAAGCGCGGGGCGCGGCATAGCGCGCTAACACTTTGTTCAGGCAATCCGCCTTTAATTTCTCAAATTGAGACTTATTCGGATGCTCGAGCCTCCATCAGGGAGACCCGAGTTACTAATCCGTGGTGCTGCCGGCCTAGTTGGGAATCATGCAGTAATATAAACCGTCGCTGCCCGAAGAGCGCAGCGCCTGTTGGCTGCAACCTCGTGATGGGTGGGACGAATTCCAAGACTTCGAAGGCGCGTCGTCGCGCAGACCCATGCGGTCATGATGGCCGACGAAGGCACTGCCTTCGCCGTTGTTGGTCCAATCGCCACAAGTACGGTCGGCCACAGCTCGCCCGTTCGCGTCGGAACCCGTGAGTATATCGTGGCGGTTGGGTTGGTCGCCGCGCCCATTGACCTCTTCGCCCCTCTCATTAAGGCCTGTCTGTTTGTTGATGGCGTTGGCGTCGCTGTGCAGCGCGGCTAAATCCGCCGCGATCATCACGCCTTTGGCGTTGAACCAGGGACCGTTGCCGACGCGGTCGCGGGCGTCGACGGTGCTGGTGCTGAGATAGGCCCGCCAAGTCTTGCCAGTCACACCGGCGGCTTCGGCCAGGATTGTGCATTGGCGATCGGCCCCAGCCAGACCGCCCAGATTGGCCCCATCACCGGGGCCTTGGCTGGTGATAAAGAAACTCATGGAGGTGTCTTGCGCGTGACCTGCCCATGCGCTCGCCGCTAAAATCGCCGCGCTGGCGGCAGCTATCGCTACTTTGTTCATGATGTTTCGTCCTCCTCTGATAAAAAATGTCAGACCGAACTGACGGTTCCATTGGTTCGACAACAGAAACAAGATCATTTTATTCCCGGTCTAAGTGCATTCTCACAAGCGTAAAGCTCGCAGGGCAGATCATTTCCGCGTGAGGCTAGTGGTTGCTGCGGTGTTCATGCGGGGTTAGAAATTGGTGATGTTGGGCGCGACTGCACGGTCGCCCAATGGCCAAAATCACAAAGGCAGGGACACTATGAAAGCATCATACATGGAGAAGCAGGGCGGGCCCGAGGTGCTAAAATATGGGGATCTGCCCGATCCGGTGGCGGGCCCGGGTGAAATCGTCGTCGATATCCATGTCGCCAGCATCAACGGCGCCGATTGGAAAGTGCGTGCCGGTCACTACAGCGAAATGACAGAGTTCCCCTATGTCCTGGGGCGAGACTATTCCGGCGTGGTCGCTGAAGTGGGCGAGGGGGTTACGGATTTCGAAGTTGGCGACCCGGTGTTTGGCGTCTGCGACGCGGGCCAGGAAGGCACCTATGCCGAAAAAATTGCCGTGAAGGCATCGATCACCGCCAGGAAACCCAGCAGCCTATCTCACAAAGAGGCCGCCACCTTGGCGTTGACGGGCCTCACCGCGCTGGTCTCGATCGAAGATACGATTAAGCTTCAGCCCGGTGAGACTATATTAATCCAGGGCGGTGCCGGCGGTGTAGCCAGTTTCGCGATCCAGCTTGCCAAGCATATCGGCGCGCGGGTGATCACCACGACCAGTGCCGCGAACATCGACTATCTGCGTAATCTCGGCGCCGACGAAATCATCGACTATAACGCTCAGGATTTCACAGAGATTGTCTCGGAGTGCGATGCGGTTTTCGAGACCGTCGGCGGCGATGTCACCCAACGGTCCTTCCAGGTGGTGAAATCAGGCGGGCGCGTCGCCTCTATTGCATCGGGGCCCAAGGCGCCGGAATCGCCCCGCGCCGATGTGCGATCCCTGCGCCCTGCGGTCGGCCGCGACCGCCCCCATTTGGAACGGATCGTCGAACTTTTCGAGGCCGGTGCAATACAAATGCCGATGATCACAGGCTATCCCTTGTCGGAGGCTGAGGCGGCTCACCGCGTCAGTGAAGGACGTCATTTGCGCGGCAAGCTGGTACTCGAAATTCGGTAGGATGGCCCGTTAGATCGGGTCGCTTCGCACCGCGTACGGCAACTGTAGCGCCGGCGCGGTGAAGATAAGCACCAACGCGCCCAACAGCACGATGGGCAACTCGAACGAACCGGTTAGATCGCGCAGCAGGCCGATCACGACGGGTCCCAGCGCCGCTATTAGGTAACCGACGCTCATGGCCATAGCCGTCAGCCGGCCGACCTCTTCCGGGTTGGCGCCGAATTCGACTGGCATCGTGAGGGTCAGGGTAAACAGCACGCCCAACCCAAGACCAGTCGACGCCGCCCAGACCCAGGGTGCGAAAAGCGGCGCAAATGCCACACCGGCTAGGCCGGCAACGCTCAACAGCGTCCCAAGGACGATCAGCAGCCGGCGGCCGGTCTGGCGGGTTGTCGCGACCATAACCATTACGGCGCTCACCAATTGGGTGACGAGTAAAACCGCGAGCAGTGAGGCGGCGTTCCCCTGGTTCCATCCTTGCGCCTGATAAATTGGCGCGTACCACGCCAAAATTGAAAAAAATAGCAAGAATGCCACCGACGAAAACGACGTGATTCGCCAGGCAACGGCGTTACGCCACGGTAACCCTATCTGTTTTCCAATATCACGGGGGGCGGGCGAGGATCGGTGAGCGATCGGAATCCACAGCGCGACCGCCAGAAGGGCAGGGACACTCCAGATCGCCAGCCCGGCTGGCCATGAGCCCAGATAGTAAGCCAGTACAGGTGTCGCCGCCACGACGACCACCGCGCTGGCCGTCATGATCACGCCGTATAGCGCAGTGATGGCCGGGGCCTTCGCGCCGAAGTAGCGCTTGGTAATCGCTGGTACATAGGCCTGTCCGCCGGCGACGCCGATACCGATGATCAGGGTGGAGAGGAACAATAAGGCGGTCTGATCGCCCGCAAGCCGCAGCGCGGTAGCCAGCGTTATCAGGCCCAGCGCGGCCAGTAACGCGCGCTCGAGACCTATATTCGTGGCCAAGCGGTTCGCGGCGATCGGGAATACACCGAGGCAGACCACCGGAATTGTGGTCAACAGTCCCACCACGCCGAAAGATAAGGCGAGATCCAAACGTATGGTTTCGATCAGCGGCGCCAGCGACGCCATCGCCGGCCGCAAGCTCGCCGACGCCATTACAACAGCGGCGACGAGGAGTACGCGGTTGAATAGTTTCGGCGGCGGCGTGGTCACGCGGGGTCAGCCGACCTTTACCGCGGTCCCACCTTCGGCCGATTTGACAATGGCCTCGATCACCGCGCAGCCGTGGATCGCTTGCGCGGGCGTCACCGGATAGGGGGTGCCACCGCTGGCGGCGTCGGCGAAGCCTTCCAACTCGGCCGAAATCGTGTCAAAGCCCTCAAAGTCGCGCTCGTCTGTGTTGATCACACCCGCCGCGCCGGTGATCTGGCCGGTATTGTTGGGGGTGTAGAGGAAGGCGCTCATATCGGGATTACGGATTTCCGTCGAACCCTCCGATCCCCAGATATGCATGCGAAACGAGGGGTGCGTTGCCAATAGGGTTCCGACATATCCCGACATGCCGTTCTTCATGCGGAAGAGGATCGAAGTTGTGTCGTCATGGTCGTTGGGCACGATACGGCGAAAACTCTGGCAATAGACTTCATCAACCTCACCCAGCAAGTCGATCATGATGTCGATGATGTGGATCGCCATCGGGGTGAGCCCACCGGCCGGCGTCTCGCGCTTGTCGGCGCGCCAGGCATCGGCGGTCAGCGCCATGCCGATGGGCGCGCACATGGTGCCTTCCCAATGGAGCAGGGTGCCGAGGGTGTCGCTTTCGATTTGTTCGCGCAGGGCCGCGACCGCCGGGCTATAGCGCCGGTTGAAACCGACGGCCAGCGCCACGCCGGCCTTCTGTGTCGCGGCAACTGCCTCTTCCGCATCCGCCTTGGTCAGGGTGAGGGGCTTTTCCATGAAGACGTGCTTGCCCGCCGCCGCGGTTGCCACGATCTGTTCGACATGGCGCGAATGAGGCGTGGCGAAGACCACGGCGTCGATTGCGTCGTCGGCCAGGACGCCGTCGAGTGAATCGTGCAATGTGAAGCCTTGCTCTTCGGCAAAGTCGGCGACTTTCGAAGGGGTGCGGACGGCCCCCGCGGTGAAGCGGATTTTATCGGACTTGTTCTGCACCGACTGAACGAGGACTTTGCCCCACCAGCCCAGACCGACGATTGCGGCGTTAATCATGCGACTCTCCCAACGCGTATCATTTGATTTTGGTAGTTTCATATGAAGCGCCGAAGCGCGGTTAGCGATAATGATGATCGAAGCGTCGATGGCCTGCAACCCGTTTGCCCTGGGACGGCGGTGAGGTGCTATATCTGGACCATTCACTAGAGGAACTTTTTCGTAATGCCAGATCGTTTTGGACCGCGCGGTGTCTTCGCGCTCTTTATCCCGTTGCAAAACGCCAACATGCAGCCTGAATATGAACTGTTGCGGCCCGAGGGCATCAACAACCAGATTTATCGCTTCACGCTGGAAGTGCCCGATGCGATTTTGCGCGTTGTCGAAGGTGGGCTCGGCTGTTGGCCCGATCAGGTGATTATCGGCAACAATGTCGAAATGCGGATATGGACGCCTGATCAGCATGCCGAATACCGCGCCAAATTACAGGAAGCGATCGGTGATATTCCATTGGTGACGGCGACGGACGCTGCGGTCGCCGCGCTGAAAACAATGGGGGCGAAACGCATCGCCGCGCTGTCGCCGATGTCGGATGTCTATTCCCAAAGCGTGCAAAACTATTATGAGGCGATGGGTTTCGAGGTGCCCTACCACGCCGGGCTGCAGGTCAAGAAGCCGGAAGACATTATCAAGGTGTCCCTTGAAGATGCCCTCGAGGGCTTCCGTAAACTCGACCATGACGATGTCGATACGTTCTTACATGTGGGTGCCGCGCTAGGGATCGTCGACATGGTGGAGGAGTTGGAGAAAGAGTTGGGCCGACCCATCGTGTCGACCAATATCGCCACTTATTGGTATGCGCTACGCCGGCACGGCATAAGTGATGTTCTGGAAGGTTTCGGGCAATTGGCCAGGAAAACCGAGATCGCCGACTGATCGACAGGCCGGGGTGAAATTTTCGACCTGATGAATTAGCGTTGGGCTACACGTTTAATCGAGAGAAAGTACGGAAATGGAAAAATTCGGTATCGGTCAGGGGGTCCTGCGGCAGGAAGACCCGCGGCTACTTCGCGGTCGGGGACTGTTCGTGAACGACGTGAATTTACCCGGGCAAACTTATGCGATCGTCCTGCGATCACCCCATGCTCATGCCGAGATCAAATCCATCGACATTGCCGCGGCTGCGTCAGCGCCCGGTGTGGTTGCCGTATTCACCGGCGAAGACATTGCCGCCGATAATTTGGGTGTTCCGGGGATGCCGGCGAAGTGGAAGCGCCCCGATGGCGAGCCCATGAAATATCGCCCGCAACCGCCGTTGGCCCTGGGCCGGGTGCGCTATGTGGGCGACCCGGTGGCGTTGGTGATCGCTGAAACCCTCGACCAGGCGCGCGATGGCGCCGAACTGGTCGATGTCGATTACAATGCTCTGCCCTCAGTGACAGACACCGCTCAGACAGTCGCGGTAGATGCGCCGCTAGTTTGGGACGATTATCCCGACAATGTATCAGGCCAATTCCAGTCCGGCGACGCCGCCGCCGTCGAGGCTGCCTTTGCAGATGCGGCCCATGTCACCAAGCGGCAGTTCACGATCTCTCGGGTGTTTGCACAATATATGGAGCCGCGCGGCGCTATCGGCACCTACGACGAACGAGAAGACCGGTTCACGCTTCATGCCGATGTGCAATATCCCCATCGGGTTCGCCAACTGCTAGCCGAGAAAATTTTCTCGATCCCCGAGCAGAATATTCGCGTTGTCGCGCGCGATGTCGGTGGCGGATTTGGCACCAAAGGCTGGCAGTATGCCGAGCATCGTTTGGTGCTGTGGGCGGCGAAGAAAGTTGGTCGCCCGGTAAAATGGGCGTGCGAGCGCAGCGAGGCGATTCAGGCCGACGAGCACGGGCGCGACAATGTCACCGACGCCGAATTGGCGTTCGACGCGGACGGCAAAGTTGTCGGACTACGGGTCGGCACGGTCGCTAATATTGGCGCTTATTTGTCGGCGATTCGAAATCTGCTGGCAGCCTTCACCAATGTTGGCACGCTCGTCGGTGTCTATGACATTCCGACGGCTCATGTCGCCGTGCGCACGGTGCATTCCAATACCAACCCGACGGCACCCTATCGCGGCGCTGGCCGGCCCGAGGCGACCTTTGTCATCGAGCGCATGTTCGACGAAGCGGCCCGCGAAATGGGTATCGACCCAACGGAATTGCGCGCGCGTAATATGATCGCGTCCGAAACCATGCCGGTAAAGACCGCTTTAGGGCTCAATTACGATTGCGGCGAGTTTGCCCATAATCAGGCGGAGGCCTTAAAGATGGCGAACTATGACGAGTTCGCCGGCCGGCGCGACGAAGCGGCTGCGCGCGGCAAACTGCGCGGCATCGGCGTCGCCAACCCGATCGAACGGGCCGCGTCGCCGGCGCCGGATTTCGCGGAAATACGCTTTAGCACCGATGGTTCGGCGACCATCCTGATGGGAACCAAAAGCCAAGGCCAAGGTCACGAGACGGTCTACAAGCAGATCGTTGGCGAGCGGCTAGGCCTGGGTCCAAGCGAGATGCGCGTGATCGACGGTGACACCGACCGGGTCGCCTTTGGGATGGGAACCATGGGGTCGCGTTCGACAGTGATCGGCGGCTCGGCGCTGTATTTCGCGGCCGATAAGGTCATTGACAAGGCCACCGAGATCGCCGCGCATTTGCTCGAAGCCAGCGCCGCTGATCTCGAATTCATCGGGGGCAAATTCGTCGTTGCCGGCACCGACCGGGAGATGACGTTGAAAGAAGTGGCGAAGGCGTCTTTCCTACCGGCGAAACTGCCGGGCGGCATGGAGCCCGGCCTGTTTGAGTCCGCTACCTTCGTGCCTGAAGACGACACCTATCCCAATGGCAGCCATGTGTGCGAAGTCGAGATCGATCCTGACACCGGTACCGTCGAGATCGTCGGCTATTGGGTGGTCGACGATGTTGGCACCATGATCAATCCGACCATTGTGAAGGGACAGATCCATGGCGGCATCGCTCAGGGCGTAGGTCAAATCCTGATGGAACAAGTGGCCTATGATAAGCAGAGTGGGCAGCTGCTTAGCGGCTCATTCATGGATTATGCGATGCCGCGGGCCGATAATTTTGCCGCCATCGATGTCGCCAGCAACGACGTTCCCACCAAGCGCAACCCGTTGGGGGTCAAGGGCGCCGGTGAGGCAGGCACCGTCGGCGCCATGCCGTCGCTAATGAACGCAATCATGAATGCCCTGGCGCCGGTTGGCGTCACGGATATCGAGATGCCGGCGACACCTGAGCGGGTGTGGCGGGCAATATCTGAGGCGAGCCGCTGACCGCCATATGAGCACTATCAACCAATGAGCCAGGCGATCCCCGATCCCTCAATTCAGCGCAAGGTGAGGCGCAAGGCGATCTTTGGGTATGGCTATCTGGTGACCCCGGGCTTCGCGTTACTAGGCTTGGCGCTGTTCGATGCCATCGCGGAATCCCGCTGGTATGTGTTCGCCAGCCTGACTCTATTTTTGATCGTGTTTCTATTCTATCTGCCCCTGGTCAGTCATTTCAGGTGCACGAAGTGCCGGCGCTTTTTCCATTACCAGAAACTGGGACTTGAATCTGGCGACACGGTCTACCGCTGTGTCGAGTGCGGGCATACCAAGCACGAGCGCGAATGGTGCGGCATGACCGATATCGTCAAATCGTCACGCTGCCTGCCGCGCCGAAAATACCCCTACGACGACCCTTCAGATCCGGCGTGATTGCTGAGTTATTCCGTGTAGCGCTTGATCGCGTCGGTACTGAATCCCATACCATGACCAGGGCGATCGGGTGGCGCCATCAAGCCGTCGATGATTTGCGGCGGGTCGGCCCAGAGATCGTCGGGGCTGCCGGCGAGAAATTCCACCAAGGCGGCGTTGGGGATCGATACCAACACATGGATCGATAATTCCGGCACCAAGTGCGGTGCGATCTGCACGTCGTAGGCCGCGGCGAGATGGGCGATCTTCATCATTTCGCTAAACCCGCCACAGCGATGAATGTCGGGATTGAGAAATTGCGCTGCCTTTGCGTCGATCAAATCGCGGAAGCCGTAGCGGGTATATTCGTTCTCGCCGGTCGCCACCGGTGTCGCGATAGCTTGGGCGACCTCGGCGCATTGCGCGATATTGTCGGCCAGCACCGGCTCCTCGTACCAATAGAGCGCGCAATCCTCCAATTGATTGGCGACCCGGATGTTTGTCGCGACATCCCAGCGTTGGTTGGCGTCGACCAGAATTTCCATATCGTCGCCCAGCGCTTTGCGCACTTCGCGGACCCTTGTGACGTTTTCCATCAAATTCTCGCGGCCGAGTTTGAATTTGTAATGGCGGCAGCCAAGCCCGCGAAATCCTTCGGCTTCGGTGACGATTTGATCAACCGTGTAGGGCAGAAAACCGCCACTGCCATAGACCGGCACTTTGTCGGCCTGGGCGCCCAACAGACGCCATACCGGTTGATCCATCGACTTCGCCAAAATGTCCCACAGCCCGATATCGATCGCGCTGATCGCATAGACCGGGACCCCCTTTTTGCGGATGCCCCGGTCGTTTTCGTACATCCTCTGCCACAGCCGCCCGACGTCGCGTGGGTCTTCGCCGATCATCAGTGGGATCAGGCTCTCCTCCAGATAAGCCCGCACCGACCGCGCGCCGAAACCGCCGACCATCATAGTGTAACCGAGACCCTCCAGGCCCTCATCGGTTTCGATGCGGGCGACGATGTAAGTGTTCGACACGTAATATTCCGACACCGGCGGACCGTTGGGCACGTTCATGGTCGAGGCGGTGATCTTGGTGATTTTCATGGTTCGTGCTCCTTGCGTGCACTTGGTCGGTCAGCGCGCGAAACGTAGCAGAATGGCGCCCGAAAGAGTGATTGCTGTCGAGGCGACCTTCGCCAAATCAAGCCGTTCTTTTAGAAAAAAGACACCGATGAACAGGGCGGCGATAATGCTGGTCTCGCGCAACGCCGTAACCAAGGCAATCGGCGCTTGGGTGAAGGCCCATATCACCAAACCATAGGCGATAAATGACGCAATGCCACCGAATACAAATGCCGGTACCGCCTCGCTTCGTAGCCGCGTGATGAGTCCGGGCTTTGTTGCCCGCATCACGATGGCGAAAACCAACGCATTACCCAGAGAAAGCCACCTGTAGAATCCCAAAGCCGTTCCCGCCTCGCGCGCGCCCAACCCGTCAACCAGCGAGTAACCGGCGATAAGACAGCCGGTCATAAAGGCCAGCACCGCGGCTCGGGTATTGCGCAGCCCATCGTGCTGGCGAACCAAGCTCAAGCTCATGATGCCAACTGCGATCAAGAATATAGCCAGCAGCTCCTTTGTGCCGAGTGCGACACTGAGAAACACAACAGAGATTAGCGCAACCAGAATTGGCGCGGTTCCCCTGGCGATCGGATACACCTGCGTCAGGTCGCCGAACCGGTACGATGTTAAGAGGAATAACTGGTAGACCACATGCGGCGCGATGCCACCAAATATGTAGGGCCAACTTGCCGGGTCAGGGAACGGCGAAATAATTGTGGCGACCAATGCGATGGGTGCGTGGCCCAGCACGATCGCGGTCATGCTCAGATGTTTGTCGCGGCCGCCCTTTACGACCGCATTCCAAACGGCGTGCAGCACCGCCGCGGCGATCACGGCAAGAAATACGGTGAGTTCCAAAATCTAATCTCCCCACAGAAATTTAGCATCCCACGCGACGGAAAAGACAGCGCTGGACTGTTTAAGGATTAGGACCGTGACATCCTGCGGGCATCGATCTGGCAGCTTGGAATGGCTCGACGCAATCGATTTATCACTGTCAGATAGCCGGCGAGTACCCTTACACGCTGGGTTGCTTTGTGGGGCGGCCAGCCGACCGGGGGCCTGGCGCACGGCCGGACCCAGATCGGGCGGGGGGCGGCGCTAGGTTATTACCCCGATTTTAGATGTGAGAGAGCGACTTAGTCGAAGAGACTGTCGATATCGTCCTGCGAGAGGCCGTCGCCCTCGAGTTGCGGTCCATTCAATAGCGCATCTTCTTCGGATACCTCTTCGCCCGCCTCGACCTCGACGTCGTCGGTTTCCTGCTCGCCGAGAAGGTTTTTCAGGGTCTCAACGCGCTCTTCGACAAAGGTGATCGATTTGGCGACGCGTCCGACGCGCTGACCGGTAATATCCTGAAACGAACAGGCCTCGAAAACGTTGCCGGCATTTTCGGTAATCTTATCCAGCAAGGCGAGCTGTTCGGGATCTTCCATTTTCTCACGCAATTGCGCGACGATCTCGCTGTTGCTCTCCATCGCTTCCATGATGGACTCGGTCGCTGATTCCGTTGCCTTCACAACGGCGACCATCTGATCGCCCATGCTTTCGAAGTCGTCGGTTTGCTCGGCCGGCCGGTCAATCGCCGCGACCTCCTGTCGAACGCGCAGGATATACCGCGACAGACCGTCAAGTTCCTGTTTCAACCGTTGCATCGGATTCTCCGTTTGCCAGCATCCCCATTTCGCCTCCGTACGTCTGTGGCGGCCATTGAAGACAACCCGCAAGAGAGGAATTGGGGGTAGAAGATGAAACATCTTTGTCAACGGAACTTTAAAATCGATGAAATCTATTCGTTAACGCCGGTTAAGGAATCGGTAATTTGCTTGTTGGAGCAGGGGTTTTGACGCGCCACGCCCGCTTTGACATTCTAGTGCTCGATGGCGAAATTCGAGATGCGCCATGAAGAACGCATAACAATATAAAACACCCTTTGGGGGTAGGAGAGGTCGGTATGAGGTTCGTGAGATATAATGAGGGAACGACGGGGCTGTTAGTCGACGACAATATTGTCGATATCGCCGCCGCCCGTGCCAGCCTGGGATCATCGGGCGCGGATACGTTGGCGCGTCTGTTGCCGGGGGACGGCAGCGGTAGCTGGAACGATATGATCGCTCACTGGGGCGAGGCGCGCGAACCCTTGGCCCAACTCGCCGCCGGTGCTGCGGCCGGTGAGACGAACGCTACGGTGCCTCTGTCTTCTGTGCAGTTGGTGGCGCCGTTGCCGGATCGGCGTAACCGGATCATCGCTTTGGGCGCCAATGTGGCGGCGCACGCGGTCAACGCCTTTAAGGCGATTACCGGAGAAGAATTCACCGAAGATCATTTCCTGAAAGACCAGCGCGACGGCCTGCCGCCGTGGGGCTTTCTGATCATGCCGGAGACGGTGGTCGGACCCGACGCTAACGTAAGCCCAGAAGCGGGGGTGGAGAAATTCGACTACGAAGTCGAGGTGGGGGTGATCTTGGCATCCGGCAGCCGGCGGATGGCGGCAGGCGATTTTGAACCTTGGGGCTTCACCGTTTGGAACGATCTGTCGATCCGCGATCCAAGGCTCGGCATCGGGCCGCCGATCCACCGTGGCGCTTTTAACTGGGCGCTGGAGAAAAACTTCGATACGGGCAATGCTTGCGGACCCTGCGTCGTCGTTGACGAGGGTTACGACGTGAACAATTTGCGTTGCGTGATGCGGGTCAACGACGAGGTGCGCCAGGATTGGTCGACCGCCGATATGATTTACGGCTTCGCGGAATCGGCAGCCTATCTGTCGAAATATGTCGAATTGGCGCCGGGCGATATCATTTGCTCGGGCACCGGCCCTGGCACGGCGGTCGAAAGCGGCGCCGACGGTAACCGCTGGTTGCAGCCGGGAGATCACCTGGAAGCCGAGGTCGAGGGTGTCGGTGTGCTGGCCAATAATGTGGTCGAATGGCGTAGCGGCTAACCCGGCATCGATAGGGGCGACGAGATGGCACGTTTCACGCGTGACGAAATAGCAGGGCGGCTGAAAGCGGTTCGCGACGAAGACGGCGTATTGTTCGACGCGTTCTGCGGGTCGGGTATCACCGCGAAGATGGCGGCGCGCGGTGGTGCGGACATGGTGACGACCCACATCCTCGCTTTTTTCCGCATGCAGGGGCTCAGCTCCATGGCCGGTTATCTACCGATTGGCGACGCCAATGCGATCACGCTGGAAATCGGTGAGCGTTATCTGGCGAATGTCGTACCCGATTGTCCGGTGATGGCCGGCATTTTGTGTGGCGACCCGACACGCGACATGCGCCGCTTCGTCCATACGCTGGCCGACAGCGGCTTCGACGGCATCATGAACTGCCCCACCGTGGCGTTGATTGACGGCCAGTATCGCAAGGATTTGGAAGAAACCGGCCTCGGTTATTCCCACGAAGTCGATATTCTCGGCTACGCCAGTAGCCAGGGCATCTTCACCAAGGCCTTCACCACCACACCGGACGAGGCGTTGGCGATGGCCGAGGCTGGGGTCGACAATATTATCGTCCATTTCGGTAACAGCTCGGGCGGCTCGATAGGATCAGAGACCGTGATGGGCTTGGACGGCATGGTCGAGCGCACCGTGGCGATCTGTGAAGCTTTGGAGAGCCGGTTCTCCGACCGCCTCATCACGGTCCATGGCGGTTCCATCGAGACACCCGACGACTTCGCCGCGTTGCTACACCGCGTGCCGCGCCTGGACGGCTATATCGGCGGCTCGTCGGCCGAGCGCTTCCCGATCGAAGATTCGGTTCCGCAGGCGGTCGCGGCGTTCAAGGCTGTTCGGCGGGGGTAGGTTTCTAAGCTCGTCGCCGGCTGCGACGGCGTTGGAAATAGCGATACCCCGCATCGAGAGCAAAATATCTCCCGGGAGCGGATTTCGAGGGCGAGCAGCGCCGGAATGCAGGCAATCATCAGAGAGACACCGACGTGCTAAATATCATGCCTTTAATTGCGGCTGGGCGTGATGGGGATGTTCACAACGGGTAGCGAGGTTGACGATCCGTCGACGCGGAATGCATTGCCCTATGCGATGATCGTTGTGGCGGCGATGATCCTGGCTTCGAATCATATCATCGCGCGTTATCTCAACGGCGTCATACCGCCCATCGGCTTGGTGTTTTGGCGCATGGTCATCGGGTCGATCATTCTGTTGCCGTTCGCTACCCGCGGTGTGCTGGCGCACCGTCAACTGATCCGCACCCACTGGAAGTTATTCCTGGTCATGGCGTGCCTATTTGTGCCGTTGGGCAACGGGCTGATCTACGCCGGCTACAATTTTACCACGGCACTCAACGGCGGCGTGGTTTCGACGGCTCAACCGGCGTTGACGGTGCTGCTGTCTTGGCTGTTATTCCGGGATTTGATCAATCTGAAACAAGGCACCGGCATCTTCATCGCCGCGCTTGGGGTCGTGTTTATCATTACCCGTGGCGTGCCAATTAACTTGCTGACCCTTCAGCCGAATATAGGTGATCTACTAATATTGCTGGCGACAGTTTTCGTTGCTTTGCACAACGTGTTGTTGCGCCGTGTGCCGAAGCAAATCAGTACGTTTTCATTCATGCTGGTGATCCAGCTCGTCGGCGCCGCGATTACCCTGCCGTTATATGTTGCGGAGTCGATCTTCCTTCGGCCCGTGCCAGTCAATTTAGTGACAATCGCCACGTTGTTGTGGGTGGGTATCGCGATCACGACAGTTGCGGTGGGGCTGACCAACACGGCGGTGCGCCTGATAGGGGCCAACAAAGCTAGCCTCGGCAATTATATTCGTTCGCTGTTTACGGCATTTCTCGCGATTGTGTTACTGGGTGAAGAGCTGCATCTGTTTCATGCGATTGCGTTGGTCTTGGTTCTCAGTGGCGTTTACCTGATGACGCGGGGTCGGGTTTCGGTTCGCATTGTTACAGCTAAGTAAGACCTACGGTAATCGCGCTCAAAAATCATTGGGTTGAGCTCGAATAAAAAAGGCCGGCGCAAATAGCACCGGCCTTTTGAATTCAATAGACAGATTGCTGTTAGATCAGCTACCGCCGATTGTCGGGATGTTGTCGCCCGCGTTTTCAAGCGCCTGACCCAAATCGTCGAAGAAGATGCTGAGGTTTTCACCGAGCAGTCCCATACCGGCCGCGGCAACGATCGCGATAAACGCGATCAGAAACGCATATTCGGTCGCGACAGCGCCGGCCTTATCGCCTGCAAAGCGGTGAAACAATATATGTAAGCGCGTTACAATGTGCATGTTTGTCTCCTCTACATTATCCGGAGCGACCCAACCGACGCTATTCGAATATGATGTCGCACAAGTCTAAGTTCTTTTCCCGGTAATTAACCGGTGGGACTTAAGTTTTAGTTGACGGGAAAATGGTTATCAACAAATTTCTTGAATCGGGCGAAGAATATCCCTTTAAGACAGGTAGATTCACAAATTGTCAGAGTGATTCTTTGTTCTGTGAAATTGTTTTCGTCGTTTGCGCGGTATTAAAGCGCGGCTGTGGCCGTTATCGCGCCCTTTAATGTAGAGTTCAAAACCACCCATCTTGTGGCGGCTCTTCTGAAAACGGGATGATGGAAAGGACTTGCCAAAGCCCCGTGAACAGAGGTCAAAAATAATGCTTTGGTTAAAGAAAAAGGCCGGCGCTGGTGCGCGCCGGCCTTGATCGTGTCGTTCCGTGCCGTCGAGAGCGTGTCTCGATAACCGATAGCTGGATCAGCTACCGCCGATAGTCGGCAGGTTGTCAGCAGCGCCCTCGAGCGCCTGGCCGATATCGTCGAAGAAAATGCTCAAGTTTTCACCGAGCAGGCCCATGCCAGCGGCGGCGACGATGGCGATAAACGCGATCAGAAAGGCATATTCCGTCGCGACAGCGCCGGCTTTATCTTTGCGCAGGCGAAGCGCCAGCGTTTGAAGGTAGGCAATTGCAAACATTTTTCTCTCCTGAACTTATTTCAGGCTCAGTCTTGAGCCCCGCGTAGTTCCGTCAGCCGAGCCAGGGTAGCCGCACCCATCTTAACGTGGGTAACTCGCGACTTGATAAGCACTCAGGAAGACAAGGTGGATTATCCGAAAAATTTAGGCAAACTTCAATCAATATTCGTATCTCAAACTGAGAGAATGTTTTTAAGGTCAGTAGTCTTAAGGTGCTAAGTACACCTTCGATACTCGTTAAAGTGGCGCAGTAACAGATATTTCCGTGGAATCACCCGCCCATATACTGGTTTTTGCGGTACCTCCTATTTTTCAGTAAAGGGATATAATGCGCGGTAAATTGGCAATTTTTGATCCAATAGACGGGGCCACAGCAGCGCTGGTTCAGTGGCTACAAGCAGTTGGTGCTTTTCTTTATTGCGTGAAAGTCATGAACTAATTCTGCTTGCTTTTTTGGGGTTAGTGTTCCCTTATATCAGCATGTGACCATTCCACAGCGGGTTTAGGAAGCTTTATGCCTGGCCGCACGGCCGACGAGACATTCTCTAAATGTGATGTGAAATCAATCACACCGCGCGCAGGTGCGTGGCGGGTCCTCACCACTAAGAAAGCATGACTAATGACGACAGGTACCGTGAAGTTTTTTAACGTAACGAGAGGCTTCGGCTTCATTTCCCCCGAAGATGGCTCGAAAGATGTTTTCGTTCACATCTCGGCGGTCGAGCAAGCAGGGATGTCGCAGCTGACCGAGGGGCAGAAAGTGAACTTCGAAGTTCAGCCAGATGCGCGCGGCCCGAAGGCGGTCAATCTCCAAGAAGCCTAAGCGCGAGAAAATTCCCTTCAGAAAAGGGCCGTCCGTTGGGCGGCCCTTTTTTTGTGCCCTATATCCATGCGCGCACCTAGGCGTGTTCCGCGACAAGACTGGAGCGCGCGCTGTCTATAACCCAGCTTGTGGACAAAGTCTCTCCCACGGGAAATTCGGTAATGAAATCCGTGTGTTAAGCATAAATATTAATAATCTGTTAATATTTAAAATGTTAAAATATTCTTAACTTTAGAGAGAACGCCATCTATTTTATGGATCATGGTTATGCCTGATTTCGCCAATATTTTGACCGTCGTTCTCGCAACCATTGCGGCATATGAGGCGAATAGCGTGATTGTGGTTTTGGCGATTACTGTCGCCGCTTGGACTTTGCTTTTTGGCTACTTTTTATCTGCCGGACCCGAGAAGCCACGTTGGGTATCGGCAGGTGGCTTGCAACACTTGGTTTTGGTGTGGTCTTGGTTTTGGATGGCGGTCGCTATTAGCGCTTTAATCGGTGCTTGGGGATTCTTTACGTGGCGATTGTCAAACGGTCTGATGTTAATACCGACCGCGCCGAACGAACCAGATGGGGTCATATTTGGGTATAGTCTTTTGGCAGCTATCGTCGTTTTGGCCGTTGGCTGGCTGCCAAGATTATTGCTCCCCGCCAGTGTCGGAGTCCGCGAGCCTGAGGCGCCGGTTCAGGAGGCGGCCCCACAAGAAGAAGAATCACTATATCAACCATTGTATCCGGGGCTTTCATTTGGAGAACAATACCAGCGCACGCAGCAACGAACTCTGTCCGATCCGGCGGTGCAAGAGCCACTGCTCGACCGCGAGACGCAAGACGAGCTTGAGGAAAGACAGCGACCGCGCCGCGGTTTGGTGTATGCCGCTGGGCTTGTTGTCTTGGTCGTCGGAATTGTGGGCGTACTCGGTTTTTTCGCAGCACCCGCGACACCGACTACGCAGGCATCTTTCGAGCGATTTGCGCTGAAAGACATCGCGACGACTTTTCGGGGGTTTTTTGCTGACACCTCTGTCGGCGAAACCGGCGACGTCATCCGCGATGAAGCGTTGGGTTTTCAATCGGCCGGCCAAGAAATTCGCGACGGTGACTTTGCCTACGATGTTGATCGCTGGCGTCCGCTCGCGGCGCTGGGTAACGCCAGTGCACAGTATAAACTCGGTGTGATGTATGCGAACGGTCGCGGTGTGTCACGCGACTATGTTGAGGCCTATAAGTGGCTCAATATCGCCGGAACTCAAAACAATGTGAAGGCGGTCGAGGGGCGAGACGCTGTTGCTCGCAGGATGACCCCCGATCAGGTTGAGGCGGCCCAAAATTTCGCCCGCGAGGAGTTCGCGCTGATCAGCGGCGAGACTGAATTTTCGGGTGAAGCGCCGGTGCGATTAACGACGATGACGCAACGAGAGTTGGTTGTTGAAGCACAAAAATTATTAGGAGCGCATGGATATAATGTCGGTCGGGCGGACGGTATTTCGGGTCCACGAACCAGCGCGGCAGTACGTCTGTTTGAGCGTCAAGCAGGCTTGCCCGAGGTCGGCAAAATCACTCCTGAAATCGTCGCGCGTCTAGAAACGCGCGGTGCGGGCCGTCCGGTTCCCATCACGAAACTTGGCCTAACGGCGGTTCTGGCGCCGTCGTTGTCATTGATACCGCAGGTGTCGGCGCGCCCGTCGCACCGCATTATCCCGGGAACAAAATGCGACACGCTCGCAGCCCATCCTGCCAACAGTGTTGGCTCCACGGGGGTGGACTTTGCCCGGATCGATTCTGCAAGAGCCATATCCGCGTGCGAGCAGGCGATAGCGCAATATCCTGACGAGTTGCGGTTTCAGTATCAGCTTGCCCGCAGTCTGCACAAAGCCGAGCGTCATAATGAAGCCTTGGCGCTCTACAGCAAAGCCGGGGAACAAGGATTTGCGTTGGCGCAACGAAGTGTCGGCTTTATGTATGCGAACGCTAATGGTGTGGCGCAAGATTTGCCCAAGGCGGCAAACTGGATACGTCAGGCTGCGGAACGATGCGATGTCGATGCTCAATTTACCTTGGGGACGATGTATGCCAACGGTCAAGGGGTCGAGAAAAACGACACGACGTCACTGCACTGGATCCGAAGTGCGGCCTCTCAAAACCATCCGGAAGCACGTACACGCCTAAAAGAAATCGAGACAGGCACTTCCGTGCGCGATGGCGGCGATAAGTTGGGGGTGGGTGACTACACAGAGAGCCGACATATCGAACAGCTCCTTAAAAGCCATGAAGTCGATGTCGTGGATGCGTTCCTTCGCCAGGATTATCAGGTGGTGCTCGAAACAATACGGCCGTTTGCTGAGCAAGGTACGGCATCCGCGCAGATTCTGTTGGGTTACCTATATAGGACGGGTCTGGGTGTCTCGCGCGATGATGTTGAAGCGGTCGAATGGTACAAGAAAGCGGCCGAGCAGAGTGACCCAAATGCCCAATATTTATTGGGATACATGCACCAACGCGGATTGGGTGTACCGCAATATTTTGCGCAGGCGTTGCAATTGTACCGCAAGTCAGCAGGACAGGGTGTTGCCGCGGCTCGTTTGAGTCTTGGTGTCATGTACGACAGGGCGCTGGGCATTCCACGTGACCACGAAGAAGCGTTGACCCATTTCTTTAGCGCCGCTGAGGCAGGACTTGCCGGCGCACAGCACCATCTCGCAGCAGCCTATGAGGCTGGAGACGGCGTTCCGCGTGATTATGACGAGGCCTTGAAGTGGTATCGCTTGGCGGCGGCACAAAATTTCGCGCGCTCGCAACACAGTTTGGGTGGAATGTACAGCCAAGGTAATGGTGTGACCCGTGATTTTGATGAAGCTGTGAAGTGGTATCGGCTTGCCGCCGACCAGGGGTTATCGGAGGCACAGTTTAGCCTGGCGAAGGCGCTCGCGGGCGGTCGAGGCGCACCGCGTGATACAGCCGAGGCTTTGAAATTGTATACAATGGCAGCGGATCAAGGACACGCCGAAGGTCAGGTTAATGTAGCCTTTGCTTACCTCAGGGGCCGCGGTGTTAACCGCAATGATCGGGAGGCCGCTAATTGGTTCCGACGGGCGGCGGCGCAATGCAATGCCGATGCTCAATACCAGCTCGCTACATTACACCGCCTGGGGCAGGGCGTGCCGGCGGCCTCGGCCGCTGAAGCAGCAAGATTGCTAAAGCTGGCCGCGGAACAGGGCCACGCCGATGCGCTGCAAGCTCTCAGCGTTCGTTATGCCAAGGGCGCTGGTGTTCCCCAAAACTCCTCCCTGGCGTTTAGGTCGATTCAACGCGCCGCTGAGTTGGGACAGCCCACTGCCCAATTCGAACTTGCTGAGGTTTACGCCAAAGGCAGCGACGAGGTTCCCCAAGATTATGCGAAGGCCGCCGAATGGTACGGAAAGGCCGCGCAGAGGGGGCACCGGCAGGCGCAGTACAATCTAGCCGGGCTCTACCGCGAAGGCATGGGGGTCGCACGCAGTAACGTGGAGGCAGTAGCGTGGTACCGACAGGCCGCCGACCAGGGCGATCCACTGGCAGAGCATAGTTTGGCGACCGCCTATCGTCTCGGCGCCGGCGTGGAGCGCGATGATGCGGAAGCGGCACATTGGTATCGCCGCGCCGCCCTCCGGGGTGAGGTGAATTCTCAGCGCGATTTGGGCTTACTGTATCTGCGCGGCGAAGGTGTGCTGCAAGATTTCGTCCAGGCCGGCTTGTGGCTCGGTCGCGCCGCCGCCGAAGGTGACACTGCCGCTGTAGAGGCTCTTGATCGGTTGGCTAGCAAGCTGACACCGAACCAGATTGCTGAAACGGCGCGTTTGGCAAAGGAAGCGCTGCCCAGCGATAGTTGATCGGTGGCCTCGAATATTGCTCACTTGGTCTGGCTACAGGGCTTGTCCGAAAATTTTGTTTGATCTTGCTGGCGTCTCCGCATAGCCTGTGTCTTGCGCCGATTTGATCTACCAGCTTGCGGGCGCGTTAAAAAATGCAGCTAAAGAGGGGAGCGCCGGCCCGCCGGACGCCGCCCAGCACAGCTGTGGCGGCTATTTTATTGCCCGCTACATGCAGACCGACCGGCCCGCAAGCCCCTGATCCAATTAGCGCACAAACGCAATTGGACCGAGAGGGCACAGATCATGACAACCGCAAAACAACAAACCGCAGTGGCGTTCGACGTTGCTGGATTTACGAAATTCGAACATGGTGGATGGCAACAAGCCGCCAATGGCTGGCACCAACATTTCGAAACTGTGTCGACCCAAGCTGTTGGCGCGTTGCTGGATGCTGCGAATATCACTATTGATGGCCCCAACACAGGTCGGCGGGTATTGGATATCGCGACCGGCCCGGGCTATGCCGCCGGTGAAGCGGTGCGCCGTGGCGCCGAAGGATTTGGCGTTGATTTTTCCTCCGCGCAAATCGAACTGGCACAGCGCCACTTTCCCGACGTGCAATTCCAAGTCGGTGACGCGGAGGATCTACCGTTCGAAAACGATGCTTTCGACGCGGTCGTGATTAACTTTGGCTTGCAGCATTTCGCGGTGCCTGAACGCGCATTGCGCGAGGCCTTTCGTGTGCTTCGCCCGGGGGGTCGGATCGCTTATACCGTTTGGGCGTCGCCACCACAGGCAGTGGGATTCAACATAGTCCAACAAGCCATTGCCGCCCATGGCGATCCCCATGCCGACATACCTGCTGGCCCGTCCTACTATCGGTTTTCAGACGCAGCGGAAAGTCGCCGAACTTTGGTCGCCGCTGGTTTTAAGGCAGCTCGGGTGGCGGAAGTTGCGCAAATTTGGCGCGTTAGTGACCTCGATCATGTGTTAATCGCTATCGCCAACGGAACAGTGCGAGCAGGAGCGCTGTTCCGGGCCCAGTCGCCGGCGGCCCGGTGTCAGATTGCGGTTGCGGTCCGTGAGGCCGCGAAAGCCTATCAAAAGGATGGTGTCATCGCATTGCCAATGCCTGCTGTTCTTGCCTCGGCCACGAAGCTTGTTTAACCGAGCGTTCCGCTCGCCTTATTTGGCATGTGAGTGGTTCGGCACCGGCTTTGACTTTGTGGTATGTCGAGGACAATCGGTTACGGGTCGAAATTGAATTAAAGGACGTTGGCTATGCGTATCGGCATCCTGACCGGCGGCGGAGATGTCCCTGGTCTGAATTCGTGTATCAAGGCGGTTGTCGGGCAATGCGCGACCCGTGATTGGTCGGTGGTTGGCTTTCGCCGTGGCTGGGCTGGGCCGTTAAACTACAACCACAGCGATCCCGCGACCCACGACAATGTGGTTCAATTGAATCCACAGTCTGTGCGTACCATCGATCGGACTGGGGGGACGGTGCTGCATACTTCGCGCACCAATCCCGGCGCGGTACGCGAAAGTGATTTACCCGATTTTTTAAAAGAGGATGTCACTTTTAATGAAGAAGGGCACGCTGATTGCACGCCCCATGTGTTGCGCACCATCGAGGCGCTGGGGATTGATGCTCTGGTCCCAATCGGTGGCGATGACACCTTGTCCTATGCCGCCCGCCTCCACCGCGAGGGCGTGAGGGTGGTGGCCTGTCCCAAGACCATGGACAATGATGTATTCGGAACTGACTACTGCATCGGATTCAGTACCGCGGTTAGCCGTTCGGTCGAGTTCATTCACGCGCTACGCACGCCGACGGGCAGCCACGAGCGCATTGCGGTGATCGAATTGTTCGGTCGCAATAGCGGAGAGACGGCGTTGGTGTCGGGATATTTGGCCGATGCCGATCGAGTGTTGATCAGCGAAGTCTCCTTCGACATTGAACGACTGGCTGAGCTGGTAGTTGCAGATAAACACAACAATCCCAGTAGTTACGCGGTTGTTGTAGTTTCCGAGGGCGCCAGCATGGTGGGCTGCGATGTGCTTGAGTCCGGCGAGGCCGACGCCTATGGCCATCGCAAGCTGGGCGGCATCGGCGACGCGGTCGGTAGCGCGCTGGAACAACTGACCGGTGAGGGCATCATCGGCCAGTCGCTGGCCTACCTGATGCGCGCCGGGCCTCCCGATGCGCTCGACCGGTTGGTGGCGACCAGTTTTGGAACCATGGCCGTGCAAGCGTTAGCCGATGGAAAGAGCGGACTGATGATGGCATTGCAGGGGGGGCGGTATCGCACGGTGCCGGTGGATAGCTGCGTCAGCGGGATCAAGCGAGTCGATGTTCCTAGGCTCTATAATAGCGAAACCTACCGGCCGGTGATCAAGCAAGCCCTTGATACGCCGATGTTTCTTTATTGAGCGGCACCGGCGTCAACGGGATGGGTGTCCGCGTTTTTCCAACGGCGGTGAATCCATAACCACTGTTCCGGCGTTTCCTCGACCCACGACGACAGAATATCGTTTATTTGGCGCATGAATGCCCGCTCGGCCTCGGAGCCGGTATCGGCAATCGGCGGCAGAGGTGGAGACACAGCGATGTGAAGATCGTGGCGATTTGTTCGAACCATGCGTCCGATTAGGACCACCGCACCAGTTTTTGCGGCCAGAGCAGCGGGTGTTCGAACCGTTATTGCATCCTTGCCCATGAAGGGTATGAGAAAATCACCGGTGGTTCCCTTTTGGTCGACGAACAAAGAGATCATCCCGCCCTTGAGCAGCTGTCGGAGCAGCCGGATGCCGGCGCGATTGTTTTTTTCGACGAGCTGCACCGGCAGGCCGTAAGTGCGTAATTTCAATAAATTGTCGATGTAAACATTATTGGGTCGCCGATAGATGTTCAAAATCTCACGGCCGCTCAGGCGACTGAACCAGGTGAGCGCCTCCCAGTTTGCCATATGGGCCGTGACCAAAATCGTGGGAGTGCCGTCGGGAGGAATGTGTTCGATGCCGTCAACCGTTACCGTCGCCCCGACTTTCGAGATTCGGGCGAATTCGCCCATTGTGCGCCCAAGATTATCCCAAACCCCGTCCATGATTTTGCGTCGCTCGGTGGGGGACATTTTCGGATAAACATGGGCCAGGTTTGCCATGCCGCGCCGGTGCCAATGAAACAAGGGGCCGAGCGCGCGCGCCAGCGCGCTGCCCGCGTTGCTTGCAGCACGCGGAGGCACCAACATGGCGAGGCCCAACAGAACAGCCGCGACGGCGCCTTGGAGGATCTGCCAGGGGTTGATCCAAGGTCTGTATTTGCGCCAGAGTTTGAGAAACGTGTCGTTCAATATGCCGGGCCAATTGCTGTTTGCTGCTCCCCCATGCTAGTCGACGGGAGACATGTCGTCGAAGATGATACTGCAATGCACGCTGCGCCGGGAATCGCCAAACTGTTGGCTTTTGACCATCAGCTAAGGCGTTTTCACAGTCGGCGATGGCGTCGCTGAATCGAATAAGGGGAGCCAACATGACACGGATCGAGATACTCAAGCGCGAGGACATGAATGATGCCCAGGGCGAGGTCTACGACGAGGCCCAGGCCGGCGCCGGGCCTGTCGGCGGGCCCTATTACGCCTATATCCGTATTCCGGAATTGATGCGCCAGTCGCAGAAATTACGCGCCTGCCTTCACAGCGGCCCGTTGAGCGGCCGGGAGCGGCAGATCATTAATTTGGTGGTGGCGCGGCACTGGGGGGCGAAATATCCCTGGTTTGCGCAGGCAAGAGGAGCGCTCGAGGTTGGGTTAGATCGGGAAATCATCGACGCTATCAACGCCAACGATGCCCCCCAACTCGATGATCCGCGCGAGCAGGCAGTGCATGCGGTGGCGCGCGAGCTGCTCGCCGAGCAACACCTCAGCGACGCGACTTATGCCGCCGCCGAAGCAAGCCTTGGTCTAGATGACCTGATCGCGGCGGTGGCGAATGTCGGCCAATTTGGCATGACCTGTTGCACCGCAAACGCCTTCGAAATTGATCCACCGGCTGATGTGCCGATCCCGCTGGCGGATATTTGAGCCGTTCCTAGCCGCTCAACGTCGGGTAATCCGTATAGCCCTTCGGACCGGGCGTGTAGAACGTGTCCATATCCCAGGCATTGAGGTCAGCGCCCTGCGCGAAACGCGCCGGGAGATCTGGGTTGGCAAGGAACAGCTTGCCGAAGGCAATTAGGTCGGCTTCCCCCGATTTCAGGGCGGCTTCAGCCTTTTCCTGGTCGTAGCCGCCATTACGGATCAGGACGCCATCGAAATTATTGCGCACCAGCGCGGTCATGTCTTCGGGCACATTGTGCGACATCGGCGGCGGTGGGTTGACCACATGGATATAGGCAATATTGAGGGGTTTTATGGCCTGCAAGAGCGCCGTGTAGGTTTCGACCGGGTCGTCGTCGAAGACGTCGTTGAAGGTAAAACCCGGCGCGATGCGCATGCCGACCCGCTCCGGTCCAAAAACGTCGACTGCCGCCTCCAGTGCTTCGACCACGAACCGCACTCGGTTGGCGGCCGATCCGCCGTATTTGTCGTCACGCTGGTTGGAGTTGTGCGATAGGAACTGCATGGGTAGATAACCCTGGCCGGCATGGAACTCGACCCCATCGAAGCCAGCAGCCTTGGCGCATGCCGCCGCGTGCCGATGCTCCTCCACCACGCCTGCCACCTCTTCAGTTGTAAGTGCGTGGGGGACGGCGAAAGGCTGCATGCCTTCTTCGACGGTGAACATTTGTCCGGCGGCTTGAATCGCTGATGGCGCCACGGCGCGAAGGCCATCATTGTTCAGGGGGTGCGAAACCCGCCCGACATGCCACAATTGCAAGAACATCCGACCGCCTTGAGTGTGAACGGAATCGGTGATTTTCCGCCATCCATCTACTTGCGCCTCGGTGTAGATACCCGGCGTGCGGCAATAACCCTTGCCTTCGGCACTCACTTGCACGCCTTCGGTCACAATCAAGCCCGCTGACGCACGTTGGGTGTAATACTCAACGTTCAAATCGTGGGGTACATCACCCTCGCCGGCCCGGCTACGGGTCATCGGTGACATGACGATCCGGTTGGGAAGCTGCAATCCGCGCAAATCCAGCGGTGAAAAGAGATTACCGTTTTCGGCCATGGAAACACTGCCTCTGTAGTTAAAGTCAAAGGGCCGGTCCGGCCCGATCAAAAAGGATGGTAGCTTGATTAACGCGCCAATTCACTATGAAGACCGGCAACAAATGGGCTTGTTTGCCCACAAGGCAAGTGCGGCGGGAGTTAATATCGAAGTGGTCCGAGCCGCCCCAGCTTTGGCAGCGGATGGGTATATTCACGCACTTGTGCAACGATTGCCGCGACACCGGCGAGAGACGCCGCAAGGCGCTGTTCTCCGGCACGAACGACGGCCGCGCTCACGCTGATTTCGATGATAATCAGCACGGCGCTGATCGAATAGATTAGTTTTCGGCTCATTTTTTGGCCAATAACCTGATATTCATAGGCTTGTTCGTCGTTACCTCAGGCCCAATCGATGCTAAACTCCGACCATGATTAGGTTACCAATTTTTACGCTGTTGAGCGTGTTCTTGGTTTTCGTGGCGCCGGCTGGTGCGCAGGACATCGACAAGGGCAAAGAAGCGGCATTCCGGGGCGATTATGCCACAGCTTTGGCCGAATTACGCCCCTTGGCTGAACAGGGGCACGCTGAGGCCCAATATACCCTGGCCAATCTATATCGCGACGGCCGTGGTGTTACGCGCGACGATGAACAGGCTGTGGTCTTGTATCAGCGTGCGGCCGAAGGAGGGTTTTGGTCGGCGGCCCTAGAGTTGGGACTCCTCTACTGGGGCCAAAGCCGGGCCGAAGCGGAAAAGGCTGGCGCGCCGGGTGACACGATGATCCACGTTCATATTTGGTTGGGTATTGCCGCGGCACGGGAGGAGGAGGGATGCATCGAGATCGGTGCGACCTTGCGCGATGCCGCGGCCCAGTCGATGACCGCCGAGCAAATCGCGCAAGCCCAGGAAGCCACCCGCGTCTGGCTCGCCGAACACCAGGCCACGGACGTCAATGTCGCGGCCGCTAAGCCAGCCTGTTGAATTCGGTGGGCGTTTGATCCGACCGGCTCGTTAAGAACAAGAACAACAAGAGGGCGGGAGTCGAATGGCTGAACTAAAGCGAATTAATGTGGGGGTTATCGGCACCGGATGGGTCGGCGGTATCCGCGCTAACGCCTGCGCCCATAACGCCATCGTCGATGAATTGCACATTGCGGAGATCGACCCCAAGCGCCAGGCCGAAATCGCTGCCGAAACCAATCCGACCTCGATCACCGACGACTGGCGAATTCTCATTGCCAATGAGGCGATCGACGTTATTGTCATAGCGATGACGCCGGAAACCAAGCGCTACCCCATGGTCATGGCAGCGCTTGAAGCGGGCAAAAACGTGTTTGTTGAAAAGCCTATTGCACCGACGATCGAAGAGGCCGAAGCGGCATATGATTTGGCGGATGCGAAGGCTCTGAAGATCAGCATCGGCTACTCGCGGCGTTTCGATCCTCGCTACGTTTACGTTAAAAAGGCTCTCAACGAAGGGACAATCGGTGATCCGGTGACCTGTCTGGTGTCACGCCATTCAACGCGCGAGCTCGGCGAAAAGATCACCGGCCGGTCGAAAATGTCACCGACCTCGATCGGCGGCGTGCACGATCTCGATTTTGTTCTATGGTGCCTGCAGCCGCGTAAACCCATACGGGTTTATTCCCAAACCGCTGGCAAATTGTTCAGCCAGACCAGCGATACCCCGGACCATCAGTGGGTCATGGTGACGATGGATGATGGCACCACAATCACGGTGGGCGTCGGTTGGATAATGCCCATCGGCTATCCCAACTATGTCCAGGCCTGGATTGAGGTGATCGGCACTGATGGTGCGCTGACCATCGACGACACTCACAAGGAAATACAATTCAACACCGCCGAACATGGCATTCGCTATCCGCTGTCATCAATGCCGGGTGAGCCGGTCGACCATGTCTTCGCGGGCTCGATGTACGACGAGACGAGTCATTTCATAGAAGCCGTCGCCTACGATAAGCCGGCGATGGTCACCCGCGACGAGGCGATTTTAGTAATGGACGTTTACAACGCCGCCGATCTGTCAGCGGAACGCGGTGAACCGGTGACGCTACCCCGTAACGACCCGACGGCGGGCTAGAGGCCTATCGAAACAAAGACACTGTTGGAGACACCGCAATGAGCCAAACCGCACCGCCAGACGAGTCAATCCCGACCGTCGAAGCGCCGATTGGGTACTTGGTCGACACTGGTGAGATGCCGGTGTTCTACCAATCGAACGTCCCCGGCGAGCGCACCAGCTTTGAGGGTGAGCGCGAAAAACGCCCGATGGCGGTGCGCGATGGCCGCGCGCTCCCTAATACGTTCAGTCTCGACGTCGAAGGCTTTGCCTTCGTTGATCATCCGACCAAGGTGCGCGACTTCTACGACGATGCCGAGGTCGCGGCTGTCTATAACGCCGAAGTCGACGTCTTGATCGGCGAGCATATGGGGGCGTCACGCGTGTTCGTGTTCGACCATACCCGGCGCTCCACATCGCAGGACTTGCGTGAAAAACATAATGCGCGAGACCCGGCCGGTGCGGCCCACACCGATTATACCGATTGGTCGGCGGCCGAACGGATCCGAGATCTAATGCCCGAGGAAGCCGAGGCGCGCCTCGCCAAGCGCTTCGCGATCGTCAATGTCTGGCGTTCGGTTGCGGGCGTGGTCGAACAATGGCCGCTGGGCCTCTGCGATGCGCGCAGCGTCGATGATGCCCGCCTGCACACGGTCGAGCGCCGCGCCTACAACCGGGTCGGCCAGACCCGCCACGCCTCCTACGACGCCGGCAACATCTGGTACTATTTCCCGCGCATGACCCGCGACGAAGCGGTGCTGATCAAAAACTACGATTCGGCTCGGGATGGCCGGGCGCGCTACGCGCTGCATTCCGCATTCGAAGATCCGACCAGCCCGCCCGATGCGGCGCCGCGCGAAAGTCTCGAGACTCGCGCTCTGGTATTTTTCGACTAGCGGGCCGCCGGCTACTTTACGCCGGCCAGTTCCAGCATCGCGCCCAATAGCACCTGCCCGCCGGCGGTGATCCATTCCGGCTTGGCGTCTTCAACCTCGTTGTGGCTGATACCGTCGATGCAGGGGATGAAGATCATCGAGGTGGGCGCCACCGCGGCGATATTGCAGGCGTCGTGACCAGCGCCCGAGATCATATCGCGCAGCGTGTAGTCCTGCGCTTCGGTGGCCTGGCGCACCGCGGCAACGCAGCTCTCGTCGAAATGCACCGGCGCCAAGTCGAGGATTTGCTCGATTGCTAGATTGAGGCCAATGGTTGCAGCGATGGCGTCGAGGCCGTCGCGCATATCGGTGTCCATCTGCGTTAGCACTTCGGCGTCCGGGTGGCGAAAATCGATGGTGAGGAACACCCGGCCGGGGATGACGTTGCGCGAGTTGGGATAGGAATCGATCATTCCGACTGTGGCGCAGGCGTTGGGGGCATTGTCCAAACCGATGTGGTTGACCAACTCGACCAGCCGCGCGGCGCCGAGCAGCGCATCCTTGCGCCGATCCATCGGCGTCGGGCCGGCATGGGACTCGACACCGGTTAGTGTCACCTCATACCAGCGCTGGCCTTGCGCACCGGTCACCACGCCGATGGTCTTGTCTTCGGCTTCGAGGATCGGGCCTTGCTCGATATGGGCTTCGAAATAGGCGTGAACGGCGCGTGTGCCCACCTCTTCGTCGCCGGCATAACCAATGCGCTGGAGCTCTTCGCCAATCGTGAGGCCGTCGGAATCAGGTCGGCTCAACCCATGCTCCAGGGTGAACTCTCCAGCAAACACGCCTGAGGAAATCATCGATGGAGCGAACCGGCTACCCTCCTCGTTGGTCCACACCACCACGTCGATCGGCCGCTCGGTTTCGGTGCCCAGGTCGTTTAGAGTTCGGATCACTTCTAAACCGGCGAGCACACCATAGACCCCGTCGAAGCGCCCGCCGGTGGGCTGGGTATCCAGGTGACTGCCGGTCATTACAGCCGACGCATCGGGGTCGCTACCCGGCCGCCGCGCAAAGATATTACCCATTTGGTCGATGGAGATCGTGCAGCCGGCCTCTTTGCACCAGGTGACGAACAGGTCGCGGGCTTCGCGGTCGAGATCGGTCAACGCCAAACGCCGGCTGCCGCCCTTGTCGGTGGCGCCGATCTTGGCGACCTCCATGATCGAGTTCCATAGACGGTTGCCGTCGATGGAGAGGTTGCGCGGTTCGCTCATGATATAGATCCAACGATGAGTTTGGCGGCGTAGTCGAGCGCCTATTGTTACACGTTCGGCGCTAGACAGGGTCACCCCGCCTGTCCCACAGTATCGGCAGCGATTGCCGAATTGTCGATAATAAGGAGAGGCAAACATGCCCGGACTGAAACGTGAATTTGGCCTTGCGGTTGTTGGATGTGGCGCCATTGGGCGTATCCGCGCGGAACTGGCGCGCGACTATCCCGGCATCGGCTGGTTGGGGCTGTGCGATATTAACGCCGAAGTCGGCCACAATTTGCAGCAGGACACTGGCGCTGATTTCTTCACCACCGATTATAACGAATTGATCACCCGGCCGGAGGTCGATGCGACGATCATCGCCACCACCGAAAACGATCATACGCGGCCGATCTTGGCGGCGGTCGAACAGGGCCATTCGCTATTCATCGAAAAGCCGCTGGCGACCAATGCGCGCGAATCCGAACAGGTGCTGAAGGCTATCGAAAAGGCGCGCCTGGATGCGGTAATCGGCTACACCCAGCGTTTCCGTCGGCGATTTCTTGCTGTCAAAGAGCGGGTTTTCACCGGCGAGATTGGCGACGTCACCGGTGTGGTCACCCGCGCGTTTATGAACGGAGCAGCGCCTGTCGTGACCCTGTCGCGCGCCGCCAATCATCGGGCCAGCCTGACGCCGATGGTGGTGTCGGGCACTCACTCGCTGGATGTGAGCATGTGGCTAATGGAGGGCAAGAAGCCGGTTTCGGTCTATGCGCGTTCGAACGACCGGGTGATGTCGCAATATGGCACCAAGGATTCGACCTTCGGCATTTGGACCATGGATGACGGCACCATGTTTTCCATGAATATCAGCTGGGCGTTGCCGCTGGTCTGGCCTGGCGCGGTGTACGGCCTGGAAATTGGCATCGTCGGGACCGAAGGCGCTATCGATATCGAAGACACCCATCGCGACGTTATTCTCGCCAGTTCCAGATCGCAGAAGACACCCTATCCGTTGCCCGAAGGCGTCGACGATACGCGGCATGTAGAGTTTCTGACAAGCTTCCCGCCGGGCGACATACAAGACGGCCAGCTATGGGGGCCGATGCGCGAAGAGACCAACTCTTGGTACCAGCGCGTCTATACCGGCCTTAAGACACCCCATGCGTCGCCGCAGGACGGGCACCGCAATCTGGTAATGACAATGGCGATGGACCTGTCGGCGAAACTTGGCAAGGAAATAGATTTCCCCGTGAACCTCGATGAACTTGGGGAGCCGGAGGATTAGGCAGAAGCTAATTCGGCGGCGTTAAATCGGCGCGGTCGAGGTCTGGCGGACTATCGAGCGTTAGAAGAAAACTCTTCAGCGCGGCAAGGTCGGTGGGTCTAAGGTTTAGCCTTCGGAGCTTGGTGGTGCCGATGGGCGAGTCTGGAGCTCTATTGTAATGATCGAGGACCTGCTCAAGGGTTGCGAACTGGCCGGCATGCATGTAGGGGCCGGTTTTCGAAACGCTGCGCAGGGTCGGGGTTTTCATCGCGCCGATTAAATCCGATCCGGTGGTTTTGGCGAACTTCAACTCACCGCATTCCTTTGCATCGGCGTCGCTGAATGCGCCCAGGCAGTTAAACGGATCGGTTTGCGCCAGTAATGCGCCGTCGCTGCGACCCCTGTCCGCCGACTTTGCTGCCTGCGGGGGGACGCCGGTGTTGTGGAACGTGAAGTTGGAGAATAGTGGGCCGTTGTGGCAACGAACGCAGCGGCCGCGGTCACGATCTATGAACAATCGTAGTCCTGCTGCCTCCTGGTCGGAAAATATCGCGGCGGCGCTATTGTCGTCGGCCAGCACTGCGTCGACATAGCGGTCAAAGCGCGAGGGACCTGGTACCAAGCGGCGTTCGTAGGCGGCGATAGCCTTGCCAATATTGGCAAAAACGCCGTTCATGGTGTCACGATCAGCAGTCGACATATCGTCCCACGCCGCGCGGGCCGCGGGGTCTTCCACAGGACCGGCGAATGCCGGAAACCGCGCACGGTCGCTAAGGTCGGGAAGGGGGCCAAACACAGTTTCGTAAGCGGATTTGTAGTCCGGGTCGGCCGTCACGACGCCGATAATTTCGCTGCGGGCGCTGCCGTGCTCAACGGCGCTTTCGGTCGGCGCCAAAGCCTGTGACCAAAGACTGTCCTTGCGGCCGTCCCAGAACTGCCAGGGGCTATAGGCTGTCCCCAAAAGAGTCATGGTGTTGCGGTCGGCGGTGCCGACGCCACGGCCCAGTTTGCGGCCATCGGTGAAGGCTGCGTCGGACAGATGGCACGTCGCGCAGGAGACCTGTCCGTCGGCACTTAATCTAGTGTCGAAGAACAGCCGCTGTCCCAGTCGCGCGGCGCTTGGGTCGTCGGCAAACTTATTAGAGGGGGCTGCCGGCAGGGGCGGCAGACTGTTGATCGACAGGCTGCGCAGTGCGTCTTTTTCGGCTGCCGACCAAGGTGTCGTGCTCAATGGGGTCTGCGCATGCGTTGCCGTCGAAGCGCCGCTCGCCAAAAGCACACCGGACGCGAGGAGGCCGATCAGGCGGTGACGCCAAGCCATGGGCGCCGAATTTGGGCGTGTTCGCTTAGTTGGCAATAATATTGAAACGCGTGGTATCCGCATGATGCCCGTTGATGGTGAAAGAAACCTGCCACCAGCCTGCCATATTGAAGCGCACACCCTCGATCAAATATTTGCCATCGCCAAGATATTCGGTGACCTGCGGTGCGGTGGGCAGGCCGTGGCCATGGGCCGGCATGCCGCCATCGAGAGATACTTCGGCCTTCTCCACGGGCTTACCATCGGGCGTCATGATTTCCAGCACCCAATTGTGCAGAGTGTTAATGACAACCGGCTCGGCTTCCGGTGCGATCGAAACCCGATAATGTTCATGATCGGAGAGTTTTGCGGTTGCCGTATCCAAATCAGCCGGTACTTCGTCACCGGTCGTTTTATGACCGCCATGCGCATGCCCAGAAGTCTTTCTCTCGTGACCTTCAGAGCCGGCGACATGGTTCATCTTTTTCATTTCGCTACTGTCGCTGGCCTTCGCACCCATCGCATCGTGGGAACCCACAGCCTCATGAGCCTTCCTCGGATCGACATCGCTCGACTGGGCCAAAGCGCCCCCCGATAAGGCTAGGCTTAACACGGCTACGTGGATAAGAGGTGCGGTAAACTTCATTACTTCCTCAGCTGCTACATTCGACAGTAAACCAAGATGGTTCTGGTAATTTATCAAATGAAAATATGGCCAGGATATGACCAATCGTCGCAGAGTTAGCCTTCGGTATCAGTCGCCGGCGATAAATATTCTCATCTGCCAGCGCCCATCGCGTTTCTCGAAATAGGCGCGATAGCCGATCGGGGAGCGGAAGTCGGGAAAGGCGACGTAGCCGATTCGACCGTCCACCAGCTCCACCCGTTGCCGTGAACTGCCGTAGTCGAGCAATTTCACCACATCGTAGGAAAGGTGGTCGAGCACTGAAGCGCCGGCATCCGCACTAGCGTAAACCGGTGCGCGATCGCTGACAGCGACCAAGACCTCGAAGGGGTCGCAATCGGTGCATTGGTGGGAGCCGTTGCACGAGACATAGGGCGTGCAGAACTGCCGCCCATGTTCACCGTTAAACACGCCGCCCAGCTTCAGCGCCCATTCCAGTTCGTTCCAATAAGATCCGCCTTCGCCATTGTCGTCGGAAAGAAGGCGCTTGCGAAATTGATCCCGCCCGTAATCGCCGCCGAAACTAAGCTTGATGTCCGCTGCGGCGACGGCGACCACTGCCTCGAGATCGCGCTGCCGGACTGCTGTTAGCAAGCGATCGCGAAGCGCCAGGAATTCCGGAACCTGCGCCGCTTCGTCGACCGGCAGTATCTTTACGGTTTCACCCGCGACCGGCGTTGTCGCAAGACCGGTCGCAACAAGCAGGCATGACGCAAGGGTTCGGAGCGGGGAAATAGTGGTGGGGAAGCGCAGAAAACTCATGGTTCGCATCTAATTCCCCTTATTCGGTGAAACTAAGGCGCTGGCAATAAAAATTTTTACTAGATCACCTGTTGGCGAGTTGAAATATCCGACAGCGGCCGAGCTCTAAATTATGGTTAGCAAAACATTAAAGTTGCGAACACGCCGTTACCGATTTGGAAAGGATGCGGGCCTAAACTTTCGCGATGACACGGCTCCTCACAGCATTAATCGTTGTGGCGTCGCTATTTGTCGTTCCGGCGAGCGCTCAGAACTTCAATCGAGGATACTTGGCCTACAGCCAGGGTGATTTCGCGACGGCGTTGCGCGAGTGGTTGCCGCTGGCCAAGCGTGGATCAACGCTCGCGCAATACAATCTTGGCCGCATGTATTTCAGCGGTGAGGGTGTCGATCAAGACTACAAGGAGGCTAGGAATTGGTTCAATCTGGCCGCCGCGCAACAATACCCGCCGGCGCAGAACAGCCTCGGCATTCTCTATAATAAGGGCCTTGGGGTAAGGCGAGATCACGCAGAAGCGGTAAATTGGTTCCGCCATGGCGCCGAGCAGGGTTATACCCCGGCCCAAGTGAGCCTGGGGCTGCAATATGCCGACGGTGTGGGCGTGACCAAGAATTACAAGGAAGCCGTGAAGTGGTTCAACATCGCCGCTGAATTGGGTGAAGCCGCTGCGCCAACCTATCGGGATGCGTTAACCGTTTTGATGACATCCGAGGACGTCGCCGAGGCGCAGAGTATGGCGCGCTTGTGGCTGTTAAAGAACCGGCCCTAGCTTTGGCTCAACATTTAGTCGTTTGCGCACACGGTTATACCGTTGTGCGGCCGTAACTCACCTTATTTACAACTTTTTGGTGTCTGTGGTAGGAATTGACGACAGTACCGCATACTGTTGCAATTGAGTATTATTACTTGGGGGTTTTCCAACCGTCTAGTTGACGGCAAACAGAAGGTGAGGGGTCATGAACACCCGCCTGGGAACCAACCTATATCGGGCCGGCTTGGTCGGTGCCACACTAAGTATTCTCTATACGATTAACATCGTTTTGACGGTTGAAAGCGGTCGATCTTTTATACCGTTACCCGAGCGATACATATCACATGAGGAGATGCTTGCCTCTGTCGCAGTCGGCGTAGCGCTGGCCTTGTTGTTTTGGATCGGCGGCGCGGTGGCAAAATATTTGGTGAATAAGTCGGCCGAAGCCCAAGCTATTGTTGAAAAGTCACGCAGTGCGGGTGCACCGGCTCACGCGTCTCAGCCCGAAAATAAGTCGCAAAGCCAGCATCACTAAATTCGGCCGCCTTAGTGCGACACCAACCTTATCTGGTTTGAAGTATTGAAATAATCTGCCACGCGCGAACGCATTGCTGTTTGTGATCCTGGAGGCATTCCCTCCTGTCGCTTTTTATGCAAGATAATTGCCGGTCTTAGAACCGAGAGTGACAATTACTGTTAGGCAAAACGCTGGAGCGTGATGTCGGGGGAGGGGCATATGGCTGAAGCCGCTAAGTTCAGTCGGATCAATAAGTTCATCGATCGTATCGGCGCTGTCGAGACCCCATTTTCGATCGAATTGCCGGATGGCGCCAAGCGCAACATCGGCGACGGAGAACCGCAGTTCGGTGTGGCGTTGCACACGGACCGCGCGGTGAAGGCGGTGAGTTCGCTCGACGAGGCGAATATCGCCGAGGCCTATCTCCAGGGCGATATCGATCTGGACGGCGATATGATCAGCCCGTTCGCGCTGCGCGCGTCGCTGGACGACCGCCACCCGGTTGTTGCCGCCTGGCGGTTCGTTCAACCGCTAATCTTCGGTCAGGTATTCACCAACAAGGCGGCGATCAAATCGCATTACGATCTCGATGCGAATCTGTTTCTCAGCTTTCTCGATCCGGTATTGCCGGCCTACAGCCAGGGCATCTACGAGGAAGACGACGAAAGCTTGGAGTCAGCCCTTCGGCGGAAATTCGAATATGCGACGGAAATGTGCGAGCTGAAGGAATCGAAACGGGTGTTGGAGATTGGGCCCGGTTGGGGCGCTTTCGCCAGCCACGCATTGCCACAGGGCATAGATTTTACTGGGCTGACGATTTCAGAAGTATCGCAAACCTTCATCAACGAGAAGCTCAGCGAATACCGTGATAGTTTTAATATCCTGCTACAGGATTTCCTGGAGTACGACCCCAAAGAGAAGTTCGATTCGATTGTGATCATGGGCGTGATCGAGCATTTACCCAATTATGAGCGGGTCTTGAAGAAGTTCGATCATCTGCTGAAACCCGGTGGATTGGTGTTCCTCGACGGCAGCGCAGCGCGCAAGAAGTACGAGCTATCGACGTTCATGGTCCGCTACATCTATCCTGGTAATCACTCGTTCCTGGTACTCGACGATTTCGTCAACAAAGTCGCCAAAACGCCGTTCGAAATGCTCGAAATCCAGAACGACCGCCACAGCTACTATTTGACCTTCAAGCAGTGGGCGGAAAATCTGGAGAAAAACAAAGACGCCGTGATCCGCAATTTCGGCGAATTCGAGTATCGCCGGTTCCGCCTATATCTTTGGGGCGCTACCTACGAATTTTTGTCGCGCAACCTCGATTGCTACCGCATGGTGCTCTACAAGCCCAAGTCGGCCTGAGGTCAGGGTCGAACCTCGAATTGAAGGGCTAAGGCAGCACGGCGAGGATATCGGTTTCCCACGCGGCGCGGCCGTTACCTGACTGAGGCCGGATCGTCATCGACACCCGCTCGCGTTCGTCGGATGTCATACGGTTGAACAGGAAATCGCGGTTATTGTCCTGATAGCCAGACCTATAGAATTGAGTGGTTAGCACCGGCCTTCCATCGGCTATGATTTTGGCGTGGATGTGCGGTGTTCGGCCCGGATAGGGAACCGGCACGATGGTGCGAAAGTTAAAGCGCCCGTCCTTGTCCGTCGTGGTTCTGCCGAAGCCCTGAAAGGCGGTGTCGCGCAATCTGGGTCGCGGGTCGCCGGGATGGCGGTAAACTCCGTTCGCGTCGCATTGCCAAATTTCCACCACCGCGCCGGCTATTGGTTTGGCGCCAATATCGGTCACCGCACCGCGTAATTGGAGAATTTCGCCGCCAGCCTCGCTGACCAGACTGTCGATGCGGACGAGATCATTGTCATGGTCCGCCGGAATTTTGACCGGATAGAAGGGGCCTTCGGCGGCGCGTGGTGTGGGCGCGGTCGCGGCCCAGGCCGGTCGTAGGGTCAGCAAGGCCGGCGCCGCCAGCATCAATCCGCGTCGGGTAACGTTCATCGCCCGGTTCTCCCTGTTTGCAAGGCACTAAGTACCTCTAAAACATAAGATGCCGGTCGCCGGGCGCATCGGGCCGTTGCGATCAACTTTGGGTGACAAGGCCGGTGGTTAACCGTCGATTACCGCCGTCACGTCGATCTCTACCAAGGCGCCCTCGATCAAAATCGAGCTGATACCGATGCAAGTGCTGGATGCCGACCCGCCGTCGCCATAGAACTCGTTCATCGCGCTGGAGATTGTCGGCCGGTCCTCCAACTTCATATCGAGAATGAAAATGCGTTGGCGCACCACATTGGCCGGCGTCGCGCCGAGTTCGGCCAAAGCCTGCTTGATATTGGCGAAGACATAATTCAATTGCCCGCCGAGATCGCCCGGTGCGACGAGTTCCCCATTTGCGTCGGATGCGACAAGGCCGGAGACGTGAATAGTCTTGCCGCCCTCGCTTGTCACCACGCTGGTGAAATGGGGCTTGTTGTGCAGGTGGCTGGGTCGAAAACGTTCGATTTTTGCGGTGCTGTCGGACATGAAGGTTCCTTAGTTTAGGTTACTCGGGTGGATGATATTGGTTCGTCCAAGACTACAGACATTGGCGAACGAAACGTGGCAAAACACCCGCTGAAAATATCGCAGAGTTTAGCCCAAACAAAGGAACGTCTTCAGCCATGCCGGAGTTTGAACTCTATAATGCTCCCCAGTCGATCTGTAGCCACAAGGTGCGCTTTGCATTGCACGCCAAGGGCCAGGAATTTGCAGAGCATAAGCTCGATCTTTTTTCCGGCGATCAACTGACGCCGGAATATCTGGCGATTAACCCCAACGGTTTGGTGCCAACCCTTATCCATAATGGCGCCAACATCATCGATTCCCTGGTGATTGTGCAGTATCTCGACGAGCTATTGCCCGAGCCGGCGCCCCTCGTGCCCCAGGACACGCTGGCGCGGGCGCGGATGCGCTCGCTCATGGCCTATATCGACGAAGTACCGACCCCCGCGGTCCGCGTGCCATCCTACAATATGGCGTTTCTCGTTCACTTTCAGAGCATGCCGGAAAACGAATTCCTGGCGATGGCGAACGCCAAGCCCTTGCGTAAAGAATTTCTGTTGAATTTTGGGCGGGTCGGGTTCCCGGACAAGGCGCTGAACGAGGCGCTGGAGCGCCTTTCGCGGGCGTTGGTGCGTATGCAGGCGGAAATCGAAAACAGCGGCGGGCCGTGGTTTCTCGGAGAAACCTTTACTATCGCCGACATCGCCATGATGCCGGTTATCATCCGCCTCGACGATCTTGGGCTGGGTCACATGTGGGATGACAAGCCCGAAATTTCCCGCTGGTTGGAGGCGATGCGACAGCATCCCGCCTACGCGCCGACCTTCTATCATGGCTCTTTGTTGACTGAGCAGTACGCCCATTTGCGTGAAAACTGAGCTCGACGAACCCTCGATCGAGTGTCCGAACCCCTGGGAAAGGAGCGTTAACCATGCGACTGGAAAAGAAAAAAATCAGAGCGTAGAATCTGTGAAATTCGAATAATCACAATAAACACGTAGTAATTAAGGTTAATTAATCGGATTAACGATTATTAAAAATCAAATTTAATCTAATGTTGTTTGAGTTATCCGGTAAATAATGAAATTATTTGCACTCAATATTCGAACTTATAGAGGTCGATATGAGTGCAGTTACCTGGACGAATGAAAAAACCGCCGTCACGCCCCGACGTTCGCTGCTCTGGCGGCTGGCCTACGGGCCGGCTTTGATTTTAGCCCTCGGCATCGGGTCTTCCGGTGTGTTGGCCCTTGCCCTGCTATTGTCTTCGATTCTCGAATTCTAAGATTTGCATCCCGCGCCCCGTCTGGCCGGAACTCTATTCAATTTGATGTATTTTTAAGACAAGCGAAACCGACGCTCTTTTAAGGTGGACGAAATATGAGAAGTCGCACGATGATTAAAAACACGGCAGAAATGACTTATCGCGAACGCGCCGCCGTTGAGGCCCATTACAAGGCCATGTTGATCGGTGAGCTCGCCTATGACGCTTGGCTCGCGGCGCTACGCGCCTATGGCGAAGACGGTCCTTCGGCGCGCCAGCGGGTCAACCACATCATCGCGACGTCGCACTAGGTGATATCCGGTCGGGGATAGAATTTACAAGGGTTCCCCTGTGGCCGCCTCTACCAGGATCGCCCCGCGCATCGCAGTCTCGACCCCGGATTTCATGTCGAATTCCAGTGTGCTGAAAACTGGGTCGTTAAGCTCCTACCACATCTAAAAATAATGACCGCGTTCCTCGGAACGGTGAATGCGACGTTCATCTTTGTTCCGCGTCGGGCGCAAACAGGTCCTGACAGCGCGCGCCCAAACATGGGATAAAAGGCGCAAGATCCTAACGAAGGACGGGGACGTGGTGGCTGGCGATTTTCCCATCAACGGGCATTGTGGCGAAGATTTTGCGGCGGTACGCGCTGAATTCGAGCGTAATTTCGCCGAGCGTGGCGAGGTGGGCGCGGCGGTCTGCGTCTATCGGGACGGGGAGAAAGTCGTCGATTTGTGGGGTGGCCATGTGGATTTGGCGCAAGCCCAGCCGTGGGATGAAAACACCATCGTCATCATGAATTCTCTGGCCAAGAGCATGAGCGCGTTGTGCGCCCATATGTTGATCGACCGCGGCGCGATCGATTTCGACGCGCCGGTCGCCGATTACTGGCCCGAGTTCGCGCAAGCTGGCAAGGCCGGCGTTCTGGTCCGCCACGTGCTGTCCCACACCTGTGGGGTGATTTACTGCGACGCCGCGCCGCCGGGATCGTGGTTCGACTGGCCGGTGCATATCGCCGCCATCGAAGCGCAGGCGCCGGCCTGGGAGCCGGGTACCAACGGCGCTTATAACTCGATCAATATCGGTTTTATTCTGGGTGAGCTGGTTCGCCGGGTGACAGGCGATAGCATCGGCGCGTTTCTGCGCGCCAATGTCGGCGAGCCCTTGGGCGCCGATTACAATATTGGCCTGCGCGACGACGAAACCGCCCGGGTCTCGGATATGCACCCTAATCCGGAAAACGCCTTTTTCAATATCGCCGATGATGCCTCGACGCCGCTCGGCCGCGCCTTTCGTTCGGCGCCGGCCATGGGTTATTTCCAGAACTGCCGGGAAATCCGCGAGCTCGAAGTGCCGTCGTTTGGCGGCCATGGTAACGCGCGGGCGATGGCGCGGATCTACGCCATGCTGGCCAATGACGGCGAGATCGACGGGGTGCGGCTGCTGTCGCCGGCCGCCGTCGCGCAGGCTGCGCAATTGGTGTGGGATGACCAATGCATCATGACCCAGCGCCATCTGCGCATGGGCTACGGCTTCATGCATAACGAGACCAATACATTGCCGATGGGCGAGAACCCGGCGGCGTTCGGCCATTCGGGGACCGGCGGCGCGGTGGCCTGGTGCGACCGTGACCGCAATATGTCCTTCGCCTATTGCCCCAACTTTCAGCGCACCGGACCGGGCATCGGCCCGCGCGGCGCTGCCTTGTCGGTCGCCGCCGGCGGCGGTGCGCGCCCGGACTGGCTGAACTAACGATATTCTGTGGAAAGGAAAGGTAGGCGCGTCAATCCTCGTACTTCGAGACGGCGCTGCGCGCCTCCTCAGTATGAGGATTTTTGTTGTATGAATCAAACAACCAACCTCATCCTGAGGAGCGATCGCAGATCGCGTCTCGAAGGATGACGGCCATCGGGTAAGTCGGGTGGGATAAAGGAACCGGGAGAGAGTTAGATGCGTTGTGAAGTTGTTGCCATCGGCACCGAGCTGCTGCTCGGCCAGATCGTCGATACCAACTCGTCGTGGATCGGCGAGCAGTTGGCCCTGGTCGGCATCGACTCCCTGTACCAGGTCAAAGTCGGCGACAATGCGCAGCGCATGGAAGACACCATCCGCCACGCGCTCGATCGCAGCGACGCGGTGATTTGTTGCGGCGGGCTCGGCCCGACCCAGGACGACATCACCCGCGAAGTGATCGCCAAAATCATGAATGTGCAAATGCGCCGCGACGAGGATATCGTTCTTAAAATCCGCGATATGTTCGAGGCGCGCGGCCGGGTGATGCCCGACAATAATCTGCGTCAGGCCGATATTCCTATCGGCGCCTCGCCGATCGCGCAGATGCCCGGCACCGCGCCGGGCCTGGTGTGTCCGGTGGGCGATAAGGTGATCTATGCGGTGCCCGGCGTGCCGTTCGAAATGCGCGAAATGATGGAAGGCACCATCCTGGCCGATCTGCAGCGCCGGTCCGGCGCGACCGCGGTGATCCGCAGCCGGGTTATGCGCACCTGGGGGCATGGCGAATCCGCCCTAGCGGAAACCTTGGCGCACCGTCTGGAGGAACTCGACGAGGCCGAGACCGCCACCCTGGCGTTCCAAGCCAGCGGCATCGAGGGCATCAAGGTGCGCATCACCGCCAAGGCCGAAAGCGACGCGGCGGTGGAAGATATTCTGGCCGCCGAAGAAGCGCTGATCCGCGACCTGCTCGGCGATGTGATCTTCGGTATCGACGAGGAGACCATGGAAAGCGTGGTCCTGGACCAGTTGCGTAGTCGCGGCATGACCCTGGCGGCGGCCGAACATCTGACCGGCGGCATTCTGGCCATGCGAATGACCGCGCTTGACCCGGACCAGGAAATCTTTCGCGGCTCGATCGTCGCTGCGCACGACCCGGAAAATCAAAAACTCCCGGGTGAGAAACGCGCCGCCGCTGCCGCGCAGGCTGCGCGGGCGCAATTCGGCACCGATGTGGGCATCGCCGCGTTGGCGCCGGGTGATACCGAGGACTATCCGCCAGGTACGGTGTTCATCGCCATATCCATGCAAGGCACCCGCAAGTCCCGTTCAGTGACCCTGCCCGGCGCGCGAGGTCGTATGCGCAGCTACGCGGTGATCAGCCTACTGGACTATCTGCGCAAGACGCTGGCGTCGGAGGGGTAAGGTTCAGCCAAGGCAAAAGAAAACCGGCGGCCCGAAGGCCGCCGGTTCTTAACTTGATGAATCAAGTCTCGTCGATTTGATCAGTCTTCAACCAGGCTGCCTTTAACCGCGCGCACTTCCTGCAACGTGATCACGCGGTCGCCTAAAGTGACCAAAACTTCACCCGTAGAATCAACGCCCGAGGCATCGGCCAAAGCAGACAGATTGAAATCGGCCATCATCTTGTACCAACCCTGTTCGCATTCGACGCCCAGGAAGTTGAAATGATTGGCACTTACGCTATCGGTTACGATGCCGACGCTTACTTCAACCTCATCGGCGGTTGAATCGGCGCTGACGGTGAGTTCTCTCATCTCTGATTTGAATACAATCGGGCCGGGAGCGACGGTGCAGTTGTCGCCCGAACCTTGGTTTACCAATGTCACATCAACAATAACGTCGCCTTTAGCTAAAGCCGTGGATGTAACATCAGTCCCCGTGCCGCCCTTGCCTTTAGCAATCGTGATCAGATTGATACCGATCTGGGCGGAAACGCCGATCAGCGCGGATTTATGCGTCGAAATATGGAGCTCCGCCATCTCGATCGTACTGTTCATGTCCATATCGGGGCCGTCACAGGCTCCTGTATCGTCGCACGACGATGTGGCGAAGGCGGTAATATCTTCGGTGTCCCAAGTGGCGGCAAATTTCGCCGATTGCGCGTGTGCGCCGCTCGACGCGAAGCCGATCGCCAACGCCGCAACGGCCGCTAGACTAAGTAATTTACTTTTCATTTCTCATCCCTCCTTACGGAATGCCAAGTTACGTTATTGATCCATTCAATCAGGGCAGTTATGCAGTTTGATGACGGCCAAGGTCATCGGTCCATGACAATTCTTGTCGAAACTTGGCACTTCTTGCCGATGGAGTTTTTGAGAGTTTGCTGCCCCATTCTTTGTTCCGGATCCTCTCCCGCTAGGTTAAGGGCCCGTTAACGAGGATTGAAACAGAAGGGAGAATTTTGGTCAACTTTTAAATAGCCGTTAAGTATAATTTGTAGAGAATTTTAGATAAATTTGGAGATTGGCTTGCGATTTGTTTGGAAGAGAGCAAATAATTATATACCTAAGGCAAGTAAAACATGTCGTTTAAGCCAAGTGGTTTCGGGCAGGTGAAGAGCCACGCAATTGTTTGAATCACGAGGATTTGCCGAAACGCGCTGGTTGTTGGACGCTTGGCGGTCATGTTTGTTCACCGCGGTCTCATCCCTTAAGCCTCACGGTTTTTATTTTGTTTATTTTTAATCACATGATGTGCGGGAGGGCGCGTACCAATCGTTACAGAACGAACCGGGTTGGTCGCCACACACGTAGTAGCGGCCGACTCATCACTTCGAAATGACGCCGTTTAAGGATGTGTAACGTAACTAGGCACACCGTTTTACAGCCTCTAACTATTCCCGCGCCCGCGCCCGCAGTGCTATACCAATCGCTCGATATAAGCCCGTCAACGGCATCACGGAGGAAGACCGGTGGTAGCGAACAAACCTAAAATGAACCGCCCCAAAGTATACCAGTTCAAGCTCGGCGACTTTACGATTACCAATCTGCTCGAGGGCTATATCCACCGCGAGGATATGCATCCCGTCACCGGCACCAATGCCACGGCCGATGAGGTGCAGGCCGTCGCCGAGGCCAACCGTCTGCCGTTCCCCAATTTTGAGCATAATTTCGTGCCGTCGATGGTCGATACTGGCGACAAGCTGATCGCGCTCGATCCTGGTTTCGGCGCGCGCGCCCACGGGCCGACGACGGGCTGGCTCAACGATTTGCTACCCGAAGCGGGCTATACGCTCGATGATGTCGATTATGTCGTTGTCACCCATTGCCATCCCGACCATATCGGCAATTTGACGACCGCCGAGGGTGATCCGACCTTCCCCAACGCCGAAATCGTGTTTGGCCGCACCGAGTTCGATTACTGGATGAAGGGCGAAAATATCCCATCCTTCCGGCCGCCGACCCTGAAAATGTTTCAAGAGACCTGCGTCCCGATGGCGGATAGGGCGCGCTACGTCGAGCCGGGCGATGACATCGTCACCGGCGTCACCGCGGTCGATGCCTTCGGCCATTCGGCCGGGCATATGGCCTATCACATCGAGAGCAACGGCCAGGAGTTGATGATCATGTCGGACACGGTGGCGCACTATGCGGTGTCGCTGTCGCACCCGGATTGGCATTTCGGCATGGACGATAATCCGGAGGCCGCGGTGGTGTCACGCAAGCGGGTGCTCAGCCAGGTCGCCGACGACAAAATGGCGGCGATCGGCTTTCACATGCCGTTTCCCTCGGTGGGCTATGTGGAACGGCGCGGCGACGGGTTTGCCTGGGTGGCGGCGAGCTATCAGATGAACCTGGAGCGCTAAACTTTAATCACGAAAGCAAAGGCCGGCGTCGAAGGGCGCCGGCCATTTCTTTGTGCGCTGCTATCGCGCCTAATTCTATGTCGCGAAAGGATCCGGCGTCGGGTCACTAGCGCCATCGAGCGCGACGGCGAGCGTTTGAAAATAGTCTTGCAGATCGTCGCCGACCAAGATCATGCCGAGGACAGCGACAATCGAGACCAAGGCGACCAGAAATGTATATTCGGACGCGGCAGCGCCGGAGTTTACGACCATGAGGCGCGCGAACAGCGCCTGGATATAGGCGATCGCGGCCAATCCGCTGTCACGGATGAACCGTTGAGCGTGACGGTGGCACTTCCGTTCGTTTCTTGACCGGGAAGCACCAATCAGATTGAGAATAGCCTTGGGCATATTCTAGATACTCCAGGAAAAGTCCTAATAACTCGTAGAGTGTTGGACAAAATCTATGTTTTTTCCAGAGAAATTCTCTTATCAGGTGAAAACTATCCCTTTAAGGCTAGTACTGCCATCTTAAATCGCGAAACGAATAAGGTATGGTTAATGCCGTCAAATCCAGACTTAGCCTGGATCAAACGGCAAGAATCAAGCGGATGTATGGCCGATTGCGGCCGAAAGATAAAAAGGACCAGTTGATGCGGATTCACAACATTTACGCGGACGAAAACGGCGAGTCCCATTTTCGCGATATCGAGGTCGAATGGACGCTCGATAAACTGAGCAGCACGTTTTCCGAACCGGTCAGCGCGAGTGCGATCGAATTTCGTAGAACCGAGGGCGATTATGATTTCGAGTGGCATCCGGCACCGCGCCGCCAATACGTCATCAACCTGGATGCCGGCGTGGAAGTTACCGCCAGCGACGGGGAGACCCGAATCATCGCCGCTGGCGAAGTCCTTCTAACCGAGGACACTCATGGTCGCGGTCACTGCTCGAAATCGGTCGACGGCAAAGTACGGCACTGCATATTTGTCGCGATCGACTAGCGGTCCTTACTCCACCGGTGGGCGCTGGAAGCCCGGCGTCGACATCGACAGCGCCGCTTCTTCTTCCGTCAAGTCATCGACGATATCGGCGAAGAGCGGGGTCGTGAGATAGCGCTCGCCGGTGTCGGGCAACATCGCCAGGACGGTGGAGCCCGCCGGAACGTCCTCGCAAAGTTTAAGCGCACCGGCCAGGGTACCGCCGGCCGAGATGCCGACAAAAATGCCTTCTTTCGAAGCCAGTTCGCGGGCACAGCGCAGAGCGTCGGCGTTGGGTATCTGAATCAGCCGCTCGATCACATCCGTGCCGACCGCATCTGCGGTCAGTTTGGGAATGAAGTCGGGGGTCCAGCCCTGCATGGGGTGGGGCTTAAACGAGGGATGTGTGGCCGACGGTGAGCCGTCCGAATTGCGTTCCTGCGTGGCGCCATCGTGCAGCAAGGGCGCTTCCTCGGGTTCGCACAACACGATCTTGGTGTCCGGCCGCGCCTCGGCGAGCACCCGCGCGACGCCCTTCAATGTGCCACCGGTACCGTAGCCGGTAACCCAGTAATCCAACGGCGCGCCGTCGAAATCGGCGAGGATTTCCTGCGCCGTGGTGCGCGAATGCATGTCGGGATTGGCTTCGTTCTCGAACTGGCGGGTGAGGAACCAGCCATTGGCTTCGGCCAGCTCCACCGCCTTGTTGACCATGCCGGTACCCTTCGCCGCGGCTGGCGTTAGCACCACCTTGGCACCGAGAAACCGCATCAGCTTGCGTCGCTCGACGCTGAAGCTGTCAGCCATGGTCACCACCAAAGGGTAGCCCTTGGCCGCGCACACCATGGCCAACCCGATACCGGTGTTACCGCTGGTCGCTTCGATAACCGTCTGGCCGGGTTTCAACTCGCCAGCGGCTTCGGCGGCCTCGATGACGCCTAGCGCCAACCGGTCCTTGACCGAGCCCAGGGGATTGAACGCCTCAATCTTGGCGTAGAGGTTTACGCCCTCAGGCGCCATACGGTTTATCTTAACGACCGGCGTGTTTCCTACGGTTCCCAGAATGTTTTCGTGTCGTTGTCCCATCGGACCCCCCATTTCGAATTTTATCCAATCAGGCTTGGACGAGTATTATACGTAGTAACGCCGCAGCGCCATGCAATCGTATCTGTCCGATACATGGCCGTGTGGGTAATATGGCCGTGCCATTCAAATGTAATCAGCGATTTTCATGGAGATATGCATCGATGACCGCCCGTTCCGGAACTGTTGGGTATTGGCTGGGCGTCGGTATCGCCGTAGCCCTCATCGCCGCGGCAATGTTGTGGAATGCTTGGACGTTCAATCAGCACAGTAGAGCGCAGCGCCAGCTAGATGCATTAAACGTGGATAGCGCCGCAGCGGCCGTTTCCGACCTCGCGCCGGGTTCGCCGGAAGCCGCTGAATTGGAGATGCTTCTTGACGCTGACCGGCGCGGTATTCTCGAAGAAAATTTTCTGGCTCTGCTCACCGATTCGCAAAAGCGCGCGCTTATTGTGGCGCGGCGCGGCAGATTGGAGGACAAGGCGGGCGAGCGGAACAGCTCATTGGTCTTCGGTGGGATTTTGATCTTGGTTGGCCTTGGCGCCTATGGTGTTGGTCGCCGAACCCGGCGCTCGGCTTAGGATTCAACGATGGGCTGTGCCAGGATCCACAGGCTGATCATCGTATAGCCGACCATCAAGACCAGCATCGGATATTGGCTGCGCAGGGCCGCGGCGTGGTCGCCGAAGGCGCGCAGGGCCATCACATGGGCTAGATACACCGCCACGATATGACCGATAACGATGGCGATAACCGCGGCGATCCAGGCGAAGCGGGCGCCGACAATGCCGATATCGGTTTGGTAATCCGCGGTGCCGAAAATATTCCAGCCATAACCGAAGGGATCTGAGACCAGCGGGATGATCTGCTGACCGAAGATCAGGAACAGCGACAGGAAGTGCGCCAGATGATAGGCGATGGCGATAGGCACCAGGGTGAAGATAAATACCCGCCCGATGGTCATCGCCGACCATTGTGTCGGCGTGCCGGTCAAACCGCCAGACCCTGCGTTGCGGGTCAGAGCGGCGATGAGGGCGCTAAAGGCCATATAGACAGTGAAGAAAATCAGCGGCGTAAGGATAATCCCCGCGGTCGTGATGATGCCACTGGCATTATTCAGGCCTAGCGCATTGGGTAGCGCGCTGATGAAGGGCACTGAGAGAGCGGCGTTGAAAATTGACTGCCAGGCCGGCGTATCGGCGAAGCCATCGAAGCTGACGGTGGCCAAAATCAACAACACGAAGGCCATCATCGAGATCGACGGCATCTTGTTTGTTAGCAACCCGACGCCGTAGGGCCGTAAGTCGATGCGACGTTCTTCGGGCTTGGCCCGGCGAAAGCAGGATGGACAGTCGATGCAAGCGCCAGATTTATTGCCTTGGCATGTTTCCTCACCACAGGCCGCGCAATGGGCGGAACTCGTCACTCGAAGTTCGATGCGGGCGAAGCGGGCGAAAAGACCATAGAGGATCGAGAAGGCTTCGCCCCGGCGCAGCCAGGTCTCGATCCCGGCATAGTACATGCCGGCCCAGGTGGCGGCGCTGTAGAGGATCACCGCGATTGCTAAGCTCGCCGGCACCGCCCGGTCGGGCCACACCAGCTCCGCCCAGGAGAAGCCGAGGAACACGACAACCGCCGGCCAGGTGCTGGCGTGAGCGGGTAAGGGGCGGTTTTTCGGTGTCCCCCGTGAGTTGGTGGCGCCGGCGATCCATTCGGCGACGATGCGCCACGGATTGAGCAATGACCAAAGATCACCCAGCAGGGCGCTGGCGAAAGCCAGCCCCACCCACCAGATCACCCAGATGGCGGTTGGCAATATGTTTTCTTCCGGGGTGTCTTGAACACCAAACAGGCCGGCCAGGATCATCACCAAAAAGATCGATACAGACAGCACGCGCAGCGCCGTTAGCGCATAGCGATGTGCGATAATGCGGCCGACTGGCGTGTCCAACAATTCAAGGCGGGGGACGCCGTCGCCTTCTTTATCCTTGCGCACGAAAATACCGACGATAATGAACGACACTGCGACCGTGGCGCCGGCGCCAACCAGGTAAAGCCAGAGGGGGATCGGCAAGTCGTAACGCTGGGCGAACGCGTGGGCGTATGCCGGCGTACCCGTTGCCAGAAATACCAAGAAGCTGAGGGCGAAATAACGCACGGTTCGAGCCGTCAAACGATGGGAAAGGGGCAAGTTCACGATTGACTAGCGGGGCAGGACTTCGAGATAGATGATGGTCTTTTCGGCGTGATGGTCGGCGCCAAAACCGTGGCTCTCAATCGCGAAACGACCGGCCGCCCGGGCCTTGACACTCATCACCGCCTCACCGTCGTTGGAGACTTTGGTCTTCACATTGTAGCCGTGCAAGTGAAGCTCGGTCGCCTGGTTGCTAGTCCAATGGATTTCAACCTCTTCGCCCTGGGTCACCCGCAGTACCCCGGTGCCGCCGGAACTTTCTATTTCGGCCCCAGTCGCTGCCTGGTCGACCACATCTATTTTGACCACGCGTTTGTCTTGCGCATTGGCGCCGGTCATTGCGGTGACCGCAAACGTTACTGAAACGGCGATCGCCATCACTAATTTGCGCATTATAACTCCTGACAGCCTGACGTCGGTTGATTGGATTGCAAGGCGCCGATAATCGCAACCGTACCGTCCGATCTCAAGGTATCGATTGGTATCTGGCTGCGACTCGTCGCCGCGCTGCTGGCGCATCGATATTGTGCTTTCATTCTAACCTAAGTCGGCGTATTACCGCGCTCCCGCGCGCTAAATCCCTTCACGCGGTCGATAATGATGGAGGTCTATCATGTCTAGGAAGCGAAATTACGGCGATCAGCCGTCCTTTTGAGGTCACGCGTAAACGGCGCAAGTCGTATCCCTCCGAAACGCAGGTCAAGCGTGGCGTGCGCTATGTGCATGGCGACGTCGAGTTGTTGGAAAAACTCGGTCGGAACGACCTTTGCCCCTGTGGCTCAGGGCGCCGGTTTCAAGCGCTGCTGCCTCAAATCGAAGCGATTTGATGGCGCCCAACGCGACGACTATTTTTAGGGACTAACACTTAGGCCAGGGCACCGGTGTGTCCTGGCCTACTTCTCTATATCTTCGAACCCGGCTGGGCCATGGCGCGCAGCAAGACTTGGCGGTAGGCGCCCGCGCCGGCAAATCCGCCATCGACGTCCATGTCCATGCCGGTGACAAATCCCGCTTCGTCGCTGGCGAGGAACAGGACCGCGGCGGCGATTTCCTCAGGCTGGGCGATGCGCCCCATGGGGGTCATCCACTCCATGGCTTCCTTGAAATCGTCGGAACCGGCGACGATCGCGGTATCGACGATGCCGGGATGGACCGCATTCGCGCGGATATTCCAGGGGGCGAATTCCATGGCGGCGCTCTTGGTGAGCCCGCGAATTCCCCACTTTGCCGCGGTGTAGGCGGTGGCGAAGTGGCCGGTGACGCCGGCGATGGAGCCGATATTGACGATGGCACCACCACCACTGTCGCGTATTGTGGGCGCGGCGGCCTGGGTGCCGAAAAAAGGGCCGGTAAGATTGATGTCGAGCACCCGCTGCCATTCCTCGCGGCTGATATCGAGCATCGAAGGTTTGCGCAGGCCGATGCCGGCATTGTTGACCAGAACGTGCAGCCCGCCGAATTCCTGCACCGCGTAATCCACAGCGGATATCCAAGCGGCCTCGTTGGCGACATCCAGATGCAGGTAGTGGGCTGTGTGGCCGTCATCGCGGATGGCTTGCGCGACGGTTTCACCTTCCTCGTCGAGCACGTCGCATATGAGCACCTTGGCACCTTCCGCGGCAAATAGCCGGGCTTCTGCCTCGCCCTGGCCGCGGCTGGCGCCGGTAATTAGAGCTGCCTTTCCTGCAAGTCTCTCGCCCATAACGAATTCCCCTTTTTGTTCATATCGAGCCCTCAACGGAACAGGTCGAACCACCATTCGCAATACGAGATATCCGCCAAGGGTCGGCGCATAGCCATAATTTCGCAGAACATACGCTCGCAATTATCGACCCCGTGCAGCCAAACGCATACCGGCGTCGTCGCTAAAATCAGGGCAGCCACAACACTAAGGCCGATAGCTAGGACCTTTGCCGTCTCTTTGTTCTCTTTGGTGATCATGGTTGGAATAGATCAGCATAAGATTTGGCGTTGCGCCAGCCGCATCGACCGTTGACAGGAATTGCAATTGCCGTAGATTTTGCCCGATCCAGACCAGCGGAGACTTTGACCCAGTGCTTAATGTAACCCCGCTTGCGCCGGCGCTCGGCGCCGAAATCCGAGACATTGATCTATCGGCGGCGTTATCCGACGTGACTGTGGATGAACTTCGCGCGGTCTGGTTGGAGCATCAGGTATTAGTGTTCCGGGATCAGAAATTGTCGGACGCCGCCTTGGTGGCCTTTAGCAAACGCTTCGGTGAGCTCGACACGGTGCCCGGATGGGAGCCGTTTTCAGCGCAAGGCTATCCCGAAGTTCTGACGATCTCGAATGTAACTCAGGAGGGCGCCGCGATTGGTGTCCTCGGGGACGGCGAAGCCGCATGGCATACGGATATGTCGTATATTGACCTGCCGCCGCCGGCGAGCCTGCTCTACAGTTTGGAGATACCCGCGGAAGGCGGCGATACATGTTTCAAGAGTATGTACGCCGCTCTCGAGGATATGCCGGTTGATTTGCGTCAGGCGATCGCCGGTAAGGTCCTCAACCACGACGCCAGCCACGACAGCAGTGGGCAACTGCGATCGAACCACGTTCTCGCAAAGGACTTCAGCCAGATGCCCGGCGCGCGCCATCCGATTATCCGCGCCCACCCCGAAACCGACCGACCGGCGCTCTATCTGGGGCGGCGGCTCAACGCCTATGTAGTTGGTGAAGATATGCCCGACAGCGAGGCGTTGCTCGATCGGTTGTGGGATCATTGTGACCAGGAGCGGTTCGTTTACCGCCATCGTTGGCAACCCGGCGATCTGGTGATGTGGGACAATCGTTGCGTGATGCACCGCCGCGACCCGTTCGACCCTGCTGCGCGGCGGATCATGCACCGCACCCAGATCAAGGGTGACGCGCTGGTCGTCGCCTACTGAAGTTGCCCGAAATTGGGAACCCCGCCGCGCCATATGGCGGGCGGGGTTCGGACGATATTATCGCCTTAACCCAGTAGGGATACCGGGCTCTTATCTTGGGATCGGGAGCGGCCAACTCGACCGTGTCCCTGTCAGTTGTGTTTATTCGAATATGAGATCGGTGGGAAACGCGTAACCGGGGTTTTAAGCCGTCGCTCTTTTCTCACCGTGGCCCCGCGCGCCGGCGGGGCCGGGTATACTGTCGGGCGGATTCATGCCTAAGCACCTCCCAAATAGGGTTGTCCTAGGGCGAAGCTGTGGGACGATCGGACGTGTCCTCGGGGGCAAGGACCGATAATACCGCGACTTCGTCAGATAAAAATATGCGCGCCTCGGAGGCGTTTTTCAAGAGACTCAATTGTACCGCACGGCAAACGACGGCCAGCAGAGACGAGGTCAGGACGCCAAGGCTAAACCGTGGTTGGGCTGGAAGGTGAGGAACACTTTCTGGCCCGGTTCGAGCTGCTCAAAATGGTCGATTTGAATACCGATTTCATGACTGCCCACTTGGATGCGGCATTCGAGAAAACTGCCGAGATAGACCGTGTCGATCACCGAACCCTCGAGCAAGTTGCCATATGACGTTCCGCTCGGCGCTTCGGTGTGCAACGTAATATCTTCCGGACGCAGACTTAAGATTACCGAGCTTCCCTGTTCGGCGCCGTCGCCGCCGACAGCCTGGATGCGCAGTGGCGCTTGGCCGTTGCCGAGTTCGATTTCCATATCGCAATATTCGCCCGTACGTCCCAACAGCGCGCCTTCGAGCAAGCTGGTGACGCCGATAAAGTTCGCCACAAACGCGTTTACCGGGTTGGCGTAGATGGTCTGCGGATCGCCGATCTGCTGGATCACCGCCTTATCCATCACCACCACCCGGTCGCTCATCACCAAGGCTTCCGACTGGTCATGGGTGACGAACACCGAAGTGATGCCGACTTCCTTCTGCAACCGCACGATCTCATCGCGCATTTGCTCGCGCAGCTTGGCGTCGAGATTCGACAGGGGTTCGTCGAACAGGATTACCTTGGGCTCATAAACAATCGCCCGCGCCAAGGCGACACGCTGTCTCTGTCCGCCGGACAGCTTGGTCGCATAACGCTCGGCGAGTTGGTCGAGACCAACAAGCTCAAGCGCGCGGGTTGTTTGTTTTTTGATGACAGCGCTAGAGGCGCGGCGAACCCGCAATCCGTAGGCGACATTGTCAAACACCGTCATGTGCGGCCAAACGGCGTAGCTTTGGAACACCATGCCGATGTTGCGGTGTTCGGGGAAAAGATAGATGTCTTTTTCGGGTGAGACGACGATCTCGTCGCCGATGCGGATCTCGCCGCTTTCCGGCCGCTCCAGGCCGGCGATACAGCGCAAGGTCGTGGTCTTGCCGCAGCCCGACGGTCCCAGCAGGGTCACGAACTCGCCCTCGGCAATCGACAGGTTAAAGTCTTTGACCGCAGTTTCGGGGCCGAAAGTCTTGTGCAAATGCTCTATTTCGACCATTGGTTTCAGAAAATCGGTCATGGCTGCACCGCTAATGTGTGTTCGGGATCGAGGCGCAGGTAAACCTTTTCGCCTGCTTTTAAGTGGGCGCGGGGGTGGGCGATGACCTTCCACTCGAAATCGCCCCACTGCACCCGGCAATCGACATGGCTGCCAAGGAATATCGCCTGTAGGACCTCGCCCTCGAGGCTGGCGCCGTCGCCGTTTTCGCGCTCGGCGTGCACATTTTCCGGGCGAACCGACAAAACGGCGTCGGAGCCCTCTGAAATACCAGGACCCAAATTGCAGGCTACCTGAATGTCTTTGCCGTGATCGGTGATTTGTACAGTGCCGCGGCCGGGCTCGGTGACTTGCGTAACCCGTCCCTTGATCAGGTTGGCGACGCCGATGAAGTTACTGACATATTCGTTGACCGGCCGGCTGTAGATTTCCAGTGGGCCGCCGCGTTGCTCGATATGGCCTTTGCTCATAACGATGATTTCGTCGCTCATGACCAGCGCTTCCGATTGGTCGTGGGTGACGTAAATCGACGTAATACCGACTTCGTTTTGGATACGCTTCAACTCGACCCGCATCTGCTCGCGCAGCTTTAGGTCTAGATTGGAAAGCGGCTCATCGAAGAGAAGTAGGCGCGGTTGCGCGACAATAGCGCGGGCCAGCGAGGCGCGCTGTTGCTGACCGCCCGACAATTGGGTGGCCATTTTTTCCGCCATATCGGTCAGGCCGACCAATTCCAGCACGTCGGCGACCCGATCATCGATTTCCGACTGCGGAACTTTGCGGATTTCTAACGGGTAGGCGACATTCTGGGTAACGGTCATGTGCGGCCAGATGGCGTAGCTCTGGAACACCATGCCGATGTCGCGTTTTTCCGGCGGCAGAAAGAGGCCTTCCTTGGGCGAGGTGTAGACCACATCGCCAACGCGAATGCGGCCGGAATCGATGCTGTGCAGACCCGCGATGCTCATCAATGTCGTCGTCTTGCCACACCCCGAGGGGCCTAGCAGGGTCAAGAACGCACCCTTCGGAATACCGAAGGAGATGTTGTCCACGGCCGGGTCGTCGCCAAACCATTTGACGAGATTTTGTACCTCTAGATATGTGCCCGATTGGGTTTCGCTATCCATCTTGCGGCAATCCTATCTGAGCTAGGCGGTGAGAGCTTCGCGTCCGGCAACCCGCCGGAAGACGTAAATAGCGATCAGCAACACTACTGTCTGCGCCATCGATAAGGCCGCGGTGAGCGGCTCATTTTCGAAGTTGGTGAGATAATAGACGCCAACCGAAAGGGTTTCCGTGCCGGTGGAGAACAGGATGATCGAAATCGACAATTCACGCAGGAAAATGATGAACAGCAAAATCCAGCCTGCGAATATTCCCGGCTTCAACAGCGGAATAGTGATTCGCCAGAGAGTCGTGAACCAGGACGCGCCGGCCATGCGCGAGCTTTGGTCGAGCTCTTCGGAGATCGCCATCATGATCGCCGAAATGTTGCGCTGCCCGTAGGGGAAGAAGCGCGTGATGTAGGCGAGCATGAGGATCCACAAGGTGGCGTAGATCGGGGTCTGGATGTAAGTGACCAGAACGCCCATGGCCAACACGATGCCGGGGAAGCCGATCGGCACCACCGAAAGGAAATCGAGCAGCCGAACGCCGAAGCCCTTGGTGCGGTGAATCATGTAACTGACAACGAGCGCCATAACCATCGCTATGGTCGATCCGCCGAAGGCGAGAATTAAGCTGTTAACGATGCCGTTGGTCGCCGCCTGGATTGAATCCTCGCGCCAGAAGAACAGTGTCTTCACGTAGTTATTGAAGGTCATCGCCTCGGGAACGATTTTGCCGGTCCATACCGGATGCAGGCTGACGATAATGAGGCAGGCAATCGGCAGAATGACGGCGACAAAGATGAAGCTCAGATTGTAGCCGAAGGCAACCCAGCGCCATTGGCCCAAGTCGAGGACGTTGGGGCGGAAGCCTTTGCCGGTCACGGTAGTGAACGAACGCGGCGCGATGTATCGCTGTTGAATCCAGATTAAGAACACCGTGATGATGCCCAGCGACATGGCCATCGTGGCACCCAGGAAATGATTGGCATCGTCGCCGACGGCCTTGGAAAATATCTGTGTGGTCAGGGTTTCCCAGCCATAGGGCGCGCTGAGTTTAAAGGGTACGCCGAATTCGCCAGCGCTGGTGACAAAGACGATAATCGCGCCTGACAGGATGCCCGGCATCACCAGTGGCAGTGTGACCGTCATGGTGGTTCGTACGAGCCCGGCCCCTGTTGTCCGCGCGCTGTCTTCCAGCGACGGGTCCATGCGGCGCAGAGAACCAACGACAAACAGATAGACCAGAGGCGCGAAGAATATTCCGGTAACCCAGACCACCCCCCAAATAGTGTCGATGTTCATCAAAGCGCCTTCAAAACCGAATATTTCGCGTGCCCAGACATTGAGCAGACCGGTTTGAGGCTCGCCCAAATTATGCCAAGCGATTGCGCCGATAAATGGACTGAGGAAGAACGGTATCAGATTGTAGGGCTCAAGGTAGTCGCGCCCCGGGCAGTTGGTGCGGGCGTTGATCCAAGCCAGCGAGACGCCGAGAACGGTCGCCAAAATTGTCGAACCCGAGCTGATGATCAGGGTGTTGACAAAGGCCTTCGGGATAATGCGATCGGTGAACAGCGTGACGTAATTGCCGAACCCCCAGGTCGTGTCCCACCCGAGGGGATCGAGCACCTTGAAACTGCTGATGAACAGTGTGATCAGGGGTAGTATCACCGCAGCGCCAACGATCAAGCTGACGATAATCGTGACAATATTTTCCTGCGTTAACAGGGAGCGCAGGCGGTTGGCCCACAACGAACGTTCAACGGTTCTCGGGAGAGTTTCGGTGGACATTGTATTCCCACAATGCTGGCGGAAATGAGATTGCGGTTATGTGGGCTTCATAGAGCCAACGACCGCACCGACATTACTTTTGAAGTGGTGGGGCCCCGCGAATATGGCGGGGCCCCATTTAGCTACAGGGACGTAACGGTCTACCTGAAGTTTTCCTGCCACTGTTCACGAACATCCTTGAACTGTGCCTGGGCGCCAACCCAATCCTTCATGCCAATGAGCTTAACCGTGCTCAGGTCGAGCAGGTAAGGCGCGGTCGCTGCCGGCGGCGTGTAGCCTTCGCGCAGGCTATAGATCGCTTCGCCTTCGACGAACAGATCCGAACCTTCTTTGCTCAGCAAGAACTCGACCAGCAGCTTGCCAGCGTTCGGGTTCTTGGAACCCTTCAGCACGGCGGTCTGGTTACCAAGCAGAACTTGGCCTTCCTCGTAGGAACCGATCTTGATCTTGTCTTTAAGATCCGGCGCCTTCAGAACGTTCTGGTAGACGCGGCCTGACAGGTTCCACATGTCGAAAGGACGCTGACACGAGATAAGCATCTGCATCTTCGGCTCGGTGCGGAACTCGACGATCGGATCGGTCGTCTTCAGGGCCGGCCAGAACTCACCGAAATCGACGGCGCTGGCTTCGCCAAGGGCAATCACCGTGTTGGTGTAGGTGAAGCTCTTGGTGATGTCAGAAGAGATCGTCTTGCCCTTGAGCGATGCCTTGATGGCGTCGGCGTAAGAGGTGACGTTGAAGTTCTCCATGCCGGGGCATGAGGCGTTCCAAACCGGCTGGAATGTGTAAGCCAGCGGCGTGACAACGTGCGGATAAGACGAATACTGACCGGCGGATTCCACTAATCCTGAGCTGTCTTTCCAGTAGCCACTGTCGAGTTCCAAGAAGGCGCCACGCTTTTGAGCGGCATCAAAGAAGCCCGGTGCGCTGACCAAGATCACGTCGACGGTAAACTTGCCGGCCTGAATTTCCTGGCGAACCTGCGCCACCGTGGCGCCAGTGCCTTTGCGTAAATTGTTAAATTTGAACTTGTCACCGAGGCCATAACGCTCTTTGAACGCCGCGGCCATGCGCGTGCCGGTGCGATCGCTGAACAGCGGGTTGATGATGGTAACTTCGCCTTCGGCCTTGGCGCCCTCGATCAGTGCTTTTTCCTGGGCATTTAACTCGGCCGCATTTGCGACTGTCGCCGCGCCCATAAGGGCAACGGCAGACACGGCGCCGATAGTGGCGCTTGTGAAAAATTTCATGGATTCCTCCCAATGTTGAGTGTCGCTCCCGCACTTTAGAGCAACTCCCTTGATCACCTCTTGGGCCCTTAAAAACCAAGCCCTTATCGTTAGTGCGGATGAGTATGTTTACTCCGGCGAACACTCAAACATCCGGGTTGAATTGTCAAACCATAATTAGTCCGGACAAAGAAAGATTATCGATCGGCCACGCCCGCGCTTAGGCTGCCGTCAGGCCGCCATCGACGACCAACGTGTGCCCGGTGACTGAACCGGCGTCGGGATCGGCGAGGTAACGCACCGCGGCGGCGATTTCACTGGGTTCGGGAAAGTCGCCGGCTGGAATACGAGCGCGCATGCGCGCAAGCACTTCTGGGTCTTTCAATAGCTCTCGGCGCGATTCAGTGAGCACAGTGGACGGCGCGACGGCGTTAATGCGCACGCCATCTCCAGCCCATTCGATCGCCAGCATGCGGGCCATCTGGATCATGCCACCCTTAGAGATGCCGTAAACCGAGCGGCCGGCTAAACCGGTCATGCCGTGCGTCGAGGCGATATTGACGACGGCGCCAGGTCGCTCGGCGTCGATGCAATGGCGCGCCAACCGGCAGGCGAGAAAATAGGCGCCCTTGAGATTAACGTCGATGACCGCGTCCCATTCGTCCCAGGTCACATCGATCGCTGCTTTGAGCAACGGCCGTCCGGCGTTGTTGACCAAGACATCAAGTTCGCCGAGGCCCTCGACCGCAGCATCAAATCCCTGGTCGATACTATCTTGCGACAGCAACTCGATGGCGACCGGGATGGCGGTTACATCCGCCAGGTCCGGCTCGTTCATAACGTCATCGAGCAAATTGATCTCACGGTCAGCCAGGGCGACGTCATACCCATCGCGCGCCAAGGTCAACGCGATTTCACGTCCCAGACCTGTTGAGGCGCCCGTCACCAGGGCACGGCGTTTATTTGTCATCAGTGGAACTCCTGAACAGCGATTGGAAACTTTAGGCTGACCGCTGCATGTTGAAATTATTGTTCGTGCCACCGACACTAGCGAAGCGACGAAACGGTGGCTAGATAGGGGCGGCACGAGATAGTCATTAGCCCGCCGGATGCATTCTACTTGTGTCTGGCGGTCAAACAGAGGGGCGGGGCGAGCATGCGTATATTGGTACTGGGTGCCGGCGGGGTCGGCGGATGTTTTGGCGGCCGCCTGGCTGAGGGTGGGGCCGACGTCACGTTTCTGGTTCGTCCACGGCGGCGCGCTCAGCTCGAAGAGAACGGCCTAGTTGTGCAAAGTAATTTCGGTGGTGACATGTCTCTTCCGGTGACCACCATAGCCAGTGAAGAAATCACGGCGCCCTATGACGTCGTCTTGATGTCATGCAAGGCGTACGACCTAGACAACGCCATGGATGCAATTGCGCCGGCGATGGGCCCCGACAGTGTGGCGCTCCCATTGCTCAATGGCCTGCAACATATCGAACGGCTGCAGGAACGGTTTGGCGAGACGAACGTATGGGGTGGCACGTGCTATATCGGCGCCGCACTCGATTCTACGACGGGTGAAATCCGGCATTTTGGTGACTTCCAGCGTATCGTATTTGGTGAGCTTGACGGCCAACCGTCGGCACGCAGCGAAGCGTTCGCCGCATTGAATGCGACATCAGGATGCGACATCGAATACAGCGCAGATATAGTGCAGACCATGTGGGACAAGTTTGCCATGTTATCAGCGTTGGCCACGGCCAACACGATCACCGGCGCGACGATTGGTAGCATTCTCGAGGCGCCATCAGGTGAGGCGTTTTTGCTTGCGGCGCTGGCCGAAACCCGGGATGCCGCGGCCGCGTTGGGGCACCCGGTTACCGCGCCCACATTGGAGAGCTATAACAAGATGTTCACCACGAGAGGATCACAGTTCGCGGCGTCGATGTTACGTGATATGGAGGCTTACCGGCCAACAGAGGGCGAACATGTTATCGGCGATCTTGTCCGCCGGGCCACGGCGCAGGATATCGAGACGCCAATGTTGCGGTGTGCGCTGGCGACAATTGAGACTTATGAGGCCAAACTGCGGGCCGATGCCGGACCTAGTGCAGCATAAGGTCACGGAAGGGCCGCTTTTAGGCCGTGTTTCCCACCGCGAGTCGATGCTACGCTAGTGCCATGAAACGTTCGCTGATTTCCATCACAATACTCGTAATGCTGGCGGCCGCGCCGGTGATTGCTCAGGATTATAATAAGGGCGTGGCGGCTTTTCAGGCCGGAGATTATTCGGCCGCGCTGAAGAATTGGCTACCGCTTGCCGAGGCCGAGGACGTAGAAGCACAGCGAAATATCGGTGTCATGTACCAGCAGGGATTGGGTGTCCCGCAGAACAATGTCGAGGCGGTGAAATGGTACCGCCGGGCGGCTGAGAACGGCCATCCGCGTGCGCAGCAAAATCTCGGCGTCATGTATGAAGACGGTACCGGTGTGCTCCAAGATCATCGGGAGGCGATCGCTTGGTATTCGGCGTCTGCCGAGCAGGGTAATATCATCGCTAAATTAAATCTGGGCGTGCTCTACGAGAGGGGCACGCCGGACGTGCCGCGCGACGTTGTGCGTACTCACATGTGGTATAATCTGGCCGCCGCCCAGGGCCATGCCGACGCCGGTCAATTGCGCGACGATATTGCCGAGACAATGACCCCTGAACAGGTCGCCGAAGCCCAACGCCTGGCCCAGGAATGGCAAGCGAAATTTCCGCCGAAATAGTTTCCGTAGCGCCACTATGTAAATGCTTGGCCGCTGGCTAAGACTCTCTACACCCGTCATAATTCCTCGATCAATTTGAATGGGAGAAGATCATGAGTTTAGTTCGAATTGTGGCCCTATCGTCGATTCTGGCTGCAGCCTTTGTGCAAGCCGGCGCTGCGAATGCACATACGCCGGATGTTCTGGTCGTGCGCGGTGGCGGCCAATCGGCAAGTATCAGCGAAGTTCGGGAATCTCGAGTGCAGGTTTTTCGCGGCGCGCCTGTTGTGAATATTGCCGCCTTGGAAACCGCATTGAGTGACGATAGCCCGCCTATCGAAACTGTCTCTTCCGGGTCCAAAATTTGGTTTGTCGATCGGGCCGCGGGCAAATTGACCGCATGCCGATTGGCGAAGACCACACAGGTTGGCGAGCACCGGATCGATTGCTACGCGCGTACTTTACCCCGCTAAAACTCGATTTCTCGATAGTGGGCGATACGGGTTTCTTCATTGACCCAGAGAACCCGCGAAACGCCAACCCCCTGGTTGTGTGGTACCGTGCCGGCGATCTTGTCCCCAGTTGCCCGATCTACATAGATGGCGTCAGTGCGGTTGATATCTTCTGGTATCCACCATCGTAATCGGTCGCGGTAGGCCCGCAAATCGAAACGCCCATCGTCGCGGGTGGAGATGGGGACTTTGACCATGTTCTTGGTTCTGGCGATCTGGTCGATGACGCTGGGATCGCGATAGTCAAAGCGCACGAAATACGAACTGTCGCGTAAGTGAAATGAGATGAGATAGACCGACGACATCGCACTTGCTGGGCCAGCGCCGAAGAGTTTCTCGACACCGCTTGTCGCCCGGTCGGTATCCGGGCCCTGGGCCAGGGACAGCGGCCAAGGTTCGCGCGCTGCAATGACAATAGCGCCCCAAAACAGGGCGGGCGCCGCGATTGCCAGCCAACAAAGAACCAGGAAACCAACCGAGAGCCGCCGATATATTCGCCACCCGGGCGTCGTAATGGGCGGTGTTTTTCGTCCTAGAATGTAGATAGCTAGCGATACGACGGGCACCAATAAGAAGGTTGCGAAGATGAGCAGTATTAAGATGCCGTCATCGACCAGGTGACGGGTCGACTGAAATTCATCGAATGCCAAGACCAGCAAGGCCAGTCCGGCCAGCACATTCAAGCCGGTTAGCAACCATAATCGAAGTCGCGTTTTGGTCATGGCATCATGTCCGAAGTGGAGTGGCGGGCGGGTCTCAGATGCTGCCCTTCTGGTGCGAGCGCGTATATAGTAGATGAAAATAGCAACAATATGACGGGAGATCGGGGATGGATAAAAAAATAGCGGTGCTTGGCACCGGCGCCAATGGCAGCAGCACATCCGCCAATCTAATCGATGCAGAATACGACGTCGTCATGATCGACCAGTGGGCAGCCCATGTGGAGGCGATACGCCAGAACGGACTGCTCATCAACATGCCCGATGAGGATCTGCACGTTCATCCGCGGGCTTATCATTTGAGCGATGTGTGCACCTTGAATGAGAAATACGACATCGTTTTTCTGATGGCTAAGGCCTACGACACCCGCTGGCTGTGTGAGTTTATCAAACCCTATCTGCACGATGACGGCATGCTCGTCGGCATCCAAAATGCCATGACGGTCGATGATATTGCCGAGATTGTTGGGCCGTCGCGTACGCTGGGTTGTGTGGTCGAAATGTCGTCGGAGATATTCACGCCGGGGATCGTGCAACGCAATAATACGCCGGAACATACATGGTTTGGTATTGGCAGCGTCGATCCGTCGACCGCCGATCGCGTCGCCGAGATCGAAGAAATTCTGCTTCATGCAGGTAAGGTCACGGTCTCGTCCGACATCATGTCGGCCAAATGGATGAAGTTGGTGGTCAACACGATGTGTTTGGGGCCACATGCGATGCTCGGATTGACCTTATACGAGGCCAAGGATGTGCCCGGCATGCGCGATTTCATATCGCGCGTGGGCACCGAAGCGCTGACGGCAGGTCAGGAGTTGGGCTACACCGTTCAGCCGATATTTGGCCTGTCGGAGGATGACGTCAAAGACACCAATAATCTTCTGGAAAAGATGCTCGATAAACTGGCGGAGGACGTTGGTCCCGCAGCGCGCGATTGTGTGCTGCAGGACCACCTGAAGGGCCGCTACAGCGAAGTCGACATGATCAATGGACTGGTGGTCGAAGAATTCGACCGCCGCGGCATCAAGGCGCCAGCCAACGCTGCTGTTACCGAAATTACGCGTCAAATCCAAACCGGCGAGTTGAAGCCCGATCCGGCCAACTTGGAACTAGCGCAAAAAATGTCGGCACTTTAAGAAGTTGAACCCATCCGGCAGGGAGTGACTCGTGGCGACTGATGAACGCAAGCTGGCGGCGGTCGTGTCGACCGATGTCGTCGGCTATTCGCGCCTTATGGGCGTCGATGAAGCCGGCACGCTTGCGGCCCTGCGAACCCACCGCGCTGAACTCATTGATCCAACAATTGCCGCTCATGGCGGGCGTATCGTCAAGACCATGGGCGATGGCTTATTGCTCGAATTTCCCAGCGTCGTCGAAGCCACGCAATGCGCATTGGAGGTTCAGCAAGGTATGGTGGCGCGTAACACCGACGTGCCGGCTTCGGACCAGCTGGTGTTTCGTATTGGTGTCAATTTGGGAGACATCATCATCGAAGGCGAGGATATTCACGGCGATGGTGTGAATATCGCGGCCCGCCTGCAGGAAATTGCCGAACCGGGTGGTATTTGCATTTCATCGCGAGTGCACGACGATGTGCGCGATCGCCTTGATGTCGAATTCGCCGATTGCGGCGTCGAAGAACTAAAAAATATCAAACGGCCGGTGCATGTATGGCGCTGGCCGGAAAATTCGAAATTTGGCGAGCGTCCGCAAACTTTGACCGAGCCGCCGCCCGTCTTGCCCGACAAACCGTCGATTGTCGTTCTGCCCTTCGACAATATGTCGGCCGACCCCGAACAGGAATTTCTTGCCGACGGTATTGTTGAGACCATCACCGCGGCCTTGTCGCGCATCCGCTCGTTCTTTGTAATCGCGCGCAACTCCGCCTACACCTACAAAGGCAAAGCGACCAATGTGCTCGACATCGGCCGCGAACTCGGCGTCGCCTACGTTCTTGAGGGTAGCATTCAGCGAGCCGGTGGAAGGGTGCGAATCACCGTCCAATTGGTTGAGACGGATGGTGGCGCCCACGTATGGGCCGAACGCTATGACGGTGATATCGACGATATCTTCGATCTGCAAGACCGGATTACCGAGCAAGTCGCTGGCGCTCTACAGCCCTCGATTCGGTTTGCTGAAATTGAACGGTCGCGCCGGAAACATCCGCAAGACCTTGGTGCTTATGATTACGCTATGCGCTCAATGCCGCATGTCTGGGCGCTGGAAAAGGATGAAAGTGCCGCTGCTTTAGAGTTGCTTGGCAAGTCGCTAGAAGTCGACCCCGATTATCCGCTGGCTCTCGCGCTGACCGGCTGGTGTCATGCGCAACGCTCAGTCTATAACTGGGCTGATGATATGGCTGGCAGTCAAGCTGAGGCGCTGCGACTTGCAGAGCGGGCAGCTCAGCTCAGTGGTGACGATCCGTTAATATTGACGGTACTTGGGACGATCCACACCATCGTAAGCAACTTCGGTACGGCGCGAATTTTGCTTGAACGTGCGGTTCAACTGGACCCCAATTCGGCTTGGGCCTGGAGCCGTCTCGGGTGGCTCGATAACTACACGGAGAACCCAGATCGAGCGATCGAAAATTTGGAGCATGCATTGCGATTGAGCCCACTCGATCCGATGAACTTCAATAACTACGTCGCTCTTGGTTGTGCCCGGGAGGTGAGCGAGGAATACGACGTGGCGGTCGGATTTTTTAAGCGCGCACTTGAGGAACGACCCCACGCTCAGTGGATCTATCGGAACCTAGCTTCTTCCTTATCTGGCGCCGGGCGCATGGACGAGGCGCAGGAGGCGTTTACCTGCCTTATGGAATTCTATCCCGACCTCACCGTCGCCAAAGTTAAAACGGCGATGGTTTTCTCGGCCGACTTTATGGACCGCATGGGCGAAAATTTGAAGAAACTCGGCTTGCCCGACTAGGTTATCGCGCGGAGATTGGCTAAGAGCCGCCGCGATCAACAATTAGTGTCGTTCGGAAAACCGGCGATAATTCGCTAACGATTTGCCGGTACTATGGCAAGATCGGCGCAAGCTACGCGTCTCCAATATCGGTTCCAGGCCCAGTAAAGCGCGCAAAATGAGGTATCGTCCCGACATAGATGGTCTGCGGGCAATCGCCGTGGTGGCGGTGGTCCTGTTCCATGCCGATTTCTCCCTATTCAGTGGTGGCTTTATTGGCGTCGACGTATTCTTCGTCATCTCCGGCTACCTGATCACCTCGCTCATCGCGAAGGAAATCAAGGAAAACCGCTTCTCGTTGATCGGCTTTTACGAACGGCGCGCGCGGCGAATATTACCGGCCCTGTTCGCGGTGATTTTGGTGTCGTTTGCGATCGCACCCATCGCGCTGTCTCCTGACCGGTTTGCCGAGTTCGGCGAGAGCGCGGTTGCGGCGACCTTGTTTTCCTCGAATTTTTTGTTTTGGCAGCAAGCCGGCTATTTCGACGCCCCGGCGGATTTCAAACCACTGCTCCACACCTGGTCGCTGGCGGTCGAGGAGCAGTTCTATATCTTCTTCCCCCTGGCTTTACTTTTGATTGCACGGTTCGCTGGTGGGCGCTGGCACACCTTAGTTATTGCTCTCGGTATCATTTCGTTTGGCGTTAGCGGGTGGGCGGTCATCTATAGCCCGGCCTCTGCCTTCTACCTTCCCCAATCCCGAATGTGGGAATTGCTTGTTGGATCATTGCTAGCGATGCAAATATTTCCCTCGCCAACCAGCCGGTTCTACCGGGAGGCGGGTTCCATCGCCGGTCTGGGGCTGATCGGTTGGGGGGTCTTCACATTTACCGAGACGACGGCGTTTCCAGGCGCCAATGCGATCTTCCCTTGTGTGGGTGCGGCGTTGTTGATCCACGCAGGATCGACAGGGCCTTCCCTGGTAAACCGCTTGTTGGCGATGCGGGCGCCGGTATTCATCGGGCTGATTTCGTATTCACTCTATCTTTGGCATTGGCCGGCCTTTGTGTTCACCCGATCATTGGTGCCTCGCGACCTAACGGGGATAGAAACCGCCGGTATTATCGGGTTTTCGTTTGTCGCCGCGATACTGTCTTGGCGATTTGTTGAGCGGCCGTTCCGTGGCGGCGAGGCTATTTTAACTCGCAAGTCGCTGTTTTCCGGCGCTGGTGGGTTCGCGGTGTTGTTGGTCGCGTTTGGGGTCTTAGGTTCGGCGGCAAACGGCGGGCGGTTTTCGTTCGATCCCGAAACCGTGGTGGCCACCGATATCTATAATGAACAATACAATCACCGGACTTGTTTTCTCGAACGAGATCAGGGGTTCGAGGACTGGCAGGCGCAATCCTGTTTTATCAACAATGGCGCAGACGCAAACGCATTGCTCTGGGGCGATTCTTTTGCGGCTCATCTTGTGCCTGGATTTAGGTCGAACCAAGCCGCTTGGTCGCATAATATCCTGCAATACACCTCCGGATCTTGCGCCCCGGTGTTGGGCTGGGATCCTCTGATTGTGTCAAATTGCGAGAGATTTAATGACCATGTTCTGAAGGTTATCGATGAGTTCGACATCGAGACCATTATCGTGGCGGGCCATTGGGATAGCGCCTTCGGCTTGGGGGTTGAACCGCGGACCATCACGCAGACCATCAGGAAATTACGAGACCTCGGACTTAAGGTGGTGGTGATTGGCCAGACACCGGTTTTTCGTTCGAATGTCGAGTGGCTAGCGGCCCGAGGTAAATTCGAAGATGGTGCGCCGCTGAATATGGACGAAAATATAAATCGGCGGGTTCTACAGCTTGTTTCGAATGTGACGTTTATCGATCCCCTGCCGTTTCTTTGCGACGGCCCTATCTGCAAGTTTCGCACTGAAGATCAGGCTTATTTCGGCGATTCGAGCCATCTCACTGTCTTCGGTAGCGAATGGTATGTCGACCGATTCGTGCCGTTCTTAAACGGCGTGCTCTGACGCCGGGCCTGGCCACGGATATTCACTAACCCCACAATTCGTGCCACCATTCTCGTTATGAGAATGGTAATAGCCGTAACCGCGCTTGTTTTGGGGTTTGGGTTGGCCAGCGGTGTGCAGGCGCAAAGCCTGCAGCAACTTGTTGCGCAATGTTCCGGCACCAATGATGAGCTGGTTATTCGAGGCTGTACAGGTGTTCTGAAATCGTCGGGGATCAGCCGGAAAAACAAAGCCGTTGCCTATGTTACCCGCGGTAGCGCGTATGCCAGGCAAGGTGATCCGGATCGTGCGATCGCCGATTTCGACAGTGCGATCAGCCGAAACCCACGCAGCCTGGTCGCCTATTACAACCGTGGCAATGTCTACTTTGGTAAAGGGAATTTCGACCAGGCAATTGCTGATTTTAGCCGCGCGGTCGCGCTGCAGCCTGACCATGTTTTGTCTTACAATAATCTGGGCAACGCCTATCTCGGTAAAGGTGAAATCGACCAGGCGATTGCGCAGTTCGACAAAGCACTGGAAATCGATCCCGCCAATAACCAAGCGGCGTCGAACCGCGCTTTGGCTTATGCGAAGAACGGCGATGTTGGCGGTGTGATCCGCAATTTTGGATCGGTCGTGAAAGTCTTCTTCCGCTCCATTTTCGCGCGAAAATGATAAGTATAGCTTGCCTCCATTCCCTGGCCTTGCGCGGGTAAGTTACGTAGAAATCATGTGTAGCTAGGAATACCCTCGCGTTACCTTGCCCGATAAGGAGATTCTCCCGTGAAACGCTTCCTCGCTGTGGTGGCCATCTTTGCCTTTGTCACCATTTTGCCGCTGGCATCGCCGGCTAGCGCCGCGTCAATTGACCCGTTTGTCGGCCATTGGGTCGGCATGGGCATTACCGAGAACGGCGCGCCCGCTGAAAGTGTTGGCTTCATCGATCGCGAGCTCGAAGTGACAATCGACCCGACAGCGGATGGCTTCAATGTGACATGGGTGACGCGGCGGCCCGCCGGTGGTGCAACGGCGAACAAGATCAAGCACTCGTCGATCAGTGTTCCGTTCGCCCGTGTCGACAAACCCGGCATCTATCGCATGACGGCGACCGGTGAGCCGCTGTCGGGCGATCCCTATATTTGGGCACGGGTCGGGGATCGGGCGCTTGAAGTGCACAGCATTACAATTTCCGCGCAGGGGGTACTGGAATACCAAAAATATGTACGCACGTTGCTCTCCGACAATGAAATGCAGCTGCGTTTCACGCGCTCGCTCGATGGCAGCATCGTGCGATCTGTGCTTGCGCATCTGAGGCGCCAGTAGGCCGAGCCAGGCGCGGTCGCCCGAGATATGGCCGAATTCGACTATGTGATTATCGGCGCCGGCAGCGCCGGTTGCGTGTTGGCCAACCGGTTGAGCGCCGATCCGGAAGTGCGCGTCCTGCTGCTCGAGGCCGGCCCGCGGGACCGCCACCCGTTCATTCATATTCCGGTCGGCTTGGCAAAAATGATCCCCAACCGGCGCTACAATTGGGCCTATGAGACCGAACCTCAGGCCAATCTCGATAACCGTCGGATCATGTGGCCGCGGGGTAAGACCCTGGGCGGCACATCATCGCTCAATGGCATGATTTATATCCGCGGCCACGCCCGCGATTATGATCTGTGGCGCCAGATGGGATTGGCTGGTTGGTCCTATGCCGATGTGTTGCCCTACTTCAAACGCGCCGAGGGTAATGAGCGTGGGGCCGATACGTTCCACGGCGGTGATGGTCCCCTCAATGTCACCGAAGCGCATCACGACAACCTCCTGTTCGATGCGTTTGTTGAGGCTGGGCGTGAGGCCGGACATCCGGTTAACCCGGATTTCAACGGCGCCGAGCAGGAAGGTTTCGGGCGCTACCAGTTCACTATCCGAAATGCCCGGCGTTGGAGCACCGCGGCGGCTTATCTGCGTCCCGCTTTGTCTCGGCCTAATTTGACGGTGGCAACCGAAGCGCTGACCCAGCGCATCTCGTTTACCCAGGGTCGCGCTGAGGGGGTTATCTATCGCCAGGGTGGGCGAGAGGTGACTGCCTATGCGGCACGCGAGGTGTTACTCGCTGCTGGCGCGGTGAATTCGCCACAGATTCTCATGCTATCAGGGGTGGGAGGGGGCGGCCATCTGCGAAGCCACGGTATTGAACCGGTGGTCGACCTGCCGGAGGTCGGCCGCAACCTCCAAGATCATTCCAATATCCACACGGTCCACGGCGCCACCGTTAAAACGCTGACCGACGAATTGACCCGGCTCGAACGGGGCGCCTTCGCGGTGGCGCGCGCGATGGTCATGCGATCCGGCCCCGCGGCCGGGTTTCCGTTGGAAGGCGGCGCATTTATCCGCACCGCGCCTGAGTTAGAAATGCCCGATGTGCAGTTTCATTTCAGCGCCGGTAATCTCATGTCGCTCATCCGCCAGCCCTTTTCGGCCCCGACAACCGATCATACAAGGCCTGACGCCTTCATGTGCCATGCCTGCCTGTTGCGGCCCGAAAGCCGAGGCGAGATCACTTTGCGCTCGGCGAATCCCGCCGACGCGCCGGCGATCCAGCCCAACTATCTGTCGACCGACCGCGACCGCAACACTCTGCGCGAAGCCTTCAAGGCGATGCGACATGTGATGACCCGGCCGGCATTGGCGCGGCACAGCACGGGCGAAATTTGGCCAGGACCAGAAGTGGCGAGCGATGACCAACTCGATGCCTTCGTGCGTAGCGCCGCCAGCACCGTCTATCACCCGGTTGGCAGTTGTCGCATGGGCGCGGACGAGCGCGCTGTGGTCGATGAGAGTTTAAGAGTGCGCGGCGTTGAGGGGCTTCGGGTTGTGGATGCCTCGATTATGCCGACCCTGGTCGGCGGCAACACAAATGCGCCGACCGTGATGATCGCGGAAAAGGCCGCCGACATGATCCTTGGGCAGCCACCGTTACCACCGGAACATATGGTTTAGAGAGCCGTCAGCCAGTCAGAGCGACTATTTCTCGGCCAGCATCATGACGTTGACCAGGCGGCCTTCGGCCAGGCTGCGGCCGGAATTGGCGGCGCGATCACCCATATCGGCGCCGGCGACGAGACCGACGCCGAGTTTTGCGTAGCGTACGCGCTCCGTTTGCCTCTGCGCACTGGCAACAACGTCGGCGCTGGTGTCTCGCCATTCCAAGATACGGAAGCCGGCGGTTTCGAGTGCGGCGCGCATATCGGCTTGGGGCACAAGAAAGCTGATCTCCGGAACGCGCGCCCAGGGCAAGGGGAAATGGGGCGGCCCCGCGGTGCCGGAGGTCATTTCGGTCGACGTAAAACGGCCACTCGGTTTTAGCATCCGGGCGATTTCGCTATAGAAGCCGGCCTTGTCCTCGACGTTCATGGTCACGTTTTGGCACCACACCATATCGAAGCTGGCGTCGGCGAAAGGCAGGTCGAGTCCATTAGCCTGTTGAAAATCGACGAAATGATCGAGGCGACAGCGTTCGGTCAGCATTTTGGCAACGGCGATAAACTCTGCCGTCAGATCGACGCCGGTGACGCGGCAGCCATAGGTCGAGGCTAGGTAGCGCGCTGGTCCGCCGACACCGCAACCGACATCGAGTATGTGCATGTCCTCGTGGGGCGCGGCGAGCGCCGCGTGCTCACGAGTGGCGACGATGCCGCGCGTGTGGAACTGGTCAATCGGCGCCAGTATCTCTGGCGTCAGCGCATCTATATCGACACCTTCCTCCCGCAACGCGGCGAGAATGCGATCGCCTATTCCCGCGTCGCCGTAATGCGAGGAGATTTGTCCGAAACTGTCGGTCATTGGTCGAGCGTCCCTTTACTAGATATTACCGTCGTTGGCTTGGCGTGCTTCATATGCTTTGAGATGGGCATAGGCGGCGGTCAGTAGGGGGCTATTGATCTCTAGGTCGCGCGCGCGCCGTAGCATCAAGCCAACGATCTGCTCGCCCTCGGTTCGATTGCCGGCCTCGATGTCACGCAGCATCGAGGTGGCATAGGTGCCTTGCCGGTCGGCGAACAGGGCACGATAAGATTCCATAAATTCTTCGCTCGGCGGATAGCCGCTGGCTCGCGCTACGGCAGCCGAGGTCTCGAGCATTTCCTGAAACAGCGCCGCGCCTTCGTCGGTGGCAACAATTTGGCCTGTATTGGCCCGCATCAGGCAAGTCATGCTGGCGGCCGTGCTCAAATGGACGAATTTTTCCCACATCTCTTGCATGACATTGTCCAGCGCGATGGCTTCAAGCCCGATGGCGCCATCGAATACGGCTTTTACCGACGCTGCCCGGTCGCTCAACTCACCCGTTTGTTCGCCAAAGCGGAGCCAGTGCCAGTCGTTCATATGTTTGATCGTGCCGTCGGCCAGGCGCGAGGCGGACAATTTGATGGTGCCGCCGAATACACGCTCCTGGCCAAAGGTCTCGTTAAGGATAGCGATATGGCCGAGCCCGTTGAGGATGGGTAGCACCATCCCCTCTGGCGATAATCCTGGTCGAATGGCGTCGATGGCGCTGTCCAAATCGTAGGCTTTGCAGGTCAGGATCACCAGATCGTAGATGGGCGTTAGCGCGCCGCCGCTAACCGTTGTTACTTTGCAATCTAGATCGCCAAATACCGAGCGGAGGCGGAGGCCTTCGTTATCCAATTGAGCTCGACGTGCATCGCGTACCAGGAAAGTTGCATCGGCGCCGGCTTCGGTCAGTCGACCCCCGAGATAACCGCCGATGGCGCCGGCCCCTAGTATAAGAATTTTCATGGCCCGGTTCCCTAAGGCTGCTTATCTTGGGGTGCACGGCACCCGCGGCTCTGATTTGATAACTTAACCTCGATTGTCGGCCGCGTCAGGGGTGGGTCGGTAAACATGCCGAAAAGATCTTGTGTGAGGCTTACGCGATGAAGATCAGCACTATCGATATAGAGCAGCTTGCCATACCGCTGCGCAGACCCATTCGCACTGCAGCGCATGATTTCACCCACGCCTATACCGTCTTCGTTCGACTGCGCACCGATATTGGGTTGACCGGTATTGGCTGGTGCTTTGCTTTCGAGGCATCAAAAGCGGCAGCGCTCGCGGCACTGGTGGCGGACTTGACGTCCGTCTACGAGGGCCGGGATCCTCGCGCGGTGCGGGCGAATTTTGCCGCAGCATGGCGCGACTTGAACTTCTTCGGCCATGCCGGTGCGGCGATGATGGCGTTGTCGGCGCTGGATACGGCATGCTGGGACTTGGCGGCGCAGGCTGCTGAGCTACCTCTCTATCGCTATCTCGGTGGCGATAACACCCGGGTGACGACTTATGCCTCGTCCGGGTTGTGGCTGAACTATTCAGTCGACGAGGTCATTGCTGAGGCCGAGATGTTTCGCGCACAGGGTCATCGCGCCATGAAGATGCGCATTGGCCGTCCAGATTTCATGACCGATATCGGGCGTGTCGGCCGGGTGCGCGAGGCGCTGGGCTCCGACATCGAACTATTGGTTGATGCTAATCAGGCATGGCCGGTATCGGTGGCGATCCGCGCCGGCCGCCTGCTGGAGCCCTTGGATATATTTTGGCTTGAGGAACCGGTTTTTTATACCGATTTGGCAGGATGCGCCCAGGTCACTGCGGCCCTAGACATGCGGGTGGCAACCGGGGAGACGTCCTATGGCTCGGCCGCCATGAAGCAGCATTTGCAGGTGCGGGCCGCGGATGTACTAATGCCGGACCTGCAACGTATGGGCGGGATTACCGAATATCTCAATGCCGCCGCCTTATGTGCGGCTTTCAACCAGCCGGTTTCCTCGCACTTGTTTACTGAAGCCTCGGCTCATGTGCTGGCTGCTCAACCCCATGCCCTGATGCTCGAGCACATGGAATGGTGGGAGGAATTGTTCGAAAATCCGCTGGCCATTGAGGATGGCCAAGTGGTGCTGCCCACCGCGCCGGGCCTTGGTTTGACCGTGTCGGAACAAGCTTTATCGCGCTTCACGATCTGATTTTTTCCGGCGACTCGACTCATTTTGACCGTAATACTAAGGTACCGCACAACAAACGGATGACATCCTCTGTCATCTAAAGATTGGGCGGCCGAATTCCGGTTGAATTGCTCAAATACCCTGGAGAGACGAAAAATCGCCATACATGAAGCCCGCGATGACCCATCGCGTTGATCTAACCTGCAGTTTTCTTGATGCGTTAACCTTAATAGTTAAAATACAGTATAAATTTGGGAAAAATTAATCATTAATTGTATAGTAACGTATTTTATATAAATTTTAGATTAACTATAAATATTAAAGAGACGTTAATTCGATGAGTTGTTATAGTTACATTAATTATTCGATTGGAAGCGCAGGTCGGGAACTATGAACGTTAGAGCTTTGATTTCGGTTTCGGCAGTTGTTGTATTGGGTGTCTCGGTTCTCACGGCACCACCTCAGACGCGCGCGGCGGGCGTGACAACCGCGATTCAAACCATCGTGCCGACTGATTTCAACACCACTTGGAACGTGTTGCTTACAGAGCTCGACGAGGGCGACTTTACGATCAACGCGACAATTAAAGAATCTTCGACAATCAGGATCTTGTTGCAGTCCAAGGTGCCCTCTCCGTGGGTGGATTGCGGCAGTGTGTCGGTTGATTCGAAGCATGAAACCTTTGGCGACCGTAATTCCAATTTCTTGGCTGCCAACTCGGTTCGCTATCTTGTCGCCGATACTGAATTCAATGAATTGATCGACGTGGAGCGGCGGACGAGCCTGAATGCATTGGCCACGATCAAATTGACGCCGATGGGCCAACAGACCCGGGTCAATGTGGATGCTCACTACGTCATGAAGTTCCGGACCCGCGAATTCGGCCGTAAAATAACGCCGCGTTTCCTTGATGACAGCCTGGATTTCGGCAGTGCGGGCGAGGCCACTGTGACCGAAGAAATCCGCGAGGGTTCGCAGATGAAATCGGTGTCGATCAGTTGCCGGCCGACGGGAGCGCTCGAGAAGCAAATTGTTGCGGTTTTAGGCGCGCCTAGCAGCTAATCGGGGCCGGCGGCCCTATATTTTCCGCCTCTTCTCCCATTATAGTTAGTCTTCGCTGGATCGATCTTATGTCGATGTCTTCGAGGGGAGAAACATGTCCGAAGCACCTTATGATCCGGCTGCTTTTCGTCAATTCGAACACGAAGGTTGGAACCGTCTGAGTGACGGTTACCACCGCCACTGGGAGGCGCTGACCACTCAGGCGGTGCCCCATATGCTGGCTAATACGCAAATAGCCAAAGGCGCGCGCGTTTTAGATGTTGCCTGCGGGCCGGGTTATGCCAGTGGCGCCGCGGCGGCCTGGGGGGCAACGACGTTAGGTGTCGATTTCTCCGAGAATATGATTGCTTTAGCGAAAACCAACTTCGCCGAACTCGATTTCCAGGTTGCCGACGCGGAAGATTTGCCGTTTCCCGGCGGCGGATTCGACGTGGTTTTGATTAACTTTGGCGTGCTGCACTTTCCCGACCCCGACAAGGCCTTGGCCGAGGCCTATCGGGTGTTGAAAGTCGGTGGCAAATTGGCTTTTACCAACTGGGCAAAATCGGAGGGGTCAGGAATTACCATTGCTATGAGGGCGATTATCAAGAATGGAGCGATCGAGGTTGGCTTACCCCCAGGTACGCCCCTCTATCGATTTGCCGACGCCAATGAATGTGAATCCGTGCTGAACGGTATCGGTTTTACGGATATCGCCTGTACCGAATTGTCTCTGACATGGCGTTTGCCCGGGACAGACACGCTGATGGACACCTTCCAGCAAGCAACGGCGCGAATGAGTGGGCTGTTGAACGCGCAGAATCCAGAGGCGCTACCCGCCATATCGGCTGCCATGACCGAAGCATGCGCACCCTACAACCAAAGTGGTGTAACGGTATTGCCGATGCCGGCATTGCTGACCGTCGGGACAAAAGCATAGCGCAACTTGGGATGGTTATCGCCATCAGTTGCCGCCGTTCACCGGAATCTATTCTTCCCGGTTGTGAAATGGAGGCAAGGTCGGAATCGTGTGACGCTACCCAATACTGCGAGTTGTATCGAAATAAACTACGCAAAACGCAAATGTGGGCTCATGATCACTTATAGGCAGTTCTCCAACGGAGCCGGGTGGCGCTGTAATTGGACCCAATGCTAGCTGCGCCTATCGCTTGTATGGCATTCGTGAATTAAACAAAGGTGGTTACATGATGGTACCTACAATATTGAGAGTGCCCGCGGTTGTTTTCACGCTTGTGGCGGGAGCTTCGAATGCGGCCGCGCAGCAGCAGCCCTTCTACGAATTTCGCGCCTGCGATGGCGAGATATCGAGTTTGTCCCTGAATGAGATTCCCGCATCTGATGCCTACGCCGTCGATATCTTCGATCCCACGGACACCGCCGTTCGATTTCGGGAGATTTTTCTGACTGAACTCGCCGAATCCACCAGGTCCACGCGCGAGGACGGTAATCTGGTTTTCAGTTTCCGCTCGGAATCTATTTTTCGCGGCATTACCTCGCGCGGTCAGGTGAACCCGACCTATCGCGGCGACGAAGGTGGGTTGAGGTCATCGCCGCGAGGTGATGAGGACGAAACGCGCGATCTTATTCGCAGCGACCGTCCGACGCGCCGCAGCGATCCGGGACAGGCTAGCCAAGAAGTTCTGGTCGAAGCTGAGCTGCGCAACAAAGAGACCCAACGTGTTGTGTGGCTGGCTACGGTACGTTGCAGCCCACTGACCAATGACCGAAACGTATTGATGAAATTTGTCTCCGAGGTGTTTGTCGAAAACCTCGGCTTGGCGGTCAAACAGAAGCCTTTCTAAACTGGCAGCGACCGAGAAGGGATCGGCCATGGCCGGAGAACTGGTTGCTAGAACGCTCACGATCGTGTTGGTTGCGATCGTGAGTTCTGTGTCAGTCTCGCTAGCCGACGCAGCGCAGATAGCGCAGAATCAACCGGGACCAGATGCCGCCAAAGAGGTCGAGCGTGGGGCCGAACGCGCACGAGACGATGATCGGTTAGAAATACTCGATGCTCAGACGAAAGCGCGTCAGGATGCGCAACGCCAAGTCGAAGAAGGCGAGCGCGAGGACAGGGCGGCCAATGCGAAACGCCGAAGCAACGAGCGGAAAGCGCATATAAAAACGCTCATCGAAAAATAGCTAGGCGCCCGACAGATATCATGACAGGCAATATTGCTTGTGGTCGCGAATCTTGGCCGCCGTCTAAACTTTCCGATGATCGGGAGGCATATGACGGTCGAACATGATATCGAACATCAGCCGGCTGAAATTGATGGCCTGATCTGCGCCTATCTTCTGGATGGAGACGGTGGAGGAAAAGGCCTCGAATGGACCGGTGTGCGTGCCTGGAAGCCCAGCGACGGGTTGTTGTGGGTACATCTCGACCGGCTGGTGGGGCCTGCTCGTGATTGGCTGCTCAAAGAAAGCGGCATCGCACCGGTCATCGGCGAAGCCTTGCTGGCTGAAGAGACGCGTCCGCGCATTTTGGCTGACGGCGATGCGCTGATGGTTTTTGTGCGCGGGGTCAATTTGAACCCGGGTGCGAATCCTGGCGATATGGTTAGCGTGCGCGCCCATATCGAAGCTAACCGCATTGTGACATTGCGCCATGCCCGCTTGATGGCGATCAACGATTTGCGCGAAGCGATCGACCGGGGCGCTGGACCGAAAACGCCGGGTGAGTTTCTGGTTCGCATGGCGGACCGGTTGATCGACCGAATGGGGCCGGTAATCACAGAAATCGATGAAGCTCTCGATGATTTGGAAGATCAGGTCCAACAAACCGCCTCGCCCGAACTACGGGGGCAGCTGAGACGCATGCGGCAAACATCGATCATGCTGCGGCGCTATCTAGCGCCTCAGCGCGATGCCATGTCGCGACTGCAAGCCGAACGTCTCGACTGGCTGAGCGATCTCGATTGCACAATGTTGCGCGAGATCGCCGACCGTACGACCCGCTATGTGGAGGATTTGGAGGCGGCGCGCGAACGCGCGGCGGCGGTGCAGGAGGAATTTAACTACCAAATCTCCGAACGGATGAACCGCACCATGTACGCGCTAACGGTGGTTGCAGCGATCCTGCTGCCGCCAAGCCTGATTGCCGGACTTTTCGGCATCAATGTCGGCGGCATGCCGGGGGTCGAAAACGGTGGCGCGTTTTGGATCGTTGTTGCAGTGATCTCTGTATTAGCCGTGGTCGAATATATATGCCTGAGAAAGTTGCGATGGATATGACGACAAAATTACGGACAGTACGCCAGGTCGCGGAGCAGGCGAGATGAACGGCTTGATCGACGTAGCGGTACTCCAAGGTTATGCGCAAAACGCGCTCGATCGAATTTCAACGGAGTTGTTGACCACCGCGGCGTTGTATCAAGCTGGGGCGATCATAATCAGTTTAGCGGTGGCGATCCTTATTACGCCGCCGTTCCGCAGATGGCTGCAACGGCGCCTCGATGAGGCAGCCGAAGATTCGCGTTTGCACTTTGTCTGCGCCACTTTCCTGACCCTGATTACGCCGGTGCTTTGGGTTCTGCTGCTATGGCTGGTGGTGGAAGTTTCGACGAATGCCCAATGGCCGAATAAGCTTCTGTCGGTTGTGGTCAGCCTGGTCAATGCGTGGATCATCATCCGGCTGGTCTCCAAATTCGTGAGCGATGCGGCCTGGGCGCGTTTTTTTGCTGTCACCATCTGGGTGATAGCCGCTCTTAACATCGTCGAGCTTTTACAACCGGCGCTGAGCATGCTCGACGGCATCGCGTTGCAAATCGGCGACGTGCGGGTGACGGCGCTGTCGGTTACCAAGGGCGTGTTCTATTTGGTGGTGCTGCTGTGGCTGGCGAACCTGGTCTCCAGCATTCTCGAGCGCCGAATTCAGACATTGCCGAGTCTGACCCCGTCGATTCAGGTGTTGTTCGCCAAGCTGCTTAAGATCGCCCTGATCGTTATCGCCGGGGTCATCGCGATCAACGCGGTCGGTATCGACCTCACGGCCTTTGCCGTATTTGGCGGTGCGTTGGGTGTCGGCATCGGGTTCGGCTTGCAAAAGATCGTGGCTAATTTCATCAGCGGCATCATTTTGCTGTTGGATAAATCGATCAAACCGGGCGACACCATTGGCGTGTCCGGGACCTATGGTTGGATCCAGTCGCTGGGCGCGCGCTATGTCTCTGTGGTCACTCGTGACGGTATCGAGCATCTGATCCCCAATGAGGAATTGATAACCACGCGGGTGGAAAACTGGTCGTTCAGCAACCTGCGTATTCGCCAAAAGATCCCGGTCGGGATATCTTATTCGTCGGACGTGCGAGCAGCGATCGACATGTGTATAGAGGCCGCGACGGCGAACCCGCGCGTCCTGGGCTCTCCGACACCGATCTGTTTATTGAAGGGATTTGGCGACAGCGCCGTCGACCTCGAAGTACGGTTCTGGGTGGTCGATCCGCAAAATGGCCTGTCGAATGTGAAGAGCGATATTCTGCTGTATATCTGGGACCGCTTCCATGAAAACGGCATCGAGATTCCCTTCCCGCAGCGCGATTTGCATTTGAAGTCGGTCGCGCCGGAGGTGCGCGCGGCCGGCCTAAAGCCGGTCTCCGACCCGCCGGGGTGATCCATCGTTTAAGTTAGGCTTTTGATCTTGGACATGGCCCGACCGTCGATCAGGGCCAGGCCGATTGCGATGAGCAGAATGCCGGCAATGTGCTGGGGCAGCAGTATTTCGCCTAATACTGTGATCCCAAGAACAATGGCAGTGACCGGCACCAGCAAGTTAACCAGCATTAAGTTCGTCGCGCCAGCCGTGGCGAGGACCCGAAAATAGATCAGATAGGCGGTAGCAGTGGAGATTAACCCGAGGGCGCCGACCGCAACCCAGCCCATTGTACTGGGCGCGCCGAGCTGCCAAGGCTGATCTATCAATAAGACCGCCGGCAGTAGAAGAACTGTTGCAGCGCTCACCTGTCCGGTGGCAACGACCAGTGGTGGCACGCCCTGTTTGGAATATCGCCGCCCGAAAATGCTGGCCAGCGCGTAAAGCAAGGCCGCCAGGAGGATCGCGAGCTGGGCCAGTAGGCTGTTACCGATGTCGCCTAGTGCCTCCGGACCGATCAGGACGGTAACGCCAAATAGGCCGGCGACAACGCCCGCCAATCGGCCGACGGTCACGCGCTCGTCGGTCGTAAGGAAGTGGGCGAGGACGACAGCGATCAGGGGAGTGGCCGCAATCAGGATTGACGCTAGCGCGCTGGCGATATGCGATTGTCCCCAGGCGATAAGTGAAAAGGGGATGGCGCCATTGATGGTGCCCATGACAAAGAAAGATGCCCAAACGCTTGGCTTCTTTGGCACTTCAACGCGCAGCGCAATGAGCACGGTCCAAAGGACGACCGTGGCAATAACAACCCGCAGAAACGCGATCGTAAATGCCGGAAAATCGCCGACGGCGATACCGACGAACAGGAACGAGCCGCCCCAAAAAATCGACAGCACGATCAACAGGCTCCACTCGATCGGACCCATCGATTTATGCGAGCTGTTGGCCACTTTTAATTCTCCAAACGCCGTTGGATAACCTTTAGAGGAGGGAAGCTGCGTCGGCGAATGGTTTGTCGACACGTGGAAAAACACCAATGATTGTAGAGGGATAGGCATGGGTCGTTGGGAAATTGCTAGATAATTTCGCTTTATTTTTGCTTAGTTTCATCCGAATGCGTCTAAACACTCGTCAGTATTGGAATCGATAGAGAAAGCAAAAACCAAAATTTGGTGGCAGGTTTATCCGTCAGGCCAAAATTGATTCAATTCGATGGAGTACGGATATGCCCCCAGGTGGAAACAAAGGCGGCGGCGGTAACGCTGGGTCGAACGGCGGCGGAGGCGGTAACGGTTCGGGCGGCGCGCAGCTGCATATTGGGACCAACGCAGCCGATTTTCTCGACGGCAAAGGCGGCAACGATATTCTATTCGGGCGGCAAGGTGATGACCTGATCGAAGGCGATCAAGGTGACGATACCCTCATTGGCGGCACCGGAAACGATACCCTTGATGGCGGTCACCATAACGATATCGCACTCTATATGGACGATTCAGCCGGGACTGTTAGTGACAATCCCGACAATTTTTATTCGGTGCTCGACTACGATATTGCGATCGGCACCGGCACCACGACGATCACCGATCAGAATAGCGCCGATGGCGACACCGGAGTTGATACGCTGGTCGACGTGGAACAGGCCGTTTTCTCCGATGGTGACGCGGACGGTGACGGTACTGCAGAATTGGTGACGGTACATCTCGATGGCCAAAACAACGCGATTTTAGCAGTCGCGGATACCGGTGCTGGCGATGAGGACACCTCGATCGTCTACGAAGCCGGTTACCTCATTCAAAACGATATTGACTTCGACGGCGACGGCATGAAGCTGGTTTCCGTTCAGGACGCGGTGAACGGGACGGTGTCATTAGCTCTGGACGGTGAAGTTACTTTCACGCCCGACGAAAACTATTCTGGCGACGCCAGTTTCAGTTACACCGTGACCGACGGTCTTGGCGGCTCTGATACACAAATCGTGAAAATTGAGGTTGCCGCGGTTGCTGACGGTCCGGTCGTGACAGTTCAAGATGCCACCGGTGACGAAGACACATCCATCGCGCTGAGTATTTCGACCGCGTTGACCGATACCGATGGTTCGGAAACGCTGATCTCGCTTGTGGTATCGGATATTCCCGTCGGCGCGATTTTGTCGGACGGCTTTAACAGCTTCACCGCGACCGCCGACGGTACGCAGGTCAATATCTTTAATTGGAATCAGGGCGACCTGACCATTACTCCACCCGCCGATAGCGGCGTGGATTTCGTGTTGACGGTGACGGCGGAGGCCCAGGAGGTCTCTAACGGCGACACTGAAACGACAAGTGAACCCATTGCTGTCACCGTCAACGCCATTGCCGATGTACCGTCGCTTGATCTCGACCCTGTCGCGACGGGTGATGAGGACACCGCGATCGCGTTCGATATTTCATCCGCCCTGTCCGATACGGACGGATCGGAAATGTTGTCGCTGATAGTCTCCGGCATCCCTGTCGGCGCGATACTGTCAGATGGGTCAAACGTCTTTGTCGCCGGCGTTGGCGACACTGAAGTTGATATTTCACCTTGGATGCTGACCGGAATGACAATTACGCCACCGCTCGACAATGATGAAGATATTCAACTCACGGTCACTGCCACAGCGACGGAAACCTCTAATGACGATACCGCGTCGACGGTTGGCACGATTGACGTTTCGGTGACAGGTACTGTCGATGTCCCGAGCCTTGATTTGGATTCTGCGACTGCCGGCAATCAAGCGCTCGGCGCCGTGGCCGGCGATGAGGATACCGCCATTACTTTGGATGTCTCGGCGGCGCTGACCGATACGGATGGCTCGGAGACCTTGATGTTGGTGATTTCCGGTATTCCCGTCGGCGCGATGCTTTCGGATGGGGTCAAAAGTTTCACGTCCACAGGGACCGGTACCGAGGTGGATATCGCGTCCTGGAACCAAGGCGCGCTGACGATTACGCCGCCGGCGGATAGTGATGGGAACTTCCAACTCACCGTCACGGCCACCGCGACGGAGGGCCCAGGCGGTAGCACGGCTTCGACGGCTGGCACGATTGACGTTTCGGTCGACGCTGTTGCTGATGCGCCGGTGATCGATTTGAATGCGATGGATTCGGGCAGTCAAACGGTCGGTGCCGCAACCGGCCAGCAAGGCACACCCATATCGCTCGATGTGGCGGCAACCGTCACCGATGTCGATGGATCTGAATCCCTGTCGGCCCTGGTAGTATCCGCGATTCCGGTTGGCGTGATCCTGTCGGACGGGACTAACAGCTTTACAGCGACGGCATTGGATAGTGATGTTGATATCCTACCCTGGAATCTGACGTTGCTGACGGCCACACCGCCGGCGGGTGACGATACCGACTTCCAGTTACAGGTGACGGCAACTTCGACGGAAGCTTCGAACGGCGCCACCAATTGGACCCAGGGGTCGATCGACGTGACAGTTTTGGGCGAAATAGGTGCGCCGACGATCGATCTCGGCGCGCTTTCACCCGCGTCCGGCTTCAAAATATTCGGTGCCGACAACTCCGATCAGTCAGGTTGGTCGGTATCGGATGCCGGCGACATTAATGGTGACGGTTTCGACGATATTATTATCGGCGCCATAAACGGTGCTGGACTCGCGAATGCGGAGTTTAGTGCTGGCGAAAGCTATGTCGTTTTCGGCAAGGCTGGCGGGTTTACAGATATCGATCTTGATCCGCTCAATTTTACTGAAGGGTTCACCATTTACGGCGCCGATGCCTCTGATAATTCGGGAAATTCGGTTTCCTCCGCTGGTGACATTAACGGCGATGGATTCGACGATATTATTATCGGCGCTTCCAATTCAGCCGGTATAGCGAACTCGGAGGTGGGCGCCGGAGAAAGCTATGTGATCTACGGCAAAGCTGGCGGTTATACCGACGTCGATCTTGGTGCGCTATCTTCCGCGGATGGTTTTGCGATTTACGGTGTCGATGTCGATGACAAGTCGGGCTTCTCGGTTTCGTCGGCTGGTGATCTAAACGGCGACGGGTTCGACGATATGATCGTCGGCGCTTATCTCGCCGACAGTGCTGCTGGAGTCGACAGTGGCGAAAGTTACGTAATCTTTGGCAAATCTGGCGGATTCGGTGATGTCGATTTAGGTGCGATAGCGCCCGGTGACGGCTTCACGATTACCGGCGGTGGCAGCGATGACCAGGCGGGTTGGTCGGTTTCTTCTGCGGGTGATGTTAACGGCGACGGATTTGACGACATTATCGTCGGTGCGATACACGCCAGTGGCGTTGATGATTTGAAAAGCAGTGCGGGCGAAAGCTATGTGATCTTTGGTCACGCGGGTGGGTTTTCGGATATTGATGTAAGCGCGCTGACGCCGGCTGATGGATTTACCATTTACGGTGCCGACGCCGAGGATCGTTCGGGCTATTCGGTTTCTTCCGCGGGTGACGTCAATGGAGACGGTTATGAGGACGTTATTATCGGTGCCATTGGGGCGCGCGGCGATGGTAACGCGACGCGAAATTCGGGTGAGGCCTATGTTGTCTTCGGTAAGGCCGGCGGCATCGGCGATGTCCATCTAAGTGTAATTTCGCCGACCGACTGGTTCACCATCCGGGGAACCGATGCCAACGATAACTTGGGACGATCAGTCTCTTCTGCCGGTGATATCAACGGTGATGGTTTTGACGACATCATCGTTGGGGCGTGGAATGCCGATGGCGTTGATGAAACGGGTAATGATGGCGAAAGTTATGTGATCTTCGGCAAGGAGGGCGGCTTCGGACCGATTGAGGTCGATGCGATGACGCCGACGGAAGGTTTCACTATCTTGGGCGGCATCATGGCCGATCGTGCGGGTGGCTCGGTTTCGGCGGCGGGCGATGTTAACGGTGACGGATACGACGATGTTATCGTTGCCGCGCCTTTTGCCGCTGGTACCGGTGCGCTGGGCAGTACCGCTGGCGACAGCTATGTCATTTACGGTAGCAACCTGACCGGTGCGGTCACCCATGAGGGTACGGATGCCGGCGAGGTTCTGACGGGTACGCTTAATGCCGATGTCATGGTTGCTGGGCAGGGCGACGATACTGTGAATGGCGGTGGCGGCGAAGACGTTCTGATTGGCGGCGCCGGTAATGACATGCTGTCAATTGGCGATGTGAATTTTGCCCGCATCGACGGTGGCGCTGGTGATGATACCTTGGTCCTCGAGGGCGCTGGCGAAAGTCTCGATCTAACCGCGTTGGGTTCCTCGGAAATCGAAGGTATCGAAGCAATCGACTTGTCTGGCACCGGCGACAATGAGCTCACCCTCAACGTCCAGGACGTGCTGCAACTATCCGATGAAACCAACGATCTGCGTATCAATGGTGATGGCGGCGACACGGTGAACCTGCAAGGCGACTTCGCTGCCGTCGGTCAAGAGATGGTCGATGGCATCAACTACGATGTTTACGCTTCCGCCAGCACAGAAGCGCGGGTCTTGGCCGAGGTTGCGGACGTCAACGTCATCGTATAGGCCCCAACAAATGGTAGGATTGTGAGCGCTGCAACAATAGAAAAAACCCATGAACCCGAGACGGCGGCGACACAGTCGCCGCCGTTGAAGTTGGAGCCGTCATCTAAGTTTGCGCAATGGCTGGCCGAGTTGGAAACCAGCCATTGCCTGACCACCTATCAGGCTGGCAAAATATTCATGATCGGTAGCGCTGAGGGCGACCGGCTGTCGGTCTTCGAACGCACGCTTAACCGTTGTATGGGGTTGGCCGTCACGCCGCGAAGCGTCTACGTATCGACCCAGTGGCAGTTATGGCATCTCGAAAACGCTATGGCGGAGGGCCGGTCTAAGGATGGCTATGATGGCGTCTATGTGCCCCAAGCGGGTTCGGTTACGGGTGAGCTGGATATCCATGACATGGCGGTCGACGACGATGACCGGCTAATATTTGTCAATACGCTGTTTTCGTGCCTGGCAACTACGAGCGACACTCACTCATTTAAGCCGTTGTGGCAGCCAAAGTTTATTACCGAATTGGCGCCTGAGGATCGTTGTCATTTGAATGGGCTGGCGATGCGTGATGGGAAGGCGGCCTATGTGACCGCAGTGTCTCAAACGGACAATGCCGAGGGCTGGCGCGAACATCGCCGCCGTGGCGGCTGCGTGATCGACGTCAAGACCCATGACATCGTAGGCCATGGTCTATCCATGCCCCATTCGCCTCGCTGGCACGACGATAAGCTGTGGCTGCATAATTCGGGGTCCGGAGAGTTCGGCTTTATCGATTTTGAGACCGGGCGCTTCGAACCGGTAGTTTGCTGTCCCGGCTATTTGCGGGGCCTGACGTTCTGCGGCGGTTACGCCGTCATGGGGTTGTCAAAACCCCGCGGCAACAAGGCATTTGCCGGCCTGGTGCTGGACGATACGCTGAAAAAAGCCGACGTTAGCGCGCAATGCGGTCTTCTCGTCGTCGATCTGACCACAGGTGAGACCGTGCATTCGTTGAAAATCGACGGTGTGGTTGAAGAGCTCTATGACGTCGCCGCCTTGGCTGGTGTAAGCCGGCCCATGACCGTTGGTTTTCAAAACGACGATATTCGCCGGGTGATTTCCATAGAAGAATAAGGTCGACGCCCCGCGAGCTTCGCGCGGTTGTTCGCTCCCCCTTTCGTTCGGGTTATGGTGTGCCAAACCCAAAGATCGAAGGGATGACAATAATGACGGGCGAAACTAACCGCCGCTGGTTGCTGGCAAATCGTCCTGCCGGCGAGCCGAGCGAGAACGATTTCGAATTGGTCGAGGCGCCAGTGCCGGAACCAGGTGCCGGCGAGTTTGTCATCCGGGCACTTTACCTATCCCTTGACCCCTATATGCGCGGACGCATGCGAGACGTGAAATCTTATGCACCACCCGCGGCTCTTGGCGAGGTGATGGTCGGTGGGGTTGCCGGCCAGGTAGTTGCTTCGAAAAACGCTGACTTCTCCGAGGGAGATATCGTTCAGGGGAATTTCGGCTGGCAGGAATACGCTGTCTCCGACGGCGCCGGCATACAGCGGATCGATAGCTCGTTGGCGCCGATTTCGACGGCCCTTGGCATTCTCGGGATGCCCGGCATGACCGCATATTTCGGCTTGCTCGAAGTCGGCCAGCCAGTGGCGGGCGAGACGGTCCTAGTCTCGGCAGCCTCTGGCGCTGTAGGCGGCGTGGTCGGGCAAATCGCTAAAATCAAAGGTTGTCGCGCCGTGGGGATTGCCGGCGGCGCAGAGAAATGTGCCTATATCACGGATGTTTTGGGGTTCGATGCGGCTGTGGATTATAAGGCTGCGCTGGATGATCTGCATGCCGCCCTAAAAGAGGCATGCCCGGACGGCATCGACGTCTATTTCGACAATGTCGGTGGCGCGACCTTGGACACCGTATTGTCGCTGATCAACCTGCACGCGCGTATCGCCATTTGCGGCATGATCTCAGAGTATAATCTGACCGCGCCAGAGATGGCGGCCCGGCCGACCCGTGCCCTTCTGGTCAATCGGGCGCGGATGCAGGGTCTGCTGGTTCACGATTGGGCTGATCGTCGTGCTGAAGGTGTCGCTCAAATGGCCGCCTGGATCGACGAAGGAAAGCTGCTCTACAAAGAAGATGTGGTCGAGGGAATAGAAAATATGCCGGGGGCGTTCCTGCGTCTGCTGCGCGGTGAGAACTTCGGCAAGCAGTTGGTCAAGGCAGGCGATCCAGACTAGACACGGTGGAACTCGGACCTGTTTGCCGGTAAATAGAACGAAATTGTGATCGATGTTTTAGCGCTTGTCCCTCACGTCCGTGTATGGGAGCCGGGTTATGAACGAGACAATGACCAGTTATATCGAGGGGCGTTCATGCGCGGGCTGCACCATGTGCTGCAAGCTTTTGAGCATTGAGGTGCTTAATAAACCACGACAGCGATGGTGCACTCATTGTGATATTGGCGTTGGCTGTAAAATCTATGACGAACGGCCCGAGGAATGCCGTACCTTTACGTGCGGCTATCTTGCCGATGTGGGCATCGGCGAGCATTGGAAACCCGCAGTTTCGAAAATGGTAGTTTCACTGGCGACGAATGCCAAGCGGATCGTCGTTTACGTCGACTCCGACCGGCCCGACGCTTGGCGCAAGGAACCCTATTACACCGACCTCAGGAACTGGTCGAAGGCCGCAGCCCAAAATCGAGGCGAGTTACTAGTGTCGCAGGGTCGCGATATGTTCGTGATAACCCCCGAGGGGGAAACAAATTTGGGCCAGGTCGGCGATGATCAAGTAATCATCGCGTTGCGCAAGAGCGGTTCGGGCGGAAGTGAGTTCGATCATGTCGTCCTCGATCTGGACGATCCGATTTTCGAGAAAATGAAACTCCTGAAAGACCCAGATGCGGCGAAGGCCGCGTCGCCCGAAGAACTTTCCGAAGCTCGACGCGAGGTTGATGCCTGGTGGGCGCAGCAGGAAAAGCAGGGCTAACGCCGCAGGCCCCTAACTCGTGCGGAATAGATATTTGGAAATGTCAGGGTTTTCGCGTCGCCACATCACATTGTCTAAGAAGTAATGGTGGACGTTGATGAATATAGCGAACATGAACAGGAATGCCTGGCTGCCGAATGCCGCCCGGTTGTAGGGCACGAATAAATCCAACGCGGTCGGTAATATCCAGAACCCGAAGAAGCTGATGACAACGCCGAAGACGAAGAAGTATGTAAGCCGCGACACGGGGTTCGAGAAAAGGCTGCGCGGACGGTCCGTGCGGGTCTTGTCGCGCTCCACATTCAGTTGGTAACGCCAGACCACGACCAGATACTGCAGCGAATGGGCTGCCGGCGTCGCCAGCACCATGAGAACGACGAAGGCGGCCGGCGCCACGAGCGCAGGAAGCAGAACCCACAGATAAAGCGACACCAGATAGGCCACCGCTCCGTTAAAGGGAAAACGTTCACCGGACCGCCAATGGCGATAAATTACCGCTAAGGCCAGGATGGTGGTAACTGCCGTAGCCGATCCGATAATGATCAGAAAGACAGTTGGGACCGGTATGCTGTAGGACGAAAGCCCGAATAGGTCGCGTTGGGCGACCGCGTTGTTCAAGGCGACCCAACTGAGGATCCAACACAGATAGGCATTTATGGTCAGGATGGTCTTATCGAGCGGTGCGAAGAAACTCTTTTTCAGTACCGAATCGACGATGATCATGCCGTAGCCTTGCTTGACATAGTGCCAGCCGACGAAAAATAGCATGATGTTGAAGCCGAACCCCAACGTGCGGCCACTATCGGAGCCGATCGCCGCGGCGAAGAATACGATGAGGCTTGCGGGTACAATGAGGCCCGCGATGACATATCGCACTCGTAAGCGTGGCGCGTAGGCTTGGCCGAACGCTTTCTCGGTAAAATTCCGGTAGAAAATTTGGTAAGAATGCGCGAAGTGGGGGGAGTTAATAAAGTGGGCGAGCAAGAGAATAGTCCCTGCGACCATGGGTTCGAAGGTCACGGTATCGAGGAACATCAGCGGGATGAAGATCAGCAGCGAGCCGCCACCCAGGCACAGAAAATCGACCAGAGGTGTGAATAGGGACCCCTTGTGTACCGCGTTGGACTCGTCCAGCGGATCGACACTGAGTTGCTCTGGGGAGAGCGGGGGAGATGTTATGGTCATGATCGAGTACGGCCCTGGATCGACGGATTATGGTTTAGCGGACAGGGTGCATCGAACAGCGTTAATATCTGCTGAAATTTACGGAGTTTGCGGTCTTTCTCTAAGAAAAATCTATCTATAACAATATGTTAGAATCATGTGCGGGCTACCTCCGATACTGAGGTGTCGACACAAACAGGCACGAATGAACGAGGTTAAATATGGCTGAGCCCTTGGATCGGGATGGCGTCATCCGACTTTTGGACAAGCTGGGAAGCGACGAAGATACTGACGTTCTGAAGGCGGCGCGCGATTTGCACTCACAAATTACTGCGGCCGAACTGGATTGGGACGAATTGTTAATGCCCGAGGACCGTGCGGAGGCGGATGACAGCGAACAGGAAAGCCTCGATGCTCCGGTGGCGAGCGGTAGCGCCAGCGATGACGAAACCTTGGCCCTGATTGAGAAACTGCTGTCCGATTCCGGCCGCTCCGAAGCGCTGCGGGAAGAGTTGGAAGAGTATAGGGCCGATATTGCGGAAGGCGATTTTAGCGCGAAAGACCATCAATATGTTCGCGCCCTCTACCAACGGCTGAAGTAGGATTCCTAATCCAGCGATTACAGCCGGCTTTGCCGGCGCTGAGCGGCGACCGGTAAGTCACCGAGGCGTCCCCATTCGCCGTGTCGGAATGGCTCGGGGTTGTCGAGATAGTCGAGCAACATTTCGGTGACGTCGTCGCCCCAGAATATCTCGCCGTCGATCGCAAAAGTGGGCACACCGAACACGCCTGCGGCGACGGCTTCGTCGGTATTTGCGCGTAATTGCTGTTTGATAGCTGGATCGTTGATGCGCGCTTGCCAGTCGTCGACGCCAAGTGACGCGGCCAGCGCGCCCAGGCTCTCTGGGCCTTGCCCGTCGTTTCCGGTGCCCCAGATGTGATGAAATATCGCGCCGACTGAGGCGGCATCGCCCTCGAGCGCAACGGCAAGGCGCAGGACAGCGAGCGGGTTAAACGGATGGCGCGGCGGCGTTTTGAACGGGATACCGCGCTTGCCGGCTTGCCAATGGCAGTATCGGTAAGTCTGGCTCCGCTTGGCAGGGATTTCAGCTGGTCCCATATTGTCCCAGGCACTGAGAAGCCCAGCGAACAACACCGGTTTAATTCGAATTTGCAAATCATTCGGAAGCCGGTCGAACGTCGTGAACTGTAGGTAGGCATAGGGCGATACGACATCGAAGTACCAGTCGGCGTGGCGAGTCATGAATGCGCTTTCCGTTAGCTTGTAGCCTCACGCTACACACGAGAGTTTAGCCAACGCATGCTTCTAATGAAAACGCAGTGCAGCGCTAGCCGCGACGCTGTTAACTTATTTGTTGCAATCTTATAGATCGAGTATCACGCCGCAATCTTCACCACAGGCGGCGTCGCCAATTGTTGATCGCGGTGTTGCGCTGCAAATCAGAACTTCGTCCTCGCCATGGGGTGCGCTCGGTTCTTCAATGTAATCGACGGTGCCGCTCTTGAGGGGGGTCGCACAGGAGCCACAGATTCCAGACCGGCAGGAAAAGGCCGGATTGAGGCCGGACGCCTCAGCGAGTTCCAACAGTGTTCCCTTGTCGGGCGACCATTCAACATCGACGTTTGAGGCTGTGAAACTGACATTGACTGGGTCGCTCGCGATTTCGCCGCGTGGTGTTGCAGGTTCGGCACTTGTGTCGTGTTTAAGCACCGTTGCCGGGCCGAACGATTCGTAATTGATCCGCTCGTCGCGCACTCCCAAGCTCACTAGTCCATCGTAAAGCGCTTGCATAAAAGGCTGGGGACCGCAGAGATAAAAATCATAATCATCGAGCGGTAATACATCGCGTAACAGATCCATATCGATCCGGCCTTCGCTGTCGTGGGTCGTGCCGCGCTGGTCGCTGGCACCTGGATCGCTAAACCGAATATGGGAGGTGAAAGAGTCATATGCGTCGGCCAGTTGGCGGACATGGTCGCCGAAGGCGTGAACTTGGCTATTTTGGGCGCCATGGATGAAGTATGTTTTGCGAAATTGACGGGTGCGCTTGCCCTCGTTGACGATATTGTTGGCCATGGCGATCATCGGCGTGATGCCGACACCAGCCGATAATAAAACGACCGGGCGTTCGCTCGATTGATCGAGTGCGAACTTACCGCGCGGCGCCATCGCCTCAAGGCGATAGCCGGTTGTCACGTGATCATGGAAGAAATTCGATACCAGCGCGTCGCCTCCTTCGCGCTTAATGGACAAGCGGTAATGGTCTCCGTTGGGGGCATCGGATACCGTGTAGGTGCGTATAGCGGGTTCCGCTTCGCCGGGCAAAGAGAGGCGGATTGGCAGAAACTGCCCGGGTTTATAGTCTGCCACAGCGGCGCCATCGGCACGCCGCAGGTAGAACGACGAGACAATATCGCTTTCCCGCTGAACATCGAATACCTCATAAGGCAGATAGGCGTTGCGCTGCTTGTTGGCGGCGATCGTTTCGGCTGCTTGCTGCCAGCTTCCGGTTTGGTCGAGCATCGGCGAGTATTCGCCGAAATCGAAACGTAAGGGCAGGCTGTGCTCGACACGAATAACTTTTTCGGCGCGAAATCGTATAAGCCGTTCGGCTCCGGCGAAGGCCTCAACTTCCGGGCCCTCCCAAACGACTTCCGCCTGGCCAGTCATGTAGACCAAGTCGCCGGTGTCGAAATCGGCAAATAGAAACCCAGCCTTCGGATTCACCACAATATTGCCAACCGTGTTGAAGTGCAGATTTCCCGAAAAATCTGGAAACACGAAAGTACGATTGTCCTCGACGCGCACAAATCCTGGCTTGCCGCCGCGATGGGAGACATCGGCGCCGCGAGACGCCGCGGCGGCCCCGTCTGAAAACGCTGTTGCGATGAACAGCGTGTCCGAGCCCTCGATAAGGGTACGGGTTTCAGGATCGAACTTGTCCGATATATGGAGTGGCCGCTCGGCCTGAGGCGTATCGATGGTGGGTAGAATATCCACCGCCCGGGTTTGGATGTATTGCGGGCAATTACCAAAGGATTGTACGGTCTCGATCGATATACCCGCGGGACCGAGTGCGCGAACCCGTCCTGTCATCCGGTTGCGCCGCCGGGCTTCGGGAAGGATGCCGAGCAGTCCAATGTCGCCGCCGGGCTTCAACGTTTCATTCAAGGGATCGCCATATAGGGGTTTGGTGGCGATCTCGAGGTGGCGTGCATCAGGTGTCGACATGAATCCTGAACGGCCCGGGATGATCGAGGCCCAGGGCTGGCCCTGATCATCAACCGTGCCGAGCAGGACAAAGGGCAGTAAGGCGTAGAATTCGCGGTGCTGGTCGGTCATATGGTCACGGATAACTCGACGCGCGAATCCGTCGATCTTCTCGCGTACACCCATCCGTTCTTGAACCTCCAGTTCGCCCTGGTGGAACGGCGAAGGTTCTCCTTGGTCGAGATGGGTCACGGCTTCTACTCCTTACCGGTGTCTGTTAGCTTGGGCGCATCAGGCGCTATGCGGACGGGGCGATAAACTCGACGCGGATACCGCCGGGAATCTCACACATCAAATGCTGGATCGGGCCGCCGCCCAATGGCTCGGGTGCAAACTCAATCACCACATCGTCGGTCGATTGAAGTTTGTTATGAAGCGCATCCAAGGCGGCTTGGGTTTCGACCTGCAGAGCAAGATGGTGCAGTCCGATTACATTCTTGCGGTTGAACGTCACCGCTGTTTCCGGGTCTGTCGCCTGCCATAAAGTGACCATAATGGCGCCGTCACTGACGAAGACCGCGGGATATTCGGGGCGTTCGCCGACTTGGGCAAAGCCGAGGGTATCAATGAAAAACCGACGGGTCTTATCCAAATTCGGCACGGTAAGGCCGATATGATGGGCGCCTTGAGTGAGAGCTGTACTCGACATGGTTTTTCTCCTTAGTTGGGGGCTCAACCAATTCAGGTGATGCCCGTAGCTGCGATACCGCGTAATTTGGCGCTTTCCCAATCGAAGAAGAATAGGTTATTTACGCAATTAATTATTACGATATTTGGAATAATAGATGGATCGTCTTCAGACCATGACGGTATTTGTCGCGGTTGCCGAGGAAGCCGGGTTTGCCGCGGCGGCGCGGCGATTGCACATGTCGCCACCGTCGGTCACGCGCGCAGTCGGTGAGTTGGAGGCGCGACTGGGTGCCCGCCTACTCCACCGCACGACCCGTGCGGTGCGGCTTACCGATGCCGGCGAGCGCTATTTGGCCGATTGCCAGCGGATTCTGCTGGAAATCGAGGAGGCGGACGGTCAGGCCGCCGGCATCCACGCCACGCCGCAGGGAACGGTATCATTAACTGGGTCGGCCCTGTTCGGGCGTATCGTGTTGACGCCTATACTCGTTGATCTTTTGGAACGCTACCCGGAAATCTCCATCAACACCTTTTTTGTCGATCGGGTAGTGAACCTTATCGATGAGGGCATTGATATTGCTGTTCGGATTGCTGAGTTGCCGGACTCCTCGCTCGCCGCGATCCGGGTCGGTAGCGTACGCCCGGTGTTGTGTGCGTCGCCGGACTATCTCGCAACGGCCGGTAGTCTCGAGACACCCAACGATTTGGCTGCGCACGATACGATCGATTTCGTCAATATAATGCCGCACGACGAATGGGTGTTCGAACACGACGGTAAAAGCCAAGCGCATAAAACACGATCGCGGCTTCGCGCGAACAATGCCGACGTAGCGATCGCCGCGGCGGTCGTCGGTCGCGGGATTACCCGAGTGCTTTCCTATATGGTCGCACCGCAGTTAGAGAGCGGTGAGTTGGAAATAGTGTTACCCGAATTTACACCGCCCGCGGTGCCAGTTCATGTCGTCCACAAGGAGCAGGGGCAGACATCGGGCCGGGTACGCGCCGTGGTTGACCACCTGGCGGATCGATTGCGTCGGGTGCCGGCTCTCAGTTGAGGGCGATTGGCGCAATCATTGCTGATCGATTTTTCGCACCGCTGTCAGGTCGGTAAGCCAGTGCTGTTCCGAGCGGGACCAGACCTGCAGCTTGGGAATGAGTTCGTTTCGTTGGCGAATAGTGCCGACGCGAATGCCGTGGACTTTCGGCCCGTCGCCCTGGGATGTCGAATAAATGGGTGAGCCGCATTCGGGACAGAACGCCTGTTCGCGAGCCGCGCCGCTCTCCGCCGTTTTCACATAAATCTTCGGTGTGCCGGACCGCAGGGCAAATGAGTCTTCGCGGCTAAGAGCGACGGTGCGGAACGCCGAGCCCGATAGAGATTGGCAGTCTGTGCAGTGGCAGATGATGACTTTGTCGGGGTCGATTTCCGCCTCGTAGGTAATATTGCCACAGTGGCAAGCGCCATCGATTTCCATAAGCGAGCCTTATTCGCTCAAAGTATCGTCGTTGTTGCGTTCTGCCGGCTGGTCGTCATCGGTCGGGGCAAGAGAGTCGGCATTCTGGGCCATGGCCGCTTTCTTAGCTTCGGCTTTAGCAGCTTTTTTTTCAGCCTTGCGCCGCTCACGGTCAAGTTTCTCGAACTTGTAGTTTGTTTTGCGCGCCATAGCGGCCCCTCTGTTGGTGTGTCACCGTGGCCAAGTGGCACCACGAAACCGACGTTTTGCTGTTGTATCACGCTTGTTGTGAAAATACCCGCACAGTGACTCAGATGTGAACAGGTGATAGCGGGCACAGGGATTGATATGCTCGCGTCCGAACCTCAGGCAGGAAAATACGCGCGATGAAAGAGAAAATAATTGAAATCGAAACGCCGGATGGGCGAATGGAGACCTTCATCACCCACCCAGAGCAGGATGGACCCTTCCCACCGGTCATCGTCTTTATGGATGTATGGGGCGTGCGCGAGCAGCTATTCGATATCGCGCGGCGTATTGCGACGGTCGGTTATACTGTTGCGGTGCCGAACTGCTACTATCGCAAGGGTGGAATCACCTTCGATTTCCGGCACCCAGATGGCAAAACGATTTCGCTGAAGGCTCTCGACGCGGCGGAGCAGGAGCGCATTCTCGCCTTTTTGTCCCATCTTACCGACGATCTCGCCGTCTCTGACACGGGCGCGGTATTGGATTATCTGGCAACCGATGCGGCGGTACGGCCCGGTCCCGCGGGATCGGTGGGCTATTGTTTGGGCGGTCGCCTTGTGGTTCGGGCAGCGGGCGCTTTCCCCGATGCGTTTCGTGCCAGCGCCAGTCTTCACGGCACACGCCTGGTCACCGATGCACCGGATTCACCTCATTTGGAAGCATTGCGGATGAAGGGTGAAATCTATTGTGGCTATGGTGAGCTCGACCATTATACGCCGCCCGATGTGATCGCGGCCGTTCGAGATTCGTTTAGCGGTGCAGCGGTCGATTATAGCGACGAAGTCCACGGCCAGGTCGATCATGGCTATGCCATTCCCGACCGCGATGTCTTCGACAAAGCGGCTGCGGAGCGGGACTGGGTGCTGATCTTTGCGATGTACCATCGCCAACTGCGTCCTTATGGGGACGCGCCGGCGTCGTAAAAAAAGGTTGGTTTAACGCGCCGGTGGGTCGCAAACCTCGGTACCCATTTCGGCGGGTACGGAAAACTCCAGCAGCTCGAATTGGTCCGAAGTACGGATTTCATTGTGGGGCAGGAAGCCCGGGATATAAACTGAATCACCTTCTTCCAGATGCACCGTTTCGCCATCGGCGAATTCCAGCTCCAGCCAGCCCTCGAGCATGTAGACGAATTGGCCTTCACATTTATGGTAGTGCCAGCCGGTTGGCTCGGATAGGCCAGCGGTCGCCGAGGTCTTTTGAACGCGCATATGGCCCTGGCTGGCGTCGGTGACGCCGAGGTCTACATACTTGAAGAAACTGCGGCGGCCCTTGACCACATTAGGGTCGGATTTGCGGGCGACGGCATATTCTCGAGATTCCTGGCTGTCTGCGGCGGCTGAAGCTTGGCTGGACATGGTATTTCCCCTCGATCATTGAGCTGGATTCGATCTATCTGTTTGATGGTAAAGCGGCGCTGGTTGGGCGGCAAGGGGATTACGCCTAGTCCCGATTCCCTTGCCTCCGTTCGTTCGGCACGATTATGTTGAACCTCTCGCGAGTGCATTATTGGAGGGTATGATCCGTGCAACGTAGAAACATTACTCTGGCAGCGATTGTAACCCTCGTTTTGGCGGCTTGTGCTTCGCCCGAGCGGACGGCGCCGCCGGCATCCACAACTATTGACCGCGTGGTCGCGACCGATGTTGATGCCACCTGGAACGCACTGGTCGCAGGGATCAACGGGCGCGATTTTGAGATAAATTCCACGACTAAAGAAAGCCGTACGATAAGAGTTCTCGTGCGGTCCGCCGCGCCGTCCCAATATGTCAATTGCGGTGAAATATCGGTTCGTTCGAAGCATCCGCAATTTGGTGATCGTAATTACGACTTCCCCGCGGCAAATTCGGCACGCTACTTGGTGGCCGACGACAAGGTCGATGAATTGATCGATGTGGAGCGCCGGACCAGCTTAAACGCACTGGCGACCGTCCAACTTACACCGACCGGACAGGGCACACGGGTGAGTGTCGCCGCCAATTACGTCATGAACTTCCGGACCCGTGAATTTGGCAACAATATTAAGGCGCGCAGTCTTGACGACAGCTTGAATTTTGCAAGCTTAGGAAGCGCCAGTCTAAGCGAACAGATCAGAGAAGGTTCGACCACAAAAACTGTAAAGATCGAGTGCCAACCGACCGGCGAGCTGGAGCGTCGGATCGTTGCCGCGCTTGGCAATACCGTTGGCTGAGTAGTCTAGAGGGTTATTCTTGGTAGATAAAATTAGTAATAAATTTTGCCTGTTGAAAACGTCTAATTATAAAATTTGAGGCATTAACTATTATTTTTTAAGTTGTGTTAAAGCGGCTGTCTGAAAATCCAACTGTATCCGCGCTCTCAAACCCAGTTGGATTAAGTCGATGCATAAACCGCTAATTGTTGCCGCCGCCACAGTCCTATCGTTCAGTGTAGTTCCGGAAACCATAGCGATGGAGGCGCAAGTCGCCGCCAGGACCATGGCCGTCGAGACTATGGTCAGAACCGATTTCGACTCCACATGGGACGAACTGGCGAGCGAACTCGCCGGGCGTAACTATGAGGTCAACGCTCTGGCCAAAGAAGATCGCACCATGAAGGTGCTGTTCCGGGCCGAGATACCGTCCCACTATGTCGACTGCGGCGAAATATCGGTTAGTTCTAAGCACGCGCAGTTCGGCGACCGTAACTATAACTTCTTGGCGGCCAATTCAGTGCGATATCTGGTGGCCGACGAGGAAGTCGACGAACTTGTCGATGTCGAACGCCGCACTAGTCTCAACGCGATCGCGAATGTTTCCCTGACACCGATGGGCCAGGGAACGATGGTGCGGGTCGATGCGATCTATGTGATGAAGTTTAGGACGCGCGAATTCGGCCGGAACATCGAAGCGCGCGCGTCCGACGACACGTTGAACTTCGACAGTGCCGAGAGCGCCAGCACACGTGAAAGTATTCGGCAGGGCGCGACGTCTAAGCCGGTTACCGTCGAGTGTCGGGCAAATGGTACGCTCGAGCGGAACATTGTGGCGGTGTTGGGTAATCCCAGTTAGTCACTCTCCCCTCCTCGGTCGTGGCGGTTTTCCCGAGTCGCGATTTGTGCCAGCATGGCGCCATGAAAATACTCTTTGTTTTGTTATGGCTGGCCGCTCTGGCGGTGCCGGCTAGCGCACAGAATTTCAAAACCGGTCTTGATGCTTATGATCGCGGGGATTTCGCGACAGCCATAAAAGAATGGCAGCCGCTGGCCGAGCGCGGCGATGCCCGGGCCCAATTCAATTTGGGCGTTGTCCTGTTTAACGGGCAAGGCATACCACACGATCCGCTCAAGGCCGTTGAGTGGTATCGTGCGGCCGCTGATCAAGGTTACGGACCGGCCCAGGCTAACCTGTCCTTCATGTATGAAACTGGTCAGGGCCTACTGCAGAATTATATCGAAGCCTATAAATGGTCCACCTTGGCGGCCGACCACGGTGTTGATTCCAGTAAAACGCTCAGTAGCCTTGCCGCCAAAATGACCACCGAGCAGATTGCCACGGCAGAGCAGGCCGCCGCGGATTGGAGGCCGCGTCTTTCCGAAAATGCACCACCTCCACCGAGTAGCGCGGATGGCAACACGGTTGGCAACGCGCGCGCTGTTGCGCCGGCGGGGGGACCGTCGCGCGAACTGGTTCGGGAAGCTCAAACCCTGCTTAATTCACGCGGTTTTAATGTTGGCGCCGCAGATGGAGTGGCAGGTCGGCAAACGCGGGCGGCTGTTCGCGATTTCCAAGGCAAAAACGACCTGCCGGTCACAGGCGCTGTAGAGGAAGCGCTCATCGCTCAATTGGCGGCCGTCGCACCGGCTGCCTCGGTATCTTCAAACGAAAAGCCGGTCGCCCGGGGTGGAGAAGTTGCGGTTCAGAAGCCTGAAGAAAAGGTGCAGCCGGTTACAGCAACGCCAGCACCAGCTACAGAAGTCGCGGCCGTCCGACCGCAAGACTGCGACCGGCTCGCAGCGCATCCCGCCGATGTACTCCGCCCCCCGGATGTTGCCGGCGTGCCGTTTAGTGATATCGACGCCGATCGGGCGGTTAAAGCTTGTGAGGCGGCATTGGCGTTTAACGCCGACGATATGCGTTACCAGTTGCAGTTCGCGCGTAGTTTACACAAGGCTGAACGGCTTGAAGAGGCGGTGGTTTACTATCAGCAAGCCGGTTTGCAGGGGCATCCGTTGGCCCAAAAGACCCTCGGTTTCGCTTATGCGAACGGCTTGGGGGTAACGCGAGATGAGGCCAAGAGTGCGCAGTGGCATCAAATGGCGGCCGAGCAGGGTGACGGCGATTCCCAGCAAAATATGGGTTATGTGTACGCAGCGGGGCAGGGGGTGCGTCAGGACATCATTCAGGCGCATATGTGGTATAATATTGCTGCTGCGCACGAGAGTGCTGGCGCTGCGGAAAATCGAGACCGTTTAGCGGCCAGTATGACGGATGAGCAAATTGAGGAAGCGGAGCGCCGTGCGCTTGCCTGGTTTGATATTCATCTGGAGCCGGTAGACGCGCAATAATTGATTGCTTCTGGTCGATCACATAGGTGGTTGTGCCGTTCTGACGTCATCGAAACCGATCGTGGGAGGGTTATCGTGGAAAAGTTCATCATTGAACCGCATTTCAGACTTCATGAATGGGTGGCGGAGGAACAAGGCTTCTTCAGAGAAGAGGGGCTCGACTACGAATTCCACGAGAAGGTGCGTTCCAGCGACGGGGCGATTCACAAAACCGAGGACAAGGTTGGCGCTTATCAGTCGATCGAAGAGGGCCGCGAATCTACGGTATCGTGCGCTTGTCATTGGACCGTGAATGTCGCCGCGTCGACTGGCCACACGCAGATATTCGCCGATGCCTATTCGGTGGCGCCGTCGGGAATATTTGTACCCGCGGAGTCTGACATAAAGACCGCTGAAGATCTTGCCGGTGTGCCGATTTCCGTCGGCTTCCAGTCGGGTAGCCACTATTCGACAATCCAGACCCTCGAACGTTTTATGGACGCCGAGGATATCAATCTGTCGTTCCATGACGGCATGCTGTTCAACCGGATGGAATTGTTGATCGATGGCCAAGTGCCCGCCGCATCGCTATTCAGCGGGCCCTATTATTTCGCCGAACAATTGGGATTTCGAAAGATCGTCGATACCACCTTTATGATCGCGGCGAACATCAAGTCCGATACTAATCCTGAAGATATTCGAAAATATTATGCTGCCCTGAAAAAGGCTCAAATCGAAATTGACCTGCGGCCGGAACTCTACACCCACTATTACGCCAACGAATTCCCGGAGCGGTTTCAAGAGCGGATGGATACGCGGCGATGGGGCCCGGGCGAGCGGATCGTATTCGAGACCTATAGCAAAGAGACTTATGAGAAATCTTTCGAGTGGATTGCCGCGCACGAGATCTTTGCAGAGCACGAAATGGGGCACGGCGACTACGAAAAGGCGATTTTTACGCTCTCGCCCTAGTTCCTTTTGGTCATCGGCTTAACCGCCGATCACCTGCGTGATCAGGCCTGTGGCATCGGTGGGTTCGGCGTTGCCGCGCCAGGCAATATGTTGATCAGGTCGGACGAGCACCAAATCCCGCTGGTACAGTTCGCGAACTCTATCGTCGCGCACGGTGACCACGCTCAAGGGCACGCCATGAGTAGCTGCCGCGGCAGCCACCATGCTGCCGTCAGGTGCCGTTTCGGCAAGCCGTAGCAGCGTAAAGCCCGGTCCGAATAAATCGCATAGGGCGCGCCCGTCGCTGAACCAGCGGTGGGGTGCGCGGCACCCGGCGACGCTCGAAGGTATATATTCGAATGGTGAGTCATCTGGCGGAGCTTCGCCGTCGCCTGCTATCAGCGCAGAATCTTGGTACCGCACCCCTAACTGAATTCCTAAAGAGCGGAACTCTTCCGTAAAAGTGGCGAGATGGGCGCCGATCTTGTGTCGGGCCGCATCGCCGGCGGTGCCGAGCTCTTCCAATTCGGGCGGGATTTCCAAGTTCGCGACGGCGCTGGCGAATTGATGGGACATGGCGGTATTGCGCAAGCCGACTGGCAACCTCTCTTCTTCGTAACTGTCGAGAAGAGCCGGCGGCGCCCAACCTTGAACCACGGCCGCCAGTTTCCAGGCCAAATTCGCGGTATCGTCAACGCCGGTATTCATGCCGAAGCCGCCGGTTGGCGTAAATAGATGCACCGCATCGCCAGCCATGAGTACCCGCCGGTCCTGATAACGCTCGGCGACAAGCGCGAGACCGGCAGTCCACGGTTTCGACGAGTGCACTTTGATCGGGATATCGGCGCCGATGGTGGCGCGGAAGCTGGCGACCGGGTCGACATCGGCAAAATCGATGCCCGGCGGGATTCGGGTCAAGGCGACGTACTTTCCCTTGGCATCCAGGGCGGCGACGCTGGAGCGCGCATCTGCATTGACGGTCCAATAGTGCCAGCCGGGATTGAGGGGCATGAGATTGAGCAAGTCGGGGGCCTCGACATAGCTCGACAGCATGCGCCCGCGCATAAAGCTATCGTCTTCCCCACCCTTACCGCCAAAGCCGATGCCGAGAGCTTGGCGCACCGTCGAACGGGCGCCGTCACAGCCGACCAGCCAATCGCAACGGACCGTGTGGTGACTGCCATCCGCTCCATGCTCGAGCTGTGCCGTTACCGCGCCGTCATGCTGTTCGAATGCGAGTAAGCGCCAACCGAAACGAACATCGACGCTCTGCAACGTCTCGGCGCGCTGTTTAAGGATTGTTTCAATGTAGAAGAAATTGGCGCGATGTAGGGGTTCCGGCGTTAGTTTCGTGTGTTTTGAATGGGGGCGATCGTGCAATTGTTCGTCAATTGACGGCATGGTCAACCGGGCGAGCTCCCATCCGGCGAAGCGGGTGACGTAAACGACATCCATGGGGTGATCAGACGGTAGGCCAGCGGCGCGAACCTGGTCGGCGAGACCGAGGCGGCGGTAATGCTCCATCGTGCGCGCGTTCAGTGTGTTGCCTTGGGGGTGGGTCGCTTCCGTGGCGCCATCGTTGATGATGAGGCACGCGACGCCGCGAGTGCCGAGCTCAACCGCGAGAGTAAGTCCCACCATGCCACCGCCGACGATTAGGACCGGTGTGTGAACTTCCTCAGTTGTACCGGCTTTAGCCATTGGTCAGGAACTCAACTAGTGCGCTGGGAGACTATGTTAACCGCTAGCCGTTATAGAAGCCCTTCTGCCGATAACCAACGTCCGGTTCTTCTGATTAAGCAAAGGCAGGTTCGACTCTTGTTGGAGGTCCGTGTGGGGTGCCCGGCTCATGACCGGAGAACGAACTGACCAGCAGACCGTATTTCATATGGGCGTCACTGACTTGGCGATAGAACGCGATGGTATCGCGCATCGGACCACCGAGGCGTTCGAACCCCGACATGAAGGCAACGATGACGCCGATTTCCAGATTGCCTTGCATGACCATGAAGCCGCCGAAGGTAATAATGCCGAACGGGCCGAGCTTCATTAGGAAATTGTTCAAGGCCTTCATCAGCCATTTCAGTTTCTCGATGCGCAGGCGGACATTGAAAATGTCGTTGGTGATTTCAAGAAACTGCTCTGGAACCTCGTTGCCAATGGCGTCTTCCTCGGCGATCTCGACGACGAATGCGCCAAGCTTGCGTACATAGACCGCCCGGGTCAGGGCCAGCTCGTTGATCTTGCCTTGAAGCCAGGGAACAATAAAAAGCTGCGGGGCATAAAGCACGAGGGCGACGCCGGCCACCAAGGGTTCGATAAACAGCATATAGCCAACAACGACCAAAGCCGTGCTGATCTGCAGCAGCGGTTGGGAAATAGCCTGGCCGGCAAATCCGCCAAGTTTTTCGACTTCCGAAGAGAGCATCGAGACTACTGCCCCTCGTCGACGTTCTGGTGAGCGTTGTGTTTCCAGCCTTCGGGTTTCACCACCGTATAGACGCAGTAATAGACTGAGTGGCGCAGCGCATGGGTGACTTGGGCGCTGATCTGGCCGCGTACGCGGTTCATGGCGTATTTGAGACCGTCGGCCAAAAGGATGGCGACCAGATAGAGTGCGCCGAGCTGGATTAACAGGTTCACATTGCCGTCGGTGACGGCGTCGTTGAGCATTCGCCGTTGCAAATCGAGGGGCACTGTCGCCAGGGGAACAATTGCCAGGGTAAGGATAACGGCGATGATTTGGGCGCGGGCGCTTTTTTGAATTATGTATTTGTAGAGCGAACTGGGCATTTCGGACTCTCGGTTCTTTCGAATAGACGGGAAATTAAGGACGGGCCTTATGATACGGCTTCCAGCCTGTCGATATGGGTTTGTGTGAGTTAACAAAGGTGTGAACAAGGCCTTTAAGGCCCCACATTAGCCTGTTCACTTAGTTTCAAGATTTTTCGTATAATCTACTGATCACTATGATACCGCGCTGCGGGTAATGTGAACTTGGCGTACGGTTCGCCCCGCTCTGGTGGTAAGGCTATAGACGTACGGTTATGCACATACGTTGGGTCGACTCGTTCCGGATATTTCTGCTGATTTCGCTCGTGGCGATCGTGCTTCCGTTCGCTGTTTTCGCCGTTCAGCGGATCACTGGCATTCTTGATGGCGAACAGGCGTGGCTTGCCCTGGGACAAGATCATGGTCCGTGGCATGGCAGGCCTTCAGGTTTCACGATATTTTTCCCGATGCTGGCCTGGTCGCCATTTGTCGTGGTCATCGCGATCTTCTTTGCGTTGAGGGAGGTCAGCTGGAGACCCCTCGTTGGCGGACTTGGCTTGATTGGTTTGCATGCCGCCGCCATGATCATTCAACTAGAAACAATTGTCTGGCTAATCGATTGAGCATAGCGCGCTTAAGCTAAGGCCGCTTCAGTCGATTTGCGATTTGGCCGGCATGGCAAAGGCCGTGGCGGTAGAGGCTGTGTGATGGAAGAAAATCTCGGGCCGAACGTCGCCTTTGTTGGACAGCCGGAGTCGCGGCAGCAACTTTCGACGCCGGCGCTTATTATCGATCTCGATCTTCTGGAAGAGAATATCGCGCGCATGGCGGGGTTCTGCGAGGCCGAGAGTATTGCCCTGCGTCCCCACGCAAAGTCCCATAAATGTGTGGAGATTTGCCGACAGCAAATCGCCGCTGGGGCAGTAGGAATTTGCTGCGCAACGTTGGGCGAAGCAGAAGTGATGGCGGCGGGCGACATCGCTAACATATTAATTACCTCGCCGATTGCCGGAAACACAAAGATTGGGCGTTTGGCGGCACTGAATGCCAATACGTCTGGATTGATCGCGGTCACCGACCACGCTTCCAGTGTGGCGGATTTGAATGAGGCGGCAGTGTCGACCAACGCCCGGCTCAAACTGCTGGTCGATTTGGACATCGGACAGCGGCGTACCGGGACGGTATCCGTCGAGGCGGCGCTCGCGCTCGCGCAGCAAATTGACGGCGCGCCTAATCTCGAGTTTGCTGGAGTCCAGGCCTATGGTGGCCATTTGCAACACATCTCGGAGTACGCAGCACGTACCAAAGCGGTCGAAGAGGCGTCAAATTGCCTGCGCGATGTCATCGACGCGCTTAATGCCGCCGGCCTTGAGCCGACCATCGTGACCGGCGCTGGCACCGGCACCTACGAGATCGATGCGGAACTGGGCCTCTATAACGAACTTCAAGCTGGCTCTTATGTCTTTATGGATGTGGAATATGCGGACGCCGCATTATGGTCCGACAATGGTCCGTTGTTCGAGGCCGCACTGTTCGTACAGACGACGGTGATTAGTGCCAACCGTGCGAGCCAGGTGACAACTGACGCCGGTCTGAAGGCATTTGCCACTGATGGACCGTTGCCGATCGTCGCACAGGGGGCGCCGGCGAATTCAGGGTACAAGTTTACCGGCGACGAGTTTGGCTGTGTCACGCTGGCTGAAGGTGCCGACTTGGCCTTGGGCGCTGTCGTGGAGTGCATGGCACCGCACTGCGATCCGACAGTTAATCTATATGATTACTACCACTGCATGCGCGGCGACGTGCTGGTTGAGATTTGGCCCATCGATGCACGCGGAAAATATTAGGGCCGTACCGACCCCGTGTTACGGTCAACTCTCAATTTATGGATGGAGGAGACCATGGGAACCGACCGGTATACGAAGGTTGTCCTGACGGTGATTGCTGCAGCGTTAGTGGCGAACTTGGGCCAGGATTATATTCTTCCCGCGCAGGCGGCCGAAGTGCAAAGAGTATCGATTTGCAGCTCGAGCGGTGCGACGTGCGCCTCGGTTAGCGGTTCGTCGGGGCTGCAGGTGAAGGTCAGTAACTTACGCGACATCAATCGCTGAATTGGAGTGCGATTGTCCGAATTAAAAAAATGGAGACTAAACATGTCGGATGATAGCCAACGCGTTGCGACCTGCGCTTGCGGCCAACTTCGAGTGACGGCGGATGGCGATCCGGATTTGGTTGTTGCTTGCAGCTGCTTCGAGTGCCAGCGGCGAACGGGTAGTCCGTTTGGGCTCGGTGCGTATTATTCACGCGCCGATATCGTATCGATCGAAGGCGAGCGCAAAAATTATTCCCGGGACACCGATACCGGACTTGCGTTCACGACTAGTTTTTGTCCGCAGTGCGGCACGACGGTGTTCTGGGAATTGGGCATGCGCCCGGATCATATGGGTGTCGCTGTCGGCTGTTTCGCCGACCCCCAGTTCCCCGGGCCGGTTCGAGCCGTTTGGGCGGAGAACGGCCACCACTGGGTGGCCTATCCCGACGATTTGCCGGTGTTCGAACAGGCAGCGACCTAACTGGCAGCTTCGCCCAAGTGGCTATTCCGCTGCTTGTTGAACATCGACGCCGGCGGCGCGCATTTTCTCGATCGCTTCGGGCGAGAACTCGGCGGCTGGCGTATCGCCGCCGATGACGCCGAGGATCATACCTTTCTCGGCACCGTCGGGAGCGCTGACGCATTCAAAACGGCGCTGCGCGCCGGGTTCGAAGGACACGATGTCGCGTTCATTCAGGATGACATGGTCGTCGCCCTGGTCGCCTTCCCACTCGAACATCCATGTGCCAGCGATGACCACAAAGGTTTCGTTGGTGTCGTGGGTGTGCATCATCACCCCTTGGCTCGGCGCGGCCTCCACATAGGCTAGGTTAAATCCCGGTGACAGGTGATTGATTAGCGGCTTCGCGTCTTCACCAATCGGCGAGTAAGCGCCGTCGCCGCTGGGCTGGGAAAAACCCAACGCATTATAAAAAGTACGATGATAACCCTCGATTTCTTGGTCCGGCAGGCCGGTGGCGGCGGGGTTGATATCGTCGAACCGCGCGACGCATTTCAATATGTCTTCGCGCTTAGGCTTGTGGACGGGAATGGCCATGGCTTGCTCTCCTGATCTCGTATCGGTGATATCAGGAGAATCACCATAAGTGGGGTTTGTGGTCAATGCGTCGCCTGCAGGGACGCAGAATCAGTGCGTATTAGTTGGCTAACGAGCCGATCGGCGGCATTATGTTGTCATGAGCCAACCTGCTGAAATCAAGCGCGAACATTTCGAACAATCGGTGCGGGGAGTGCCCCACCGTGACCTGCCGGTGCTCGATTTGTCCACGCTGATCGAGGGCGACACGGCCAGCATCCGAAATCTGGCTGCGAATCTGCAAGATATCGTCAGCAAGATCGGATTCCTCTGCGTGGTGAACCACGGCGTGCCGGACGCGGCGATCGCCAGTATGTTGGACCGCAGCGCGGAATTTTTTGCCTTGCCGGTGTCGGACAAAACGGCGTTGGCGATAAACCGGCACGAGCGGGGATATACCGAGCTCAATGTCGAAGTTGTACAGGACGATGCCATTGGCGGCGCATCGCGCAACGACTTGAATGAGGCGTTTAACTTCGGCGTCGAATATCCCGCCGACGACGCCAATGTGATTTCGGGACGGCGCATGTATGGCGCCAATACCTGGCCTGATGCGGTGCCGGAATTTGCCGATGCGGCGCGCGATTACATCGCCCACATGGAAATACTCAGCAAGCGCCTTTTGCCGGTATGGGCGGTTGCGTTGGACCTCGATCCGGACCATTTCAGCCCATCGTTCGAGCAGGCTCATTCCTATGTGCGCACAATCCATTACCCGGCGAAAGAACAGCTTGATGTCGAAGAACTTGGTATCCGGCCTCATTCCGATACCTCGTTCGTCACGCTGCTGCCGCGCGAAAATGAGCCTGGTTTGCAGGTTATGGATGAGGACGGGGAATGGTTTTGGCCCGACTGTCCGCCGGGCGGCATCGTGGTGAATTTCGGTATGTATCTGGAACGCCTATCGAACGGCGTGGTGCGCGCCACACCCCACCGGGTTATTCCCCCCATTAACGGTCCACGATATTCGCTGCCGTTTTTCATGTGTCCGCAGTTAGAGGCGGTGGTCGAGTGCCTGCCAACCTGTTGCGGGCCCGATAATCCGCCGCGCCATCAGCCGGAGTCGTTCTGGAGTTTCCACACTGCACACATGGCTAACATCTACCCCCATTTCGCCGCCAAGGAAGGTGAAGTGTAGCTAAGGTAGGGGATTACCGCCTTGCGCTCGTAGCGCACGCTCGTAGACCGGTATGTCGGTACTCGGCTGGGGGCGTTCTGCCTGGCCGAACATGTCGGAAATCCAGCCCCGGTGATAACTGCCATGGGTCGCTAGATGGGTCAGGCACATGGCGCGCGACAGCGAGCCCGTATTACCGCCGATCAGCTCATAGTCGACTATCTCTTCCAACGCATCTTCGTCCAGGGAATCCACATAGTCCTGCAGTGTGCGGTCCATTTCCTGGCGCGCCTGCCAAAGATCGTCGAGGCTGTCGAACTGCACATCGCGAAGATTGGGAATGTCGTGGGATTCGCCCCGCATGTGGGCGAGCCAGATACGGTCGACATTGAGCAGGTGATTGAGGCTGACGAAGATCGACTGTAGCGGCGTCTTGCGCTGCTTAGTGACTTCTTCCGGCGGCATTTCGGCGACCAGACGGTAGGTCTCGGCGTTGGCCCAGGCGTTATAATCTATGAGCGCGCGCAGATAGCTTTTATCTTTCATGATGGCCCCTTTTTCGAACGCCCCAGTCAATCACACTGTTCCCCCGAGCGCCAAGAAAATGCTCTAATATGGGCAATTGCCGCCGGGCCAAAATGACCCGAAATTAAGAATGAGGAGCCTGAACATGACCATTGACATGCACTCCCACTGGCGCCCGCCGGTTCTGATCGACGCCTTGCGCGCGCGCTCCGAAGCGCCATTGATCGAGACCGGCGACGACGGTGTCGAGGTTTTGCGCAGTCGCGGCGGCAACACCGAACCCGTCGCGGAGGCCTTCGATAATTTAGAGGAGCGCTTGGCGGTTATGGATCGGCAAGGCATTTCGACTGCTGTCTTGTCGATGTTCGGCATTTTCCAATGGATCGAGGCGCTGCCGGTTGACGAATCCTTGGCGATGCTGCGTGCCCATAACGACGCGCTGTCGGAAATCTGCGCGGCCCATCCGGGCCGGTTCGTCGCCTATGCCTCGCTACCCTTGGTCGACCAGGCGGCGGCGCTGGCCGAGTTCGACCGAGTGATGGAACTTGAAGGTATCGTCGGCGCTATCGTGCCGGGCAACGCCTTTTTGACCTACGAAGACGCGGAAGATTTTCGGCCCTATCTGGAAGCCGCTAACCGCCATAGCGCGATCTTGTTCGTCCATTGGGGGCCGCGGCCGGGCGATGCGTGGCCGCGGGTCGCTGGCGACAGCGACAATATGAGTGCGCGCCTGTTCACTCTGGATATGCAGGCCAGCCTATCAGCCGACATGATGACTTTGTGCTATTCGGGCCTGCTTGAGGAATATCCCGATGCGCGGATCCATATTCATAATCTCGGCGGCAACATTCCTTTTGAAGTCGAGCGGCTGGACCATCGCAATGTGCTCGATACGCCGGATCAGCCTCTGCCGTCGTCGCTTCTGATCAAGCCCAATCTCTATGTCGACTGCAATTCACTAGGCGCCCAGGCGATTGAGTGCGGCGTCGCGGCCTACGGCGCGGAACGCATCATGTTCGGTACCGACGGCACCGAATTTGGCTGCGAGTGGTCGGTGAAGGCCCTGCAAGAAGCGCGCATCGACGATACTGCGCGCCGCGCCATTCTGCACGACAACGCGGCGCGTTTTCTAGAGCACTTGGCGACGCTGGCGCCGTACCAGGAGGCGGCGGAGTAGTGAATAAACCCCCGAATCGTTTAAGAAGGCGCGTGTAGAGCCTTCACTGCAACGAGAGCGACCTGCCATGCCCAGCTTCGATATTGTTTCACGCACTGAAATTCCCGAAGTCGATAATGCGATTCAGGGCGCGATGCGCGAGATCGGGACGCGGTTCGATTTCAAAGGCAGCAAGTGCGAGATCGCGCGGACCGACGAGACCTTACTGATCACCGCCGATGACGATTTGAAGTTGCGCCAGGTGCAGGAATTGCTACGGGGTTATCTGGCCAAGCGTAAAGTCGAGGCGGGGGCCTTCGACTTCGGCAAACCGGAGATGGCGTCGGGCAACACAATGCGCCAAACCGTGACCATCAAGCAGGGCGTCGAACGCGAGATCGCCCAGAAGATCGTCAAGGCGATCAAGGAGGCAAAAATGAAAACCCAGATTGCTATTCAAGGTGACGAGCTGCGCGTGTCGGGCAAGAAACGCGACGATCTGCAGGATGCAATAGCGTTGATTAAGAACCTCAAGATCGAGCAACCGCTGCAGTACGTTAACTTCCGCGACTAACGAACTCCGGCTGCTTCACTGACTGTTTCGGGGCCTTCGCCACCGAAACGGGTGGCGACGAAGCCGATAATTAGGCCCACAATAGCGCCTTCCACCGTGAACCAGAACGGCGAGGTCAAGATGCCGTCGGTCCCAAATACAGACACCATCACTGCGGCCATCGCATCGTAGGTGAAAAATGTCAGCACGAAGTTGAGCCAAGCGCCGATGATGGGCGCGCGAAACCACCATGGCATCGGCAATTTCAGCACCGGGTGCCACGTGTAGACACCGATCAAGCCAACGATGGCGCCGAGCGTTGTGTACCACAGCAAGATTCCCCACCGCAGCAGACTCTCGCCCTCGACCGGGAAGGCAGTCAGATAAACGAACCCGGCGATGCCGAATAAAGCGCCGAGTCCCTTGCCGATCGCGATTCGGGTCGTCAAAGAAGGGTTGGCGAACATTCTCAAACCTCCATGATTATTGGAGCTGGTATCGACGCTAAAATAGCGGATTCTAGCAGCAGGCGATTGACGGAAATCAATCGACCTGTTGCCGTAACGTTCTAGTTAAATCCACCGGGACATACGAAGGTACTCTGGCCCGTTGAAACTAAAACCGGCAATAACAGACTTTGCCGATGCTGTGGGAATCGTCACCGGTCGGGCAGAGCCGAAAACCGGCAGCTTCAAGGCCATCAGGTTCGAACTGCTTCTGCATAGCGGTCCAAACTTCGCTGTTACCTTGCAGGGAACTGTTTTTCTGTAGAACTTGAGCGATAAGGTGACCGATATCGGCATTGTTGAAAAAGCTACCGCCGGCGGTCCACAGCGCGTTTATGTCCGTGCCGATATTGTAGGTGACATCGGTTACTTTCCTAGTGTTTTTGCCAACGCAACCGTCATGCGCATCCTGACCGGCGCCGCAAGTGGGAAGGCCGAAGGATGGGCTGGTTAGGCATATATTATTCTGGCTCTCGAGCCGTTCGATGGTGCCCGGTTGAAGACGGTATTTCAGTTGGGTGCGGCCGGTTGGGGAGAGAGTGTCGAAATCGAAATCCGGCGGCGTGTCCTTATATATTTGTTGAAACAACACGGGCTTGAGTAGCGTAAGGTCCTCGACTTTCTCGCTAATGTGCCAATCCTTAAAATATCCGCCGCTGAAGGTTCGTGAACTAGACAGGTCCTCCGCGGCGATGTCGTACTCGGGCGCCATGCGAATCTGGGGCGTGAAAACAAGGCCGTCGAGGCCAGGCGGGTGCACGAGATCCAACTCAATCGTCAGGCCCACCGGTCCCTCAAATCCATCCCAAAATATCGGTGTTTCGCGATAATTTTCGACCGCCATTTGCCGGGATAAAGTCACACCTTTGCGGTCGGCGATCAGGGTCGTGCCTTGCCACAGGGCGTGGGCGCTAAATGGAACAGCGAGGACCAGCCAGCCGAGGATGGCAACTGTCCACTTGCGGCCGCCGACAAACCACCAAATAGCCGCTAGAAGGAGAAGACCACCGAGTATCAGTATTGTTTGGTTCAGCTCCGGCGAGGTGCTATGGACCAGGGCGGGCACGCTTGCCAGGAAGGCCAATGCGGAGATGGCACAGATCAGAATGAAAACGACAATGGCGCCGACGAATTTCATCTTTTGTTGTATCCCGGCCTACCGAAGAGTTGGGCGATAATAGCGGAATTACTTGGCTGGCGCAGAATTGCAGCTCATGGGGCGCTACAATTATTGGCGAGTAGGGTCGCGATCACAATAATTTCATCGAGGTCGGCGCCGGATTTTGCGTAGTCGTCAATGTGGACGCTGATGTTGGCTCCGGAAAGAGCGATTTCGAGCCGCTGCTGAGGAGAGTTCAATAGCTTTTGGCGTAGTGCCGGGTCGAGGACGCGATGTACGAAGGCTTGATCGCTCGACTTGATGCGAAATGTGGTGTCGAAATCGTTGTCACCTGACATTGGCAGGGGATTGCTTATCGCAGAACTGATCAACTTGCCGACGCCGCGATCGAGGCGGTCGGTACGCAATATGTTTAACTCCTGGCCGGTATCGTGCGGCATTTCCACATTGGCGAAAGTGAACGGGCCACTGTGGCCGGGCCGGCTGGCAGATCCCGAAACGCGGGAACCAGCACTGGCCATGGCGCCGACAAGATAAAAATTTCCGCCACGCTCGAAACGAAGTTGCGGCAACGCCAGGATGTTGGCCGCCTTCACATCACCGCCAGTTGCCACGGCAATGGGGCCAAACAAGTCAGCGAGGCGGCGACTTTGTTTGCAATGGTCCCAATACGCATAAGCCAGCGCGGCGGCGAAGACCGCAGGGATGACAAGCCACCAGATCATTGCCAGTCCTTCATTCGTAAAGGATCAGCCCTTCCGTCATTAGGGAAGATAAACACCAATATAGACGCCAAACGGCAGGATTGACTGCCTAAATAGAGTGAAAATGCCCAATTTAAGCTGTTTGCACGGTAAGAAATCATTCACTCAGCTTCCGTAGAATATATGCCCAAACTACCCCGGGAAGGGCTGGCAATGTCTACGAAATTTTTGGTAACCGACGAAAAACCGGACGGTTTCAAGCTGGAAGATATCCTGACGGTGATCCGCAACGACATAATTCAGCGTGCCGCAAAGATCATGGGAGACGGACGTCCGGAGGCGACGGCCGTAATGAACAACAATATCAAAATCCTGTCTCATCTCGCGGAAAGTATTGAGCTGGCCAAGAACAGCTCGGACATCCTGGACAAGTCATTCGGCCCCCATGATGCCGACGTGCCGCGGATTGGCAAAGCCTAGCCGGTCTAGACGGGAATAAATCCAGCGGTCCCTTCAACGGATGGACCGATCAGGCGCCGCTCAATTTCCGAAGAGTTTCTTTAAACCCTCGCTGACACCTTCGATGGCGTCTTTTGCCGTGTCGGTAACCGCATCGACCGGCGTTGCCGGTTCGCTGGGCGTCGGTTGCGGACTGTCCGCCTTTGCTGTTTGAAGACAGGAATTGTCGTTACTGCCGAGTTCGACCAGTCCGATAACCGCGGCAGGCGGAAAGGCAATCGCGCCTAAGATACCACCAATCTTTTTGGCTGTTGCCAGTGTGTCGGGTGTGACAGTTGGGTTTGCAAGCGATCCACCGACGTTCACCGGTACAGCTAGGCTGAGATCGATGCCCTTTGGACTAGGCGACACTTTAATATCGGGTTTCTCCTGACCCAGGTCGACCTTTCCTTCGGCGGTGATCAGCAGAAGTTCGGTGTTGATCACATTGACGCGGCTGTTGGCGATGCCGTTGTTGATTTCGAAATCGCTGGCGATACATTCGACGGTGATCCATTCCTTCTTTCCGAATGCTTCGCCAACGGTCTGGCTGAGTCCGCTGATCGTGCCAAGAAAATCGTTCTTCATTTCGCCCTGGTTCATTAATAGCCGCGTATGGCCGTTCAGGCCCGCCATAATTTCGGCAACTGAGCGACCCGAACCGCGTAGGGAAACGCTCGCCGCGCCGCCGCCGCGCAGCTGATCGAGGTCGGCAAACTCGCGCAGCAACTCACCAAGGTCCAACTGCGGCGCGCTCATATCGATTGAAACCGACGCCGGTCCGCCGCGCGTGTCGACACTGATGCTGCCAGTGACGGCGCTGCCGGCGAGTGTGGCGCTAACGGGCTTTAGGGCTAGCGCGCCGTTGTCTAATGCCAATACGCTCTTCGTTTCAGCAAGTGTTACACCCGGCAAGATTAGCTTGGCCACGGCGATATCCACTTTGGCATCGAACGATCTCAGGAGGTCGAGCGGCAATTGATCGGCTGGAAATACCTTGTCCGATGCATTTGGCTTTGCTGTTTCGCCGTCGGTTTCTGGAGGGTTTTCTTCGGCTGGTAAGAGTTCTGTGAGATCGATCTGTTCGCTGACCAGCGTGCCGCCCACACTCGGTCGTTTCCCGCGCACATCGATTGTCGCGCTGCCGACCAAATCGGAGCCGCCGATTGCCAGAGAAATATTATCCAGCATCGCATTGTCGGCGTCACCCTTTATAGAAGTGGTGAGCGCAACAGGCCCAGCGCTGGGAATTCCACCACCGGTGAGCGGTGTAACGCCTTGCAGGTCGGCTCCAGCAACCTCGAACTGAAGGTCCAGGCCTTTAGCGTTGGCCAGATCTGTGACGACGCCTTTAATTTTTGCCGTCAAACCGAGGCCCGTGACCGTCAGGTCGAGGGCGAAGGGTTCTCCGCCATCGAGTAGTGATTTTGGAGCGCCGAGCTGTCCTTCGGCGTCGAACTCAATCGCTTGTTCCTCGAGCGTTGCGATAGCGGCGAGATCGATTACCAGCGGTGACGAGAGGCTCTGCGCTTTTGCAGAGAGGCGCTTAATTTCGATTTTATTGGTCGTACCTTGCGTACCGTCGATGACAGTAAGAAGGGCGTTCTCAACTGAGATATCATTTATTTGGGGCAAGCTGGAACTGCCTTCACTCGCCTGCTGTTCCTGTTCGGCACCCGCGAAATCAAGATTACTGCGGCCCTTGGAGTCCGTTTCGATCAAGATATTCGCATCCCGCAGAACCAACCGATTAATTTGCAAGTTTCCGAAAACGAGGGGAAGCAGAGCTACCTCGGCGGAAAATTCTCCAACTGTGATCATCTCCGGCCGGCTACCCCATTCCGCGTTGGCAATACGCACGCCGCTGACGGCGAAGGACGGCGTGAGTCCCAGCTGTAAGTCGATGTCGCTTTCGATGCTGAAGTCACGGCCGGTTTGATTTTCGACAGTCGCGATAATCTCATCTTTGTATTCGTTCGGATCGATGACGAGTATGGCCGCAACGGCAACAGCGATGACGAGCACAAAGAGCCCGGCCAATATTTTAACTAGGGTTGCGATGCGCATCTCTAAGCCCCCAATGGTTTATCTTGAGATAGCGGGTTAGCGCCGGTGATGGGCGTATGTAGATTGTTAGTTCGACACGGTAAACGAGTTGGCAATAGCGACCAGGTGGCGCAGGCGCCGTTCATTCATGGTTTTTATCTCGGTGAAATACCAGCCGTTACCGGAGTCCTGCAGGCGTAGAACTACAAATTGGCGCACCGGGCCAAAGTTGTAATTGCAGAATAGTTCGCGAAACTCTCCGCTTGCATTGTAACCGGTCGTCGGGTCTTCACAGAAATGCAGCGGAATGCGTCCCAGATTTTGTAGACCGGCGAAGAGATCGGGCAGGGACTTTTTCAGCGCGTCGAACACCGGGTCGGAGAAGGGACTGTCGGGACTGGAAAACACTTCCTCGACAGCCCCCGGGTCGCCAATTTCCGCAGTTAGCCTCCTTGTGAGCCAGGCTTCGGGATCGGTTACGTCACCGCGCACGGCGCGCAATGAAATCGTACTAAGTTCTGAAAAAGGTCCTTCGACCGGCCGCACGGCCGTAATAGGTGTCCAGTCGTTCGATGTGGCGGTATCCGCCTCTGGGGCAATCACAAATCCTTCGGGCACGTCGAACTGCTGTGCGCTCGCAGCCGATGTCCACGACAATGTGGCAAGCACGCCGGTCATGGCGACAAAGTATCTGATGCGTGTCTTATTTTTGATTGTGGCCATTTTGGAACCAGTCAATTGTTTTACCGCGGCACCATCGGTGCCACCCGATTATGGCGGCATTTAGGCCACGACGTTAGGCTTTCAAAATTTGGGTAGCGGTTCGGTCAGGAAAGTAGAGCGGAGATGTTCGCGATAGGCTGCGACCATCTCCGACGGAACATCGGAGCCAAAACACAACACCGTGGTGCCGCCGGGCCGAATATATTCGCTGTCATCGCCACACCTTACTAAGGGGTGGTTGCGGAAATTGTTGGGGAATCTGAAGAGTTTTTCGTTGAACTTTTGATGATAAGGGCAGGCGCAGTTGCCGGTGTATCTTTTGATTGAATCTTTAATGAGGATATCGCGAATTTCCGCGTCTGTTGGTTCGTCGAGAACGATTTCGGATTCCGGATCCGCCGGCGGCCCGAGGACATCCGCATATAATGTATGCCCCCCTGTACCCGCCGCTAAGACCAGCGCAGTCGCCACGGCCGCTCGTATTGTCGCGCTACCCATAAACACAATGTTGGGCGTGAGGGGGCGTTTGTGAAGGCCCAACGAGCGGTCAAATATCGATTTTCAGGCAGAATAGTTGTGCCGGGGTCCTCATTGTGGAGCGCTGTTCGGGCGCATATTATCGCCAATGAGTAATTTTTTTTGGGAAAGTTTGAGGGGTTCATGGCGAGAATAGATGTCGGCCACATTACGCTAAATGTCGAAGAAGCGGGCGAAGGACCGCCGTTTATCTTCATTCCGGGTTTAGTTGGGCTGCTAAATGCTTGGCAGTATCAGGTTGAGGAGTTTTCGAAACACTACCGGTGCATCTCTCTAGATCATCGCGGCGCTGGCGATAGTGATAGACCGCCGCTCGATCAATATTCGACTGAGGCAATCACGGGCGATGTGATTGCGCTGATGGATACTTTGGGCATCGAAAAGGCACATGTCGCGGGCACTTCGACAGGAGGTGCAATTCTGCAGAATTTGGCTATCGATTATCCGGACCGTCTGCGGTGCTGCATTTTCTCCAATACCTGGACTAAGGCCGATGAATATGTGCGTCGGGTGCAGACGGCGCGTAAGCAGATTGCCTTGGCTGACGGCCAGGAAGCATATGTGAAAGTGAGCTCGCTGTTTACCAATGGCGCGATGCAATTTCGCTACAACTTGGATCGGGTAATGGAAATCGAAAAGCGTTCGTTGGAAACCATCGCTCCGCCCGAAATACTCGCCGCTCGGCTCGATATGACCATGAACCATGACCGGCTCGACGAGTTGCATAAAATTCGTAATCCGTCCTTGATCATCGGAACTCGTGACGACGCTACGGTTCCGTTTTACTTCTCCGAAGATCTCCACGCGGCGATCGAAGGTTCGCGGCTGATCCTGGTAGAAGAGGGCGGCCATTATTCATACCGCCGGCACTCCGAGGAATGGAATGCTTTGGTCAGCCCGTTCCTCGCGGAAATGGAAGACAAAGTTTGATCCTCCCAGTCGTTGACGGTTTTGAAATGCGAATGGTTGTGCAATGAGCAAAGTTAAAGTTGGTATCGTTGGCATCGGGTGGTGGTCCGACGTGCTTGCCGGGGCTGTCGCGGAAAGCGACACTCTTGAGTTGCGCGCTTGTTATACCCGCAGCGCAGATAAGGCAGCGGCCTTTGCAGCTAAGTTCGACTGCGAGGCCGTCAAATCATATGACGCGATGCTGGCGTTGAGTGATTTGGATGGGGTTATTCTCACCACGCCGAATTCGGCTCACCGAGCGGGCGCCGAAGCGGCGGCGCTGGCTGGCAAACATGTATTTGTCGAGAAGCCGATTTCGAACACCTTGGAAGATGGCCGCGCCATGATCGCGGCTTGCGAGGCCTCGGGAGTGGTGCTGGCAGTCGGCCATTCCTATCGCCGCCATGGCGCCCTACGCCATCTGCGCCGAATGATCGACGACGGTGAGCTGGGCCGTATAAGCTTGGCGGAAGGCGTTTTTTCCAACGACAATGGTTTGAAGTTAAAACCCGGTCTCTGGCGGTCCGATCCGACAGAAATTCCAGGTGGGTGTTTGATGCAGATCGGCATCCATCAGATCGACAACCTACTTTATTTGCTGGGGCCGGTTGATGAAGTTTCGGCTTATTTCAACCGGCTCGAAACCGAACCCGATGTCGAAGATGTTACCGCCGTGCTTATGCAATTCGGATCCGGCGCCATCGGCTATGTTGCGGCCGATTATATCTCGCCACGCCGGTTTACCTTGGCATTACACGGAACCAAGGCGAATGCCTATTTCGACATGGATAATGATGGGTTGCGTCTGCAGCGTACCGGTGAGGCAAAGCCCTCGCCGGTTGAATACGAGCCTAACGACCATTTGCGTGCTGAACTGGAAGATTTTGCGTCGGCAATCCGGGACGGCAAATTGCCTGAGATTGACGGTCATAAGGCAATGGTTCCGCTCGCTATCGTTTTAGCCGCGGGCCGATCATCGACTGACCGTCGCTCTGTTGAATTGTCGGAACTGTTGCCGGAAGTTGGCGCCGGGTAAGCAAGAGCCTAAATCTTGCCTAGCTGATATTAATCAGGTTTTCGGAACGATATGGTTGTCGGTGCAGAAATTGTCCCGGAGGAGTTAGCTTCCGCCCAACGGACTTCCGGAAATGTCCGATGCGGGCGGAATAGCCCCGTTGCTGATCGCAGCAAAGTAATCTGCGATGGAAGGGCCGAGAAAGACCATGCCTGAAGCGGCAATGATCGCGATAAACGTCACCAAAAAAGCATACTCCGATGCTGTGGCGCCGGAGTTGTCTTTTTTCAGTCGAAGAAAGGTCGACTGTATGTAAACCAATGACCGCATCGCTGCTCGCATTATGAATCAATAATTAGTTAGGGCCGTGACCCTGGTTGACGGCCTATTCTGCGTCGGAATTAACTGGCGCAGTTGGCAAACGGACAAGGTAGATTCCCGGATATGTTGGTAAGCGCTTGACCAATATCCGTAAAGAATATCGCCAAGTTTTCGCCAAGAAGCCCCATGCCGGCGGCGGCGGCAATGGCGATAAAAGCGATCAGAAAGGCGTACTCCGTTGCCACGGCGCCTGCTTTACTCTTTAGAAAACGAATAATTGCCGATCTCAATTGGGTCATATCACTCTCCCGCTACGGTATTTAGCTGTATTGCCCCAACCATTGCTGACTACTTTCTGGCCGAAATTAAACCACATTTACGGCGAGACCTCCTACCGCATTGTTCTTCTAGATTTTATCGTCTTAATGTCTGAAAACACTATAAAAATCGCGTTAAATGTCAATTTATTATTAGCTAAAACTCAATGTATTAACCATAAATAATAAGTATTACTGCGGAATACAATGAATTCCTAGAGGCATCGAGTCATTAAATATATAAAATTACTTTTGTCGATGTCATCAACTCATGTGACCGGTTTCTGTTCTTGAGGTCGAGGGAATGTTCTTGCGGGTCTTATAAAATTAGCTTGCCTATTCGAGCTTTAGGCCAATGTGCCAGCCTGATAATCGCGAACGGCCTGATGGATTTCTTCTTCTGTTGTCATCACAAAAGGTCCCATGCGCGCGACTGGTTCGTTTATGGGTTCGCCCGTCAGGAGTAGGAATTTTCCACCGCCTTCGCCGGCGGTCACGTCGATATCGCCGGCGCGAGACAGAATGGCCAGGGTCCCCGGCGATATTTCACCTGAGCCATCGCCTCCAATCTGCACGCTTCCGTCGTAAACATATAGAAGTACCGTGTGTCCATCGGGCACGGGGTGGGTAAAATTACATTGTGCATCCAATGACGCATCGAAATAGGCTATCGGCGTGAGAGTGTCCGCTGTTGCAGGATGCCCTGCGTAGTTTCCGGCTAGAACGCGAATTTTCAAACCATCGGTCTCTACCTCAACGACGTCGTTTGTCGGAATGTCTTGATATTGTGGTGAGCTCATCTTTAGGGCAGACGGCAGATTTACCCATAGCTGATATCCCCAAAGTAGACCGTTCGTCTGCTCGGGCATCTCGCTGTGGATAATGCCGCGACCGGCGGTCATCCATTGCACGGCACCATCGCTTAATACCCCGCTATTCCCTACAGAGTCCTGGTGGCGCATACGGCCATGAATCATATAGGTCACGGTCTCGAAGCCCCGATGGGGGTGGTCGGGAAACCCCGCGATATAATCGTCGGCCTCGTCGGTGCGAAACTCATCAAGCATCAGGAACGGGTCAAGATAGTCGGCCTGGGGTGTGCCAATGATACGGCGCAGTCGCACGCCGGCACCATCGCTGACAAACTGACCCTCAACCAGGCGCTCAATGCTGCGCGTCGTCATGGGTGATTCCTTTGTAAAGGGACTTCGAAGAGATCGTCTAATAGTTGCTACTTAAGTCCGCCATAGCTCGCTGGCAACCAGAGAGCCGCCATCGACGGGCAGGACAACACCTGTCGTATAGGCGCCCGCGCGCGATGATAGATAGATCACCGTGCCGGCAATGTCTTCCGGCGTACCGAGGCGGCCCCTTGGCAAAGTACTTTCGATATCGTCGCGGAAATTAGTCAACGTATAGTCCATCATCTTGCTTTCAAACGGCCCCGGGGCGATGGCGTTGACGGTGATATTGCGTCGTCCCAACTGGTGGGCAAGCACGCGGGTGAGGTGATGCACTGCGGCCTTACTCGCTGGATAGGAATAGGTTTCGAGCTTCGGAATGGCGAGACCGTCCACGGATCCAATGTTGATAAGTCGCGCCGGGTCATCGCTCGTACCGGCCGCCTCAAGCGGCGGTAACAACGCCTGAGTGAGGAAAAACAGGGATTTAGCGTTCAGGTCCATCACCTTGTCCCAGCCGATCTCTGGAACCTCGCCAATCCGCGCACCCCAGGCGGCGCCTGCATTGTTGACCAGGATATGAAGCTTATCTTCTCGCGCGGTAATCTCACCTGCTAGCCGCTCGATCTCGTCGGTTTGGGACAGGTCGGCGGGAATTGTTATGCAATCGCCGTACAGCGCGAGCTCGGCGACGGCTTCATCGCAGGCTTCGATTGAACGCGAAGAGATGTAGGTCTTCACACCATTTTCGACGAGACCGCGGGCGATCATCAGTCCGATGCCACGCGATCCGCCGGTAACCAGCGCAACTTTACCGGCAACTGAAAATAGGTCTTTCACTATTTGCGCTCTTCTTGACGGCGGCGTTGCTAGTAGATCGTGTCTTTAATTCGCTGGGGATAGGCGCGGTCATAGTCACCGCCGTCGATTTCGCCTTTGGTGATCGCTTCCAGAATGGATCCGGTGGTCGGCAGCTGATCCCGTGGCACAATGCTATCGGGGTGCCACAGTTTAGAGCGGACCAGGGCCTTGGGGCATTGATAATAGATACTGCCGAGTTTCACGATGATGACGCTGGCCGGGTTTTTACCCTGCATAGCGAAGGATGCGCACAAATCGGGGTCGACTGAGATTCGCGCGGTGCCGTTGATGCGAATGGTCTCACCGATGCCTGGGATGAGAAACAACAGGGAGACACGCGGGTCACGAACGATGTTGCGCAGACTATCGACGCGGTTGTTACCACGGCGGTCCGGAATTACCACCGTATGGTCGTCGATGACGCGAATGAACCCGGCAGGATCGCCCCGAGGCGAACAGTCGAGGCCCTCAGGGCCTGCTGTTGCGATGATGACGAAAGGCGCAGCTTCGATAAACGCGCGGTATTGTTCGGAAATATTGTCGATTTCCTTCTTCAGCGCTCCCTCCGGAGATTCGCCGTAGATCTCGTCAAGTGCATCGAGCGTAGTGATGAGGTTGTCGTTGGGTTGTGTAGCTGAAGCGTCGGGAGCCATGTCGCGCGATCCGATGGGTTGTGGTTGTAACGAGCCGATGTGAGCCGGTTCAGGGTAGGTTGATTTGCCGCGCGGGGGCAAGAGGTAGGCCAAATACCTCAGTCCTCGTAAAATATACCTCGCGTCAGAATTAATTCACCAGATCGTATCTCGGCTTCGTCGCCTGCGGAGATACTTGGTACGAGTGCTCCCTCCCGACTGTCTATCTCGAGTTCAGCCTTGTTGCGTGTCCGCTCAAGGACGCCTATCGGCACGTCGTTTATGAATAATCGTAGGGTATGTTCGGGAGTAACGTCGCCGAGATCGCGGATCCGGGCTCTCAATGCGCTATCGCCATCGCTGTAGAACTTACATTCCACCTTTCCGGTCGCACTTTGTGCGCCGACTGGCGTCAACTTCGATTCATATTCTGTATTAACGCGCCTTATGGCCATGGTTGCTCCGCCTCACTGGCCAGACACTACCGCCAACTCAGTGCGTGTGACAGCGGCGATTAGGTAGTGGCTAGTGATAGGGCGTTGTTCTCGTGCTGTTGTGTTTGCGCGCTCTGATTATCGGGCAGCCACACGGTGAAGCAAGACCCGGCGCCCAACTCAGTGTCGACGGTGATACGGCCCCCCATCATCTCCATAAAGCGGCGGCTGATCGCCAAACCCAAACCGGTGCCGCCATATTCTCGCGTAATTGAACCGTCGGCTTGGCTGAATGGTTCGAATAGACGTTCAACTTGCTCGGCATTCATGCCAATTCCGCTGTCTTTTACGACGCAACGGATCCAGCCGTCGTCACTCCGTTCAACAGATAAGTCCACCGTGCCTTGCTCGGTAAATTTGGCTGCGTTGCTCAGTAAATTGAGAAGGACTTGTCTTAACTTCTGATCATCGCACTCGACGTTGCCGAGATTATCGGGAATGGCGATATTCAACTGATTGCCGTTTGCCGTCATCAGTGGTGTTGCGGTGTTCTCAACGTCGGTGATCAATCTTTCGAGACTGATCGCATCGACATTGAGTTCAATTTTGCCTGCTTCGATCTTGGAAATGTCGAGTATGCCGTTGATCAGCTCCAGCAAGTGACGACCGGAACGTTGGACTTTCTTTAAGTCGGCGACCCGTTCTTGTTCACCGTCGGCCTCAGCGTCTTCGAGCATCATTTCGCTATAGCCGATGATCGCATTCAATGGGGTGCGCAATTCGTGGCTCATATTGGCAAGGAATTCCGATTTTGCCCTGTTTGCCCGCTCCGACGTTTCTTTGGCGAGGCGTAGTTCTGCTTCATTTTTTTGGAGCTCAATGGTGCGTTCGAGGACGCGAGATTCTAGTACCGCGTGGCTTTCGAATAGCTCTCTTTCCGCTGACCATTTTGCCGTAAGCGCGTGAGCGAATTGTTTCAATTCGGCTGCCTGCACAGGCTTTTGGCACAGTAGGAGCTTGTCGACGGGGGGAATTCGAGCGGCGAATTGATCTGGATTGGTGTCTGAATAACCGGTGATAAAGACGATATTGATGCTTGGGTCTATCTCTCGGATTTGTGCCGCCGTTTCGACACCGTCGATCCCCGGTGGCATGCGAACATCTAAAAACGCTACCGAGTAGGGCTGCTTTTCAGCGACGGCGCTGCGAATTTTCTCGACCGCCTCATCGCCCTGTTTGCAAAGTGTTATTTCGTACGTAGCGCCTCCGACATCTGAATCTTTTTCGGATGTGCTGTCCCCGAAAAGTTCAGCGGCAAGACTGCTGGTCTGACTCGCGTTTTCAGACGAGGGTGGCGGTGTACCCAGAACATGCACATACTCATCCAAGATATTTTGCTCATCGTCGGCGATGAGGATGCGATGTTGTGCGTCAGACATTCGGCCGAAATCCGGTTAAGCTGCCGAGGCAACTTCTCTCTCGGCGGTTGGCAGCAAAATGTGGAATACGGCGCCTTCCGATTGGTTTGTGGCGTCTGCATAAATGCGTCCGCCCATCCCCGAGACACTGTTGGCGCACCAATGCAGACCGGTCCCACCTTTAGCGCCCTCTTTTGTTGAGAACCCCCGATCAAAAAGATGCTTATGCTCCTCGGGCGGGATGCCAATACCGTTATCGCAGACCTGAATGTCGGCCATGGCAACGCCGTTTTTATCGGCGCTGGCCATTACCTTTACGATGATTTCGCCGCCGTTATTTTCGGTCCGCGCGATTGCATCGGCGCCGTTCATCAGAAGGTTTTGGATTACATGCGTGAGCACCATTCGCTCCGCCTTGATGGGGGCCGATTCATCGATTGAGGGATCGATTGTAACGATTATGTTCTTGTCGACGTCGTCGGGCATCATGGCGATGGCATGGGGAATAATTTCTGCCAATGCAAGGGAATCGATTACCCGCTCTGTTTGCGTGAACCGATCTTGCTCATTGAGCACTTCTTCGATTTTGGCGACTTGCGCTGTAATTGCGTGTATTTCCGAACTGTTAGATGCGCGCCGCGAAGCTGCCTCATCAGATGATAACTGTACAAATTCGAGAAGTTTCTCGCGCCGCTCCGCTGTGGTTTCGCTGGACTTTAGCTCAGCAAACGCGGTGTCGATGTTTTCCGTATCGACCGAAGATACTGTCGTTTGCAATCGGTTTAGCCGCAGTCCGATCGGGTTGAGTTGGTTGCGTACATTATGCAGTACGCCGGCGGCCATTTCTGCGACGCCGGATTGAAAGGATTGCTCTAAAAGCATCTGACGCGCTTTCTCTATCCGTTCCAGCATTTCGTCAAATTGCTGTGAGAGAATACCGATCTCGTCGCTGCGCTGGATGCTTGTGCGCAAGTTCAAGCTGCCGGTTTTACCAATGTTCTCGATAGCGCCTGTGAATTCTTCCAAAGGTTTAATCGCGACCACACGCAACGCCGCCCACATAATGCCGAGCACGACAATTCCCGCGATGCCCAACATTCCGATGACGGTAAGCACCGTACTGAACCCGGCAGCGTAAATATCGCGTTCTGTCGCAGCGTGGAGGACGTAGGCGGGCTGACCGGAGGCATCGGCAATTGCCTGATAAATGTCGGTACGTGCCATACTCGTTGCAGCATCACCATCGGCAGGCGCTTCGGATATTTTCAAAAGGTTTCCGCCAGAGCTAGCGAGCTCGCTCAGTATGTTTTGGTCCACCGCGTCGGGATCATGGGGAAGGATCGCAAAGTCAACACTGGTTTGTTCCTGTAACAACTCCAAGCGCGTATCGTCGATAACGCGCCCCATTATGAAGGTGCCCGCGACGGGACCCTCTTTTTCGTTGTTCAATATTGTGCTGCTGGCGAAGATCACCGGATGTTCTGCGGTTTTGTAGACTCCGCTATAAACACTAATCGTTTCGGTATGTTGGATGAGCGGGTGATCTATCGGAAAGCGGTCCGCGGGAAGTTCCTCGATGGTGAATTCTTCCCCCTCGTTATCGAGAATCATGCCCCATTTTACTTCACCATCCAGACCGATCACGTAGAGAACATTTATATCCAGCGAAATTAGAGATTCATCGAACAGGTTACTCTCAACATATTCCGGTTCGCGACCTTGCATAAATTCATGAGTATCAGTCCATTGGGCCCAGTCTTTGACCTGGGCAGAAAGGTATCTCATGTCGGCCTTTAGCGCCTCGTTGGCCCGGTCGGCGTTGGTCAATGCAGCCTGCCTGTCGAGCGCTTCAAAGCGCGGTAGCACCCCTTGCCACATGACGAAAGCGTTCACCAAGAGGGAGATGACCACCGTTGCCAGCAGGATCAAACTAATTTTGGATGTGAGGCGCATCGTTGACGTTTCCTTGGTTCGTAAACGTTGGGATTGGCCAACGAATTATCTCGCTGCGGAATTACAGGCGGTTAGAATACAAAGCTACCTTTCCGGAGATTGGTTAAGCTTTTCTGAATTCTGAGTTGTGCAGATACGGCAGGCCGGTTGGAACTTGCTGCTATTTGCGCAGTTTTTGACGATAAACCCTATATGGCGACGGACATTTGCGGCGCATTTGTGCCGTCCAATTGATCTTTCAGTAGATCGAGAGCCTGCGTCGCTGGAACTGGTTTTGAATAGAGGTAGCCTTGTCCGTATTGGGCGCCCATGTCGTGGATTATCGCGGCCTGAGACTTGGTCTCTATGCCTTCTGCAACAATGTCTTTACCAAGGCTGTAGGCCATATTGATGATAGCGTTGACGATTTGGTGGGCCTTCGGATCGCTCTCGATTGTTGATGTGAACGATCGATCGATCTTGATGGTATCGATGGGCACGTGAAGCAATGTACTCAACGACGAATATCCGGTGCCGAAGTCGTCGATCGCGATGCGAACACCAAGATCGTGGAGTCTTTCAAGCGTGCGGGCTGCATTGTCGAGATCTTCGAGCACAGCACTCTCAGTGATTTCAATTTTGAGCGATCTGGGATCCAGTCCGGAATCAGCAAGGGCGTCGGCAACCTGTTTCGCAAGGTCGGGCTGTTGGATTTGACGCGGCGATACGTTGACATTCAGTACGCAGTCGAGCGGTGTCGATATCGATTTCTGCCACTCCGCGAGTTGGTGGCACGCTTGGTTTAGCACCCACTTGCCGATCTGATTAATCAGTGCGGTTCGCTCGGCAACCGGGATGAAGACAACCGGCGACACCGGGCCATGATCTGGCCGATCCCAACGAATTAGAGTTTCGAACCCGGTGATTTTTCCCAAATTAAAATCGACAATTGGCTGGTAGTGCAGCTCGAATGCCTCGGTTACCGTGGCGCGGCGCAAGTCGGCTTCCAAATGCAATCGCGCGAGTGCCTGGGCATGCAGCTCGGGATCGACAATTTGTGCGCAATTGCCTCCCAATTCCTGAGCGGAACGCAACCCCAGCGTAGCATCGCGGAGAATATCCTCGGCTGAATCGTAGGCGGTGTAGCTGGTGGCGATGCCGGCGCTCATCGTGGAGGTGATCTCCTCACCAAAAATGTCGAATGGCGCTTCGACAATGCCTCGGGCGCGCTCAGCAATTCGCACCGCGTCAGCGACCATGCCGATATCGTCTGCGAGCATGGCAAAAGAGTCTTCGCCGATCAGTGCGACCGTGTCGCCAGGACGCGTATGGGCCTTGAGGCGCTGGGCGAAGTCTTGCAAAAGTTGCTCGGAAACGCTGTGCCCGACGCTCGATTTTAGGTCCTGATAGGAATCCAGTTCCAAGATGATAACGCCGAAATCGAAATTTTCGTCCCGTTCCTTACGCGCTATGGCCCGATCAATGGAATCGCGAAAGTGCGTGCGATTGGGAATATCGGTGTGAGGATCCATGAGGATCTGTTCGGTCACATCGGAGAGCGAACCAGCCAACCGTACGGGATTACCATCGGCGTCGCGACGTGCCATACCGACCGTGCGAACCCACCGGCTGGTCTTATTGGCGTGGCGAATGCGGTAGGTGGTATCGATCCGTAGCGAAATGCCATCGATATGCTTATTGATTTCGGTTCGCACCCGGTCGATGTCCTTCTCATGGATGCGGTCGAACCATTCGGAGATGTGGTTCGGAAGATCTGCGTCATCGTGACCGACGATCGCTTTCCAGCGGGTTGAGAAGAAAACTTCGTCGGTTTTCAAATCCCAATCCCACAAGCCTTCCGTTGCCCCTTCCATGGCGAGTGAGAAACGCTCTTCGCTGCTGCGCAATGCGTCATCGGCGCGCTTTAAGGCGAGGTGCGTCTCGATACGCGCGAACGCGATGGGAAAATCGATTGGCTTGGAGATATAGTCGTTCGCCCCTGTTTCGAGCGACTGTACGATGTCTTCGCTTTCATTTTTCGCAGACACCATGATCACCGGCAGCGACCCCTGGTCGCTGGATTGGCGTATCTGCGCCAAGGTTTCCGGGCCACTCAAGCCGGGCATCATGATATCGAGAAGCACAAGGTCGATTTCGCCCCCGGCTAAAATCTCAAGGGCGCGTTCACCGCTATCGGTAACCACAACATCGTAGCCCCGGCGTGATAGGCGCCGTTGGAGGAGATCCCGGTTTTCCTCTATGTCGTCGACAACCAGGATGTGGCCATGCACATCAGGCATCCGATGTCTCACCTAACCAAGTCGTTAGCTTGCGCGCGAGGCGGTCCATATCGACGGGTTTGGTTTCGAAATCGTCACAACCGGCTTCCAAACACTGTTCGCGGTCGGTCGAAAGCGCGTGAGCCGTCAGCGCGATGATGGGCACATGATGGCCGTTCTGAGCAGCGCGGATATCGCGTGTGGCGTCGAGACCACTCGTCTCGCCGAGAGAGACATCCATTAAAATCAAATCAGGATTGGCGGAATCGGCCAGCTCGACGGCGCTCGGCGCTGAATCGGCAACAACGATTTCATAGCCACGCCGACTAAGTCGGCGGCTCAGCATATCGCGATTCAATTCATTGTCTTCGACCAACAAGATCGTCGTCATGGGGCACCATTCTGGTCTCGCTGAAGCAGCGCATAGGTTTTGTCGCGGCGCTACACCACTAAGCGTCGGGGAGATATTGACCTGTCAGTTTAGGTTCAAACTCGTTAAGCCACTGTTACCTATTAAGCTTTGGCCATATGGGCCAAAACAGGCGAAATGTCTGTACTTTCGCCTTGTGGCCGCCTTCGGATATTGGCGTTTAGGGCCGTTTGTAGGACGCTGCGGTCAATCGGCTTGGTGATGTATCCGCGAGCGCCGAGCTCAAGAGCCTGTTTGTTTGAACCGTTCGCCGACGTGACAATCACTGGAATTTGGGCCGTTTCAGTATCTGCAGCCAGTGCTTTCAAAACGCCGCATCCATCGATGCCTGGCAGTTCGAGGTCGAGCAAGATTGCAGCTGGCGTTATTTTGCGCGCTAGCACCAATCCCTGCTCACCATCACGAGCAACATCAATATGGAAACCCAAGGGCGTCAGATATCTTTTGAGCAATGACAGGTCCGACAGAGAGTCCTCAATGACTAATACCCGTGGCCTATTATCTGTCTCTATTTCCGCCTGATTCTCGAAGCCTATGTCGGGTATCCACACAGTAAAGCAGGAGCCGGCGCCCAGTTCGCTGTCGATGGTAATTCGACCGCCCAGCATGTTGATGAATCGCTGACTAATCGCCAAACCGAGGCCGGTACCGCCGAATCGTTGTGTAATCGAGCTGTCGCCTTGACTAAAGGGTTCGAAAAGGCGTGCAACTTGTTCTGCGCTCATGCCGATGCCGCTATCGCGCACAGCAAACCGCACCCAACCGTTGCCGCTACGCTCGACGATCAGACCTATCGCGCCGTTCTCTGTGAACTTAGCTGCGTTACTCAGGAGATTTAGCAAAACCTGCCGCAGCCGCTGATCATCGCACTCGATTGTTCCGAGATTGTCCGGAATGACGATTTTCAGGCGGTTACTGTTCTTCTCCATGAGCGGTGATGCGGTGTTTTCGACTTCGGCGACTAAGCCCCGCAGATCTACCGGTTCGATATTCAGTTCGATCTTGCCGGCCTCGATCTTGGAAATATCCAGGATGTCGTTGATCAATCCCAATAGATGGCGGCCGGAGCGTTGGACTTTTTGTAAATCAGCGGCTCGCTCTTGCGCACCTTCGTCTTCCGCGTCTTCCAACATCATCTCGCTGTAACCGATGATGGCGTTGAGGGGTGTCCGTAACTCGTGGCTCATATTCGCCAAGAAGGCCGATTTGGCTTGGCTCGCGGTTTCTGCACGTTCCTTTTCCTCGAACAATGCGGTTTCGTTTTGGCGAACCGTGTCAGTGCGTTCTGCAATAATATTTTCTAAGTTCTCATTGAGTTCCTTGAGGTCGGCTTCCGCTTGCAGACGGTCTGTGACTTCATGCTTGAGCACCGTTTCCGATTCGGCACGCGAATTGATATGCTCTTCGAGCGCGTCGCCCATCTGGTTAAAGCTTCTACTCAACTCGCCGATTTCATCGTCCAATTTGACAGCGACGCGTGCCTGGAAATCACCTTTCTTGAGTTGCTCCGCGGCACCTACCAAAGCTCCAAGCGGTTGGGTAATTGTTTTTGCCACAAAGTTACCGAAGATTAGGAGCAAAAGCGCCAGAACTATCGAGCCCGCCCATGCCAGTTTGCTGAGTAAGTCGGTCAATTTGCTCAGTTCGTGCCGACGTTCTTCAAAACTCTGGTGCGCTGTAGCACTGGTGCGGCTTATTATTTCTAGATAAGAACGCTCTAACTCTTCGAGGCGATCCTTATTATCCAAAAGCTCCAGATGGGCCACACCTGTCGCGACATTCTTGGAGAGACGCCGACTTTCAGCTATCAGCGCCGAGCCGTTCTCACCAATTGCGTCTCGATTTAGTAGTTCGGCTTTTGAAGTTTTATCGACGGCATGGGAATAACGTTCGAACGCGCTGTTGAGCGCTAGGACAGCATTCTCTAGTTCCTCCTCTTCCTCTTTTTCCGATTTGCCATCATCGATTATTTCAGAGGTGATAGAGGCGATAAATGCGAATTGGTTGACCGATGAGACGATGCGCAGGCTCTCAGCCCGAAGGTTATTTAACTCATCGGTTACCGCCGAAAATTCGTGATGGAGCGTGTCAAAATCGCTATCGATGCGGTCGATAATTATTTTGGCACCCAACACCAGACCAACGAGCAAGACACTCATTAGTGCGTGAGTCACAGCCAATTTGCGGCCTATGCGCATGGTTTCGGTCTTCCGCTATCGCGAAACCGCGCCATATCACGCGGTATTAGGGGTGACGAAACTAATCGGACACCCTTAAGTGTCTATGAACTGTGCTAGATAGGTGAGGTTTATGAGCGCCCATCGACTAGAACGACGGCGACGCGGCAAGGCTCGGTGCCATTATTGACCCAATTATGAAGTGTGCCGCGTTGGACGATAACGTCGCCAGTGTTCAAATGGACTGTCCCGGTTTCAAGCTCCATATCCATTTCACCTGCAGTCACAACCACATAGTCGATGGTGTCGGTGCGATGCATCTCGGCGACACATCCGGGTGCAATCTCAATAACACGGAAAATCGTCCCATTTGGTGGTGGCGGCCGGCCGATGTCGCGGCCGCCCTCATCGGTGGTTCCGTCGAAACGAGCTGGTGTTTCATCGGTGACCCAAATGAGTCGCGATTCGTGGCCCGGCCGCCTCGAAACGGCGTTGGTAGCAGGGCCATCAATCCAATCGGTGGATTGGCCAGTGTCAGTCAATCCGGTGACAATACGGCGGACGTCCATCAACTATATTCCTTCGAGAAATGGTTTGTGAGGTGGGTAAAGGTACGATCATCATGGCTTTATTAGAAGTTTATCGCCCGAGAAAGAACTAGATAAAATTTTATATATTAACCATGTTCGAGCCCGCCGACGGTTGCGTCGCGCTATGTCTGTCGAATGCTTGGCCATCGCTCGGCCCCGAAAGCGTTTCAATATGAATTTCCTTAATAAGCGGTAGTGCAGGCTCGATGACCTTCGGCAGTGGGACTCCACAAAGAGCGGCTCGGCACCGTCGCTGGTGGCTGTTTGCGCCGGTTTTCTTTGTCCTGTTGGCCATGATGGTTGTCGGTGCCGCCTGGCACTGGCGCACGTCTTTGGCGGAAAACCTACTTCCGCGGGTCACCCAATCGATGGACATCGACTTGGTTGCTGTATCGGTTGAGCGGCTTGGATTGGATGGTGCAAAGCTAGCGGATTTGCAGTTTGGTCCCTTGGGTGCGCAGAAAATCTCCTTGCTCGAATTGCAGTGGTCGATTCCAGAACTGCTTAATCGGCGTGTCCGGGCAATTGAAGTATCCGGCGCTGATTTGCAAGTCACTATTGATGAGGATGGTGGGCCTGTCCTTGAAGGAATGTCGCTGCCGGGAGGCGTTAGCGGTACAAGCGGCGAGCTGATCTTTCCGAACGCGCTTCCGGCTGAACGCATTGATGTCAGGCAGGGCGGCATAACCGTAACGCTGCCAGATGGTCAGGCGAATATTGTCGTTGACGGGCAGCTGGAAGTATTGCCCGGGGAAATTATGGGTGAAATTGCTGCCCGATACACAGCCGAAACCGGACGTGGGCGGGGTTCCGGGGCTGGTCGCGCGTCGTTTTCTTGGGCTGAGAACAGTGCGCCCAGCAGCAACTTTACGCTGTTGTTCGACCGGTTGATCACCGCTGGCGTAATCGGCACCAATATAAGCGTGTCGGGTAGTACGAATGGGCTGCCAACCCGGTTTGAAGACCTGTCGTTTCGCGCCAGCGCACTCGCTGATTTAATAGAGACGCCTCAGCTAACCGTTCGTGATGTTGACCTGGCCGCGGAGCTTTCGGGCGGAGAATTGAACGTAGGCGGCTCCGGCGGCATTCTCGATTGGGTTGTAGAAATGTCGGCTCATCTACAACCATTCGACTTATCCACTCCGGCTGAGATTAAGCTAAACGCGAGTGGCGACGCGGCGACGGTTTCCCAGCGTGCGGCGTTCGTGTCGGCGAGTGGCGAAGCCGTGATCGAAGTCGATGCGCTCGTTCGCGATCCAGCGGAACTAATCGCCTCGCGTGCCGCTATCATCGGCCACCCCGCGGTTATGGTCGATCACATCACCGGGCGATTGGATCTGGAGACACAGCTTGAACAGTTTGTGCTCTCCGACACACTCCGTACGGGCGCAGTCTCTGCCAAGGTATCGGCCCGTTGGGACGGAGATGCGCTCGATGTGGATATCGAAGATCGTTTAAGTGTCGATAATGTGACGCTGGCATCCCCTCTGGAGAGCAAGACCGCTGCACTGCTGCCGGGTGGCTCCCCCTTCAACATCGCGGTGACCGAGGGTATGGGAACGCCTGCAACCGTACGAATAGATTTGGCCGACGGATCGTTTGATGTGCGCGCGGTCGGTGGGGTTGAGTTGGGGTTGCCGGAGGGAACGGTCGAATTGGAAGTTGATGGCAGCGCGATGATGTCTAAAGAAGGCGCCATTGAGGCGCTCGATGTTGCAGCACTGAGCGCAGTGCTTAGGGACGTGCCGACGAAAATTGGTTCTGCGACTGGCGATGTCTTGATCACCGACCTATCGGTGGTTGGTGAGAGTATCTCCGGCATTGTTGGCGGAAAAGTGTCGGTTTCCGATATATTCGCACGCGGAATTTCGGCACACCAAGTCTCCTTGGATATAGATGGCGAGTTTCGTGCGACACCAGACGAAGTAAGTGCTGCGCTGTCACCTGGAGGTCAGGTAACGACACGTGAAGTCCGGTTAAGAGATGGGATGTCTCTACCGGGCACCACCCGCCTACAATTGGCCGGTGGAACGCATCAAGTTGCCTTGAACCGCGGTGTTGGCGCCGTATCGCTCGATGTTCGGTTGAAGCCCGGGAAAGTGAAGGCGCGCTCTGGACCGCGTACGGTAGGCTTTACTCATGCGGCTGCGGTTGTGTCGGGGACGTGGCCCGGTCGTCTTAGTATAGGTGCTGAGGATGTCAGCATGGATCTGGACGCTGATCGGAGCGCTAATTTGACGGACCTGCGTGTACGCGCCGAAGGCAATATATCGAATGCCGCGGTTGCGGTTTCTGCGAGCGCCGCTGAACTTGAGCTACCAGGGCTAACGTTGCCGCCTTTCGACGTGAGCGCAAAAATCACCCGCCGAGGACCATCCTTCAGTGGTGCGTTGGAGATTATCGCGACCGGTGGTCAGCCGAGTTTACAGGCCCGTGGTCAGCACAATCTCAAAACTGGACAAGGCAGGGCTGAAATTACTGAGGCCCGTTTGCGATTTGCGCCGGGGGTTTTACAGCCGGGTGACATTAATCCGGTGTTGGCTGGAACGGTCGAGAATGTATTCGCCACGCTCTTGCTGCAGGGGCCCGTTGCATGGGAGAGAGGAAGCGCCCTGACGCCGAACTTGACCTTGACGATCGACGAGTTGGCGGCCGCCAGCGATAGTCTTGAATTGTCTGAAGGCGAGGCGACTATAGTGTTGACCGGGGTGCCGGACCTGGAAACCCCTCCGGGACAAAGGTTTGCCGGCAAGGTACGCGTTGGCCGATTAGAGCCTGTACCCCTAGATGTGTCGTTTCAGTTATTGCCGGGCCAATCGGCGTCAGGGCCGAAATTGGTTATCGAGGCACTAGAGGTACAATTGGCCGAAGGACACTTGGCGACAGATCGATTTATACTCACGCCGCCGAGCACTGACACCGACCTTACCCTGCAAATACAGGGTGCTGATTTGGCGCGCGCATTTAAGGTTATTGGCATTGCCGGGATCGGCGGGACGGGCAAGATCAGCGGCGAGATTCCGGTGAGCGTGCGTGGTAACCAGTTGGCGATTTCTGGAGGCCGGCTGGCCAATGACCGACCGGGAGAGGTGTTTTACGATTTGGCCGCGCTACCGCAGCCTTTGATTGACCGTGACGATACTGTGACCCTGGTGCTCGAAGCATTATCGAATTTCGCCTACGACGAATTACAGGCTGAGATGGATAAAGCCTTGGACGGGCCGGGTAGTCTGCGGATGCGCTTGACCGGAGCTAATCCCGACGTCCTCGAAAACCATCCGTTCGTTTTTAACATTAACCTTGAATCGAACTTCGACCGCCTTGCCGCTCTGGTACTTGAGGGACTGACAACCAGCCAGGGACTTTTGCGCGCTTTGGCGTTATCAGCGGGGGATAGTGGAGGCGCTGTCGCTCTGCCCTAATGTGCCTTGGTTTTGCCATGACCGGGCAGTATCTTGCACGAGGCGATGATGTCGCTGAAGGAGACGCTATTGTTAAAGACCCATCAGAGAAAATTCGCTACCGCGATCCTCGGTTGCTTCGTCCTTGCCGCCTGTACACCGACCGTGCGTGTCGAGGCGCCGCGCGAACCCATAACGATAAATTTGAACATCAAGCTGGATGCAGATGTTCGTTTGAGAATCGAAGAGAAGGCTGAAGAAGATGTCCGCACCAATCCGATTTTCTAGTTTAGCGTCCAATTTAGCTTCTGGCGTTTTTGGGCTGCACCGACATTTGCCCGTTCGGTTACCGCTCGCGCTGGTGCTTGGTCTGTTACTTACCGTGGCGCTGTTGTTGATGCCGGCTGGCGATGTCGCGCGCGCTGATGCGTTGGACGACGCGCGTGCTCAGGGCGCGATTGGTGAGCGGTTTGACGGATTCGCCGAGGTCCGTGATCCCTCTGCGCCGCCCAGTACACGGACGCTGGTGGAGGACATTAACGCGAAACGGCGAAAGCTTTACAATGAAGTTTCCACGCGCGAAGGAACCACAATTGATGCGGTCGGCCGAATTTATGCCCGCCAGATCGTCGGGATCGTGCCCGCGGGAACGTGGATCCTGAATGAAAATGGTAAGTGGACGCGCAAATAGGTCGTGCTGAAACCAACCCTATTTGTTGTCGGTCTAAGCGTGCTTGCGATTTCTGTAGCTTCATCCGCCCGGGCAACAGAGCATGGTGTGGTTGATGTAACAGGCGATTGGCGGGTGGACATTGAACAAGATGGCCGACGTTGCCGTTGGCAAGGGCAGGTGCACCTTGATCAAGAAGGGGTACAACTGACAGGATCGGGCGAAGCCTCGGCCCCGCCAGCCCAGCGTTTCTGTCCGAACCTCCGAGGCGAGGTCGAGGGCAGTGTCAACGGCCCTCGGGTCAAATTTGGTTTCGCCACGGGGCGTCTTGGCACTGGCGAATTTGACGGCGCTTTGGCGCCGGGAGGGCGTGCGCTGCGCGGCACTTGGTCTGCTGGTAGAGCATCAGGTGTATGGCGAGCCGAACGGATGAATTAATACCCGGCCGGACCTGCTGCCGCGTTAACGCAGCATTACTCCCATGAAGTCGATCTTGCCGACTTCGACACCGCTGTGGCGAATAATGTCGTAGGCGGTCGTCACATGGAACAAGAACTGGGGCAGGGCGAAACGAAGAAGCAAATCCGCGCCACTGGGAAATGTCAGTGTGGCAACGCGGGTTGGTTGATCGACAGGGCTGGTCTCGCTGGCATCCAGTCGCGCGGGGCTGATCTCCTCGAGAAAAGCGCGTGTGCGCGAGATACGAGCGCGCAGATCATCGAAACTGGCCTCGTTGTCCGCTTCCTCCGGCACATCGATGCCAGCCAGCCGCGCCGCCGCACCGCTAGCGTGAATGCAGGCGCGCTGCACCTGCTGGGTGAGAGTGAACATGTCGGGCGCGAGCCGCAGTGTCAGCAAGTCGGCCGGTTTGATGCCTGCTGCTGTACAATGGACTTCAGCCTTGTCGAGGACTGAGGTCAGCGACTGGAGAAATTGGTCAAAAACCGGAACGGATATTTGGTGCATGGACAACGGCATCGCAATCACTCCCTGATAGTTTGATCCGTGAGCCTGCCCAGGTGGGGACGGTGGGTCAATGCGATTATGGCCTGTGATGAAGGCGAATTAACGACCGATAGCTTGGCGTAAGTCGTCAAGTTCTTCGCAACCCTGCGGACACAATCTCTCCAACTGTGCAAGAAGTTCTTCCGCTTGGGCGCGCCGGTCAGTTTCCAGATAAAGCTCACCCATATATTCCAGCGCGCCTTTGTGTTCAGGGTCGAGACGGAGGGCGCGTTGGTAACTACGCTCCGCTGATTCGAAATTCTTGACCTTACGGTAGCTAAAGCCAAGTAGGTTATGAGCGTCGGCGTTGCGCGGGTCGGATGTGACGACGTCATTGAGCCGCGAAATCGCGGCCCAGTAATCTTCGCCTTCGATATCTTCGCGGGCCTTCGAGAGCTCGGCTTGAAGACCTGCTGGGGTGAACGTGTTGGAGACCCCGTCGGCGGCCAAGCCAACGTTCCACGTCGCCAGCATAATCTCGGCGGACATCAGAGTTACGGTCGCGATTTGCGGGATGCGCATTATGAGTTCCTATAGCACCGGCGGGTATCGGCTAACGGCGAAAGCTCGTAATCAGTCCCCAAATGAGCCCGGCAAGGCCGAGGGCGCCGATACTGAGTATGTAGCTCCAAAATAATCTTGGTGTTTCGGCAGCCGTGATATCGCCGATCATTTGATTGACCGTCGGCATCCGGCCTTCGGATGCGCCCCAGGCGGCAATGGCAATCAACCCGGCGCCGCCGATAATTTTCCCGGCCGATCCGCCAGTGTTCACAGCAAGGTTCCCTCCTTTGGGAACGATTATAGTGGGCGCAGATGTCATCACTACAACACAGATGTGTTAGAAATCGCGCGTGGCGGCCTGTTTTTTTCCAATTTTTTGTCATTACCATTTTCGTGCTTGACGAATCGGGGACGTTTTTGGTCTAAGTTTGTTCAAGGTCGCGAGACGTGGGGAAACGAGGTGCCGCCCAGGAGAAATCCAGAGGCGGTTTTTTGTTGTCTGCGATTTAATCTTCACGGTCCGCACTTTCCGGTTCTCGTCGTCGCGTGAGCATCACACATCATCAGCAATAGTTTAGGAAATGGACGTGGGCTCCAGCAAGTCTGACCCTCGTCTGTGTGGTGCGCCAACGCGTACCGGTGGCACTTACCGCGCTTCCGCAATGCGGAAGGCACGGGACGGGCGTTGCCGGCTGCATGGCGGGAGTTCACCGGAGGACAAAAGAGCGAAGACCACAAAGAAATCTGCTGCCCATGATCCGGCGACAGCTGAGGTTCCTGGTGCCAATCCAAATAGCGGCGTGAAGACAGCTCCTTATACTCAGGCTGTTTTGCCGAATGAGGCGTCTTTGTTTGCAACGTTGCCGGTGGGCAGCGTCGATGATGAGTTGAAACTTTGCCGCTTGCGGCTGAGCCGTGCTGCGGCGGCAGAGGCGAAATTGATCGCGCGTGGCGAGAGCGAAGGACTCTCCCGCATTCAAGACGAAATAAACCGTATCACCACGCGCATCGATCGTTTCGAAAATCGGCGGGCACAATTATTGGCACTGGCTACGGCTGCCGCTGCTGCGGGAATTACACCAGACGACGCCCTCGACGATCCGCATGAGGTGGCTCGCGCTATTCGGACTGCACTCGACGCTATCGAAGCAGCGACCGCTCCGGATGACGACGACTCGGGCGGTGATGCTGACACCTAGATGGACGCCGCTACGCTATCATCCGGTGCAGCAAGCCTATTGGGCGAGCCCTTATCGATTTAATTCGGTGCCGGCCGGTCGGCGTTCCGGAAAGACCGAGTTAGCGAAGCGCAAACTGGTGAAGCGCGCTCTTGCCGGGACCGAATTCGATCCACCGCGGTTTTTTGCCGGCGCGCCAACCCGCGAACAGGCCAAGCGAATTTTCTGGGATGACCTGAAAGTATTGGTGCCTCGCCAATTGTTGCGGGGCCGCCCGTCCGAAGTCGATCTAATGATTCGGCTGATTAACGGCGCGCAGATTTGGGTGATTGGCCTTGATCGGCCCGAACGCATTGAGGGTTCACCCTGGGACGGTGGGGTGTTGGATGAGTACGGAAATATGCGCGCCAGTGCATGGCCGGAGCATATTCGACCGGCCCTCTCGGATCGTGCTGGATGGTGCGATTTCACCGGCGTGCCGGAAGGTCGTAACCATTATTACGATCTCGATCGCGCCGCCCGGGCAGGGATGACAGCCGGACCAGAGACCGATAGCGATTGGGCGTCGTTCCATTGGGTAAGCGCCGATATTTTACCGGCCAGTGAGATTACTGCCGCTCGGCGAGATTTAGACGATTTGACCTACCGGCAAGAGTACGAAGCAAGCTTCGTTAGTTTTGAGGGGCAGGCTTATTACCTGTTTGCCGACGCTTCTCACTGCGCCCGACTTCGTTATGATCCGCGCGCGGAATTGGTTTTTTGCTTCGATTTCAATGTGGCACCGGGTGTCGCGGCAGTGGTGCAGGAGCAAAAGCTTCCCAATGGCCTTTCTGGCACTGGCGTGATCGGCGAGGTGCATATTCCGCGCAACAGTTCCACGCCCGCTGTTTGCCGTCGACTCATAGCCGATTGGACCGATCATCAGGGCAGGGTGGCTTGCTATGGCGATGCTACCGGTGGCGCTCGCGGTAGCGCTCGCGGTAGCGCCAAAGTTGGCGGATCCGACTGGGATTTGATTCGAGCTGAACTCTCGCCGGTGTTCGGGGCGCGTTTACGGCTTTCGGTGCCGCGAGCCAACCCACCGGAACGGGTGCGGGTCAATGCGGTCAATGCGCGTCTCAAGAATGTTGCCAGTGATGTCCGGCTAATGGTCGACCCGGCAAAAGCGCCCCAAATGCAGAAAGATTTTGAGGGTGTGCGACTGCTCGCCGGTGGCGCTGGCGAGATCGACAAGAAGGCCGACCCAGGTCTGTCCCATTTGAGCGATGCCATCGGATATTACATCGCACGCCAATTCCCGCTGGTGACCCGAGAAGTCACCGCCCATGCCACGGAGGGTCATTGATGGCCGTTGACACCCCGTATCCTGAATATCTCGAGTTTGCCGGCAAATGGGCGAAGGCTCGCGATGCCGCGGCCGGGGAGGAGGCCGTCAAAGCCCGGCGAGACGAATATTTGCCGATGCTCAAAGGCCAGAGCAAGGATGACTACGCGGCCTATCAAGCGCACACTCTACTTCAATGCCACGGCGCGAACCGTCGATGGGTTGTCGGGCATGATTTTCCGTCGTGCGCCGATAGTCACCAGACCGCCGGCAATGGATGGTTTTACCGCAGATGTTACATTTGAGGGTGTCTCGTTGGCTGCGTTCGCCGAGCGGGTTGTGCAAGAGGTACTGATTGCTGGCCGAGGCGGCCTTATTGTCGATTTCCCACGCGCGACCGATGGCGATATTACGCTTGCCCAGGCGGGACGGATGGGCCGGCGGCCGTTTCTGCGTTTCTATCGTGCCGAGGACATTCTCAACTGGCGTGTCGGCACGATCGATAATCGCACGGTGTTGGTGCAGGTACGGCTATTCGAGCGCGTTGAGGGATTGGCGGCGGACGGTGGCGAATTTGATGGCGCTTTAGTGGAGCAAATTCGGGTGCTCGATTTGGTTGACGGCCAATATCGCCAGCGCCTATTCCGCCAGGACGATGATAAAGAATGGGTGCCTCATGGCGATGTGATTTTCCCTGAACAGGGAGGCGCGCCGATGGATTTTATTCCGTTTCGGTTTATCGGCCCCCGTGATACCGCGGCCCGAATAACCAAGCCGCCGTTGCTCGATTTGGTCAATGTCAACTTATCTCATTACCGCAGTGCCGCCGATCTAGAGCATGGCGCCCACTTTGTCGGATTGCCCACGCCCTATGTATTTGGCACTGCTGAGGCGCCGGCGACGATCGGTCCGACCGTAGTCTGGCATGCGCCGGAGAGCGACGTGCAGGTCGGTATGTTGGAATTCACCGGCGGCGGATTGGCGACGATAGAGCGTCTGTTGGATCGTAAAGAGCAACAAATGGCGGTACTCGGCGCGCGTATGCTGTTTCCCGAAAAAAAGGCAGCCGAGTCGGCAGAGACTGCGAGCATGCATCGGCAAGGTGAGAATAGTGCCTTGGCTGCGTTGGCGCTTGCGGTCGCCCGTGCCCTTAGTGAGGCGATGACGATTGCTCGCGATTGGCTCGGCGCCAGCGGCGAGACCAGTATATCTCTCAACACTGATTATCTGCCGACGCCCATGTCGCCGCAAATGTTAGTGGCGCTAATCCAGGCAGTGCAAAGCGGTCATATCTCACGCCGGACCTTCTTTGCCAATTTGCAGCGCGGCGAGATTATCGCCGTGGATACCGCGTTCGAAGATGAGCAGATCGAGATCGAGGCTGAGCTGCCCAACCATCTAAACCAGACGGCTGCGTAATGGGTTACAGAAACTGTAAATCGGCTGGGGAGATGAGAACGCCAAAGGCCGCGCACCAGATAACCACCGACTTATACTCATTGATATTGATCGTCGCTGGGATGGTGTATTTTTGGCTGCCTTTGAATGCCCTAAGACGCCCGAGATCGATGAAGTCGGTACCTTTCACATCACTGGCTCTGCGGATCGATTCCTCAGGCACGAGATAGACATGGAACTTGGGGCCTGGCCCGACCTCGAAATCGCTTCCCAGAAACACCGTACGTTGAAGAACGGTGACGCCGCCGGAACCGTAATGCACAGGGTCCATGGTGTTGGCGTGAATGAATTGGCCCTTGGCAATGACGGCGGTTAGTTCTTCGGTACTAAGAGATTCATTGGCCGGTGGCGGTGGGAAAACAAATGGAAAGAGGAAAAACCCGACACCGATACCGCCGCCGATGCCGAAAACGCCGCCGAGTATGAAGACCCCGATCAAACGCCACATGACTTCCCCCTCTAACCGTATTTCCGCTCGAACTATCTTAGGTCAGCTTTGCACAGGCCGAAACATAATTAGGGCATGAAGAAATGGTTGTCGTTCAGAACCGCGCAGATCGGTGATACGATGATAGCCATGAGAATTGTTCGGCTACTTTTCTTCGTTATTTTGAGTTTTGGGCTGATCCAAGTTCCGGCGGGAGCTCAAAATTTTGAAAAAGGACTGGAAGCGGCACGCGCCGGTGATTTTGCCGCTGCTGTGGCGCAATGGAGGCCGCTGGCCTCGAAAGGTCATGTGGAAGCGCAGTTCAATATCGGCGCAGTTTACGAAGAGGGTTTGGGCGTACCGAAGGATCCCAGCGAGGCGGCGGGTTGGTATGGTCTTGCCGCTGGCCAGGGTCATTCCCAGGCGCAGTATAATCTGGGCGTCTTATACGCTAATGGTCGGGGCGTGCCCCGCGACGATGCAAGAGCCGCCGTATGGTGGCGCAAAGCCGCCGACCAAAATCATGGCAAGGCCCAGTACAATCTTGGTGTTTTCTATCAAGCAGGCCGAGGTTTGAGGAAGGATTTGTCGAAGGCCCAAATTTGGTTCGACCGCGCAGCGGTCAATGGCGTTGGTGTCAGGGGTGACAGTAGTCGCAAGCCACCACCACAGTCCGCAGCAGATGTATCGAAGTCTCAACCGGGACCTAAAGTTCCAACCGTTGTTCAACCCGCGAAAACAGAACCGACTGTTAAGTCGCAGCCGCAGTTAACGGCACCCGTCAATGTCGCAGCGCTATCCGCCGGATCGTTACGGGTTGCGGCCAACATTCCCGACGGTGAGCGCTTTCGCTTGGAAGTCGTCGAAACCCGTGAACGGTCGCGCGACGGCGCCTTTGTGATGGCACAGACATCGGAGATGGGCGTAGACATGGTGGTCAGGTTAGACCCTCGCGATGGCGCGCACATCGAACTGACCTATGGCCCGGCGACGGTAAAAACCGCCGGTAATCCTCAGGCGGGCCGGCTGGCTAGCGAGCTTGGCAAGCTGATCGACGGTCAAAAGGTCGAATACCATACTAATGAGAACGGCGAAGTGACCGGGTTGGAAAATCCGGCCCAGCTTACAAGTTTCTACGAAAAATCGATCGATCGGCTTTTAAGTGGTATCGAAACCCAGTCTGCCGACCCCCAATTGGCCGATGACATCCGAGCCAATATGGCGCCACTATTGTCGCAAGATTACGCGGCGGCGCGGGCGCTCGACTTGCCAAAACTTCTGCACTTCTTTAGCGGTCTGGAGATGGCGATGGGTAAGACCTACAGCCGTGCAGGTGTAATGAGCTTGCCTCCGAGCGCCAATGAGCTGCCCAGCACGGTGAACTATGAGCTTAAATGGTTCGACCGTACCGCGGGCGTGGCGTGGATGAGCTGGCGCCAATCGGTTGATTCGGAACAAGCGGCCGGCGCTGTGCAGGGCTATATCGAAACCTTGGTCGCCGATTCTGGCCAACCGCTATCGGAGGAATTCGATATCGGCGCTATCGATGTCTCCGATAACGCCGACTACGAAATTGATTTAGCCACGGGGTTTCCTAAGCAGGTGATTTACACCCGCAAAGTCGAATTGTTCGGCTTCTCCCAAACCGAGAAGCGCCGCATCCGCGTGCTCCCCTAATTTGAGGATGGCCGGCTAAACGACTTTCCAGCTACCGTCGGGTTGCTGACACGCGGTGCCAAAAGCCGACTGCTCGCGTCCATCGATGACTACCGTTGTCTGATATTCACGGCAATAGGCGTTGGATTGGGTGTCGCGCCCGTCGCGGATTGGCGTGACCGAACCGGAATTGCCGCTGTCGGGATTGTTCCAAACGATCTTCTCACCTACTGGTGCAGTGTGCGCTTGCTGTTCGGCTTGGTTCATGGCCAGGCGATCGGCGCGGTCGAGCGATTTGCCAATTTCGTTACCGATGAATGCACCGGCCAATGTGCCGACTGCGGTGGCGACCAGGCGGCCTGAACCGCCGCCGACCTGGGAGCCGAGAACGGCGCCCGCGACACCGCCGATCACGGTGTCCGCGGTTTCCTTCTGGCCAGCGTCACCTGAGCACGCCGCGAGAACTAAAGCCGCCGCCGCGAGAGAAACTAGAGGCTTACGTTGCATGATATCGTCCTTCATTGGTCTGTCGTGTGCACTAAAATCGCGGAAAATGTTTAAGAAACCTTAACGCCGCGCGCCGATTTGTTGCCAGGGTAATAATGCACCTCTGGATTATGGCGTAACCAAGGCATTAACGACGAAATTTGCCGGAAACGCGTTGTTTTGTCTCAAATCCAGCGTCGAACAGTCGATTTGTAGCGTTGATAGTCGTCAGCGAAGGTTGTCTCGAGAAACTGCTCTTCCTTCGGAATAACCAACGTGTTGATCGCTGCGACCGCGGGAACGACATGGACCATAATGAGCAGGCTATCAGCGGCGATCGCGGTGCCCAAATAGACTGTCGTCATCGATAGATAAATCGGGTTTCGCGAGAAGGCGAAGGGTCCGCTTGTGACGATCTTCGTTGTCGGGTGGTGATGGGTTACGGCGGTTTGCGCACGTCCGAACTCTCGTACTGCCGACATGAATAGCGCCAGGCCAATCAAGATCACCGGCACGCCAATAGCGTATTGCACCCCCGAGGGTAGTAGCGACACCGACCAAATTGCATCCACACCGAATCCAGCTAAGAAGCAAAAAGCGTAAATTAATGGCGGTGGGATCACCCCACCGCAGATTGGATTATCGATCATGGATGAAGCTTAGCATGACGGCGGAATATCGTCTGCAAACTAACGATTTACTGTTGGCGGCAATTCAATAGCCACAATAGCTTTATCCACAGCCGGTCGAGCGTCATCAGTGTTTCGATCGACCTCCGCTGGCAAGACCGCCAGCATTTTGGACGATGCCCCACTTCCGGCCCACCCCGTCAAAGACGAGGAGTTAAACCATGCCTTTGCCTGCTGTTATCGACGCACTCGACAAAGTCGATGCGTCTCACCATGGCCTCTATGCCGAAACCGATGCTGGGCTGTTTATCCTCGATATCGAGGGTGACATTTCTGGCCATCCGGCGGTGGCGCCATTGGAAAACGCCTTCAGGAAAGAACAAGAAAAACGCAAACGTCAGGGTCGGGAACTCGATGCGATTAAGGAGGTGCAGCGAGCCGAAGGACGTGCCGAGGATGGCGAAACCGACACTGGCGGCAAACCGCTAGCAGCGTCAACGCGCCGGCGGTTGGAAGCGGCGCACCGGCAAGACGTGGATGCCATAACAGGACAAGCCGAGAAGTATCGCGCTGCGCTGGAATCAACCCTGGTCGATGCGGCACTGACCAACGCGCTGGTCGAAGCCAACATTGCTGCGCCATATATGAAGGCCGCCAAGGCCATGCATCGAGCTAATCTGACCGTGGTCGAGCAGGACGGCGAGTTTAAAGTGGCCGCCCCCGGCGCAGACGACGGATCAAACCAAGCGCAAACCCCCGGCAATTTTATCGCCACTTGGGCTGCCAGTGATGAGGGCCGGGCGTTCATTGCCGCCCCGCGAAATGGCGGCGGTGCGGCAACCGGTTCGGGCGCGGCGGGTTCGCGCGCGCCAAATCCATGGCGCCACGAGAGTTTTAACCGAACCGAACAAGCACGCATCGCCCGCGACGACCCCGCATTGGCGAAGCGTCTTGCCCGCGCGGCAGGCAGGCCGGAGCCCCGCGTCTAACGGCGGATACCTTAACATGCCGTGATAGGTGTCCGCCTCCTGCAGACCGCGCCGAAATACCCTTTTCGAGGCGCCGTTCATCCCCAAGCCGGATCGGCTTAAGAAGGAGTACACCACATGGCAAAAACGCAAATCGCGGACATTATCAAGCCGGAACCGCTGTTTCGCGATTCCGTCGTCGAGCGGAGCACCGAGCTGTCGGCGTTCTGGCAATCGGGCATTGTGCGCTCGGATCCCACCCTGGACGGTTTTGCGTCGGGCAAAGGCAGCATTTTTGATCTACCCTTCTGGAACGATCTGAGTGGTGTCTCTGAAATTCTGTCCGACAGTGGGGCGTTGACCCCAGCTAAGCTCGACCAATCGAAAGACCGAGCGGTGAAACATTTTCGCGGCCGTGCTTGGTCGGCCAACGACCTAGCCAAAGCGCTGGCGGGCGACGATCCGATCGATCGGGTGGTCGAGTTCGTCGCATCCTGGTGGGCGCGAGCGATGCAAGTCGATGTATTGCTGCCGTCGTTGGAGGGCATCTTCGCCACGGCGTTGGCGGCAACCCATGTCATCGATATTGCAATTGAGGACGGTGACAACGCGCTTGATGCCAATGTGATCGGCTCAGACGCCGTCATCGACGTGCAGAACCTGCTTGGCGATCATTGGATGGCGATCACCGCCATGGCAATGCACTCCAAGCCTTTCTCACGGTTACAGAAGCTGAACTTGATCGAGTGCATGCCATTGGCCGAGCAGAATATCGATGTGCCGACTTTCCTCGGCCGCCGGGTCATCGTCGATGACGGGATGCCAGTTGTGGCCGGATCAACATCAGGTAGCAAGTATACGACCTACCTGTTCGGCGACGGTGCGGTTGGCCATGGTGAAGGAAGAGCACCGTCGCTTGAGGACGCCGAGGCGATCGAAACGGACCGTGATGCGCTGGCCGGTGACGATATCTTCGTCACTCGTCGTCATTTCATTCTGCATCCGCGCGGCGTGCAGTTCAGCGGCACCCCGGTGGCGGCATCGCCAAGCACGGTGGAGCTGCAAAACGGCGCCAACTGGACTAAGGCCTGGCAGGATAAAAACATCCAAATCGTTCAGCTGATCACCAACGGCTGATATAGCCGACCTCCGGGTCCGCGTTCACTCTCCCCCCGACTGGCGGCGGAGTTTCGGAATTAAATCCGGCTTCGCCGTCTTTTTTCTGACCTCGAACACACACAGACAGGAGGCCGATTATGGCCGTTCGTGACCGGACCCTAGCGCAGCGCGAGGGTGTCGATATCTCCAAGCTGACCGACAGCACAGCCGGCACCACTGATGGAACCCTGGCCGCCGTGTCTGCTGCGGTGACCGGCGTTGACGGTATAGGCAGTAATGCCGCTTCGAAAGCCGATGTGGATGCCCGCCTGGTCGACATCAATAATAATTTTGCCGAGGTCAACGCCAAGTTGGATGTACTGACCGATATGCTGCGCAGGCGCCCTTAACAGTCGCTCGATAAGGGTGAATGGCTGATGGCACTTTTCAACGTCGGAGACCGAGTAACTTTGGCACAAGCGCGCGGCGGCCATGAGGGTTTCGTGACATCGATCCTCGGCGGTCCGGACGGCACGCCGCTTTATCTGGTGCAATCACCCAATAGTGGTGACTTGGATGAGGGTATCCCCTTGGCTGCCGAGGCCGATATCGCGAGCGGACCAGGAACGGTCCCGGTCTTCGCCCTGGGTGATACGGTCACGCATGTACCCCGTCAGGCAAAGTTGGACAGAAGAGGTTGATTGAATAAGAGAGTGTTTTTGGCTCCAGGTAGCGACGTAAGGAGCGAAGATGGGTCGCAAACACGAAACCCAACCGGGCAGCGCCGAGAAGGCGGTGCGCGATATCCGCCGAGCGACACGCAAGCAATATTCGGCGGAAGAGAAGATCCGTATCGTTGTCGAGTGATTGCGTGGCGAGGACAGCATCGCCGAGTTGTGCCGGCGTGAAGGTATCAACCAGAACCTATATTATCGTTGGTCGAAGGAGTTTCTCGAAGCCGGCAAGAAGCGCCTTGCTGGTGACACCGTGCGCGAGGCCAGCAGCGACCAGGAAAAGGCTTTGCGCGAGGCGACTGTGTACATCGATGGTACATTTAGTGATCACTGGATCGGTGAACATCCAGGTTCTTCATCGCAGGTGCTGGCCTGGCCGCGTAATGGCGCGGTCGATAGTGAAGGACGCAGCGTGACCGGCATTTCCCAACGCGTAAAAGACGCCACTGCTCGACTGGCATTGGAAGGGTCGAACGCCTTTCTCTCCCAGGCCGAAGACCGTGGCGGGCGCATTGCACGGGCGAAAGTAGGTCCCCTAGACGTTAGTTACTTTAGCGACGCGCCTGCGGGTACTGCGTTTCCGTTCCTCGGACTGGTGCTGAAGGCGTTACTAAAGCATGGCGGTGACAGCGGTGCCGGATTGGTGCGGGTGTGAGGTTGGTGCAATTCCACAGAGAGGAGGCGAAATGGCGACGCTTGACGTACTATTTCCAGGCCTGACGGTACGCCTGATCGATCGCTTTGGTGCGATGGCCTCACTGGAGGTTGTGACCAAGACCGACGATTTGGTCTCGGGAAACGTGACGGAAACGGTCGTTTCAACCGAGATCAAAATCACTCCGCCGGAGCCGTTTACGGTCGGTCTCATTGACGGGAGCCTCGTGGAGGCCGGGGACATGACATCTCTGGTCGCCGCCCGAGATCTCACTGCGAGGCCCGCGATAAACCGCGACCGTTTGGTGTTCGCTTTGGAGAGTTGGCAAATCGTTGCTGTCGATCCGATTTACAGCGGAGACACGGCAACGGCATATCGTTTACAGCTTCGCACTTAACCGAAAACCTGAACGTCCACTTCCAGAACGGCGAGAACCTTATATTACTGTGAGCTTTCCGATGCTTCGGTGATTTTCTTGCCGAGCACTGATATCTTGGTGAAGAGTTCTTCGGCTGGCAGGATGAACGAGAGTTCAACGGCGCCGACGAAAAAGCGCACAGCAATTTCCTTTTCGTTACGCCCTTTGGCGAATTCGATCCGATCGGCTGGCAGTGAATTTTGTAAGCCTGTTACTTTTGACACGTCGAGATCGGGGTGCGACGCCCACTCTTTGGCAAGGCCTAGGAGAGGCGGCAATAACGCGCTGACCGTTTGAGGTGTTACCGCAAGAGCGAGCTTTTGACCCTCGTTATCCTCAAGTGCCATCGCGACGGCAGCGTCTTTGACATCTCCATGAAAGGAGACTTTTGCTAATCCGTGTGCGGCAATTTTCTCCATGCCTCAAGTCTCCCGGCAACATCAATAAGATCAGGGTGCATAGGCTATTTGCGGCACCCCAGCTAAACTGCGACTACTATTGATTAAAGCTCATGAGTCGGGGGAAGAGAAATGAAAGCTGCCACCGTTGGCGAGAATGGCGTGGTGATTGCGGATGTTGATATTCCGCAGCCTAAGCCCAACGAGGTTCTCGTTAAGGTCCGGGCCTGCGGCCTCAACCGTGCTGATTTGATGGTGGCGAGTGGATTGGCCCATGGTCGTGCGGGAGGTGTCGGTACCGTCATTGGATTAGAATGGTCCGGAGAGGTTGTCGAGGCTGGCGCCGACGTTGAAGGACTTGTGCCCGGCGACCGGGTGATGTGCTCGGGTAATTCCGGTTGGGCGGAATATGCGGTTACCGATTGGGCCCGTGCGGCGAAAATACCGGCCAACAATATGACCTTCGAGCAAGCCGCCACATTGCCGGTTGCGTTGCAGACCATGCACGATGCGATTATCACCAATGGTCGGCTGACCAAAGGCGAATCAGTTCTTATCCAAGGGGCGAGCTCGGGGGTTGGTTTGCTGGGTCTGCAAATTGCCCGCGCCTTGGGGGCGGCTCTGGTGATCGGCACCTCGACCAATGCGGGTCGCCGGGCACGGCTCACTGAATTTGGCGCCGATCTGGCTCTGAATTCCTCCGATCCCGGATGGGTCGATGCGGTACTCGAAGCGACTGATGGCAAAGGTGTGGATCTGATTGTCGATCAGATTTCCGGCACCCTCGCCAACCAGAATATGGCGGCCACGGCGATCTGTGGGCGGATCGTCAATGTCGGCCGTTTGGGCGGTACGACGGGTAAATTTGATTTCAACCTGCACGCCCTGCGGCGTATTGACTATATCGGCGTTACTTTCCGTACGCGCTCGGTCGAAGAGGTGCGCGAGATCACCCAGCGTATGCATGCGGACCTGGATGGTGCGGTGGAGGCGGGTGACTTGTCTTTGCCGATCGATAGCACCTTCGCCCTTGAGGACGCCGGCGCAGCGGTCGAGCATATGCGCGCCAATGCTCATCTGGGCAAAATCGTTCTGACGATCGACGGGTAATGCGACGAACGGCAATTGTCAAAGCGAAAGGGCAGCGCCGCAGCTCTGCCCTTTCTAATTTGACTAGTGGCGGTCCATTGGAAGCCTATTCAGTTGCCACCTCTTCGGAGGCGACCTGCAAGCCTAAATAATAATCGATTGTGTCTTGAACTTCGTCCGTTACTTCTTCCTTCGCCGCCTCGTCCAGGGTGTCGTCGGCGAGATTGTTGAGGCCGTCCGCCAGTATCACAGCGTCAGCCAGATCGGTTGTTGCGTCAGACACCTCGTCACTGGCGTCATCGAAAACTGCCTGGGCAGCATTGACTGACTCACTGGCTTCGTTGAAGGCCGTCTGCTTATCGATAACGTCTTGCGCGGTATCGTCGACCGATGTTTGCAGATTATCGATATCAAGGGCGGCTATATCATCCTCGAGTTTCGTCAAAGCGTCGGCTTCTGCTTGGGCATCGCCTGCAAAGTTGGTTTCCGCGAAAGCCGTCTCTAATTTTTCCTTGTCTTTCAATGCTTTGTCCAATTCCGCAGTTGCGGCTTCGGCATCTTCGATTGCTGTATCGAGCTCCGACTGTGCGGCTGCGATTTCTTCTTCACTTGCGTCTAGCTCAGCTAAAAGCGGCTCTTCGGCCTCTTTCAAGGTTTGCAATGCCTCGGCCAAAGCAGCTTCGGCATCGCTTACAACCGTGCTTGCCTCGGTCCGCGTTTCCTTATACAGCCCCAACAAGCCAACGACGGAGTTGAGCGAGGCGTTGAGAAAGGCGTTCTCGTTGGCGTGCCAGGCGTTCAGGCGCTTCAATTCGGACGGGTGCGCTAGGGCGTTTCCTTCCGAATCGGTGAAGGTCTTCTTATTGCTGCCGGCATTCGTTGCCACGCTGGTGCCCGACCGGCCGCTATTTCCACGGCTCGTCGAACCACTCTCGCCGCCACCGGAACTGCTGCTCGACGTACTGCTCTTGGAGCCGCCGCCGCTGGTGGAACGGCTGCTGCGTTTGCTGCCGCTGTTACCGCCCTTGTTGCCGCCCTTTGCGGCGTAGGCGGAATTTTCCTTGATGGTGATGGTATCGGTGTCGCCGTCGATGCCCACACCAATAGGGGCCGCGATCACGGCAAAGGAAAACATTAGGCTTAGACCCAGCGGTCCGAAACGGGTGTGCATCTTTAACTCTCCATATTCAAAACGGGGCGCGGCTCGATAGGCCGGAAGCTCTGACATGTGATTTCGCGGGAGAGTTTCGTTCAAACGCGCTGAATAAGTACTTAAGAAGCAATGACTTGTAGTTTTTCAAAATATGATCGAAAAAGAGAATAAAAAGTGTCAGAGGTACTGTGTAGTTTGAATAAAATATTTCCAAAAATTTTGATTTCCCTGATGCCTTTCGGAGGGACTCATGACGACCAATATTCGTGAATTTGCCCGGGCGTTGGACCGTGCGGCGCGCCGCATGGTGGATGCGCCCCTGCTACGAGCGAAACAGGATATAGCGCGGACTGCGTTGAGTGGCTTCATCGAACGCACACCTTCGGTCACTGGCCACGCGCGAGCCAATTGGCAGGTGACGGTTGGTAGCCCGGCGACCGGCGTGGTGGCCGGGGCTGACCCGTCGGGCGGGGTCACTATGGCCAATGGGGTGGCGGCGATCATGGCCGACAGCGGCCCATTCGCCACCGTGTGGATCGTCAACAATGCGCCCTACATACAAGCCCTGGAACAAGGCAGCGCCACCCAGGCGCCCGCCAGCATTGTGGCGGTGACGCTCGCCGAATTACCGCGTTAAGAGAAACGAGGACCGATGAGTTTTGCCGCCGCCGCCGCCACTATCCGCCAGCGCTTCGCCACCGAGTTCGCCCTGGTGCGCGCCACGGTGCCCGTAGCCTATGCCAATCGCCAATTCACGCCGCCCGATAATACGGAGTGGGTGCGCCTCAATATTATCGAGGGCGCCAGCACCTTGGCCGGCATCGGCGGGGTTGGCGCCAATCTGTACCGCAACAATGGTGTCGTGGCGGCGCAGATCTTTGTGCCTGTGGCGGTCGGCGACGGTCTGGCCTATGAGATCGCCGACGATATTGCGGCGATTTTCCGCGGCAAGCTGGTCTCCGGCGTCCATTTTCGCAGCCCCTCGACCTTCCCTGCCGGACCCGACGGCGCCTGGTACCAGCGCAACGTCAATGTTCCCTTTCGCGCCGATCTGATCGGCTGAAGCCCTAAACCGGCCTTGGGCAAGCCGCTCGACCGCGTCGTGACGACGCCGTCATTCCCCCTTGAAGGAGCCCCCCATGGCGATTGCCGATACCAGCGATACAAGATTAGCGTTCATCCCCGAAGTCACCTGGGGCGCCACCCCCGCGACGCCCGCCTTCCAGAAGGTGCGCTACACGGGTGAAAACTTCGCCCACGCCAAAGCGACCGTCGTTTCGAATGAAATTCGGTCCGACGCCGAGGTTGCAGACCTCGTTCAAGTCGGCGTTTCCGGCGAAGGCGGCTACGACTTCGAGCTGTCTCAAGGCGCCGAGTTCGACACATTGTTCGAACACGCCTTGCGCGGCACGTTCGCCCAAATCGATTCCGGCCTGTTTACCGGCGATGTGGGCTCGACAAGCACCTTCACGCGCGCCACCGGCGATTTCCTGGCCGATGGTTTCCGCGCTGGGCAGGCGATTATCACCACCGGCTATACCGATGTGGCGAACAACGGGTCGTTCACCGTTCTCAGCGTCGCGGCGCTGACTTTGACCATCGTCGAGACGACGCTGGTTGTGGAATCGGGCGGTGGCAACGAACAGATCACCGTGGCCGGCACCACATTGCTCAAAGGCGGCATCGAGAAGAAGTCCCTGTCGTGGGAGAAGTTTCTCGAAGGCGGCGGCACCGATTCCTACCAGCGATTCACCGGCGGGCGGGTGAACAACTTCAACCTGGACTTCTCCACCAACGAGATCGTCACCGGCCGCTTTGATGTGGTGGGCAAAGAGGGCGAAGCGCTCGACACCGCGATCATCGCCGGCGCGACCTATGTGGAGCCCAATACCAACGACATCTTCAACGCCGTGCAAGGCGCGGTGCTGACGGTGGGCGGTGTCACTGGCCAGGTGTTCCTGACCAACCTCACCATGGCTTTGACCAACAATGCCGCGCCGCGCAACGCTATCGGTAATCTGCCGGCCATCGACGTGCGCTACGGGCGGCGCGAGATCACCGGCAACATCACCGCCTATTTCGACGCCAGCGCCGGCGGCAAAGAGCTCTATGACGCCTTCGTCGCCCATACCGCCGGCGCGCTCCGCTGGTCGGTCAACGACGGCACTAACAGCTACACGTTTCATCTGCCGAAAGTGAAATATGCCACCGGCCTGACCAATATTGGCGGCAACAACGAAGACGTGCTGGTCGAGGCGACCTATCAGGCTCTGGTCGACACCGCGTTTGGCTCGTCGATCTACATCATCGCCTAGCACAGAGGTCCAAGGGCGCTTCTCCCGGCGCTACGGACACTGGGCGGGCGATCGTGTTGTCGGGCACGTCCCCGCCCAGCTTATTTCGATCACCCGACTGAAAAGGAACCCGGCATGACAGATTTTAGAGACCGCTTTTTTACCGACCACGCCATGGAAGAGGATGGCGTGTGGGTGGACTTTGGAGAAGGGCTGGAAGTCAAAATTCGCCGCTCCGATTCCCGCGCCTCGCGCGAGACTTTCCGGCGGCTCTACAAGCCCTACCGCAAGATGGAAGAGGCGGGTAACGCCATTCCCCACGACGACGAAATTCTGATCCGCGCTAAATGGACCGCCCAGGCCCTGGTCGCCGACTGGAAGGGGGTGACCGACCGCAAGGGCAAGCCGGTCAAGTACGACCCGGAAAACCTCAAATCGGCGATCGATCTGCTGGTCGATGCCCGTGACTTCCAGAAGCTGATCAACGATTTTGCCGACGAGCAGGAGACCTTCCGCGCCCAGGCGGTCGAGGAGGCGGCAAAAAACTCACCAGCGCCCTCTGGTTCGACCTCGTAAAGGGCAAGTCGGCAGCGGACATCGAGAAGCTGCTCGACCAGGCCGGCAAGCCCCTGCCCGAATGGATCCTCAACCGGCCTCGGGTGCCGGCGCATTTGAGCGAATATTGGCGCGCCTTCATCTTCCTCAATCACAGCCGGCCCGCCTCGGGCTTCGGTCCCGCGGCGATCCCGTTCTCCGAAATGCGCCAATATCTCGACGAATACGCCATCACCGGCGACGACCGGGACGACTATATCCACTTCATTCGTGCGCTGGATGCTGAACTCCTGCGCTTTAAGCCGTCTGAGGGCGGTGAAAAGTAGGGGTGCGGCCGCTGCGGGACCGGCAGAAAATCACGGAATTTCAGTATGTTAGAATAATGTTACTTGCGGCGACCATGGTTCGGCTCTTAGACTTCAGGTTTCAACTTATGGGAGCCGGTCGCACCATGAAGCGAAGCGCACGATTTGCCACGGTAATTTTGCTCGCTGGGCTAGTGCAGGTTTCTGTGTCGGGGGTGGTGTGGGCCGAGAACACAAGCTGGAGCCATTCGGAAGGATTTGATGAAAAAGCCAAACAGTCGGTTTCATCCGCCTCTTCCTTTCAATTATCAGGTGACGACTTCAACGGCGGTATAATTTTTCACTGTGTTGGTACCGACTTAGCTTCCAATTTTTCTGCTTCCGTACTTATTAGAAAAGACGACTTTTATCCGTTCGAAAAGAATGATGTTTTCTGGCGCATCGATAGCGGGGCTGAGCCGAAATCTGTCTGGCAACGCGGTGACGATTCATGGGGCGGTCTGCGATTGGTAGGGCCTCGCGCCCTTGAACTGGCTTTTGAAATGTTGCGCGCAAGAAAGCAGGTGCAAATTACAACAGACCATGGCTCGATCGTTAACGATTTGACGAATTATAAAGATGCGATCGCGCGCATGTTTAAGCATTGTGTTACGCCATACGTAAGGCCGTATTAGACAACTTTTCGGCGAACAGACGTTATTGTGAGAGCAGTATTTCACCGCAGCTGTTGCGATCACGATCTTAACGACTAGCCAATTTTCTCCATCATTTTTTGCACTTGTCAATTTCGCGCAGTCTCACGCTGCCGAAAATAAGAAGTAACTGCAGAAGTCTTCCCTCCACCGAAGGAAAAGGCGCGGGCAACAAATTTGCGAAGCGATAGTATTTTCTTGAGGCTGCATCAAGATGGATTTTTAGAGGAATTCTGATGGTTGATCCAATCACCCTTAGCCTCGCGATTGACTCAAGTGGTGCTAAGCAAGGCGCTGCAGAGTTTAGCCGCGCGGCGGACGACATCAAGAAAAAGGCGGCGGAAATGAGCCGTGCGGTCGGGAAAGCCGGCGGCGGCTTCGACAAGCTGAAAAAGGCCGCGAACGACAATTCGCGAATTTTGGCCGGAACCGCGCGATCCCTGCGCTAAGTCGAGTCTGCTGTGAACAGCCTCTCACGGAGCGCTGGTGATGAAGTTCGGCCGCTGACGGATTCACTTAATGCGCTTTGTGAAAAACTCGGCGAAAGCAAGAAACAAACGAACAGTTTGGCACTTGCCTTTGACCTATTGGGTGCTGCTGCGGATATCATCGAAATCGTGGGGTTTTTGAACAAAATTGAACGGATGCGCCGCCTATTTAAGAGAATTATTGAGATAGCTAACATTGCGAGGTTAGCTATTGCTGGGTTTGGCGTTGCGGTTGGCGCCGCCGCTGTGGCAGCAGCTCCTTACATCGCTGCACTTGCGGTCCTTGCGGGCGGCGCCTTTCTCTTCGAGCGCGCTTTGACCAGAAGTGCGCGGGCACAAGATGATATCAATGAAGCTATTGCCCGAGGCAATACGCTATTGGAGGAGGCGAGCAAACTTTCTGGTGGAGAAAGGGTGGCGAAGAACGCGGAAGCGAGGAAGGAATTTCAAGATGCCCTTGCAACCAACCAGAAGGAACTCGAGCGCGCACGAGCGCAGAAAAAAAGGAAAGAAAATCTTCTTAAGTCATTTCCGGAAATCGATGAGGATCCTCTTGCCAAGCCGGAGGACGGCGTCAGGGACCGTGCACGTCGGGAGATTGAAGGTAACCAGAAAATTTTGAGAGCCCTGATCGAAAAAGTGGATCAGTTAGAAACCCAAAGGGGGGAGATTCAACAGAGAATAAAATTTATCGACGAGGATGATCAAAAATTTGGTGCTCCTCGCGAGCAAGGCCAAGCGTCAGGAGCTTTTCCGGAAGATGCTGGATTGGCAGCTCAACTTGAAGAAGACCGACTGACCGCCGAGGAATTTGAACGGAATCTCGCGGCGCTGCAAGAACGACTCGACCCGCTGGGGGCGGCGACACTGGCCTACAAAGCGGATCTCAAGTTGCTTGAGAAGGCCCAAAAAGACGGCCTTATCACTGAGGCTAGAAGCCTAGAACTAAAAGACAAGCTCAAACAATCGACAATGGATGCGCGCGACCCCGTTGCCGCGCTGCGGCAGAAACTTGAGGCAGAGCGCAACCAGATAATGATGACCGACGATGAGCGGGAAATCAGCAACCGCTTGTTGGAAATTGAGGCTCGTTTAAAAACGGCCGGTGTTAATGTCTCCGACGAGGTGAAACAGTCGTTGGAACGCGAACTGATAGCCATTCAGAATCTGCGCAAAGGACGCGAAGCGGCCAATGAGGCGCAAAAAAAGGCCGATGCGGATTTAGAGAAACGCCAACAGGACACCGAAGAGAAAATGAAGCGCCGCGCCGAGGCGGTGGATGAGGTGTTCGGCGATATCCGCGATGCGGCCAAGGATTCTATCAAGGATGTCATCAAAGGCACTGAATCAATCGGCGACGCGTTCCAGAAACTGGCCGACCGCATTACCGATATCCTGCTCGATCTGGCGCTGGAAGAACTGCTCTCCGGTGGCACCGGTTTCACCGATGTGTTTGGGACGATCTTTGGCGGCATCGGCGATATATTCGGCAGCGCCCCGGCGAACCTGGCAGGGCCCGCGGGAATTGGGATATTACCGATTGGCCGTCAGGGCGGCGTTATCGGGCAAGATAGGTTCCCCGTCCGGCGTTTTCACGATGGCGGGTTTCCCGGCCTGCGGCCCAACGAGGTCCCCATTATCGCGCAGCGCGGCGAGGAGATTCTGGCCCGTGGCGATCCTCGCAATGCCGCGAATGGCAGCCCCGGGTCAGGCGGCGGTGTCGTGGTCAACGTCACCTTCCCCAACGCTCGCAACACCGACGAGGCCCGGCAGGCGGGCAGCGAAATCGCCGCCAAGGCCGCCGCCGCGGCGCAGCGGGGCATGGCGCGCAAGGGCATCGGCTGATCCTCTTTCCGGTCGAGCGGCCGTTATAGCTGGCCGTCTTGGGCGCTGGCGAAGCGCACCCGCCACCAGGCCCGTAGGCAATCCACGCTGGTGGGGTCGACATCGCCGTGCAACGCCATGTCGGCGCGCGCGCGTGCTGCGGCCAGGCTCTCAGGCAGGCCGGTATGGGACGCGGTATCGACCACCAGCCAGCGGCACGGGCTGAGGCTGCCATAGCCCGCGAATGTCGCGCCCGAGGCGGCGACCAGTAGTACAGCAGATAAAAGTATCCAGCGCATGGCGGCGACCCTACCACCCGCGCTTGGCAAAAATAAGGCAGGGCCTTGCGGCCCCCCCCTTGGGGCGACGAAGACGATTTCAGCATCACAGGAACCAACCGCCTATGGCCTTTCATGAAATCCAGTTTCCGACCAACATTTCATTTGGCGCGGTTGGCGGGGCGGAGTTTAAGACGACGATTGTCACCCTGGATTCCGGCCATGAGCGCCGCAATATCGACTGGAGCATGGCGCGCGGCGAATGGGACGTGGTGCACGGGTTAGAAGACCAGGCCGATATCGACGCGCTGATCGCCTTCTTCCGCGCCCGCGAGGGTCGGGCCCATGGTTTCCGGTTCAAAGATTGGTCGGATTTCGAGCTGGCCCGCCAGAATATCGGGACGACTGACGGGGCCACTGCCACCCATCAACTATTCAAGCGCTACGCCTCGTTGGTGAACTACGATCGCACGATCGCCAAGCCAGTGAGCGGGAGCGTCCAAGTCTGGGTCAACAATGTGGCGATCGTCGAGGGGGCGGGGGGCAGCCAATTCACCGTCGATACCACGACCGGCATCGTCACTCTGGGGGCCACACTGGCGGCCCAGTCTGGCACGGCGGTGGAGGCGGGGTGCGAGTTCGACGTGCCGGTGCGCTTCAATCTGGACAAAATGAACGTGACTATTTCCTTCCACGACATCTATGACTGGCCGGTACCGGTCATCGAAATTCGCGACATCACATGACCCGTACCGTCGGCTCCGGACTGCAGCTTCACTTCGATGGTTCGGTAGCGCGCGAGACCACCCTGTGGCGGGTAACGCGCCAGGACGGGGTGGTGCTGCGCCTGACCTCTCACGATCAGGACGTGGTCTTCGGGGGCAATACCTACAGCGCCTCGGTCGGCTACCAACGCACCGACCTGGCGTCGGGCGCGACCCTGGCAGTGAACAGCGTTGACATTCAGGGGATACTGAACGCCGCCGCCATATCGGACACGGATCTGGCCGGAGGACGCTACGACTATGCCGAGGTGCGGGTCTCGATCGTCAACTGGGAAGACCCGGACGGCGATGGCGAGGTCAGCATTGCCAAGGGCTGGTTCGGCGAAGTGGTATTCGACGAAGTAAGCGGGTCGTTTACGACTGAGCTGCGCGGCCTGACGCAGGTTTTCTCGCAGACCATTATCGAGCAGTTCGGGCGCCAGTGCCGCTACGATATTGGCAACGTCCGCTGCACCCTGCCGATACTGCCGCCGGTCATTCAGGCCAGCACCGCCTATGCGGTGGGTGACGTTGTGCGGGTGCGCAAGCCGGTTACGGACATCGCGGCGTTGCACGCACCCGGCGCGGTCGACGACGACGATGACAGCCAATTCGCAGCAGTGGGCACGACGGGCTCGGATGCGGCGGCGGCGGATACCGACAAACTTAAAAATCTCGCCGGCAACTTCCGTTTCCAGCCCGTCGGTGGGCCGACGCAAAACCCCTCGAACAGTTTCGTGTCCTGGCCGGATGCGGCCCAGCACACGATCGGCCTAGAACCGTTCACTATCGAGATGTGGGCGAACTTCGACGCACTCGATCTGTTGGCGTCACAGACCGGGCCGGTGTTGGCCAGCAAGTACACTGCGACGGGTGGTCAGATTAGCTGGATGCTGCTTGTAGTTGAGGAAACCGATCCGATCGATGGGTTGCGGTTCATCGCTTACGACGGGATTTCCGCGTTGGGCAGCGTCGCGGTGCCGCTAGCCGAGTTTACGCCGCTGATTAACCAGTGGTATCATATTACCGTCACGCGTGATGAATATTACCGGTTGCGGATATTCGTGAACGGCAAGCAGCGCGCTGTGGGTGACTTCCCGTTCGATATATTTGGCGGCACCGCACCCGTTCGTCTGGGCGCACGCGACAATTCGGCGGGCTTTAACCGCCACTTCGAAGGCTCGATCGAGGATTTTCGCGTTGTCATTGGCGACGCCGTATATACGGAAGAATTTACACCGCCAGGGGCTCTGGCCTCGACGTTCAGCGACATCCTGACACTCACCGAAGATTATCAGGACACCAACTATCGGGTGACCAAGGCGGGGACGACTAGTACGGGTGTTGATAACTTTCCAACGTCATTTGCGGCCGCTGGCACAGCGGCCACGACGATCAGTGTCGACGACAACAACACATTCTCGCGCGCGTCCGGCTCGTTTATCGACGACGGCTGGGAGGTGGACATGGTGTTTCGCGGGTCAGGCTTTGCCAATGGGGCGAACAATGCGGAGTTCCGCATCACAGCGGTGAATGCGCTGACCATGGATGTGGCTGGCACATCGGCTGTTGCGGAATCTGGAAACGGCGACGAGGCGCTGACGCACATCGCGTGGAACAACGGCGTTGAATTCGTTACTGAGCCCGCCCTGCGGGTGGCCGGTGAAGTGCTCGAAGTCATTAGCCCCTCAGAGGTGGTTGTTGGTCCGCCGACGATTGGTGGTTTATTGACCAACGCTCTTTTCATTGAAAGTCCTGGTTTTGAGGAGATAGCAGCAGGCACGTACAGCACGGGGGCAATGATAGGGGGTTGGGAAGTTACAGGGCCAGACGATGTGGAGGTGCAAACTGCGCGGAAGAATTCGGGCGCGGTGGCTATGAAATTGCCCCAGCAATATTCGGGGTCACAAGTCGGGAGCATTCAACAATCAAGAGACGTATCGAGCTATGCTAGTTTAATAGATGGTGGCGCTGAGACAGTCACAGTCTCTTGGTGGACTCTTACTGGTAGTTTAGCCCTTGGAGACATATGGGTAGATTTTGTATGGCTCGACGAGAACGACTCTGTGATCTCCAGCACTACTGGCACACGGTTTGACCCCGTCGGCGGAAACGAATTTGCGCAAGTCTCGCAGCAAAATACTATCCCGGCATTGACACGTAAAATTGTGATTGAGATGAACGGCACTGGCGGCACGTTCGAGGGCGTCGCTGACGATCTTACTGTTTCTACAACGCTCATCGACCCCAACTTTCCCGACGATGAATTCAACTATGGTGTGATGACCTGGGATACTGGCCTCAACGCAGGCATCTCAATGGATGTCAAAAATTATAATGGCACCAATAAGCAGTTCACGCTCTACCTGCCGATGCCGTTTGCCATATCGGTGGGCGACAAGGTTGGCGTTCATATCGGCTGCAACAAGGAATTGTCCCGTTGCACCGCGTTGGGGAATGTCCTCAATCATGGCGGTTTTCCGTTCATCCCTGGCGATGACGAATTCCTGCGCTACCCGGACTCGCCCTACTAGTGACGACACGCGCCGATGTTCAAGCAGAGGCGGAGACTTGGATTGGGGTACGGTGGAGACACCAAGGCCGCACCCGCGAGCATGGTGTTGATTGCGTCGGTTATCCCGACCTTGTGGCGCTCAGCCTTGGCTTAGTTGATTCGCTACAGCCCGCAAACTACCCGCGCCGGCCAAACGGGTCGTTCCTGCCGCTGGTGCGCTCAACACCGTTGATTGAGATACCCCCAGGCGAGGCACGTCCGGCCGATGTCGTCGTGTTCGCCGAGCAAACCGAACAGTGCCACATGGGCATCCTCACCACGCTGTATGGCGAACCTGCCGTAATTCACGCCCACGCTGGGGCACGGAAGGTCGCGATAGAGACGTTGGCCTCTGCTAATGGCCGCATCGGCATCGTTACCCACGCTTTTAAGTTCCCCAACCTACAGGATTAATTCATGGGCCAATTGGTTGTCGGCCTCGCGGGCGGTGCCGTGGGGGCGGCGTTCGGCAATCCCGCATTGGGCTTTTCAGCCGGTACGTTTCTCGGGGGCCTGCTGTTTCCGCCCGATCCGGTACGTATTGAGGGGCCGCGGCGCGAAGATTTGCGCGTGTCGTCGTCGACCCATGGCCGCCCGATCCCCGAAGGGTTTGGCGCGATTCGAATGCCGGGCAATATGATCTGGTCCTCGAAGATCCGCGAGGTTCAGACAACCACAGAGGTGGGTGGCAAGGGCGGTCTGGGCGGACCGAGCCAAGAACAGGTCACCTATACCTACTTTGTCGATGCCTCTTTCGCCTTTGCGCAAGGGCCGGCTGAAGCGATCCTGCGGGTGTGGGCGGATGGCAAGGTGATCTATGACGTGCGTGATCCGGGCACCACGGGCGCCACGCTTACGGCAACGACAAAGCCTGGCCTGACGCTACGAACCTATTTGGGAACGCAGACCCAGTTGCCATGTCCGACAATCCAAGCGGCAGAGGGTGCGGCCAACACACCTGCGTTCAGGGGTACGGTTTATCTTACCCTTGATAGCTTTGATCTTACCGATTTCGGCAACCGCATCCCGCAGATCACCGCCGAGATAGCATTTAAGGCAACCGGATCAAATTCGGGGCGGGTGTCGATCGATCAGACGCCAAGCGGTGCGGCGAACGACGTTAAGATCGATTACCCGCGCGATCGCGTCACGCTAATAGATAGTGGCGGGGGATTTACCGGTATCCAGCAATGGTCTCTATCCACGCTGCAAGAGGTGCGCCGCCAAGAGGGCGCCGATATCGGATTTACCGGCGCCGATGGCGTCGACACGGATTCGCCCTATTACATCTCGCAGAACGACGGCCGGATTTACTACCAGGCCTCGAATAACCATGGCGCGGTCTATGTCATCGACCCGGACTCGCTAACCGTCACCGGCCAGTTCACGACCAGTGACTCCAGCAACTTCGACCATCTGGTCGACGCCAACCCACCGGGCCCCGGCGACAAGGTCGCCTTTCTCGATTGGCTGGTCGAGGGTCAGTGTTTCGCAACTGGCTCCATACCCGATGGGCAAACCATCAAAACCTTTGTATTGGGCTTCGGCCAAGTCACCGACGGGCCGGCGCTGATCGATTTCTCCGATACGGCAAATCCTAAATGGATTGGGTTCGAAAACAATCCGCCGGTCACACAGTCGAAAGGCGGCATATCGGAGCCGGCGCAGGCGCAGACTTGCGTGTTCTGGGTCCTCCACCATAGCGGCGGCGGCAACACGGCGACCCTTCGCAAATGGGAGGTCGACTTCAATGCCGAGTTGGACCTGGAAAACGACGTTATCCGAGGCGTGCGCCAATCCACGGTCACCACCTTCGATAATTCGTTCTGGGACAACGATTCTTCCTCCACCGTCTGGGGTCCGGTTTACGACCATACCGACGGCAATCTGATATTCGGCATAGCGGTCGGTACTGGTCAGTCGGCGGTGTGGAAGTACGACAAGGTGCTCAAGAGCATACGATGGCATTTGCACGGCGAGACAGCCGTGCAGGCCAGTATCCGCTCAAACATAGAATTGCGCGACTACACACAATATACGCGGGTGCGCAACGGCCGCCTCGGCATCGCCAATGGTAGCGGCAACGGCATCTATGCGATCATCGATACGATATCAGGCGAGGTAGTCGATTCCGGCACGGTAAAGCCGGATTTCGCCGCCTGGGTGGGTGACGATAACGTTGTCTGGGACGATACCATGCAGGTGTTCACCTCGGAACACGCGCCCAACTTCGGCCAGACATTAGAGCAGTTTTTTATCGGTCGGAAGACGGGTCTTGGCGAATCCCTGTCCTCGGTCATGACAGAGTTCTCTGGCGCGAACGTCAACGGCGCCGGCCTTGCGGCATCCGAATTCGATGTCACGCAGTTAGCGAACGATACGGTGCGCGGCTATGCGGTAACCCGGCAGATGTCGATTAAGCGCGCCGTCGAACCGCTGTTCACAGCCTATGATTTCGATGCCACGGAGGCCGACGACAAGATCAAGTTCATCAAGCGCGGTGGCTCGACGGCTGCGTCGATTACACAGTCCGACATTGTTGCTGCGGCTCAATTAGTGCCAGAGACCCGCATTCAAGAGGTTGAACTGCCGGAGCGGACCGATCTGGGGCATATCGACCCGGATATTGACTACCAGGAGAATATGGCGACGGCAAAGCGCCCCCGCGTGCCGTTGCCGACAATGTACTCGCTGGAGTCCAAGACACTTGATTTGGCGATTGTTTTCACGGCTGCCGAGGCCAAGGAGATTGCCGAGCGCCTACTCTACACGGCTTGGTCGCAGCGCCGGAAATTGTCGTTCTCGCTGGGGCGCAACTTCATAAAGTTGGTGCCGACCGACGTTGTCACACTCACCCTGGACAGCGGAACAGTGTTTAATCTGCGGATCGTTAAAGTCGATATCGGCGTTCGTTACATTCAAAACTACGAAGCGGTGATTCAAGACACCACACTTCAGGTGCTGTCGAACGCGGTTGCCGACACTAGCTTGGGATTTGTCGAGGACGAACTGCCCACCTCGGTAAATACCCGACTTTGTCTGATTGATGCGCCGTATCTGCGCGACATCGACGCCACGAACCGTCAATCTATCGAGCTAAAATACGCCATGGCGGGATTCACCGCCGGCTGGAAGGCGGGAACCCTATGGGATAGTGCGGACGGCGTGACGTTCTCGCCCATAGCGCGCTCCACGGAGCCCAAGACATACGGGATTGTCACCAACAGCCTGCCGACGGGCACCATAAATGAGACGGATAAATCCACTATCTTGACGGTGGTTATGGTGGAAGGTTCGCTTTCCAGCGTGACCGACGCACAATTTACCGCTCAAGAGCAAGTAGCGATCATTGGATCGCCAACCCTGCAGAATTGGGAATTTGTCTCCTTCCGGGACGCCGTCCAGAACGCCACGGGTGAATATAGCGTTAGCTGGCTGAGGCGCGGCCGGCGCGGCACAGATGCCCCCGAGATATCTGACAGCCACAATGCCGGCGAACTTTTTATTCTGGCCGAGCGGTCGACGATTAACCGCGCCCTGTTAACCCTTGGTGACCTCAACGTCACCCGCTTCTATCGCGGTGTCGGGCGCAACGATTTCCTCGAAAACTCATTGACTGTGCCACTAGCGTCGCAGGGTCGAGCTTTGATGCCATGGCGGTCGCACCAGCTTACAGCGGCGGTCGATGGCTCCGACAATATTGACTTTACGTGGAAGGCTAGCTCGCGACTTTATTCCGAACTGACCAACGCCGGCAGTTGGAATTCCTCTTCGCTGGAAGAGGATACAGAAGAATACGAGGTAGATATCTACGACCAGCCGGGCGGAACGGTCGTTCGTACATTGGCGGGTCTGACCGGCGAGGCGGGCGAGTACACCAAAGCGCAGTTGACCACAGATCTGGCGATCAGCAATGCCACGGCACAGATCGATGTGGGTAGCACGTCTACATTCACCCAAGCGACGGGCTCGTTCATTACTGACGGGTTCGTCGCCGGCATAAAGATAGAGACCGCAGCGTTCACGGCTGGCGCCAATAACGGGATATTCACCGTTCAGACAGTAGCGGCGCTGACCCTGACCATCGTCGAGACCACGCTTGTCGCGGAGACTGGTACCGGCGACGAGACGATCGATGTGATCCGCGAAGATGACATCACATTCGAGGTTTTCCAGATCAGTGCCCAAGTAGGGCGGGGATTCGGGACCGGCGAAACCACCATCGCACTTTAAAGGACCAAAATGGTTACATTTACCGGCAAGTCGGCTATCGGTGTTGGCCAGATAACTGACGCAGGAACCACCTCCAACGACGCTGACTCGGAAATCATTGACGGCCTTGCCAATCCGCGCGCCGAAACTGTCGACAATACCAACGCGTTCACAATAACGAACGTCGCGTCGACGTATCTGTGGGAGCAGAACATAGCCTGGCGCTTCACTGACGCGGGATCGCCGCCGAACGCGCAGATCACGGTCACGGTGCCCGCCAGTCCGGCGCGCGGGCTATTCGGCATCATCAATGCCACGTCGGAAGACATGGCGGTGACGATCACGAGCCAACCGCTAACGGCGCCTGTGATCGGCGCCGGCGAGGCTGCCGTGCTGTCGAGTAATGGCACCAATGTGGAGCTGTTGAGTAGCGGTGCTGGCACGACTTTATTTACGGCCCTGACAGACACACCAGCAAACTTCACGGGGGCAGGTTTAGACTATGTCCGCGTAAACTCGGGCGAAACAGCGCTGGAATATACGACCGTTGCGCCGGGGAGTACGGTCTCGGTTACGCCGCCATCCCAGGGTTGCTTGCTAAGCTCAACCGCAACGCAGGCCATTACCACATCTACCGCCACAGCGGTGGCATGGGATAGCGAGATTTACGACACAGATAGCTTCCACGACAACGTCACCAACAATACGCGGATAACAATTCCCGCCGGCGTTACGAAGGTAAAACTTACCGGCGGCATTGTCTGGGAGACTAACGCTTCTGGTTTCCGCCGCGTTACGATGACGAAGAACGGTTCGTCATTCGACGGGCGCGGGCACACGTTCAACACAACGTCTCCAAACGCCAATATGTTTCAAAACGTTGTGTCGGCAGAATTAGATGTCGCCGAGAACGACTATTTCGAGTTGATTGCTGAACACGATAGGGGTAGCAATCTCAACGTTGTTAACAACACCGCAACCTGGTTCTCGTGCGTGGCCCTGGAGTCCGATGATGCGATATTTCCGCCCCATCAAATTAATCATTGGGAAAACGGCACGCCTGCAACGTCAGGCGTGCTCTACCGGCAAATAGCCGAGCGGGCATTTACTCTGGACGACGCACTGGCCGCCTCCGTTGCCCGATTCGAAACCGCCCCATCTGGTGGAACCGTCGACCTGGACGTTGACAGGAACGGCACCAAAATCGGCACGATATCTTGGGCGGACGGATCAAACACGGCAACGTTCTCGACGGTGGCGGCGCAGGAATATGTCTTTGCCATTGGGGACCGGCTGACAATTGACGCGGACAGCGCGTATAATTCAGCGGCCGACCTGATAATCTCGCTTTGGGGTTGGCGCAGCTAGTGCCTACATAGTCTTCTTGAGCAAAAGGTGCGTTCGCGGCTTAAATGAGCACGGCACTTCGCCGTTCAATACATAGCTTTCGCTGGCGACTAGCGGTTCGAAGCCAGTCCCTGCTTGGTCTAATATTGCCTTGCAGCTCAACCCGTCACGAACGTGCATGTAATGTTGGTTTCGCCCCACGATACCTAGCGCTCTGTTTAGCATCACCTTGCGTCGGGGATAGTTTGGTGAGGGGTGGTCGCTGGGTGTTTGAATGTAGAGGTGCCCGCCCGGGGCGACGTGCCCAGTCAGTTCATCGATTGCCAATTTCCAGTTTGGTATGTGCTCCAAAACGTCGATCGACATTACAAGGTCGAAAGATTGACCATCGAGACCGTCGCCATAGGGCCATTTAACAAAACTGAATCTTTCTCTATCTGTATCAGGCAGGGCGTCTAAGTGCTTCAGGCTGTGGACGCTGTCCACCAATACGCCGCCAAGGTCGGGATATTTGTTGAGTAGGACAGCGACCATGCAGCCGCTACCGGTGCCCATATCTAGCAGCGACTTGGGTGCGCGCTCGATCAGATCAAGGTCGAGCGCAAGAAACCCGGCCCTCTCTTGCTGGTCTAGCGGTAGATTTTGAATAAAGTCGGACATCTAACTCCAGTCGTGGCTCACCATCCCCCATACTACCCCAAAGTGAATTAACGGGAAGTAAGTTTAGCGATCTGCGATCACTTCGCCACGCCGTTTTCCCGCAATCCCGGCATTTGCCCACTAAAGGAACCCATATGCCCCGCCTTTTTTGACCCTCCCGGTTTGCCGGGTTCTGACGCTAGCCGCTCTTGTAGCGGCTTTTTTATTGGCCGGCTCTGGTGCTGCGTTTGCGCAGGTTCTGGCGCTATCTAGTTGGCAATCTATGGATGAAGTCGCTGTTTCAATGTGGGCGTGGCGAAGTTAGCGGTCTCGCATAAGGAAATAGGAACCGCCTTTAAAAATTTTTGTGAAGGGCGCTCCATGTTCGGATACCAGAAATTTTTCCATAGCTAATAAGGCTCCATATAGCCCCGGGGTGGACGCGGGGTCCTCGCATATAATGACGCCGCCAGGCGAAATCTTGGGGCTGACTTTATTGAGGGCTTGAAACGTTGCTTCGTACAAATCAACATCTATGTTAGCGACGGAAATTGATTTAATGCCAGACGGTAAATCGTCCTCGCAGATATTGCATGCGATAAGCTCACGCTCCGTGACCGCGCCTTGAAGTGTCTCTTGGACGTAATCTATGGTCCGCTCAACCCCGTACAGCTTATGGGTTCCTGCCCAAATAGAGTCGGCGCTGTCATTTGCGTCTTGGTAAGAAAATCCGTCGAAGGTGTCCAATAACCATGCCTTTTTTTGTCCGCCTGTTGTCTTCGCGCCCCTGGTTTCGTCTAGATAGTTTAGGGCAGTAAGGGCGCTACTTCCCAGGAATACTCCGATCTCAACATAGTCTCCCTCGACGTTTCGAGTGAGATCAAGCGCTTCGCAAATATTCTCATGAATTGGTAAATTGAAACTCGAAAGGCGGTGAACCATGTTGTGGGTTTTTGTCAGCGCGTTCAGTGCGTGCCTGTTGACAAAGCGATAGTCGGTTTTGCCGAAATGAAGGTGGGGGACAAATGTGCCGCCACATGCAACTATTCGATCAAGCTCGGGTAGGGCATCGGAGTCGCAATTGAAATAGACATAAAATACAGAATTTGAAATATCGCTGTCGGACAGTTCGTCCACCGACGTAATGAAAGCTGCCTCACGCAACGCTGGTGCTGTCACTACTTGGTCTGAAAGAACGTAGACTGGTTTGTCCGAAAATACGGTTGGGCTCAGATTTGCCTCTCGGTGCACGAACCGGTCGAATAGCTGCGAAGCGTTAAACCTCTGCGAAAAGGGTGTTATAGCCCGGCTTGTTTCTTTTCGCGCAATCGTTCGGGCCACAGCTTTCGAAAATGATAATAAGCCGTTGTCCCTTATGTGCCGGACAGATTTTGATATTGGGTTATCGAACAACTGTGTGACACCTTATGAGACCTCGCGATCCCCCATACTACCCCAAAGTGAATTAACGGGAAGTAAGTTTAGCGATCTGCGATCACTTCGCCACGCCGTTTTCCCGCAATCCCGGCATTTGTCCATAAAGGAACCCTTATGAATATCCCTTTTTGAGATTCCCGGTTCGCCGAGTTCTGACACTAGCCACCCTCGTGGTGGCTTTTTTATTGGCCGGCTCTGGTGCTGCGTCTGCGCAGGTTCTGGCGCCGGCCCATTGCGGGGCGCGGCCTTCGATCTTGGCCCAACTTTATGTCAACTATGGCGAACAACCGGTGGCGATCGGGCTGACCGGGGCGGGTAACCTGATTGAGGTTTTGAAAAATGAGACTGGCGATAGTTGGACGATGATCACCACGAGCCCTGGCGGCCTGACTTGCATCGTGCAGGCCGGTACGAATTGGCAGCGGGTTGAGCGACAGGACCCGAAGCAGGGAAGCTAAAACATCGATGAATAACGCTGACGCAGAACTGGCTCGCCAAATCGGTAAGCTGCAAGGTCAGGTCGCCGGGCTGCAACGTGAGATGACGGCCCATCGCCAGGAGAGCCGTGACAGCACGGATCGCCTGCATCGCCGTATTTCCGAGGGGCAGACGACACTGCTGATTAAAATAGACGAGAACGCGACATCGATCCGGGGTCTCGAAGCCGACCGGGTCGGCGCCGTCGCGGTCGGTCGGTTCAAACGGGCCCTCGGTTATGCTCTGCTCACCGTGTCCGGCGGCGCGGGCGCCGAGTTGATCCGTCATTTGCGCGATTGGTTTGCGTCTAGTGGATGATCCCAGCTCGGCGTTCGATCACGCGCTTTCGATCGTGCTCGCCCATGAGGGTGGGTTGACCGATGATCCACGCGACCCGGGCGGCATTACCAATTTCGGCATCTCGATTAGATTTGCGGGTTCGGCAAATCTCGACATTGATAGCGATGGCCGGACCACAGGCGACGATATTCGCGCCCTGACCCGGGAGCGGGCTGCCCAGATATACTTCGACTATTTCTGGCGTCGGTTACGTTGTGCTGACATGCCGGCAGGTGTCGCCTTGATAGTGTTTGATGGCGGCGTCAACCAAGGCATCGGCACAATCGCCCGGCGCTTACAGCGGGCTGTGAGCGCCAACGATGATGGAATAATCGGCGGTAATACGCTGCGCGCAATTCGGGCTTGGGATGGGCGGTACGCCCGGTTGATTGACGAGATTGCGGCGCGGCGCGGGCGGCGCTACGCCCAGACCCGCAACTTTGAACATTACGGGCTCGGTTGGATGCGTCGCCTGATGCAGGTGCACGGTCAAGCCCTCACCCTCTGTGACGATCGACCACCGACCCAACTCTGAGGACATTATGAACAGAAGGCTTGCCGCTGAGTTCGCGCGGTTGTCCGAGCTCGCCTATGAAGATGTGGATACGGTGCGCACGGCGTTAGCCTCGGCGCGTGTCGAGCTCGTCGATATAGACAACACGCAAGTTTTTCTAATCACCAGGCCCGAAAGGGCAGACATTGTATTTCGCGGCACTCAGGTCACGTCCGAATGGTCGTGGGCTGATATCGGGACCAATCTGCTGCAAGGAATGAAACCGTTGCCGGGACGGCCCGATGTGAAAGTCCATGGCGGGTATCTCGAAGCTATCATGGATGTGTTGCCCGCAATACGCTCGTTCGTCACCCAGCAGCGCTAGCGCGGCGTTCGGATATATTTCGCCGGGCATTCACTTGGTGGCGTGCTGGCGACCTTGGCGGGGAGTTTAATGGAAGTTGATGGGATCTACACGTTCGGTGCGCCGCGCTGTGGCAATAAGGCATTCGCGAAGATGCTCGAAGATCGAGCTGTGTATCGCATTGTTTTCGGCTTTGATATCGCGCCGTCCTATCCGACGAGAAAACTTAGCTATCGCCACGGTGGTGAGAGATGGCGGCTGTCGCGCAACGGTTCGTTACGCCGCGGGGGACATTGGCGTGACCGATTTCATGCTCCGGTGGTGACGGGAATCTTGGATCACCGTGTATCTAACTACGTCCACGGCCTCAGGGCCCCTCAGCAGTAACTGGAGGAAAAATGAAACCTGTATTGGTTCCACTTGCCATCGCGCTTTTTCTCGTAGGGTGCACGCCAGCTTCGCGCGCGGTCGTTGATCAGGCGGTCGAGAGCGTTAAAGCGGGTGAAAATGCGAAAGCCCGCCTGGCGCTGCAGGCACCGTGCGCGATGACTGTCGGGGCAAAGAACCGCGCTTTAAGTGAAGACGAAAAACGCCATGTTGAGGGACTGTGTGGCGGTAGTATCGAGCGCCCCTTGACCGTTGAGGATTTGCAGAGGTTTCTCGCCACTCCACGTTAGATCCACGCGCCACCGGCGCGCTATAAACCGGATTGAAGCCCGCTCCCGAAGGGGAGCGGGCTTTTTTTGTGCCTAAAATTACCCCTCAGATTGCGCCCTAATTCGATCTTGTTTTCCTCGTGTCGGGGAATAGATCCAACCTGGCCGATGCTGACACGCCTCATCAGCTGCCGCGGTAGGTCGTATAGCTCCACGGGCTGGTCAATAGGGGGACATGGTAGTGCTGTGCCGGGTCGATGATCGTGAAGCGGACAGGTACGATATCTAGAAATCCCGGTTGCGCTTCTGCCTGCATGAAGTAAGCGCCGATATGGAAGAGAATCTCGAAAACGCCGGCATGTGTTTGATCGGCGCCGAGCAGCGGCGCATCAGTGCGTCCATCGTCATTGGTTACGGTTTCGCAAATCAGCTTTCTTTTACTGCCGGCGATCTCGAACAACTCGATCCGAACACCGGCTGCCGGGCCACCTTTAGCGGTATCGAGAATGTGGGTGGAAAGTCCTGCCATCTGTTGTCTCCGCTTTCTAAGAACTCAGGCTTAGCTCAAGTCGGCTGCTGCGGCCAGCCGCCGCTGGATGTAGTTGAGCCTAGCAGGCCAAAGCACCTGCGGATGGTAACATAGAGGCAGCTTGTGTTAGCTAGGTCCTGCAGTTGAGCGAGAAAGCAGAATGGCATCAGATCAGAATTACCCCCGCGACCTTGTTGGTTATGGCCCGACGCCGCCGAACCCGAACTGGCCAAACGGCGGCCGGTTGGCCGTTCAGTTCGTAATTAATTACGAGGAGGGCGCGGAGAATACGATTCTGCATGGCGATGCCGCGTCTGAGGCTTTTCTGTCCGAAATTATCGGCGCTGACGCCCGCGCCGGGGTCCGCCATATGAGTATGGAATCTTTCTACGAATATGGCAGCAGGGTTGGTGTGTGGCGTTTGTTCCGGTTATTCCAAGAGCGACAAATTCCGATCACTATGTTTGCCGCGGCCATGGCATTGGAGCGCCATCCCGCCGTTGCCGAGGCCGCTATGAAGTCCGGCTTCGAGATTTGTAGTCATGGCTACCGTTGGATCGATTACCAATATGTGCCGGAAGCGGAAGAGCGCGAACATTTGCAAAAGGCGATCGAAGTCCAAACAAAGGTCACGGGGGAACGGCCGCTGGGCTGGTACACCGGCCGCACGAGTGAGAACACTCGCCGACTCGTCGCGGAAGAAGGTGGATTTCTCTACGACGCCGACGATTACAATGACGAGCTGCCATTTTGGACTGATATTGATGGTAGGTCGCATCTGGTCGTACCCTATTCGCTCGACGTCAACGACATGCGATTTGCGACAGCTCAGGGTTTCAACGCCGGCGATCAATTTTATAACTATCTCAAAGACAGCTTCGATACGCTTTACGAAGAAGGGGCAACCAGCCCGAAGATGCTGTCGGTTGGCTTGCACTGCCGACTCGGCGGTCGGCCTGGCAGGTTTCCGGCCTTGAAGCGCTTCGTCGATTATGCCCAGGGCCACGACGATGTGTGGTTCTGCCGCCGGGTTGATATTGCGCGGCATTGGCGGGCCGAATTCCCGGCGCCAACCAACGCTTGATGGTATGGCGGATGTTCGATGACTAACGAGACCAATCCCCCAGCTTTCACAATACGCTACGTCAATCTGGCGAGTGAGTCGATGGGCGCGCGGGCGACGAGTACAAGCGACGATTTTTTTGCCGCCAAGGAGCGCATGCTGCAAGACTCCAATCCGGTTTTTCTTGCCGATAAGTATGACGACAATGGCAAATGGATGGACGGCTGGGAATCGCGCCGCCGTCGCCACGGCGGCCATGACCATTGTGTCGTCCGGCTGGCTCATGCCGGACAAATTCACGGCGTTGAAGTCGACACCAGCTTTTTTACCGGTAATTACCCGCCAGAATTTTCGCTTGAAGGTGCCTTATGTGGCGACCGTGAACCCGCTGACGATGATTGGCAACTGATCGTCGAGAAGACTGCCATCGCGGGCGACAGTAAAAATTATGTGCCGATCGAGAATGCCGGGGTCTTCGATACTATTTGCCTACACATATACCCGGACGGTGGTATTGCGCGCTTGCGCGTTTACGGCCAATCCATGTGGGACACCGCCATTGAGACGGATCAGGAGTACGAACTTTCGGCGATTGGTAATGGCGGGCGGGTGATCGGTTTTAGCGACTCCCACTATGGACCGGCTTGGCCGATATTTGTACCGGGCCGTGGCGTCAATATGGGGGATGGCTGGGAAACCCGCCGTCGTCGTGATGGCGGCACCGATTGGTTGGTCGCGGCGCTTGGCCGGCCCGGTAGAGTGACGCGGATCGAAGTCGACACCGCTCATTTTAAAGGGAACTATCCGGACCGATGCTCGATCCAGGCGGCTTTGATAACAGGTAAGAGCGATGAAGAGGCGCTTGCCGAAGCCGAAGGCTGGCCGATGCTGTTGCCGGTGCAAAATTTGGAAATGGACCGGCAACACTTTTATGCCGATGAAATCGATAATAATTTCGGTCCGGTGTCTCACATCAGGTTCAACAACATCCCTGACGGCGGGATCAGTCGGTTGCGCGTGTTCGGCACTGTAGACATTGATGATTAACCTGGCGCCACAGGCTCTAACGGCGAAAGCATTCGCCCCGTTCGGTGACGTTATCGAGGCCGGATCTGCAAATTCGTTTGCGATCAATGATGATTTGGCGCAGCGCCACGATGACTTAGCCTTTGTTGACACTGGTGACGAAGGCGGCCGGCCCAATGTTAGTATTTTCGTTAGCAAACCAAAACCGCTGCCGGTTGTCATCGATATGGTCGAGCGTCATCCGCTGGGTAGTCAGTTATTCGTTCCTTTGGGCCATCACCCATACCTGGTGGTCGTCACAGATGTGGCCCCGCCATTTGAGGCTGCCGATCTTACAACTTTTCTGATTACCGACGGCCGTGGCGTGAATTACCGGAAAGGGCTTTGGCATTTGCCGCTATGTCCGCTGTACGAACCTAGCCGGTTTCTGGTTATCGACCGTGGTGGTCCGGGTGAAAATTGCGACGAGTTTTACTTTCCGGACGACATGCGGATTACGATCGACCTCGATCACCCCGCTAAATAAACATGGCTGCTCAATATTCGATTTTGCTGTCGGAGCTTTCCCATGCTTGGAATGCGGCCAGGGCTTCGTCCGCCAAAAGACGGTCGGTCGGTATGGCGCGCTCGCTGATCGGTAAAGGGATTTCGCGGTAAATGTGATCGTCGTCGAAACCGATCGCCGCTGCATCGGTTTTTGAATTTCCGTAGTAGATGTGATCGAGCCGCGCCCAATAAATGGCGCTCAGACACATCGGGCACGGCTCGCAGCTAGCGTAAATTTCGCATCCGGCGAGGCTGAAGGAGCCAAGTTCACGACACGCAGCGCGAATGGCCACTACCTCGGCATGGGCCGTCGGATCATGGGAACCGGTAACCTGGTTGGTGCCTTCGCCGATAATGCGTCCATCACGCACGATGACAGCGCCGAATGGCCCGCCGCCACTCTCAGTGACATTTTGTTCGGCCAGGGCGATCGCGTGCCGCATAAAACTATTCTGATCCATACTTGGTCTGCTCCAAACCACTTTGCTCCAGATATCGACCGTATCACGTTGGTGTTGGCGATAAATACCGTCCAATAGGCGAATACGCCCTACTTCATAATTTCGAAGCGGTGTTACAGAAGGGCTCGCCATTGAGTGAATACCGATGTACGCTGGTGCCGCGATGTTAAGAAATGCGCACGCGGCTCGGCGCTTGAGGTCCCCTCAAGCGTATTAAACTTTGAGACGCTCAAGGAACTATCCGCATCTTCCGGAATTATGCGGGCTTTGGTTGTCGCGGTGTCGACAGGCAAGCTCTATGGGGGAGGGTGCGCGCGGTTCAAAAAGTGGGATGGCGATTGCGAAATGGCAGGGCGTGCGGTGACATTGGCGGAAATTAATGACGGCGGCGCAGGGCAATTCGTCGATGTTCTGGGCGATGTCTTTGAAAATTCGCCGTGGCTTGTAGAGCGTGCCGCAGCCGCGCTTCCTTATGAGTCACGCGAAGCCCTCGTCGCGAAACTTCTAAATGTCATGACGACAGCGGCGCAGGATGAGCAGTTGGCCCTGATCAGGGCCCATCCTGATTTGGCCGGCAAGGCCGCGCGGTCAGGTGAGTTGACCGACAGTTCCACGCGCGAGCAAGCCGGCGCGGGTTTGGATCAATTGTCCGATGCCGAATTCGATCAATTCAACAAGCTGAATGCCGCTTATCAAGCGCGGTTTGGCTTTCCGTTCATCATTGCTGTGCGCGATCACGACAAGGCCTCAATATTGGCTGCGTTCGAGGCCCGCTTGACCAACGAGCCCGTTAGGGAAATATCCGAAGCGATGCGCAACATTGCGCGCATCGTTAGCCTGCGCATTGTCGATACGGTCTTGGAGTAATTGGGTATGGAAACCGTCATTCTTGACTGGCTTAATTTGGTTGTCCGCTGGACTCATGTCATCGCCGGCATCGCGTGGATCGGATCGTCATTTTTCTTCATGTGGCTCGACGCCCATCTCGAAGAGCCTGCTCCCGGCAAGGACGGTGTGGAGGGCGAACTTTGGATGGTTCATAGCGGCGGTTTCTATGAGGTCGACAAATTCCAAGTCGTTCCTTCAGCCATCCCCCGCACGCTCCATTGGTTTAAATGGGAAGCCGGCTTTACCGGTATATCTGGCGTCATCCTGTTGGCGATCGTCTACTATCTTGGCGCTGAGGCCTTTCTGATCGATACCGAAGTCGCCGACTTGACGCGGTTGCAGGCAGTAGGGATTGGGGTTGGCACGCTGATTGTCGGCTGGCTGGCTTATGACGGCCTCTACGCCTCGGGGTTTGGACAACAGAACCCCCGTATCGCTGACGCCATTTCGATTGTGGTGATTTGCCTTATCGCGGTTGGATTGTCTCAAGTTTTCACGGGTCGTGCGGCCTATGTTCATGTCGGAGGCCTCATTGGCATCGTCATGGTGGTCAATGTCTTTGCCCGCATCATTCCCGCGCAGCGCAATTTAATCGCCGCCCGCACCGCCGGCGATGAGCCGGACCCCAGCCTGGGCAAGCGCGCGAAACAGCGTTCGATCCACAATAATTACCTGACCCTGCCGGTCGTCTTCATCATGCTGAGCAGCCATTATCCGATGACATTCGGTCATCCTCAGGGCTGGGTGCTGTTGATAGCGATCTCGGTTGCCGGCGCGCTTGTCCGGCATTGGTTCAACCTTCGCAACGCGAGCACGCCCGCGCTCTGGCCGATTCCGGCCGCCGTCGTGATATTTCTAATTACCGCCGCCTGGGCATCTCTACCGACGATTCAAGCGGAACGCGCAGCGGCGTCCGGTGAAGCGGTAAACTTTATCGAAGTTCGTACAATCATCGATAAACGCTGCATCGTTTGTCATGCTGAACGCCCGACCTATGAAGGCTTCGAAGTCGCGCCCAAGGGCATCAAATTCGACCTGGCGGCGGACATTCGTAAAAATGCAACGGCGATCAAAAAAACCACGATCGATACGGACACCATGCCCTTGGGCAATGAAACCAAAATGACTCCCGAAGAGCGGGCGGTGCTTGGCGCTTGGATTCGCGCCGGCGCGAATGTCGAATAAGCGACGAAAGGGACGAGAATTCCGGTGGCGATCAACTTCACATTGAATGGTGAACTTCGCGAAGAAGCGTCGGTATCGCCGACGATGACCGCCTTGGAATTTCTGCGCGAGAACGCCGGTCTCACAGGCACCAAGGAAGGGTGCGCAGAGGGCGATTGCGGCGCTTGCACCATCGCGCTGGTGCGTAACGGCACAGGACGGCTTGAGGCTGTGAATTCCTGCCTGCTGGTGGTCGGTCAACTCGATGGCGCCAACGTTGTCACCGTTGAGGGCCTGACCGAAAAGGGAGGAGAACTCGAAGCGGTCCAACAGGCGATCGTTACTCAAGATGGCACCCAGTGTGGCTTCTGTACGCCCGGTTTCGTGATGGCGCTGCATGCTTTGCGTCATAGCGGCGAGGCAGTGAGTGACGACATTATCCACGACGCCCTGGCCGGAAACCTGTGCCGTTGCACCGGTTATCGTTCAATCGTCGATGCGGCGCGAACGGCGTGCGCGGTTCCTGCCGGCGCAGTAAGTTCGAATGATTTGCAAGCCGGCAATGCGCACGAGGCTGACAGCGAACTTTACTATGCGCCGAAGACGATTGCCGAGCTGATCGCTCGGCGCGCCGAGCATCCCGAGGCGCCTTTGCTGTCTGGGGGTACCGACCTTGGCTTGTTGTTCAGCAAGGAACGGCAAAAGTTTCCGGTCACCATCTATACCCAAAATGTCGAAGAACTACGCCTGATCGACGAGGACGCCGCCGCTATCACCATCGGCGCGGCGGCGACCTATACCGAAGCGCTGCCGCTTATCGAAACCAACTATCCCTCGTTCGGGGTTCTGATCCACCGCATCGGATCGCGGCAAATCCGCAATGTGGGGACGATTGGCGGCAATATCGGCAACGCCTCGCCGATCGGCGACACGCCGCCGTGCCTAATCGCGCTAGGCTCTGTTCTGGCGCTGCACGGCGCCGGCGGTAGGCGTGAGATAGCCCTGGAAAATTTCTTCCTCGACTATCGCAGCACCGATCTGCAACCCGACGAAATCATCGAAAGCGTGCGTATTCCAAAACTGAGTAAGGGACAGATATTCCGCACCTATAAAATTTCCAAGCGCTACGACCAGGATATCTCCTCGGTTATCGGCGCGTTCCACCTGACCTTGGCCGGTGGTGTCGTGACGGAGGTCCGCATCGCTTTCGGCGGTATGGCGGCGACTCCCAAGCGTGCGGCAGCTTGTGAGTTGGCGCTGACCGGCAAGACCTGGTCGGAAGAATCCGTCGCCTTGGCCGCGGCTGAAATCAGCAAAGACTTCTCACCGATCGGCGATCATCGCGCCAGCGCGGCCTACCGCCTGCGCGTTGCCGAAAATCTATTCGTACGGTTGTTCCGCGATATTGAGGGTTCAGACCATGTGGAGGTGATGGCGTTATGAGCGTCGAGACCGACATCGTCGGAGCGGTTCACACCAAGGTCCGCCATGACAGCGCCCGCGGTCATGTCACCGGACAAGCGCAATACATCGACGATATGCCCCTGTTGCCGGGCACTTTGGAAGTGGTGTTGGTCACCAGCCCGCACCCCCATGCCGCCATCGTTTCGATCGATGTTGCCGCGGCGCGCGCCGCCGATGGCGTCCGCGATGTGATCTCGGCAAACGGTATTCCCGGCGACAATAATATCGGACCGGTCTTTGACGGCGAGCCGGCACTGGCCGAAGGCGTTGTCGATTATGTCGGGGCGCCGGTGGTCGCCATTGCGGCCGATAGCTACGATCAAGCCCGCGCTGCCGCTGCCTTGGTGAAAATCGACTATGAGGTGCGCCCCGCGGTCCTCGACATCGAGCAGGCTCTGGAACAGGAGCTCTATACCTACCCGCCGCAATTCATGACGATCGGAGATCCCGACGCAGCTATCACGAAGGCGCAGCATCGTATCGACGGCGAGGTAAGATGCGGCGGCCAGGATCATTTTTACCTGGAAAGCCATATCGCCATGGCGGTCCCCGGTGAATTTGGCGATCTGCAAGTCTATTGCTCGACCCAGCATCCCAGCGAAGTGCAACACGGGGTTGCTCATGTCTTGGGGGTGCCCACTAATGAGGTAACGGTCGAGGTGCGGCGCATGGGCGGCGCCTTCGGCGGCAAGGAAAGCCAGCCATCGATCTTCGCGGCGATTGCGGCGCTGTTGGCCGATCGCACGGGACAACCGGTGAAGCTCCGCCTGCGCCGCGACGACGATATGGTTATCACCGGCAAGCGCCATGATTTTCTGTTTCGCTATGACGTTGGCTTCGACCCAGATGGCCGGATCGAGGGTGTCGATATCTTGATGGGGATGCGTTCGGGCAATGTGGCCGATCTCAGCCCCGGCGTGTTGGCCCGTGCGCTATGCCATGCCGACAATTGCTATTACCTGCCGAATGCCAGGTTGCGCGGCTATCCGTGCAAGACAAATACCGTGTCGAACACCGCCTTCCGCGGTTTTGGCGGACCGCAAGGCATGCTGGTAATCGAAACCGTGATCGAGCATATCGCGCGAACTCTCGGCCGCGCCGTCGATGAAATCCGCGCGGTCAACTACTACAGCACCGACGACCGCAATGTGACCCCATACCAGCAGCGGGTAACTGACAACATTATCTTGCCGATAGTGGACCGGCTGCGTTCGGAAATAGATTTCGATGGGCTGTCGAGCGCCATTGATGAGTTCAATGGCGCCAACCAGACGCTTAAAAAAGGTATTGCGTTGATGCCGGTGAAATTCGGCATTTCGTTTAATACGCCGAAGCTCAATCAGGCTGGAGCGCTGGTCCACGTTTACACAGACGGCAGCGTGCATCTAAATCATGGCGGCACCGAGATGGGCCAGGGCCTGTTTACCAAGGTAGCCCAGGTGGTGGCGTCGGTGTTCCAGATCGATCTTGACAATATCAAGATATCATCGACCCGTACCGACAAGGTGCCCAACACGTCGGCGACCGCGGCGTCGGCAGGATCAGACCTCAACGGCATGGCCGCCTTCAACGCCACCAACACGATCAAGGCGCGCATGGTCGAGGTCGCCGCGAACCATTTCAGCGCTAGCGTGGATTCGATCGAATTTCGTCAGAACCGGGTCTATGCCGGCAATGAGAGCCTGTCGTTTACCGAATTGGCGCAACTCACCTGGGACGAACGCGTTTCCCTGTCGGCGACCGGCTTCTACAGCACGCCGGGGCTCAGCTGGGACGCCAAGTCGATGATCGGCAATCCGTTTTACTATTACACTTATGGCGCGGCGGTCTCCGAAGTGGTGATCGATACGCTGACCGGCGAAAGCCGGGTGTTGCGTACCGATATTTTGCAAGATTGCGGCAACTCCCTGAACCCGGCGATAGATCTCGGTCAGATCGAGGGGGCTTTCGTGCAAGGCCAAGGCTGGCTGACATCGGAGGAACTGGTCTGGGACGATGCCGGCCGCCTGCTGACCCACGGGCCGTCGACCTACAAAATTCCTGGCAGCCGGGACGTGCCGCCGATCTTCAATGTCCATATTCTCGAAGATGCGCCGAACCGCGAAGCGACGATATTCCATTCCAAGGCGGTGGGTGAACCGCCATTGATGCTGGCGCTGTCGGTCTGGCTGGCGATCCGTGATGCGGTCTCACGCGTCACAGGTCATCGCCACTTGCCGAACCTCGACGCCCCGGCGACGCCGGAGGCAATTTTGATGGCGGTCGATGATATCAAACGGCGGGACAGCCAAACCCCCAGCCCAGCGAAGGTGTGACGGTCGGTTATGACGGATACTCCAAGATTAGAACTGATCGGCATCACCAAGGCCTATCCCGGCGTGGTGGCGAATAACAATGTTAGCCTCAAGGTGATGCCAGGCGAAATTCATGCGCTGTTGGGCGAAAACGGCGCGGGCAAGAGCACCCTGGTAAAGTTCATCTACGGTGTCCAAAAGGCGGATTCAGGAATTTTGAAATGGGAGGGTGCGGTAACCGACATCCCCAATCCTAACGTCGCTCGCAAACTAGGCGTTGGCATGGTGTTCCAGCATTTCTCGCTGTTTGACGCCATGACCGTGGAAGAAAATATCGCTCTGGGCATATCGCCGGAATTGGCCAAATCCGGTCTGACGCAGCGGATCATCGACATATCGACCCAATATGGCTTACCGCTGGAACCTGATCGGTATGTGCACACCCTGTCGGTGGGTGAGCGTCAGCGCATCGAGGTGGTGCGCTGCCTGCTGCAGGATCCGAGACTTTTGATCATGGATGAGCCGACCTCGGTGCTGACACCGCAGGAAGTGGAGGTCCTATTCCAGACCCTTCGCCAGCTCGCCGCAGATGGGGTCTCCATCCTCTACATCAGCCATAAACTCCAAGAAATCAAAGACCTATGCCATACCGCGACGATCATGCGCATGGGCAAAGTGGTGGCCGATTGTAATCCGGCTGAAGAAACCCCGCGCAGCATGGCCGAGATGATGATGGGCGGAAACTTGACCCCGCCGGAACGGACCGCCAATGCTGCGCTCGGCGCGCCACAACTGATAGTGAAGGGGTTGAGCGTCATTGCGTCCGATAGCCACGGCACGGACTTGAAAGAGATTGATTTCGAAGTGCGCACCGGAGAAATACTGGGCATCGCCGGAATCGCTGGCAATGGTCAACAAGAATTGATGGACGTATTGAGCGGCGAAGTGCTCGTGGACGACCCGAAATCGATTACCATCGATGGCAATTCGGTAGGCGGTTCGGGCCCCAATCGTCGCCGATCGGTGGGAATGGCCTTCGTTCCCGAAGAGCGCCTGGGTCACGGCGCGGTGCCGCAGATGTCGTTATGGGAAAATGCGTTCCTGTCCGGCGCGACGCGGATGAACTTGTTGAGCAACGGATTCATGCGAATTAGAGAATCGGAAGACTATGCGTCGACGATTGTTGAAGAATTCCGCGTGAAGACACCGGGGATTGCCAACGTGGCGGCGAGCCTGTCCGGTGGTAATTTGCAAAAATTCATTATCGGTCGTGAGATATTGCAGAAACCCGGCATTATCATCGCGCTGCAGCCGACATGGGGTGTCGATGCCGGATCGGCCGCCGCTATTCGCCAATCCCTGATCGACTTGGCGGCGAATGGCGCTGCGGTGCTGGTAATTTCGCAAGACCTGGAAGAGTTGTTCGAGATCGCCGACCGGTTGTCGGTGATTTGTGAGGGTCGGTTATCGCCCGGCCGAAAAACTGAAGACGTGAATGTCGACGAAATCGGTCTGCTCATGGGGGGCGTAGCGAACGACCCAATAACCGAGGCTGCTGCACATGCTGATTAGACTAGAGCCGCGGGCTGAAGCCTCGCGCGCCATGGTGTACCAATCGCCGCTGATCGCCGTCGTACTGACGCTGATCGCGGGGATGATCATGTTTCGGATTTTGGGCACCGATCCTCTTCAAGCCGTGCACGCATTTTTCATAGAACCAATTTCAACCGTGCAGGGTCTCGCTGAATTATTGATCAAGGCCACGCCGCTTATTCTTATTGGCGTCGGTTTGGCGCTCGGCTTTCAGGCCAATATTTGGAACATCGGCGCCGAAGGGCAGCTGACGTTGGGCGCCATATTTGGCGGCATAGTGGCGTTGGCGTTTTTCGATGTCGAAAGCATTTTCTTGCTACCGGCAATGTTGATCGCCGGCATCGTCGGCGGCATGCTGTGGGCGGCTGTCCCAGCGTTTCTCAAGACCCGGTACAACACCAACGAGATTCTCACCAGCTTGATGCTGGTTTATGTCTCGTTTTTGCTTCTCAGCTACCTTATCACCGGACCATTGCGGGACCCGGACGGGTTCAACTTCCCGGAATCGAGGTTGTTCCATGACTCCGCATTGCTGCCCATCATTCTCGAAGGCACGCGCCTGCATCTGGGATTTTTAGTCGCCCTGCTATTCGCCGTTTTGGCCTGGTTAATGATCGTCAAACACATCATCGGGTTCCAGATCAAGGTGATTGGCATGGCGCCGGCCGCCGCCAGTTTCGCCGGTTTTAAGGAAAAGAAATTGGTCTGGTTGACCCTGCTGATCAGTGGCGGCGCGGCCGGGCTCGCTGGGGCGATAGAAGTTTCCGGTCCGATCGGCCAAGTCATCCCCGTTGTTTCTCCCGGCTATGGGTTCACGGCAATTATCGTCGCCTTTCTCGGCAGACTGCACCCGATCGGTGTCGTGTTAGCCGGTATTTTAATGGCGCTGACTTATCTTGGCGGTGATTCGGCGCAAATCACCATGAACCTGCCAAACGCCGTCACGGGCGTGTTCCAAGGCATGCTGCTGTTTTTCCTACTGGCGAGCGATGTGCTCATTCGGTACCGGATCAAGCTTGGCGCACCGCGGGTACGAGAAGTGACGCAGCGACAGGAGGGCGTAACGTGATCGACTTTGTTGTTCTCGCTCTTCTGACCATCATTACAGCATCGACGCCGCTGGTGTTTGCCGCGATCGGTGAAATCGTCGTTGAAAAGGCTGGAGTCCTCAATTTGGGGGTTGAGGGCATGATGATCGTCGGCGCTATTGGCGCTTTTGCCGTTGCGGTCACAACTGGTGATCCGACCCTGGCGATCCTGGCAGGGGCGGCATCGGGACTGGTGCTCGCGTTCATTTTCGGCTTCCTAACCTTATACCTATTGTCCAATCAGGTGGCGACGGGGCTGGCGTTGACACTGTTTGGGATTGGTTTTAGCGCGTTGCTGGGAAATGGTTTCGTTGGCCAAACATATGGCGGCCTACCGCATCTTGATATTCCAATTCTGAGCGATTTGCCTTTCGTTGGTCAGTTGATTTTTGGCCAGGATGTGTTGGTTTACCTATCGGTTTTTAGCGCCCTCGGCGTGACGTGGTTTTTAGGCCGCACGCGGTGGGGACTTGCCGTACGTGCGGTTGGTGAAAATCACGACGCGGCTCATTCGATCGGATTTTCAGTGACATTGATCCGCATGGGCGCGGTCCTGTTCGGTGGCGCCATGGCGGGGCTCGGCGGCGCCTACCTGTCGTTGGCTCATACGCCGTTATGGGTTGAAAATATGACCGCGGGGCGCGGTTGGATTGCGCTGGCCTTGGTCGTATTTGCCTCTTGGAAGCCGTGGCGCGCATTCTTCGGCGCCTATCTATTCGGTGGAATCACCATCGTCCAACTTCATGCCCAAGGATTTGGGGTGGATGTACCTTCACAAATTTTGTCGATGCTCCCTTATCTCGCCACAATCGTTGTGCTTGTCTTGATTTCACGAGATGGATCGAGGGCGCGGCTCAATGCTCCTGCCTGTCTGGGCAGAAGTTTCCATGCATCAGGTTAGTTTTAAGATCATAAACAGAGGAGAGAACATGAAACTTTTTGGGAAAATAGCCACGTTGACGGCTGCCGCACTGGCGACCGCAACATTGGCCATGTCCGGCGTCGCAAACGCGCAGTCGGATCCGTTGAAAGTTGGTTTTGTCTACGTTGGACCGATTGGCGACCATGGTTGGTCATACGAGCATAACCAGGGCCGCTTGGCCCTCGAGAAAGAATTCGGCGACAAAGTCGAGACAACCTTCGTTGAGAAAGTGCCGGAAGGCGCTGATGCTCAACGGGTTATCAATCAACTCGCCACCTCAGGCCACGATCTAATTTTCACCACATCGTTCGGGTATATGAACCCGACATTGCGCGTCGCGAAGAACCATCCCAAAGTGCGCTTCGAGCATGCAACCGGGTTTAAGCGCGACAAAAACGTCGCCACTTATTCGGGGCGCTTCTACGAAGGCCGTCACGTGGCCGGGCTCATTGCCGGTAAAATGACCAAGACCAACACCATCGGCTATGTCGCATCGTTTCCGATCCCCGAAGTCATTCGGGGCATCAACGCCGTCGCCATCGCCGCGCGCTCGGTAAACCCGGACGTCAAGATCAAGGTCGTGTGGGTGTCATCCTGGTTCGACCCGGGCAAAGAAGCCGATGCCGCAAAGACCATGATTGACCAGGGCGTCGACATCATCATGCAGCACACCGACTCCCCGGCGCCGATCCAGGTCGCCGAGAGCCGTGGTGTATGGGCGGTGGGACAAGCGTCGAACATGTCCGCGTTCGGGTCGAAGGCGCATTTGACGGCAATTATCGACAATTGGTCGCCTTACTATGTTGCGCGCACCAAGGCTGTGCTCGACAAAACCTGGGAGTCCGGCGACACCTGGGGTGGCTTCAAGTCGGGTATGGTGGAGATGGCGCCGTATAACACGGCGGTCCCCGCTGATGTCGTCGCGCTTGCCGAAACCGCGCGCAAAGGCATCATCGACGGCTCCGTCCACCCGTTTACCGGCCCGATTAAAGATCAATCCGGTAAGATTGTGGTGCCGGCCGGTGAAGTCGCACCCGATGGCATGCTCTTGGGCATGGATTTCTACGTCGAGGGTGTTGAGGGCAAGATCCCACAATAACCGCGTAATTTTCGCGAATTAGGGCCCGCTCCGCTCGTCGGGGCGGGCCCTTTTTTTGGCCAAAAAACGACCTCAGATTCTACTCCTCTAACCAGTCGCGCCAGGGCTGCCAGTTGGCAATCATATCGGCGATAAGCTGGTAGCCCTCGCCGGTGGCATGCACCCCGTCGCAGTTACGCTGGCTTTGCGCCCAGGCTGGGTTGGCCTCTAACGTGTCGAAGACGTTGAGGTAGGGTACGCCCAGTTCGCTGCACAAATCCGCGGTTCGTGTATTCAGCTCGGCGACCCGCGCGTTGCTGTAGTGATAAGCGATGCCGTTAGGAAAGATGTAAGGCTGCATGTCGTCGATGATCGGGATTGGCCCGATCATCACGGTGGGCAGCCAGCCCCGGGCTTCGTCGACGATGGCCCGCGCATTGGCCAGCGACTGCGTCAGCGGCACGCGAATGCCCACGCCGCTTTCCTCGGCGGTGTCGTTGAGCCCAAAGGACAACACCAGCCGGCCATTGACATGATCGGGCAGGCGTACATCGCATTCGCTGCGCCAGCGCGGGCGGACCATTTCCGACGTGTCGCCGCGAACGCCCATATTGTAGAGCGTGACATCGTGGCCGCGTTCGGTTTCGGCGACGCTTAACCTGCCGGGCCACCCTAGAAAATTAGGGTCGCCGCTGCCGACGGTGATGCTGTCGCCGACGAAGCAGATGCGCAGTGTCGCCATTGGTTATTCTCTCCTTTAAAGATGGGCGCCGGCCTTCACGAACGTGAATTGCGGTAATGCGCGAAGATTGCGTTCGCGCCCCTGAAGCCGCCGATCGCCAGCACCAGTGCGCCGGCGGCGACATAAAATCCGAAGCCGTAATTGGCCTTCAAGCTAACTTCGATCAATACTTCAAGGACGGCCAGGATAAGGATCACGCCGGCAGCGAGCCGAGAGCGCCGATAGGCCAGAAATGCGAGCAGTATGTAGAAAAACCCGACCCCCACGAACGTCAAACCGGGTCCGACCGGTTGCGGTGACGACAGCCATACGGTGCCAAACAGCAGCCGACTTAGCGCCAATATGGTGCCGGCGATCCAGCTATTACCGGCCGCCGCCCAGGCCTCCTCGGGGGTGTCGGTGTTCGGGTGAATGATCCGCTGCATAAGGGCTGGAAAGTCCACGGGGCCGCTGTCTCCGTTTATGTCTTTGGCGGGCAGGCTCGCTGCATCCGGCAATGCTTTGATTGCGTGTTTGAGAAAATTAGAGCAAACCCCTCCAAGTTACTATGGTTTGGCTGTTGTTTGTTCTGATCGCTCACTGGCAGGCGCCAAGAAGGACGCGATGTTCGACTATGTTCAGCAATACTGGCCTTATGCCGCGACAAGTTTTGTCGTCGTGGTATCGGCTGTGCTGCTGGCATCCGTCATTTTGCACAAGCGTAACGAACGTGCCGCGATCGCCTGGGTCGGCCTCATTTTGCTCTCGCCGATCATCGGCTCGATCGCCTATCTGCTATTGGGCATCAATCGTATCCGGCGGCGCGCCGTTCGGGTCAGACCGCACGCGATGAGCCCAGCGACCTCGTCGATGTCGGCAAACTGCAGCATGGCGATCGCGGATCGCGAGGGCGGTGTTGGCATTCATCGCGAGTTGACCCAGTTGACTGATGCGTTGGCAACCAACCGGTTGACGCCGGCCAACGCCATCACGCCGCTGGTCAATGGCGATGCGGCTTATTCAGAAATGGTCCAAGCCATCGAAAGCGCCACGCGCTCCCTTTGCTTCGAGGCCTATATATTTAACTACGATAGTGTCGGACGCGAATTCGTTGCTGCGCTGGGGGGCGCCGTTGCGCGTGGCGTTGAGGTCCGCGTTCTGATCGATGGCGTTGGCCAGGTTTATTCCTGGCCGCCGTTGGTGCGCGCGTTGAGGGCTGCGAAAATTCCGCACGCCCGGTTTATGTATTCCCTGTGGCCGTGGCAGATGCCGTATCTCAATTTGCGCAATCATCAAAAGATTCTGGTGATCGATGGCGAGGTTGGTTTCACCGGCGGCATGAATATCAGCGCTTGGAACCGGACTGAAGCGGCACTGCGGCGCCGGGTGCGAGACATCCATTTTAAAGTCGAAGGGCCGTTGGTTGCGCATCTCAGCGAAGCGTTTGCTGACGATTGGCACATTACAACCAAGGAAACCCTGATCGGCGATAGCTGGTTCCCGCCGTTGACAGGTCAGGGCACGGTTGTGGCGCGCGGTATTCCATCCGGTCCGCACGAATCTGTCGAACGGGTGCGCTGGATCATTGCCGCCGCGATCTCGGAGGCCCGTCAGTCGCTGCGCGTGATGACCCCGTATTTCTTGCCCGACGAGACCCTGGCGGCGGGGCTGCGCCTGGCCGCGCTGCGTGGCGTCGAGGTCGATATTATCTTGCCAGAGAAAACCAACCTGGCCTTTGTGACCTGGGCGGCCATGGCGCGGCTGGACGAGCTGATCAACGTCGGTTGCCGTATTTGGTTGGGTCCACAACCCTTCAATCATTCCAAAATCATGCTGGTCGATGAGTGCTGGGCGCTGGTCGGATCGTCCAACTGGGACCCTCGCAGCTTAAGCCTGAATTTCGAGTTCAATGTGGAGTGCCAGGGAAGCGAATTGGTAACCCAGCTCGGTGGCATATTTGCTACCGAATTATCCCAGTCCCGTCGATTGACTCTCGACGACCTGAAGAGCCGGAATCTCATCGTTAAATTACGCGACGGCATCGCGCGGCTATTCTCGCCTTATCTATAGCCTCAGTAGGCGCGCTCGACGCAGAAATCGACGACTTCTTCCAACGCCGTGCGGTGGGGGCCTTGCGGGAAAATGTCCAGCGCCGCGCGCGCCGTCTCGGCATAGCCGCGGGCGCGTACTTGTGTATCCGCCAGCGCGTCATGGGCGGCTAGAAGGTCGCATGCATATTCCAGGTCGCCGTCATGCTGGTCGAGATCTTCCAGCGTGCGGCGCCAAAAACTTTTCTGCTCGGCGTCGCCTCGGCGGAATGCCAAGATCACCGGCAGGGTAATTTTGCCCTCACGGAAATCATCGCCGACGGCCTTGCCCAATCGCGCATCGGCTGTCCCATAGTCGAGAAAATCGTCGACCAGTTGAAATGCAATGCCCAGGTTGAGACCGTACTGATCGAGCGCCGTTTCTTCGCTTTCCGGGCGTTCGCCGATGACGGCGCCGATCCGGCAGGCTGCGGCAAATAGCGCGGCGGTTTTCGCGCGGATAACGTCGAGATAGCCGTCCTCGTCGGTTTCCGTATCGTTGGCGGTGGTCAGCTGCGCAACTTCACCTTCGGCGATAATGGCGCTGGCATTCGCCAAAATATCGAGCACCTTCATCGAATCGCTCTGCACCATCAATCGGAAGGCGCGGCTGAACAGAAAGTCGCCCACCAGAACGCTGGGTTGATTGCCCCATACCGCGTTCGCGGTATCTCTGCCCCGGCGTAGGTCGGAATCGTCGACCACGTCATCGTGCAGCAGGGTGGCCGTATGAATGAATTCCACCGCCGCGGCGAGGCCGATATGGTGGTCGCCGCGATAATTACATAGGCGCGCGCTGGCCAAGGTGAGCAGAGGGCGCAGGCGCTTTCCGCCGGCAGCGATCAGATGGCCGGCGAGCTGTGGTATCAGCGGCACCTCAGACTGCATATGATCGATGATGAGCTGGTTGACCCGGGCCAAATCAGCGGCGCACAAATTGCGCAACGCGTCCAGTGGCGTTGGGTCTCCGGTTTCTCTGACGCCTGTTAATTGTGCGACGACAGCCAATGAAAATACTCCTCGCGGACGTTCACGTCACTATGATGCGTCTGCTGAGTTCGCAACATTGACGTACAAGACCTGTAAGGCGAGCATAGGTCTGTCTAGCAGGGGGTCAAGGGGTCGGTTTGCCGCACACAATAACGTGTCGCGCAGCGGCTGGAGCTCATTTGAGGTAGTTTAAATGCAGGAAATTTTACGCAGCAACGATCCGGTCCGCCTGTCATGGATATGCGCCTTGCTGGCCGATGGACAAATCGAAGGCATCGTTCTCGACGGCCACACCTCGATCCTTGTGGGAAGCCCAAATGGCGGCCCGATCATGCGGCGTCTCATGGTAATCGACGAAGATTACGACCTCGCCATGACAATCCTGCGCGAGGCCGGTGAATTGCCGCCACCGGAGGGAACATGAACCAAACGGCGGCCATCGATCCTGCGACGACGGAGGACTGGCTGTTGAACGGTCAGGTTCGGTTCCACCAGCCTGCCACCGGTTATCGGGTTGCCATCGATCCCATTCTTCTGGCCGCAGCTGTGCCGGCGATTGCTGGGGAAGTGGCGCTTGAATTGGGCAGCGGGACGGGAGCGGCCTCCTTATGCTTGCATCATCGGGTACGCGACTGCCGGATTATCGGGCTGGAAAACGACGCGGATATGCTTGAATTGGCGTGCGACAATGCGCGGCTAAACGATGTGGGTGATCGTGTCGCCTTCGTGTATGGCGATGTCGCCAGCCCGCCGGCTGAAATTGCGGCCCATTCATTCGACCATGTGTTTTCCAACCCGCCTTATTTGCAGCCTGCGCGCGCCGACGGCCGGACTGATAGCCATGTGCAGCGTGATGCCGCCAATATCGAAAATTCGGTGGGTTTATCGGGCTGGATCGAAGCCATGGTCGCTGCGGTTAAGCCGAAGGGCCGGCTCACAATGATCCATCGGGCTGACCGTCTGGACGAGTTGCTCAGCGAACTTCGCCGTCACGCTGGTGGGATTGTGGTGTTTCCCTTATGGCCAAAAACGGGCAGACCGGCCAAGCGGGTTTTGATCAGTGCAAGATTCGGTGTGGCGTCGCCGCTGCGGATAGCCCCTGGATTGGTGCTGCACGAAGATTCCGGCGCCTATACCGGAGCGACTCGCGCGGTGCTTGAAAATGCAGCTCCGCTGGTCATATGACGTAGACGCGCTTTTTTTCAAATGGAGCATTAATGGGCATTCTCAGACCTTTGCGCTTCCTGGTTCCGAAACGCTTTCGGAAAACCGGACCTGTTGTGAGCGTCGTTCGCATGGAGGGCATTATCTCCGGCGGCCGCGGCGGTTTCCGGTCTTCGCAGATCAATATGCAATCTCTCGCCGGACCGCTCGAACGGGCGTTCAAGGTGCCCGAGGTCAGCGCCGTTGTCCTGTTGATCAACTCTCCTGGCGGCTCGCCTGTGCAGTCTTCGCTTATCGGCAAGCGGGTCCGCGCTTTGGCCGACGAGAAAGAGGTTCCGGTTTTCGCTTTTGCTGAGGATGTCGCCGCGTCCGGCGGCTATTGGTTGGCCTGCGCTGCCGATGAAATCTATGCCGATGCGTCATCGATCATCGGGTCGATCGGGGTTATTTCCGCTGGTTTCGGCTTTCAAGACCTCATCCAGCGGTACGGGATCGAGCGCCGGGTTTATGCTGCCGGTGACCACAAGGGAGCATTGGACCCGTTCCAGCCGGAAAATCCCGATGACGTGGCGCGGCTCAGAACCGCCCAGGCGGGTATTCATGAAAGTTTCAAGGAATTGGTCCGCGCCCGTCGCGCCGAGAAGATGAACGCGTCGGAAGATGAGCTCTTCTCCGGCGAATTCTGGACCGGCATTCAAGCGCAGGAGCTGGGCTTGGTCGACGGTATTGGCGATCTACGTTCTGTCATGCGCGAACGGTTCGGCGACAAAGTACGGTTTACCGTGATGGCCCCGAAACGCAGTTGGCTGCGTGACCGCGTTGGTATCGGCAGCGAGGTGGCGCCCAGCCGGTTTGCCGGCGGGGACGCCTGGGTCGATGCCGCCATCGGCGCCATCGAAGCGCGGCTCCTCTGGAACCGGTTCGGGCTTTAGGGCTGGTTTGACCCGCCTGCGCTTGACCTGAGCGCCGCAACGGCCTCTAGTTGCCGCCATGTTCGGATTTTCACTCGGCAAGCTCCTGGTCTTGGCCATAATCCTGTTTGTGGTCTTGTACGGGTTCAAAATGGTGTCCCGCGCCGGTGCCTCGCAACGCGCGACCAAACACCAGTCTGACGGGGCGAGTCGCATCGATACGGAATACGACCCGGAAACCGATTCCTACGTGGCCAAAGGGTCGCGAAAAGGTTCCGATAAAGAATAGACATTTCAAATAGTTATGCTGAATTTTTGCGGAGGCGGAATGTTGGTGCGCGCAGCCTACGGCCAAAGCTCGCCTGCTTGACCGGCCAAGGGCCGCCACCTATGTTGCGCCGCACCAAGCGGGCAGCAAAAGTCACGAAATTATGGCGCGTGAATCAACCCAGGCCTCGGACGCTCCGGAACGCGCTTCGAGCTTTCAGGATTTGATCCTGACGCTGCAGTCCTTTTGGGCTGCGAAAGACTGCTTGATCCTGCAACCCTACGATATGGAAGTGGGGGCGGGGACCTTTCACCCGGCGACCACATTGCGCGCGCTCGGCCCCGAACCCTGGCGGGCGGCCTATGTGCAGCCGTCGCGGCGGCCCACCGATGGGCGCTATGGCAATAACCCCAACCGTTTGCAGCACTATTACCAATTTCAGGTGATCTTGAAGCCGTCGCCGGCCGACAGTCAAGATCTCTACCTGCAAAGCCTGCAGGCCCTGGGAATCGACCCGGCGCGCCACGACATCCGCTTTGTCGAAGACGATTGGGAAAGCCCCACTTTGGGCGCCTGGGGTCTGGGCTGGGAGGTTTGGTGCGACGGTATGGAAGTTAGCCAATTTACCTATTTTCAACAGGTCGGCGGCTTCGATTGCGACCCGGTCGCTGTCGAGCTGACCTACGGTCTCGAACGCCTGGCAATGTATGTGCAGGGCGTCGAGAACGTCTACGATCTCGCCTTCAACAATGCCGGGGTGCGCTACGGCGACGTTTTTTTGCAGAACGAGCGCGAATTCAGCGCTTACAATTTCGAACACGCCAACACCGAGGCCCTGTTCCGCCATTTCACCGACGCCGAAGGCGAATGCGTAACCTTGCTGGAGAACAAGCTGCCGCTGCCGGCCTACGACCAGTGTATTAAGGCCAGCCACTTGTTCAATTTGCTCGATGCGCGCGGCGTGATCTCAGTCACCGAGCGGCAATCCTATATTCTGCGGGTCCGCGAACTGGCCAAAGGCTGTTGCGAGACGTGGCTCGAAGCCCGCGACGAGGCCGCCTGATGTTTCAGTATGCGTCCAATCTTCCTCATCCTGAGGAGGCGCGCAGCGCCGTCTCGAAGGATGGCGAACGCCCGGGTGGGGCATCCTTCGAGACAGGCCTGCAGGCCCTCCTCAGGATGAGGCGTAGTTGTGAAGGTACGCAACATGCCTGAACTTCTAATTGAGCTTCTGTCGGAAGAAATACCAGCCGGCCTGCAAGTCCCCGGCGCCGATAATCTCCGCCGCCTGGTGGTTGAGGCGCTCGAAGCGGCTGAGATCGAATTCGCCGATGCTAAGACCCATGGGGCTTCGCGCCGGCTTGTTCTGGCGATCGATGGCTTACCGACCGTGCAGGCCGACCGAACCATAGAGCGTAAGGGGCCCCGTACCGATGCGCCGGAGAAGGCCATACAGGGTTTCCTCGGCGCCGCCGGCGTGAGCCTGGACGACTGTGAAACCCGCGAAGACAAGAAGGGCACTTTCTACGTCGCGGTGATCGAGCAAAAAGGCCAGCCGGTCAAAGACGTGCTGGCCGAAATTGTTTGCGACGCGGTCGACAAACTGCCGTGGCCCAAATCCATGCGCTGGGCCGCCTCACGCTTCCGTTGGGTGCGGCCTCTGCATAACGTATTGGCGATATTCGATGGCGCGCCGCTTGCCGGAGGCATCGATCTGGACAAAGGCGAGTTGGCATTTACCGATCAAACCTATGGTCATCGCTTTCTCTCACCGGCAGCGATCACGGTTAAGGATCACGCCGACTATGTCGCGAAACTGGAGCAGGCGTTTGTCGCTATCGATCGGGACCGACGGCGCAGCACGATCGCCGATGCGCTGGCCGAAACAGCTCAGGCATTGGGACTGAGCGTCCGAAACGATCCGGCTCTGCTCGAGGAAGTCAGCGGACTTGTCGAGTGGCCGGTGGTCCTGACCGGCGACATCGACCCCGATTTCATGGAACTTCCTGCCGAGGTTCTCACCACTTCTATGCGCAAACATCAGAAATATTTTGCTCTGGAACAGTCAGATGGAGCTTTGGCCGCGAAATTCGCCTTTGTCGCCAACATGGTGGCTGACGATGGCGGCGCCGCGATCGTCGCCGGCAATCAGCGGGTATTACGGGCGCGTCTGGCCGATGCGCGGCATTTCTGGGATCAGGACCGCAAGAAAACCCTGCAAAGTCGCGTACCGGAACTCAGCAACATCGTCTTTCACGCCAAACTCGGCTCGGTCGGTGACAAGATCGACCGGATGACGGCGCTGGCGATTGAGATCGCCACCCACGTTCCCGAAACCGACAAAGACCGGGTGCGCTCCGCCGCGCGGCTGGCCAAGGCTGATCTGGTCACCGGGATGGTCGGCGAGTTCCCCGATCTCCAGGGCACCATGGGCCAGTATTACGCCCTGGCCGAAGGCGAGAGCGCGGAGGTGGCGGCGGCCATTGCTGAGCATTATTCGCCGGCCGGTCCGACCGATAAGTGTCCATCCGCGCCGACCAGCATCGCCGTGGCGATGGCCGACAAGATCGATACGCTGGTCGGCTTCTGGTCGATCGACGAAAAACCGACGGGCTCGAAAGACCCCTATGCCCTGCGCCGGGCAGCGTTGGGGGTGATCCGCATGGTTCTCGAGAACCGGTTGCGGCTGCCGTTGCGCAACGCGTTTGCCTCTGCCGGCGGTCTTCTCGGCGTCGACGACGCATCGATCTATGACGACCTCATGTCGTTCATCGCCGACCGGCTCAAGGTGCATCTGCGCGACGAAGGCATTGCCCACGATCATATCGAGGCAATCTTTGCGTTATCCGGCGAAGACGATCTGGTACGCCTTCTCGAGCGGGTGCGCGCGCTGGCGGCCTTCGTGGAATCCGAAGACGGCGCCAATTTGCTTACCGCCTATCGACGTGCGGCGAATATCGTGCGGGCCGAGCAGAAAAAGGACGATGAGGTGTATGCCGGCGCGGCTTATGACTCGAAATTGGGGGAAAACGGCGTAGAAACTGCGCTGTGGACCACGTTGGAGGGTGTCGAGGCGAACGCCGGCGCATCGGTCGAAGCGGAACAATTTGCCGACGCCATGTCGTCTTTAGCGCAACTTCGCGCGCCGGTAGACGAATTTTTTGACGACGTCACCGTGAATGACGATGACGCAGATATCAGGCGCAATCGACTGCGCCTGCTCGCTCACATTCAGCAGGTAATGGATAATGTCGCTGACTTCTCAAAAATCGAAGGCTGACGGTTCAACGATGAGCAAGACTAAGACCAAATGGGTTTACAGTTTTGGCGATGGCCGTGCGGACGGCAAAGCCGAGATGCGCAATCTGCTGGGCGGCAAGGGCGCCAACCTGGCGGAGATGAGCAATCTGGGTCTACCGGTGCCGCCCGGTTTCACCATCTCGACCGAAGTCTGCACCTATTATTACGATCACGACAATGTCTTTCCCGATGACCTAAGCGCGGCGGTGGATGCCGAACTTGCCCGCATTGAACAGCAGGTCGGGACCAAATTTGGCGACCTCGATAACCCGCTTCTCGTCTCTGTGCGGTCCGGTGCGCGGGCCTCGATGCCGGGTATGATGGACACCGTCCTCAATTTGGGACTCAATGATATCACCGTCGAAGGCTTGGCGACGCGCTCGGGCGATGCGCGCTTCGCCTATGATAGTTATCGCCGATTTATCCAGATGTTCGGCGACGTGGTGCTGGGGGTCGACCATTATCTGTTCGAAGACGCGCTCGAGCAGACCAAACTCGACAGGGGTGTCATTCTCGACACCGACCTGAGCGCCGATGATATGCGCGGCGTGGTCGCAGAATATAAGAAGATCGTCGAACGCGAACTCAATGCGCCGTTCCCCCAGGATCCTAAAGAACAACTCTGGGGCGCTATCGGCGCGGTTTTTGGATCGTGGATGAACCAGCGCGCCATCACCTATCGGCGGCTTAACAGTATCCCGGCCGAGTGGGGCACAGCGGTCAATATCCAGGCCATGGTGTTCGGCAATATGGGCGACGATTGCGCCACCGGCGTCGCCTTCACCCGCGATCCGTCGACCGGCGAGAATATGTTCTACGGCGAATATCTGGTCAACGCCCAGGGCGAGGATGTGGTCGCTGGTATTCGTACGCCGCAGCATTTGACGTTGGCGGGCAAGGCGCGCAACGGCTCGAAGCTGCCGGCGATGGAAGAAGTGATGCCGGAAGTGTTCGGCCAGCTCGACGATGTGCGCCAGATGCTCGAGCTCCATTACAAGGACATGCAGGACATCGAGTTCACTGTGCAGCAAGGTAAGCTCTACATGCTGCAAACGCGGTCCGGAAAACGCACTGCGGCGGCGGCGGTTCGTATTGCGGTTGAGATGGTCGCGGAAGGTCTGATCAGCCAGGAGACTGCGATCAATCGGGTGGATCCCGCACAACTCGAGCAGCTTTTGCACCCCCGCCTCGACCCCGATGCGGCGCGCAACGTGTTGACCCGCGCGCTGCCGGCTTCGCCCGGTGCGGCATCGGGTAAGATTGTCTTTAGCGCCGATATTGCCGAGGACATGTCGCAGAAAGGCGAAGACGTCATTCTGGTGCGCATCGAAACCAGTCCCGAAGATATTCACGGCATGCACGCGGCCCGCGGTATTCTGACCACGCGCGGTGGTATGACCAGCCACGCTGCGGTTGTGGCGCGCGGCATGGGACGGCCCTGCGTCGCCGGTGCTGGCGATATCAGTATCGATTATGCAGGTGGCGTCATGTCTATCGGCGGCCGGAACTTTGCCGACGGCGATCTGATCACAATTGATGGCGCGGCCGGCGAGGTCATCGAGGGCCGGGTGCCGACCATCGAGCCGGAAGTGTCGGGTGGTTTTGCCCAGCTCATGGCATGGGCCGATAAATCGCGCCGCATGAAGGTGCGCACCAACGCAGAAACCCCGGCCGATGCGCGCATGGCGATCGAGTTCGGCGCCGAAGGCATTGGCTTGTGTCGGACTGAGCATATGTTCTTCGATCCGGAGCGGATCGTCGCCGTACGCCAGATGATCATGGCTGGCAACGAGGCTGGCCGGCGGGCGGCGCTGGACGAGTTGTTGCCGTTCCAGCGCGCCGACTTCACCGAATTGTTCCGCATTATGTCGGGACTGCCGGTCACCATCCGCTTGCTCGACCCGCCTTTGCACGAGTTTCTGCCCCATTCGGACGCCGAGATCGCCGAAGTGGCCAAGGCGTCGGGCAAAAATCCCAAGGAGATGCAAGAGACGGTGGCGCGCTTGCACGAATCCAACCCCATGCTCGGCCATCGCGGCTGCCGGCTCGGCGTGAGCTTCCCGGAAATTTACGAAATGCAAGCGCGCGCCATATTCGAAGCCGCGCTCGCCGTCGCCGCCGAGCCCGGGGGTACGGTCATTCCGGAAATTATGATCCCGCTAGCCGCCACCAAACGCGAGTTGGACATTCTCAAAGAGAAAATCGATGCCGTCGCCCAATCGGTATTTGAGGCGGCGGATCGCCAGGTGAATTATTCGGTCGGCACCATGATTGAGTTGCCGCGCGCTGCATTGCGAGCCAATGAGTTGGCCGAGACCGCTGAATTCTTTAGCTTCGGCACCAACGATCTAACCCAGACCACTTTCGGCATCAGCCGCGACGACGCGGCGAGTTTCCTGCCCGATTATCAGCACGAAGGTATTTTCGATGTCGACCCGTTCGTCAGTATTGACGTCGATGGGGTGGGGGAGTTGGTGTCGATCGCGGTCGAACGGGGTCGGGCCACCCGCCCCGATATCAAGCTGGGTATTTGCGGTGAGCATGGTGGCGACCCCGCGTCGGTGCGGTTCTGCGACCGTGTGGGTCTCGACTATGTATCTTGTTCGCCCTATCGCGTGCCGATTGCGCGCCTCGCCGCTGCCCAGGCCGCCACGGCCTCAAACGAATAACAAGCTTCACGCGACGGTAGTGGCAGCCTAGCTTTAATTCACAAAAAAGGCCGTGCCCGGAAATCCCGGGCACGGCCTTTTTTTGTGACTGAAACAGCCGGCTTATGCGGCGATTACTCGGCCGGAATCGGGTTGATCGGCAGGTTCGCGCTCTCATGGCGGCTAAACAGCTGGGTGAAGAAATCCCCAATGGCTTTGCTGCGTTCTTGTTCGGCCTGCCGGATGACGTCCAGTTCGCTCTGATAGTTGGTTTGGTTGCTCATCGTGACCTCTCGCTATGTTGTGTGGGTGTGCACTGCAACATATGGGTCAATGAGAGATACTATTCAATTAACAAGCCATGCATATAGCGCAATACTAGTTTTCACTTATATCAAGGCATTAGCGATATATTAACCCTATATGGGCGCTTCGGATTGCCCGAATCTTGATCGTCCGGCTACGGCGCCAGGGGCGTGATAATGGCGCCATTCGCCGTTAACGAACGCTCCGAATCGCCGGGATTTAAGGCGTCTAGCCGCAGCGATGCGATGGCGACCTCGTCCTGAACCGAGCGGATTTCACCGACTTTCTTACCATTGGCGTGGATGGCGCTGCCGGGGGCCGGAGTCTCGCCGTCGATCGATACGGCCACCAATTGGCGCTTAACCAGCCCGCGATATTTGGTGCGCGCGGTAACTTCTTGGCCGATATAGCAGCCCTTGTCCCAGTCGACTCCGTTGAGCGTCTCGAAATTACATTCAAGTAATATCGATTTTTCGACGTCCATATCTCGTGTCCCGTCGGGAACACCGAGTCCTATGCGCAGTACCTCATAGTCTTCGGGAGTGCCTTCTATGGCCGGCAACTCAGTCAATATCGCAGCAGTGTCGGTTGTTGGTACGATCAGGCGGCAACCCAGTTCGGCCGCGCGGGGATCGACGAAGACCGTGCCTTCACCAAATGGTCGTGCGGCGCCAGGTGTATCTGCCAGACCGAGAGCCGCTGGCACGTTTTCCCCGAACACCGCGAAGGTGGAGAGACCGTCTGCAACGGAGAGTTCGACCTTGGCGCGCAGTTTGAAGCGCTTGATGCGTTCGATGAGTTCCTCGCCGCGGCCCTGTTCCCCGTCGAGGATCAGGCGATCACCGATCTCGGCCAGGCAAAAATCGTGCAGATACTTTCCCTGCGGCGTCAGGAAGGCGCCATAGCTGGCCTGGCTTGACGTGATCCGGTCCACGTCCTGGGAAATCAGGCCTTGCAATAACGTCCGGCGGTCGGCCCCAGCAATGGACACCAGCCCACGATCCAATTTTATAAACTTAGCGTCGGTCATCGAACTATCTTAGTCCAGTTTGTCGGTCATGGTGGGCAAATTGTTGTCGAGTCGAAAATGGACCGACAAGATACAAAGGCAAGCCGCTGACGACGGGTTTGCCCATACGCTGGCACGGTTGGAGTCGCACGCGTATAAGCATTTTACGATGAAAATACTCTTTATCGGACCCACCAGGATTGGCGATGCCGTGCTCTCATCGGGGCTCGTCCAGCACCTAAGTGAAACCTACCCGCAAAGCCGGATCACGGTCGCCTGCGGGGATGCCGCTGCGCCGCTCTATGGTGGCGCGCCCAATCTCGAGCGCGTTATCCCGATCACGAAAAAACCGATGTCAGGCCATTGGCTAACGGTGTGGCGCGAAGTGATCGGTACAAGGTGGAATTTGATTGTCGATCTTAGACGGTCGATCATTCCCTGGACAGTTTGGGCAAACCGCCGCGTTATTTCCCGTCCCGCCGCCGATGCGGGTGAGCATCGGGTGATCTCGCTCGCCCGCACGCTCGGCCTGGAAGAGACGCCGCCAGCGCCGTGCCTGTGGCCCCTCGACCAACATCGCCAGCGGGCTGCACAGTTGGTTCCCGACGGAGATCCGGTTCTTGCCATCGCTCCGACGGCCAACTGGCGCGGCAAGATTTGGCCCGGGGAGAATTTTGTTGATCTGGTCCAACGGCTAACCGGCAATGAGCCGTCGCCGGCGGCTATTTTGGCCAACGCCCGGGTGGCTATTCTTGGTGGTTCGGGAGAAACATCCCTCGCGGCGACGGTTTTAGATGCCGTTCCGGCGAGCCGGCGTATCGATCTGGTGGGAACCGAGGATTTGCCTACCGTGGCGGCGTGCCTTAAACGATGCGCGCTCTTTGTTGGCAATGATTCTGGATTGATGCATATGGCGGCGGCCACCGAAATTCCGACCGTTGGATTGTTTGGCCCCAGCCGGCCGGAGAATTATCGGCCGTGGGGGGAACGCGCCATCGCGGTGCGAACTGAGAAGGCCTATGAGGAACTTGTTGGGGGACCGGGCTATGACCATCGAAACACCGGCACGATGATGGAATCCTTGTCGGTCGATTCCGTCGTGGACGCCACCGTTACGCTGTGGCGGCAATGCGAACAGATGACCGCGCGGTGACCGAAGAGTCCATGACATCGCCGCGTCTCTCGGCGCTTCTCGTCGTTCATAACGAGGAGGCGCAGCTGGCGGCGTGCCTGGACACAGTTAAGTTCGCCGACGAGTTGGTGGTTGTTCTCGACCGGTGCACCGACCGGTCCAAAACGATCGCCGCGAGGTATGGCGCCCAGCTTATCGAAGGCGCGTGGGAGCTCGAGGGGTCGCGCCGGAATGCCGGCATAGAGGCTTGCACGGGCGATTGGGTCGTCGAAGTTGATGCCGATGAGCGGGTAACGCCCGCGCTCGCTGAAGAAATACGCGCTACCATCGCGGTCGCGCCCTATGGCCATTTCCTCATTCCGTTCGACAATTATGTCGGCGACCGCCTCGTCAAATATGGTTGGGGAGCAGCTTGGGGGGTGAGCGCGACGGTACGGCTGTTTGCCAACGGGCCCGACGGGCCGGCAAAAAAGTGGGGTGATCAAAGGGTCCATCCTCGCCTCGAACTGAAAGGCGTAAAGGGCACGTTGAACGCATCGATGGAACATTATGTCGACCGCGACATTTCCGACATGCTCCAGCGTTTGGACCGTTACACGACGGCCCGCGCTTCGGACTTGCGTGCGATGGGCGACATAGGCACCTTCGGGCGAAATGTGCGGCGGATATTTTCGCGATTTTGGAAATGCTATATTTCGCGGCGCGGATACCGCGAAGGCGCCTACGGTTTTTTAATTGCTTTGATGGCCGGCTTGTATCCGATTTTAAGCTATCTCAAAGCGCGTTATGAGGACGACTAAGCCTTGCGCCTGATGCAAACCATGGCAGGTGCGGAGGTCGGTGGAGCTGAGGCGTTCTTCGTTCGGCTGGCGATCGCGCTGGAAGCATTCGATATTTCGCAACAGCTGGTCATTCGCCGCGACCCGTCGCGCGCGCGGGCGCTGCGCGAAGGCGGCGTTTCGCCGATCGAACTACCTTTCGGCGGCCGGATGGATTTTCGCACCCGTCCGGCGCTGCAGCGCGAGATCGCCCGTTTCCGCCCCGACGTCATTTTAAGTTGGATGAGCCGTGCTGCTTGGGCCACGCCCGCAGCGCCCGGGAACTATGCGCATATCGGACGGTTGGGGGGGTACTACGACCTGAAATATTACAGTAACTGCGATTATCTGGTGGGAAACACCGCCGATATCGTTGACTACGTCATCGCCGAAGGCTTCGACCCGGACCGTGTGGTGCGGCTACCGAATTTTGTCTATCCGCCGGCCAATCCCCCCCTGTCGCGAATGGGATTGGATACGCCGCTAGATGTCCCCTTGCTGGTGACGATGGGGCGGTTGCACGAGAATAAGGCGTTCGACACACTATTGCGGACCATGACGGAAGTACCCGAGGCCTGGTTGTGGATTGCCGGCGACGGGCCCGAAGCGGCGGCGTTAAAGGGGCTGGCCCGTGACTTGGGGGTTGCCGAGCGAACCCGCTTCTTAGGCTGGCGCGACGATTCCGACGCGTTGATGCGCGCCGCCGATATTTACATCTGTCCGTCGCGCCATGAACCGTTGGGTAACGTCGTGCTGGAAGCGTGGGCGGCGGAAAAACCGGTTATCGCCACAGCGGCGGCCGGCCCCGCGGAGTTACTCGGCAATAATGAACGAGGATTGTTGGTGCCGGTGGACGCGCCATCTGAACTGGCGCGAGCGATTAACGATCTGCTGGCGGCGCCGGAACAGGCCGCGCGCCTGGCCGCTGCCGGTCGCGCGGCGTACGAACGCGAATTCACCGAAGACGCCGTGACGGCGCAGTATTTGGCATTTTTCGAAAAGGCGCGACGCGAATGTGCGGTATAGTCGGATTGATGACGCGCGACGGCAGCGCGCCGGATGACCATGTCGTCGGCGAACTCGCCGCCGCAGTGCGCCATCGGGGTCCCGATGGTGAGGGACGCTATAGCGCGCGTAATTTCGCTATGGCGCAAACCCGTCTCGCGATCATCGATTTGGAAACCGGCGATCAGCCACTCTATGAGCCCGGCGGAACCGCATTGGTCGCGAACGGCGAGATTTACAATTATATCGAGCTACGTTCCGATTTCGGCGGCGCGAGCTTTTCCACCGCATCCGATTGCGAGGCGCCGTTGCATCTGTACTGCCGCCATGGACTCGACTTTGTCGATCATTTGCGCGGTATGTATGCGATCGCGCTCTACGACCCCGTCGAGGGCCAGCTTGTCTTGTCCCGCGACCCGTTCGGTATTAAGCCGCTCTATTATTCCGAGACCGAGGCCGGTTTCTGCTTCGCTTCCGAACCCCAAGCCCTACTGAAAGCCGGTCTGGTGGACCGCGCCATCAACCCCACGGCGCGCGCCGAGTTGCTGCAGCTGCAATATACGACTGGCGCAGATACGGTCTTTAAGAACATCCAGCGGGTCTTGCCTGGTGAGACCCTGGTCGTGCGCGACGGCAGAATCGTCGCGCGCCGCCGCAAAGCGGCCCTGCCGCAGACCGGGCCGGCCGATTGGGATGGCGCGACGGCGTTGGAGCTGCTCGACGAGGCGCTGCATGACAGTGTTGAAATTCACCAGCGCGCCGATGTTCCCTACGGCATGTTTCTCTCCGGCGGCGTCGACAGCTCGGTGTTGCTGGCGTTAATGGCCGAGCTCAACGAACAACCGGTGCTGACTTTTACCGCCGGGTTTGACGATCCCTCGGTGCCCGATGAACGCGAACACGCCAAACGTATTGCACACGAGGTGGGTGCGGAAACCGTGGATGTAGGGATTACCCAGCAAGATCTATGGCAGCGGTTGCCGGAAATCGCCGCGGCGGTCGACGACCCGGCGGCTGATTATGCTATTTTGCCGACTTACCTGCTGGGTGAAGCGGTTCGTAAAAGTGGCCTGAAGGTGGTTTTGACCGGCGAGGGTGGCGACGAACTTTTCGCCGGCTATGGTCGTTACCGAAGCGTGGTCAGACCCTGGTGGCAAGGTGGGCGTAACATGCGCGCGCGCGGCATGCTCGACGGTTTGGACATCTTACGTGAAAACCCTGTTGGTTGGCGCGATGGCATATCCGCCGCCGAAGAGATGCTCACCAGCGGCCCGCTCACTCGTCTACAGGTTGCCCAGGCGGCCGATTGCGCCGATTGGTTGCCCAATGATTTGCTGACCAAGGTCGACCGCTGCCTGATGGCCCATGGGGTTGAGGGGCGAACGCCTTTTCTTGACCCCCGTGTCGCCGCCGTGGCGTTCCGCCTATCGGATCAATTGAAGGTGAATGACGGGCTTGGCAAATGGTTACTGCGTCGATGGCTAGGTGACCGCCTACCGATCTCAGACGCGTTTGAACGCAAGCGCGGGTTCTCTGTGCCGGTCGCCGAATGGATCTTCGCGCGCGGCGCGGAAATCGGGCCTTTGGTCGCGAATCAGCCAGGAATCGCGGAAATCTGCGAGCCGAAAAGAGTCGAAAGTCTGTACCAGCGACGGGGTAAAAGGCAGGGATTTGCCGCTTGGTTGCTGCTTTTTTACGCGCTGTGGCATAATCAGCATATTGTTGGAAATTCCGGCGTCGGCGGCGATGTGTTCGAGGTTCTGGACGCCGCCCGCCGAGCAGCCTAGTTAACCGTCAGGGGTAACGCCCTCAAACATTCGATCGGCCCGTGCGACAGTGAGCCCGGCCGTATAATAAGGAGACAGAAATGACTGCGTGTATCGTCGGTTGGGATCATTTGAAGTTCGGCAAGCATGAGGGCGAAGACATCGAGGACATGATTGTCCAGGTCGCCACCGGCGCGCTTAGGGACTCCGGTATCGCGCCCAAGGATGTCGATGCCATTTATCTTGGAACCTTCGGCGGTGGCTTTGTGCAACAGGAATTTCCCGCCTCGCTGGTTCTCCAGGCGTCCGAGGATTTGCGGTTCAAACCGGCAACCCATGTGGAGAATGCCTGCGCGACCGGATCGGCGGCGCTCTATCAGGGCCTGAACCATATCGCGGCGAAGAAAGCGCGGATTGTCTTGGTGGTTGGTGTGGAGAAAATGACCGAGGTCGGCGGTGAGGTGCTTGGCGGTATCTTGTCGAAGGCATCGTACCTGCGCGAAGAATCGGCCTCGAGCTTTGCCGAAATTTTCGGCCAGATTACCGACCGCTATTTCCAGGCCTACGGCGATAAATCAGACGCTTTGGCGATGATCGCGGCGAAGAACCACAAAAACGGCTGTGACAATCCCTACGCGCAGATGCAAAAGGATCTGGGCTACGATTTCTGCCGCAACGTGTCCGAGAAAAACCCGGTCGTCGCCGGGCCGCTCAAACGCACGGACTGCTCGTTGGTCTCCGACGGTGCAGCGGCCCTGGTCTTGGCGGATGTGGATACTGCGCTGACAATGGATAAGGCGGTCTATTTCCGCGGCGCCCAGCATGTGCAGGATTTCATGCCCATGTCGCGGCGTAATGTGATCGACTTTGACGGGCCGGCGCAGGCTTGGAGCCAGGCCTTTGCCGAGGCCAACATTACCTTGGAAGACCTTGGCTTCGCGGAAGTCCATGACTGCTTCACCAGCGCTGAGATGTTGACTTATGAGGCGATGGGCCTAACCCCGCGCGGCGAGGGCGAGGTCGCGATCAAGGAAGGTTGGACGACGGCTGATGGCAAGTTGCCGGTCAACCGCTCCGGCGGCCTTAAGGCGAAGGGTCATCCTTTGGGGGCGACCGGTGTTTCGATGCACATCATTGCCTCGATGCAGCTTACCGGAACCGCCGGCGACATGCAGTTGCCAGATCCCAAACTGGCCGGTGTTTTCAACATGGGCGGTTCAGCGGTCTCGAACTATGTGTCGGTGCTCGAGCGTCTGCGCTAACGCAGTCCCAACCCGATAAAAGAAAACGCCCCTTCACGGGGCGTTTTTTATGGCCTCTCGCGCGTGTCCTAAAATCTGTCTAACGGGATATGATAGTAAATCGTCGCGATTTCGGTCCCCGGGTTCTGCTCGGTCAGATGGGCGTTGGAAATGTGGCTGACCGCAAGCGATAGCCGCGATCTATCATCGAAGCGGTAACCGAGTTCGAGCTGTGAACGGAACTCGACGGCGCTGCCCAGGTCCTTGCCGTCGCCATCGGCATACACGCCGACGCCGAAACTCGGTGTTAGCACGACCCGACGACCGAAATAGATGTCGCTAAGCACGCCGGCGACGCCATAGGCCGCGACGTCGGACGTAACTTCGACCCCAATCCAGGGTTTTATGAAGCCGAGAAACTTGGCCTTTGAGCGATATTCGACACGCAAATCGACGGCGTCGCGATCATCGTTAAAATCGTACCAACCCACGCCGAAGCTCAGAAAGCTTGGATCGTCGGCCGACGCCGCTGGCGCCATCGTCGTCGTAGCTAGGATGAAGGCGGTCAGAAAAGATAACGCCCTGGCGCGTCGCGTCATGATGTCCCCCAATATAACCCAAGCTGGCCTCGCGTCCGGCCACTTGGATTGTTACAAGTTAAGTGCTACCGCGTCATTCGATTTGATGCAAATCCAAGCGTGGCAAAACCACGCCAGAAATCAGGGATCCCACCAGTCATGCCGAACGATTTTACAGCGCTCGTCCTCGATAATGCCGACGATAATTTTAACGTCGAGATCAAATCGATTTCGGACGGCGATCTGCCCGAGGGCGACGTCACCGTCGCGGTGGAGTATTCGACCGTCAATTATAAGGACGGCTTGATCGTCGATGGCAATAAGGGCCGCCTGGTCCGCAATTTTCCCCATGTCCCCGGTATCGATTTCGCGGGCACAGTGGAGCACTCCGATAATCCCGACTACAAACCCGGCGATAAGGTCGTTTTGACCGGCTGGCGTGTTGGCGAGGTTCATTGGGGCGGCTTGGCGCAACGCGCGCGGGTGCAGGCCGGCTGGCTTGTGTCGCTACCAGACGGAATCTCGACCCTGCAAGCCATGGCAGTCGGAACCGCCGGCTTTACCGCCATGCTCTGCGTCGATGCATTAGAGCAAGATGGCCTCGTTCCGGACAGCGGCGAGGTGTTGGTTACCGGCGCTGGTGGTGGAGTGGGCAGCACCGCGACGTCGATCTTGGCGGCGCGCGGCTATACGGTGGTGGCGTCGACCGGTCGCCGTGAACTCGATGAATATCTTACGGATTTGGGCGCGGCCGAAATTATTGATCGCAAGGACTTGTCTGAAACCGAAGCGCGGCCGCTTGAAAAAGAACGCTGGGCGGGCTGTGTCGATTCCGTCGCCGGAACCACGTTGGCGACGGCGCTGGCGCAGATGAAATATGGCGCACCGGTCGCGGCCTGTGGGTTGGCTGGCGGTAACGGTTTGAACACGACCATTCTTCCCTTCATTCTGCGCGGCGTAAATCTGCTGGGTATCGATTCGGTCATGCAACCGGCGGCCAACCGGCAGCGCATCTGGCAACGCATCGTCGACGACCTCCCCCTGGGCAAACTTGATGCCATGACATCGGTTCGTCCCCTGGCCGATGTGCCGCAATTGGCCAGTGAAATCCTGAAGGGGCAGGTGCGCGGACGCACGGTTATCGACGTGAACGCCTGATCGAGTTCGGGCGAGGTCACTAACAAGGTGTTAACGCTTTTCTGCTAAAACTCATGGGATGGTACGCCCGTTCCCGATAATTCGGCTTCGCCGCGGCTTTTTCGCCGCTGGTCTGTGCTTGGCCTTGAGCGCCTGTGAAAACCCCTGGCTTGAAGATGCGCCGTCGCTCGAGACCGTGCTTTCCAAGGGTTGGTTGTTTGGCGACAAGGTGGAAGTCGCACCGCCAAGGGCAGCCCAGCCTCTCTATTGCTACGAAACCATCGGCGTGGGTGATTGTTACGATCAGCCGCTAGAGGATGGTGGAAACCGCCTGGTTGGCTTTGAAGGTCCGGCACCGTTGGTCGACCCGATGCCGGCTAAGCCGTAACAATTGTCGACCAGCCGGCTGGCTTGAAACCGCGCCAGTTTTGTGGCGTTTAGGGGCCTGGTCCGCAGCGGCCGCCAATATCACCGGAACCCCGAGGGCAGATCGCTTGGTTAGAACAATCGCATTTGCTGTATGTCTGTGCGGCATCGCCGTATCCGAAGCCGCCAACGCCAGCGAGCATCTTGGCCGCGGTAGCTATGGCGAAGCCCTAGAGTGGTACTTTAACGCCGCCGAGGCTGGTAACGCGCAAGCGCAGTTTTTGCTCGGCTTAAAATACGAAACCGGCACCGATGTCCCCCGCGATCTGGGCGAGGCGGCAAACTGGTTTGAAAAAGCGGCGCGCCAGGGAAATACCGAAGCGCAGTTCAAGTTCGCCACGTTGTTGGAGCATGGGCGCGGCCGGAACGCTGATCCGATCGCAGCCGCGCAATGGTATGAGCGCGCGGCGCGCGAGGGGTTTGCCCCGGCGCAGTATAATTTGGCGGTGCTGCGCATTAACGGCGCATCGACCGACGAAGAGCGTATTGCCGGCTTGGTCTGGCTCATTAAGGCGCGCGAAAACGGAATGGAGCCGGCAGTAAAGTTCCTGACGCGTCTCGAAGCGCTGTGGCCAAGCGAACTTATCGCCACCGCGCGCCAGCGCGCGGCCGATGAAGGTTGAACCTCGGCACGCGACAGCGATTGCGCTCGGCGGACTGATTGCGCTGGCGGCCGGGATGGGGGTCGGCCGGTTCGTCTATACGCCGGTGCTGCCCTTCATGGAGGCGGCGCTGGGGCTGACAAAGCCGCAGGCTGGCTTTATCGCCTCGGTTAATTTCCTCGGCTATCTGTTTGGCGCGTTGCTCGCGGCGTGGTCGGGATTACCCGGCGGGCGGCGGTTCTGGTTACTCAGCGCGCTTGGCGCCAGCGTCGTAACGACAGCGGCGATGGGCCTGACGACGTCAATGGCGATATTTCTAGGCCTGCGTTTCATCGGCGGCGTCGCCAGCGCCTTCGTCCTGGTGTTTGCCTCAGTGTTGGTCTTGGATCGTTTGGCGACGTTGGGCCGACCAGGGCTCTCGGCGATTCATTTTGCCGGTGTTGGCGTCGGTATTGCTGTGTCCGCGATATTGGTTTCTGGTCTATCGGCGTTTGGCGGTGGCTGGGAAGCCCATTGGATGGCAAGTGGCGCGGTGGCGCTTCTCGGTCTAGCCGCAGTGATTTGGTTGGTACCGCGAGACGAAACGGTCGAGCGTCCGGCGGCATTCGTAACCGGCGCCAGTGTCGACCCGCGTTTAATTCCGCTGATCGCCGCATATGGATTATTTGGCTTCGGCTATGTGATTACAGCGACCTTCATCTCAACCATGGTGCTAACCGTTGTCGAGCTACAGCCGATCGAACCGTGGGTTTGGCTGGTGTTTGGCTTCGCCGCCATTCCGTCGATCGCTCTGTGGACCTGGCTTGGCCGACTGTGGGGCAATGATCGCGCCTTCGCCATAGCATGCGTGGTCGAGGGGATCGGTGTCGCGCTCAGCGTTTTGACCACAAACGGTTTGGTGGTCTTGCTGGGCGCCGCGCTGCTCGGAGGTACCTTTATGGGCATCACCGCATTGGGGTTTGTTTACGCCCGCGACATTTCGGCCGGCGACCCCCGTCGCAGTTTGGCGCTCATGACGGCGGCTTTCGGTCTCGGCCAGATGATTGGCCCAACCTTTGCCGGTATGACCTACCAGTTTGGTGACAGTTTTTTATTGCCGTCGCTGGTGGCGACTGCGGCATTGTTGGTCGCCGCGATTTTGGTCCCGAAAATACATGATCGCGCCGATGCGGCCGCTTCGCAGAACTGACCGGCGGGTTGCGACTCGCGACTGTGCTACCATCTAACAAAGGATCCCCATTTGTTCAGGAGTCTATCGATGCGCGATCTTGCTAGTCGGTTTCCCCTATTTCTCTGGGCTTTTGCGCTGGTTGCCCTATTCGCGGTGGTGCCCAATACCGTCCGCGCGGCCGAAAACGATGGTTATACCCAGGAAGAAATTCTTGCCAAGGCAACCGGATTCTTCGGCGAAACAACCGAAGGACTGGCTAAGGCTATCGAGCATGTCTTCGAGGATCAGGGGAGGCCTAACGGGTTCGTCACCGGTGAGGAATTCAGCGGCGCGATTGGGGTTGGGCTGCGATTCGGCAAGGGAACCCTCAATCGCAAGGCCGGAGCGTCTCGCCAGGTACACTGGCAGGGTCCGTCGGTCGGCTTTGATTTGGGTGGTAATGCGTCCAAGGTCTTTGTGCTGGTCTACCATCTTGGCGATAGCGAGCAGATTTACCAACGGTTTCCCGGGGTTGAGGGCACGTTTTATTTCGTCGCCGGGGTTGGCGTGAATTACCAGAAATCCGGTGAAATTATTCTTGCGCCGATCCGTACCGGCGTGGGACTGCGCGCCGGCGCCAATGTGGGCTATTTGCACTACACCAAAAAACGCTCATGGAATCCCTTCTAGCTTTCTCGCCAGCTACCAAGGCGCCACGCCTGATGAGGCGTCGGGCGTCCCCACGATTTCTGGCCTGCGTCGTTTCCCTGCTGGCTTTGGCCGGATGCACGCCGACGACACTATCCCTGGCCGCCGATGGCGCTTATACCGCGTCGAAAGAGCGGACACTGGATGATGTTGTCGACGATAACGGCATTAAGCTCGAGCTCAACAAGCTATTGCTCGAGGACGGACTGGGTCTGTTCAAGGATGTCGGCACGGTCGTCTATCGCCGCCATGTGTATCTGGTCGGCGACGTCAAAAAGGCCGAAGATAAAGTGCGGGCCGGCGCGATCGCGCGCACGCCTGAGAAAGCGACCGGCCTCACCAATGACATTCAGGTAACCGACGAAGGTGGGGTTGTCGCGCTGGTCGACGATATCTTCATCGAAAAGGTTATTCAGACCGACTATCTGTTCGATTCCGATATCGATTCCGCGAATTTCCGGGTCCGGTCGGTGAACGGCGTGATCTATCTCATTGGGCTAGCCGAGAGCCAGGCAGAGCTCGACAAGGCGGTCGCCATTGTCGATGCGCGCGACGATGTGCGTCGCATCGTCAACTATGTGAAGGTCCAGCGCTAACGGTTGAGGAAACCTTGACCGAACTACGGATAACTCATCTTGCCGACCATCCTGCTGCCCTACCGATCCTGGCGGCATGGTTCGTCGATGAGTGGGAGCCGTATTATGGCCCGCATGGCCCCGGCGACGCCGAGCGTGACCTTGCGGCGTGTTGCAATCGCGATGCTATACCGCTTGCTCTGGTAGCGCTTGATGCCGACCAAAACGTCGTGGGTACGGTGGCCCTCAAACCCCATTCGCTCGAGACCCACCGGCATTTAAGTCCGTGGCTGGCCGCCCTGCTTGTAACGCCGAGCCAGCGTGGCAAGGGAATCGCCTCGACATTGATCGCCGCAATCGAGAAAGAGGCGCGCCGACTCGGCTTCGGCATTCTGTATTCGGACACCGACAGCAATTCGACCCTGTTGCATCGCCGGGGTTGGCAAAGCCTTGACGCGGGTATCGAGACGTTGCGTGAACCCGCAACGCTCTACCGCTTGAATTTGGCGCCGGGGATCGACTAGCGCGAACCTGCCTTATGCCGTCGGCAGCTTATGGTCGCCGAATTGTTCGCGCAGCTTGGTCTTCAAGACCTTGCCCGTGGCGCCGAGCGGCAGGGATTCGACGATGATCATGTCGTCAGGTAGCCACCATTTGGCGACCTTATCCGCCAGGTAATCGTTGACCGCGCCGAGCTCCGGCGTCTTGCCCGCCGCCGGCACCACGATCAGTAGCGGCCGTTCGTCCCATTTCGGATGGTGCACGCCGATCACAGCGGCCTGCATCACGTCGGGATGGCCCATCGCCTGATTTTCTAAATCGATCGAGCTGATCCACTCGCCGCCTGACTTGATCACATCCTTCGACCGGTCGGTGACTTCCATATAGCTATCCGGGTCGATGGTGCAGACATCGCCGGTGGCGAACCAGCCGTCATGGTCGTGGGCTTCCGAATGATCGAGCTTGAAATAGCCGCTGGTGATCCACGGCCCGCGGACCATGAGTTCGCCAAAGGCCTCGCCATCATGGGGCAGTTCATTGCCGTCGTCATCGACGATCTTCATATCGACGCCGAACACCGGCCGCCCTTGTTTGATCTGCGTCCGATATCGCGCGGCCTTGTCTGCCACATTCGGTTTGACAAGGGAGATGGTGCCGAGCGGGCTCATTTCGGTCATGCCCCAGGCATGGCGAACCTCGATGCCGAAGTCCTCCTGGAAAGCCTCGATCATCGATTGCGGGATCGCCGTGCCGCCGATTACGGTGCGCACCAGCGACGGCACCTTGACGTCGTTCTCGCGCCAATAGTTGAGCAGGCCGAGCCACACGGTCGGCACGCCGGCGGCGAAGGTGACTTCCTCGGAGACCAACAGCTCGTGAATGCTCGCCCCATCGAGTTTGGGGCCCGGGAACACCAGTTTGGCCCCGGTCATGGTGGCGCCATAGGGGATGCCCCAGGCGTTGACGTGGAACATCGGCACCACCGGCAGGACAACTTCGCGCTCCGACAGGTTCAAAACATCGGGCAGGGCCGACGCGTAGGCGTGGATGATGGTCGAGCGGTGGCTGTATAGCGCGCCCTTGGGGTTGCCGGTTGTACCCGACGTGTAGCAAAGCGACGAGGCGGTGTTTTCGTCAAACTCGGGCCAGACAAGTTCGTCGGAATAGCCAGCGATCAGATCCTCGTAGCACATCAAATTGTCGATCTTGGCGTCGGGCATGTGTGCGGCGTCAGTCATCACCACAACGCCTTTGACCGATGTGAGGTCGGCGGTGACCATTTAGATCAGTGGCACCAGGTCGGCATCGACGAAGATATAGGAATCTTCCGCATGGTTGACGATGTAGGTGAACTGCGCTGGCGCCAGGCGCGGGTTCAGCGTGTGGGTGATAGCGCCGATCCCCGATACCGCATAGTAGATTTCGAAATGGCGATAGGTGTTCCACGCCAAAGTCGCGATCCGGTCGCCCAGTTGGACACCGAGTGCTGTCAAGGCATTGGCTAGTTGGCGCGATCTCGTATGGGCGTCGTGATAGGTGTAGCGGTGAATCGGGCCTTCGACCGACCGAGAGATAATTTCCTGATCGCCGGAAACCCGGTCCGCATGCTCCAGCAACGCCGAAATCGACATCTGCCGGTCCATGATTAATCCGCGCATGGTGCTCCCCATCGTATTTGCATGCCGGCCTTAGGCGGCCGGATCGTTGGGCCGATTATCGTGCGGTAACCTGTTCCGCTCAAGACCCCTAATCTCGATTAAGTAGTAGGGGCGGTTGTCACGGTGTGCAGAAATTCCAGGCAGAGGGTGGCGAATTCTTCCGGCGCTTCCATCAGCGAGACATGGCCGGTGCCTTTCATGATGTGAAGCCGCGACCCGGCGATGCGTTCGTGGATTACCTGCGATAAATGGGGCGCGGCGATTACATCAAGCTCGGAACAGGTAACTTGGGTTGGTACCTTGATCTGCGGCAGCCGGTCGTAGGTGTCGCCTTTGATGCAGGCCTCTAATTGGCCGATCCAGCCGGCATTGACCGGCGATTGCTCCAACAGAAAATTACGGTGGGCCTCCATTTCGTCGCCATGGTCGTCGTAATAGGCGGATGCGTGCAGGGCCAACATGCTCAATTCGGTCAGCGCCACGCGCTGGTCGTTTTCAGCAAGATAGCGGCGGGTCTCTTGGAACTTCTTGAGCCGGGCGCCGTTGCGGGTCCAGCTATGGTGGATGCCCAGACTGAGGACGCGGGCAGGGTGGTTCAATGTGAGTTCCTGAGCGATATGACCGCCCATGGAAAAGCCCATCACATGGGTCCGGTCGACGCCTGCGTTGTCCAGAACGTGCACCGCGTCGTCGGCCATATCGGCCAGGGAATAGCCGGGGACGGGCACGCTCGATCGGCCGACCCCGCGATTGTCGAACACGATGGTGCGAAATTCCGGCGCGAAGAACGGCAGCTGGCCGGACCAAAATCCAAGATCGTGGCCGGTGCCGCTAATGAGGAGCAGGGGCGGGCCGTCGCCGTGAATTTCGTAATTAATGGCGACCCCATCGCGCGGTTTGGTTATAGGCATATTTTTCGTCCACCAGCTACTTGAACCACCTTACTACTCTAGCGCCCGGTCCGTTGCATGCCACGAAAAACCGCCCCGATATTGCTATCGGGGCGGCTTAAAAAAATACTGGTAGCGCCGTTAGGCGCTGTTCCAAGACATACGCTGTTTAACCAGGACTTCTTTTGGCGAAGAGCCACAGAATAATCGCGATTGCGATCAGGCCGACGACGCCGTTGTCGCCGAGTTGGCCGATTAATGCGATGAGATTGCCAACTACGTTATCGAAAAACCCGAGATTATTGCCGACGAGGATTTGCAGGACGATGGCAAGGGCAATCAGCAGAAGGCCAAGTTCAGTAACTTGAGCGATCCACTTTTTAATTTTATCAATAATGCTTTCTGGCATGAGTCCCCCTTTGGGCCATTTAAAGACTTACAAGTCTAAGAACCCACCATTTAGTGGGCTGCAGCGAATATCCCACAATATATGGATTAAGTGTCAAGTGCGATTTAAGTGATTGTTAGGCGGGCGGACAAATCGTTGGGATAAGTCGTAAATAGTACTGTATGAATTCTGTAATTTTCTCGTTATTTCGTTATTATATTTAATATATATTCTGACTAACTCGCATCCGCGTCTTTGATTTGAGATAAATCTCATTTAATACAGTCTTATGCCGTTTCTCCTCCTCCTGGGAAAATAAAACGGGCATGATTTTGCTGTATTAGTGCCGATAGTGGACCAATAAGGGTTTCGGGCTTCGATAGCGCGTTTTGCTTATTTTTAGCCCTGATTTAGCAGGTGATTCGCTTTTTCTGCATTTTTAGGTCAACTGGAACGATACGCTACTCGCCCGCACATCGACCTATTATGTCGATTGTGGACTTGGTCTCGCACCCTCTAGCCAGTATCTTTGCCGCCACGTCACCGCAGAGTGGCGGCACTGGGGAACTGTCTGGGAATCATTCGTATGGCGGACCAAGACTTCGACACGCGCGCGTTTCGCGATGCGCTAGGTAATTTTGCGACCGGCGTTACGGTGGTCACCGCCAAAAGCGAGGATGGCACTCTGGCGGGGGTTACCGCCAGCTCGTTCAATTCAGTCTCTTTGGATCCCCCGTTGATCTTGTGGAGCCTCGACCGCACCTCGCCAAGCCTGCGGACCCTGGAGAGCGCGAGCCATTTTTGTGTTCATATTCTGGCCGAGGGCCAAAACGACTTGTGCATGAAGTTCGCCAAGTCGGGAGATGATAAATTCAATGGTGTCGAATTCAGCGAGGGTTTGGGCGGCGCCCCCATGTTCGACGGCTGTCTGGCGCAATTTGAGTGCCGCAATCTTGTCCATCATGACGGTGGCGACCATGTCATTATCATTGGCGAGGTTGAACGCTTTGAAACGGCCGATGGAGAACCTCTGGTTTTTTTTCGCGGCCAACTCGGAGACTTAACGCCGGGTCAAAAGGCCAATTGATGTAACCGCGATGAGGCGGCTTGCGCCTGGCTGGCGGGTCTCCTATAGCTGAATACAACACTAGAATTCGCGCCGTCGCTGGCCTCACCGGATTTTCCGGTCAGGCCGCGCAAACCAGCGGTGCTAAAGGGAGTAGAACCATGAAATCGCTCACACATTGGATCAACGGCGAGCGCGTCGACGGACAATCAACCCGCACCGCGCCGGTTTTCAACCCGGCCATCGGCGAGCAGATCGCCGAGGTGCGCCTGGCCAGCGCCGCCGACGTCGATAGCGCCGTCAAGGCGGCGCAAGCGGCCCTGCCCGAATGGTCGGCCTTGCCGCCGCTGCGCCGCGCCCGGTTTATGTTTCGCTATAACGAGCTGCTCTTGGCGAATATAGACGAGCTGGCGGAGCTGATTTCGGTGGAACACGGCAAGACGATCGAAGACGCCAAGGGCGACGTCACCCGTGGTCGCGAAGTCGTCGAATTCGCCTGCGGCATTCCCCACCTGTTGCGCGGCGATTTCACCGAAGACGTTGGCACCGGCGTCGATGCGTTTTCGGTGCGACAAGCGGTCGGCGTTTGCGCGGGCATCACCCCGTTTAATTTCCCGGCGATGATCCCGTTATGGATGTTCCCGCTGGCGATCACCTGCGGCAACACTTTCATCTTAAAACCCTCGGAGCGCGATCCGTCCTGTCCGTTGCGCTTGGTCGAATTGGCCAAAGAAGCCGGCATTCCCGACGGTGTGGTCAACATGGTCAACGGCGACAAGGAAGCCGTCGACGCCATCCTGACCCATCCCGATATTTCCGCGGTCTCGTTTGTCGGTTCCACTCCGGTGGCGTCCTACATCTATTCCACCGCGGCCTCGACTGGAAAGCGGGTGCAGGCCCTGGGCGGTGCGAAGAACCATATGGTGGTGATGCCCGATGCCGACATGGACCAGGCTGCCGATGCGTTGATCGGCGCCGGCTATGGTTCGGCCGGCCAGCGGTGCATGGCGGTCTCGGTGGCCGTTGCGGTGGGCGACCAAACCGCTGACAGCCTGGTTGAAAACCTGGTGCCGCGTATTCAGGAGCTGAAGATCGGCCCCGGCGGCGACCCGGACATCGAGATGGGACCCGTGGTCACCGAGCAGGCCTATGACCGCATCAAGGGTTTGATCGACAAGGGGGTCGAAGAGGGCGCCGAACTGGTGCTCGACGGCCGCGATTTTACCATGCAGGGCTATGAGAACGGCTACTTCCTGGGCGGCAGCCTGTTCGACCGGGTGACTGAGGATATGGAGATCTACAAGCAGGAGATTTTTGGCCCGGTTCTGTCGGTGGTTCGCGCCCCCGATTACGAGACCGCGGTCGATCTGGTGAACCGCAACGAATACGGCAACGGTACCGCGATCTTCACCAAGGATGGCGACGCCGCTCGCGATTTCACCGACCGTGTGCAGATTGGCATGGTTGGCGTCAACGTGCCGATCCCGGTGCCGGTGGCCTATCACAGTTTCGGCGGCTGGAAGCGGTCGTTGTTCGGCGATACTCACATGCACGGTATGGAAGGGGTGCGGTTCTATACGCGGCTTAAGGCGATCACCTCGCGTTGGCCGAAATCCGGTGTGCGCGAAGGCCATAGCCTCACCATGCCGACCATGCAGTAGCGGTCCCGAATACCGATGGCAGCAAAAGCGCGCGGATGACCGCACCGAAGATCAGGATGGTCGACGTCTGCAAGGCGTTCGATGGCAAACGCGCGCTGGATGATATCTCGCTCGATGTCGCCGATGGGGAGTCGCTGGTGCTGATCGGCGGGTCGGGCAGCGGCAAGTCGCTGCTACTGAAGTCGATCCTCGGCCTGGAAGCGCCGGACTCGGGCGAAATCGAGATCGACGGCGCGGAATCAGTCGGCCTCTCTGGCAATGAGCGTATGGCCTGGATGAGCCGCTTCGGCGTGTTGTTCCAGCGGCAGGGCCTGTTCGACAGTTTGCCGATTTGGCAGAACGTTGCCTTCCGGCTGCTGCAGGACAATGGGGTCAGCAAGGCAGAGGCGCGCGAGCGCGCGGTCGAAAAGCTCGCCTCGGTCGGGCTCACCGCCGATACCGCCGATCTCTACCCGTCGGAACTCTCAGGTGGCATGCAAAAACGCGCCGGTCTGGCCCGCGCCATCGCCACCGACCCGGAGATCATCTTTCTCGACGAGCCCACCGCAGGCCTCGATCCGATCATGAGCAATATCATCAGCGAGCTGATCACCGCCCGGCAGAGCGATCTGGGTGCGACCATTATCTCGGTGGTCAGCGACATGGCGGTGGTGCGCGAAATCGCCGAACGGGTGGCTATGCTCCACGAGGGTCGCATCGTCTGGCAGGGAACGGCCGATGAGCTTGAGACCACCGATAACGAATATGTCCACCAGTTCGTCAACCAACTAATAGACGGCCCCATCCAAATGCCGTCGCTGGCGGGTTAGGCCGCGTCTGTCCCGTAATACAGCGAGATCGTATGGACCGCTTCGGCGAAAAACAACCAGCGTTCGACCAATAGGCCAGCGCCGGCCGATATTACGGCAAGTAATGCCACTAGCGCGGCGGTGACATCGGGCAGTTGGGTTGCCACGACGGCCAGCACCACCGGGATCGCGCCACCCAGGATGAGCGCGATTGTGCGCAGGCGCTTGGCATGATTGCGGGCGATTTTGTAGCCCATCTCGCGCATCAGATAATTATCGCCGGTATGCGGCGCTTCGAACAGACGAACCTTGCCGAGATGGCCGAGCCCGGTCGCCGTCTCTGCCGTGGCGCGCGGCGCGGCATTATCGATGCTATTCCAATAGGCCAGCTTGATGGCCCAGGCGGCGATGGTGAGCAGCGCCGCCGCCCAGCCGCTCCAGGCGAAGCCCAGGCCGAAGGTGCGTACGCCGAAATGGAACAACAGAGCGCCGCTGGCCAGAGCCAATCCCAGATAGCCCGCCATCACCCACGGCGTATTCCAGCGCGGGATGGCGCGCAGGCTTTGATAGATCATCGCGGTACACAGCACGGTCACAACCGCTAGCACGGCGGCGACGGCGCTCAGCCAGGCCCAGATGCCGTCATTATTGGTGAGAAACACCCAGCCGATGGCGGCGAGGCCTGCTGGAATATAGGTGGCGACCGCGACGACCCCCTCGCGCGACAACCATGATGACCGCCATTGGGTGAGGCCGCGCCAGGCCCGCTCCGGATGGCCGAGATGGAAGGTCGACGCCAACAGACCGACCGTGATCAATGTCAGGGCGACGGCGAAGGCAGCCAGTCCGAACCAACGATGGGCGGGTAAATCGAAGAACAGGACGGCGACGCCGAGCCAGGTCAGCAGGCCATAGCCGGCGCCCGATGCCGTGGTGAAGAAAATGACCGAATAGGCAGGATTCACGCGAACAACCTTTTCTTATTCTTAGCGCGACAGGGTGCGGTCGACCCAAGCCAGGAAGCCGCGGCCAGTGGCCTCGACCGGCGCGATGTCATGATCGGGTAAAGCGGCCGGGGCGCCGGTATCGCCGGTACTGGTTTTGGCGGGCCGGGGCGGTAGGTATTTGTTCACCGGCTGCATTTCCATCTCGGGCATCAAATCATAACCGCCGCGTTCGGCCACCAATTGTGAGACCTCCGAATTGGGATCGCCCAAATCGCCGAAATGGCGCGCCGAGGCTGGGCAGGTGGAAACGCAGGCCGGCACCCGGTCCACCTCTTCCAGGTTTTCGTTGTAGATGCGGTCAACGCATAGGGTGCATTTTTTCATCACCCCGTCCGTGTAGTCGTATTCGCGCGCGCCATAGGGGCACGCCCACGAGCAGAGCTTGCAGCCGATGCAGGTATCGGGATTGACCAGCACAATCCCATCTTCCTCGCGCTTATAGGAGGCTCCGGTGGGACATACGGTGACGCAGGCCGGTTCGTCGCAGTGCAGACAGCTTTTCGGAAAATTGACCGTACGGCCTTCCGCGCCGTCACCAGCCTCAAAACTGTGGATGCGGTTGAACCAGACCCCCAGCGGGGATTCACCGTAAGGCTCGAGATCGGTCAGCGGCGCGGAATGGCCGCCGGTATTCCATTCTTTACAGTTCACCGCACAGGCATGGCAGCCGACGCAGGTATCCAGATCGATGACCAGGCCGAGCTTTGTTGCTGGCGGGGATTGGGGCAGGCTGGTCATCGCTCGCTCCTCCGGCGCCGCCAATTGCCTGGCGACAGGAACCGAGCGCCATAACGCAGGATCGCCGGACGCGCCTCGACGCCGGGCAGGTCTTCCATCACCGGGAACTGAGGTGCGCTTTCGCCTTCTTCGCCGGGCTCGGCCTTGGTCAGGCGCACCCGCAAATCGAACCAGGCGGCCTGGCCGGTGATCGGGTCGGCGTTGGCGTAGCGGTGGCCGTTCTTGGGTGGCAGCAAGTCTGTGATCAAATGGTTGAGCAAGAAGCCGCGGCGCGATTCCGGGGCATTGTCGTCGAGGTTCCAACTACCGCGTCGCTTGCCGATGGCGTTCCACGTCCACACGGTTGCCTTGTTGCAGCCTTCCATACTTTTGATCTGCGCCTTGATGCGCCCATAGGGGCTTTCGACCCAGGCCCAATCGTCATCGACGAGTTCGGCATCGCGGGCGGCCTCGGCGTTGATGTAGAGCCGGTTATAACCATGTATCTGGCGCAGCCAGGCGTTTTGCGAACCCCAGGAATGGTACATCGCCATCGGCCGTTGGGTGAGCGCATGAAGCGGATAGGCGTCGTCGCCGCTGAACTCTTCCTCGAAGGGCGGATACCAGATCGGCAACGGGTCGAAATGTGTGTCGATGCGCTCCCGATGGGTGTCCGGCGGCTGATGCTCCCCGTGGCCTTGCGCGGCGAGGCGGAACTTTTGCAATGGCTCGCTATAGAGTTGTAGCACGATCTGCTTGGGCTCCGGGATCCAACCCATTTTGGCGGAATATTCGAGATAGCTCTGGTTTGCGAATTTGAAGAAGCGCTGTTCGGGCGCCAGTTCTTCATGCCAGAAACAGCCATTTTCCACATAGCGGTCGAGCTGGTCGGGGTTCGCGGCGCCCTTGCCATGGACCGTTCCATGCTCACCGCGCCACCCCGCTAAGGGACCGACCCCGGGGGTGCGCTCGTGGTTGGCGATATAGTCCGCATACCCGCCGGCATAGCGCGGCGCGCCCGCCTCGTCGACGAAGGCCGGTAGTCCCAGGCGCGCACCGAGATCGATCAGTACGTCTTGGAAGGGCCGCACATCGCGGTCTGGAGCTACGACCGGCTGGCGAATTGAATCCGCCGGCCCGTCGGCGTTGGAAATCGGCCGGTCGAGCATGCTGATGCAATCCCAGCGCTCGAGATAGGTGGTATCGGGCAGGATCAGATCGGCATAGGGCACCATCTCTGATGAGAAGGCGTCGGAATAGATGATTTTGGGTATCCGATACTCACCCGTATCCGGGTCGATATCGGTCAACATGTCGATGGTCTCCGACGTATTCATCGCCGAATTCCAACTCATATTGGCCATGAACATGAACAGCACGTCGATCGGGTAGGGGTCGCCAGCCCAGGCGTTGCGGATGACCAAATGCATCATGCCGTGGGCCGACAGCGGGTATTCCCACGAAAACGCTTTGTCGATGCGCGATGGGCTGCCATCGGCCTCGACCAGCAGGTCCTCCGGCCCGGTGATAAACCCCAACGGCGGTCCCGGCATCGGGGTCTCTGGCGCGAGCTGATCGCTGCGGCCGGCCGGTTTGGGGCCTGGCGGCGCCGGTCGGGGAAAGGGCGGTTTATAGCGAAAGCCGCCTGGGCAATCGATGCTGCCCAGCAGCATTTGCAGCATGTGGATCGCCCGGCAGGTCTGGAAGCCGTTGGAATGGGCCGAGATGCCGCGCATGGCGTGCATCGATACCGGCCGGCCGATCATCTTGTCGTGGCGCCGTCCGGCCCAATCGGTCCAGGGCTGGTCGATCTCGATGGTCTGCTCGAAGGCGGCGTGCGCCAGTTCGGCGGCGATGCGCTGGATCGTCGTGGCATCGATGCCGGTTTGCGCGGCGACCGCGGCCGGGGCGTATTGCGGGTCGCTGTAGCGCTCGAGCAGCAACTGGAAGGCAGGCACGGCGGTCCCGCTGAGATCGCCATCGCCCAGTTGGGCCAGATCGAAACTGCCTTGCATGGCCGGCGAAATATCCGCCGACAGTGCGTTGGCCAGATTGGCGGTGCTCTGGTCTACCGCCAGGGGATCATTGTCGCTGTTACGCACGAACATGCCGTCATGGGCTTCGCCGGGGGCTTGGTAAACCAGCCACGGGGCGTTGGTATAGCGCACCAGATATTCCAGATCGACCTTGCCGGCGCGCAGCAGTTCGTGGACCAATGCCAGTACGAACAACCCGTCGGTGCCGGGCCGCACGCCCAGCCATTCGTCGGCGATGGCGGAATAGCCGGTGCGCACCGGGTTCACGGAAACGAACTTGGTGTCTGCGTTAGCTTTCAGTTTCCCCAGCCCGGCCTTGATCGGGTTGGAATCGTGGTCCTCGGCGACCCCGAACATCAGGAAGTAGCGGCTGCGCTCCCAGTCCGGCTCGCCGAATTCCCAAAACGAGCCGCCGATCGTATAGAGGCCGGCGGCGGCCATATTGACTGAGCAAAAGCCGCCATGAGCGGCATAGTTGGGGGTGCCGAATTGAGTTGCCCAAAACCCGGTCAGGCCCTGGCTCTGGTCGCGGCCGGTAAAGAAGGCCAGTTTGCGCGGATCGCGTTTGCGGATATCGCCAAGCCATTCGCTTGCCGTTGCCAGGGCTTCGTCCCACTCGATTTCGGCGAATTCGTTAGAACCGCGCGGACCGACGCGCTTGAGCGGCTTCGACAGCCGCGCCGGTGAATAATGCTGCATGATGCCGGCGGAACCCTTGGCGCACAGCACGCCTTTATTCACCGGATGGTTCGGGTTGCCCTCGATATAGCGAATAGCGCCATCGCGCAGATGCACGTTGATGCCGCAACGGCACGCGCACATATAGCAAGTCGTGGTTTTGACTTCGTCGGAGACCGGCGGCGAAGTGTCGATGATCTCAGGCGAGTTAAAGCGGGGCGTGTCGTCGGGCATAAATTTACGCTATCGGGCTGGGGCTTCTACGTGAGGGTATCGATCTGGTCATTGTTCAATCCACCCGGCACGATCGTGACCGGAATACGCAATTTACCGATGATCTTTTTCATGAGAAAGCTAATCAACGGCCCGGGCCCGCGTGCGTTGGTTGCGGCGGCGAGCACGAGTATACGGATTTGGCTGTCCTCGTCGATCAGTTGGACCAGGGCGGACTTGGTATCGCCTTCCTTGATGTAAAGAATTGGCATTTCGCCGCCGGTCAACTCTGTGACCGTTGCCGCGTGTTCCTGCAGCAATTGTTCGGCCTCGTCGCGGGCCTCCTCGCGCATCAAATTGCCGATCGCCGCCCAATGCTGGAAATCGGCCTTGCGGACGACACGCAACAGGCCGACCCGTCCCCCGGTGCGCTTCGCCCGCAGACTGGCGAAGCGCAGTGCGACCCGCATTTCCGTGGTGTTGTCGACGACCACGAGAAATACATTCGGCTGGCTCAAATCGTCGCGTCGGCCTTGCGCGGTGGCACTTAGTGTCTCGGTCGATGGTTGATCGGTCATAGCTCGGTCAGACGTTGCGGAAGACAATGCCGGCGAACCAGCCCGCCGCCAATGCAATTAAGATGGCAAGCAGACCGTATATCGACGGGTTCTGGTTGGCGAATTCGAACACGTTGGCTTCGAAGCCGCTTTTTCGCACCTGCAGCGTGGTGTCGGTGCGGTCGATGATGGCGCCGTTAGCGACGAGATATATCGTCGCGGTATATTCGCCGGTTGGCACGCTGGACGGAAATTGCACCTGGGTGCGGAACAAGCGGTCGCCGAGAAATCTTATCTCGCCGAGTTCCGGGTTAAACAACCCGACGCGTTGCTTATTGCGAATTAGAGCTGCGGCAAACGCGGTGACCTCGGCTTGTGGCGCCGATGTCACGGGCGCCACCGACAAGTTGACGGCGCCGATCTGCTCGTCCTGTAGCACCGTGGCTGGCAAGAGGTCCGCCAGCGGGCGCGACGCGGCGACGTGATAGAATCCTGGCACCATGTCGAAGGTTAGGCTGTCGGCGTTAATCCACACGCCGGCGACCCGTCCCTTGCGGCGGACGACCACTTGGCTTTCCGGCGCACGCACGACGACGATGACGTCGCCGGCCCCGTCGGTGGCACCGAACAGCAGCACCTCGGTGCCGGTAAAGCCGGTGGTGATGGCGATCAGGTCTTCGCTCAAATCAGCCACCAGCGGCGAGCGGTCGGAGGGCGTTTGCGCGTAGGACGGCGTGGCGCTGACACCGACGGCCAGGAAAAATATAATGGCGATGTGACGGAAGTTTCTCATCCGCCAAATCCGGAAATTTCGCTGATCGAGAATAGGTCGACGGGGGTCGATACCAGATCGTAGGCGATCTTGGCGCAGACCGCCAAAACCATCAGCGCCAGCAGGCCGCGTAGTTGTTCGCCGCGCAATAGTCCGCCGACCTTGGTGCCAAATTGCGCGCCGATGACCGCTGAGGCCAGCAGCAGAAACGCCAGCACGATGTCCACCGTTTGGTTGGTTGTTGCCTGTAGGAAGGTGACGTTGGCGGTGACGAAAATAATTTGGAATAGCGATGTGCCGACCACCATGGCGGTCGGCATGCCGAGCAGATAGATCATCGCCGGCACCATGATAAAGCCGCCGCCGACCCCCATGATGGCGGCCAGGATACCGACAACAAAGCCGATGCCGATCGGCACGAGGGCGCTGATATAAAGGCGCGACCGGCGGAACCGCATTTTAAACGGCAGGCCGTGCAGCCAGGTGTGTTGGTGTAGCTTGCCGCGGGTTGTCGTTCCCGCTTGGCGCCGCAATATGGTGCGGCCGCTCTCGAACAGCATCAACGACCCGATAGCGCCCAAAAAGACCACATAGCTGAGCGCGATCAGCAATTCGACTTGGCCCAACTGGCGTAGCAGAGTGAAGATCAGCACGCCGACCCCGGATCCCACGAAGCCGCCGACCGTCAATATTAGACCCATTTTAAAGTCGACATTGCCGCGCCGCATATGCGCCAACGCACCGGAGACCGACGCGGCAACGATCTGGTTCGCCTCGCTGGCAACCGCGACAGCCGGCGGGATGCCGATAAAAATCAACAGCGGCGTCATCAAAAATCCGCCGCCGACCCCGAATAACCCCGACAGAAAACCGATCGCGCCGCCCAATCCCAAAATTAGGAAAACGTCGACCGACATTTCGGCTATCGGCAGGTAAATATTCATCGGTTGGCTAACGTTCGCGTCGGATCGAGGTTGCTGAAATCAATTGTCTGCGCCGGTCTCCACGGGTAGCCCGGCCGCCGTCCACGCTAGAAGGCCGCCGGCCATGCGGAAAATCTCACCCTCGTAGCCAGAATCGATAAGCCGTTCAGCGGCCATACCGCAGCGCTGGCCGCTACGACAATGGAAGATCAGCGTTTTATTGGCTGGCGGCGAAACCGCGCCGGGATCGAACCGCGAGAGGGGCATAAGGGTTACGTTGGCGATATGCGCTTCGGCATATTCATGGTCTTCGCGCACGTCGATGACATAGGCGGTGGCGTCGTTGAGTTTTGCCTGAATTTCCGCGGGGTCGAGGAACGTTACCTGCTGCGTCATTTCTAAAGGGCCTCTGGGATTACGATGTGGTTTCGATGAAGTTCATAGAGACCCTAAGGGCTCAGGCGCCTGTTGCGCTGCGGCGGCTGGGTTTGGCCGCCGGTCGGTCAGGCGCGTCGTCGTCAGCGCAATAGAGTTTGTAGAGTGTCTGCAGAACCGCGCCGGCTTCGGCGCTGGCGACGGAGTAGTAGATTGTTTGGGCGTCGCGGCGGGTTTGTACCAGTTTATCGCGGCGTAGACGGGCTAGGTGTTGCGACAAAGCCGATTGACTGAGACCGACCAGGCGTTCGAGTTCACCGACGGATTTTTCAGTTTCGCTCAAATGGCACAGGATCAGCAGGCGCCTGTCATTTGCTAACGATTTGAGTAGCCGGCTCGCCTGTTCTGATTTTTCTTTGAGCGCGTGGATGTCCATAAAATTAGTATATTCGCATATTAGAAAAACGGTCAATCGAGTTGGCGGAAATTTGGCACTTGCGGCGCTGGCCGATAACCGCACTATGAAACGGCATCAACATTTGCGGACGGATTAGATCATGGATGTCCTCGACACCTCTGGGCTCAAATGCCCGTTGCCGGTTCTAAAGGCAAAAAAAGCTCTCAAGACGATGGCGGCCGGCGCGCGACTGACGGTGGTCGCCACGGATCCGGGCGCCATGAAAGATTTTCACAATTTTTGCGAGGCAACCGGCGACACGTTGGAATCCGCAACCGAGGATGACGGTGTCCTGACCTTTGTCATCAGCAAGGCCGAATGAAAATCGTCGGAACCGCTTGCCGCATCTTTTGCCAATGCCGGTCAGATCAAAATCTATTCGGCAGGGATCGCTGGTAGGGACTTTAAATAGGTGGCGATGGCGGCTTGATCGGCCTCGGTAAGTTTGCCGGTGGCGTCATCGATCACGTCGGTCATCGCGCCGCCGGCGAAATCACCGTCGGGTTTGAAGCCGATTTGTAGGAACGTCACCACATCGTCGGCGCTCCATTCCTTAATTCCGCGCTTTGCGTGGCCGGTGATATTGGGAACGGGCTTGTTTTCGGGTCCCTTGGGATTGCCGGAGAAGGCGCGGTCGCGCTGCAGCGCGCCAAAAACATTGCGCGGCGTGTGGCATTCGCCGCAATGGCCAGGTCCGTTGACGATGTAGGCGCCCCGGTTCCAGGCCGCGCTTTCATCGGGGTCGGGCAGGGGGACTTCGGTATCGAAAAATAAGGCGCGCCACACATACATGCCGGCGCGCACGCTAAAGGGAAAACTAAGATTATGGTCGGGCACTTGGTTGCGCACCGGTTCGATGGAGTTGAGATAGGCCTTCAGATCGAGCATGTCCTGCTTAGTCATGCGTGTGTAGGACGTGTAGGGAAATGCCGGGTAATAGGGCTTGCCGTCTGGCGACTTGCCGTGGTGCAGCGCCAGCGCAAAGTCGGCGTCGCTCCAGTCGCCGATCCCCGTCTCGCGATCCGGCGTAATGTTGGGTGGAAAGAACGAGCCGAATGGTGACTTCAGTTCGCGCCCGCCGGCCAGAAACTTGCCACCCTTGGGTGCGGTGTGACAGGTGGCGCAGCCGGCAAGGCGCACAGTGTAAGCGCCCCGTTCAGCATCGCCTTTGGCATTTTCCGTAAATTGGCGCCACGCGGTTTCGTAATCGCGACTGTCTTCCTGTCGCAGCACGATGCCCCCCAGAACTAACGTTCCGACTATGACGACCAAGAAGGCGATCAAAAGAAAATTGCGCATGAGGCTTTATAAAGAAAAACGGCCGCCGGGTAATACCCAGGCGGCCGTTGGTCTCCCAAGAACGTACGCGAATTATTCCGGCTTGGGCGCCCGATAAGCTTTGTGACAGGCGCCGCAAGTGGCGCCGATCGAGCCAACGACTGCTTTCGGGTCGCTGCCCAAGCTGCCGCCGCTGGCGTCGGCGACGACTTTCGCCGAGGCCGCTTCCAAGGCATTGGCTTTTGAGCGGAAGTCAGCAAAGTCTTGCCAGATCTCGGGCTTGGCGCGCGTTTCGCCGGTGCCGCTGCCCTCGGGGAACAGCGACGGGATTTTGCTGGCAACTTCGTTGACAGCCGCGGCGGCTGCCGCAGCGGCCGCGTTATCGCCACCGGCCACCGCAGCGCCGAGTTTTTTCATATTGCCTCCCATGGATTTCATGGCGCCGGAACGTTGCTTGGTAAGTTCATTCATCTGAGCATCGGACGGGCTGGTGCCAGCCGTCGCGAAGGCAACGCCGACCGCTACAACGGCGATGGCGCTAAGAGTGCGTTTTACGATTGTGGAGGATAATTTCATGGCGTGGATCGTGCTCCCTGTTCAACTCAAAACTTCCCCGGACGCCATGCGCGCGCGCACACCGCCTCCATCCCAGGTCACCCTCTAAGCGTCTGTAATGCTAGCGAAAACTTTGTGTAATCACACAAACGTGAACGGGTTGACGCTAATTTCATCAATCTTGTGTGAGACATGGAATAAACAGCGAGTTCCCTTGTTAGTGTGTTCGTGTACTCACGCATAACCGAGGTCCAAATCCCATGAAGCACTATCTGCAAGCTGCCGTTTTGAGTTTTGCCGCATTGGGCGTTTTGCCCCATGGTGGCGCCGTTGCCGAACAGAGTAAGGCGCAGCCGACGGTGGTTGAATTGTTCACGTCGCAGAGCTGCTATTCCTGTCCGCCGGCGGAGAAGATTCTCGGCGAGCTAGCCCAGCGCGACGACATCATCGCTTTGGAACATCATGTCGATTATTGGGACCAACTGGTTTATGGGTCGGCCGGCCGTTGGAAGGATATATTCTCCAGCCCGGAATCAACCGACCGCCAGCGCCGCTACAATAATTCCGTGCCCGGTCGCGGATACTCTTACACACCGCAAATGTTTTTCGATGGCAAGACCGAAACCGTCGGTAATCGCAAAAGGGCGGTCCGCAAGGAGATAAAAAAGGCGCAGGGCGCAATTGGCGAACGCCTATCGATCGCCGTTGCGCCGCTCGCCGAGGGTGGCCTGACCATCACCGTCGATGGCAAGATCGCCGACAAGGCAGGGATCTGGTTGCTTCACTACAAGGACAAGGCGGCCGTTCAGCCGACCGGTGGCGAGAACAAGGATAAGAACCTGGTCAATCACAACATCGTCCACGAAGTGCGGCGGGTTGGCGATTGGACGGGCACGCAAGCAACCGTCGACGTGGCCGACTACAAATACGAAGAAGGCTTCAGTTGCGTGATCTTGGTGCAAACCGCGCGCCCTGGACCGGTTATCGGCGCGGCCCGCTGCCCGGCTCTGGCGTCGTGATCTAACAGCGACGGTCCATCGCTACTTTACGTATTTGCGGAATTCCGGTTTGCGTTTTTCGCGGAACGCGTTGCCGCCCTCTTTCGATTCCTCGGTGCCGTAGTAGAGGCGTAGCGCTTCCATGCCCATCGCGCCGATGCCGTTGATGTGGTCGGTGTCGGCGTTGAACGAGCGCTTGGCAATCGCAATCGCCGTCGGGCTGCGCTCGACCAGTTCCTCACACCAGGCGCGCACTTCGGCGTCGAGCTGGTCGGCGGGCACGACCTTGTTGACCAGCCCCATCGCCTCTGCCTCATGCGCCGTATATTGGCGGCACATATACCAAATTTCGCGTGCTTTCTTCTCGCCGACGATATGTGCCAGATAGGCGGTGCCCCAGCCTGGATCAACCGATCCCATCTTCGGGCCAACCTGACCGAACTTGGCGTCTTCCGACGCAATCGTCATATCGCAGATTGCCGCCAGCACGTTGCCGCCGCCGATGGCGTAACCCGGCACCCGGGCAATCACCGGTTTCGGCACGTCGCGCATCAGTGCCTGCAGCTCGGTGATCGGCATGCCGATGGTACCGCGCATGGTGCCGTAAGCGCCGGAGGCCTTGCTGTCGACCGACTGATCGCCGCCGGTTGAAAACGCCTTGTCACCGGTGCCGGTGAGCACGATGACGCCGGTCTCCTTGTCCCACCCGGCGTCTTGAAAGGCGTCGATGAGCTCCATAACCGTCTGCGCGCGAAAGGCGTTATAGACCTTGGGGCGATTGATCGTGATCGTCGCGATACCGTCCGCCTTCTCGTAGAGAATATCCTCGTAATCCATCGCCGTTTTCCTCCCGGCCTTTGTTATTTGCTTATTGGTTTTCCAGTTTTAACGAAAGTTAGCCGCTCATGGTAAGGCCACCGGACACGCTGATTACCTGGCCGGTTATGAAATTAGCGTCCTCGCTGGCCAGAAATGCCACGATACCGGGCATATCGTCCGGTTCGCCCAAGCGCCGCATTGGGATCGCGCGCCGAAAGGCTTTACCCAGCCCGCTGTCCAGATCGCCATCCGGCGTCATCGACCGCAGCAGCGGCGTATCGACGGGGCCCGGCGCCACGGCATTGCAGCACACCCCGTTGCGCGCCAATTCGCGGGCCAGAGTCTTGGTGAAGGCGATGATGCCGCCTTTGCACGCGGAATAGACCGCCTCGCCGCTCGACCCCACGCGGCCGGCGTCCGACGCGATATTGATCACCTTTCCGCCGCCGCGCTCGACCATGCCGGGCACCACCGTGTGGTGCAGGTTCAGCGCGCCGAGCAGGTTGATGGCGATGATTTGGTTCCAGAACGCGGGGTCGGTGTCGAGGAAGTTCGCCAACCGGTCCCAGCCCGCATTGTTGACCAGAATCTCCGCTGGCCCGGTGGCGGCCTCGAACGCCGCGGCAGCCGCGGCGACCGCGTCATAGTCGGTGATATCGACTTGCTGCACCAGCGCGCTGCCGCCCGCCGCGTCGATTTGCACAGCCGTTTCCCGAGCGGCCTCTTCGTTGATGTCGAACACGCCGACAATCGACCCTTCTTCGGCAAACCGTCGGCAGATCGCCCGCCCGATGGCGCCGCCGCCGCCGGTCACGATGGCGACTTTTTGCTCCAGTCCGTGCATTGCCAAATTATCTCTCCGTTTCGATTGCCGTCGATCATAGCGCCATATTTTGCCACTGCGAACCGGCTGCCCCGGTTCAAAAGTAACCGTCATACTGGATTTTCAACGGTTACTTTTCGCTATTCCCGCGGGCGCATGGGGGTTGCCGGTTGGGCGCGGGTGGGAGACACTTTTGTCTAACAGGTCACCCCAGCAATTGAGAGGATATTCCATGAGCAAATCCAAGGGCCGACGTCCACCAGTCGCCGTCGGCCATGTCCACTTGCCGGTCAAGGACGTGCCAGAGAGCAGTGCGTTCTTACAAGAGCTTGGACTGCGCGCGATATTTGAGAATGAGAAACAGACCTTTGCCGTGCTCGAACTGCGCGGCGGAACCCACCTGATTATCGAAAAGTCGCGTAAGCGCCCCAAGGAGGGCACCCAGGCGCCGGTCGATTTTATGGTCGACGATGTGAAAAAAGCGCGCGCTAAATATGCCAAGAAGGGCATGAAGCCGACGCGTATCAAAACCGGCTCGATTCACAGCTCGTTCTTTATTCCCGGGCCGGACGGCTGGTCGTATAAAATCACCTCGTCGCACGCCGGCAACCGGGCGGTCTGACTTGGATCATCGGGCCGCTAAAAAATAAAGGGGAACCGCCATTACTAAGATCGGCCATAAAGTCGGCACCTTCACAGACACAGATTTGATCGCTCACCCGATCTATGGCGATCACGCCACCGGCTTCACCTATGCACCCTTCGTCAATCGCCAGGTCGGATCGGTCCATACTGGTTTCGGTGTTGCCGCACTGGCGCCGGGTGGCGTCACCGAGACCACGGCACACGCCTTCGAGAAGGGTGTGTTTGTCCTTGAGGGCGAGTTCGAATTTTTGCGCGATGGCCACGCCTATCGATTATCGGAGGGCGATTACGCGCTGATTCCCACTACCGTTCCCCATGCGTGGCGTAATAGCGGCGACGTCGAAGCGCGCTGTGTGATGATGGAATCGCCGCAGCCCAAGCCGGCGGGCGGCTGGCAGGATACCTGGTTTACTGGGCCCGCTGTCTGGCCAGATACGGTGGAGCCGCCAAACTTTGCCGACCCTCGTCTGTTCGGCTTTGGCCATTACGGTGTTGAAAATCAGCCCCCGTCGACCGAGATGAACCCGTATCTCCACGGCTTTTCCATGCGCATGCTGCTGGATAACGATAACGGCGCCGTCCACTTTTATATGTTCATCATAAATTTTCGCGATGGTGGCCTGTGCGATCATCACGATCATCCCTTCGAAGAAACCTATTTCATGCTCGAAGGCGAGATCGACTGCATCTTCGAGGGCCAGGAATACACGTTGAAGGCGGGCGATTATGGCTGGACAGGGGTCGGTACCCAGCACGGATTTTTCCCCAAGAAGGGGCAGCCCGCCCGCTGGCTTGAGGTGCAGGTGCCGCAACCGCCACGCAGCGGCGGCCAGCGTTGGTACAATCAATGGGACTATATCAACGAGACCTTGAAGGGGTAGCCCGATGCTGCCGCATCCCAGCGAGGTCATACGTGACGCCGTCGACGCGGAACAGGTGCCGATCCTCGATCTGACGGCGTATTTGGCCGGCGAGGCCGGTGCGCGCGACCAGGTGGCGGCCGATCTACGTTATATCCAGGAAAATCTTGGCTTCTATTACATCACGCATCACGGCGTGTCGGACGAACTGATCGAACGGGCGTTCGAGAAGGTTGCAGAGTTTTTTTCGCTCCCGGAAGAAGAGAAGCGCAAGATCATAGTCAACCGCCACCAGCTCGGCTTCGTGCCGGCCAAGGCGAGCATCATGAAGACCGAACTGACCGATGCCAACACCATGGCCGATTTGAACGAAGGCCTGTCGCTGATGCGTGAGCGCACCCCCGACGACCCAAAAGTTGTCGCGGATGTGCGGTTCTCGGGTCTCAATCAATGGCCCGACGGGGTGCCGGGACTGCGCGAGACGTTGTTGGCCTATCATGTGGAAATGGAAGCGGCTGCCAAACGTCTGCTGCCGCTCTACGCGTTGGCTTTAGGTAAGCCAGCGGATTATTTCGCGCCGTTCTTCGAAGACGCTCATTACTACAACCGCAACTCGCTTTATCCGGCGGTCGAAAACCCCGAAGGTCACCAGGCGCTGGGCGCCCATACGGACCATAATTTCATGGCGCTGCTGCCGATGTCGGCGGAACCGGGGTTGATGTACGCCACTCCGTCGGGCGATTGGTGTATCGCGCCCCATGTTTCCGGCGCCATCGTGGTGAATACCGGCGAGTTCCTGAAACGGTGGAGCAACGGACGCTTTCTGCCGACCCCGCACAGGGTCACCGTGCCGAAGCGCGACCGCTATGCGCTGACCTTCCACTACAGTCCGAGCGACGAGACCGTTGCCGATCCGCTCGATACCTGTATCGGACCGGACAATCCGCGCCAGTTCGAGCCCAAGACCTTTATCCAGCACATGACCGACTATATCGACGCGGTCTATGTGCCCCAGCAAGAGATGATGGAGTGTTAGGCGACCGTCATCATGTCTGCTCTTAATACCCAAGTCCTTATCGCCGGCGGTGGCCCTGTCGGGCTGACCATCGCGCTTGAACTCGCGCGGCACGGCGTCGCCTGCATCCTCGTTAACGACCAGGCGGAAACTGCGTTACATCCCAAGGCCAACGCCATCAACGCCCGGTCGATGGAGCATTTCCGCCGCTACGGTGTTGCGCCAAAGATAAGAGCGGCGGGCTTACCGACCGATTACCCAACCGACGTCACTTACGTGACCCGGCTAACGGGTTATGAAATGGCGCGCTTGTCGACGCCAGCCAGTGCCGAGGCGGTGGATCAGGCGAAGAACAGCGCCAACCCCTACGACTGCGCCGAGCCGCCCCACCGATGCAACCAGATGTATCTCGAGGCGGTTTTGCTTGAGGCGTTGGTAGGCCAACCGTCAGTAGACGTTCGTTTCGGCCACCAGCTTGAAGTATTTACCGAGACCGAAGACGGCGTCGTCGCGACAGTACGCGATCTTGCGAGCGATCAGGTCTACGACATTAGTGCGGATTATCTGGTCGGCGCCGATGGCGGACGAAGCGCGGTTCGGCGTCAGCTGGGCATTCGATACGAAGGCGAAGGCGGTGTTGTCCGGCAAATGATGGGCGGCGCCATGTTGGCGACATACTTCACGGCGTCGCGCGATACTGAATGGCTAAAAATAGCGCCGTCCTGGCAATATTGGATCGTCACGCCCGACTTACGCGCGCTGCTGGTGTCGGTCAATGGCGCTGACGAGTTTGTCTTACTGTCGCGCATTCCCGACGGCGTCGATGCCGGTGAAATCGACGACCGTGACCTAATAAATCGTGCCGCTGGTATCCCCGTCAATGCTGAGATCATTTTGCGTCAGCCGTGGACGGCGGGACATGCGCTCATCGCGCAGTCGTTTGGGCGCGACCGGGCCTGGTTGGCCGGCGACGCGGCGCATCTATTCACACCCACCGGCGGGTTGGGCATGAACACCGGCGTCGACGATGGGGTAAATCTGGCATGGAAGCTGGCCGCCACGGTCAATGGATGGGGCGGGCCGAACCTGTTACCCACCTATGAAACCGACCGGCGTCCGGTCGGCGCGCGCAACCTGGCCTTCGCCAAGAGCTTCGCTGAATCCATCGGCACCTTCGATGTTAGCGCCGATGTTGAGCGAGAGACCGCCGAAGGCGAAGCCGAACGCCACAAGTTGGGTACCCATTTGGCCGACCATGGCCGGCGGGAATTTATTATCCCCGGCGTCGTGCTCGGCGTGCGCTATGAAGGGTCGGCGATCGTCTGGCCCGACGGCACGCCGCCGATCCCCGACGACCCCTACGATTATGTGCCGAGCGCCCGGCCGGGATCGCGCGCGCCCCATGTCTGGTTAGGCGACGGGTCGGCGCTGTGCGACCATTTCTGTGCCGGGTTCACTTTGCTGCGCTTGCGAACCGATGCGCCGGCCGATGAGTTATTGACGGCGGCCGGAGATCGCGGCGTACCGGTCAGCGTGTTCGAGCCGGCAGACGAGTTTGCGCGCGAGCGCTACCAGGTGGACTTGGTATTGGTCGGTCCCGACGGTCACGTCGTCTGGCGCGGCGACGAGTTCCCCGCCGATTGCTTGGCCTTAATCGACCGTATCCGCGGCGCTTGAATTTCTGTCCTAGTTTGATCGGTGTAATGAACCCTCTCCCAACGGGAGAGGGTGGCGAGCGTCAGCGAGCCGGGTGAGGGGATATAGGCGGAGATGTGCAAACCGGATGGAATATTTCCCCTCACCCCAACCCCTCTCCCCAAAGGAGAGGGGCTTAGCGCCGCGCCCGATCAGTGACACTAATGTCCGACCTGATTCTTATAGCAATGTTTAAACGAATTCTGCTCTAGCTGGGATCGATGCGATGCAGGCCGCGGGGCACGTCGTGCAGTGACTCAACGCCGGTCTCGGTAATCCGCACCGCCTCGCCGGTTTGTACGCCGGCCTTCTGGTCTGTCGTGATGACGTTGGGCTGCACAACCATGCACATGCCCGGCGCCAGGGTGAGGTCGGGGATCGGTCCCGCCGGCCGGCTCTTGCAGCCGAGCACCGGGGGCAGATAGCCGCCGCCATAACCGTGCACCAGATCGTCGTAGATCGAGAAACCGGCGTCTTCGATGACGCTCGATGCATCGAAGATATCCTGCGCCGTGGTGCCCGGTTTCAGGATGGCCATGATGGCGTCGAAGGTGGCGTCGGCGGTGGCGTGAAGGTCTTGGTAGAGCGGCGTCGGATCGGCGCCGATCGTGAATGTGCGTAGGATTTGGCCCGAATAATCCCAGAAGTCGGCGCTGATTTCGGTAAATCCGACATCGCCATTGGCAACCTTGCGGGTCAACGGCCACTGGCGCGGCACGCAGCAATCGGGGTTGGCCATGCTGGTGACGCCGAAGAAATGGATCAGATTGGTCGCGCCCCAGGGCAGATAGGCCCGCTCGACATGGTCGCCCAAGGCCCGTTCGTTGTCGCCCAGGCGCGTGTTGCGCAGCACCGCTTCGTAGGATAAGTCGCTCAGTACCGCGCCGATTTTCAGCCAGTCGAACTCTTCTTCCGACTTGATCATGCGCGCGCCACCATAGGCGCGATTGAGGTCGACTACCTCGCTGGTGCGCGCTTCCAGGGCGCGGTAGGCACCCATCGGCAGGGGGCCGATGATGCCGACCCGCGGATTGGGCTTACCGCGCTGTTCCATGGTCGCAATCGCCGTGCCGATGGTGGACTCGCCACCCGGTCCGACCTCGGTCTGGTAGGCGATATGGGTGGCTTCGGGCACGTGGTTGTAGAACTGCACATACATCGCCGGGGTCGCGCCCGGCGAAAACACCACGGCTGCCTCTGCGGTGACCGGCCAGCCGGTGAAGAAACCGACCCCGTTGCCGGCCCAATAGGCGCCGTAAACCAAAACATGGTCGAGATCGTGTTCGGCCAACCAGCCGTCGATGAGCGCGCGCCGGCGGTCCATCTCGCGGTCCGAAAAACGTGGATACTCCATATCGATGATTGCGCGCTGGGCCGGCGTCAGGCGTTCGGTCAGCAACTTTTCGTTATCGATCGTCATTCTTGTTTCCCCCAGACGTGTGGCAATCATTCCAATCACGATTGCTGACGCCATTAGCAATCTAGAATATTCGCAAATCGCGGGGGCTGGCAAATGGGCGCACGGAACCACCGCGCACGGCAAGGGGCGCCAAACGCGTAGGTGAAGCACAGAGCTTCTTGGCCAGGAACAGATTTTATCAGGCGTAGAGCCCGATGGCGGACAGGCTTAAAGGCCGCTGCGCCACGTTCCCGACGACTTGCAACGCTTGCAGACACGCTCTCCCGACCATTCGCTACTGAACGGTTCGCGGCATTTCAAGCACTGGCGCGATTTCGGTTCTTCCACGCGCCGTGCCGTAAAGCCGGCATGCAAATCGTCCTCGATCTGTGTATCGATGTTTTTTGTGTCGTCCATGATCCGAATAACTTACTTTCCATTGTCATCGGCATGCCGTCTGCCAGTACGTCCGGTGACGGCTCCCCATGACTCTCTCATCCTCACAGACACGATTTTCCCGCTCATTTGTGGCCTCAATCGGGCCGCGGCGGAAGTAACCCTGTCCATACCCAGGTAGGCATTATGGCACACGAGTCAAGTCCATGGCGATTCGGAATCGCGGTCCTTGGTCTGGCGGGCGGGTGAGCGAAGCCGTAAAGTCGCCGGAAAGCTAGAAAAATCAAGCAGGGGAATGGTTTGATGGATATATTTGTGACCGGCGCAACCGGCTATATCGGTGGCACCGTCGCCGCAAAATTGATCGCGGCCGGCCACAAAGTCACCGGATTGGCGCGCGATGACGATCGCGCAGAGCTGCTGCGCGATCGTGGCATAACGCCGGTGGTCGGCACGCTGGATGATTTGGACATATTGGACAGCGCGGCGCACGCCGCCGACGCCGTGGTTAACGCCGCCAATGCCGATAATCCGTTTGCCGCACGCGTTTTGGTCGACGCGCTGCGCGGCAGCGGTAAGCGTTATGTACAGACCAGCGGCACCAGCATCGTGTCGGACAATGCCGGCGGCCAGGGTGGCGGCACGGTTTTCACAGAAGATACGCCCTTGAATGCCTTGCCGGAGAAGGCCGGGCGGATTGCCACCGACCGTATGATCCTCGACGCGGCCAATGACGGGGTCCATTCGATCATCATTTGCCCTTGCCTGATCTATGGCCAGGGGCTCGGAGTGCGGCCCCACAGTCCGCAAATCCCCACGTTCATCGCGCTGGCGAAGGCGTCGGGGGCGCCGCGTCGTATCGGCGTTGGCGAAAATATTTGGTCCCACGTTCATATCGAAGACTGCGCCGACGCCTATTTGCTGGCACTCGACCGGGCGCCGGCGGGGTCGTTTTTCTATGTCGAGGGAGGCGAAGCGTCGATGCTTGATGTCAACCGCGCGATCGGCCGGATGCTCGGCTTGGGCGAGGCGACCGAGACTTTCCCCTTTGATGAGGCTCTACGCGCCTGGGGGCCGGCGATGGCCCACGCCATGAGCTCGAACGTACGGGTGAACGCGGACAAAGCCCGTGCTGTGCTGGGCTGGGACCCAAGGGGCCCGGCGCTATTCGACGATATCGAAAACGGTTCCTACCGGGTCTATCGATGACGTGGGACGATTAAACGCGGGGAGAGAATGATGACCAAGCAGCAAATTACGTCTGACCGTATGGGCAAACCGAGCGGCCATTTCTCCCACGCAACCGCCATCGAAGCGCGCGGCAAGTTAGTGTTTATCTCCGGCATGACCGCCCATCAACCCGACGGCACCGTGGCTGGGATCGGCGATGTGGAGGCCCAAACGCGCCAGGTCTGTGAGAATGTCAAAGCCGCGGTGGAAGCCGCCGGCGGCACCATGGACGATATCTGCCGGGTCGATGTGTTCGTGCGCAACATGGAGCATTTCGACACCATTCATAAGGTGCGCCGGGAGTATTTCTCGCCACCCCTGCCGGCCTCGACCATGGTCGAAGTCACCAAGATGACCCACCCCGATTACCTGATCGAAATCAGCGCCATCGCTGTTTTGGAAGACGGCTAAGCCAGCACATATGGTGCCGGAGATTTAACTTAAACGACGGCAAGGTTAGGGCTTTGTATTGAGCGACCAGGATCAATCTCTACCCAATTTGTTCATTATGGGAAGCGGGCGCAGCGGCACCAGCATGGTCGCCGGCCTGTTCCGCAATGCCGGCTATTTTATGGGCTCGAAGCTGCACGCCCCGCGTCACAGCAATCCTATGGGATTCTTTGAGGATGCGACGGTCAACAACGTAAACGAAGAAATATTGGCCCCCTATGTGCCGGCGCCGGTGCATCGCGATGGCATTGTCTATCAGGCCGACGCGCCTGGTCCGGGGCAAAGATGGCTGGTGCGCCTGTCGCCCGACACCAATATTTCCGCCACTCCAGAGCAACTGGATGTCATCGCCGGGCTGGCGGAAAATCAGCCCTTTTGTTTCAAGGATCCGCGATTTTCCTACACTTTGCACTTGTGGCGCGCCTATGCCGGCGATTGCCGTTTCATCTGTGTGTTTCGCGACCCCGCCGAAGTTGTCGAGAGCATTCTGACTGAATGCCGATCGGTAAATTATCTTCGAAACCTATCGATTAGTGTGAAGCAGGCGGCCGAGGTTTGGTCCTACAATTATCGAAATATACTGCAAAACCATGCAGGCATCGGGCGGTGGTTTTTCGTAGCCTATGATCAGATATTCGAACCCGGATGCCTCGCGCGGCTGGCGGCATTCACCGGCGCGGAGCTGGATCGCGAATTTCCAACCAAAGCCTTAAGACGCAGCAAGGCGGCCTATCAATTCGGTCCGGATATCCAGAATTTGTACGATGAATTACGCCAGCGCTCTCAACAGAACATGGACTTAAGTCCCTGACCCGTAACAGCGGATTTCGGCCCGTTACGCCGCGCTAATGAATTCGTGCTACATAGGGCGCCGCTTTGGAGAATTTGGGGGCAGGTAGGTCCACCGTGAATATACTGTTTGTCCATCAGAACTGTCCAGGCCAGTACAAGCATCTGGCGCCGGCGTTGGCGGCGCGGAAGGGCTGGGACGTCCGGTTTTTGACCCGACCAGGCAAACCCGACGTGGCCGGCGTCACCAAGGCCGAATACGATCTGGCGCGCGAGCCCGGTAAGCAGACCCATCGCTATCTGACCAATCTGGAATCGGCGGTGCTCTATGGCCAAGCGGCGGCGCAGGCGGCGGAGAAGATGCGCCAGAGCGGTTTCGTTCCCGATGTCATCGTCGGCCATGCCGGGTGGGGCGAGACGATGTATTTGAAGGATGTTTTCCCCACTGCGCGGCTTCTGGGATATTTCGAGTTTTACTATCGGGCCTATGGGTCGGACGTCGATTTCGAGCTGGACCGCAAGGTCACCCTGGATGATCGGGCGCGCATCCGCACCAAGAACGCGGCGCAATTTATCAGCCTCGAAGCCGCCGATTGGGGGGTCACCCCCACCCTGTGGCAGAAGGCGCAACTGCCGCGCGAATTCCACGGCAAGGTGTCGGTTATCCACGAAGGCTTCGACACCGATATCGTCAAGCCGTTAGCAGACGCCAAGGTTACCCTGCCAAGCGGCGTTAAGCTGACGAAGGACGATGAGGTGGTGACCTATGTGGCGCGCAATCTCGAACCCTATCGCGGCTTTCCCATCTTCATGCAGGTGGCCGAAGAGATCTGCCGGCGCCGGCCCAACGCCCATATTTTGATCGTTGGCGCCGACGGCGTCAGCTACGGCCGCAGCCTGCCCGATGGCCAGACCTATCGCGAGAAGGCATTGTCGGAGGTAGAGATCGATCCAGCGCGGGTCCATTTCCTCGGCCGCCAGCCTTATGAGCAGTATCTCACGGTGCTGCAGATCTCGGCGGTGCATGTTTATCTGACCTATCCGTTCGTATTGTCCTGGTCGATGCTCGAGGCGATGGGCTGTGAATGCCTTATTGTCGGGTCCGACACGCCGCCGGTGCGCGAGGTCATTCGTGATGGCGAGAACGGCCTGCTGGTGGATTTCTACGATCATCTGGCCATCGCCGACCGGGTCGACGAGGTGCTCGACCATGACGATCGCATGGCCGAAATTCGCAAGCGGGCGCGGCGCACTATCGAGCGCAGCTATAGCTTGGACAAATGCCTGCGCGACCAAATTCGCATGGTTGAGAACCTGGCCGAGGGCCGCCGTCCCGGTAACGTGGCTGTGGTCCCACCAGCCGGACAAAAGGCGGTGGGCAAGTCGGGGACGCAACGCAAGAAACGCGGTGCCGGTCGGACACGCGCCCCGGCGGCGGCGAAACGGCGAGGTTAGTCAGACATGACCACATTTTTTGTCGGCGGCGCGCAACGATCGGGGACGACCCTGTTACAGGGCCTGCTATGCAGCAGCGAGAAAACCAACCCGCTAATTTATGAATGTTTCCTGCTGCAGCATATCGTCGATGCCTATCGCCGGGGCCGCAACAATTTTGCCGAGTTCGGGCCGGCCTATTTCACCGACATTCCGGCGTTTCAAAGCTTCTACCGTCGTGTGGTCGCCGACTATCTCGATCAGACCCGCGCCCGCTATGCGCCAGCCGAACATCTGGTACTGAAGGAAACGAACCTGACCCGCGTGTTCCACGATGTCTACGACCTGGTGCCCAATGCCAAATACATCATCAGCGTGCGCGACCCGCGCGATGTGATCGCGTCGCTGATCGAAGTCGCGGAAAAGCTGCCGAAACCCAATACCAACCGCTGGTTCGCCGAGCGCAACATGAAGCGCCTAGCCGGCTATTACAAAGGCTTCTACCGTTCGGTTCTGGTGGCGCCGGACGCTAATTTCCGCAAAAATCTGTTGTTCGTGAAACACGAAGCGCTGGTCACCAACCCGGCGCGGGAGGTGGCGCGCATCAGCGAATTTACCGACTTTCCCCTGGCGCCGGAGGACGGCACGGCGGCGTGGAAGCGCAACGAATGGGACTTCGACGATATGGAGCGCTTTAAGATCACCGGCTGGCGCAGCGAGCTGTGGGGCAAGGAGATGTCCACCAAGAATATCGGCAAGTTCCGCGGCAAACTCACGGCGGAGGAACTCGCTATCCTCGATGAGGAACTCGCCGATGTGTACATCATCTTCGGCTATGGCGACGATGATGTCAGCGCCTCCACCGCAACCTTCGCCGCGCCCCACCAAGTGACGCCAACTGTCCAGCTTTAAGACCGGCTTGTCTTAAAACGCGTCGGGTTCGTGGGTCGTGCGGGCCAGCACCGACCGGCGAAACTCATCCGTCGCGCCCTGGCCGGACAGGTCGGGTCCGCCGCGGGCCAACAACGCCTCGACCGCTGGGCGCACCGTATCGCGGCTTTTCTTCGCGCCCTCCGGTACCGGCGCGCCGAGCAGGCGATAATCGTCGGTGGCGGTGGCCCGATAGCAACTGGTGGCGCGCCAGCTATGGGCGCGGGCATAGCCTTGTTGCTTGACTTGATGCAGCACCACCCGGTCGCCGATGGCGTGCAGGTCGTCATCCATCACCCCCCATTCTGCGACGGTGCGAAAGGCCGGCTTGGTGAACAGGTAGCAATTGGTGTCGACGAACAGCTCGCCGTCGCTGAACGGGCAGACGGTCAGAAACGAGCCGTCGAGACGGCGGATTTCGCGGCCCGAGGTGCAGACTTGCGCGCCCGTCTCGGCCTGCAGCGCGATCAGGGATTCCACATGGGCCGGCTTGTACCAATTATCGGCGTCGAGGAAGGCGATGGCGTCGAAGCCCTGGGAGATCGCCGACAGCGCGCCGATGGCGCGTGGTGTGTCGCCATAATTAGCATGACCCTGGGGCAGCACAATATGCTGCACGTCGAAGCTGTCGACCAGCGGGTCGGGGCGTCCGTCGGCAACCATGATGTGCTGGCACGCCAGGGTCTGGGTGCGCACGCTGTCATGGCACTGGCGCAGCCATTCCGCGCACTCGCCGTGATAGGGGGTGATGACGGCAACTTTCATTGTATTTTCATAAAGAATTAAAATTTTTTCATAAAGATTAAAAAATATCTGTCGGTTAACGCGTTCGCCTGGGGCTCAACGCCGTCCCGCGCGGCGCGGTGCGCGTCCGGCCAAGTCCAGGCGATCCGCCATTATTTCGCCCGAATTATAGTTAAAAACACCTTGAATAATAGAGGTTTACGCACTGTCTCCCACGTTAACCATTAACCATAAACATTAACAACTTCCTAACGATTTGCGGGCGATAGTCGGGCAAATGGTTGCATCAAACGAAAATAACAAGCCGGCAAAAGCGCGGCAGGTGGTTAATCAGGGGCCCAAGGTTAATGCCGATTTCGCCGAGCGCGAGCGGCAATTTCTCGAACGGTTTCCCAGCGACCGAGCCTGCCTCGATCACCTGATGGGGTTGCGGTTTGGGCCTGAAAGCACCTGCCCGAAATGCGAGCGCACGGCGCGGTTTCACAAAATCCGGCAGATTCCGGCCTATGCCTGCCAATGGTGCGGCTATCATCTGCACCCCATGGCGCAGACCCGCTTCGCCCGATCGCGGGTCGGCCTGCAGGTCTGGTTTCATGCGGTGTTTCTCTATTCGTGCGGCAACAATGGCATCACCGCGCGCGAGCTGCAGCGCCTGCTGGGTCTGACCTATAAAACCGCCTGGCGCATGCGCAACACCATCATCGACGTCAAATTCAACCTGCCCCGGCAGGACCCGAAGCAAGGCCCGCACAGTTTCGACACGTTGCTCGACGCGTTGACCGCGTCCCGGCGGCCCACCAAACTGACCCAGCCCAAACGCTCCCGCGGTAGCCGCGCGGCGTAGCGCCGGGTGCGCCGATCGTCGATATCGTGCCCGAACAGCAACAGCTGATCATTAGCGCCAATGTGAACCCCAACGATATCGATGTGGTGCATGCTGGCCTGCCGGCGCAAATTCGTCTGAGCGTGTTCAACAGTCGCAGCACGCCGCTGGTCGATGGCACCGTGACCAACATTTCCGCCGACCGCTTCATTAACGACAGCGACGGCACCGCCTTCTACCGGGCCACGGTCGAGATCGATGCCGGCGAGCTCGAGGCGCTCGACGGGGTGAGCCTGCATCCCGGCATGCCGGCGGAGGTGCTGATCAACACCGGCTCGCGCACGGCGCTGCAGTACCTGATGAGCCCGATTACCGACAACGTCCACCGGGCGCTGCGCGAGGACTGATCGCCGCTGGTTAGCGGCCGGTTACCTCTAGGGTCACTTCCCAGCTCTTTGTCTCGCCCGGCCCGCCCGGTCTCGGGGTCACCGTCGTGCGGCCGATATAGTCGCCGGCGGGCCAGGACCGGGCGCCGCGCTTTTTGCCGACCCAGCGAAACCCGCGAATTTGGTTCTTCTTCTGAACGGCTTCGTGTTCCGCCAGAACCCGTCCATCGGGGCCGAGCAGGGTCTGCTTAATCTTATCGCCGGCGCGAATGCCGAAAAGGCCGGTCCAATAGAACAGCGTTGGCGCGTTGGGAGAGATCGTCTGATCTTGGATGGCGCCCAGCCGGGTCTCTTCCTTTTCCGGCGCCGTCATACGAAAACCGCCATCGAATACCGACACCGGCTCATAGCGTAACTGGCTGCGCAGCGTCGCGCGCCAAAGCTGCGGAGCGCTGGCATCACCGGTGGCGAAGGGGTCGATCCTCTTGCCGTCGCGAAAAACGCTCAGATGGATGTGGGGAAACTCAGCGCGACCGGACTGTCCGACCAGGCCGATGACATCGCCGGCTTTGACGGCCTGTCCCGTGGCGACCCGCACGCTGCCCTTGCGTAAATGACAATATTGCGTCGCCCAGCCCGGCCCGTGGTTGATGAATACGCCATTGCCGCAATCGCGACCCTTTATAGCGTCGAGCCCGATGGTCCGGACATTGACATCGTCCATGCCGTCGCGCCGGCCCCGAACCATGCCATCGGCGCTGGCCAGCACCGGCACGCCGGCCTCCATGGCGTCGAGATCGCGCAGCGCGAAGTCGGTGCCGCGGTGCCTATCGTTGGTGCGCGGTCCGTCGGTGTAATCGCGGGCGCCGGGGCCAGGATCGGCGTCGAAATATTTGGCGATCCAACAGTCAACATTGACGGTGCAGGCGATCGGCAGCGAAAGCTGCGGCGCGGGGCCGATTGCGGGCTTTGTCGATTGCGCGTGGGCGGCGGCGGAGAGCGCGGCGACCAGTAAAGGGGCGAATAGGAGGCTTATGCGCATCTTCCTACAACACTGGTTCGGCGCGGCCGGTGGAGATGATGCGGCAACAGGCGTCGGCGATACGCGGGACATTGTCGACATAACTTCGCTTGCGCAGGGCATGGGCGACGGTTTGCGCGCGTTTCATATAGCTCGGCTCGTCCAACATTTTATGCACGGCCTCGCGGATCGCCTCGGGTTCATAGTCGCCAGTCACCCGCACGCCGGTGCCCTGGCGTTCGACAGCCGATCCGTTGAGATTTTGCTCCAAATGGGTCGTCAAAATAACCTGAGGGCGGCCGATGGCGAGGCTGACCTCGGTGGTGCCAATGCCACCCTGATGGATGATGACCGCGCAGTTGCGTAACGTGTCGACCATGGAAACCGGACGGTCGTGGATTTGGATGCCCTTGTCTTTGAAGACTTTGACGGTCTGCGGCGCGGCGCGGCGTATATAGGCCTCGCCGGGAATATTGATATCGGCAATACCCTGCGAGGCGAGTTTGAATTTCTTATAGTCGGTGCCGAGATAGGCGAAAAACCGCCGTTCTTCGGGCGGCGGCAGAGGCGCCGGCGGCGCGTCGAAGGGGCCGACCGCCGGGTTGAGGCGATGTCTGCGGAATGGGTCGAGTTCGGGGAAGGTGCACACCCAGGTCGATTCGCATTCGAACAGTTGCGAGAAACTTTGCGGCGCCGCACGACCGCGGCGTTGCTGAACCTCCGCCATTGCCGCGACGACATCGGCTTGCGGCGCGGTTTCCTCGACGCCGCTGCGTATCTTGGGAATTTCCGGCAAATGGCTCGGCGGCACCGTGAAGCCGTCGCCGATGACCACCATGGGGACGCTGCCATACGCGGCCAGGCACATCATGGGGCTATAATCGCTAATCGCCAGGGCCGGTTTGTAGAGTTCGAACAGATGTTGCCAGGCCATCACCACCGGGTAGATGTCGCCCGGCCGGTCGAGCCCCTGCATGATAAAAATGTCGGCCAGGCCGGCCGCCCGCCACGGCGATTTTACGCTGCGCGGGCTGGCATTGGGGATCGGCGCCTGGATCACGGTGAAACCGTCATCTTTGAGCAGCGACCAGGATTCTACCAGATTGCGGACGGCGAAGATCGGATGGTGCCCGCGCTCGGCCAACGCTCGGCCAATCTTGCGTAGGCGCGTCACATGACCAAGCCCGGCGCCAAGTTCCCAACCGACAAGAATGCGTGCCATCTACCGACCGCTTGTTAGCGTAAAAGCCAACTATATCACACCCTTAGCGATAAGAAGTTAATTGGTTAGCGCGGCCGGCGCGGTAATATGGTGCAGGGAAAACGCCGCCGATCCGATATTGAGTACAATGTTGGTTGGTGGATGTGAGCAACGGATGGAAGAGACTATGTCGTTATCGGAAATCGCCTTTCTGTTCGAACCCGATGGCTATGTCCTCGAGGGGCCGCGGTTGATGGGGCGGCAGGCGGCGGGCAACGGATTTATGCGGGCGTTGGTCGATCATGCCGGCGACCGGCGGCTAAGGGCCTACTCGCCGCACAAAACCTCCGGGCAGAAATTTATCGAAATCGCGAAATCGCTCGATCCGAAATGTAAAACCGGGTGGCTGCCGGCCCACCGCTTAGACAAGTTGGCGCAAGTGGGCTCGCTATATTTGCCCGGTCCCGGGCTGGACGCCGCCGCTTATGCACGTCTGCGAGTGGGGGCGGACGCCTACTCCCTCATCGGTGTCACTCATACGACGGCGTCCCACGGCGCGATGGATTCGATCTGTAGTTTGCTAAACGCGCCGGTTTTCCCCTGGGACGCGGTGGTCTGCACCTCCACCGCAGTCCAAGAAACCATCCACCCGTTGCTTGAAGCCCAGACCGACTATCTGCGCTGGCGGCTCGGTGCGCGCGATTTTTCCGTGCCCCAGTTTCCTCTCATCCCGCTTGGCGTCCATTGCGACGATTTGGATTTCAGCGCGTCGGACAAGATGGCGGCGCGGCGTGATTTCGCCATCGCAGACGACGAAATCGTCGCGCTTTTCGTCGGCCGCCTCAGTTTTCACGCCAAGGCGCATCCTCACGCCATGTACACGGCGTTGGAGCAGACCGCCCAACGGACCGGTAAAAAGATTGTGCTGCTGCAATGCGGATGGTTCGCCAACGATGCGATCGAGCGCGCGTTCAAAGACGGTGCGGCGCAATTCTGCCCCAGCGTGCGGGCAGTATGGGCGGATGGCCGCGTCGCCGACACCAGCCGCAAGGCGTGGGCTGCTGGCGATGTGTTCGTGTCGCTATCCGACAATATCCAAGAGACCTTCGGCCTGACGCCGATCGAGGCCATGGCGGCGGGTCTGCCCACCGTCGTCAGCGATTGGAACGGCTATACCGATACGGTGCGCGATGGCTTCGACGGGTTTCGTATTCCAACTTGGATGCCGGCCGCGCCGCTGGGCCAAAAGCATGCGCTACGCCATGAGGTCGGCATGGACAATTACGACGAATATTGTGGCGTGACGTGCCAGAGCGTTTCGGTCGACCACAACGCGCTCATCGATGCTCTGATCCGTCTGATCGAAGATCCTTCATTGCGGGCGGAGATGGGCCTACGCGGCAAGTTGCGGGCGCGCCAGGAATTCGACTGGCCGGTGATCATCGAAAAATATTTTGCGCTGTGGGAAGAACTCGCCGAAATTCGCAAAGCCCATTCAGGCGCAACGGTCGGGTCGGCGCCGCGCGTGGCGCCGGGCCGTAGAGACCCGTTCGACGTTTTCGCCGGCTATCCAACAACGCGGATTGATCGGAATACGCATGTGGTTGACACAAAGCTCGACCGCGATTGGCAGCAGGCGCGCGCGCATTGGCTGTTTTCGTATTCCGGCGCCGATCTGCCCGATGAGGACATCGTTGCGCGGCTCATGGGGGCGCTGGCCAACGAAGCCGCGAAGACTATCGAAGCGCTATCCCGGGAGACCGATATAGCGCTTGAAACAGCCATATCAGCGCTGGCTTGGCTGGCCAAAATTGGCTGCGTACGGTTCGAGGCCTGACCCTCTGGCGGGGCACGTGGACAGGCTCGTGATCCCGTGCCAGATTAATCGTCGAGGGTCGAATCAAGACCGATAATTCAGGAGGTTATGATGAACGCTGTGACGCCGACCGATTACCTGCCCGAAAAGGTATCGCCCCTGCGCCATGATGCACCGGGCGTTGTGACGTCGATGCCATCACCGACCAAGCTGCACCATATCCACATCTTTTCCGATACGCGCTACGAAGAGATGGTGGAATATTACAAGGTGATGTTTAACGCGGAGGTCATCAGGGTGAACCCTTACGGTCTCACCTTCATGTCGTTCGACGATCATGATCACCGCATCGTCCTCATCAAACGCGAGGGCGCGGACGAAAAACCCAAGAACGCGATTGGCGTGTCCCACACGGCCTTCTGCTACGCTAGCTTGGGGGAGCTGGTTTACGTCTATCGCACGATGACCGACGCCGGTTATGAGGGACCCGCCTATTGCGTCAACCACGGCAATTCGACGGCGTTTTACTATCGCGATCCGGACGGTAACCAGGTCGAATTGATGATGGATAATTTCACCACCTTGGAGACCCAAGACTACAAACGCCATTACCAATGGTCGGAAGAGTTCGGCCAAATGAGCGAGGGCGAATTCGATCCGGCCAAGATGGCCGATCTATACGAATCAGGCGTTCCGGATACCGTTCTGATCGACCGTGAAGAGGTGCGTCGTCTGCGCCGCGAGGGCAAACTTTAACCTTCGACGATAGCGGCGGCGGCGAACGGCTCGTAACAAACCAAACGGCGTTGATTGGTGCGCATGAAAGTACTGCCCGCAATACTATTTTTGACGCTCTTGGTCGGGCCGCTGCACGCGCAGAATTTCGAGGCCGGCCGGTCGGCCGCGCAGGCCGGCGACTATGCGACCGCCTTGCAGGAATGGCGAGCCCTCGCCGAACAGGGCGACGCCCGTTCGCAATATAGCGTCGGCGTTATTTACGAGCGCGGGCTCGGCGTTGCGGCGGACCCTTCACAAGCCTTTGATTGGTACAAGCGCTCCGCGGAACAGGATTACCCGCTCGCGCAATATAACATCGGCGCGCTTTATCAGCAGGGCCGGGGCGCCGAGCAAAATTTCGCTGAAGCGTTGAAATGGTATCAACGGGCGGCGGACCAGGGCGTCGACAAGGCGCAATACAATCTTGGTTTCATGTACCACCAGGGCCAAGGCGGCGCGCCGAACTTCGCAAAGGCGCGCGAATGGTATGGGCTTGCCGCGGAACAAGGCTATGACCTTGCGCAGTACAATCTGGCGGTCATGCATGCCGAAGGGCAGGGTGGTCCTACTGATTCCAGCGGAGCGGCAAAATGGTACCAACGCGCCGCCGAGCAGGGGTTGGCCTTAGCGCAGTATAATTTGGGTACGCTGCATTATCAGGGTCTCGGGCTGGATCAGAATTATGGCGAGGCGTTGATTTGGTATCGCCGGGCGGCCGATCAGGGCGTTGCCAAGGCACAGTATAATTTGGGTTCCATGTACGATAATGGCCAGGGTGTCGAAGCCGATGGCGCTGAGGCGCTCAAATGGTATCGGCTTGCCGCCGAACAGGGATATGTGCTCGCGCAATATAATCTCGGGTCAATATTTTACCGGGGTCAGAGTGTTTCCCGCGATCCCAGCGAAGCCGCAGCCTGGTACCGCCGCGCCGCTGAGCAGGGATTTGTACGCGCCCAATACCAACTCGCCGGCCTTTATTTCCAAGGCGACGGCGTACCGCAAGACGATGCCCAGGCGCTTCGCTGGTACCAGCGCGCGGCCGAGCAAGGCTACACCGACGCACAATATAATCTCGGTTTCATGCACGAAAATGGTCGCGGTGTGGCGCAAGACTACGCCGCCGCGCTGCAATGGTATCAGCGTGCCGCCGATCAAGGACACGGCCTATCGCTGTACAATATGGGATTTATGCATGCGGCCGGTAAAGGCGTTGTCGAGGATCAAGCCGCCGCCGTCGCGTTGTTTCAACAGGCGGCGGAACGCGGTGTCGCGCGGGCGCAGTTCAACCTGGGGGTCATGTTCGCCAATGGCCGGGGGGTGCCGGCGGATGGCGCGCTGGCATTGAAGTGGTACCAACGCGCTGCCGATCAGGGCCATGCCAAAGCGCAATACAATCTCGGCGTGCTCTATAGCGAAGGTAATACGGTCCCAGCCGATAATCTGGCTGCTCTTATGTGGTTCATCCTTGCCGAACGACAGGGATTTGCGGCGGCGAAGCAAAGCCGGAGCCGGGTTTCGTCGCGCCTGTCCGCCGACCAGATTGGCGAAGCGGAGCGCCGCGCCCGAGACCGGTTACAGGCTCGCCGCCCGTAAGCGGCCTTCCTACGGCCATAAATTGTGGGCAGATAACACGGGGCAAAACTGAGAAGGGCGATGAAATAGTGCACCGGCAAAAGAGGGGCGAATTGGGGCAATCTCGATTTGCCAAACCGCTGATATTACTGACGCTCATAGTCGTCTTTTTGGCGCCGGCGGATCTGGTCGCGCAATCTTCACAAACTTTGCGTGTGTTTGAGGGGAAGGCGCGAATCGTCGATGGCGATACACTGGAAATCGGTATTCAACGGTTCGATCTGCATGGCATCGACGCGCCGGAACCGAACCAGCTCTGCGAACGGGACGGTCGCCAATGGCGCTGCGGCATGGAGGCAACATATGCGATGGCGGCTTTGCTTGAGGCCCGCTGGGTGACCTGCCGTCAACGGGCATTGGATGCGGCCGGCAGCTCACTGGCTGAGTGCCGTTTTGGCGGGCCGAAAGGGTTCAGCGTCAACCAAGAGTTCGTACGCCAAGGCTGGGCGCTGGCGGTGCCGGCGCATACCGATGAATATGGCGCCGCCGAACAGACGGCAAAAGCGGCGCGGCGGGGGCTATGGTCGGGTACATTCGTGACACCGTGGGACTGGCGGCGCGCCCGCCAAGAAGGCACAAACGTGAACTGAGTGGAACACGGTTGATCAAGGACCGCCGAGCGAAATTCGAATGAGTGGGCGATGAAGGCTATTTTGTACAGAGTGACGCGGTTACTCCATCCCATAACGTTGGCGGTTATCCTGGTCGGCGTGGCCGGGTTCTTGGTCGGCCTTATCGTCGCCGTTGACAGGCAAGACGCCGCCATCGTCGCGCCGACGGTCGATGTCGCGGAGGCCAATCATATTGCCCTCTTGGCAGCGACGCTGGATCGCCGAGAGACCGAAATTAGCGAGCTACGAGCCGAGGTCGCGAACCGGATAGCCCAATTATATCGAGTACAAGACGAGCTGACGCAACTGCGTGCGGCACCAACTGAACCACTGGCGCCCCCCCCGCCGCCGCCAGACGATGATGCGGAAAGCAGAATTGCCGGTCTCGAATCGGCGTTAGCCGAAAGCACTGCCGAGTTGAATGCGCTGCAGGGCGAGGTCGTCGGATTGTCGGGCAAACTTGCCGAGGCGATCCAATCGCGCGACGGGTTGCGCAGGCAAAATGATCGCGCGCGGCGCGATGGCGAGAACGAGCGCTTAGCGCTGGAAAAAACGGTTGCTGATTTGCGCGGTGAGCTGGAGGCGACACAAGAGCGGTTGCGATCACGGCCGCCAGTGGCCGTGGCGCGCGACGAAAGTCCACCGGTTACAGCACCCGCCGAAGTTGCGCCGGCTGCCCCTGAACCTGTTCCGGTCGAACCGGCGGTCGCGGCGGCACCTCCCGAGGCGACCCCGCCGACAGAAACACCGGCTGCCGCGACCCCACCGCCACCTCTCACGGCTGAAACCAGCGAGCCGGAGACGCAAAACGCGGCGCTGCCGGCGAACGCTGGTCCGATTACCCGAGGCATTGCGGCCTACCAGGCTGCTGATTATTCGAAGGCCTATGAGCACTGGCTACCGCCCGCCCTGAATGGTTCTTCGCGGGCGCAGTTTTACGTGGGCGCGCTTTATTTCGAGGGGCGCGGCGTTAGCAAGGATCTGGTGATTTCCTATATGTGGCTGCGCGCCGCGACCAAGACAGATGACCCGGGCGCCATCAAACTTCTCGATCGCGTGCGTGAGGGTATGACGGGGCCAGAGTTGGCGGAAGCGGAAACCCGCATTGCCAATGGTGAGACAATTCCCGATCGGTAGATCAGGGCCGCCAACCTAGCGTAGCCGTGCGATCAGGCGGCGTTCCATTTGGCAATACCCCCGGACGCTACATAGCTGTAACGGTCGTCGAGAATTGGCGCGAGGGGCCGCCGGCTTTCATCGGGGAGGGCAATCCACATGCGGAGCAGATGGCGTTTCAAATTCGGATCGTCGTAATCGTCATAGGCCTGTCGAGCGTGCAGCACCGTATGATTGTTGATGAACTGCATGTCGCCTTCCTGAAAATCCATCGACAGCCGCAATTCCGGCCGGTTGGCGATTTCCTGCACCACCTCCATCGCGGCGCGCTGGGCGTCGCTTAGCGCTAAATGTTCGCCATAGCGCGAAACCGATTCGAGGAATGAACGGTTGGTCACCCGCGCGGTGATGACGCCATCGCGTGCGCTGAACATGGGAACGTCGTACCAAGGCTGACCGCCTTGGGGGTGGTCGCCGCGCCAATCCACGTGGAAGGGCTCGTAAAGCAAATCGATAAGGTCTGGCCGTTCGGCGAGCAGGGTGTTGTGGACCGATGTGGCGCTGACCAGATAGCTGGTGCCGCCAGACTTCGCGGTGCGTAAGCAGAACAGTCCGAGAATGTCGGTCGGCAGTTGGTCGCAGTGGAAATCGAGCCGGTTGCGGGTCTGATACCCGCGGGCATCGGGATTGGCGAGCGTGAAACCCTCATCGGTGACGTGGCCGAGCAGATGTCCCCTTGTGTTCTGCGAAACCGGGGTACCCATATGGATGCCGAGGCCCCAATAGATCAGCGCGCAATCCTCGTTGGAATACCGTTCGCGTTTCAGCCCGCGCACCATGACCACGCCCAATCCATGGCTGACCCGGTCGACGATATCGTCAATTTGGGCGGAAAAATTGGGTAGCGGAAACAGGTCAGGGGAAAACGGAATGCCGGCGCCGGCCTGTTTGGCATGGTTCAAGGCGGTATCGACCTCGGCATTAGCGGCCTCGTCGAGATAGATTATCCAACCATCATCGTCCTGAATATCCGGCCCTATCCACGCATCGGCGGATGTCACGGGTTCGCGAACGATTTCCCTCATTTTGTATTTCCTTAGAAATCCAGCAACGTCATTCATGGTAGCGACCGCCACCCGCGGCACACAATAGGCGGGGCCCGGACGGAGAAGGTTCGCCGATCAAATTTTCCAGAAAAGGTAATTTGTCAGGACAAATTTTCTTGCCAAGGGCAAGCGAGACTGCCATCGTCCCCCTGTTCGCGCAGGCACACGGGAGAGTGCCCGGCTGAATGAAATTACTAGACGCAAGGGTGCTTTGGCGACTGTCGTCATGGCGCATACATAGGGAGGAATTCATGAAGTTACTAAACACGATGTTATTGGCGGGTACCGCGCTGGTATTTGCCGGCGCGGCGCAAGCCCAAGAAAGCTACCGCATTGGCGGCGGCCCCGCCGGCGGTGGCTGGCATCCGGCCGTTAGCGCTGGCGCCCAATTGCTGAACTCCGAATTGGACGGCAAGTACAAGTTCAACTACTCGCCGTCGAATGGCTCGGTCGATAACGTCCGCCGTGTCTCGCTCGGCAAGTTCGACACCGCTTGGGGTCATATTGGCCAGGTGTATCAAGCTTGGAATGGTGAAGGATTGTTTAAGGAAGACGGCGCCAATAATGATTTTCGGGTTATCGCCAACGTTCGTCAACAGGCGCAGATCATCGCCGTCTTGGCGGACAGCCCGATCAAGAGCTATTCGGATATGAAGGGGAAGATCGTCAATCTGCTGAACAAGGGTTCTGGCAGTAACGTTAATTGCAATAACATTATGAAGGGGGCGGGAATTGCTGACTCCATCGATGCGCGTAACCTCGGTTTCTCTGATGCGGCGCGCGCGTTGGGTGACCGCCAGATCGATGTGTTCTGCTCCGCTGGTACACCTTTTGTAATTCCAGCTTTAACCCAATTGTCGATCACAAAACCTGTGCGTTACATCACTTTAACCAAGGAAGAGCAGGCCGAGGTAATCAAGCTGAACCCGTTCTACGCTCCAATCACGATTCCCATCCAACCGGATGTCCAGGGAATGGATGCGCCGGCCGAATCGATTGCTTACGATGTGTTCTGGTTGGCTCATAAGGACGTGTCGGACGAGGCTGTCTACGACATGCTGAAAGTAGCTGCCGCCCCAGCCAACCTCGAGAAGCTGGTCGCAACGGCAGCATATTGGAAAACGCTGAGTGGTGATTTCTCCAATCTAGAGCCGATTGGCATTCCGGTTCACCCGGCGGCCGCGAAGTACTGGGGAGAGCGTGGCGTCGACGTTCCGACCAAGGTCGTCCAAGGATACTGATCGGCCGCCCTTAAACGGGCTCCTTTCATACCTGTAAGGTCGGGCGCGAAGAGACTCTGTCTCTTCGCGCCTCGTCCGCTTGTGAATTATTTCGATCCCTGAGATAGATGTAGGTTGACCGGTCATGGCCAGCGGAACCATTTCGACCCTGATGAAAATCGGCATTATTGCCGAAGAAATGGCGCCGCCGCGCCGGATGACGGGGATGGTAAAAACCCTGTTTTCGATCATTGCCGTTGCCTATTCCTATTTCTTCATACATGTCGCGTTCTTCGGCCCGCCGGTCGAGGAGGTATTTCGCGGCACGTTCTTTCTTGGCGTGGCGATCATGTCGCTGCTGCTATTTAAGAACCGGCTGCGCCCCATTCGCGATCGAGCCGTTTGGCTCGACGAATTATTTGCCTTCGCCAATCTGGTTATGCTGTGCGGTGCAATAGCGGTCTGGGTCCACTGGCAGATCGGTGAGAACGAAGTTAAGTGGTTTCGCTACTTCAACACCGAAGTGCTCATCGTTGGCCTCATCGGCGGGGTTGTCGGCGCCGCTGTTTATCTATTCGAAGGCATGCGCCGGACTTCGGGCAACGGCTTTTCAATCTCCGACGTCCTGTATGTAATCAGCATTGTCATGGCGGTGCTGTGGTGGGTCGAGAATGTGCAGAATCTGCGCGAGCGTTCGGGCTCGGCCGTGCCGGCATTGCTGTTCATCTATTCGGTCATGATGGTGTCGGTGAGCTTCGAGATTGCCCGACGCATCGTCGGCCCGTTGATCCCGTTGCTCGGTTTTCTGTTTTTCATCTACTCGTTCGAGACGATCGCTCAACGGATGCCCGGCATCTTGAATTACCCGGGCTATGACGCCGAGACCGTGATGGAATTTCTCATGGCGTCGACCGAGGGCATGTTCGGCCTTATCGCCAATGTGTTCGCCACCTTCATCGTGATCTTCGTGGTCTTGGGCGCCTTTCTCGAAAAGACCGGTTTAGGCGCCGTCATCATCAATACCGCTTATCGGATGACCGGCGCCAAGACCGGCGGACCCGGCCTGGCCGCGGTGGTCAGCAGCGGCTTCTTCGGTATGATTTCGGGCAGTGGCGTCGCCAATGTCATGACGACGGGCACGTTTACGATCCCGCTGATGAAGCGGGTTGGCTACAAATCGGATTTCGCTGGCGGGGTCGAAGCCGCAGCGTCGACCGGTGGCGCTTATATGCCGCCGATCATGGGCGCCGGCGCGTTCCTACTCGCCGAGCTGACCGAGACCAGCTATTTCACCATCGTCAAGATCGCCGTGATCCCTGCGGTCCTCTACTATCTGTCGGTCGGATTGATGGTTTATTTCCGCGCGGTGCGCGACGATTTGCACGGCGTCCCGGCCGAAGAGCTTCCTCAGTGGAAGCACATTATTCCACGCTTGCATCTGATGCTGCCGATCCCGGCGATGGTGTTTTTCCTGGTCATCGGTGACTCGCCGTTCCTCGCCGCGGCGAAGACGATTGTCCTGATCATCATGCTCAAGCTGATCGATCTGCTTTCGGCAATCCCGACCGCGCGGTCGAAAACCTCGTGGAAACCGTATCTGGCGATTTCATTCGTCGTCGGCATCTTGGTGTTTTTCTTCGGCATGAAGATCGGCGCGCCGTTCTCCTGGTTCGTCGAAGATTATGTCGGTATCGGCATTGGCGACGCCGGCTATTGGGTGGTGCTGACCTTTATTTTGCTGAAGATCGGCGAGATCATGATTTTGGGTCCGATCGCTGTTGCCGACCGGGAGCAGGATCGATCAACGACCGAAGGTATGATCGGCGTCTCTGAAGACGATCAAGACTTACGGGGCTTGGGCGACGCCTTTAAGGAGTTGGTCCGCACCACTTGGGTGTCGATGGAGACCGGTGCCCGCAATACGCTCGTTGTCAGTTGTATCACTGGCGTGCTGGGCATCTTGCTGTCGGCCGCCACGAAGTCCGACCTGCCGGGCCGGGTTGCCTCGTTGCTGGTTGAGGCGAGCGGTGGCTATCTGCCGATCACCATCATCTTGGTCATTATTGCTGGCTATATCGTCGGCATGGGCCTGCCGATCGCGGCGAGCTACGTCATTTTGGCGATCTTCGCGGTCGGTGCGCTGACCGATCTCGGTGTCCCCACTTTGGCGGCGCACATGATCAGCTACTGGGTCGCGGTCGTGAGCGCCGTGACACCGCCGGTGGCGCTCGCTGCCTTTGCGGCCAGTTCGATCGCCCAATCGGATCCGGTGAAAACGGGAAACCAGGCGCTGAAAATGGCGTCGATGATCCTCATTATGCCGTTCCTGTTCGTCTACACGCCGCTATTACTGATCGGCTCCACCTTCGATATCGGCATCACCGTGGTGGCTTGCCTGCTCGGCGTTGTTGCCTGGGCGAAGTTCTTCGAGGGCTTTGGCAACGGCCGTCACATACCGTTCGAGCGCTTGCTATGGCTGGTCGCGGCGGCCTGTCTGTTGCTGCCGGTTGGCAATTTCGTCACCTTCGTATTCGGCAGCGCCGGCGATCTGCGCTACCAGGCCTATATTGTCGGCGCGGTTATTCTGGGTGGCGTCTATGCCTACCAGTACGCGGGTCGTCGTAGCGCACCGGCGTGAGGGGCGGCTATCGCGTGGAATGGGTTGGAAAAATGGTGCCGGCTAGAGGATTCGAACCCCTGACCTACTGATTACAAATCAGCCGCTCTACCAACTGAGCTAAGCCGGCAACCCGCCGCAACGGCGACAATGCGCTGGCAATAAACGGGAAATATGGTGGCGTCAACGAAAGTCGCACGCCGGCGCTATTTCGACTAAGCTGTAGCCGACTTGTTAAGGAGGCAATCCATGGTTTCAACCACTCCCACGGCGCGCGCATCGCTCGCTGGCATGGCTATAGGCGCGCTTGTGTCGCTGCACGGCGGCCCGGTGTTGGCCCAATCGAGCAACTATTCGAGCGACTACCGCAATTCGGGCACCGCCCAGGCGCAAACCGGAACGAGCCAGGCCCAAGGCTTAGTCGACGAACTCAACAAGCTGATCGACGAGGCGGCCGCGGCGCGCGCCGCCGACCCCAACTTTTTGCGCGACCTTCGCGATTTGGCGCGGCGGTTCGATTGGCCCTGGCGCAATCGTGTCCTGTTCGACGATTTTGCCGACGGCAACGTGACCGCTGGTCCGGCCTGGACGGTCGGCGGGGCACCGGTGACGGTCGACAGGCTCGACGGCATGCGCACCCGCATATCAACGGCAGCGCCTCAGGCGACGACCCAGCGCCAACCGTCAAACGACTCCGGTGACGTCGCGGTGCAGATTTTGGGACAGTTGTTGCGGCAAGGTAGCAGCAGCGAGCCTCAGAAAGCGCCGGAGCCGGAGCGGCCCAAAGAAACCATCATGGCAACGTCCGCCGGCACCGCTAATCAATTCGCGCTGCAGGCCGACATCGTTTTTGCCGATGCGGTAAATGGCTATATCGAGCTCGGCGTGATTCAGGGGAACGATGGGCTGGGATACCGTATCGGGATCCGGCCCGGCACTCGCGATGCCGCGGTTGAGCTTTTGCGGATCGGCTCGCGCGGCAGCAGCGTGATCAATAGCGCGCTTGTCGCATCGGCGACCTGGGCGCCGCAGCAAACCAGGCAACCGAAGACGGTCCTGTTAACGCGTGATGACGCCGGCGACATGAACGTTTCGATTAACGGGGCGGTAGTACTGAGCGCAAATGATCGCGGGTTTCGCGATCGTTTCGACGGCTTCATCTTGCGCAATGGCGGCGGCGACTATGTGGTCAAGTCGATTGCTGGCTATTCCAAATAGCCGGTTGGCCGGGCTCTGTTTGGGCTTAGGTCCTGGGTAGACTGACGGTGAGTTTCAGGCCGGCCTGACAGAGACGGCGCATGGTTGATTGCGGTACGCCGTGCAGCCGTTGCGGTGCTTTGTTCGCCTCAGCACTGTTATAAAGGGAGCAAGCGATAACCGGTGTCCGTCGCTGCGGTGCGTGGAGGGCAGGGGTGGAAGCTTCCGACTGGTGCACAATTTCAATTATTGGTGGGTTTATGTGAACCGCGCGATCGGCGGCGACCAGGCCTGTGGTGGCGTCGGCGATGACCCAGGTCACGGCGATCGTAGGCGGCAGTAACGCAAGAATAGTATCTGACACTTTGTCCGAACGGTTGATCATTTGGGCTCCCCTCAAAGCTGTGTTGACGGGGCTATGATCGCGGGGAATGGTTAACGTCGCGTTAACCTTAACAAATCAATACCAGCAACGCTTTCCGGACGCTTGAACGCTAGCATGCGGCTCTATTGGTCGATTTGGCTGATCTCGTAGAGGGCGATGGCGGCGGCGTTGGAGACATTGAGGCTGGCCAACGGTCCAGAATAGGGGATAACCGCGAGCGCGTCGCACATCTCACGTGTCAATCGCCGCAGGCCGTCGCCTTCGGCGCCGAGTACCAGGGCCATGGGGCCTGTGACCTTCGCCGCCTGCATGGTTTGTGAGGCCTCGCTATCCAGCCCGATGCACCACACGCCGGCACGCCGCAGACTTTCCAGAGCGCGCGCGAGATTCGTAACGCGCACCAGAGGGCAATATTCAAGCCCGCCCGATGCGGCCTTTGCCAAAACGCCGGTGACTGGCGGCGTGTGCCGGTCCTGAACCACAACCGCAGTGGCTTGAAAGGCTGCCGCTGTGCGGATAATGGCGCCGATATTATGGGGGTCGGTTACCTGGTCCAGCACGACAATGCGTGTGTGCGGCTGATCGGCGATCTGCTCGCAGAGTTGGTCTAAAAGCGGCGGCTCCAGCGCTGATGCGAGAACGGCAATACCTTGGTGAACGGCGCCGTCGGGCAAGTTGGCCTCCAGAACGGTACGGCTAACCGATTCGATTGCGATTTGTGGCGTGGCGCCGATAGCGTCGGTAACAGGGGCGGCCAAAGCCGGATCGCAGGTGAGAATTCGCGAAACTTTGCGCTGCGGATTGGCCAAGGCAGCCATCGCGGTATGAATGCCGTACAGCCAGGATGCGGCATCATGCGGGTGCGATTTTCCGCTTTTATGCTTGTTGTGACGGGGTGAGGGGCTCTTGCGGCGGGACATGACGGACCCTACTATTATAGTGGTGCAGGCGGCACAAGATGCCGATTTACCCCCACGGGGACCGACAAATACAGAAATGTGTACTCTTTACACCGGTTTACGGTGATTAGCGGTTGACAGTCGTTAAGAAATCCAGATATTTCGCGGCTCAGCCGTCGCCAATAGCGTTCGGCGCGTTTGCTGCTGGTTAAAAGCGTCTGGCAAACGGAGGGGTGCCTGAGTGGTTAAAAGGGGCGGACTGTAAATCCGTTGACTATGTCTACGTTGGTTCGAATCCAACCCCCTCCACCATTCGGTCTACCGGCTTCGGTGGTGTTGGACGAAGATCGTTAATTAGACCCGCGACGCGCAAATACCGGAATGCGCTGAAGACGGGCAAAAATGGAGTAACGGGCGGCTAATCTTTAAATATCGAACAACACGTCTCTGCGGGTGTAGCTCAATGGTAGAGCAGAAGCCTTCCAAGCTTACGACGGGGGTTCGATTCCCCTCACCCGCTCCAGTTACTGGGTCGGGCCGAGCGAAGACAAGTTTAGGGGCTGGCGAGGCCAGCCATAACAGACGCTAACTATGGAATAAGCGATGTCGAAGGAAAAATTTGAGCGTACGAAGCCGCATTGTAACATTGGGACGATCGGGCATGTAGATCATGGCAAGACGACGCTGACGGCTGCGATAACGAAGGTTCTGGCTGAGTCTGGCGGTGCTGATTTTACGGCGTACGACCAGATCGATAAGGCGCCGGAGGAAAAGGCGCGGGGGATCACGATCTCGACGGCGCATGTGGAGTATGAGACGGAGAACCGTCACTACGCGCATGTGGATTGCCCGGGCCATGCGGATTATGTGAAGAACATGATTACCGGCGCGGCGCAGATGGATGGCGCGATTTTGGTGGTGAGCGCGGCGGACGGCCCGATGCCGCAGACCCGCGAGCATATTCTGTTGGCGCGTCAGGTGGGTGTGCCGGCGCTGGTGATTTACATGAACAAGACGGACCAGGTCGACGACGAGGAGTTGTTGGAGCTGGTGGAGTTGGAGGTGCGTGAGCTATTGAGCTCGTACGACTTCCCGGGCGACGATATTCCGATTGTGAAGGGGTCAGCCTTAGTGGCGCTGGAAGACGGCGACGAGGCGACGGGGAAGAACTCGATCATGGAGCTGATGGCGGCGGTGGATGACTATATTCCGCAGCCCGACCGTCCGAAGGATCAACCGTTCCTGATGCCGATCGAGGATGTGTTCTCGATCTCGGGCCGTGGCACGGTTGTGACGGGTCGTATTGAGCGCGGCATCGTGAATGTGGGCGACGAGATTGAGATCGTCGGTATTAAGGATACGACGAAGACCACGTGCACGGGCGTTGAGATGTTCCGCAAGCTGCTGGATCAGGGCGAGGCGGGGGACAATGTGGGCGTTCTGCTGCGCGGCACCAAGCGCGAGGAAGTGGAGCGCGGCCAGGTATTGTCGAAGCCGGGTTCGATTACGCCGCACACGAAGTTCATGTGCGAGGCGTATATCCTGACGAAGGACGAGGGGGGTCGTCATACGCCGTTTTTCTCGAACTACCGTCCGCAGTTTTACTTCCGCACGACGGATGTGACGGGGACGGTGGATCTTCCGGAAGGCACGGAGATGGTGATGCCGGGGGATAACATCTCGATGCAGATCAATTTGATTGCGCCGATAGCGATGGATGAGGGTCTGCGCTTCGCCATTCGCGAGGGTGGCCGCACCGTCGGCGCCGGCGTCGTCACCTCGATTATCGAATAAAGGATCTGGACGGCAAATCTACATGTTGGCCGGTTAGCTAGGAGTGTAGCTCAATTGGTAGAGCACCGGTCTCCAAAACCGGGGGTTGCGGGTTCGAGTCCCTCCACTCCTGCCAGCCAATCGACGAGTTAGCGTGCCAGTAGGGCACATACAGGTTCAAAGAAAGTACGGAATGGCAAAACCATCGGTTGGCGAATTCGTTCGGCAGGTACGCCAAGAGGTGGCCAAGGTTACCTGGCCGACCCGCCAGGAAACGATACAGTCGGTAATTATGGTTTTTGTGATGGTGGCCATCGCTGCCCTCTTCTTTTTTGCAGTCGATATCGTGTTGGCCTGGTTGGTACAACTCGCACTGTCGATTGGAGGCTAAATTACAATGACGATGCAGTGGTACGTCGTTCACGCCTATTCCGGCTTTGAGAAGAAAGTCGCGCAGTCGTTGCAGGAGCAATCGGTTGTGAAGGGTATGGAGGAGTGGTTCGACGAAATTTTGGTGCCGACCGAAGAAGTCGTCGAAATGCGTCGTGGCAGCAAGGTTAACTCGGAGCGTAAATTCTTTCCCGGTTACGTGCTGGTGAAGATGGAGTTGAACGAGGACAGTTATCACTTGGTCAAAAACACGCCGAAGGTGACGGGCTTCCTTGGGGCGGGTAATAAGCCGGTACCGATTAGCCAGGCCGAGGCGGATCGCATTCTTCACCAGGTCAAGGAAGGTGTCGAGCGGCCCAAGCCGTCGGTGACCTTCGAAATTGGCGAGGAAGTGCGGGTCAACGACGGTCCATTCCAGTCGTTTAACGGCCAAGTTGAGGACGTCGATGAGGAACGGGCGCGATTGAAGGTATCGGTGTCGATTTTTGGTAGATCGACGCCAGTTGAACTTGAGTACGGTCAGGTGGAAAAGCTTTAGGCCGAATAATGTTGCCGATTGGAAACAATCGGCGCGCGGGAGGTTGGCTCTGAAGACCAGGGGCTGCCGAACCGCGAACCCCCGAAGAAGGAAGGGTGGAGTATGGCAAAGAAGATAGAAGGCTACGTCAAGCTGGAGGTTCCCGCTGGCGCCGCAAACCCGTCACCGCCGGTTGGGCCGGCGCTAGGTCAGGCGGGCCTTAATATTATGGAATTCTGTAAAGCGTTTAACGCGGCGACCCAGGAATTGGAATCGAATGCACCGATCCCCACGGTTATCACCGTGTATCAGGACAAGTCGTTCTCGTTCATTACCAAAACCCCGCCAGCGAGCTATTACTTGAAGAAAGCGGCGCGGTTGGAAAAGGGCGGCGGCGAAGCCGGGCGTGAGGTCGCCGGACAGGTCACGCGGGCGCAGTGCCAGGAGATCGCGGAGAAGAAGATGGTGGATCTCAACGCAAACGATATCAATGGCGCGACGCTTATGGTGATGGGCACGGCCCGTTCCATGGGCCTTGAGGTAGTGGGGTAGCGATGGCGAAACTAAGCAAACGGATTCGTGCGGCGCGCGAGAAGATCGATCCCAACGATCGCGTTACAGTCGATGAGGCGATTCGGCTGGTCAAAGAGCATGCGGTCTCCAAGTTCGATGAGACGGTCGAATTGTCGATTAATCTGAACGTTGATCCGCGTCACGCGGAACAGAATATCCGCGGCGTTGTGGCGCTTCCCAACGGCACGGGAAAGTCAGTCCGGATCGCGGTGTTTGCCAAAGATGCCAAGGCTGACGAGGCTCGCGAGGCCGGTGCCGATATTGTTGGCGCCGATGATCTTGCCGAAAGCGTCCAGAATGGCGAGATGGATTTCGATCGGGTTATTGCAACTCCGGACATGATGGCGGTGGTCGGACGTCTCGGCAAAATATTGGGCCCGCGCGGTCTTATGCCGAACCCGAAACTTGGCACCGTGACAAACGATATCGGTACGGCCGTCCAGAACGCCAAGGGGGGTGAAGTTCAATTTCGCGTTGAAAAGCAGGGTATCCTCCATGCCGGCGTCGGCAAGGCGAGTTTTAGCGAAGAACAACTGGGACAGAATGTCTCGGCATTGTTGGACGCGGTTCTGCGGGCCAAGCCCAGCGGCATCAAGGGGGCCTATTTGAAGCGAATGGCATTGAGCTCGACAATGGGGCCGGGTGTGCGTGTCGATGTGTCGACGCTGCCGACCAGCCCAGTGGCGGCAGAGTAGGCCGCATTTGAATTTCGTTGCCGTCCTCATGGCGGTGACGATGGAAGGGCCGGAATCGGCGGCGGGCGAAGTTCGTCCAAAAGCGATCCGGTTCGACCTGTCCGAGACTGCAGGCGCCTGACGAGCTATTGCTTCGACGGCTTAATCGCTGGAAGACGCGGCGGCCCTGCATAGACGGGAGATGAGTTTTGCCTGGCTTTGCGGTCAGGTGCCTCGGCTCCTGGGGCAGGAGGAACGGTTCCTGGCATACCGCGAGGGACCATCTTGCAACCGGTGCGTCCGCCGACAGTGATTGCGGGCACGCCAAATTGCGGAGACGGTAAGTGGACCGAGCTAGAAAAGAAGAGCTGGTCGTCGAACTGAACGGAGCGTTTGCGGATGCCGCGCTAGTCGTGGTGACGCATCAATCCGGGCTTACGGTGGCGGAAAGTACTGATCTGCGCCGCCGTATGCGTGCAGCCGACGCCAGTTATAAAGTGACGAAAAACCGGCTCGTTAAACTCGCCCTTGTTGGTACCCCCTATGAAGGGATCGCTGATCTTTTCGAGGGCCCGACAGCAATCGCCTATTCCGCCGACCCAGTGGCGGCGGCGCGGGTGGCTGTCGATTTTTCAAAGGAGAATGACAAGCTCGTCGTCGTCGGCGGTGCTATGGCAGAAAACCGGCTTGATGAAGCCGGCGTCAAAGCGTTAGCGACGCTGCCATCGCTCGACGAATTGCGGGCCAAGCTGCTCGGCGTGCTGAACGCACCGGCGACCAAGGTCGCTGGCGTGTTGCAGGCCCCGGCGGGTCAGCTTGCGCGGGTGTTCTCCGCCCGCGGCCAACAGGACGAGGCGGCGTAAGCCGGTCCCGTCAGAAGCATATCGATTAGTCTCAGGAGTAAAGAGAAATGGCAGATTTAGAAAAGATAGTTGACGATCTCAGCAGCCTCACCGTTATTGAGGCGGCCGAGTTGTCGACCCTACTCGAAGAAAAGTGGGGCGTGAGTGCCGCGGCGCCAGTCGCCATGGCCGCAGCGGCCCCGGCGGCCGGCGGCGATGCCGGCGGTGCGGAAGAGCAGACCGAGTTCGACGTTATTCTGGCCAGCTTTGGCGAGAAGAAGATCAACGTCATCAAGGAAGTTCGTGCTTTGACAGGTCTTGGTCTGAAAGAGGCCAAGGACCTTGTCGAGGGCGCGCCGAAAGCAATTAAGGAAGGCGTAGCCAAAGACGAAGCAGACGAGATCAAGGCCAAGCTGGAAGAAGCTGGCGCTACGGTCGAAGTCAAGTAGCGTCGCGACGCTACCGAATATCGGTTCGGGCCGATGGCGGTGAGGTTTTATCGCCGTCGGCCTGCCACCGGTGCTACCGGTATTGTCGTATCGCCGAGGCCGAAGGCTCGCAGCGGCGATACGACAATACCGTTTAAGGACGTGTCCCCGGGCTTATCGGGGCCGCGTTGAAGTGTCTGAGTTTAATTCTCAAAGCGCCCCAGGGCGCATGAAAGAGGGCCGTTGATGTCGAAGTCTTTCACTGGTCGCAAGCGCGTTCGCAAAAGCTTTGGTCGGATTGCCGAAGTCGCCCCCATGCCAAACCTGATCGAGGTTCAGAAAAGATCCTACGATCAGTTTTTGATGAGCGGCGCGGCAGATCATGAACGTTCCGACGTGGGCATTGCCGAAGTCTTCAAGTCGGTGTTTCCGATCAAGGATTTTTCGGAACGCGCACAGCTTGAGTTCGTCGATTATGAGTTGGAAGAGCCGAAATACGATGTCGAGGAGTGCCAGCAGCGCGGCATGACCTTTGCGGCGCCGCTCAAGGTGACATTACGTTTGGTGGTCTGGGATATCGACGAGGATACCGGCGCCCGCTCGATCCGCGACATCAAAGAGCAAGACGTCTATATGGGCGACATGCCCTTGATGACCGATAAGGGTACGTTCGTGGTCAACGGCACCGAGCGCGTGATTGTCTCGCAGATGCACCGTTCGCCGGGCGTATTCTTCGATCACGACAAGGGCAAGACCCATTCGTCGGGCAAGTTCCTGTTCGCCGCCCGGGTCATTCCGTACCGGGGTTCCTGGCTGGATTTCGAGTTCGACGCCAAGGATATTGTCCATGTGCGTATCGACCGCCGTCGCAAACTGCCGGTGACCACGTTCTTGATGGCGCTGTACAGCGCCGAGGCGCAGAAATTGCGCGAAGAGCGTCTCGCCGAAGGGCGTGATTTGGACCAGGTCGAATCCGTCGGCATGTCTCACGAAGAAATCCTCGATTATTTTTACGAGAAGACCGGCTATACGCGGGGGAAAGAGGGCTGGCGGACCGCCTATGTCGCCGATCGCCTGCGCGGCGTGAAGATGACCTTCGATCTGATCGACGCCAAAACCGGCAAAGTTTTGGTCGAAGAGGGTGCCAAGGTCACGCCACGATTGGCCCGTCAAATCACCGAAGACGGCGTGAAGGATATTCTCGTCACCAACGAAGCGCTGGTCGGCCAGTATGTTGGCGAGGACTTGATCAACGAAGAAACCGGCGAAGTGCTGATCGAGGCCGGTGAGGAAATCACCGAGGAGACCTTCGAGAAGATCGATGAGTTGAAGGTAAAGAAATTTACCACCTTGATGATCGATCACATCAACGTCGGCCCCTATATTCGCAATACTTTGGCCGCCGATAAAAACCGCAGTCGCGAAGACGCGCTGATCGAGATTTATCGTGTGATGCGTCCGGGCGAGCCGCCGACCTACGAGACGGCGCAGATTTTGTTCGACGGACTGTTCTTCAATTCGGAACGCTACGACCTGTCCGCAGTGGGCCGGGTCAAAATGAATGCGCGTCTGGATATCGACGTGCCCGACACACAGCGCACGCTGCGTAAGGACGACATTCTGCACATCATCAAGATCCTGGTCGATCTGAAGGATGGCCGTGGCGAAATCGACGATATCGATCATCTGGGCAACCGCCGGGTCCGTTCGGTCGGCGAGTTGATGGAAAACCAGTACCGCATCGGTCTGCTGCGTATGGAGCGGGCGATCCGCGAGCGCATGTCGACGGTCGAAATCGACAGCGTCATGCCGCACGATCTGATCAACGCCAAGCCGGCTGCTGCCGCGGTGCGCGAATTCTTTGGTTCATCGCAGCTCAGCCAGTTTATGGATCAGACCAACCCGCTCAGTGAGATTACCCATAAACGCCGCCTATCGGCTTTGGGGCCGGGTGGTCTGACCCGCGAACGCGCGGGCTTTGAGGTGCGCGACGTCCACCCCACCCATTACGGGCGGATTTGTCCGATCGAGACGCCGGAAGGCCCGAATATCGGGCTGATCAATTCGCTGGCGACCTATGGCCGGGTGAATAAGTACGGCTTTATCGAAAGTCCATACCGCAAAGTGGTGAAGGACAAAGTCACCGACGAGGTCATCTATTTGTCGGCGATGGAAGAAGGCCGCTACACGATCGCTCAGGCGAATGCGGCCCTCGATAAGAACGGTAAGTTCACCGACACCCTGATTAGCTGCCGGCAGAACAATGATTATGTGATGTCGCTGCCCGAAGATATCGATTTCATGGACGTGTCGCCCAAACAGTTAGTTTCCGTGGCTGCGGCGCTAATTCCGTTCCTGGAGAATGATGACGCCAACCGGGCGTTGATGGGCTCGAACATGCAGCGTCAGGCAGTGCCATTGATCCAGTCGGATGCGCCGCTTGTGGGCACCGGCATGGAAGAAACCGTGGCGCGTGATAGCGGCGTGGCGATCATTGCGCGGCGTTCGGGCATCGTCGACCAAGTCGATGCGACGCGCATCGTGGTGCGGGCGACCGACGATATGGATGGTGGCAACACCGGCGTCGACATCTACAATCTGCTGAAATTCCAGCGCTCGAACCAGAACACCGCGATCAACCAGCGGCCGTTGGTCAAGGTTGGCGACGTTGTCGAGAAGAATGACATCATCGGCGATGGACCGTCGACCGATCTGGGTGAACTGGCGCTGGGCAAAAACGTGCTCTGCGCGTTCATGCCATGGAATGGTTACAACTTCGAAGATTCCATTCTGATCTCAGAGCGTATCGTGCGTGACGATGTGTTCACGTCAATTCATATCGAAGAATTCGAGGTGATGGCCCGCGATACCAAACTGGGTCAGGAAGAAATCACCCGTGACATTCCCAATGTTGGCGAAGAAGCGCTGAAGAATTTGGATGAGGCGGGCATCGTGTATATCGGCGCCGAGGTCAATCCCAGCGATATTCTGGTTGGCAAGGTAACGCCCAAGGGCGAATCGCCGATGACGCCAGAAGAGAAATTGCTGCGGGCGATTTTCGGCGAGAAAGCCGCCGATGTCCGCGACACCTCGCTGAAAGTGCCGCCGGGCGTGACCGGTACGGTTGTCGAGGTGCGGGTGTTCTCGCGCCGCGGCGTCGATAAGGACGAACGCGCCCTGTCGATCGAACGTTCGGAGATCGAGCGGTTGGCAAAAGACCGCGACGATGAGAAGGCCATTCTCGAGCGCAGTTTCTATGGCCGTTTGAAAGAACTGCTGACCAATCAAACCGCGGTCAAAGGCCCGAAGGGGCTGGCTGAGGGCACCAAGATCACCGAGAAAGTGCTGGGTGATTACACACCGGGTCAGTGGCGTCAGTTCGCCGTCGGCGCTGACAAGCGCATGGGGCAAATCGAAGCCGTCAATAAGAGCTTCGACGACGCGGTAACCGCGCTCGAAGCGCGGTTCGAGAACAAAGTCGATAAGTTACAGCGCGGCGACGAGTTGCCGCCGGGCGTCATGAAGCTGACTAAGGTATTCGTCGCGGTGAAGCGCAAGCTGCAGCCGGGCGATAAAATGGCCGGCCGCCATGGCAATAAGGGTGTGATCTCGCGCATCATGCCGATGGAAGATATGCCCTATCTCGAGGATGGCACGCCAGTCGATATCGTGCTCAATCCGCTGGGCGTCCCGTCGCGTATGAATGTCGGTCAGATTCTGGAAACCCATCTCGGCTGGGCCTCAAATGGACTGGGCCGGCAGATTGGCGACATGCTCGATTCGCTCAACGGATCGGGGAAGCTCGACGGTATGCGCAAGAAACTGCGCGACGTGTACGGCAAAGATATCTACGACGAAGACATTGCCAGCATGGGCGACGGCGAAATCGTCGAACTGGCGGGCAATTTGCGCAACGGTGTGCCGATGGCGACGCCAGTCTTCGATGGGGCGACCGAAGTTGAGATCAACCAGCATCTTGAAGCGGCCGGACTTGATATGTCGGGCCAGGTGCAATTGATCGATGGCCGCACGGGTGAAAAGTTCGACCGCAAAGTTACGGTTGGCTACATCTACATGCTGAAGCTGCATCATCTGGTCGACGATAAGATTCACGCCCGTTCGATCGGACCGTACAGCCTGGTCACCCAGCAGCCGCTGGGTGGTAAGGCGCAGTTCGGTGGACAGCGTTTCGGCGAGATGGAAGTGTGGGCGCTCGAAGCTTATGGCGCTGCTTACACGCTGCAGGAAATGCTAACCGTCAAGTCGGACGACAAGGCGGGACGCACCAAGGTCTACGAAGCCGTTGTGCGCGGCGATGACAATTTCGAAGCGGGTATTCCGGAATCCTTTAACGTGCTTGTAAAGGAACTTCGGTCGCTCGGGCTCGATGTCCAACTCAGGCAAACCGGAACGTAAAGTTCGAACCGGTTAGTTTTGGGAACATCAGCTGAACTTCTAGCAGGAGCAATTTTATGAACGAACTCGTCAACGTCTTCGGCCAGCAGCAGGGACCGCAACACTTCGACGAGATCCGCATCTCGATCGCCAGCCCGGAACGCATCCGTTCCTGGTCTTATGGCGAGATCAAGAAGCCGGAGACGATCAACTACCGAACGTTCAAGCCAGAACGCGACGGGCTTTTCTGCGCGCGCATTTTCGGCCCGATCAAGGATTACGAGTGTCTGTGCGGCAAGTACAAGCGCATGAAATATCGCGGCATCGTGTGCGAGAAGTGTGGCGTCGAAGTGACGTTGCAGAGCGTGCGGCGCGAGCGTATGGGCCATATCGAACTGGCCTCGCCGGTCGCCCATATCTGGTTCATGAAGTCGCTACCCAGCCGGGTCGGTTTGCTGCTCGACATCACTTTGCGCGCGCTGGAGCGGGTGCTGTACTTCGAAAACTTCATCGTTACCGAGCCCGGCTTGACCGATCTCGAACTGCATCAGTTGCTGACCGAAGAGCAGTTCGCCGCCGCGCAGGACGAATATGGCGACGAATCCTTCACCGCGATGATTGGCGCCGAGGCGCTGAAATTCATGTTGTCGGGTCTCAACCTTGAAGAGGAACACGCCAAGCTGCGTGTCGATCTGCGCGAAACCGGGTCGGAAGCCAAGCGTAAGAAATATGTGAAACGCCTGAAAATCATTGAAGCCTTCATTGAATCCGGCGCGCAGCCGGAGTGGATGGTGCTCGACGTGGTTCCGGTAATTCCGCCGGAGTTGCGCCCGCTGGTGCCGCTTGATGGCGGCCGCTTTGCGACGTCCGATTTGAACGATCTCTATCGCCGGGTCATCAACCGCAACAACCGTCTGAAACGGCTGATCGAGTTGCGCGCGCCCGATATCATCGTGCGCAACGAAAAGCGCATGTTGCAGGAAGCCGTTGACGCGTTATTCGACAATGGCCGCCGCGGGCGCGTCATTACCGGCGCTAACAAGCGGCCGCTGAAATCCTTGTCGGACATGTTGAAGGGCAAGCAGGGGCGTTTCCGGCAAAACCTGCTCGGCAAGCGCGTTGACTATTCGGGCCGTTCGGTCATCGTCGTGGGCCCCGAGCTGCTGCTGCATCAGTGCGGGCTGCCGAAGAAGATGGCGCTCGAGCTGTTCAAGCCGTTCATCTATCACAAGCTCGAATTGTACGGTTACGCCACCACCATCAAGGCGGCGAAGCGTATGGTCGAGAAGGCGCGGCCGGAGGTTTGGGATATCCTCGAAGAGGTGATCCGTGAACATCCGGTTCTGCTCAACCGGGCGCCGACACTCCATCGCCTCGGCATTCAGGCGTTCGAGCCGGTACTGATTGAAGGTAAAGCCATTCAACTGCATCCGTTGGTTTGCGCGGCCTTCAACGCCGACTTCGATGGCGATCAGATGGCGGTCCACGTTCCGTTGTCGCTGGAAGCCCAGCTTGAAGCCCGTGTGCTGATGATGTCGACCAACAACATCTTGAGCCCGGCCAACGGCAAGCCGATTATCGTGCCGTCGCAGGATATCGTTCTGGGTCTGTATTATCTCACCTACGCCTCGAACGACAACAACTGCGAAGAAGTCTCGATTGACACCAAAAAGGCGCTGGAAGCCGCGTTGGAAACCGGCGAAATTATCTTTGTCGATGCCAAGAAGCGTAGCGAAGAGGTCGATACGTCGAATGTTACGGCGTTGAATAAGGCGCTCAAGGATGGCTCAGTTAAAGCTCTGCGCATTCCGAACTTCGGTTCGATCGACGAGGTCGAGCAGGCGCTCGATGCGGGCGCGCTAAATCTGCATTCCCGGGTGCTTGCGCGCATCGATACGGTCGATGAGGAGGGCCATGAGATCACGCGGCGGGTGGAATCGACCCCGGGTCGTTTGATGCTGGGCCGGATATTGCCCGGCCATGCCCAGGTGCCGTTCGAAATCGTAAACCGCCTCCTGACCAAACGCGAAGTCAGCGAAGTGATCGATCTGGTCTATCGCCATTGCGGTCAGAAAGAGACCGTTATTTTCGCCGATCACATGATGTCGCTCGGTTTCCGTTGTGCCTGTAATGCCGGCATCTCGTTCGGTAAGGACGATTTGATCATTCCTGACCTGAAGCACCGGTTGGTCGAAGACACCACCGGACGGGTGAAGGAGTTTGAGCAGCAATACCAGGATGGCCTGATCACCAAGGGTGAGAAATACAACAAGGTCATTGATGCCTGGACCCGCTGCACCGACGATGTGGCGGATGCCATGATGGCCGAAATGCAGCGCATCGACGACGATGGCCAAATCAACTCGGTCTATATGATGGCTCACTCCGGCGCCCGTGGTTCGGCGGCGCAAATTCGCCAACTTGCCGGGATGCGCGGTCTCATGGCCAAGCCGTCGGGCGAGATCATTGAGACGCCGATCATCGCCAACTTTAAGGAAGGCCTATCGGTTCTCGAATATTTCAACTCGACCCATGGTGCCCGAAAGGGTCTGGCCGATACGGCATTGAAGACGGCGAACTCGGGCTATCTGACCCGACGCCTTGTCGACGTCGCCCAGGATTGCATCATCGTCGAGAATGATTGCGGCACCAAGGATGGTCTGACCATGACCGCGGTGATCGAAGGCGGCGATGTGGTTGTTGCCCTGTCGGAGCGCGTCCTCGGCCGCACGGTGGCTGAAGATGTGGTTGACCCGCTAACCGAGGATGTCGTTGTCAAAGGCGGGCAGCTTATCGATGAGGCCTTGGCCGACAAGATCGATGGCGCCGGTATCGAGGCGATCAAGATCCGTTCGGTTCTAACCTGTCAAAGCGACGGCGGGGTGTGCGGCAATTGCTATGGTCGCGACTTGGCCCGCGGCACGGCGGTTAATATCGGCGAAGCCGTTGGCGTTATCGCGGCCCAGTCAATCGGTGAACCGGGCACCCAGCTCACCATGCGCACATTCCATATTGGTGGTGCGGCGCAGGGCGCATCGGAGCAGTCGAGCATCGAGGCGGCATTCGACGCCACTGTGAAGGTTGAGAACCGAAGCGTGGTCGAGAACTCGGAGGGCGTGCTCATCGTCATGAGCCGTTACACCGAGGTCGTGTTGATCGATGAGGCTGGCCGAGCCCGAGCCCATCACAAGTTACCCTATGGCGCGCGCCTGCTGGCCGACGATGGGGCGACGGTCGAGAAGGGCCAGACCCTGGCGACCTGGGATCCCTACACGCTGCCGATCATCACCGAGAAGGAAGGTTATGTCGATTACGTCGACTTGGTCGAAGGTGTGTCGGTACGTGAAGTCCTCGACGAAGCGACCGGTATCACGTCGAAGGTGGTCATCGATTGGAAACAGCAGCCCCGTGGCGCCGATCTTCGCCCGCGTATTTCCTTGCGGCCGAAGAAAAGCTCGAAGCAGGGCGATGTGGTCAAATTGGCCAACGGCATGGATGCCCGCTACTTCATGTCGGTGGATGCCATCCTGAACGTTGATCAGGGACAGCATATTCAAGCCGGCGATATCGTCGCTCGTATTCCGCGCGAAAGTTCGAAAACGCGCGATATCACCGGTGGCCTGCCGCGCGTCGCCGAACTGTTCGAGGCCCGGCGCCCCAAGGACCATGCCATCATTGCCGACGGCGATGGCCGGATCGAGTTCGGCCGGGATTACAAGACCAAGCGTCGTATTGTGATCGCGCCGAGCGAAGAGGATGCGGCGAACGGTGTCGAGCCGATCGAGTATCTGATCCCGAAGGGCAAGCATATTTCGGTTCAGGAGGGCGATTTCGTCCAGAAGGGCGATCTGCTGCTTGATGGCAATCCTGTGCCCCACGATATCTTGCGGGTCCTTGGTGTCGAAGCGCTGGCGAGCTATCTGGTGAAAGAGATCCAGGACGTCTACCGGCTGCAGGGCGTGACCATCAACGACAAGCATATCGAGGTGATCGTTCGCCAAATGCTGCAAAAGGTCGAAATCGACGATGGCGGCGAGACCACTTTCCTGGTTGGCGAAATCATCGATGAGATCGAATTCGATGCGGTGAACGCCAAAGCCAAGGAAGAAGGGCTGAAACTCGCCGTCGCGACCCCGGTCTTGCAGGGCATTACCAAGGCGAGCCTGCAGACAAGTTCGTTCATCTCTGCCGCGTCGTTCCAGGAAACCACACGGGTGCTGACTGAAGCTGCGGTAAACGGCAAGGTTGACCAACTGGTTGGGCTCAAAGAGAACGTCATTGTTGGACGTTTGATCCCGGCCGGTACGGGCCATGTGATGAATGGGGTTCGTGTTACGGCCGCGAACCGCGATGCCGAATTGGCCGAAGAAGCCGCCCAGCGCTTGGCTGAACAGGAAGCGGCGGAGCAAGTGACTGTCGAGGAAGCCGGCGCCGCGGAGTAGCCCTCCGCGAACCCGGTATTTGACGGTGTAATTAACCCTGATTGAAGGGATGTTGTGGGGCCGCGAGGAAGCATTCGCGGCGGATATAGAATTGTTGTTCAAGCCCCCGGAATCGCGAGGATTATCGGTTGACGGGGCATAGGTGCGTGAGTAGTATCCGCGCCGCTGCATAGGGGGGCGGTCGTAGGCGCCTGTTAAGCCTAAACACGACCCCAAGCAAAAGGCATATGTTTGCTACACGCCGTGCGGGCTGGCGAAAAGAGTCCGTTGGGGTAAGACCTTTTGTCTTGCTCTGTTTGCCGTGTTGTATCCAAGAACCAGGGATGGCTGGCCGGTCGCGCCAGAGAGACTAAGGGAATACTGATGCCGACGATTAATCAGTTAATTCGTAAGCCGCGCAAGGCGCCGGTAAAGCGCACCAAGGTTCCGGCTTTGGAGGCGTGTCCACAAAAGCGCGGTGTCTGCACCCGCGTTTATACGACCACGCCGAAGAAGCCGAACTCGGCGCTGCGTAAAGTGGCGCGCGTGCGTCTGACCAACGGCTTCGAAGTGACCAGTTACATTCCCGGTGAGGGCCATAACCTGCAGGAGCATTCGGTCGTGATGATCCGCGGCGGCCGCGTCAAGGATTTGCCCGGTGTCCGGTATCACGTCATTCGCGGCACACTCGACACCCAGGGTGTCGGCGACCGCCGTCAACGCCGTTCGAAATACGGCACCAAGCGGCCGAAATAGGGGACGATCGATATGTCACGACGGCGGCGAGCAGAAAAACGCGACGTTCTCCCAGATCCCAAATACGGTGATCGGGTCGTCAGCAAGTTTATGAACAACGTGATGCGCGACGGTAAGAAGTCGGCGGCAGAACGGATTGTCTACGGCGCGTTCGATGAAATTACAGCGCGCGGCGGCAGCGATGCGGTGAAGGTATTTCACGATGCGCTGGAAAACGTAAAGCCGCAAATCGAAGTCCGCTCGCGCCGCGTTGGCGGGGCGACCTATCAGGTGCCAATCGAAGTGCGCCCGATCAGAGCCCAAGCCTTGGCGTTTCGTTGGCTTATCGGTGCGGCGCGGGCGCGTTCGGAAAACACCATGGTACAGCGTTTGTCACGTGAATTAATGGACGCGGCGGAGAACCGCGGAAATGCCGTTAAAAAACGGGAGGATACCCACCGGATGGCGGAGGCGAATAAAGCCTTCTCCCATTATCGTTGGTAGGGCAACACCGTAACCACCCGTAAGGACGAGTAATTCGACATGGCTTCTCGCACAACACCTCTCGAGCGATATCGTAATATCGGTATCATGGCGCATATCGACGCCGGCAAGACCACGACGACCGAGCGTGTGCTCTATTACACGGGCCGCTCCTACAAAATCGGCGAAGTGCATGATGGCGCCGCGACGATGGATTGGATGGAGCAGGAGCAGGAGCGCGGCATCACCATCACATCGGCCGCGACGACCGCGAGTTGGCGCGACCATCGCATCAACATCATCGACACGCCGGGCCATGTCGACTTCACCATTGAGGTCGAGCGTTCGCTGCGCGTTTTGGATGGCGCGGTGGCGGTGTTTGATAGTGTCGCCGGTGTCGAGCCCCAGTCCGAGACCGTTTGGCGGCAAGCCGATAAATACGGCGTACCGCGTATTTGTTTCGTCAACAAGATGGACCGAATTGGCGCCGATTTCTTTAATTGCGTGTCTATGATCGAAAGCCGTTTGGGCGCCGTGCCGTTGGTGGCCCAGTTGCCGATCGGCGAGGAAGCGGACCATCGCGGCATCGTCGACTTGGTGCGCATGAAGGGCGTGGTCTGGAAAGACGAGACCCTGGGCGCCGAATACGAAGATGTTGATATTCCGGCGGACTTGGCCGACACCGCCGCCGAATGGCGCGAGAAACTCGTCGAGTTGGCCGTCGAGCATAATGACGAGGCGATGGAAGCCTATCTCGAAGGCACCGAGCCCGATGCTGAGACCCTCGATGAATGCATTCGCATAGGTACTCTGTCGGGTGCGTTTGTGCCGGTTCTTTGCGGTTCCGCCTTTAAGAATAAGGGCGTGCAGCCCCTGTTGGACGCCGTCATCGCCTATTTGCCGTCGCCGCTCGACGTGCCGGCGATCAAGGGCGTGAAGCAGGACAGCGACGAGGCGATCGAGCGGAAGAGTTCCGACGACGAGCCTTTCGCGGCCTTGGCCTTCAAGATTATGACCGACCCGTTTGTGGGGACGCTGACCTTCGTTCGGATATATTCGGGCGTTCTGGAAACCGGTCAAACCTTGCTGAACTCGGTCAAGGATCGCCGCGAGCGCGTTGGTCGCATGCTGGAGATGCACGCGAACGAGCGCGAAGACGTCAAGGCCGCGCGCGCTGGTGACATTTTGGCGCTCGCTGGCCTCAAAGGTACGACCACCGGCGATACGTTGTGCGATACCAACAGCCCCGTGATTTTGGAGCGGATGGAATTCCCCGATCCGGTTATCGAGATCGCGGTCGAGCCGAAAACCAAGGCCGATCAGGAAAAAATGGGCAGTGCCCTATCGAGCCTCGCCGCCGAAGATCCTTCGTTCCGGGTCGCCAGCGATGAGGAAAGCGGGCAAACCATCATCAAGGGCATGGGTGAGCTGCATCTCGACATCATCGTCGATCGCATGAAGCGCGAATTTAAGGTTGAAGCGAATATCGGTGCCCCGCAGGTGGCCTATCGTGAGACCATCACCAAGCCGGTTGAGATCGATTACACCCATAAGAAGCAGACCGGTGGGTCGGGACAATATGCCCGCATGAAGGTTCAGTTTGAGCCGCTCGAGCCAGGTGAGGGTTTTGTGTTCGAAAGCGCGCTTCATGGCACGTCGATTCCGCGCGAATTCGTACCGGGTATTTCAAAGGGTATGGATCAGCAACGCGAGACCGGCACCGTCGCCGGTTTTCCGGTGATCGACTTCAAGGCCACCGTGGTCGATGGCGCCAGCCACGATGTTGATTCCTCGGTCATGGCGTTTGAAATCGCCGCGCGGGCGTGTTTGCGTCAGGCTCTCAACGAGGCCTCGCCGCGTTTGCTCGAGCCGATTATGAACGTCGAGGTCGTGACGCCGGAAGAATATATGGGCGACATCATCGGTGACTTGAATAGCCGTCGCGGCCAGGTCGGCGCGATGGATAACCGGGGCAATGCCCGGGTTATCTCAGCCATGGTGCCCCTGGCCAATATGTTCGGTTACGTCAACACATTGCGATCCATGAGCCAGGGTCGTGCGACCTACACCATGGTGTTTGATCACTACTTCCAAGTGCCTCAGGCAGTTGCCGAGGAAGTTGTCGCCAAGATGGCCTAAGCCTGAGCCGAATGAGACTAAATATGGGTCGGCTTCACTTTGCGAAGCGGCCACGTAAAGCGGAGTAAAGAGGATGTCGAAGGAAAAATTTGAGCGTACGAAGCCGCATTGTAACATTGGGACGATCGGGCATGTAGATCATGGCAAGACGACGCTGACGGCTGCGATAACGAAGGTTCTGGCTGAGTCTGGCGGTGCTGATTTTACGGCGTACGACCAGATCGATAAGGCGCCGGAGGAAAAGGCGCGGGGGATCACGATCTCGACGGCGCATGTGGAGTATGAGACGGAGAACCGTCACTACGCGCATGTGGATTGCCCGGGCCATGCGGATTATGTGAAGAACATGATTACCGGCGCGGCGCAGATGGATGGCGCGATTTTGGTGGTGAGCGCGGCGGACGGCCCGATGCCGCAGACCCGCGAGCATATTCTGTTGGCGCGTCAGGTGGGTGTGCCGGCGCTGGTGATTTACATGAACAAGACGGACCAGGTCGACGACGAGGAGTTGTTGGAGCTGGTGGAGTTGGAGGTGCGTGAGCTATTGAGCTCGTACGACTTCCCGGGCGACGATATTCCGATTGTGAAGGGGTCAGCCTTAGTGGCGCTGGAAGACGGCGACGAGGCGACGGGGAAGAACTCGATCATGGAGCTGATGGCGGCGGTGGATGACTATATTCCGCAGCCCGACCGTCCGAAGGATCAACCGTTCCTGATGCCGATCGAGGATGTGTTCTCGATCTCGGGCCGTGGCACGGTTGTGACGGGTCGTATTGAGCGCGGCATCGTGAATGTGGGCGACGAGATTGAGATCGTCGGTATTAAGGATACGACGAAGACCACGTGCACGGGCGTTGAGATGTTCCGCAAGCTGCTGGATCAGGGCGAGGCGGGGGACAATGTGGGCGTTCTGCTGCGCGGCACCAAGCGCGAGGAAGTGGAGCGCGGCCAGGTATTGTCGAAGCCGGGTTCGATTACGCCGCACACGAAGTTCATGTGCGAGGCGTATATCCTGACGAAGGACGAGGGGGGTCGTCATACGCCGTTTTTCTCGAACTACCGTCCGCAGTTTTACTTCCGCACGACGGATGTGACGGGGACGGTGGATCTTCCGGAAGGCACGGAGATGGTGATGCCGGGGGATAACATCTCGATGCAGATCAATTTGATTGCGCCGATAGCGATGGATGAGGGTCTACGCTTCGCCATCCGCGAGGGCGGCCGCACCGTCGGCGCCGGCGTCGTCACCTCGATTATCGAATAAAGAAACTTTAGCCCGGCGGTCTCAATAGTGAGGCCGCCGGTTCTCTTACGGGACACCGCTATGGACAGCCAACATATCCGCATCCGATTGAAAGCCTTCGATCACCGGATCCTCGATCAGTCAGCAAGTGAGATCGTCGGGACGGCGAAGCGCACCGGCGCGGACGTTCGCGGACCGATCCCGCTGCCGACGCGTATTGAAAAGTTCACCGTGCTGCGCTCGCCGCACGTGAACAAGAAGTCGCGTGAACAATTCGAGATCCGAACCCACAAACGGTTGCTCGATATTATCGATCCGACACCGCAAACGGTTGACGCGCTCATGAAGCTCGACCTGGCTGCCGGCGTCGATGTTGAGATCAAGCTGTAAGAGACGATGATGCGTACCGGACTAATAGCTCAAAAACTTGGCATGACCCGGGTCTTCGACGACACCGGCAATCATTTGCCCGTGACCCTGCTCAAGGTCGATGGCTGTCAGGTTGTCGCCCAGCGCACGGAAGAGCGCGACGGTTACACCGCCGTGCAACTCGGCGTGGGGCCAGCCAAACCCAAGCGGGTCGGCCAGGCCATGCGCGGCCATTTCGCCAAGGCCAAAGTAGAACCCAAGCGCCGCCTGGCGGAATTCCGGGTTAGCGCCGATGCCCTGGTGGATACCGGCGCTGAGATTTCCGCCGGTCATTTTCTCGCCGGCCAGTATGTGGACGTTGTTGGAACATCGATCGGTAAAGGCTTTGCCGGCGCCATGAAGCGCCATAATTTCAAGGGTTTGCGGGCCTCTCACGGTGTCTCGATTTCGCACCGCAGTCATGGTTCGACAGGGCAGTGCCAGGACCCCGGCAAGGTGTTCAAGGGCAAGAAGATGGCCGGTCACATGGGCGACGAGCGAGTGACGGTTCAAAACCTGCGGGTCGTGTCGACCGATCTTGAAGATGGCGTGATCGCGGTCGAAGGCGCCGTTCCAGGGTCCAGCGGCAGCTACGTGTTGTTGAGCGATGCGATCAAGAAGGCGGCGCCCGACGATCTACCGTTCCCCGCGGCAATTCTAGGCGACGCGGCTGCCGAGGAAGCGCCGGAAGAAGCCACTGCCGATGAGGCCCCAGCGGAAGAGGCGCCCGAAGAAGCTGCCTCCGAAGAAGCCGAAGCGCCTACCGTTGAAGACGGCGGCGACGATGCGGCGAAGGAATAGATCATGAAGTGCAAGGTGATCAGCCTCGAAAATAAGGCCGCCGGCGAGATTGAACTCGACGATGCGATCTTCGGCCTGCCGGTGCGCAAGGACTTGCTCAGCCGCATGGTGAACTACCAGCTCGCCAAGCGCCGCCAGGGCACTCATAAGACGAAGACCGTCGGCGAAATCTCGGGTACCGGCGCCAAGCCGTTCAAGCAAAAGGGCACCGGCCGGGCGCGGCGCGGCAGCAACCGCTCGGCGCAGATGCGCGGCGGCCAAACGACCTTCGGTCCGACACCGCGCAGCCACGACCTGGAAATGCCGAAAAAGGTGCGTCGCTTGGCCTTGAAATCGGCGCTGTCGGCAAAGCAGGCGGATGGCAAGCTGATCGTCGTCGATGAAGCCAAACTGGGGGAACCCAAGACCAAGCCGATGGCCGCGACCTTGAGTAAATTGGGCGTGACCTCGGCGCTGATCGTTGATGGCGCCGAGCTCGATCGCAACATGGTGCTGGCGACACGCAATATTCCCGGTGTCGATCTGCTGTCGCAGAAGGGCGCCAATGTCTTCGATATCCTGCGCCGCGATACGCTGGTGCTGACCCGCGACGCGGTCGAACAGTTACAGGAGCGCTTGCGATGAGCACATCACGTAAGCCGCGCGGCCGCATTACGCTCACCCAAGAGCGGATGTACGACATCGTGCGCTATCCGATCATCACCGAGAAATCGACCTTGGTGTCGGAACATAACCAAGTGGTGTTCCGCGTGCCGCTGAATGCGACCAAGCCGGAAATTCGGGCTGCGGTGGAAGGCCTTTTTGGGGTTAAGGTCGACGGCGTGAACACGTTGCGCCAGGTCGGTAAGACCAAACGCTGGCGCGGCCGTTTGGGGCGCACATCGGATTACAAAAAAGCGCTGGTCCGGCTTGCCGAAGGCGAGTCGATCGACATTTCGTCGGGCGTGTAAGGGAAAGAGACGATGGCACTGAAGCAATATAAGCCGAATACGCCCGGTCAACGGGGGTTGGTGCTTGTCGACCGTTCGGCCTTGTGGAAGGGCGACCCGGTCAAGCAGCTTACCGAAGGGCTGACGAAAAAGGGCGGGCGCAACAATGCCGGTCGGATCACCGCGCGTCGTCGTGGTGGTGGCCATAAACGGCTGTACCGCAAGATCGATTTCCGTCGCATCAAGTTTGATGTTCCGGCGACGGTGGAGCGGGTCGAATACGACCCCAACCGCAGCGCGTTCATCGCTCTGATCAAATATGCCGACGGTGAGCAAAGCTACATCTTGGCGCCGCAACGTTTGAGCGTCGGTGACACGGTTGTCGCCGGTGAGCGCGCCGATATCAAGCCGGGCAACGCGATGCCGCTGCGCTCGATCCCGATCGGTACGATTATTCACAATGTGGAACTGAAGGCTCAGGGCGGCGGCAAGCTGGCGCGCGCCGGCGGTACCTATGTGCAGCTGGTGGGCCGCGACCAAGGTTATGCCTTGTTGAAGTTGACGTCCGGCGAAGTGCGCATGGTGCGTGCCGAGTGCATGGCGACAATCGGTGCGGTATCGAACGCCGATAAATCGAACATCAAACTGGGTAAGGCGGGACGCAAGCGCTGGATGGGCAAACGCCCGGCCGTGCGCGGTGTCGCGATGAACCCGATCGATCATCCCCATGGTGGTGGCGAGGGGCGGACCTCTGGTGGCCGTCATCCGGTAACGCCGTGGGGTAAACCGACCAAGGGTAAGCGGACCCGGTCCAATAAACGGACCCAGTCGCTGATCCTGCGTCGGCGTGCGAAGTAGAGGAGACCGAGGTGGCACGTTCCATTTGGAAAGGACCGTTTATCGACAGCTATCTGCTGAAAAAGGCAGAGACTGTCCGCGGGTCCGGGCGCAACGACGTGATCAAAACTTGGTCGCGACGGTCGACAATTTTACCGCAGTTCGTCGGTTTGACGTTTGGCGTCCATAACGGTCAGAAATTCATTCCGGTTCTGGTGACCGAAAACATGGTGGGCCATAAGTTTGGCGAGTTTTCGCCGACGCGCACCTATTACGGCCACACCGCTGATCGTAAGGCGAGGCGGGTTTAGTCATGGGTAAGAAATCGGCACCCCGGCGTTTGGCCGACAACGAGGCCAGAGCGGTCGTGAGCTCGCTTCGGGTTAGTCCGCAAAAGCTAAATTTGGTCGCGCAATCTATTCGCGGCAAGAAGGTGCAAACCGCATTGAACGATCTTGAATTCTCGCGCCGCCGCATCGCTAAAGAGGTGAAGGTCGGTCTGGAAAGCGCTATCGCCAATGCGGAAAATAACCATCAACTCGACGTCGATCGGCTGATCGTCGCCGAAGCGACGGTAGGCAAGGGTATCGTGATGAAACGTTGGCGTCCGCGCGCCCGTGGTCGGATGGCGCGTATTTTGAAGCCGTTCAGCAGCATCACTCTGGTTGTGCGCGAGCAAGAGGAGGCATCGTAATGGGCCAAAAGGTCAATCCCATTGGGCTCCGGCTCGGTATTAACCGGACCTGGGACTCCCGTTGGTTCGCCGACGGCGCCGCTTATGGCAGTTTGCTGCTAGAAGATCTGGAGCTGCGCAAATTCCTCGATAAGCGTCTGGTAGGCGCCGGGGTTAGCCGGGTCATTATCGAACGTCCGGCGAAAAAGGCGCGCATCACCATTCACACTGCGCGGCCGGGCGTCGTGATCGGCAAAAAAGGCGCCGACATCGAGAAGCTGCGCTCCGATTTGGCGGTGCGGACCGGTTCGGAGGTCAGCCTGAATATCGTCGAAGTCCGCAAGCCCGAAATCGATGCGGTATTGGTCGCTGAAAACATCGCGCAACAGCTCGAGCGCCGGGTCGGTTTTCGCCGGGCCATGAAGCGCTCGGTACAGAACGCCATGCGGCTCGGCGCCGAAGGTGTCCGCGTTATGTGTGGCGGCCGCCTTGGCGGCGCTGAGATCGCCCGGACCGAGCAATATCTCGAAGGCAAGGTGCCGCTCCACACCCTGCGCGCGGATGTGCAGTACGGCACTGCCACGGCACAGACCACCTATGGCGCCTGCGGCGTCAAAGTGTGGGTTTATCGCGGCGATATCATGGAACACGATCCGATGGCGCAAGACCGTCGGGTGGAACAGCAACAACAATCCGGCGGCGGCGCGCAGCGCTAAGCTGTGAATAGGTAATCGAACGATGCTCAGTCCAAAACGAACAAAGTTTCGGAAACAACATAAAGGCCGTCTGCACGGTCTGGCGCATTCCGGTACGAGCCTGAACTTCGGCTCGTACGGCCTCAAGGCGGTGACGCCTGGTCGCGTCACAGCGCGCCAGATCGAGGCCGCGCGACGTGCCATGACCCGTCACATGAAGCGGGCCGGGCGCGTATGGATCCGGGTTTTCCCCGATGTGCCGGTCAGCACCAAGCCCGCTGAAGTACGCATGGGTAAGGGTAAAGGTACGCCGGAATACTGGATGGTGCGGATCAAGCCGGGCCGGGTGATGTTCGAGCTCGACGGCGTGTCGCAGGATGTTGCCGAAGAGGCGTTTCGTCTGGCGGCGGCCAAATTGCCGGTCCAGACGCGTATCGTCAGCCGGTTGGCAGGGTAGGTGAATTGTGAAAGTGGCTGAATTTCGCGCCAAGAGCGACGACGAATTAGAAGATCAGATACGCGACTTGAAGAAAGAATCCTTCAATTTGCGTTTTCAAAAAGCGAGTGGGCAGCTCGAGAATACAGCCCGGCAGCGCCAAGTGCGGCGCGATTTGGCCCGGGTGAAGACCGTTCTCGGGGAACGCCTCAGCGCTAAGTCATCAACGGGAGTTGAGTAGAGATGCCGCGACGTGTTCTTACCGGTGAGGTGGTCAGCGACAAGATGGAAAAGACTGTTGTCGTCCGTATTGATCGCCGTGTGATGCACCCTCTTTACAAAAAAATTATCACGCAATCGAAGAGATACGCCGCGCATGATGAAACGGACAGTTATGCGGTCGGAGACATGGTGCGAATCCGCGAATGCCGACCGATTTCCCGGCGCAAGCGATTCGAAGTTATTGAAAAAGTTGGCGCCTAGCCGGCGTACGTTAGAGGACTACAGGCAATGATTCAGATGCAAACCAACCTTTCGGTTGCCGATAATAGCGGCGCTCGGCGGGTGCAATGCATCAAGGTGCTCGGCGGTTCCAAGCACATGACGGCAGGCGTCGGCGACGTGATTGTTGTCTCCGTGAAGGAGGCGATACCGCGGGGTCGTGTGAAGAAGGGTGAAATCCATCGTGCGCTTATCGTGCGCACGAAAAGTGATATTCATCGTGAAGATGGCAGCACGATCCGCTTTGACCGTAACGCTGCGGTGCTGCTCGATCAGCAGGGCGAACCGATTGGCACGCGTATTTTTGGCCCGGTGACCCGTGAACTTCGCGCCCGGCGTTATATGAAAATCGTCTCGCTCGCGCCGGAGGTTTTGTAGATGTCCGCCGATAAAGCAAAAAAGATCAAAATGAAGGTCCGCCGCGGCGACAATGTGATCGTCATTAGCGGACGCGATAAGGGTAAGACCGGCGAAGTATTGCGGGTCGACCGCGAACGCAATCGTGTTTTGGTTCAAGGCGTCAACATGGTGAAGCGTCACCAACGCCCGACCCAAACGTCGCCCGGCGGCATCAACGAATTCGAGGCCATGCTGCATGCGTCGAATGTCGCGGTGGTGGACCCGGAAACGGACAAGCCGACACGCATCGGTTTCAAAACGCTCGACGATGGCCGCAAAGTACGCGTGGCCATGCGCTCGGGCGAGGTCGTTGACCAGTAGGTGGATGATGGCAACACGTTTGAATGAACATTACGACACGGTCTTGAAGGCGAAGCTGAAAGAAGAGCTTGGCTATAGCAACGATCACCAGGTGCCGCGGTTAGAGAAAATCGTGCTCAATATGGGGATCGGCGAGGCCGCGCAGGATTCGAAGAAAATCGACTCTGCGATCAACGAGATGACCCTGATTTCCGGTCAGAAGCCGGTAGTGAACCGGGCTCGGCAGTCGATCGCCAACTTTAAACTGCGCGAAGGCATGCCGATCGGTTGCAAGGTCACGCTGCGGGGCGAGCGGATGTACGAGTTTCTCGATCGCCTGATCACGATTGCCTTGCCGCGGGTCCGAGATTTCCGCGGACTGAGCCCCGATAGTTTCGATGGCCGAGGCAATTATGCGTTGGGTCTTCGTGAGCAAATTGTGTTCCCGGAGATCAACTATGACGACATCGATGAAATCCGCGGCATGAACGTGGTGATTTGCACCAGTGCGAACACCGACAACGAAGCGCGTGAACTGCTGCGCGGCTTCGAAATGCCGATCAACACTTAAGCGCCGACAAGAGGCACCGACGAATGGCGAAGAAAAGTTCGATAGAGCGTAACAAGAAACGGCGGGCGATGGCTGACCGTTATGCGGGCAAACGCAACGAGTTGAAGGCGATTGCCAGCGATCAAACGCGCAGTCCCGAAGACCGTTTCGCGGCGCGCATGAAACTGGCCAAGCTGCCGCGCAATTCCGCGAAGGTTCGTATTCGCAATCGCTGCGAACTCACCGGGCGGCCGCGCGGGGTGTACCGGAAATTCCGCATGTCACGTATCGCCGTTCGCGACCTTGCTTCGACGGGACGTATTCCCGGCATGGTTAAATCGAGTTGGTAAGGGAGACACCGCAATGTCAATGAGCGATCCCCTTGGTGATATGCTGACACGCATCCGCAACGGACAGCGTGCGGGCATGTCGTCCATTATTTCACCGGCCTCCAAGCTGCGCGCGAACGTTCTCGATGTTCTGCAAAGCGAGGGCTATATCCGCGGTTACAGCCGCGCCGAGCTGCGCAATGGTATTTCCGAGCTGACGATCGAGCTGAAATATTATGAAGGCGAGCCGGTTATTCGCGAGATTCAGCGCGTATCGCGTCCAGGACAACGGGTCTATTCGAAGATTAACGACCTCGGCAAGGTCTATGACGGGTTGGGTGTTGCCATTCTGTCGACGCCCAAGGGTGTTCTCGCCGATCACGATGCGCGGACCCAGAATGTCGGCGGGGAGATTTTGTGCCGCGTCTTTTAGCGCTGGCCAAATACGGAGTTTAGAAAATGTCGCGTGTTGGCAAAAACCCGGTAACGGTTCCAGAGGGAATTGATATCGAAATCGTCGACCAGCTTGTCCGGGCGAAGGGCAAGTTGGGGGAACTTTCGGTCACGCTGCCGCGTGAGGTCGAGATCAGTCGCGAGGACAACCTGATTTGGGTGAAGCCGCGCGAGGAGAGCAAGCGCGGCCGTTCCATGTGGGGAACGTCGCAGGCGATGCTGACGAATTTGGTGGCCGGCGTATCGGAGGGCTTTACCAAGCATCTCGATATCACTGGCGTTGGTTACCGCGCGGCCGTTCAAGGCAAGTCGTTGAACCTGCAACTCGGCTACAGCCACGACATCAACTACCCGATCCCCGAAGGCATCGAGATCAAGTGCGAGACCCAAACGACGATCCAGATATCCGGTCCGGACAAGCAGGCGGTCGGCCAGGTTGCCGCGGAAATTCGCGGGTTTCGCAAGCCCGAGCCCTACAAAGGCAAGGGCATTCGTTATCGCGGCGAGCAGATTTTGCGTAAGGAAGGCAAGAAGAAATGAGCAACAGTTTGGCCCAATTGGCGCAGCGCCGGCGGACTCGCACGCGCGCCAAACTGCGTAAAGTATCGAAACTGCGCCCGCGCTTGTCGGTCTTTCGGTCCAGTCGGCATATCTATGCCCAGATTATTGACGATACGGGGAGCCGCACCCTCGCCCAGGCGTCAACCAAAGACAAAGACTTCAAGGGTGCTAAGGGTTCGAATATCGAGGCGGCCGAGGCGGTTGGTAAACTTGTTGCCGAACGCGCCAAGGCGGCCGGTGTCAGTGACGTGGTCTTCGATCGGGGTAGTTACATATTTCACGGGCGTGTCAAAGCCCTTGCCGAGGCGGCCCGCGAGGGCGGCCTGAACTTTTAAGGAAATCTGGATATGGCACAGGCACCGCAGCCGAGACGGGGACGGCGAGATTCGCGCGAAGAAAGTGAACTGCTCGAGCGGCTCGTCAGCATCAACCGTGTTGCGAAGGTCGTAAAAGGTGGCCGCCGTTTTGGTTTTGCCGCAATCGTCGTTGTGGGCGATGGCAATGGGCGGGTCGGGCATGGTTCGGGCAAGGCCCGCGAAGTTCCCGAGGCGATTCGCAAGGCGACCGAGCAGGCTAAGCAGACAATGGTTCGTATTCCCCTGCGCGAAGGCCGCACATTGCATCATGATATGCGCGGACGGTTTGGCGCCGGCAAGGTCATCTTGCGGGCGGCGCCGGCCGGTACAGGGATTATCGCCGGCGGTCCGCTGCGCGCGATTTTCGAATGCCTTGGAGTTCAGGACGTAGTGTCAAAGTCGGTCGGTAGCTCCAATCCCCACAATATGATTAAGGCCGCTTTCGATGCGCTGACCAAGACGTCGTCACCGCGCGCGGTTGCCTCGCGTCGTGGCGTCAAGGTCTCCCAGATCGTCGGACAGCGCGGCGCCTCGGAAGAATCAGGAACCCAGGAAGCGGCAAATGGCTGACAAGAAAGCAGGACGTATCCGGGTCACTCAGATCGGCAGCCCCATCGGCCGCCGTTCCGATCAACGCAAGACGTTGATCGGTCTCGGTCTGAATAAGATGCACCGGACCCGGGAACTGGAAGATACGCCGGCGGTGCGGGGCATGGCATCGAAGGTCAGTCACTTGGTCCGGGTTGAGGAAATTGGCTGATCGCACGCCTTAGGGTAGCGGTCGACGGAAAGAAAAAGTCATGAATTTGAATGAGTTATCAGATAACGCGGGTGCGGTTAAGAAGCGTAAGCGCGCGGGCCGGGGCATCGGTTCGGGACTCGGCAAGACCGCCGGCCGGGGCATGAAGGGTCAAAAATCGCGTAGCGGTGTCTCGTTGGTTGGCTTTGAAGGCGGGCAGATGCCGCTGTATCGCCGGTTGCCGAAGCGTGGTTTTGTGAAACCCAACCGCAGCCGTTATCAGGAATTGACCCTCGGTCGTCTGCAAATCGCGATCGACGCCGGTAAAATCGATGCCAAATCGGAAATTACCGAGGACGCCTTGGTTGCTGGCGGTGTGATCCGCCGCAAGATGGACGGCGTGCGGCTTATTGGCGGCGGCGAATTGAGCGCGAAAGTACAACTCAGCGTGACCGGGGCGACCAAATCGGCCGTTGCGGCGGTAGAAAAGGCCGGTGGCACGATTACGGTTCGCCCGGCGCCGGAGCCGGTTGAGTCCAAAAAAAGACGCTACAAGGGCAAGAAAACGACCGCCGCCGCTGCGGATAGCGAGCCAGCGGAGACTGCTGACGAGGACGGCGCGGACGCGTCGGATGACGCGGAATAACGAGGCGCTTAAGGCTTGAAGCATTGCCGCCACACCCCAGATCAAGGGGATTACGCGGCGACCGGGATCGGATGAATTAATGGCAACTGCAGCGGAACAACTTGGCTCCCGCCTCAATTTTGGGGCGTTTGACAAGGCAAAGGAGCTAAAGCAGCGGCTCCTGTTCACGTTGGGCGCGCTGATCGTCTACCGATTGGGCACCTTCATTCCCATTCCCGGTATCGATCCCACCGTTATCGGCGATATATTCGCCCAGCAATCGGGCGGTATTCTGGGTGTTTTCGACGCCTTTGCCGGCGGCGCCCTGTCGCGGATGAGCATATTCGCGCTCAATGTCATTCCCTACATTTCGGCTGCCATTATCATGCAGCTGATGACGGCCATTTCGCCGCGCTTCGAAGCGATGAAGAAAGAGGGTGAGAGCGGGCGCAAGAAAATCAACCAGTACACCCGCTATCTGACGGTCTTTTTGGCGGTTATTCAGGCATATGGTCTATCGGTTGGCTTGGAATCCCTGAACTCGTCGCAAGGCGCCGCCGTCGCTGATCCTGGTCTGTTCTTTCGCGCTAGCACGGTGATCACCATCGTCGGCGGCACCATGTTCTTGATGTGGCTGGGCGAGCAGATCACCGCGCGCGGCGTCGGCAACGGCATATCCTTGATCATCTTCTCCGGTATTGTCGCCAATTTGCCCACCGCATTGGCGTCGACTCTGGAACTTGGCCGCACCGGCGCATTGCCGGTCCTGGTCATCGTCGCCTTCCTGCTGATGGCGGTCGCTGTCATCGCCATTATCGTTTACTTCGAACGGGCCCAGCGGCGCATCATTGTCCAATATCCCAAGCGCCAGGTCGGTAACCGGATGTTCGGCGGCGAAGCGTCCCATATCCCGCTGAAACTCAACACCTCCGGCGTTATCCCGATCATCTTCGCCACCTCGATTCTGCTCACCCCGGCATCGATTGCCGGCTTCTCCGGGGGCGGGGGCAATAACACTCTTGGCCTGATCACATCCTATCTCGGCCGTGGTCAGCCCGGCTTCATGATTGTGTTCGCCCTGTTGATTGCCTTCTTCGCGTTTTTCTATACCGCGATCGTGTTCAACCCGGCGGAGACCGCCGATAATCTGAAAAAGAACGGCGGGTTTGTGCCCGGAATCCGTCCCGGTAAGAATACCGCCGATTATTTCGATTATGTGTTGTCGCGCCTCACTGTGGTCGGTGCGACCTACCTCGTTGCCGTGGCGTTGTTGCCGGAAATTCTGATTTCCCGGTTCTCGCTACCCTTCTTCTTTGGCGGCACCAGCCTGTTGATTGTTGTTGTCGTGTCGATGGATACGGTGGCGCAAATTCAAAGTCATTTGCTGGCGCACCAATATGAAGGTCTGATCCGCAAGGCGAAACTAAAAGGCCGGCGCGGATAACGCCGCTGTCACGACTAAAGCTCATGAACATTATTTTGCTCGGTCCGCCGGGGGCTGGAAAAGGCACCCAGGCGAAGTTTTTGGAAGACGCCCACGCTATTGTCCAGTTGTCGACGGGCGATATGCTGCGCGCGGCCGCGTCGTCGGGCAGTGAACTGGGCCAGCAGGCCAAAGCGGTGATGGATGCCGGGCGCCTGATGCCTGATAACATCATGATTCAGATCATATCCGACCGCATTGGCCAGCCGGATTGCGTGAACGGGTTCATCCTCGACGGTTTCCCGCGCACCACCGCGCAGGCCGAGGCCCTGGAGAATATGCTCTCCGACAAGGGTTTAAAGCTCGATTTGGTGATCGAAATAGCCGTCGATGACGAGATTCTGGTAGACCGGATAAATACCCGGGTCGCGCAGATGCCTGAAGCTGAGCGGCGTAGCGACGATAACGCTGAGACCCTGCGCAAGCGGCTTGGGGTCTATCATGAACAAACCGCCCCGATTCTGCCGTTTTACGCGGATCGAGGCATGTTGAAACAGGTCGACGGCATGCTGTCGATCGAAGAGGTGACACAGCAGATAGAGCAATTGGCCGCAGCGGTCTAAGCTGTTGACCAAACGGCGGAAAATCATATAATCCGCCGGCTTCGGTTACCCGAAATTTGTTCTATTTGACTGCACCGTAACGTAAGGAGTTCGGAGCGTGGCGCGTATTGCTGGTGTCAACATTCCAACCCAAAAGCGGCTGCCCATCGCGCTGACTTATATTCATGGGATCGGCCGCACCAAGGCCGTGGAAATCTGCGAAAAATGCGATGTTCCGCTGGAGCGTCGGGTACATGAGCTGACCGATGACGAGGTCATCCGGGTGCGTGAAGCCATCGACCGTGACTATCAGGTCGAGGGTGATCTGCGCCGCGAAGTGGCGATGAACATCAAGCGCTATATGGATCTGGGCTGCTATCGCGGTATTCGTCACCGTAAAGGGCTGCCCGTCCATGGTCAGCGTACCCATACCAACGCGCGTACCCGTAAGGGCAAGGCGCGGCCGATCACCGGCAAGAAAAAAGTCTAGTTAACTTAGCTATCGGATTAGAGGGTAATGGCAAGAGCCGCAACAACAGCGCGTGTGCGTAAACGCGAACGCAAGAACATCACGTCGGGCGTGGCGCATGTCAGCGCGACGTTTAACAATACCCACATCACCATCACCGATGCGCAAGGTAACGCGATCGCGTGGTCGTCAGCGGGCAATCGGGGATTTAAGGGATCGCGCAAATCGACCCCTTATGCTGCGCAGATGGCGGCGGAAGACGCCGGCAAGAAGGCGCAAGAACACGGCATGAAGACCCTTGCGGTGCAGGTTCGCGGCCCGGGGTCGGGTCGTGAGTCGGCGTTGCGCGCGTTGCAGGCGGTTGGCTTTGAAATTACGTCGATCCGTGATGTGACACCGGTTCCCCATAATGGGTGCCGTCCGCGAAAACGCCGCCGCGTCTAACGGGGCCGGGCGCGTGGGGCGTCCGAACTAAGAGCTTTCACCCCGCTTCGCCGTCGCTCTGCCCGGCAATGTTTATATCGGGCGCGCTGTTCCGACGATCGGTAAACCGATCTGGTCGATTTTTAAGGTAGGCAATAAATGCTGCAGAAGAATTGGACTGATTTAATCAAGCCAAACAAACTCGATATCCAGCCGGGCGCGAACCCCGCGCGGCAGGCGACAATCGTGGCCGAACCGCTGGAACGCGGCTTTGGACTGACCCTGGGTAACGCCATGCGCCGGGTCTTGTTGTCCTCGTTGCAGGGCGCCGCGGTAACGTCGATCCAAATCGAAGGCGTGCTCCACGAGTTCTCGTCGATCCCCGGCGTTCGCGAAGACATCACCGACATCGTCTTGAACGTCAAATCGATGGCTTTGCGGATGCACAGCGAGGGTCCCAAGCGGATCACGCTGACCGCGACCGGACCGGGCGAAGTTACCGCCAGCCAAATCGAAACCGGTCCGGACATCGAAATCATGGACCCTGACCATGTGCTATTGACCCTCGATCAGGGCGAGCGCGTGGTGATGGAAATGACGGTTGAATCGGGCAAGGGCTATGTGCCGGCGGCGCAGAACAGGGCGGCGGATGCGCCGATCGGACTGATCCCGGTCGATGCGCTGTTCTCGCCGGTCAAGAAGGTGTCCTACCAGGTCGGTAACGCACGCATCGGCGAGCGTACCGATCTCGATAGCCTGACCCTGGAAATCGAGACCAATGGCGCGGTGAGCGCTGAAGATACCATCGCGCTCGGCGCGCGTATTCTGCAGGACCAGCTCCAGCTCTTCGTCAACTTCGAAGAGCCCCAGGCGGTTCAGCAGGTCGAGGTTGTCCAGGAAGACCTCGAATTCAATCGCAACCTGTTGCGTAAGGTCGATGAGTTGGAGCTGTCGGTCCGCTCGGCAAATTGCTTGAAGAACGACAACATCATCTATATCGGCGACCTGGTTCAGAAGACCGAGGCCGAGATGCTTCGCACGCCGAACTTTGGCCGCAAGTCGTTGAACGAAATCAAGGAAGTCCTGGCCCAAATGGGGCTCCATCTGGGGATGGAAATTACCAGTTGGCCGCCCGAAAATATCGAAGACATGGCCAAGCGGCTCGAAGAGCCCTTTTAGCGGCCGTTTTAAGTAGGAGTATTGTCCGATGCGTCACCGTATGAGCGGGCGCAAGCTCAACCGAACATCAAGCCATCGCAAGGCTATGTTTTCGAACATGGCCGCGGCGCTGATCAAGCACGAACAAATCACGACCACCGTTCCCAAAGCCAAGGATTTGCGGGGCATTGTTGAACGGCTGATTACGCTAGGCAAACGGGGCGATCTACACGCCCGCCGTCGCGCCATCTCAATCCTTCGCGATCCGGTCCTGGTCGACAAGCTGTTCACCACCTTGGCTGAGCGCTATGCCGACCGCCCCGGTGGTTATACACGGGTCCTGAAAGCGGGTTACCGGTATGGCGATTCGGCGCCGCGCGGGATTATCGAATTGGTCGATCGCGACGAAGATGCCAAGGGGCAAGATTCGGGCCCGGTTCTCGGCGACGACGAAGAGTTTGAGGAAGAAGCCGCCTAACTGGCGACGCGCCGATGAGTTATTTGAGGGCTGCCGTAAGGCGGCCCTTTTTTATTGGCAACCGGGCATGCGAGACTACATTGAGATGTAAGCACTGATTTAAGTATCAGTCGACGTTAGTATAGGACCATGCTGGATTTCACCATTCGCCGTCGTATCAGGGCGATAATCGCTACCGCCGCTGTCGGCTATCTCGTGGTGGCCGGCCTCGCGGGTGGCGCGTCGGCCCAGAAGAGCGTTCCGGAGAGCGCTGAGGGCATTACTCTGTCGTTCGCGCCTCTGGTGAAGCAGGCGGCGCCGGCGGTGGTGAATATCTTCACCCGCAAGGCGGTCCAGCGCCGGGCATCGCCGCTTTTCGACGATCCCTTTTTCCGACGTTTCTTCGGTGATGCGTTTCCCCGCCAGCAACGCGAACGCGTTGAAACCTCGCTGGGCTCCGGCGTGATTGTGCAGCCCGATGGTCTTGTCGTGACCAATTTCCATGTCATCTCCGGCGCCGACGAAATCAAAGTGGTGCTGGCCGACCGCCGCGAGTTCACCGCGACCGTGTTGCGTGAAGACGAACGCTCCGATCTGGCTGTGCTCAAGATCGAGCCCGCCGGCCCCGTGTTCCCGCACATTGAAATCGGTGATAGCGACGATTTGGAAGTGGGCGACCTGGTCATCGCCATCGGCAATCCCTTCGGTGTTGGGCAAACCGTGACCAGCGGCATCGTCTCGGGTCTGGCGCGCACCAATGTGGGCATTACGGATTTCAACTTTTTTATTCAAACCGATGCGGCGATCAATCCCGGTAATTCCGGCGGCGCTTTGTTGCGCATGGACGGCAAACTCGCGGGCGTGAATACGGCCATTTTCAGCCGCAGCGGCGGCAGCCAGGGGATCGGCTTTGCGGTCCCCGGCAATATGGTGCGCACGGTCATCGCCGGCGCTGCCGGGTCGGGGCCATTGCAACGTCCCTGGCTGGGCGCCGACATGCAGGATGTGACCGCTGAAATCGCCGAAGCGATTGGCCTGCCGCGGCCGACCGGGGCGCTTATCTCTGAGCTACACCCTGACGGACCGGCGCGCCGTGCCGGGCTGCGGGTCGGTGATATCATTGTTGAAATTGACGGTCAGCGGGTCGACGATATGGAGAGCCTGGCGTTTCGCATTGCCACCAGCCAAATCGGCAATGATGCAGATCTATCGGTGATGCGTTCGAACGGCGATGTGCGCATTCGCCTGGCGCTTGAGGCGCCGCCCGAGATACCGCTGCGCAATGAAACCCTACTGCGCGGTGCGCAACCGATGGCGGGTGCGACGGTCGTCAATTTGTCCCCGGCGGTCGCCGAGGAGCGAGGCTTCAGCCGCCTGACGGCGGGCGTGGTTATCGTCGAAGTCATTCGCGGCAGCCCGGCCGCCCGGCTCGGCTTCCGGCCCGACGATGTTGTCTTGCGGGTCAATGATACGGAAATCGGATCGGTGGCGACGCTAGTCGGCGCGGTCGAAGATCGACCTGAAGCGTGGCGGCTTGCCATCCGCCGTAACGGCCAAAGATTGACCGTGACGGTGCCTGGGTGAGCAAGTCGGCGCCGCAGCCCGAATTGTTTGCCGGGCAGGCGCATCGGCCGTTAGCCGATCGTCTACGTCCAACTCAACTCAGCGAAACCGCGGTCAGGACCATCTGCTCGGGCCCGACGGTCCGATCGGCCGTATGGCGACCCAGGGGCGTGTCGCCAGTATGATTCTGTGGGGACCGCCGGGCTGTGGTAAGACGACGATTGCGCGGCTCTTGGCCGATATTTCCGATGCTGAGTTCGAGCCCTTGTCGGCGGTGTTTTCCGGGGTGGCGGATTTACGCAAAGTGTTCGAGCGTGCCAAGGCGCACCGCACTGATGGCCGGGCGACATTACTGTTCATCGATGAAATCCACCGTTTCAACCGGGCGCAGCAGGATGGATTCCTGCCCTATGTGGAGGATGGCACAGTGACCCTGGTTGGCGCGACGACCGAGAACCCCTCCTTCGAGCTCAATGCGGCGTTGCTGTCGCGTTGCCAGGTGTTGGTATTACATCGGATCGCCGATGAAGGTCTCGAAGAGCTGCTGCGCCGCGCCGAAGCCGAGGAAGATCGCAAACTACCGCTCACGGATAGCGCGCGCGAGGCACTGCGCGCCATGGCCGATGGTGACGGTCGTTATGTGTTGAACCTGGCTGAAGAGCTGTTTCTGTTGCCCGAAGAGCCGTTGCTCGATCCCGCCATGCTGGCCGACACAGTACAAAAGCGGGCGCCGCTCTACGACAAAGGCCAGGAAGCCCATTACAATCTGATCAGCGCCCTGCACAAATCGATCCGCGGGTCCGACGCCGATGCGGCTCTCTATTGGCTGGCGCGTATGTTGGCGGGCGGGGAGGATCCTCGATTTATCGGCCGCCGCCTGACCCGCGCGGCGATCGAGGATATCGGACTGGCCGACCCCCAGGCCCTGTCCCAGGCGCTGGCCGCGTGGGAGGCCTATGAGCGTATCGGCAGCCCGGAAGGCGAGTTGGCCTTGGCCCAGTGCGTGCTCTATCTGGCTACTGCACCGAAATCGAACGCCGCCTATAAGGCATTCGGCGCGGCCATGCGGGAGGCCAAACAGTCGGGCTCGCTGACCCCGCCCAAGCATATCTTGAATGCACCCACTCAGCTCATGAAGGATATCGGCTACGGCGCCGGCTATGCCTATGACCACGCCACGGAAGAAGGGTTCTCGGGGCAGGATTATTTTCCCGACGATATGGCTCGCCAGCAATTCTATCAGCCGGTTGACCGGGGGTTTGAGCGTGAAATCACCAAGCGCCTAGCCTATTGGCAACGCCTGCGTGACCGTGGCGGGGCGGACGACAGTTCAGAAGAAGACGGCGGGTGATCGACTTTGTTCGCCTTGTTCGATGCGGCGGAGACCGTTAGCTTCGGGCCATGAAACTCGTTCTTGCCATTGCGCTGGGCGGCGCTATCGGCGCCGTTGGCCGGTACTATGTCTCGGTCGCCATGACGCTTGTAATGGGCCATGGTTTTCCCTGGGGAACCCTGGTGGTTAATGTTGCCGGCTCCTTCCTCATGGGTGTCTTGATCGAGACCATGGCGCTGGTTTGGTCGCCATCGATGGAGATGCGCGCGCTGTTGACGGTGGGCGTTCTTGGCGCCTTCACGACATTTTCGACTTTTTCGCTCGATGTGGCGACACTTTATGAGCGCGGCACGCCGGTGATACTGGCGGTCTATGTGGCAGCGTCGGTCGCGCTCTCGATACTGGCGCTGTTCGCCGGCTTGCGCCTGATGCGATTGGTCTTGGCATGACCCTCGACAGCGATAGCGAGACACCTTCGGTACGCCATTTAGATATTGGTGCGGATGACGAGGCGGTTCGGCTCGATCGTTGGTTGCGTCGTATTCTCCCCGACATTCCCTATGGCCAGTTGGCGAAATGGTTGCGGACCGGGCAGATACGCGTCGATGGCCGGCGCGCCAAGCCGGGCCAGCGCCTCTCTCAAGGACAAACCGTCCGCCTGCCACCTGTTACCGTGCCCGACAAGCCGCAACCCGCCGTAGCGACAGTTGGTGCCGCAGACGCCGCCGACCTACAGTCGCGTGTCTTATTTCGCGATGATGCGTTGATCGCCCTGAACAAGCCCAGCGGTTTGGCGGTCCAGGGCGGCAGTAAGACCCATCGCCATCTCGATGGTATGCTCGAGGCGCTGCGCTTCGATGCGATCGAAAAACCGCGCCTGGTGCACCGGTTGGACAAGGATACGAGCGGCGTTTTGTTACTGGCGCGTAATGCGGCGGCGGCGCGTCAATTGACCACCCAGTTCCGCGACCACGACGTGGTCAAAACCTATTGGGCGTTGGTCGTCGGGGTGCCCAGTCCCAGCGAAGGCAGCATCGAATTAGCCCTGGCGAAAATCCCGGGGCAGGGTGGCGAGAAAATGCGTCCGGCCAAAGAGGGTGGGCAAAGCGCCGTTACCCGCTATGGGGTCGTCGATCAGGCCGGCCAGCGCGCCGCCTGGTTGACCTTGAACCCGCTTACCGGACGAACTCACCAGTTGCGTGTCCATTGCACCGCCTTGGGCACGCCGATCGTCGGCGATGGTAAATATGGTGGCAAGGAGGCCTTCATCGCCGGCCTGTCCAACAAGCTTCATCTCCACGCCCGCACGGTAACTTTCCCCCACCCGATTAGCGGGAAACGCCTGGAAATTGTTGCCCCGTTGGAAGGCCATTGCGCAGAAAGCTGGGCCACCCTCGGTTTTTCGCCCCAATAGGGCGATTTCTCCGCATTTTGCTGCGGATATAAGCCTTTATTCGACGCAAATCCCACTCGATAGGTAATATTTTACTCGGGTTTGTCCGGTACGATTTTCGTATGCGTTTTTGGACAATTCTAAAGATCGCCGTCGTTCTTGGGGGCACGGTCATCTTGGTTATGGCCGGGCTGGTCGCGGGCACGGATGTGAATGCCTATAAGCGGCAGATTTCAGCGGCGATAGAGGCCGAGACCGGCCGTAAGATCGTTTTCGGCGGCGACATCGTTCTTTCGCTCGGCAGCACGACAACGCTCACCATCAACGATGTTCAACTGGCCAATATCGACGGCGGCAGCGGTCCCGATATGTTGCGGGTCGACGAAGCCACAGCGGTGGTCGATGCGTGGCGCCTACGGCGCGGCGAAGTTGTGATCCAGCGGCTGATATTGCGCGGCGCCGATGTGCGGATCGACATCGATAAGCAGGGACGCACGAATTTCGACTTTGGCAGGGGAGAGTCTGCGCCGGCCGGAAAGAACCACTTCGCCACCAGTAACGGCAAAAGCCGTGGCGCGCTGCTGCAACATCTTGGCGACATCGATATCTACGACACTAAAGTGACGGTCCGCGACGGCCGTACCGGTCAAACCCAAAAGCTATCCCTCCAACGCTTAAACCTGGGAGAGGCGGATCGGGAAAGCCTGATACGCATCGCCGCGCGCGGTCGGTTGGACGCTGGCGGTAAGGTTCGGTCATTCGATCTCGAAGGGCGGGCCGGGCGTCTTGCTGATTTAGTGGTGCGCGATGGGCCTTATCCGGTGGAGGTGCGGGGCGTCGTTGACGGTGTCGAACTAGCGGCGGCCGGAACCATCGCCGATCCCTTTGCCGCCACGGGCCTCTCGCTTCATGTCGATTTGTCGGCGAAGGAATTGAAGCCTTTTGAGTCTCTTCTCGGTGTCGAACTCCCTCCCATCGGACCGGCGCGCCTCGCGGCAACGCTGACCGGGACATCGGAGATATTCCTTTTGAGCGACCTGTCCTTTGAGTTGGCGGATAGTCGGTTAACTGGCGATCTATTAATCGATTTATCCAAACCAGAGCTCGACCTGGAAGGCAATCTGGCGGCGACGTGGCTCGATCTTGGCCCGTGGTTGACCTCGGAAAGCGAGATGGCGCCGCGTCACCCTGCACGATTGCTCAACGATGACCGGATAGACTTTGCCGCGCTGATAGATTTCAATGGCCGGCTTTCGCTAAAGGCGGAAGCCCTGGTGGCGTCAGATTTACTGTTTCGCGATGTCGCTTTGACGTTTGACTTTAAGGACGGTCAGCTAAAGGTCTCGCCAGCCGAGGCGAGGTTTGATGCCCGCACAATCGATGGCACTTTGCGCGTAGACGCACGGGCCCATCCGCCGGCAACGGCGCTGCAATTGTCATCTCGCGAAGCCGATATCGGTCGTTTGCTCGCCCGAATTTTTGACGATGAATTCGTGCACGGTATTGGCGGTATGGATCTTGCCATCAATGGCAGGGGTTGGACTCTGGCCGAAATTGTCGGTTCGTCGTCGGGTCATTTGCGGGTTTTGATGGAGGGAGGCGAGGTCAAGACCGGTAGCCTGGATCTCCTGGTTGGTGGCCTTAGCGAACTTCTACCGGGTCTGGGCAGCGGCAACGCGGGGTGGACCGCCATCAACTGCGTCGCCGGCGATTTCGATTTGCAGGGTGGCGTCGCCACGAGCCGCGTGGCCTTGTTGGATTCAGAGGTATTGCGCCTTGTTGGTAAGGGCCAGATCGATTTGTCGCACGATACGCTTGAATTCTACGTCTCGCCGTCGGCGAAAAGCGTGACCCTTAACGTTGCCGTACCGGTGAACCTAACCGGCCCGCTGGAAGATCCGTCGATCACACCCGATGAATTGTCCATACTGGCGCGGATTGGCGGACTGGTCGGTGCCGTGATTTTCCCGCCCGCGGCATTGCTGAGCTTGGGTTCGCTGGGGAGCCATGATAATCCATGTTTGGAGGCTGTTCAGGCGGCGGAGGTTCCGGCGCCGCCGGAAGAACCGGCCGATTTCAGCGGTCAGCCGGAAGCAGATCTTCCGCCTGAGGCGGGCGGCGAGAGCTCGGAACGACTTATCGATGCGGTAAAGCAATTATTGCCGCTGCGGGATCACGACGAATAGGCATGAAGCGGTTTTACGAGAAAGTCACGGTCGAGGCGGACGATGACGCATCGGTCTTCGCGGTCATGCTCGATCGTAAGCCGGTGCAAACACCGGCGCGCCGCCAACTGCAAGTCCCCAGCGCGGCGCTGGCGCAAGCCATTGCTGATGAGTGGGAGGCTCAGGGCGACGAGATCGTGGTGGATCGCATGCCGCTCACCCAGGTTGCGGCGACGGCGCTCGACCGGGTTGCGCTGGATGTTGGCGCTTATGCGCAACAGGTTGCGGCCTATGGCGAGACCGATCTGGTTTGTTACCGCGCCGATCGCCCGGATATTCTCGTCGCGCGGCAGGCGGCGACCTGGCAACCGCTGGTCGATTGGGTGGCTGAAGCCCTTTCAGCGCCGTTGACGGTGACCGACGGCGTTGCCCCGGTGACCCAGCCGCCAGGATCCCTCGCGACGCTGCAAGACGCGGTGGCCGCCCACGACATATTCGAAATGTCGGCGCTGGGCCTGGCGACGACGGCGAGCGGTTCGCTGGTTATAGCCTTGGCGCTTTCCCGTGGCCGTCTCGATGTCGACACGGCATTTGCGGCGGGTTATCTCGACGAGACGTGGCAGGTTGAGCAATGGGGCGCCGACGAAGAGGCCGAGGTCCGTCGTGCAAATGCGCGCGACGACCTAACGACGGCCGCCCGGTTTTTCGAGCTTTGCCGTAGCGCCTAGGCCCGTTCGCGGACGGCTGGTCTGACTCCGGTATATTCTGCTATCCCCTTGGGGGACTATTGCAGAAACGGGCCGCTTGCCATGCAAGATATTCTCGACGAATTGGAATCCCGACGTGCGCGTGCGCGCCTGGGCGGTGGTGAAAAGCGCATCGAGGCGCAGCATGCTAAAGGTAAGCTCACCGCGCGCGAGCGGCTCGAATTGTTGCTCGACGAAGGCTCATTCGAAGAATGGGATATGTTCGTCGAACAGGAACCCAACGAGCTAACCGCCGATATCGAACCGATTCCCGGTGACGGCGTGGTCATTGGCTGGGGCACCATCAACGGCCGCACAGTTTTCGTCTTTTCCCAGGATTTCACGGTGTTCGGCGGCTCTCTGTCAGAAGCTCACGCGGCCAAGATATGTAAAATTATGGACAAGGCGATGAGCGTTGGCGCGCCGGTGATCGGACTGAATGATTCCGGTGGCGCGCGTATTCAGGAAGGCGTGGGATCGCTCGCCGGTTACGCTGAGGTCTTCCAGCGCAACGTAAATGCATCGGGCGTCGTGCCGCAGATTTCCGCGATCATGGGGCCTTGTGCCGGCGGCGCGGTCTATTCGCCGGCGATGACCGATTTCATTTTTATGGTGCGCGATACTTCCTACATGTTCGTCACCGGCCCCGATGTGGTGAAAACCGTGACCCATGAAGAGGTCACCCACGAAGAACTCGGCGGCGCTACGACCCATAACAGCAAGTCAGGTGTCGCTGACGGCGCCTTTGAGAACGATGTCGACACGCTAGCGCAACTGCGCCGGTTTTTCGATTTCCTGCCCATGAGCAATCGCGAAGATCCGCCCGTATGGCCAACCAGCGATCCCTATGACCGGGCCGAACCTTCGCTCGACACGCTGGTGCCGCCGGATTCCACCAAGCCCTACGATATCAAGGAGCTGATCGAGAAAGTCGTCGATGAGGGCGATTTCTTTGAGCTGCAGCCCGAATATGCCGGCAACATCGTCATCGGCTTCGGTCGCATGGAAGGGCGCACGGTCGGCTTTGTCGCTAACCAGCCGATGGTCTTAGCCGGTTGTCTTGATATCGATTCGGCGAAGAAGGGCGCGCGCTTCGTGCGCTTCTGCGACTGTTTCAATATTCCCATCGTCACCTTTGTCGATGTGCCGGGATTTCTGCCTGGAACGTCGCAGGAATATGGCGGCATCATTAAGCATGGCGCCAAACTCCTGTTCGCCTATGCCGAGGCGACGGTGCCGAAAGTCACCGTGATCACCCGCAAGGCCTATGGCGGCGCTTATGACGTTATGTCGTCGAAACATATTCGTGGCGATCTCAACTATGCCTGGCCGACGGCGGAGATTGCCGTCATGGGCCCCAAGGGAGCGGTGGAGATTATCTATCGGGAAGATCGCGACGATCCGGCGAAGATCGAGGCGCGTACCGAAGAATACCGGGCGCGCTTCGCCAACCCGTTTGTCGCCGCCCAGAAGGGTTTCATCGACGATGTGATTTTTCCCCGTAATACACGCCGGCGTCTGTGCCGGGCGCTCAGGCTGCTAGAGAATAAGCAGTTGGAGAACCCCTGGAAGAAGCACGATAATATCCCGTTGTAGACGGGGCTTACTTTTCGGCGGCGTAGACCCGAAACACGGTAACCGGCTGCGTGCGCCCGCGCACATTGTGGTCGCCAATTTCGCTGAAGGTAATGCCGCTATCGTCGCCGAGTGCGGCATTACCGGCGTCTCGGGTTTCCTGGCTGACCAAGACGACGCACTGATCGCGAATTTCAAAATCTTTGGATAGTGATTCCAACCGCGACGCGACGTTGACCGTATCGCCGACAACTGTGTAGTTGATTCGGTTTTTTGAGCCGATATTGCCGACAATAGCCTTGCCGGTGTGGATGCCCACACGGACCGAAATCGGCGGCCGGTCGGTCGAGGTGCGCCGGAAATTTTCGGCAACGATGGCCTCTTGAATAGCGGCGCCGGCGCGTAAAGCCCGGGCAGCATGGTCCTCGACTTCTTCCGGGGCGCCCCAAAACGCCATGAGGCTGTCGCCGATAAACTTATCGACAGTACCGCCCTCCGCTTCGATGCAGTTCGATAGAAGTTCGAAATGGGAGTTCAGTAGCGAGGCTGTTTGCTCAGCTGTCAGATCTTCTGCCAGGGTGCTAAAACCGGAAATGTCGGTGAACAGAATTGTAAGTTCCCGTTCCGCCGACCGGCCGGCCTCTTCGGGGCGTTGCATTAGACGCAGCACCAGCGATTTTGGTACATAGGTCTCGAACCAACGCAGCGCGCCGATCATGGTGTTGAAGGCCTTCGAAGCATTCGACAATTCGTTGAGGAAGCTATCGGGCACCGGCGGCACATTGGCCATATCGAGGCCACTCATCGCTTCGGCGGCGGTGGCTAATTGACCAATTTTTTGGTTGAGCAAGCGCGCGAACAGATAGCCGATAGCGACGGCAACCAGGAGGACGATGAGGCCGGCGATGGCAATGCTGCGCAGCCGGTCCACCTCACCTGAGACTTCAGCCGTGCGAAATTTGAGCCCCATGGTCCAGGGTATAGCGCCATAGCTGTTCACATCCCGGGTGATGATAATGAAGGCATCATCGACGCGCGCATCGGTTATGGTGGGGGCGTTGCGCAGTAACTGATCAGCACGGTCGCCCGCGCCGTCCAACAGGTTAAAAGCGGGATCGACCACGTCGTCGATGGTCGGCAGGGGATTGTCCACGAGGTTTCCGCTGGGCTTGAAATCGCTGTCGAGCAGTTTGGGATGACCGAGAACAAAATCCCTGTCGTAGAGGATGAAAGCGCTCAGCCGTTCCTCTTTTTCGAGCGTGCCCAGGAACCGCACGATATTGTCGAGACTGACGGTTACCGCAATCAACCCAAAGAAATCTTCGCCCCGGCGCACCGGCACAAGTTGGGTAATCACCGCGCGGTTAATATTTTGTACCCAAAAAGGCGGCGACCATTCGGGGCCGGGTTGCTGATGAGCGTTTTCAAGCGCCGAGCGTTGACGTTGCAGAACCCGTGGATTGGCCGGCACTTCGATGACGATGCCCTCTTGGATCGTCGTGCGAAGGGCTTCGCCTTCCAACGGGATATACAGGACGGCGGTAACCTGCGGTAACGCGGCGAACACCCCGCGAAATGTATCGAACGAACGTTCGCGCCGTTCATCTAAATTTAGGCGGCCATCGGCAAACTGGGCGGCAAGGTCTGCCCCAACTACTTCGATGGGTTCGAGCTGGCTGCTAACCCGCGATTCCAGTAGATCCAGCGATGTGGTGGCGCGTTGGCCGAGCAGCGAAAAAGTGTTCTCCGAGGCGCCAGCCAGCGTGATGATCAATACACTGCCCACAGCGATGACAATCAGCAGCGTGACGCCGCCGACGAGCGCCAACGCTAGAGGAATATGAAACGACGAAAGCGTTTGAGGCGGACCGGCGTCGCCCGATTCCTCGCTCTCGTTTTCCGCTGTGTTTAACGCTGCGTCCGACACTACTTTAACCGTTCGAGTAACTGTGTAATTACGAAAACATAACGGTGCTCCCGAGTCCCTACTATTCCCTTGATAAAGGCGCAGATCGAAAGATTTTCTCTCGCCGAAAGCCAGCAAAACCAAGGCTTCTTCCCTTATTGAGGTGGTAAGCGAAACTGGCCCGAGAACGCTCCTTATTTTGCGTCCAAAACAGTCGAATCACGCGTTGCGATATGCGGTGCGCTTGCTTACCTTCGCCGCCATGTTTAGGAAAATTCTTATCGCCAACCGAGGCGAGATCGCGTGCCGGGTCATTCGAACGGCAAAACGAATGGGAATCGCCACGGTGGCGGTATATTCCGACGCCGATCGGGATTCGCTGGCCGTGCGAATGGCCGACGAGGCTGTGCATTTGGGCCCCTCGCCGGCGGCTGAGAGTTACCTGCTCGCCGACAAGGTTCTCGCCGCCATCGAACAGACCGGGGCCGAGGCCGTCCATCCCGGCTATGGATTCCTCTCGGAGAACGCCGAGTTCGCTCGTATCCTCGATAAGGCCGGTATCACCTTCATCGGTCCGCCGCCGGGCGCGATTGCGGCCATGGGCGACAAGATCGAGTCCAAGAAATTAGCCGATGCGGCAGGGGTTAGCACGGTGCCGGGACATCTGGGGGTGATCGAAGACGCCGATGCGGCGATTGAGATCGCCAAGGGCATTGGCTTTCCGGTCATGATCAAGGCGTCGGCCGGCGGCGGCGGCAAGGGCATGCGCATTGCGCGCGGCGCTGACGAGGTGGCGGACGGCTTTCGCTCGGCCCAGAACGAGGCGCGCTCGAGCTTCGCCGACGACCGGATCTTTATCGAGAAATACATCGAAGAACCGCGCCATATCGAAATTCAGGTGCTGGCGGACGGACATGGCAATGTCATCTATCTCGGCGAGCGGGAATGCTCGATCCAACGCCGCCACCAAAAGGTCATCGAAGAGGCGCCGTCGCTGGCGCTCGACGAAGCCACGCGTCAGGCGATGGGTGAGCAGGCCTGCGCTCTGGCCCGTGCGGTCGACTACCAGTCGGCCGGTACGGTCGAATTCATTGTCGATCGTGACCGCAATTTTTATTTTCTTGAGATGAATACCAGGTTGCAGGTCGAGCATCCGGTAACCGAGATGGTCACCAGCCTCGACCTGGTCGAGTTGATGTTTCGTATCGCCGCCGGCGAGCCGCTGCCGCTGGCTCAGAAGGATGTCCAAACGAACGGTTGGTCGATCGAGGCGCGGGTCTATGCCGAAGATCCGGCGCGCAATTTTCTGCCGGCCATCGGCCGCTTAGCGCGTTACCGCCCGCCCGATACCACCGATGGCAGTGTGCGTATCGATACCGGCGTGGGTGAGGGATCGGAAATCTCGATGTTCTACGACCCGATGATCGCTAAGCTGGTCACCCATGGCCCCGACCGCGCCGCCGCGATCGATCGCATGCGCGATGCGCTGGACGCTTACTACATCCGCGGTACGGGCAACAATACGGCCTTTCTGTCCTCTGTCCTGGCCCATCCGCGGTTCGGCGAGGGCCGCCTGTCGACCGATTTCATCGCCGATGAGTATCCTGACGGCTATGTCCCGGCACCCCCTGAAGGTGATTTAAGAGACAGGTTCCTGGCTGTTGCCGCGTTTATTCATACCAAGGTCAGTTCGCGGGCGCGGCAAATCGGCCACGCCGGACCGCCAATCGACCCTGTCGAACCGAGGTCTCTCACCGTGTGGCTCGGCGCGGAAGCGGTCGAGGTCGAAGCCCAATTTGGCGAGGGGCGCGCCGACATTATGTTGGACGGTCGCACGATTTCCATCGCGGCGGGTTGGCGCATTGGCGACCCCCTGCTGGCGGCAACGTTCTCTGACGATGCGGGCATATTCCAGATCGATCGGGCGGGCACAGGCTACCGGCTGACCCATGGCGGCGCTGAAGCCGTTGTCCGGGTGCTCACGCGGCGCGCGTCGGCCTTGAACAAGTTGATGCCCGAGAAGGTGGCCCCTGACCGCAGTAAATTCTTACTGTCGCCGATGCCTGGGTTGCTGGTCTCGGTCGCCGTCGAAGTTGGTGCGCAAGTGCGGGCCGGTGAAGAGCTCGCGGTCGTTGAAGCCATGAAAATGGAAAATATTCTCCACGCCCTGGCGGATAGCACGGTGAAGGAGATCAACGCCGCGCCCGGCGATAGTCTGATGGTCGATCAAGTCATCCTCGAATTCGAATAGGCGCCCCAAACGACGACCCGATGAACGATACCGAAAGCCCACCAGACGCCGTTCAGGTTCGTATTTACGGCCGGGTTCAGGGTGTTTGGTTTCGCGGTTGGATGGTGAAAGTGGCGCAAGATTTGGATCTGGCGGGTTGGGTCCGCAATCGCAGCGACGGGAGTGTGGAGGCGCTTTTGGTCGGTCGGCCGGCGGATGTCGAAACGATGATCGGACGCTGCCGCAAGGGACCGCCGACGGCGCGGGTCGACGATATTGTACTGGAGAAGGCGGGCAATGCGCCGCTGGATGAAATTAGCGCCGCCGGGTTCCGCCAACTGCCGACCTTATAGGCCGGTCACTCGAATATATCAGTGAAACTGTCGCGCAGCGCCTGGTCGACTTGGTTCATGCTGACGGCCAGGCCCAAATCGGTGAGACTGGTGACCCCCAGTTTCGGGTCGGCGATGCCACAGGGCACGATGCCTTCGAAATGGTCGAGCTCGGGCGACACATTGATGGCGATGCCGTGGTAGGTCACCCAATGGCGCACGCGCACACCGATGGCGGCAATCTTGTCTTCACGGCCGTTGCCGCGATCGACCCAGATGCCAACCCGGCCGTTGCGCCGCTCGCCGGTAATATCGAAATGGGCCAGGGTCGCGATGACCCATTGTTCGAGATTGTGCACATACGCGCGTAGATCGCGACCGCGGGTATGCAAATTGACCATGACATAGGCTATCCGTTGGCCTGGCCCGTGGTAGGTGTATTGGCCGCCGCGGCCGGTCTGGTGCACCGGAAACCGTTCGCCATCGAGCAAATCGCCGGGCTTGGCGCTGGTGCCGGCGGTATAGAGGGGCGGATGCTCGACCAGCCAGACAAGTTCCGGCGCGCCGTCATCGCGTATGGCGGCGACCCGCGCCTCCATAGCCTGTACAGCGTTGTCATAGGCTAAGAGCCCCGAGGCGCACTGCCATTCGACGGCCGCCGTGCCTCGCAATTGGGCAGAATCTGGCGCTGCAACGGCCATTTATGTGCCTTTTCTTAACAAGTTTGCAGTTGATTATAGTTAATCATAGCCGGGACCTCTTAATTAGCGGTTGCACCGGTTCGGATTGTTGCACCACTGATAAGCACTCTGCCGCCTTGTGGCGCCCCCCGGAACAGTAAACGCCGCGTCGCCGGCGAGCGTAGGAGACACCCATGGCCGAAGATCTTCGCGAAGCAGCTCTGCGGTACCACCGCGAGCCGAAGCCGGGCAAGATTGAAGTGGTCTCTTCCAAGCCGCTTGGCAACCAGCGCGATCTGGCACTGGCTTACACGCCGGGGGTCGCCGCGGCGTCTTCGGCGATCGCTGAAGATCCGGCGATGGCGTCGGAATATACCGCGCGCGGTAATCTGGTGGCGGTGATCACCAATGGCACCGCCGTGCTGGGCCTGGGTGCCATCGGTCCGTTGGCGTCGAAACCGGTGATGGAAGGCAAGGGCGTCCTGTTCAAGAAATTCGCCGGCATCGATGTCTTCGATATCGAAGTCGACGAGACCGAAATCGACCGCTTCGTAAATGTGGTGGCGGCGCTGGAGCCGACCTTCGGCGGCATTAATCTGGAGGATATAAAGGCGCCAGAATGTTTCGAGATCGAACGCCAATTGCGCGAGCGCATGAACATTCCGGTTTTCCACGACGACCAGCACGGGACCGCGATTATCGTCGGGGCCGCGGTCCATAATGCGTTGCGCCTCAGTGGCAAGAACATCGAAGACGTTAAATTGGTGACGTCCGGCGCTGGGGCGGCGGCGTTGGCCTGCGTCAACCAACTCGTGTCCATGGGCCTGCCGGTCGAAAATGTCACCCTGACCGATATTCATGGGGTTGTTTATGCCGGCCGGGCCGAAGAGATGGATGTCTACAAGGAGATCTATGCCAAGGAGACCGCGCAGCGCACTTTGGCCGAGGCGATCGAAGGGGCCGACATCTTCCTCGGCTTGTCGGCGCCCAAGGTCTTGAAGCCCGAGATGCTGGCCTCGATGGCTGATCATCCGGCGATCATGGCGCTGGCTAATCCCGAACCGGAAATTATGCCCGAGCTCGCCAAGGAAGCGCGGCCCGACGCGATCATCGCGACGGGACGTTCGGACTTCCCCAATCAGGTCAACAATGTCTTGTGTTTCCCCTTCTTGTTTCGCGGTGCGCTGGATGTGGGCGCGACGGCGATCAACGAGGAAATGAAAATCGCCGCGGTGACGGCGATCGCCGATTTGGCGACCCGGGAGACCTCCGACGTGGTTGCCAGCGCTTATGGCGGTCAAGTATCGAGCTTTGGCCCGGAATCGATCATCCCCAGTCCGTTCGACCCGCGGCTGATCGGCGCCGTGGCGCCGGCTGTAGCTCAGGCGGCGATGGACACCGGTGTGGCGACCCGGCCGATCGACGATTTGGAGGCCTATCACGACAGGCTCGACCAATTTGTGTTCCGGTCTGGGCTGCTGATGAAGCCGGTGTTCGAACAGGCGAGCGCGACGCGCCAGCGTATCGTCTATGCCGAAGGCGAGGACGAACGCGTATTGCGGGCGGCTAAGGCGGTTATCGATGAGGGGATTGGCGAACCGGTTTTAATCGGCCGCCCCGATGTGGTGGCCCGGCGGGTGGAACGCCTTGGTTTGCGTTTCGAACCGGGCAAGGATTGCGAGCTGATCAATCCCCAGGACGACCCACGTTATCGCGACTATTGGACGCTCTATCACCAGCTCGCCGAGCGCCACGGGGTTACGCCCGACGAGGCGCGCACCCGGGTGCGGACCAATTCGACGGTGATCGCCGCACTCGCGGTCATGCGCGGCGATGCGGATGCGATGATTTGCGGCACCGAGGGTCGCTTTGACCGACATCTGACACATATCAACGATATTGTCGGGCACCGCACCGGCGTGCGCCAGTTCGCTGGGGTCACGGCTTTGATCTTACCGAAAGGAACCTTTTTCTTCGTCGATACCTATGTGACCCCCGACCCAACGGCCGATGATATTGCAAAAATGACCCTATTGGCGGCCGAAGAAGTACGTCGGTTCGGCATCGAGCCGCGGGTGGCCCTACTGTCTCACTCCAACTTCGGCAGCTCGTCCGCACAATCGGCGCAAAAGATGCGCGCTGCGCGCCTGTTGATCCTCGATGCCGCGCCGGACTTGCAAATCGAAGGTGAAATGCAGGCTGATGTCGCGGTTAGCCCGGATCTCCGACAACGTATTTTCCCCAACAGCGTGCTCAAGGATCAGGCTAACCTCTTGGTCATGCCCGACCTCGATGCGGCAAATATCGCGTTCAATCTCATGAAGCAGCTCGCCGACGGCCTGCCCGTGGGACCGATTTTGGCCGGCGCGGCGAAGTCAGTGCATATCCTCACCCCTTCGGTCACCGCGCGCGGTATCTTGAACATGAGCGCGGTCGCCGCTGTCGGCGCGCAGCATCAGGCTGCGAGTACGCCGCGCACGCTGTGATGGCGCAAGAGACTGCAACAGGAACGAAACCGCTGCTCACCGATGGCGACGTAGAACGTCTGTTCGGTATCGATGATACGCTGGTGCGCGCCTGTGAAGCGGCGTTGCTCGAGGCGCGTTATGATGAGGTGGATCGCCTCACCGTGCCGCTGCATGCCTCTGACCTGGCAGACCTTATCGAAGAGTTGCATCGCGGGGCCCGCGCCCTGCTGATCGATCACTTGCGCCAAAGCCTCGACCCCGAAACTTTGGCCCATCTCGACGAGGTGGTCCTCGAAGATGTCCTCGAGGCGATGGCGCCGGCCGAAGTTGCGGCGGCGATCACCGCACTCGATACCGACGACGCGGTCGATGTGATCGAAGATCTCGCGGCGGAAGATCAACGCCAAATTCTGGAAAATGTACCGGCAACGGATCGGGCCTTACTCGAGGAGGGATTGACGTTTCCCGCCGACAGCGCCGGTCGCCTCATGCAGCGCGAGATCGTCGCGGCGCCACAGGACTGGACGGTTGGCGATGCTATCGATCACATGCGCGGTGGCGCGACCGTACTGCCGCGTGAATTCTATGATGTTTTTGTGGTTGATTCCGATCGCCGGCCGGTTGGTGTCGTGCCGTTGTCGGTGTTGGTGCAAAATCAGCGCGACGCCAAGGTGTCCGACATCATGGAACCGGATCTGCATCCCATTCCAGCGGTGATGGACCAGGAGGAGGTGGCGCTGATGTTCCGCCAGTACGGCCTGGTGTCGGCGGCAGTGGTCGACGGCGACCACCGGCTGGCCGGTGTGATTACCGCCGACGATGTGGTGCATGTGGTCCATCAGGAGGGCGAAGAGGATTTGATGCACCTCGGCGGGGTGCCGGAGGACGATTTTTATGCGGCCGTGCTGGACACGACACGCGCGCGTTTTCCCTGGCTGTTATTCAACCTGCTGACGATAATAATCGCGTCGGTCGCGATTGGTTTCTTCGACCAAACTCTCCAGAAGATCGTCGCATTGGCGATATTGATGCCGATTGTGGCGTCGATGGGCGGCAATGCGGGCACCCAAACCCTGACGGTCGCGGTGCGCGCCCTGGCGATGAAGGAACTCACATCAATTAACGCCAAGCGCGTCGTTGGCAAGGAAATCGTCGTAGGTGGCATCAATGGCTTGTTGTTCGCCGCGGTTATGGGGCCGATCGCCTGGTTGTGGTTTGGCGATGTCGCGATTGGCGGCGTTATCGCCGCGGCGATGATCGTCAACTTGATCGCTGCGGGATTCGCCGGTATTGCAACACCTCTGGTGTTGGATCGGATCGGGGTCGATCCAGCGATTGCCTCGACAGTGGTTTTGACCGGAGTTACCGATGTCGTAGGGTTCGTGGCGTTTTTGGGGCTCGCGACTCTCGTCCTGCTCTAGCAGAATTGTAATGGCTGACAACAAACCTGACACCGCGCCTTACGGCACCTGGAAATCGCCGATTACGGCCAACTTGATCGCCGGTACGACGATTTCGCTGGGCTCTCTGGCCATCGAAAACGATGCATTCTATTGGCTTGAAGGCCGTCCTGCGGAAGGCGGACGGACGGTTATCGTGCGCCAGTCCGACGGCAAATCGGAAGATGTCACGCCAGCGGGCTTTAACGTGCGCAGCCGGGTGCATGAATATGGCGGCGGTGCGGCGCTTGTCGCCGACGGTGAGGTGTATTTCGTAAACTTCGATACCCAACGCATCTACTGCCAGCGCCCCGGCGATGCGCCCCGCGCGGTGACCCCGGAAGCCGGTGGGCAGTTCGCCGATATGCAGCTCGACCGACGGCGCAAGCGCCTGATTTGCGTGCGCGAAGACCATTCGGGGACGGGCGAACCGCGTAACGAGTTGGTGGCCGTTAACTTGGAAGGGCGCGCCATCGAGGTCTTGGACGGCGGACATGATTTCATCTCCAGCCCGCGCCTCGACGCGGCGGGAGAGCGCCTGGCTTGGCTCACTTGGGATCATCCCAACATGCCGTGGGATGGCACGACGCTGTGGATGGCCGAAATTGACCCTGCGGGCGGCCTTGGAACACGGCAAAAAATCGCCGGCGGTCCCGGTGAATCGATCTTTCAGCCGGAATGGTCTGCCGACGGTGAGCTAATCTTTGTGTCCGACCGCAGCAATTGGTGGAACTTATATAAGACCTCGAGCCAGGGTATTTTGCCGGTAAGCCCGGCCGATGCTGAGTTTGGCCTGCCGCAATGGGCGTTTGGCATGTCGACCTACGGGGTTGTTGGCGACGGACGCATTATCGCCAGCCGCTGTCAGGCCGGTGTGTGGCAGCTCGGCGCCATCACCGATGATCGTTTCGATGCGTTCGATTTACCCTATAGCGACATCTCCGGCGTGCGCGTTAGCGGCGACACCGTATTGTTCGTTGGCGCGTCACCGACCTTGGCGCCGCAACTTGTGCATCTCGACATTGGGACGGGCGCGCATAGCGTTGTGCGCTATTCGAGCGTGGTCGATCTCGACGCTGATTTCATTTCCCAACCGGAATCCATCGCCTTTCCCACGGCCGACGGCGCAACCGCCTATGGGTTTTATTATGCGCCGGCAAATCGCAACTACGCCGCGCCGGCTGACGAATTACCGCCGCTCATTGTGCGTGGCCATGGCGGCCCGACTGGCGCCGCATCGGCCGCCCTCAACCTATCCATTCAGTTCTGGACCAGCCGCGGGTTCGCCGTGCTCGATGTGAATTATCGTGGAAGTACCGGTTTCGGGCGCGCTTATCGCGAAGCGCTATATGGTAATTGGGGGATCGCCGACGTTGACGATATGGTTGCCGGCGCGGAATTTCTGGTCGCGCGGGATGATGCCGATCCGAAACGGTTGATGATCCGCGGCGGTAGCGCCGGCGGTTTTACCACGCTCGCGGCCCTGACATTCCGCGACACGTTTTCCGCCGGCGCCAGCCATTACGGCATCGGCGATTTGATGGCATTGGCCCGGGATACCCATAAATTCGAAAGCCGCTATCTCGACCGAATCGTCGGCCCATTACCCAAAAGTGAGGCTCTCTACCGGGAACGTTCGCCGATCAACTACACCGATCAGCTCGATTGCCCGGTCATTTTTCTTCAGGGGCTCGATGACAAGGTCGTGCCGCCGAACCAGGCCGAGGCCATGGTCGATGCCCTGAAGGCGAAGGGGATACCGGTCGCCTATCTGGCATTTGAAGGCGAGGGGCATGGCTTCCGTAAGGCCGAGAATGTCGAGCGCGCGCTGGTCGGTGAGCTCACTTTTTATGGCCGCGTATTCCAGTTTGAGCCGGCCGATAAGGTGCCACCGCTGGAGATACATAACCTAGCGTAAGGCCACTAAGGGGGGAGAGGGACCCATGAAACTTTATGACTATTACCGATCGTCGGCGGCGTTCCGTGTCCGAATAGCGCTCAATATCAAAGGATTAGAGGTGGACCAGGAATCGGTTCACCTGCGTCACAAGGACCAAAGGTCGGAAGCCTATTTGGCGGTCAATCCCCAGGGATTGGTCCCGGCGCTGGTCGATGACGATGGTGCGGTCGTGACCCAGTCCTTGGCGATCATCGAATATCTCGACGAAACCCGCCCCGATACGCCGCGCCTTCTGCCGGATGGTGCTGGCGGACGCGCCCGGGTGCGGGCGCTCTCGGATGCCATCGCCTGCGATATTCACCCGTTGAATAATTTGCGCGTTCTGCGCCATATCGGCGAAGCGTTCGATGTGGACGAGGCGACCCGCAACGACGCTTGGTACAAGCATTGGATCGCCGAAGGTATGAGCGGGTTTGAAGGCATGCTCGCCGGACATTCCGAAACCGGCGAATTCTGCCATGGCGATAGGCCGACGATGGCCGATTGCTGCCTGGTACCCCAGATTTACAATGCCGAGCGCTTCGGCTGCGACATGTCGGGCTATCCGACGGCGATGCGGATCAACGCAACCTGTCTCGCTCTGGACGCTTTTCAGAAAGCGCTCCCCGAAGTTCAGCCCGACGCGGAGGCTTAAGCGTAGAGCTTAGACAAGGGGCCTACCCGGCGCGCTGTTCGGCGATGAGCGCCTTCAGCCGGTCGATGTCGATGGCGCCCGGGATGACCTGGTCACCGATAACGAAGGCTGGGGTGCCGCGTATGCCGAGCTCTTGCGCCAACTGACGATTGCGCTGGAATAAGCGTTGCGGGGTAGCTGAATTCATATCGGCGCGCAGGCGGCCGGCATCCAATCCGATGCGTTCCGCGACCCGGAAAATTGTCCGCTCGGACGGCGCGCCGCGAACGCCCATCATCGCAAGGTGGAATTCTTCGTACTTACCCTGGCGCATGGCGCCGATGGCCGCCTGCGCGGCCAAGGTCGAGGCCGGTCCGAACACGGGAAATTCTTTGTAGACGATCCGCAAATCAGGATCTTCCTCGTTCAGCTTGGCCAGTTGTTGCGCCATGCGGCGGCAATAGGGGCATTGGTAATCGAAAAATTCGACGATCGTTACAGACGCTTTGGCGGGGCCGACGCTGGGGTCGCTGCGCGACTTAAACAATTGATCGGCCCGTGCGGTAACCGCGTTTTGACGGCGCCGTCCCTCGGTCTGTTGCCGCTGGGTTTGAACCGATTCAAGCGCCTCGACTATGACTTCAGGGTTCTCCAGAATATATTCGCGTATCGTGTTGCGGACTTCGTTCTTTTGCAGAGCCGTGAACGGCCCGCCATTCGCCGGTAGGGCGCTATCGCCGGCGGTCGCCGGCGCTTCGGCGCTCTGCTCACCCGCCTGTTCTCTGGGAAACAGGATCGCCAGAGCGACCACCGCGACCATAAGTACGGCGACCAGGGTCGCTCCAAGGGACTCTTTAGACATGCGTTCTCCTAAACTTCTACGCGTGGCCGGATCATGGTCGAGCAGGTGTAAACGAAGCAAGTCGTTGCGCTGGCCTGTAACGCAAAGGTGACCGTTTTTGTTATCTAGAGTTAATACGCTGCTGGGCGTCGGCGCGAATATCCTGCGCCCGCAGCCACCCGGGAGAGCCCACTGGCAGCTGGTCAATGGCGCGGTCAGCCAATGTTCTGGCGGCGACATATTCACCGCCCAATATCTCGAACTGGGCCTGGGCTAACGCCATTTCACCCCGACGACCCAGGCGGCCGTTAACGATCGTGGTTAATCGCCAGATCTCACGCATGTCCGGCTCGCGCCCCGCGGCGGCCTCCAAATGTGTGCTGGCTTCTTCGAGAAGCGCTTGGTCTTCAGTCTCGATCTGCGCGCGCGCCAGGGCGGTGCGAAGCAATGGTTCCTCCGGCGCCAGCTCAACCGACTTACGGTAGGGCCCGAGCGATTGCTCTATACGGCCATTCTCGAATAGCATCTGGCCTTTGAGCTCGTGGAAATAGGGGTTCTTGGGCGCCTGGGCGATCAACCCGTCGATCAGCGGGATCGACTTGGCCAGGTTCCCTTCGAGGTAAAAGGCGGTCGATCGGGCATAGCGCGCCGGCACCGAATTATTCGTTTCCGGGAAAATTCTCAGCACACTGGCGAGCGGCTGCATGAAGCCAATAAGTTTGGCCCGCATCATCTGGTGGTCGATGATTTGTTGCCGTGGCACTTGAGCGTCAGCGAAACGCGATAACGCGACATGATTATCGACCACGCTGATGCGGTCATTGGTCAAGGGATGGCTCGATAAATAGGGATGTTCACGGCCGCCTTGCAGCCGGATATCGGCCTGCAGGAGCCGGAAGAACTCGGATATGCCGCGCGCTGACTGGCCCGTTGCATCGAGGTATTTAAGGGCTGCGGCGTCGGCAGCGGATTCTTGCGTGCGGCTATACTTCAACAGATCGGTGATGGCGGCGCCTTGCCTGCCCCGAATAATGGTGCCAGCGGCCGCGCCATCGCCGGTCGCCGCGCCCACCGCGATGCCGACCACCGCGGCCAAAATGGATTTGAGTTCCGCGTTGCGCAGTTCGTCTTGGATGCGCGCCAGGTGACCGCCGGCAATGTGGCCCGCTTCGTGCGCGATGACGCCAATCACCGCGTTGGGGTCTTCGGCGCGCATCAATAAGCCGGTGTTAATAAAAAGCCGCTGACCGCCGGCGACAAATGCGTTCAACCGATTGTCGCGCACCAGATGTATATTGACGTCCTCGGCCGACAGTCCCGCCGCATTGAAAATTGGCGTCGAGTAGCCGCGGATGATATTTTCAATTTCCGCGTCGCGGACGAGTCTAATTCCGTTCCTTTGACTTTCTGCTGGTGCGGTTGTCAGGGCAGTCAGTATGATCGCCGCGCAGAAAAGTTGAACTACTCGGTGCATGGGCTCAGTTCCAATGCCATTACAACAAACTAGGTACACGAGAATGTGGCGTCAATTAGGGCGAAAACTACCATTATTTCTGGCGCTGGGCTTGAGTGCATGCGGGGGTAGTGGACTGGAAGAGGGCGAAGCCGGCTTTATCGAGGGTTTCTTCGGCGGCATCATTGTCGATGAGCCGCGTGCTGCGCTGATTGGCCGCGATGTGCTGTCGGCCGGTGGCAGCGCCGCCGACGCGGCGGTGGCGGCCTATTTCACCATGGCGGTAACCATGCCCGGCGGCGCCAGCCTGGGCGGTGGCGGTGTTTGCCTCATCCATGAGCGGGAGAACAGCCGGGTCGAAGTGGTGGAGTTTCTGACCGGTACGCCGGCCGGTGGCAGCCGCGATGCGACGGTGGGGATTCCCGGCAATGTCCGTGGCATGGCGCTGGTGCATGCGCGCTATGGGCGGCTCAACTGGGCCGACCTGTTGATACCGGCGGAGAATTTTGCCCGTGACGGGCACGCCATATCGCGTGCCTTTGCCCGCGATCTACAGTTGGCCGCCGGGACGCTCCGCGGCGACCCGGAGGCGCGTCGCATCTTCGGCCTCGATAGCGGCGAGATCACCGAGGGGCAGGTGGTCCGGCAGATCGAATTGGCCGCCATGCTGACGGTGATCCGCACGCGCGGCGCCGGTGAATTCTACAATGGTTCGCTCGGGCGGCAGGTCGCCGAGTCCATCCAGCGCACCGGGGCGGCGATGACCCCTGACGATCTACGCGAATACCGTCCAAAATTGCTCAAACCCCTGCAGATGGAGCTTGGTAACGAGCTGATTTATTTTCCGCCGCCGCCAGCTGTGGGCGGCGCCATCGCGGCACAGCTTTGGGCTGCCGGCGACGATGACGACCGCTATGCCGACGGCGATGCCGGCCAACGCGCGCATCTGCTGGCGGAGGTCGCGTCGCGCGCTTACGCGCAGGGCGGTGGGGGCGAGGCGGGCGATATCATCTCCGCCAATGCCGTAGCCAAACTGGTCGCCGGTCATGACCGCAGCCGCCATCAACCGGCGGCCGGCAACGGTGCCTCAATTGTCGACTATGCGGCGCGCGGCCGCCACGACGGCGTGTCCCTGGTGGCGGTCGATGTGACGGGCGACGCCGTCGCTTGCTCGTTTACACTCAACCGTCCGTTCGGCGTAGATAAGGCGGCGCCGGGCACCGGGATGCTGTTGGCGGCGCCGGCCAGCGGCGCACGCGCCGGCCAGCCCAGCGCCGTCCTGGTGGCCAATCCGGTCAACGACCAGGTGTTTTTCGGCGCTGCTATATCGGGCGGGTCGCCGGCCAGCTTGGCCGCCGTCGCGTTGGACACGCTGACAGCGGACCGCGATATCGGTGCCGCGATTACCCGGGCGCGAACCTACAATACCGGCAACCCCGATGTCGTGATCGCCGAGCCCGGATTGGCGAAACCGGTACAGGATTTTTTGCAGAAGGCGGGCTACACATTGCAGCTGCAGGAAAATCTCGGGCGGATTAATGGGTTCAGATGTCCCGCGGGACTGCCGCGGGAACCCAATTGCCAGTTCGTCGCCGAACCACGCGGCCACGGTTTGGCGGTGAGCGCTGATGAAAATTAAGTTCCGTATTGCGCCCCTGCACAGGTAGTTAGGATGGCCTTGAAAGTCGCCCAACGCGGGCTGATCGATCCGTTTATCGTCATGGACGTCATGCGCGCCGCCAACGAACTGGCGGCGGCGGGTGAAGACGTGCTGCATCTGGAGGTCGGCCAGCCGGGAACGCCGGCGCCGCAAAAGGTCGTCGCCGCGGCTCAGCAGGCTCTCCAAGACGAGCTGTTGGGCTACACCGATTCCTTGGGCGTGCCCGAACTGCGCCAACGAATCGGGCGCCATTATCGAGACTTCTACGGCGTCGATGTGGCGGCCGAGCGCGTCGTCGTGACGACCGGTTCGTCGGGTGGATTTCTGCTGGCGTTTTTATCGGCCTTCGAGGCGGGCGACCGGGTGGCTTTGGCCGCGCCGGGCTATCCGGCCTATCGCAATATTCTGACGGCGCTGGGCGTCGAGCCGGTGCTCCTCGAAACCACCGTGGAGGACCGGTTCCAACCGACGCCGAAATTGCTGGAAGCCGCTGGTGAACTCGACGGGCTGATCCTGGCCAGCCCCTCCAACCCGACGGGGACCATGGTCGGCGCCAAGGATTTTAGCGCGTTGATCGATTACTGCCATCAAGCCGGCATTCGATTAATTTCAGACGAGATCTATCACGGCATTACCTATGGCGACGCGGCGGTGACAGCCGCCGGGCTGGATGACGATGCGATCGTGATCAACAGCTTTTCGAAATATTTTTCCATGACCGGCTGGCGGCTCGGCTGGATGATCGTGCCGGAGGCGCTGTTGCGGCCGGTCGAATGCTTGACGCAGAACCTGTTTATCTCGCCGCCGACCCTGTCGCAGCATGCGGGCATCGCTGCCTTTGACAGCGAGGAGGAGGTCGTCGCCAATGTGGCGCGCTATGCCCGCAACCGTGAAATCTTGCTCGACCGGTTGCCGCCGATCGGCTTCGACCGGTTGGCGCCGGCCGATGGCGCCTTTTACATTTATGCTGATATTGCGCACATGACCAATGACAGCCCGCAATTCTGCCGGCGTATGTTGGCGGAAGCTCATGTCGCCGCGACCCCGGGGGTGGATTTCGACCCGTTCAACGGTCACAAATTTGTCCGGTTTTCCTTCGCCGGCACCGAAGAAGACATGCGGAGCGCGTGCGAACGCCTCGCCGCGTGGCGCAAATAACAACCCGATTTAGACTGGATCGCCGGCTAGCTTGTCGCGCGGCTCCACCATCCGGAGCGGCGTGGGCGTTGGGGATCTTCCGGCGGCGTCGGCGCATCGTCCGCCGGGGCCTCCGCGACCGTTTCCACCGCCTCTTCCTCGCCGTTCACCACATTTTCGTCGTCTTGCGCCGCGGCGGTTTCAACGGCGGGTTCTTCGGCGGGTTCTTCGGTCACCGGTTCGGCCGGGGTTTCTTCGTTTTCGGCTGGCGGTTCTTCGGCCTCCGCGACTTCGATGGGCGCGGTTTCAACCGGTTCGCCGTCGGTGGTCTCTTTGGCGGCGTCGGAATCAGCCGCTTCACCGTCAGTTTCTGTCGCGGCAACAGCCGAACCTTCGGCTGTCGTTTCACCGTTGGTCGTCGACGAATCCTCAGATTTGCGCCGCCGGCGTCCGCCTCTGCGGCCGCGCCGCCGCGATGCGGGACGCGGTTCGCCGTCGCCGGTTTCCTTGTCTCCGGCTTTGGCCTCGTCGGTTTCGCTCGCGTCGATGGTCTCGGCCTTGTCTGCCGTCTCGCTGTCGCGCCTGCGGGGACGCCGCCGTCGCCGGGAGCGCTCTTCTTCCTCGCGCGCCGTGGTTTCCACGGTCCGGCTATCGACGGTCTCGGAGACGGTTTCGCCTTCCGCGGCGTCGTTATTGAGCCGTTCCATGATGTAGTCCGGCGGGGTCAGCTCCGCATCGACGGCGATAAAGACCCGGAAACTATAGCGCGCTTCGATATCGACAATCATGTCGCGCTTTTGATTGAGGATATAGAGCGCGACCTCGGCCGGGACTTTAACCGTCACAGCCCGCGAGCGGGCGCGGATGCCTTCTTCCTCGACCGCGCGCAACACGCGCAGGGCCGTCGATTCGGTCGAGCGCACATAGCCGCTGCCGCCGCATCTGACGCAAACCTGGGCGCTGGCTTCGTGGATGCTGGGGCGAAGGCGTTGGCGCGACAATTCCAGCAGACCGAGCGGCGAAATGCGACCGATCTGGATGCGCGCCCGGTCGGCCTTCATGGCCTCCTTCATGCGCCGTTCCACCGCGGCATTGTTGCGGTTTTCGTCCATATCGATGAAATCGATCACCACCAAACCGGCCAGATCGCGCAGGCGTAGTTGGCGCGCGACCTCGTCGGCGGCCTCGAGATTGGTCTTGCGGGCGGTCTGCTCGACATTGCGTTCGCGCGTCGCCCGGCCCGAGTTAACGTCGATGGCGACCAACGCCTCGGTCGGATTGATGACGATGTAGCCGCCCGAGCGCAGATGCACGATCGGGTCGTAAATCTCGTCGAGCTGGGCTTCGATCGAGTAGCGGTTGAACAAGGGTATGTTGGAATCCGCGTACTTTTTTACCCGCTTGGCGTGCGACGGCATCATGGTGCGCATCAGCGCGCGCGCTGCCTTATAGGCCACCTCGCCATCGACAATGACTTCCTCGATTTCGCGATTATAGACATCGCGTAGCGAGCGTTTCACCAAGTCGCCTTCTTCGTAGATCATCGCCGGTGCCGAGGACTGCAATGTCTGCTCGCGGATTTCGTCCCAGGTGCGGCGCAGATATTCGTAATCGCGGCGTACTTCGGCTTTGTTTCGTTCCACCCCCGCGGTTCGCATGATCACCGCCATGCCCTCGGGAATCTCCAGATCGGCCATGATCGTCTTCATGCGCTTGCGATGGGCCGGATTGGAGACCTTGCGGCTGATGCCGCCGCCGCGCGAGGTGTTGGGCATCAACACGCAGTAACGTCCGGGCAGGGACAAATAGGTGGTCAGCGCAGCGCCTTTATTGCCGCGCTCTTCCTTGACGACCTGCACCAGCAAAATCTGCCGCCGTTTGATGACCTCCTGGATTTTGTACATCCGGGTCAATTGACGCAGGCGCTTGCGGTGGGCATCGCCCAATTCGGCGATATCGTCTTCGGCGTTGTCGCCCAGAACTTCGACGGCTTCGCTTTCGCCATCCCGGTCTTCGTCGCTCTCGCCGTCTTCGGCTTCAGAACTTGGTTCGTCGATTTCCAGTTCGTCTGCATCGTCGCCGTCTTCGGCGACCTCCGCGGATTCCGCGATCAGCGCTTCGCGGTCTTCGACCGGAATGCGGTAATAGTCGGGATGGATTTCGTTGAAGGCCAGAAAGCCGTGGCGGTTGCCGCCAAAATCCACGAACGCGGCCTGCAGCGAAGGCTCAACCCGGGTTACTTTCGCCAGGTAGATATTACCCTTGAGTTGGCTTTTCGTGGTGGTTTCGTAATCGAATTCGAGAAGTTCGGTATTTTCTGCGACGACGACCCGCGTTTCCTCGGCGTGGGCTGCGTCGATCAGCATTCTTTTCGTCATTTTATTCGCTCCGCGGAAGAGCCACATGCCACCCATGCGAACGTTGGGTGAGGCGGATACCGCTTTGTGCGAAGCTTGGGGGCCGCTCTCTAACCGTCGAACGGCGTGTTATGTACGCCAGTACGGTGAGATTTCTGCCGGCCACCGAGTCAAAAGAGCAAATACTCTGATGACAAACTTCGATGTTTTACCAATCTACTATTGCCTTTGCGGAGCTTTACAAGGCGACCCGCCGTTTGATGTTCCGGGCTGACCTCATACTTGGCAGGCCGGTGTCTCAAGGGCGCGCCGCTTAATGCATCTACCCTGCAAATACGGCAATTTCAGCTGTTCGCTGCCATCAAGATAGCGATGCGCGGGCGCTTCGACAACGTTATTAACGCATTGAACAACAAGGAAGTGTGTTGCGACGCGGTGTATTACGGGGATATAGCTAATAACCATGATCTCTGGCGCCGCTAAATTTTGCCGTCGCAAAGTTCACCGACTGGGCTATTTTACCGTTGTGGCAGCGGTTTACGCCGCCTTTCTGAGCATTGGCTTTGGTTCGGTCCCGGCCGCCGCCCAAGGTCTCGAGGTCAAGGATTTGCGGATTGGAATCCGCGATAATTCGACCCGTTTTGTCATCGATCTTAGCCAAAAGGTTGAGCCGCGGATCTTTGGATTGCCCGATCCATTCCGCATTGTAATCGATTTGCCGGAGGTCGACTTCACCTTGCCGTCGTCTCGCTTGAGCGCGCGGGGCGGGTTGGTGGAACGCCTGCGCTACGGCCTGTTCCGGCCGGGCACCAGCCGGCTGGTGCTCGATTTACGCAATTCGGCCAAGGTCGCAAAGAGCTTCACCTTGCCGCCCGACGGCGCGAAGCCATGGCGCTTGGTGATCGATTTGGCGCCGACCGACCGCGCCGGCTTTATTGCGGCCATGCGGCCGACGCCGCCGGTTGCCGCGGCGAGCGCTGCCGCGGTGCCGCCATTGCGCACCGAACCGCTAAAACGCGCCATCCCGGTGGTGGTGCTCGACGCTGGCCATGGCGGTGTGGATCCCGGCGCGGTTGGGGCCACGGGGGTCTTTGAAAAAGATATCGTCCTGGCCTACGCCAAGGAGATTAAACGCCAATTGGAAGCCGGCGGCCGGATAAAGGCGGTGCTGAGCCGCGAGCGCGATATCTTCCTGTCTCTGCGCGACCGGGTGCGGGCGGCGCGGCGCGCCGAGGCGTCGTTGTTTCTGTCGTTGCATGTGAACAGCCATGACATGGCCTCGATCCGAGGATTTTCCGCCTATACCCTGTCTGAAAAGGCGTCCGACGCTGAAGCGCAGGCGTTGGCGGCCAAGGAAAATAAAGCCGACGTCATCGGCGGTCTCAACTTGGGCACCTATAGCGATGACGTTCAAAATATTTTGATAGACTTCGCCCAGGCCAAGACCAACGAACTTTCGGTGCAGTTCGCCCGCGATATCATGGTTAAGGAAGTCGGTCGATCGGCCAAATTGGTTAAACGGCCATGGCGGTCTGCCGGGTTCGCGGTGTTGAAAGCGCCCGATGTGCCTTCGGTTTTGGTCGAATTGGGCTATGTCACCAATCGCCAAGAAGAGCGGAAATTACGCGATCCGGCCTATCGGCGGGCGTTGAGTGGCGCGATTGTGCGCTCGGTCGTGCGTTATTTGGAGACGAATGAGAGCGCCGCGGCCCGCTAGCCGGATCGATATTTCTTAAACCTGCCACAATCATAGTGTGTTAAGACCCTCATGTTTTCTTATATGTGGGTGCGGAACAAGGTGAAACCGATACGCGCCGGTACCGATATTCGGACGGAATAGCATGCTGCGTTGGCTTGGATATCTATTCGGCCTTGGCCTGCTGGGCAGCTTGATCGCCGCCGGCGGGGCGATCTGGGTGTTCTGGGAATTTGGCCGGGACTTGCCCGACTATCGCCAATTGGCCAATTACAGCCCGCCGGTGACCACGCGCGTGCATGCTGGCGATGGTAGTTTGCTGGCCGAGTATGCGGTCGAGCGGCGGGTTTTCGTCCCCGTATCGACCATGCCGAAGCAGGTCATCAACGCTTTTCTGTCGGCCGAAGATCAAAATTTCTACCGCCATCCCGGCGTCGATATGATCGGCGTGGCGCGCGCGGTCGTGACCAACGTGAAAAACTATGGCAAAGGCCGCCGGCCGGTTGGTGCGTCCACGATTACCCAGCAGGTCGCGCAGAATTTTCTGCTGACCAAAGACGTTTCGATAACCCGCAAAATTCGCGAGGCGATCATTTCGTTTCGCATGGAGCGCGTTTTCACCAAGGACGAGATCCTCGAGCTTTATCTCAACCAGATTTATCTCGGCTTTGGCTCCTACGGGATCGCCGCCGCGGCGAGCAACTATTTCGATAAATCGCTCGACGAGCTGACTGTTGAGGAAGCCGCCTTTCTGGCTGCCTTGCCCAAAGCGCCGAATAATTACAACCCGCTGCGCTATTACGATGCGGCGGTCGAGCGGCGTAATTACGTTCTCGGCCGGATGGTCGAGGATGGCTACATACCGCCGATCGAAGGCGATATTGCCCGGAGCGCCGCGATCAACGTTGCGCGTACCGATGGCGCGGCCAGAATCAGCGCGCCCTATTTTGCCGAAGAGGTTCGCCGTGAGCTCGCCGAGCGCTACGGCGATAACGCGCTTTACCAGGGTGGACTATCGGTACGCACGACCCTCGATCCGCGCCTGCAACGCATCGCCCAACGGGAATTGCGCGACGGATTGATTACCTACGACCGGCGCCATGGTTGGCGCGGACCGGTCCACGCTTTCGAGGCCATGGATAGCTGGGCCCAAAGGTTGACAGAGGTCGTGGTACCAGCGGGCAGCGGTGAGTGGCGGCTCGCTGTCGTACTGACTGTCGACGACCAGAAAAAAGAGGCGCTGATCGGTTTCGACGATGGCCAGAAGGGACAAATACCCCTGGCCGAAGTCAAATGGGCGCGGCAATGGCTCGAGGGTCAGAAGCGCGGTCCCAGCGTGAAAAAAGTATCCCAGGTCTTGAATGTGGCCGACGTTATTCTGGTCGAAGCCGTGACGGAAGACAGCGAGGGCGAACCTTATCCGGAGAACAGCTTCGGATTGCGGCAGATCCCCGATGTGAACGGGTCGATCGTCGCTATCGACCCCCATACCGGCCGGGTGCTGGCCATGTCGGGCGGTCTCGATTTTGCCGAGAGCGAGTTCAACCGCGCGACCCAGGCGTGGCGCCAGCCGGGTTCGGCGTTCAAGCCCTTCGTCTATTTGGCGGCGTTGGATAACGGGTTCACGCCGTCCTCCCTGGTCCTCGACGCGCCGTTCGTCATCGACCAAGGTCCCGGTTTGGGCAAATGGAAACCGGCCAACTACACCAACAAGTTCTATGGTCCGAGCCCGATGCGCTTGGGCATCGAGAAGTCGCGCAATTTGATGACCGTGCGCCTGGCGCAGACCGTGGGGATGGAACAGGTTGCCCAATACGCTGAGCGTCTGGGCGTCATGGACAATATTCCACGCCAGCTCTCCATGTCGATCGGGGCCGGCGAGACCACGTTGCTACGCCTGGTGACCGCCTATGCGATGATCGCCAACGGCGGCAAGCAGGTCACGCCAACGCTAATCGACCGTATCCAGGATCGTAAAGGCAATACGGTGTTTAATCACGATGCGCGGCCTTGCGAGGATTGCCGGAATTTGGAGTGGGACGGACAGGCGCCGCCGCAGCCGCCCGATCTCCGCGCCGAGTTGCTCGATTCAGGTACCGCCTACCAGATGGTCTCAATGCTGCAAGGGGTTGTGCAGCGTGGCACCGGCGTTCGCATTCGCGCGGTCGGTAAGCCCTTGGCGGGTAAGACCGGAACCACCAACGATTCGCTGGATACTTGGTTCGTCGGCTTTTCGCCCGATCTCGCCGTCGGTGTCTTCGTCGGCTTCGACGAACCCAAGCCCTTGGGACCGAAGGAGACCGGCTCTTCGGTGACCGCGCCGATCTTCCGCGACTTTATGGCCGCGGCATTGGAAGATCAGCCGGCGATCCCGTTCCGCGTGCCGTCGGGCATTCGGTTGGTGCGGGTCAACGCGTCGACCGGCGTGGTCGCCCAGCGCGGTGAGAAGCGCGTCATTCTGGAGGCCTTCAAGCCGGGTACCGAGCCGACCGAGTTGGGTGCGGTGGTCGATGGCGGCTACCGGCCGGATGGCGCCGCCAGGGGCAGTCGCCAGCGGACCGCGAAACCGACCCGCGGTATTTATTAGGCGCGACCCTCTGTTCAGGGTCTATATTGCCGGCTTCTATATTGACGGAATCGATGAGATTTGTTGGCTTGTCGCCGGCTGAACTATCCGCCGGCCCGCCGGTTATCCTTGGAATTGAAGAATGCGCGCTGAGACCACCCAACTCGTAGAGACCATCCGCCAGTCGCTCGCCCTGATGCGGAGGCATCTTTGACTGGGACAACGCGGTCAAACGCCTCGAGGAGTTGAACCAGCTCGCCGAGGATCCTGATCTGTGGGCGGACCAGGAGCGCGCGCAAGCCCTCATGCGCGAGCGCACTCAGCTCGAAAAATCCCTCAACCGGGTGCGCGAAATGGAAGCCGAATTGGAAGATTCGGTGGGCATGATCGAACTGGGCGAGGCCGAAGACGATGGCGATGTGGTCGCCGAAGCCGAAGCGGTGATCCAGTCACTGGGCCCGTTGGCGGAGAAGATGGAGCTGGAGAGCCTGCTCTCCGGCGAAGTCGACGGCAACGATTGCTATGTGGAAATCAACGCCGGCGCGGGTGGCACCGAATCCCAGGACTGGGCGCAGATCCTGGTGCGCATGTATGTGCGCTGGGCTGAGAGCCATGACTGCCAAGTCGAATGGATCGAGGAAAGCACCGGTGAGGAGGCCGGGCTGAAATCGGCGACCTTCAAGGTCAGCGGCCTGAATTCCTACGGCTGGCTGAAGACCGAGGCCGGCGTCCATCGGCTGGTGCGCATTTCGCCGTTCGACAGCCAGTCGCGCCGCCACACCAGTTTCGCGTCCGTGTGGGTCTATCCGGTGATCGACGATTCCATCGAGATCGAAATCGAGGACAAGGATCTGCGCGTCGACACCTATCGCGCGTCGGGGGCGGGCGGCCAGCACGTCAACAAGACCGACAGCGCCATCCGGCTCACCCATTTGCCCACCGGGATCGTCGTACAGTGTCAGAACGACCGCTCGCAACACCGCAACCGGGCGACGGCCATGGATATGATGCGGGCGCGTTTGTATGAGCATGAATTACAAAAGCGCGAGGCCGAGGCGCAGGAGACGCAGGACGCCAAGACCGATATCGGCTGGGGTCACCAAATCCGCTCCTACGTGCTGCACCCCTACCAGATGGTCAAAGATTTGCGCACGGAAGTGGAGACCGGCAACGCCCAGGCCGTCCTCGACGGCGATCTGGACCGCTTCCTCGAAGCGTCGCTGGCCAGCCATATCTCCAGCGATAGCGAGGTGGGCGCTGAGGCCTAGCTAAGGCCTCACGACGCCAGTGAGTACCAGGATTGTGGGATGCCGGCTTGGTCGCGGGCGGCCGTATTGAAAGGTGGCTTGAGTGCCCCTTTAAAGTAAGTATCCACAAGGCCGCGCCAGGCCGGTTCGGGGTCGAGGCCGCGCGCGGCGCAGGTAAAGTCGAACCAGCGCCGGCCGACCCGCACATGGCCGATCTCGTCGCGGTAAATGATGTCGAGAATATCCGCCGAGGCGTTGTCGCCGGCCTTGCGCAGTTTGGCGATCATCGCCGGTGTCACGTCGAGGCCGCGCGCTTCGAGCACCAGGGGCACCACGGCGAGGCGCGCCGCCAAATCGTGGCGCGTCGCAAGAGCCGATTCCCACAGGCCGTCATGGGCCGGCAGGTCGCCATAGGCGGCGTCGAGCTCGGTCAGGCGCTCGGCCAGCAGGACGAAGTGTTTGGCCTCTTCGGATGCCACCAGAACCCAGTCGGCGAAGAATTGTCGCGGTAGTTCCGGGTTGGCGAAGCGGGCGATGATGTCCCAGGCCAGATCGATGGCGTTGAGTTCGATATGGGCCAACGCATGAAGCAGGGCGACCCGGCCCCGGACGGCGGTGTTGATGCGCCGGCGCGGCACTTCGTTGGGCGGGCGCAGGGCCGGTTGGTCCGGCCGGGCCGGCCGGTCGGGTGGCTGGGTGGTGCCGATGGGGAGTTGACCGGTTTGCCAGGCCCTGGCGGTGAACACCGACAGCCGCGCTTTCGCTGCTGGGTCCGCGGTCGCCAGAATTTGCGCCGCCGCCTCGGCCAGACTGGGCGCTGTTAGTTCGTTCAAAGAGCCTTGGCGCTTTCCAGAACGTCCTCCACATGTCCGGCGACTTTGACCTTGTGCCAGATCTTGCGGATGACGCCCTTGCCGTCGATCAGGAAGGTGGCGCGTTCGATGCCCATATATTCGCGGCCATAGAGCTTCTTCAACACCCAGGTACCATAGGCCTCGCACACCGCGCCATCCTCATCGCTGGCCAGGGTGAAGGGCAGCTCATACTTGGCCTTGAACTTGTCGTGGCGCTTCACACTGTCCTTCGACACGCCGATGATGGTGGCGTCGACGCCGCTGAAGTCGGGCATCAAGTCGCGGAACCCGCAGGCCTCCTTGGTGCAACCCGGCGTGTCGTCTTTCGGATAAAAATAGAGCACGACGGTTTGGCCTTTCAGGTCCTTCAGGCTCACCGTGTCGCCGCCATCGGTGGTCATCGTGAAGGCGGGCGCCTTGTCACCTTCGGAAACGCTCATGGGGTTGGCTCCTTCTTGGTTGTCGTATTTACCCGGCTGCGAATTTCGTCCGCCGGCGCTTCGATCAGTTGATTGTAATAGTCGCAGACACGATCCGCTGTTTGCGTCACTTTCGCTTCGAGCGCGGCAAAGTCAACGGCGCCGGCGGACGCGGTCAAGGTGGCGCGTAAGGGCGCGGGAAATTGGTCAGGCAGGGAATCGCTTTCCATGGCGATGCGTAACAGTCCCTGCAAGCGCCGCCACAGGCGGGTTGCCTCGATCAGATCGTCGGCGCTGTCGCGGTCGAGCAACCCCGCCGCCGCCAGCTTGTTGTAGGCGGTGACGGTGCCGGTATCGAGAATATCCGGGTGATCGTGAGCGTGGCGCAGTTGCAAATACTGGCAGATGAATTCGCAATCGACCAAGCCGCCGCGCAAATATTTCACCTGCCAGATATTATGGGCTGAATGTTCTTCGGCGTGGCGATGGCGCATATCGGAGACCGCCAGCAACAGATCGTCCGGCGCCCGCTCGGTGACCAAGGCGGCGCTGATGGCGTCGTCGATGCGCGCGGCGAAAGCCGGCGTGGCACTGACCACCCGGGCGCGGGTCAACGCGAGATGTTCCCAGGTCCAGGCGCTCTCGCGCTGATATTGGGCGAAGGTCTCCAGGCTCACCGACAGGGGGCCGGCATTGCCCGACGGGCGCAGACGCATATCGATCTCGAATAATCCGCCTTCGCCGGTCATCGCTGTCAGGGCGTTGATCAGCCGCTGGCCGAAGCGTTGATAGTAGTGGGGCAGGGATAGCGGCTTGCGACCGTCGGAGGCGGCGCTTTCGCCGCCGCCGTCGGGAACGTCGTAGAGAAACACCAGGTCCAAATCCGAGGTCGCCGAAAGTTCGCGACCGCCCAGCTTCCCCAGTGCCAAAACCGCGAAGCCGTCGCCGGGGCAATGGCCGTGCTGCACGGCGAATTCTTCCAGGACCAGCGGCAACAAGGCGCTGATCGTGGTGTCGGCGATGTCGGAAAACGCCAGATCGGCGCGGTCGATATCGGTCTGGTGGCGCAGTATCTGCACGCCGACGCGGAATTTCTCGTCATTCGCCCAGCGCCGCGCGATATCAAGGACGTCCTGCATGTCGCGGGCTTGGTCCAACTTCTCATCGAGGCCCGCCTGTAGGGCCGTTGCGTCGGGCAATTCCTGGAAGTTCGCATCGAGGACACCGTCGAGCAGTAACGGGTTGCGGCTCAGAATCTCCGCCAGCCGCGGCGAACCGCCGACGATCTCGGCGACCAGGTCGAGGACTTCGGGGTTGGCGAGAAACAGGGAAAATAACTGTACCCCGGCGGGCAGGCCGGCCAGCATTTCGTCGAAGCGGCGAAAGGCGATGTTGGGATTGGCGGTGCGCCCCAGCGCCGCCAATAGCGCTGGCATCAGCTCGGTAAGGAGCTCGCGCGAGCGAGTGCTGCGGGTGGCGCGATAGCGGCCATGATGCCAGGCGCGGATCGTCGCCGAGATCGATTCGGTATCGGTGAACCCCATCTCGACCAATGTGTTCAACGTGTCGGGGTGATCCTCCGCCCCGGTAAAGACCAAAACTCCGGCCCCCCCCAGAGAAGGCGATTCTTCGAACAATTCGGCGTAATGGTTTTCCACCGTTCGCAAATGGCCGAGCAAGTCACCCTCAAACGCGTCGCGGTCGGGGTAGCCCAGAAACGCCGCGACATTTTCCAAACCGGCATCGTCGTCGGGCAGGGTGTGGGTCTGTTGGTCGTCGATCATTTGCAGCCGGTGCTCGAGCTGGCGCAAGAACCGGTAGGCGTTGGTCATGTTGGCGCCCGCCTGCTCGGTGACCCGTTCGGCTGCGACCAGGGCGCGAATGGCATCCGTCGTGCCCGAGGCGCGCAAAGACGGGTCGCGGCCGCCCCAGATGAGCTGCTGGGTCTGGGCGAAAAATTCGACTTCGCGAATGCCGCCGCGCCCCAGCTTAATGTTATGGCCCCCGACGGCCACGGTGCTGCCGCCCTTGTGGGCGTGGATTTGGCGCTTAATCGAGTGAATATCCTCGATCGCCGCGAAGTCCAGGTGACGTCGCCAGATGAAAGGCCGGAGCGCGTGCAGGAACCGTGTCCCGGCGGCATGATCGCCAGCCACAATGCGCGCCTTGATCATCGCCGCGCGTTCCCAGTTTTGACCCAGGCTCTCATAGTAGGTTTCCCCGGCCATGGTGGTAATAGCGACCGGTGTGGCGCCCGGGTCGGGGCGCAGCCGCAAATCGGTGCGAAACACATAGCCGTCGCCGGTGCGCTCATCCATCAGCCGCACCAGGTTCCGCGTGAGCCGGACAAAGGTCGATTGGAGTTTGTCTGGCTCGGCGGTTTTTACCGTGTCCTCGTCATAAAAAACGATGAGGTCGATATCGCTGGAATAATTGAGTTCGAACGCGCCGAGTTTCCCCATACCCATGATGAACAGACCGCAATTTTGATCGGCCTGATCGGGATCGGGCAGTTCGATGGCGCCGCTTTCGTGGGCGCGCCGCACTAAATGTTTCAGGGCGACACTCAAGGCGCGGTCGCAAAACCGACTCAATCGCTCGGTGACGGCTTCGAGCGGCCAATGGCCGGCGATATCCGCCAACCCGGTCGCCAAGGCGACCTGGCGCTTGGCCTTGCGCAAGGCAATGCCGACGGCGGCGCTGTCGGACAGGGCCTCGGCGACGCTGAGTTCCGCCAGGGTGGTATCGAAAGCTTGATCGGGACCCGCCTCGAATAGCGCCGCGACAAACCCAATATCGGACAAGATACACTGGGTCAGAAAGGGACTGCTTCCGAATGCCGCCTCGAGTACGGTGTTGGTGGCGCCATCGTTGAGTGCGTCACGGGCGAACCTCGCCACCGCGGTATCGTCGGTTCGATCGGCGGCGTCGCGAAATCGTTCGATTCCGCGCGCGAGGCGTTCGGGATCGGCCGGTTTGGGACGTCTTTCAAGGTCTGCCGCGAGGGTAAAGCGCATGGCACAGTTTGATTTTCCGGCAGACTGCGGTATGCCGTGGGTCGGGTCAAGGCTGCGCTACGATCGGGGAACGGGCGCAACGCGGGATAGTGTTGGGTGATAGTCCGAAGTTCAAAGTTTCTGCTGCTCTTCCTGGCGGCTACATTGCTCGGCGCGGCATTGTTCGCGCTGGTCGCGATATGGCAACTCAGCCGCGGTCCGGTCAGTCTGAGCTTCCTAACGCCCTACGTTGAACAGGCCTTAAGCGGTGGCACCGACGATGTCCAGGTTCGCCTGCACGATACCGTCATCACCTGGGCTGGCTTGGAACGCACGCTCGATCTGCGCGCGGTTGGCCTCGAGATCCTCGATACCGACGGTACGGTCGGTGCTGCGGTGCCGGAGATGGCGGTGCAGTTGAGCGCGCGCGCGCTGATGCGCGGTCTCATCGCGCCCACTGGGCTTGAGTTGTTCGGCCCTCGCCTGCGGGTCGTGCGCACCCCCGACGGCGAAATATTCGTCGGTATTGGGGCGGTCTCGGCGAGCGAACCGTCCGGCGGCGGGGAAATGGGCCTGCTCGGCAATTTGCTGGACGAGCCGGACCTGAATTCATCCACCGGCTATCTGCGCCGGATATCTATTTCAAGCGCGCTGATCGATTTTGAAGATCGCCAAAGCGGCCGTAATTGGACCGCCCAGCGCGCCGATGTTGCACTGGAACGCGATGAAAATGGCATCCAGGCGGACGGCACGATTGTGCTCGATGCCGGCGGTGAGTTCGCCCGGTTCGAAATTTCCGGATTGCTAAACGCAATCACCCAGGCTGTCGAATTGGGCGTGTCGTTCGATAATTTATTGCCGTCGGTATTGGCGTCCCTGGAGCCGCGCCTTGAGCCGCTCGGCCGGCTGAATTTACCGGTATCGGGAACCCTGGCCCTGTCGCTTTCGGCGAACCTGGCGGTGGAAGACGCTAATTTCGATCTATCCGGCGGCGCCGGCGAAATTTCGGCTCCGGAATACTACAAGGCGCCACTGCCAGTAAGCCAAATCACGCTTCGCGGCCGGGTGACCGATGCGTTGAGCAATGTGGTGATCGACGAGGCCGCGATCGATCTTGGTGGGCCGGTCGTGCGGCTCAGCGGTGATGTAATACGCCAGGATGAAATTCTCGAAACGAACATCGACGTAAAGGCCGAAGCCGTCCCGGCCAATGATTTGCCAAATTTGTGGCCGCCGGAAGTTGGGGTCAACGCGCGCGCTTGGATTACCAAGAATATCAAGGATGGCGTAGTCGATCGGGCTGTTTTGTCATTGTCCGCGACCACGCGCCTGGATGACATTGAGGCGATTGAGTTGCGCGAAGCGACAGGTGAGATCGATATTCGCGGGGCGACGGTTCATTATTTGCGACCCATGCCGCCGGTGCGGCAGGTGTCCGGAAAAGGCCGGTTTGACGGCGTTAACCTGGTCATCGATGTGCGCGAGGGTGGTGTTGGCGACCTGCGCGTCACCGGCGGAAAGGTGGCCATAAACGGTCTCACCGGTTCGGCGCCAATCGAGACAGCGCAAATTGAGGCGACGATCGCCGGCCCCGTTCGCGATGCGCTGGCCCTATTGGACGAGGACCCCCTGAACTTTATTTCGGGATTTGGCATCGACCCGGCGCAGACAAGCGGTACCCAAACCACCGATGTGGTGCTGGGGTTCCCGCTGCTCAACGCTCTATCGGTCGATGAAATCGATGTGGCGGCATCGTCGCGCCTTGAAAATATCAATGCGCCGGCCGGCGTCTTCGGCGCCAATATTACCCAAGGCAACTTTGATCTGACGGTGAATACGAAAACCTTGGTCGCAAAGGGGGCGGGCGCCCTTTCCGGCGTACCGGTCAAGGTGACCTGGACCGAGAATTTTACCTACGAAACCGCGCTGCGCACCCGCTATGAAGTGCAAACCGTTCTCGATGATGTGGGCCGCGAGACGTTCGGTTTAGCGGCCGCGCCCGTATTAACCGGCCCGGTCGGGGTTGGGCTGACCTATGAAATCGGCATCGATGGCGCCGAACAGGGCGCGGCCGACCTCAATCTTAGCGACGCAACCTTATCCCTGTTGGATTTCGGTTGGCAGAAACCGGTCGGCGAACCCGGCGCCGCGACGGTCAAGATTGTTGGCCGCGATGGCGTGTTGAGTGAGATTTCGAACTTCACCGTCACCGCGCCCGGCCTGTCGACGGAGGGTCGGGTGACGCTGCGCCGGGGCGCCGATGGTCCGGAGGTCTCGGAACTCGATTTGAGCCGGCTGGTGCTCAATGAAACGGATATTTCTCTGCGCGTGGCGTTTGGCGACGACGGGGTGCCCGACGCGGTGATCGGCGGCGGGAATTTGGACCTTCGTTTACTGGTGCAGGAAGCCTTCGCCGAAGGTGACGGCAAGCCGCCGGCGCTGCGGGTGCGCATCGATGACGATAACCCGGTGCGGCGCATCCGGTTGGGGGAGGAGACGGCGCTACTGAACCCAACCGGCCGGATGATCCATGATGGCGAGGACTGGAGCGATATTAGCCTGCTGGGGACGCTGTCGAATGCCGGGCAGATCGACCTTCAACTGCGCACAGTCAACGGCCAACGGGAGGTCTCGATCGAGTCCAACGACGGCGGCGGTATTTTGCGCGCGCTCGATTGGATTACGACCATCGAGGGCGGCGATCTGAAAGTAGTGGGCACATTCATCGATCGTGACGGCGAAGAGATTTTGGCCGGACAGATGGACCTCAAGGACTTTAAGCTCAACGAAAGTTCGGTCTTCGTGCGGATATTATCCCTGGCGTCTTTTAGCGGCATCTCAGACGCGGTGTCTGGCACCGGCGTTTCCATGCGCCGCGCCGAGATACCTTTCGAAGCTTCTGATAACGAGGTTCTAATCGGCGACGCCAAAGCGCGCGGCGCCGGTGTCGGCATTATCAGTACCGGGCGCATTGACCGCGTGTCCGAGAAAATTGAACTCAAGGGCGAGGTTGCCCTGGCTGATGTGATCAACAAGATTCTCAGCAGTATTCCGGGTGTACAGTTACTCGTCGGCGACGGGCTCATCGCCGTCGGATATTCGGTCAGCGGGCCGCTCGACGATCCAAATGTATTGGTTAACCCCTTGACGGTATTTGTTCCTGGCGTTTTCCGTAAGCCTTTTTTCGGCTCCGGCAACGGTGGCGGAACCGATGAAGGCTCGACCGAGCCGCCGGAGCCGCTGCCGACCGAATAGTCGGGTCTGTTAGACCGGTCGCACCAAAACGTGGCGTTTCTTACCCGCCGATAGTTTAATGACGCCGTCGCCGTCTAGCGCGTCGAGGCCGATTTCGGCTTTCTCGTCCTTCACCGCCACATCGTTGACCCGGCAGCCGCCGCCTTTGATCAAACGGCGGGATTCGCTGTTCGAGGCGGTCAGCCCGGCGGCGGCTAGCAGCGCGAACACCGCCATACCGGCGGCGAGATCGTCGCGCGGGATCTCGATGGTTGGCAGTGATTCCGCCACCGTGCCGGCCTCGAAGGTCTGCCGCGCCGTGTCGGCGGCGCTGTCGGCGGCCTCGGACCCGTGCATCAGGCGGGTCGCCTCGGTGGCGAGCACCTTCTTGGCGTCGTTGATCTCGGCGCCCTCAAGGGCCTCGAGCTTGGCGATTTCATCCAGCGGCATTGTGGTGAACAGGCGCAGGAACCGCGCCACATCGCCATCCTCGGTATTGCGCCAGAACTGCCAATAGTCGTAGGGGCTGAATTTCTCGGCGCTGAGCCACACCGCACCGGCGGCGGTCTTGCCCATCTTGGCGCCGGATGAGGTGGTGATCAGCGGCGTGGTTAGTCCAAACAAAGATTTGTTGTCGACCCGACGACCGAGCTCGACCCCGTTGATGATATTGCCCCACTGGTCCGATCCGCCCATCTGCAGCGCGCAGTCATGACGTTGGGCAAGCTCCAGAAAATCGTAGGCCTGCAGGATCATGTAGTTGAATTCCAGGAAAGTCAGGGGCTGCTCGCGGTCGAGGCGCAGCTTCACCGAATCAAACGTCAGCATGCGGTTGATGGTGAAATGCTGGCCCACATCGCGCAAAAACGGGATGTATTGCAGCTTATCGAGCCAATCCGCGTTGTTGACCAACAGCGCGCCATTGCCGTCGTCGCCGAAGGTTAGAAAGCGGTCGAAGGTTTGGCGGATGCCGGAAATATTGGCGTTGATCTGCTCGTCGGTCAGCAAGCGGCGGGTCTCGTCGCGGCCCGACGGGTCGCCCACCTTGGTGGTGCCGCCGCCCATCAAGACGATAGGGCGATGGCCGGTTTGCTGCATCCAATGGAGCATCATGATCGACACCAGATTGCCGATATGCAGGCTGTCGGCGGTGGCGTCATAGCCCACATAGGCGGTCACCATGCCGTCGACGGCGCGTTGGTCGAGGGTGTCGAGGTCGGTGCACTGGTGCAGGTAGCCCCGTTCGCTGATGACCTTGAGGAATTCTGAATTGAGTGCGGGCATGGTTCGAAACGTATTGCTAATTATCTTTAATATTTAAGCGCTAGCATTCTGCGTGGCAGGCTCATATCACACCTGTAGGCGGCGCGGGTACATCTTCTGTCGAATGTTTGCCGGCGGCGGTCAAGCTTTGAAGGGTGATCCATGACAGCTTCGGCACCGATAACCGCGATCGGGTTGATGAGCGGGACGTCGATGGATGGCATTGATGCGGCCATTCTGCGCACTGATGGGGCCGGTGTCGTCGAACCCGTCGCCAGCCTGACAATCCCCTATGCGCCAGCGTTTCGCGCCGAGCTGCAAGGCGTTTTGGGTGGCGGCGGGCCGGTCGAGCGGGTCGCCGAAGCCCTCACACGACATCACGCGGACGCGGTGGCGGCGGTGCTGACCGCGGCCACTCTGTCGTCCGGCGAAATCGATGTGATCGGTTTTCATGGCCATACGATTTTGCACCAGCCCGAGCAGCGCCGCACTTGGCAAATCGGCGATGGGGCATTGTTGGCGTCGCTGACCGGCATCGATGTGGTGGCCGATTTTCGCGGCGCCGATGTCGCTGCCGGCGGCGAGGGCGCGCCTCTGGCACCCATATATCATGGCGCTATATGTCATGATGCAATATCTCAAGCCGACTGGCCGGTCTGCGTGCTCAATATTGGTGGGGTCGCCAACCTCACCTGGATCGGCGCGGGCGCGTCGGTCGAGGCGGGGACGGTGTTCGATCATCTGCTGGCGTTTGACACCGGCCCGGGCAATGCCCTGATCGACGATTGGGTCGCCACCCATTGCGCGGTGCCGTTCGACCGCGACGGCGCCATCGCCGCCGGCGGAACCGTCGATGCCGGTTGTTTGAAAAAACTGCTGGCGCATGCCTATTTCGACCGGCACCCGCCGAAATCTCTCGACCGGGACGATTTTACGATCGCCACGGTGGAGGGACTATCGCCTGCCGATGGCGCGGCGACGTTGGTGGCGTTCACCGTCGCGGCGATTAAGCGCGCCGGGGCGCATTTACCGGCGCCGCCAGCCCGTTGGATCGTTACCGGCGGCGGCCGTCATAACGGGTTTCTCATGGCGCAGTTGAGCGCAGGCCTGGAGGCTCCGGTGGTTAGCACTGAACAGATCGGTTGGGACGGTGATGCCATTGAAGCCCAGGCGTTCGCCTATATGGCGGTGCGCAGTCTGCGCGGTCTGCCTCTGAGCGGCCCGACGACCACCGGCGCGCCGGCGCCGCTGTGCGGCGGGCTCTTGTTTAGCGTCGGCTAGTCCTCTTCGTCCTTCGCCAGTTCCGCGTCGATCTCGGCCATGCGGCGCGCAAGATAGGCGACAACCGCTTGATCGACCTCTTCCAACTGGGTGCCGTAGAAATGATCGGCGCCTTCGATCATGTGACGGTCAATAATGACGTCGCGCTGTTTGGCGACCTTGGCGATCATTTCCTCGACCGAATCTGGCGGCACGATTTCGTCCTTATCGCCATGGACGACAAGACCCGACGCGGGGCAGGGGGCGAGAAAGGAAAAGTCGTACATGTTGGCCGGCGGCGAGATGGAAATAAATCCGCTGATTTCGGGACGCCGCATGAGCAATTGCATGCCGATCCAGGCGCCGAACGAAAAGCCGGCGATCCAGCATTGCGGCGCGTCGGTGTGAATTGTCTGCAGCCAATCGAGCGCGGAAGCCGCATCGGATAGCTCGCCTTCGCCGCGGTCATAGACGCCCTGGCTGCGGCCGACCCCGCGAAAATTGAAGCGCAACGTGGCGAAGCCCTGGTTCACGAAGGTCTGGTAAAGCTGATAGACGACCTTGTTATTCATCGAGCCGCCATGCTGGGGATGGGGATGCAGCAATATGGCGATCGGCGAATTGGGTTTCTTGGCCGGATAGAAACGCCCTTCCAGGCGACCTTCCGGCCCGTTCATGATGACTTCAGGCATTCAATCCTCGTAGCCGATACCGCTTTATCGGCAAGTTCTGACAATTTACTCGGCAATAATCCGTAGCGAATCAGGCGATTGTGGCAAATACTTGACCACACAGCTCGGGTAACTTATATGCCGGTTACCGTTGCTGCCCCCCGAGTTGCTTTGCAAATCAGTGATTTATGAGGGGTGTGTATATCATAAAGGTGGTCATGATCTACAAGGACCTGATCGAAGAAATAGACGCCTATATGGAACGCGATCCCGCGGTCCATTCGCGTCTCATGGTTTTCGTCAGCTATCCCGGCTTGCACGCGGTGCTTTGGCACCGTTTGGCTCATTGGTTGTGGGGCGGCCGGCTGTTCATTTTGGCTCGTCTGGTGGGCCATTTTGCGCGCTGGGTGACGGGTATCGAGATCCACCCAGCCGCGACCATCGGCCAGCGGTTGGTGATCGATCACGGCATGGGCGTGGTGATCGGCGAGACCGCCGAAATCGGCGACGATGTCACCCTCTATCATGGCGTCACCTTGGGCGGCATCGCGCCGTCGGTCGATAGCCAGAGCCAAAAGCAGGTCAAGCGTCACCCGACGTTGGCGGACGGCTCGATCGTTGGGTCGGGCGCACAGGTGTTGGGGCCGGTCACCGTTGGCCGCAACGCGCGGGTCGGCGCTAATGCGGTGGTGGTGAAGGATGTGCCAGACGGGGTCACGGTTGTCGGTATACCGGCGAAACCGGCGGACTCCGCACCGGGCGCGGGCGACAGCTTTGCCGCCTACGGAACCCCGACCGACGTCACACCGGCGCGCGAAGAACGGGCCATCGCGGGGTTGCTCGATGAAGTGAGCGCGTTGCGCCGGCGCGTCGAGGAGTTGGAGAACGAACAGGCCGGGCGCGGCGTTTCGACGCCGCCGGACGCCGGCGAGGACGCCGATATCGCCGAAACCGATGGACCCCATCGGTGACCGAGCGAACCGGTATCTGAAGGCAAGGAGGCCGCGTTGTGAAATTAGGAACCAAAGGTCGATACGCCGTCATGGCCATGGTCGATTTGGCCATGTACGACAAGGACCAGCCGATCACGTTGAGTGAAATTGCGGAGCGGCAGGAAATTTCCCTGTCTTATCTTGAGCAACTATTCGCGAAACTGCGCCGGGCCGGACTGGTCAAAAGCATCCGGGGACCCGGCGGCGGCTATCGGCTTGCCTTTGGCGCCGACAGCATCCGCGTCTCCGATGTTATCCGCGCTGTCGACGAACCCATTCACGCCACGCGATGCCAGCCGGGCGGCCCGGTGAGCTGCGTGAGCAAGAGCAGCCGTTGCCTGACCCACGATTTGTGGGATGAGCTGGGGCACCAAATCCATTTGTATTTGAGTTCGGTCACCCTGGAAGATGTCTGCCAGGGCCGCGTGTTGGGTACCAGCCGGCTATTCGACGGGGCGACCCCGGAAATGGCGGCGCAGTAGAGCGATCGATGGACGTCTATCTCGATTATAACGCCACCGCGCCGCTCCGGCCCGAGGTTGCCGCCGCCATGAATGCGGCGTTCGGCCTGTGCGGCAACGCGTCGTCGGTCCATCGCTATGGACGGCTGGCCCGCCGCGCGGTGGAAAACGCCCGCGAGGCTATCGCCGACGCAGTCGACGCGTCGGCGGCCGAAATCGTCTTCACCAGTGGCGGCACCGAAGCCAATAATCTGGCGCTGCGCGGCAGCGGCCGGCCGGTGCTGATCTCTGGTATCGAGCATGATTCGGTGCGCGCCGCGCAGGACGATGTGGAGGTCATCGGCGTCGACCGGGATGGCGTGGTCGATCTAACCCAATTGGAAACGTTGCTCGGCGCGGCGGCCGCGCCGGCCCTGGTTTCGGTCATGCTGGCCAATAACGAAACCGGCGTCGTGCAACCGATCGACCAAGTGGTGACCCTGGCCCGGCGGTTCGACGCGCTGGTCCATTGCGACGCTGTACAAGCGCTGGGAAAAATCCCGGTATCGTTTGCCGGTCTCGATGTCGACATGATGAGCCTGTCGGCCCACAAGCTGGGCGGCCCGCAAGGTGTCGGCGCGTTGCTCATCCGTGACGGCCTCAATCTGGCGCCGGTGCAGCGCGGCGGCGGGCAAGAACGCAGCCGGCGCGCGGGCACCGAAAATATCGCCGGCATCGCCGGTTTTGGCGCGGCGGCGGCGTTGACGACGCAATCGGTCGAAGCCGCGCCGGGCTTGGCTGCGCTGCGCGACGATATAGAGGCTCGGGTGAAAGCCGCGGTGCCCGATGCGGTGATTTACAGCGCCGATGCGTCCCGCCTGCCCAACACCAGCTGCATCGGGTTGCCCGGCGTGACCAATGAGGTCCAGGTGATGGCGCTGGATTTGGCTGGCGTGGCGATCAGCGCCGGATCGGCCTGCTCCAGCGGCAAGGTCACGCCGAGCCATGTTTTACAAGCGATGGGCGCGGCCGACGATGCCGCTGCTAGCGCTATTCGCGTCTCTCTTGGCTGGCAGAGCAGCGCGGCCGACTGCGACCGATTTGTCGAGACATGGACGGCCTTGGCCAACCGCCGTGTCGCAAGTGATTTGGCAGAGCAATCTGTAGCGTAGGGAAGGATAGATGACAGTTACCAGCACTAGTGATTCTATGACCGCCGAAGCGCCGACCGCGGTTTATCTCGATTACCAGGCCACCACCCCGGTTGACCCGCGGGTTGTCGATGTCATGCTGCCCTGGTTTAGCGAGCGCTTCGGTAACGCCCATTCGTCGCAGCATGCGTTTGGCGCGCAGGCTGCCTTGGCCGTCGAGGTGGCGCGAGGGCAAGTAGCCGAACTTATCGGCGCCCAGGCGCGCGAGATCATCTTCACCTCGGGCGCAACGGAATCCAATAATTTAGCGATCAAGGGCGCCGCCCGGTTCGCTCGCCGTCACGGCAAGGGTGACCATATCGTCACCTTCGAGACCGAACATAAATGCGTTTTAGAATCCTGCGTTGCCCTGGCCGACGAGGGTGTCCGCACGACGGTACTCAAAGTCGGCGCCGACGGGTTGGTCGATCTCGAGGCTTTGGCCGAGGCCATCGAAGACGACACGGTGTTGGTGTCGGCGATGGCGGTCAATAACGAGATCGGCGTGGTTCAACAGATCGCCGAGATCGGCCGGCTGTGTCGTGAGCGTGGCGTCCTGTTCCACACCGACGCAGCCCAGGCGGCGGGCAAGATCCCGCTCGATGTTGAGGCCATGTCGATCGACCTTATGAGCGTCTCCGGCCATAAACTGTATGCGCCGAAGGGTGTCGGCGTGCTGTATATCCGCCGCCGGCCGCGCGCCCGACTGCTGGCGGAGATTGCCGGCGGCGGGCAGGAACGCGGCGCGCGCTCGGGCACTCTGGCGGTGCCGCTGATCGTTGCCCTGGGTGTGGCCTGCGAAATTGCCAGCCAGGAAATGGCGCAGGAACACGGGCGGCTCATCGAATTGCGCCGTTCCATGCTGGACCAGCTTCAGAAAAAAGTGCCCGATCTGGTGGTCAATGGCGATATGGAACAGCGGATCGCCGGCAATCTGAATATCGGCTTTCCCGATATCGACGTGCTGGCGCTGATGCGCGCGCTCGACGATGTCGCGATTTCCACCGGGTCGGCCTGTACATCGGAGTCGGTGGAACCATCTTATGTGTTACAAGCGCTCGGCCTGCCGCGCTCGGTATCGGCGGGCTCTATCCGGATCGGCATTGGCCGGTTCACCACACAATCGGAAATTGACTACGCCGCGCGGCGGATTGCCGAGGCAGTCGCCGCGCAACGCGGCGGCCAAGAGGCGGCGGCGCAATGATTAGTAGGGGAACGAGTAATGGCTGCGAACGCTGACGCCATTGAACAGGTACAGTCGATCGGCGAGCAGTATAAGTACGGCTTCGTCACCGATATCGATGTCGATCTGGCGCCCAAGGGCCTGAACGAGGATATCGTTCGGCTGATCTCGGAGAAAAAGGGCGAGCCGGCGTGGATGCTCGAATGGCGGCTCAAGGCGTATCGCCATTGGCTGACCATGGAAGAGCCGGAATGGCAGAAGGTCAAGTTCGACAAGATTGATTACCAGGATTCCTACTATTATGCGGCGCCCAAGCTGGGCGATAAACCCAAGTCGCTCGACGAGGTCGATCCCAAGCTGTTGGAAACCTACGCCAAGCTGGGCATCCCGTTGAAGGAACAGGAAGTGCTGGCCGGCGTCGAAGGCGCGCCCAAGGTCGCTGTCGACGCGGTGTTCGACAGCGTCTCGGTGGCCACCACCTATAAGGCCAAGCTGGAGGAGATCGGCGTTATCTTCTGCTCGATCTCCGAGGCGGTGCGCGACCATCCGGAACTGGTGCAGAAGTATCTCGGTTCCGTGGTGCCCTATGCGGACAATTATTACGCCACGCTGAATTCGGCGGTCTTCACCGATGGGTCGTTCGTCTACATCCCCAAGGGCGTGCGCTGCCCGATGGAGCTATCGACCTATTTCCGCATCAATCAGGAAAATACCGGCCAGTTCGAACGTACTCTGATCATTGCCGACGAGGGCGCCCATGTGAGCTATCTCGAAGGCTGCACCGCGCCCATGCGCGACGAGCACCAACTGCACGCCGCCGTGGTGGAGTTGGTTACGCTGGACGATGCCGAAATCAAATATTCGACGGTGCAGAACTGGTATCCCGGCGACGAAGAAGGGCGCGGCGGCATCTATAACTTTGTCACCAAGCGCGGCGCCTGCCGGGGCCGTAACTCGAAGATTTCCTGGACCCAGGTGGAAACCGGGTCGGCGATCACCTGGAAGTATCCCAGTTGCATCCTGCAGGGCGATAATTCGGTCGGCGAGTTCTATTCGGTCGCCATCACCAACAATGCCCAGCAGGCCGACACCGGGACCAAAATGATCCATATTGGCAAGAACACCAGTTCGCGGATCATCTCGAAGGGCATTTCGGCGGGGAAGGCCGACCAGACTTATCGCGGGTTGGTGCGCATGCAGCGCGGCGCCAATGGGGCGCGCAACTACACCCAGTGCGACAGTCTGCTGATCGGCGATCAATGCGGCGCCCACACGGTGCCCTATATCGAGAGCCAGAACCCGACGGCCCAGGTCGAACACGAAGCGACCACAAGCCGGATCAGCGACGACCAGTTGTTTTATTGCCGCCAGCGCGGGCTGACCGACGAAGAAGCGGTCTCGCTAATTGTCAACGGCTTCTGCCGCGAAGTCTTGCAAACCCTGCCGATGGAGTTCGCCGTCGAGGCGCAGAAGCTCGTCGGCATCAGCCTTGAGGGCAGCGTCGGATGATCGGTGTGCGCTGCGATCCTTCGAGACGGGCCTCCGGCCCTCCTCAGGATGAGGATGGAATATTAAGCCTCGAGCGAGGGTTTGGAATGCTAGGCCTCGCGCCAGGAGTTGGAATACCAAGCCTCATCCTGAGGAGGCGCGTCAGCGCCGTCTCGAAGGACGGGGCGATGTGGAGAGAATGAATATGGCGTTATTGGAAATTCGCAATTTGCACGCGACGGTCGATGACAAGCCGATCCTCAACGGGGTCGACCTGACCATCGATGCCGGCGAAGTGCATGCGATCATGGGGCCCAACGGGTCGGGCAAGAGCACCTTGTCCTATGTGCTGTCGGGCCGCGACGGCTACGAGGTCACCGACGGCGAGGTGATCTATGACGGCAAAGACCTGCTGGAGATGGCGGCCGATGAGCGGGCGCGCGAAGGCGTGTTCCTGGCGTTCCAGTATCCGGTGGAAATTCCTGGCGTGGCCGGGCTGACCTTTCTCAAGACGGCGGCCAATGCGCTGCGCACCCATCGCGGCGAGGGCGAACTGGACGCGATGGATTTTCTCAAATTCGTGCGCGGTAAGGCCGAGGCGCTCGATATCAACGACGAGATGCTGAAGCGTGCGGTCAATGAGGGGTTTTCCGGCGGTGAGAAGAAGCGCATGGAAATCCTGCAAATGGCGGTGTTGGAGCCGAAACTGGCGATCCTCGATGAAACCGATTCCGGTCTCGATATCGACGCGCTGAAGGTTGTCTCCGACGGCGTGAACGCGTTGCGCGGGCCGGAGCGCGGCATGCTGCTGATCACCCATTATCAGCGCCTGCTCGACTATATCGTGCCCGACCGGGTGCATGTGCTGGCCCATGGCCGCATCGTCAAGAGCGGCGACAAGGATCTGGCGCTCGAGCTGGAAGCCAAGGGTTACGGCGAATTTATGGAAGCGGCGGAGTAGAGCGGTTGCCCGACGGTAGTGGACATATGCAGCCCTTTCTAGACCAGGCATTGGCCGATAGCGCCAGCGTGCCCGGCGCCAAGGTGGATTGGCTGGCCGATTTGCGCGGGCGCGGCGCGTCGATTTATGGCGACCGGGGCCTGCCTGGCCGGCGCGACGAATATTGGCGCTACACCAATTTGAACGCGCTGGGCAAAAACGACTTCGAGCTGGCCAATGGCGGGCCCGCTGTCGATGTGCCGGCGTTGCCGCACCGCGCGGTGGCCGAACTGGCGAGTTATCGCATCGTCTTCGTCAACGGCCGTTTGCGTCCCGATCTTTGTGTCCTCGACGATATGCCCGATGGGGTGCTGATCGCCGGGCTCGGCGACATGATCGCCGCTGCGCCGGATCGCCTAGAGCCGGTATTGGGGCAGGGGCTGGACTTGCACGAAATGCCGCTCGCCGCCCTCAATACCGCCTTCATGCGCGACGGCATGGTGCTGTTTGTCGATGCCGGGGTCGATGTCGACAAGCCGGTTCACCTGGTCTCGATCACGGTGCCCGGCGAGACCCCGCTGATGTTGCAGCCGCGCCATTTGGTGGTGCTGGGCGACGCGGCCAAGGCGACCTTGATCGAGAGCCATATCGGCTCCGACGAAGGCGCTTACTTCAACAATCTGGTCAGCGAAATTTCGATCGGCGAGGGCGCTGAGCTCAACCATTATACATTCCAAGAAGAGGGACCGGCGGCGGTTCATATTGCGGCGACGGCGCTGAATTTGGCGGCCGCGGCGACCTATGACGGTTTCCTGTTACAAAGCGGCGGCTTGATCGGCCGGGTCGAGACCCGCGCGATCCTCAATGGATCGGATGCCGATTGCCGCCTCGACGGTATCTATCTGGGCACCGGCGAGCAGGTGCTGGATACCACCACCTATGTGGAACATGTCGCCGCCGGCTGCCGCTCGCGCCAGGTCTATAAGGGCGTGCTCGACGGCAAGGCGCGCGGCGTCTTCCAAGGCAAGATCCATGTGCGGCCCGACGCCCAGCAGACCGATGGGCACCAGCTTAGCCGGGCATTGCTGTTGTCGCCGCGGGCCGAGATCGACACGCGCCCGGAGCTGGAAATCTACGCTGACGACGTCAAGTGCAGCCATGGCGCGACGGCCGGCGAGCTCGACGCCGAGGCGCTGTTCTATCTGATGAGCCGGGGCATTCCCGCCGAAGCGGCCCGGCGTATTCTGATCGAAGCTTTTGTCGGCGAGGCGCTGTCGGAAATTCGTCTCAGCCAGGTGGCGGAAGATTTCTCGGCCCATGTGCGCAACTGGTTGAGCGCAAACATAACCGTCAATACGGCGGATTAGGGGTTTCTTCTGATGACGTCAGCCCAACATAGCGACGCCAATATCCAGCCCTTCGATGTGGCCAAAGTGCGCGCGGATTTCCCTATTCTTACCCGCACCATGCACGATAAGCCCCTGGTGTTTTTAGACAGCGCCGCGTCGGCCCAGAAGCCCCGCCAGGTCATCGACGCGGTGCGCGATGTCTATGAGCGCGAATATGCCAACGTCCATCGCGGTCTGTACGAGATCAGCGAGGCGGTGACGGCGCGCTACGAAGGCGTGCGCGAGACCATCCGCCGTTACATCAATGCCGGCCACACCCACGAGATTATTTTTACGCGTAACGCGACGGAATCGATAAATCTCGTCGTCGCCAGCTACGGCCGCTCCTTCCTGCAGGAAGGCGACGAGGTCATCATCAGCGAGTTGGAGCACCACGCCAATATCGTACCCTGGCAGATGCTGCGCGACGAAAAGGGCATTGTGTTGCGCATCGCGCCGATCAGCGACGATGGCGAGCTGATCATGGACGCGTTCGAAAAACTGCTCGGGCCACGCACCAAGTTGGTGGCGATTTCCCATATGTCGAACGTGCTGGGCACCATCCTGCCGGTGGCCGAAATTACCCGTTTGTCCCACGCCGCCGGCGCCAAGGTGCTGCTCGATGGCTGTCAGTCGGTCACCCATATTCCCGTCGATGTGCAGGCGCTGGGCTGCGACTTCTACGTCTTCTCCGGCCATAAGCTCTACGGCCCGTCGGGTATCGGCGTCCTATACGCGCGCGAAGAATTGCTCGATGCCATGCCGCCCTATATGGGCGGCGGCGATATGATTTCCTCGGTGACCTTCGAGAAATCGACCTGGGCGAAACTGCCCCATAAGTTTGAGGCCGGAACCCCGGCGATCGCCCAGGCGATCGGACTGGGCGCCGCCATCGACTATGTCAGCGCGCTGGGCCTGGAACAGATCGGCGCCCATGAGCACGACCTGCTGAATTACGGCACCCAGCAACTGTCGAGCGTCGACGGGCTGCGACTGGTGGGCACCGCGCCCGCCAAGGCCAGTGTGATGTCGTTCACGCTGGATTTCGCCCACCCCCACGATATCGCGACGATCATCGACCGTGCCGGGGTAGCGGTGCGCGCTGGCCATCATTGCGCCCAGCCGTTGATGGCGCGCATGGACGTACCGGCCACGGTGCGCGCCTCGCTTGGTATGTACAACACCCGCGCCGATATCGATGCGCTGGTCGCCGCGCTGGGCGAGGTGACGGAGATTTTTGGCTGATGGACGATTTGCGCGAACTTTACCAAGAGGTCATTCTCGACCACGGCAAGCATCCGCGAAATTTTCGCACGCCCGACGACGCCACCGCCGAGGCCCATGGCAACAACCCGCTGTGCGGCGACCAGCTCACCGTCTACATCAAGACCGGCGCTGACGGGCTGGTTGAGGATGTCGCCTTTATCGGGCGCGGCTGCGCGATCTCGGTAGCCTCGGCCTCGATGATGACTGAACTGGTCAAGGGCAAAACCGAGGCCGAAGCGCGGGCGATATTCGAGACCTTCCACGGCATGTGTACCGGCGAGGGCGACGAGGGCGATGTCGGCGAGGATTTGGACAAGCTGAAGGTTCTGTCCGGGGTGCGGGATTTTCCGACCCGGGTCAAATGCGCCACCCTGCCGTGGCATACCCTGGTCGCGGCCTTGGCGGGCGACAGCGAAGTGACGACGGAATAGGTGGCGATGATCGACGACGGACCAGGCCTGGCTGATTTCATGCCCAATGCGGCGGCCGCCGGCGAAGCGGTTGTCGCGCGGGTGGGCAAGCCACTGGCTGACGGCGCCGCCGTGGCGGACAAAGAGGCGGTTATCGCCGCCCTGCGAACGGTCCACGATCCTGAGATTCCGGTAAATATTTACGATTTGGGTCTTATTTACGATCTTGAGATAGGATCTGACGGTTCGGTGCGCATCAATATGACCCTGACCGCGCCGACCTGCCCAGTGGCCGGTGAAATACCGGTCTGGGTGGCCGAAGCGGTATCCGGTGTTGATGGCATCGGTGAAGTGGTGGTCAACCTTGTGTGGGAGCCGCAATGGAACGCGGACTGTATGACGGACGAAGCCAAACTGGCGCTCGACCTGTTTTGAACTATATAAGATAGGTACCTGGAAGGACCGTAGCGATTATGACAGCGCCGATCATCACCATGACCCCCACCGCGGTTGAGCGGGCGAAAAGGTTAATGGCAGACGCCGAAGCGGGCGTGGCGGGCCTGCGCGTGGGCATTAGCACGCGCGGCTGCTCGGGCCTGTCCTACGTTGTCGAATACGCCACCGAACAGCGCCAGTTCGAAGAAGTGATCGAGCGCGACGGCCTGCGCATTTTCATCGACCCGGCAGCGACCATGTTCCTGATTGGCTCGGAAATGGATTATCAGGAAGGCCAGTTTCAAACCGGATTTACCTTCAATAATCCCAATGCCAAAGGCACCTGCGGCTGTGGCGAATCGTTTCACGTCTAACGGGCCGGCAGACCGGACACTTCCCGAAAATAAGGTTGCTCCGCGATGCCGCGCATAGTCTTCGTTGAACCCGATGGCGCGCGGCGCGAGGTCGATGCCCCCCTCGGACACTCCATTCTCCAGATCGCCTGGGACAATAAAATCGACATCGAGGGCGCTTGCGAAGGCGCCATGGCTTGTTCCACCTGCCATGTCATCGTCGCGCCCGAATGGTTCGAGAAATTGGAAGAGGCCAGCGAAGACGAAGAGGACATGCTCGATTTGGCCTTCGGGCTGAAGCCAACCTCGCGCCTGGGCTGCCAGATCATCATCACCGAGGCGCTCGACGGCATGGTCGTCAATCTGCCGTCCCAGACCCGTAATATGATGCTGGAGTAAGGTGTGGCGCCGGGGTCTCTAAGCCATTATCTGCCTGATTATCAGCTTTATCCGCAGCTGCGCGATGCCACCGCCGATACTTGGCAGGCCTATGTGACCCATCCGTTCGTGGGCCAATTGGCTGACGAAACCTTGCCCGATGCCTGCTTTCGCCATTATCTGGGTCAGGACTATTTGTTTCTTATTCAGTTCGCCCGCGCTTATGCCTTGGCCGCCTATAAGGCCGATAGCCTGGCCGAAATCCGCGCCGCCGCGGCGGGCATGTCGGCGATCATCGATACCGAAATCCGCCTGCACGTGGAATACTGCGCCGGCTGGGGGCTCGATCAAGACGATATGGAAGCCCTGCCCGAGGCGTCGGCGACCATGGCCTACACCCGCTATGTTTTAGAGAAGGGGTTGCAAGGCGATCTGCTCGATCTCTACGTCGCGCTGGCGCCGTGCATCATCGGCTATGGCGAGATCGGCGCGCGGCTGGCCAATGATCCAGATACCAAATTTGAGGGCAACCCTTATGCCTCGTGGATCGCCATGTATGCCGGTGACGAGTACCAAGACGTTGCCCGCGCCCATGCCGAGACCCTCGACCGTCTGTGGCAAGACCGCGCCGGCGGCGCGCGTTTGCACCAGCTGACGCGGACCTTCGAGCAGGCCACCCGATTGGAGGTGGATTTCTGGCAGATGGGGCTTGATGCTGCTGATTTGCAGCCTGACGATTAGATTTGTCTTGGCTTTGCCTGAGCCCCTCTCCTTGGGGAGAGGGGTTGGGGTGAGGGGACATATATGCCCCTGAACTAGAAAGAATTATTTCCCCTCACCCGGCTTGCTGACGCTCGCCACCCTCTCCCCAAGGAGAGGGTTCTCTTAGCGTGTCAAAGAACCGTCGCGTTCGGTGACTTCAACGATGATGTGCTCGTTCACGCTGCGCACGCGCCCGTCGTCCCACAGCACTGGCGTGGCATCGTCGCCTTGGGTGATGGTGTAGCGGTCTTCGGCGAGGCCAGTGCCCGCCATGCCGGTCTGCGCCTGGGCCAGCAGCTCGGCTCCGGTATAGGGATTGCCGCGGCTCAGCGATATCTGTGCGCCGTGCACGGTTATGGCGACGCCCCAATCATCATTATCGGCGAGTGCTTTGGCGATGCGCTGGGTCACATTCTCGACTTCGCGCGCGGCCATGGTCGATCGGCTGATTTTCAGATCGCCGCTGACCGCGAGGCGAAACGAGAAGGGGCCGGTCATGAGGTCGGAATCGAAACGAAACTCTTTTTTAAGCGCCGTGGCCGCCGCGTCGGTTAGGGCGACCGTATCGGTGTCCGCCGATGCGCCCAGCGCGTCAAAACAGGCCAGCCGCGCGCCGTCGTCGGCAATCACCCGGCACGCCGCGATATCATCGCGCAATCCGGCGTGGCCGGGCGTTCCGATGAAGGTCAGGACTAGGATTGCCCCGGTGATGGCGGCGTAAGCACGCATAAACCCTCCTTGCGTCGATATATCAATGACTTGTCCCAAAAGGATGCCTGCTTAGGCCGGTGGGTTCAAGCTTTCAGCGGAGAGGCCTAACCCGCGCCACAGCTATTTGCCCTGGGCGCGTGTGCGCCTATATTGCCGGCCATGACGCAGCCCCCCAACAGCCTTGGCATCGCCAAGAAGCCGCAAGACACCCGTGTCGTCGTCGCCATGTCCGGCGGGGTCGACAGCTCGGTGACGGCTGCCCTATTGCACGATCAGGGCTACGATGTGGTGGGGATTTCGCTACAGCTCTACGACCAGGGGGTCGCGAGCGGCAATACCAAGACCTGCTGCGCCGGACAGGATATCTACGATGCCGGGCGGGTCGCCGACCGGCTGAACATTCCCCATTACGTGCTCGACTACGAGGCTAAGTTTCGCGCCGATGTCATCGACACCTTCGCCGATGCCTATGTGCGCGGTGATACGCCGATCCCCTGTGTGGCGTGTAATCAAACGGTGAAGTTCCGTGACTTGGTGGGCACGGCGCGCGAGATCGATGCCGATGTGCTGGCCACCGGCCATTATATCCGCCGCACCGAGGGACCGGACGGGCCGCAATTGCACCGCGCCGCCGACCCAACCCGCGACCAAAGCTATTTCCTGTTCGCCACCACCCGCGAGCAAATGGATTATCTGCGCTTTCCCCTGGGCGAGTTGCCGAAGGACCAAGTACGCGAATTGGCGCGGCGCTATGATCTGGTGACCGCCGATAAGCCCGATAGCCAGGACATCTGCTTCGTGCCCAACGGCAATTACGCCAGCATCGTCGAGCGGTTGCGCCCGGAAGCCGGCGAGCCCGGCGATATCGTCGATCTCAACGGTACGGTGCTGGGCCGCCATAAGGGCATTATCCATTACACGATCGGCCAGCGCCGCGGCCTCGGTATCGGCGGGCGGCCCGGCGTGAGTGACGAGGACACCGTGCTCTATGTGTTGCGCATCGAGGCCGACACCCATCGTGTGGTGGTCGGTCCCCGATCCGCGCTGGCGGTAAGCCAGGTGCCGGTCACCGGCATCAACTGGCTGGGTGAGGGGGATGGACCGTCGCCCGAAGGATTAGAGATTTCAGTCAAGCTGCGCTCGACCCAGAATCCTTTGCCGGCACGGCTCTTTGGGCAGGCGAACGGGGCGGGCATGATCGAACTGACGGCGCCCGAATTCGGCGTGGCGCCGGGTCAGGCGGCGGTATTTTACGATGACACGCGACTGCTCGGTGGCGGCTGGATCCAGCGCGCGGCATTGGCGGAGGAAGCAGCATGAGTACGTATGTTTTGGTTCATGGCGCTTATCATGGCGCCTGGTGCTACGCCAGGGTGGTGCCGTTGTTGGAAGCGGCGGGCCACAAGGTGGTCGCCGTCGACCTGCCGGGCCATGGCGACAATCCGGCGCCACGGGATCAGATCACCTTGGCCGCGTATGTCGATCATGTTTGCGGCGTCCTCGACGCCCAGGACGAACCGGTCATTTTAGTGGGTCACAGCCTGGGCGGCATATCGATCAGCCAGGTCGCCGAGGAACGTTCGGAAAAGGTCGCGAAACTGGTGTTTTTGACAGCACTGATGCCGAAGGACGGCGAAACGCGGGCCATCGCCGCGGCGCGGTTGGGTGAAACGCCGACGGTCGGCAACGCGCGGGTGCCAACCGAGGATGGTCTGGCCTCCACAGTGCGAGACGAGATGATTAAGCCGCTATTCTACGGCGATTGCAGCGATGCGGACATCGCCACGGCAAAGGCGAATCTGGTGCCCCAAGCGATGGCGATTATGGGCACTGAGGTGCACCTGACCGACGCGCGCTATGGCAGTGTGCCTCGGGTATTTATCGAATGCTTGCAAGACGGCGCCATCCCCATCGACATGCAGCGGCGCATGGTTGCCGACGTGCCGTGCGAAACTGTGATGACGCTAGATACATCGCACTCGCCGTTCTACTCCGCGCCGCGGGAACTCGCCGACCAGCTACTTTCTTTGTGACGCTTTAGACAGCGCAAGTTCTGCTGGAATTGCGTAAGTTGGCGATCAACGCCAGCGATAATAATTACCAACCGGCCCCAAACTGGCCCCACGAACTGGAGGAGGAAACCCACCCATGTTGACCACCCGTAATCCCTCGACCGTTGCCCCGCCCGCCGGCATGTACAGCCATTCCGTCGAAATTCCCGCCAACGCGCGCTGGCTGGTTACCGCCGGCCAGGTGGGCACCGCGCCCGACGGCAGCGTACCGGAAGGCTTCGAGGCGCAACACGATCAGATTTGGCAGAACACCGTGGCCATTCTCAACGATGCCGGTTTTGGCGTTGAGGATATCGTGCGCATCAACGTTTTTTCGACCGACCCCGATGGGTTGCCGCACGTCATGGCCCACCGCAAAAAATATCTTAGCCCGGACCACACGCCGCCCTCGACCTGGTTGGTCGTCAGCCAACTCGCCAACCCGCAATGGGTGGTTGAAATGGAGACCATCGCCGCCAAGGCCGACTAGTCTTTGGCCCAACAAGACGCCGACCGAACGGCCAGATTGAGAGCCGCCGACCCGCCCCCCGGTCGATTTTCGACCGGGGCGTGGCCCTATGCGCTGTTGGTGATCTCGGCATTTATTCTGGCGTCGAACCATATTGTCGCTCGAACCGTCCAAGATTCGCTGCCGCCGATGGGGTTGGGCTTTTGGCGCATCATGGTGGCCTCGATGGTGTTGCTGCCATTCTATTGGCGCCCTTTCATCGAAGCCTGGCCGCTGATCTGCAAACACTGGAAGCTGTTGCTGGTGATGGGCGCGGCCTTGGCGCCGCTGGGCAATGCGGCGGTCTATCTGGCCTATAATTTCACCACCGCGATCAACGGCGGCATCGTCGCCACCGTGCAGCCGGTGGCGACAGTGTTGCTGTCTTACTTTCTACTGTCGGAATTTATCAACCGGGCGCAAGCGATGGGTATCGCGGTAGCTGCCTCGGGCGTGCTGGTGATCATTTCGGCGGGCGATATCGACGTCTTGCTGTCGTTTCGTCCTAATATCGGCGATCTCATCATGTTGGCGGCGATGTTCGGCTTCGCCGTCCATAACGTGTTGCTGCGGCGTTTGCCCAAGGGGCTGCGCGGGGCGGTGATCCTGCTCAGCGTGCAGATGTTCGGCGCCATGGTTATTTTGCCAATCTATATTTTCGAGATGATCATCTATAAGCCGGTGCCGCTGACCTTGGAGGCCTTCACCACCATCGCCTGGATTGGTGTGGTCGTCGGCGTCGGCGCGGTCGCTAGCATGAACACCGCGGTGCTGGCATTGGGGCCCAATAAGGCCAGCATGTCGAACTATATGCGCGCCGCGTTCACCACCATATTGGCGATCGTGATTCTTGGTGAAAACTTGCGGCCTTTCCATATTGTTGCTTTAGCGCTGGTGTTTATCGGCATTTTCCTGATGGGCCGGGGCCGCCATTCGCCGCCGCCCTCGGCCGCGCCCGAAAAGGCCGAACCCCCGGCGGGGCAGAGCGGAAGCCGCACCGCTTGACACCCTATGGGGGCCTGACTATATCCCGGTCTCGCGAATTTCCGTGGCGGAGTAGCTCAGCTGGTTAGAGCAGGGGAATCATAATCCTCGTGTCGGGGGTTCAAGTCCCTCCTCCGCTACCAATCTTTATCAAGATTTCTGGCCCTGGGCCGGCGTTTGTGCGTCAAATAATCGCCAGGCGCTCGCTGGCCTTGTTGCCGGGCAGCAGCAGGCGTTCCTCGCGGAAGGCGGCTTTGAGCATTTTCGTGTTGATGCCCAACTCGCCGCGAACGTCGCCGATATCGAGATCCATGGCGCCGTCGAAATCGAATTTATAGATGTGCCGGTAAGGCGATTTATTGCCCAGGGTGAAGGCCAGATCGAAGGCGATCAGATCGTTGTCGGTCATCCGGTAGGGCGGTTTATAGAGCAGCTTGGCGGCGAGGCGGAACAGTTGCACCTGTTCCTCGTTGATATGTTCCTTGGCGGTGCCCATGGTGTAGCCGATGACGAAGGCCTCGTCCTGATTGAGCAGGCCGCGGCCCAGCAGGATATGGATGCAATCATGGTGGCGCAGGCGCACCGCGCCGGGCAGCGCATAGGGCGAGGCCGGATTTTCCAGCAAGCGGACCATCTGGTCGATTTCATCGGGGCCGGCGCCGGGCAATGTGTCGAACACCGCCCGCAGGCTCATATCGTCGTTATCGAGCCCCGGATTCCAATCACGCCAATCATCGGTATCCATATTTGACGTCGCAGGCCTAGTTTGAACACTAATATCGGTCATCAAACGACTCTTACCATATGCACTATAGCCCAATTGCGAACGCCGGACGGCTTTACCTAAAATGCTGCCTATTTTGAGCTTAGCCGATTCCCTTTTTAAGGAGCTGTGATGACCATCACACGTCATAATCCCGATACCGTCGCCGCGCCGGCGAACCTCTATAGCCAGGTGGTCGAAGTGCCGCCCGGCGCACGCTGGCTCTACCTCGCCGGCCAGGTCGGCACGCTGCCGGACGGTTCCATGACCCAAGGCTTCCAAGAGCAGCATCGGCAGACCTGGCGCAACGTCATCGCCATCCTCAACCATCGCGGCATGGGGGTGGAGGATATCGTCAAAGTGGTGGTCTACGCGCGCAACGAAGAAGACGTGCAGTATTTGCGCGAGGGCCGCGCCGAATTCGTCGGCGATTTTCATCCGGCCTCCACCTGGTGCGTGACCGGCCTGGCCAAGTCGCAATGGCTGGTCGAAATGGACGTGGTCGCCGCCAAGGTCGATTAAGCGGTCCTGCCCGTGTCATAGTGGTTGCGGTGGCGGTGCGAACCCGCACCCATCGACAATATGGCTCGTCTCCGTCGCCTCGTCTCAATCAACCGAGAAGCAGGAGGAGAAGCGCTATGTTAACCGCCCATAATCCCGACACGATTGCCCCGCCGGTCGCCTTTTACAGCCACGGTATCGAGGTGCCGGCCGGCGCCCGCGTCCTGCATATCGCCGGCGTTGTCGGCATTACTAAAGAGATGACCGTCCCAATCGGCTTCGAGGCCCAGCACCGGCAGCTCTGGCTGAATGTGATCGAAATCCTCAAATCGGCCGATATGGGCGTCGAAGATCTGGTGCGCCTCAATGTGTTCTCGCTGGACCCCGCCGATGTCTTCATGGTCAGCGAAGGACGCCAGGAATTTCTCAACGGCCATAAGCCGGTATCGACCTATTTGGCGGTGCTCGGATTGGCCCGGCCGGAATTCCTGGTCGAGATGGACGCCATCGCCTGTAAGGTCGATTGATCGCGGCGGCGGCTGGTTTTTGCCGTCGCTCAAACCGGTGTATGCTTTCCGCCAACAATAAGGATTGTCGGGGGAGGGACGCGTGCACAAGGTGGGTCGTTTCGATGGGGCGAATTTAGCGCCCCATCCGATCTATGCCGGCCACGCCGAAGGGCTGCGCTGGGCGCCTTTCGTGGAACATGGCGACGATACGGTTCATGTCGCCTATGGGGCGATGGAGTTGGCCAGCGAGGGTGAGACCGAGGTCATCAGCCATGCCTTTGAGAAGGCGCTGTTCGTCACCGAGGGCGAGATCGAGATCAACCGCGATGGCTCGATCTACCGGCTGAGCGCCGGCGATTTCATTCTGGTGCCGACCGGCATCGACCATGCGCTGCGCAACCGCACGCCCGGGTCGGCGCGTTGGGTCGAAATGTCGGCGCCCCAGCCCAAGGCGGCGGGCGGCTGGCAGGATACCTGGTTCGACGGTCCCGCCGACTGGTCCCGGCAGGCCGAGCCGCCGGACTTGCGCGATCCGCGCACCCGCTTGGCCGGGCATTACGAGCCGTCGCAGCATCCGCCGGCCTCCACCGTGACGTCGGAATTGCATGGCTTTTCCCTGCGCATGCTGATGGACGCCAATTTCGGCGCCACCCATTTCAATATGTTCGTGGTCAGCTTCCCCGATGGCGGCCTGTGCGACCATCATGATCATCCGTTCGAGGAGGCCTATTTCATTTTAGACGGCACGGTCGACGTTATCTTCGACGGCAAGGACTACACATTGGGGCCGGGCGACTATGGCTGGACCGGGGTCGGCGCCCAGCACGGCTTTTTCCCCAAGGCAGGCCAGCCGATCCGCTGGCTCGAGATCCAAGCGCCGCAGCCGCCGGCCGAAGGCGGCATGCGCTGGATGTCGCGCTGGGATTACGTCAACACAGTACTGAAGTTTTGAGAGCCGGGAGGGGAGTGAATAGCATGGTGGAACTGGTGGCATTCAGCGATTACGAGCAAACCCGCGCCGATTTTAGGTTGGAGATCCCCGAATTCTATAATTTCGGGTTCGACGTTATCGAAAAGCGCGCGGTGGAGGCGGATAAGACGGCGTTCATCTATGTGGCGCGCGATGGCGAGACGATTGAGAACCACAGCTTTGCCGACTTGAACGCGGCGGCTAACCGCTTCGCCAATGTGCTGCTCGGCCTCGGCGCAGCGGCGGGTGATTTCGCCTTCGTGATGATCCCGCGTTTGCCGGCCTGGTATCAGGTGATGATCGGCTGCATCAAGACCGGCGTGGTCGCCATGCCCGGCACCAATCTGTTGCAGCCCAAGGATATCGAGTATCGCATCAACAAATCCCAAGCCAAGCTGGCTATCGTCACGGCAGACGCGACCGACAAGATCGAATCCATCCGCGCCAACTGCCCCTCGCTCGAGCATTTGATCGTTATTGGCGGCGAGGGCGATGGCTGGACCGGTTACGAGAGCGCCTGCGCCGCGGCGTCCGACGACCTCAGTCGCGACGATGTGGCGCGCACCCGCGCCGACGACACCATGCTGGTTTATTTTACCTCCGGCACCACCGCCTTTCCCAAGATGGTGCCGCGCGACCATGGCTACGCCCTGGCCCACGCCATCACCGGGCGCTACTGGATGGATCTGCGCGAGGACGACGTGCACTGGACCCTGTCCGACACCGGCTGGGCCAAGGCGGCGTGGGGCATGTTATTTCCGCCCTGGCTGATGGGCTCGACCCTGGTGCTTTATGATGGCGATCTGCGCTTCGACGCCGATATGCATCTGCGCCTGGTCGAGCGTCTGGGCGTGACCACCTTTTGCGCGCCGCCGACGGTCTACCGGGTGTTCGCCCAGACCGATCTGGCAAGCTACGATCTAAGCTCGATCCGCCATTCGATTAGCGCCGGCGAGCCGCTCAACCCGGAAGTCATGCGGGTGTGGAAGAGCGTCACCGGCACTGATGTATATGATGGTTATGGCCAGACCGAGACCATCAATATCGTCGCCAACATGCCGGGCTTGGAAGTACGTCCTGGCTCCATGGGGCGTCCGGTGCCGGGCATCGATGTCGACGTGATTGACGATCAGGGCAACGCGGTGCCTGATGGTGAAGTCGGCCATATCGGCGTGCGTTTAACCGAACCGCACCCGCCGGGCCTGTTCACCGGCTATTACGAAGACGACGCGGCCAACGCCGCCAGTTTTCACGATGGCTGGTACTTCTCTGGCGACACCGCGACCCGCGACGAAGACGGCTATATCTGGTTCGTCGGCCGCTCCGACGACATCATCTCGTCGGCCGGTTACCGCATTAGCCCGTTCGAGGTGGAAAGCGCGCTGCAGGAGCATCCCGCGGTGGCGGAGTCCGCCGTCGTCGCCAAACCCGACGAGTTGCGCGGTTCGATCGTCAAGGCCTTCGTCATTCCCGCGCCGGGCCACGACCCGTCGCCGGCGCTGGAGAAAGACATTCAAGACTTCGTCAAGAATCTGACGGCGCCCTACAAATATCCTCGTGAGATCGAATTCCGCGAGGCCCTGCCGAAAACCGTGTCGGGTAAAATCCGCCGGGTCGAGCTGCGCGCGGAGGCCGACTCGGAGGGATAGCCAACCATGGCACGTGCTCGTTTCGGCGTTGCGAGCGGCTAAATTTGTTGGATCAACGATAACCGATGGCGCAGGCAGCCGCCGAATCGTATTGGCCGAAAGTATTTCGTAATTTTAGAGAGGGTCCGTTAACCTGTTGATTGTTCAATATATACTTGGGGTAACGACCTAAAATAGCATGGCAACGATGCGAGTGAAAGAGATCTAAATTACTTATAGTAATAAGAATAGAATTGAATAGATAATATTTCTGCAATTAATTTAGGAATAAGATAATATAATATAAATAAAACATATAAATCAAAACATGCCTGTTTGGTAAATATTCCGTAAAGATTCGATTGATTTTTATTTAATTTCAGTATTTTTACACTTAACATTTTATTAATCCGTTTTATAATGTGCAAATCAACAACTGGCCTGGGTATCCCTAGAGTACATTCAATCATAAACGGTCGGACTGCTATCGATGATCAACACGCCTTCGAAACACATTATGCCTCAGATGATTCACCTCCTCCGCACAGGCTTGCGCTACTCGAAGAATAAGTCCGGCGCTGTTGCGGTTGAATACGCCATGCTGATTGCGGTTATCGCCATTGTTGCGGCGGGCGGCATGTCAACGCTTGGCGGCAGCCTTGGGGGTTTCCTCTACGACATCGGCGGCGGGCTTGAAACCGCGAGTACGGGTATGCCTGATTTGCCGGGCAACGGCGGGAGCGATGGCAGTTCAGGCTCGGGCAGTTCGGGCTCGAGTGGCTCGGCAGGCAGCTCTGGCTCCGGTGGTTCGGGCACTAGCGGCTCAGGATCGAGTGGTTCAGGCGGCACCGTTGCGGGCGGCTCCGGCGGAACGGGCGGATCAGGTTCAAGCGGTTCGGGCACCAGCGGTTCGGGCACGAGCGGTTCAGGCGGCGGCACCATAGCAGGTGGCTCCGGCGGAACAGGCAGCTCAGGCTCAAGCGGGTCTGGCACAAGCGGTTCGGGAACGAGTGGATCCGGCGGCAGCGGCACAGGCTCGACCACGGTCGCGACCAGCGGATCGGGCACGAGTGGATCCGGCACGAGTGGATCTGGCACCGGCGGCTCAGGATCGAGTGGGTCGGGCAGCGGCGGCACCGGGTCGACCGCGATAGCGACCAGCGGTTCGGGCACCAGCGGTTCGGGCACTAGCGGTTCGGGATCGAGTGGGTCGGGCAGCGGCAGTAGCGGGTCGACCACGATAGCGACCAGCGGCTCGGGTTCGAGCGGCTCAGGCGGCAGTGGTTCAGGCACCGGCGGTTCCGGAAGTGGCGGCTCTGGATCGAGCACGTTTGCAAGCGGCTCGGCAGGTGGATTTGGGTCCAGCGCATTCGCGGGCGGTCACGGGGCAACCGGTTCGGGTGGTTCAGGTGATGGCGATGTCGCAAGTCGTGCCGCCGGAGATGGCGCGGGTGGCGGTGCAGGCGGTGGCGCGGGCGAGAGCGGCTCCGGTGACGGTTCGGGCACCAACCCGGACGAAAACCAGGTTGCGTCGGCGGACACCGGCGGCACCGTGGGCGGTTTGGTAGGGCCGAACGGGCCGGGCGGATTCACGTCGAAGGAAAATGAAGAGGCGGCTGACCGTAAATTGAAAACGGCTGGGCTGTCGACGGATGAGGAACCCGGAACCGGCGAAGGTGTGAATGTCGCACCGGTGGTGCGGATCATCAGCCCCACCGATACATCGACGGTGACGGGCACGGTCGTGGTGCGGGTCGATGCGAGCGACGCTGAAGATTACTTGGGGACGTTGTGGGTCGAAGTCAGCACCGATGGCGGCGCGACCTGGAATAAGGCGGAATGGGCGTTAGGGTCGTTCTATGACTATCAGTGGCAAACCCCCGTCGGCGCGGCGGATGCCCAGTTCACGCTGGTGGCGCGGGCCGCCGACAAGTCTGCCAATGAAACCCAATCGGCCGCGGTTCCGGTGATCGTTAACAACGATGAGACCGGAAAATTCGCGAGCGTGGCCTTCTAGTCGATAGGTTCGACGTCACGAAACCGGTTTGCCGGTTACGCCAGAATTGACCATGCGGTTAAGAGATCGCCGCTGGGGTAGGCACAGACAGCCACGCCATGAAGTCGACGTCGCGAGTTTCCGCGCACAAATCACACCAAAGCGCATTAAGCTGCATGCGGTTCGAGTAGAGGGCGGATGCGGTACATTTTCATAGCCGCCGGAGCGATCATATTATTGATCGGTGTCGTCGGGTTTGTGTTCTCTTTTCCCGCGCTAAGGCATGTGCTTAGCGACGCCGCCGGTATTCAGCAGTCGACTCTAGGAAGCGATCCCGGCCTTTCGCTACATCTGGTGAACCCCGACGTGACGCTGGAAGAAGCTCTCGCCAACGGCGTTCCTAACGATTCAAGAATATTGGATTCGCGCGACGGCGCTGAACGATATTTGGTGTTGAAAGTGGGCCATGCGCTCGGTCCGCATATTGTCGATGCGGCGGTAAGTACTATGGGAGCTAAGCCGATCGTATCTTTTCGTTTCGACACGGCCGGCGCCAAAATATTTACAGATATAACGTCAAAAAATATCGGTCGGAAATTGGCGATGGTGATCGATAACAAAGTATTTTCGGCCCCGGTTATTCAGAGTCCGATTTTCGGCGGTAGTGGGATCATTACGGGCTCATTTACGGTTGAAGAGGCGCAAGATCTGGCTCGTAAACTAAAGAATCCAGGCTAACCGTAGGCCTTTCGTAATTCACATTTCAGCGAATAGTTAAAACCAAGAATTGGTCATGGACTCTTCCACGACACACGCGGCTGGCGTCGGCGGCGATTCCGACTATGTTAGGGGCACCAGTTCCAACATTGATGAATGAGCCATGTCCGACACCGCCCCCCTGACTATCCGGTTGAACGCCAACGATAATGTGGTGGTTGCCCGCACCGAGATCCTGCCCAATACGAGTATTCCGGGCGAGAATGTATCGACCCTGGCGCCGATCCCACGGGGGCATAAAATCGCCACCGGTGCGATCCCCAAGGGCGAGCTGGTGCGCAAATACGACCAGATCATCGGTTTCGCCATGGAGAACATCGCGCCGGGCGATCACATCCACACCCATAATTGCGAATTCCGCATGTTCGAGCGCGACTATGCCTATTCGACCGAGATGAGCGAGACGCCGTTCGTGCCCGAGGCCGAGCGGCGTACCTTCGAGGGCTATAGGCGCAAGACCGGCAAGGTCGGCACGCGCAACCACATCGGCATTCTGACGTCGGTGAATTGCTCGGCGACGGTGGCGCGCTATATCGCCGATACGTTCAACCGCACCGACCGGCTGGGCGATTACGGCAATATCGATGGGGTCTCGGCCTTCGTGCACGCCACCGGTTGCGGCATGGCGGATTCCGGCGAGGGCTACGAGAATTTGCAGCGCACCTTGTGGGGCTACGCCCAGCATCCCAACTTCGCCGGCGTGCTGATCGTCGGGCTGGGGTGCGAGGTCAACCAGATCCCGTTCCTGCTCGACGCCTATGGGCTGGAGCTCAACGACACCTTCCAGACCATGACCATCCAAGAGAGCGGCGGCACGCGGAAGACCGTCGACGAAGCGGTTGAGCGCATCGCCTCGATGTTGCCGGCGGCCAATAACGTCAAGCGCGAGACCGTGCCGGCGAGCGAGCTGACCGTGGCGTTGCAATGTGGCGGCTCGGACGCCTATTCGGGCATCACGGCGAACCCGGCGCTGGGTAATGCCGTCGACCGGCTGGTCGCCAATGGTGGCACCGGCATCCTGTCGGAGACCCCGGAGATTTATGGCGCGGAGCATCTGCTCACTCGCCGCGCGGTGAGCCAGGAGGTCGGTGAGAAGCTGATCGAGCGCATCCGCTGGTGGGAGGATTATACCGCGCGCAACCACGGCTCGATGGACAATAACCCGTCGCCGGGCAACAAGGCCGGCGGGCTCACCACCATCCTGGAGAAGTCGCTGGGTGCGGCGGCCAAAGGCGGCACCACCAACCTCGCCGGCGTCTACAAATATGCCGAGCCGGTCGACACCAAGGGCTTCGTGTTCATGGACAGTCCCGGCTTCGACCCGGCATCGATCACCGGACAGGTTGCCTCGGGCGCCAATCTGGTGTGCTTCACCACCGGCCGCGGTTCGGTCTATGGCTGTAAACCGTCGCCGTCGATTAAGCTGTCGACCAACACGCCGATGTATCAGCGCATGTCCGACGATATGGACATCAACTGCGGGGTCATCGCCGACGGCGACGCCACGGTGCAAGAGGTCGGCGCGCAGATTTTCGACTATTTCCTCGACATCGCCAGCGGCCAGGAGTCCAAGTCGGAAGCGCTGGGCTTCGGCGACAACGAGTTCATCCCCTGGCAAATCGGCGCGGTGATGTAGAGGGATACGTTCCGTGCCGTTGATCGACTTGACCGGGCGGGTAGCGCTGATCACCGGCGGCGGGCGCGGTATCGGCGCCGCTGTTGCGCGCGGCCTGGCCGAAGCCGGGGCGGTGGTAGCGGTCAACTACGTGTCCAACCGAGCCGCCGCCGAGACGGTGGTCGTCGACATTACGCAAGCCGGTGGGCAAGCCGCGGCTTTTCAGGCGGATGTGGCGGATGGGGAAGCCGTTACCGCCATGGTCGCGGCTGTCGGCGATAGCCTGGGGCCGGTTGACATCCTTGTCGCCAACGCCGGCGTCGCGCCACGCCAAGCGATGGAGGAGACCAGCGAGGACGATTTCAACAACGTCCTGCAGGTGAACCTGACCTCGGCATTTCTATGCAGCCAGGCAGTGCTACCGAAGATGCGCCAGCGCGGTTGGGGCCGGCTTATTTTCGTCACCTCCGCCGCTGCCTACAACGGTGGGCGCGTCGGACTGCATTATTCCGCGTCGAAGGGCGGCATGGAATCGCTGTCGCGCGCCTATGCGCTGCGCCTCGTTGGCGAGGGGGTGACGGCCAACTGCCTCGCGCCGGCGATTGTGCAGACCGATATGGGCGACACTTCCGATCCTGATAATCCGGTATTTTCGCCGCCGGTCGGACGCTCGGGCCACGTTGACGAAGTTGCCATGGCGGCGGTGATGTTGGCGGCCAACGGCTATATGACGGGGCAGACCCTCCATATGAACGGTGGCCTGTACTTCAACTAAACGCGCCTACGAGCCATGAGGATTTTGTTGTGTCTATAAGACTTACCTCATCCTGAGGAGCGATCGAAGATCGCGTCTCGAAGGGTGGTGTAGGCGGGGAAATCCTCGTCCTTCGACAAGCTCAGGATGAGGATTATTCTAGGTATCAACACTAGCCTCGTCCTTCGACAAGCTCAGGATGAGGATTATTCTAGGTATCAACACTAGCCTCGTCCCTCGACAAGCTCAGGATGAAGGTTAAGGAAGGCATCAACACTAGCCTCATCCTGAGCTTGTCGAAGGAGGAGGCGGGCGGGTCGCCGTCTACCGGATGAACTGATCCAGATAGGCGGCGCCCAAACCGCACTCGTCGTACCAGGTGCGGCACAAGTCGATTTTGGTGAAGATGTCGTCATAGCCGGTCTGGTTGCCGGCTTCGTCGATATAGATCACCGGCCCGGCGTTGTTGAAGAACGTCACCATCTCGTCATCGCTTTCGAGCACCAGCGTGTGGGTCTCGCCGGGCGGCTCGTAGACGTAAGAACCCGGCGTGGCGACCCAGTCATGTTCGAGGTAACGCCAGGCGCCGCGAATGACGAAGCCGTGCACCGGGGCGGGATGGCGGTGGCGGCTGAGCATGCCGGCGCGGCGCACCCGCAACAGGTCGGTGAAACCGCCGGCGCGGGTGTCGAGCATCAGCGGGCGGAACCAGACATTGTCGGCTTGCGGCACCCAGACCCGCTCGTCTTCGGGTTCGGCCAAAGCAACGATTTCGCCGGCGGCATCGGGGTGGATGGTTTGATAGGCGGTATCGGGCATTATTGATTTTCCTTGATTAGGCGATCACATCGTCGCTGGCGCGTAGGTTGCCATACATAAATTGGTACTTCTCGACCCGCAATTCGGTACCGGGGAGGGCGGCGGCGGTGAGGCGCGCCGACAGATGGTCGCGCGCCGCCGCCGTGATGTTTTCGATCTCCGTGCCTTCGACCAGTACGGCCCATTCAACGTTCTGCTCGGGATCCGAGGTTTGCCCAAACGCGCCGGCGAGCCGCGCGTCGGCGGCGAGGTCGACCGCGGCGGCGCAGGAGCCGACAATGCCCGGCGCCTGGTTGAGTTCCGCCAGCGCGCCGTTATCGGGCCAGGCGGTAAGTTCGTCGCTCTGGGCCGGGTCGGGGAACAGGCGCATCAGGGTGAGCGCCGCCCCCATGCCGTGGGTATGGTCGGCGACCACCCGGCAGGTCATGCGATGCCATTTGCTGAACCGCGGCATGATGGCGTTGCTCCACGCCGAGGGCTCTTTCAGCACGTCGAGATAGGCCAGCGAGGCGATATTGTCCGACGCCGCGGCCTCGTAGGTGGTGAAATATTTGATGTCCGCGTCGAGACCCTGATAGCGCCGCGCCCGGCGAAAGCCCGGAATGTTGATGCGCTCGTCGAGATGTTCGCGGTTATACCATTCGTTGAAATCGTCCTCGATCTCGGCGGGGACTTCGGTGAAGGTCATCAACAGACCTCGGCCGTAGAGCTGCATGGCTTGGCTTTCTTAGTCTTGGTTATCGAAGGCTTCGAAATGGGCGTAGACCCGGCTCATATAGTCGGTGTGAAATTCCTGAAAGGATACCGGATCGTATTGCGGCGGGTTGTCGGCGCCGCGGCAGGTCGGCAGGCATTCGCATCTGTGATCCAGATTGGGACTGAAAAAGAAGGGCAGGGAATAGCGGTGGTCCGTCATCGGCGGGATCACCCGGTGGGGGGTGGCGCGCACGAACCCGTTCGACCAGCGCTCGAGCAACTGGCCGAAATTGACCATGATGCTATCGGCCGGGGTCTGCGGCCAGAACCACTGGCCGTCGGCGTCCATCACTTGAATGCCGGGCTCGTTCTCATGGGGCAGAAAGGTCATCAGGCAGGTATCGGAATGGGCGCCGAGACCATATTCGTTGAGCGCCAGATCGGGCTTCGGCGGATAGTGGATCAGCCGCACATAGCCATGGGCGTTGGTGAAAAAGGGCGCGAAGTAATCGGGCGCCAAATCGAAGGCCTCGGCCCATAGGGGCAGCAGGCTCTTGCCGAGCGCGCCCATGGCGTCGGTATAGGCCAGCGCCGCGGCCGGCAGGTTGGGAGCGCCCTCGGCCCAGCGATTTTGTCCGAACAGGCGGGTGCCGGCGATCACCTCGGGATCGTCGGCGGCATAGTCGGTGCCGTAATTGAAGGCCTCGTAATTGTCGATCTGCGCTTTGTCGTGGTAGCGCGATTGGCGCACCACGGTGGAGCGGAAGGGCAGGTAACCGCGCTCGTGCTGGTCGACCTGCACCGCCAGTTTGGCGACGTCCGGCAGCGCGAATAGCTTGACCGCCTGGTCTTGAATATCGCGCAGCACCGCCGGCGAGACGCCGTGGTTGATCACACACAGAAAGCCCAGGCCGCCGGCGATGTCGTGTAAGGCCCGCGCCAGATCGGGCGCCGCGCCGCGGTCGCCAGATAGATACGGTCCCAAATCGAGAACCGGCAAGGGGCGCCGGTCGGCCATGCGCACTTCGCGCGTGAAATCCGGGTCGACCGCTGCCATGGTGGCGTCTGCTGGCATGTCCTGGCCTCGTGTGGCGTCGGGGAAGCGTACGCTGATCGGCGCCATACTTAAAGCCGCCGGACGATGCTAGGCTCGGACAGGGAAGTGAATTTCAGGAGGGACATAATCGTGAGCGCGCCCGTCGCTATTTTACCGACCCCGGACCCAACGCAGACCCTATCGACGGAAAACCCGTCCTTGCGGAAGGCCATGCAAGTGGGCGACGCCGAGATGGCGTATATCGATATTGGCGAAGGCGATCCTATCGTCTTCATGCACGGCAATCCCACATCGTCGTTTCTGTGGCGCAACGTTATTCCCCATGTGGAGGGTTTAGGTCGCATCATCGCACCGGACTTCATCGCCCATGGTCAGTCGTCGACATCGCCGCGCGACGCCTACCATTTCAAAGACAATATCGACTATTTCGATGCCTTCTTCGACGGTCTTGGCTTGCGCGAAAACGTTGTCCTGGTGCTGCACGATTGGGGCGCGGCGGTGGGCTTCAACTGGGCCGCGCGCTATCCAGAGAAAGTTGCCGGCATCGCCTATATGGAAGCCATGGTGTGGCCGCGCCATTGGTCCGATATACCGCCGGAACGGGTCGCGCCGTTCAAAGCGTTCCGCGCCCCCGAGGGCGAGAAGAAAGCGCTCGACGCGAATTTCTTCGTCGAAGTCATGCTGTTCGAGAAAGGCATTATCCGCGATCTATCGGCGGCCGAGAAAGCGGTCTACCGCTATCCGACCAACCGGCCCGGCGGCACGAGGCTACCCGGCGTCGTCATGCCCAACGACATCCCCTTCGATGGCGAACCGGCCGACAATCATGAGATCGTCGCGTTTTATTCCGACTGGCTGAAGAACAGCGACGTACCCAAGCTATTCGTCAATGCAGACGAAGGCCACGGCCTGGCTGGCGCGGCGCGCGACTTCGCCCGCACCTTCAAAAACCAGACCGAAGTCACCGTGCATGGCCGCCACTATATGCAGGAAGACGTGCCCGACGAGGTGGGCGCGGCGATCTCCGATTTCGTGCGCGGTTTGCGTGGCTGATGAGGGAAGGGGAACGCTGAGCGACAAAATGGCGGCCGCATTACCCCGGTGATCTCAACTGGTCGACGCAACACTTTATCTTGGAAG
>JAALLF010000004.1 GCA_011087645.1 Alphaproteobacteria bacterium
CCCCAGCAGAACGATTTAACGCTTGTGTTGCATCGATCGGTTGAGGTGACCAGGGTATAACGGTTGTGGGTCATACGAAACAATCGCGACGCGCTGTCGGTGTGGTAAACTGTCCCAATAATAAGCATAAATAGGACAGTGCTCACTGTCGCATGGCCCCGCATGTCGCGGATGCCTTCATATTACCGTGCCCCAGCCAAGGAACGCCAAACACTGTAAATGGGACAGTTGCTGCTTTTGTGGCGATTTTGTCTGTCCAAACACACGAAAATCTCTGCCGTGCCGAGACTGTTTAGCCGTTCGATTGATGTCTGAAGCTGGCTATTTTTAGCCGTCGACAGATCACGACCGCTTTTGGGGTCGAAGTAGACGAAATCCGGCGATAGGCGGACATAGAACCGTGGATCTTATGGCCTACCACCGGCCCCGATCCGGGTTTTGACCGGGATCAAGTCAGCGGCAGCGGCTGCGCTATTGCGGATGCCCCTCTAGCCACACTCAGGCCAGATGCTCGTGCCAATTACAAAGAGCCCCAAACCACTAGTTTGCGACCTGTCCCGCAGAAGAACTGATTCGAGCATTACCCCGACCATTTTTTCGATCCTCGGTCTCTTGCGCCCCTCATTGTGCTTGTTGAATAGAAGGTCCGCATCTCCGGTTAACCGCCCGCACGTGACAATGACCAGAACATCTACAGCGGGAGGTTCGTCAGGGTGGCCTCCCAGTTGCTGCTCCATCACAGTCTTTAGTGCCTCCGCAATTGCCTGCATTGGATTCCGATCGACACCATTGACGAAAACTTTGGGTCCTCGTTTGAGGCAGGGGCCACCCAAAGGTATTGGTTTTCTGCCGATGCGGACTTTGCCTGCTCTAATAGACGGTCACCTGCCTGATGCGGATTTCTTGCTCTTAATTGATACGGGCATTTTGATATCAGTCGATTTAAGTATGATGGCCGGCGACGGGCTGGAACCGCCCTTTGTTACACGGTTTGTTACATATTCTCGTTTTACGAAAAATGAAGCGGGGCAAAGCTGCCCTAACTATTTGAAAAATTGGGGTGGCTGATGGGATTTGAACCCACGGCCTCCTGGACCACAACCAGGCGCTCTAACCAACTGAGCTACAGCCACCGCCGAGAAGTGGGGTTGTGTAGTCCCCCACCCCGGTCGCCGTCAAGCCGTCTGGGCGCCGTGTTTTATCGGCGAATTACTTTTCCGCCTCGTAGGCGGCGAATTCGACCAGACCGACATTGCCGCCATTGCTGGAGACCACGTCGAGGCGCAGCGATTTGGCCGTAACGTCGATATCAAAGCGATGGGGTTTGGCGGCATCGGGTAACTCGAAAGGTCCCAGCACTTCGCCGCTGTCCGTGGTCAGCGTGAACTTGAATATCCGCGCGGTGTTGTTGCTCATGGAGCGGGTCCATACTTCGACCGCGCCGAGCCTGGCCTCGCGCGCCAAGGCGATTTCGACAAAGCCGCCATCGCCGTCGCCGTTCGACGACCATTCGGTGGTGCGGCTTCCGTCGATGGCGCTGTCGGCGCCCCACGACCCATCGTTGGGGCCGGACCCGAAATTGCTGCTGACATCGACGATGCGGCCGCCGGCGTCGAGGCTGGCCAGGTTGAGCGGGCCGGCCGGGGCGGCCCTGGGCGTACGGAAGGTCATCACCGCACTGGCGTATAGGGTGCCGTCGACCGCCGTGCCCTGGACGCGGTAGTGATATTCGGTGTCCGGCTTGAGGCCGGATAGCGCGGGGTGATGATCAGTGTGGGCGCCGCCATTCATGTCCTGATCCACGGCGATCTGGCCGAAAGCGGGGGTTTCGCCGTAGACCACGGAACACGCCAACGGGATGCTGGAGACGAATAGCAAGGTGCCGTCCTGGCCGCTCAAATCGGTGATGCGCGGCGGTCCGTCAGCAAAGACGTCCTCGATGGGGCGGATATTCAGCTCCGGCGTCTTGGCCGATTGCGCGGATGTTGGGTGTACCGCGAAGAGTAGAACGGTCGCGGAGAGAAAGGCTGCGGCAATAAGCTTGATCATCGGAACTCCTTCGGCGGGTCGCATGGTTGATCCTACGTAACGCTATATTAGAGAAACAGTATATTATGAGATGCTAAGACATGTCATTTCACTATTCGGTGAAAACGGTCGGTTGGATGGGGTTACCGACGCCAATAATTTTTGCTCCGGCCGGGCCGTTGCGCCATATTGCGCCCTGCCCGGCAGCACCGCCGCCTAATCAATAAAGAGCCCGCACCATGCTGCAACTCGCAGAGAATATTTCCCGCTTGGGAACCGAGTCCGCCTTTGAAGTGTTGGCCCGCGCCGAAGCGTTGCGTCAGCAAGGACACGACATCATCAATCTGGGCATCGGCCAGCCCGATTTTCGCACCCCCGATCATATCGTCGAGGCGGCGGTGAAGGCGCTGCATGACGGCCATCACGGCTATACCCCGGCGCCGGGTATCCTGGGCCTGCGCGAAGCGGTGGCCGCCGATATTCAGCGCACCCGGGGCGTCGCCGTCGACCCCGATCACCTGGTTTGTGTGCCCGGCGGCAAGGTGACCATGTTCTTCGCCATTTTGATGTTCGGCGAACCGGGCGCCGAGATCATGTATCCCAATCCGGGTTTCCCGATCTATGAATCGGTCATCAACTATTCCGGCGCCAAGGCCGTCCCCATCCCGTTGATCGAAGAAAAAGATTTTTCCTTCGACGCCGAGGAGGTGCTGTCGCTGATCACACCGAACACGCGGTTGATGATTCTCAACACACCGACCAATCCGACCGGCGGTGCGGTGCCACGCGAAGAGATGGAAAAGCTAGTTGCCGGTCTCGAGCGCCACCCCCATGTGGCGATCCTGTCGGACGAGATTTATTCGCAGATGACTTATGACGGCCACGAACATGTCAGCCTGCTGGAATTCGAAAGCCTGCGCGACCGGCTGATTCTGCTCGACGGTTGGAGCAAGACTTACGCCATGACCGGCTGGCGCCTGGGTTATGCGCTGTGGCCGGAAGCCCTGGTCGACCATGCCACCCGGTTGGCGATCAACTGCCATTCTTGCGTCAACGCGGCCACCCAGTTCGCCGGCATGGCGGCCCTGCAAGGCCCGCAGGATTCGGTGCACGAGATGGTCGCCGCCTTCGATGAACGGCGCGCGGTCATCGTCGATGGCCTGAATGCTATCCCCGGATTTTCGTGCCGCACGCCGAACGGCGCCTTCTACGCCTTCCCCAACATTACGGGAACCGGCCGCACCGCCCGCGAAATTCAGGATACGCTTTTGGAGAAAGCCGGCGTGGCGACCGTCGCCGGCACCAGCTTTGGCCATCTGGGCGAAGGCTATGTGCGGTTTTCATACGCCAATTCTGTCGATAATATCCGCACCGCGTTGACCCGTGTCGCCGAGACCCTCGCCGGCTAGGCCAAAACTTGCGCTGCTGATTATTTCATCACCCTGCTTATTTTCTAGGCATCTATCACGCGATAAAACAGACAAACACCGGACAAGCGAAGACAGAGGCCAAATGGTTGCCCGCTTTCGGGGCACTCGGGATTTGGCACAGTTCGTGCTTATTAAAGGCAGAGACACAAGTGGCTGACGCGGTCGTCGCGCGGGTACACAACAGAAAGTTCGAGAGCGATGAAAAAAATTGAGGCGATTATCAAACCGTTCAAGCTGGACGAGGTCAAAGAGGCCCTGAACGAGGTTGGCCTCAAGGGGCTGACGGTCCTGGAAGCCAAGGGCTTCGGCCGTCAGAAGGGCCATACCGAGCTTTATCGCGGCGCGGAGTATGTCGTCGACTTTTTGCCTAAAGTGAAAATCGAACTGGTGATCGAGGACAACCTCGCCGAACGGGCGATCGAGGCCATCCAGGAAGCGGCCCATACGGGTCGGATTGGCGACGGCAAAATATTTGTCTCGACAATCGACGAGGCAATCCGTATTCGCACCGGCGAACGCGGCGCCGAGGCCGTCTAAAAATATTCGTTCCGGGGTTGTCGTCCCGGCGCGGGAACCATAAACCACATCCAAGTAACGAAAACCGACAGGGGGTACCCAAACAATGTCCGATGCTCAAACAATCATGGATATGATCAAGGAGCATGGCGTCGAATTCGTCGATCTCCGCTTCACCGACCCACGGGGCAAGTGGCAGCATACAGCGCAGCACGTTTCGACGGTCAATGACGACTTCTTCACCGATGGCATCATGTTCGACGGCTCGTCGATCGCCGGCTGGAAGGCGATCAACGAGTCCGACATGACGCTAATGCCCGATCTGGCGACAGCGACCATGGATCCGTTTACCGCGCAGCCGCAATTGATCCTGTTCTGCGACGTGCTCGAGCCGACCACCGGCGAGCCCTATGCGCGCGACCCGCGCAGCACGGCGAAGAAGGCGGAAGCCTATATGCGCTCGACCGGCGCCGGCGATACCGCCTATTTTGGCCCCGAAGCCGAATTCTTCGTGTTTGACGATGTGCGCTTCGATGTGTCGATGAACCAGACCTTCTATCAGATCGACAGCGACGAAGGTCCCTACAACACCGGTAGCGATTTTCCGGAAGGTAATTCGGGTCATCGGCCGGGCGTCAAGGGCGGCTATTTCCCGGTGGCGCCAGTAGATTCCATGACCGATCTGCGCGCCGAAATGGTGACCCAGATGATCGCCATGGGTCTGGCGATGGAAAAGCATCACCATGAAGTGGCGCCGAGCCAGAACGAGTTGGGCCAAAAGTTCGACACGTTGGTAACCACCGCCGACCAGATGCAAATTTATAAGTATGTGGTGCAGATGGTGGCGCACCAGTACGGCAAGACCGCGACCTTCATGCCGAAGCCGGTGCTCGACGATAACGGCTCGGGCATGCATGTCCATCAGTCGATCTGGAAGGACGGCAAGCCGCTGTTCGCCGGATCGGGCTATGCCGATCTGTCGGAAACCGCGCTGTATTATATCGGTGGCATCATCAAGCATGCCCGCGCCATCAACGCCTTCACCAATCCGACCACCAATTCGTACAAGCGCTTGGTGCCGGGCTTCGAGGCGCCGGTCCTGCTGGCCTATTCAGCCCGCAACCGTTCGGCGTCGTGCCGCATTCCCTTCGCCGCCAGCCCCAACGGCAAGCGCGTCGAAGTTCGTTTCCCTGACGCTATGGCGAATTCCTACCTGGCCTTCTCCGCCATGTTGATGGCCGGCCTCGACGGTATCGACAATAAGATCCATCCGGGCGATCCCATGGACAAGGACCTCTACGATCTGCCGGCGGAGGAACTGGCCGGGGTGCCGACCGTTTGCTCGTCGCTGCGCCAGGCGATGGAATCGTTGGATACGGATCGGGACTTCTTGAAAAAGGGCGACGTCTTCACCGACACCCAGATCGATGGCTATCTCGAGCTCAAGGAAGAAGAGACCTTGGCCTTCGAGCAAGCGCCCCATCCGATCGAATTCAAGATGTACTATTCGTCGTAGGGCGAGGTCTGTACGGACAACCAAAAACCCCCTCGTCCTTCGAGACGGGCCTATCGGCCCTCCTCAGGATGAGGGGTTAGTTTTCACCAATAAAGATTACCTCATCCTGAGGAGCGATCGCTGATCGCGTCTCGAAGGATGCGTGACCGTTAGTCTACGACCATTTGGTTTTCGGCTTTTCCTCGGCCACACCGTCGATATAGACCGCGTCGACTTTCTCGTTGAAGAAGCACAGATAGTCTTTGATCCGGGCGCTTTCATGCACCGGATCGGTGTAGAACCAAACGATATCCTCGTGCACCGCGTCGCCCACCTTCACCGAGTGGTAACTGGCGGCGCCCTTGTAGGGGCACTGGGTGCTGGTCTTCGACGCCAGCAGTTCGGCGCTGACATCTTCGCGGGGAATGTAATAGCGGGTCGGCAGGTTGGTTTCGAACAGGAACCGCGCGCGGCTAGTTTCCGCCACGGTCTCGCCACCCAACTCGATGCGCACGGGCCGCGAGCTGTCGAGGATGTCGACGCGCACCCTGGGGCTGCGGGCGTGGACGAACACTTCCTCGTCTTCCTCGAACCATTGGTCGACCCGGTTCCAATACAGCGCCACATAGTCCTTCAGGCCGGCGACCTCATCGAAGGGCCGTTCATAGGTCCACACGGCGTTCTCCGCGGTTTGGCCGTTGATCTCGATTGAGAAATAATTAGCGTCGCCCTTGAACGGGCAATGGGTGGCGTTGTCGGTGGGCGTCAGCCGGTCCATGGCCACGTCGGCGCGGGGGAAGTAATAGACCGGGACGTGGCGGGATTCGTACAGGATTAGCGCATTGGTCGTATCGATGATGTCTTCGCCGGCGAAGGTCACCCGCACCCGCTTCGGGCTGGGTTCGAATTCGATGATATGCTGGGGGTTGTCGATATAGCCGGGGCCGGGCCCCGCGGTTTCGCTGGTGCTCATGATTGTCCTCCTGCCGGGCGGGCTTCGCCCGTTTTCATGTCGATTTCCATTTCCGCGCCACCATAGCCGTGCACTTTGTCGTGGGCGCGCACCCGCACCTTGGGCATGTCGGCGGGAATGCGCACGCCGCCGAGGCTGCGGGTAAACGGCTGTTCGTTGTCGTGGGGATGGGCCAGCACCCGCGTATCGATCACCGTGCCATCCGGGGCGACCACGTCCCATTTATCGGCGTAATGGTCCCAGCCGGCATCGGCGTGGCGCACGGTGACGCTGAACTGGTAGGTGCCGCCGCGCTCGGTCATGCGCACTCCGACGACGTCGGCCTCGCCGGCAAGGGCGGCGCCGGCAATTATCGTGGTTGCGGTCGCGACAATGATCGAGGTTAGGTATCTCATGCTTCCTCCATGCCCTGGGCGATCTTGCGGGGTCGGCCGTCGGCCCCTATTGCCACATAAGTGAAGATCCCTTCGGTCACTTTTTCGCGCTCGAAACTCTTGGCCCGATGGGCCCAGGCTTCGATGCGATAGGTCATCGAGGTGGTGCCGGTTTTTGTCAGCTCGGCGTAACACGACACCACGTCGCCGACTTTGACCGGCTTGCGGAAGGTCATGGTCTCGACCGCGATGGTGACGGTGCGGCCGCCGGAATACACCCGTCCGGCGATGCCGCCGGCGATATCCATCTGCGACAACAGCCAGCCGCCGAAAATGTCGCCGTTGGCGTTGGTATCGGCGGGCATGGCGACGGTTTGAATAAAAAGCTCGCCATGGGGCGCTTCGATCTGGTCTGAATTGGGCGACTCTGCCATTAAAACTCTCCTGCCCTTGGCGAATCTCGCGCCGGCGCGCACATAGGATAGCGTATTCCACGGTCCGGGTACGCCGCATCAGTTAGGACATAATAGGAATTGGTCAAAGTGGCGAAGGCAGCCAAGAAGAAAACAGCCGATCTGTTCGACGAAGTCCCGGCCAAGTCTGGCGCGCCGGCGAAGAAGACGCGTGGCTACACGGCGAAGGATATCGAGGTCCTGGAAGGGCTGGAGCCGGTCCGCAAGCGGCCGGGCATGTATATCGGCGGTACCGACGAGCGCGCTTTGCACCATCTGGCTGCCGAAGTGCTCGACAATGCCATGGACGAGGCCGTGGCCGGCCATGCCGACCGTATCGATGTGGCGCTGGCCGACGATGGTAGCCTGACAGTTACCGACAACGGGCGCGGCATTCCCGTCGACGTCCACCCGAAATACAAGAAATCGGCGCTTGAGGTGATCCTCACAACGCTGCATTCCGGCGGCAAGTTCGGCGACAAGGTCTACGAGACTTCGGGCGGTCTCCACGGCGTCGGCGTCAGCGTGGTCAATGCCCTGTCGGAAAGCCTGCATGTGGAGGTCGCGCGCGACCGCCAGCTCTGGGCGCAGGATTACCAACGGGGCAAACCGACGGGCAAGCTTAAGAAGCTCAAAGCCGCCCCGAACAGGCGCGGCACCTCGATCACCTTCCTGCCGGACAGTGAAGTGTTCGGCGAAGAGTTGCGGCTCCAACCGCGCCGGCTCTACGAAATGGCGCGCTCGAAGGCCTATCTGTTTCGCGGCGTGCAAATCCGCTGGTCCTGCCCCGAGAAACTCGCCGACGGCGCCAAGGTGCCGGCCAAGGAAACCTTGCACTTCCCTGGCGGCATTCTCGACTATCTGCGCTCAACTGTCGGCGACCGGCCCCTGGTCGGCGCGGCGATATTCAGCGGCCGCACCGATTTAAACGGCACCAAGGGCCAGGTCGAATGGGCGATTTGCTGGCCGACCGACGGCGACGGGTTCGTCAATTCCTACTGCAATACGGTGCCGACGCCGGAAGGCGGCAGCCATGTCGCCGGCATCCGCGCGGCGCTGACCAAGGGGCTGAAAAGCTACGGCGAGCTGACCAACAATAAACGCGCCAGCCGGGTTACCGCCGACGATATCTTCGATGGCGTGAGCATCATGTTGTCGCTGTTCATCGGCGAGCCGCAATTCCAGGGTCAGACCAAGGAACGCCTGTCGATGCCGGAAGCCGCCCGGGTGGTCGAGGCGCAAGTGAAAGACCATTTCGATCTATTTCTGTCGGGCGATCCGGGCACCGCGGACGCGTTGCTCGACTGGGCGATCGAGCGAGCCGAGGAGCGCCGCCGGCGGCGCGAAAACCGGGAGCTGGCGCGCAAGTCGGCAACCCGCAAGGTCCGCCTGCCCGGCAAGCTGGCCGACTGTTCGCGCAGTACGGCGGAAGGCACCGAGCTGTTTATCGTCGAGGGCGATAGCGCCGGGGGGTCGGCAAAACAGGCGCGCAACCGCGAAACCCAGGCGATCCTGCCGTTGCGCGGCAAAATCCTCAACGTTGCCAGCGCCACCGCCGACAAGCTGGCGGCCAATCAGGAACTGCGCGACCTGATCCAGGCGTTGGGCTGCGGTTCGGGTAAGAGCTTCGATCTAAGCAAGCTGCGCTACGAACGCATCGTCATCATGACCGACGCCGATGTGGACGGCGCCCATATCGCGTCCCTGCTGATGACGTTCTTCTATCGTGAGATGCCTAAACTGGTCACCGACGGGCATTTGTATCTCGCGGTGCCGCCGCTTTATCGCCTGTCGCGCGGCGGCGAGGTGCGCTACGCCATCGACGATAAGGCGCGCGAGCAATTAATGGCCGACGTGTTTTCCGGCACTGGCAAAGTCGAAATCAGCCGCTTTAAGGGGCTGGGCGAAATGCCGCCGGCCCAGCTCAAAGAAACCACCATGAACCCGGACAAGCGGGTATTGATCCAGGTCATGTTGCCGCGGGCGACGACGGCGGATAAAGGCGAGGCCAAGGAAGCCAAGGTAACGGCGCAACTGGTCGAACAGCTAATGGGACGTAAACCGGAAAAGCGATTTGCCTATATCCAGGAAAATGCCCGCTTTGTTGACGACGTCGACGTTTAGAGAAACCCAACTAATAAGTGGACGCGACCCTCAATTCGGTCACATTCGTGTGCCTTCTTGGTCGTCGATGAAATAATTTTGACGCTGATCTGTTTATTTCCCCAAAGAGCAAACCATATCTGGTGTAACAACTTGGAGGGATATTGGTCATGAACGCACGATTTACCTCTCTAAAACCCGGTCTCATAACGGCCGCCGCCGCGGTGACTTTGGCGGCGTGCGCCGGCGGGGTAACGGTCTCGCGCGAGAATGTCGCGCAAAATTATTTACCGGAAGAGCTCTATATCGTCGGCACCGGCGAGAACCAGCTTAAAACGGTCATCGTCGGCGACCCCTTCGGTCAGCCGAAGGATACTTTCGAAGCGGCGGTGCTAACCAGTCTGGAGGGCCGCAACTTCGGGCCGCGCCTCAATCTGGCGACCGAGCCCAAGACCGAAGACGTTCGCAAGCGTCACGTGGTGCTGGCTTTCAACCCCACTGACATTGGTCAGGCCGATGACTTGTGTTCGGGTACGGCCGACACAGCGAAAGTCGCCGATACCGGTGGCAGCCTGACGGTTACGGCCGTCTACTGCTCAACCGATCAATACCTTACCCAGGCGACGGCCCGGTCTGGTGGTATATCAGGGACCGATAGCGAGCAATTCCGCCGCTTGATGACCCAATTGGCGATTGCGCTGTTCCCGGATGAAAATCCGCACCGGCAACTCGACGAAAATACACCGATACCAACGCCTTAGTGGTTCAATCTTATCCGATACTGCTCTAGTCATAGAGGAGCCATTGGCGTAGCAGCGCGGTCATCGCCTGCGGCTGTTCCATGGTCGAGAGGTGCCCACATTCTTCGACCAGCGCCAATCGCGCGCCGGGGGTGGCCGCCGCCATTTCTTCATGTAAATCGACAGGCGTCAGGGCATCGTCGCGTCCGCAGGCGATCAAGGTCGGTAGATCGTAATTCGCCATTTGAGCCAGACTATCGGGGCGCGCCATAATAGCGTTTTGCTGCCGGTAGAAGGCGTCTGCCCCGATCCGCTCGGCCATTTCCTTAACGCGCGTGGTGAGCGCCTCGTCGTCTAGCCTGTGAGGGGCGATGAGCAGAGGTAGTAAGCGGTCTGTCACACCGCGAAACTTGCCAACATCGCTCATCGAAATGAGCAGACGCCGGCGTTTCGATTGTTCGGGCGTATCGGCGCGCGCTGACGTATCGAGCAGCGCCAGTTTTGTAACGCGTTCCGGCGCCCGACGCATGATGGCGTGACAGACATAGCCGCCCATGGAAAGGCCAGCCAGCGCGAAACGATCCGGGGCGTTGGCCAGCACTGCCGTGGCCATATCCTCAACCGTATCGCTTCGGCTCACATCGGCGACTTGGCAGTCGGCAATGTCGGCCAGATAGCGCGTCTGGTGGGCCCATAATTCGGCGTCGCAGAGTAGTCCCGGAACCACGACCAGGTTCATTGTTTTTCTCAAATTTCGGCTCCAATGGATTGAAATATAAAATTAACCATATTAACAAATTATGTCCGTGCCCGGTTTCAGACCGTTCGTCGTTTGTGCCATAACTCGCATGAGACGTTTCGGTGGAAAATAAACACTGGACATTCAACGATGCAGGGGCAATTTATGTGCGGTGCAGCATCGAGCCGCACCATTATTAAATTTGAAAGACCACATGACATTTGAAGACCTTGGACTAAGTCCTGACTTGCTGGCTGCTGTCACCGAAGCCGGCTACACCGAACCAACCCCCATACAGGCGCAAGCGATCCCCCACCTTCTGATGGGGCGCGACATATTAGGCATTGCGCAAACCGGCACTGGCAAAACCGCCGGTTTTACCCTGCCGATGATCGAAATACTCGCCGCCGGTCGTGCCCGGGCGCGGATGCCGCGGTCCCTGATTCTTGAGCCGACACGTGAACTCGCCGCCCAGGTGGCCGAGAATTTCGCGGTCTATGGGAAAAATCATAAGCTGTCGATGGCGTTGCTCATTGGCGGCGTCTCGTTCGTCGAACAGAACGAAAAGCTGGATCGCGGCGTCGACGTCTTGATCGCCACACCGGGCCGCCTGATCGACCAATTTGAACGCGGCAGAATTCTGCTGGCGGATATCAAGATTTTGGTCGTCGATGAGGCCGACCGCATGCTCGATATGGGGTTCATCCCCGATGTCGAGAAAATCATGAAATTGCTGCCGCCGCTGCGCCAGACCGCGATGTTTTCCGCGACCATGCCGGGCGAAGTTAAACGGCTGACCGATTCCTACATGATGAACCCGCGCAAAGTGGAAGTCGCGCCGGCGGCCTCGGCGGCGGAGACGGTTATTCAACGGCTGATCAATGTTCGCGGCGGGTTTACCGAGAAACGCAAGGCGCTGCGCGATCTAATCGCCAGCGAGAATGTGCGCAACGCCATCGTCTTTTGTAACCGAAAACGCGATGTGAAGGTTGTCGACCAGTCTCTGCGCCGACATGGCTTCAATGCGCAGGCGTTGCACGGTGATTTGCCGCAAGCCGTTCGCATGGCGACGTTGGAGAAATTCCGGGCTGGCGAGATTAGCATTCTGGTTGCTAGCGACGTCGCCGCGCGGGGCCTCGATATCGATGATATGAGCCATGTTTTCAATTTCGACGTACCGATGCACGCCGACGATTATATTCATCGCATCGGCCGCACTGGCCGCGCGGGTCGAGAAGGCCACGCCTTTACGTTGGCGACGAGCGCCGACGATAAGTACGTTCAGCAGATAGAGAGACTGATCGGCGGTAAAATCGGCGCTGGCAACGTCGCCACGCAGTCTGAGCCGGCCGAACCGGCCGAGCCGGTTAGCGCCGTCGAAGTTGAAGAAAAAGCTGAAGTCGCGGCGGATGCAAAACCAAGCGGAGAGAAAAAAGCGCCGCGCCGACGTTCGTCGAGCCGCCGCAAATCGTCCGATAAATCTGAAACGAAGACCGAGACTGAGGCGCCGGTCGCGGTTGTGGGCGAAGTTAAGAAGCCGGCCGTGGAGAAAACAAGGCCGCGATCAGGTCAGCGCCAGCCCAAGCAAAAAGAACCGTCAGAACTCGGCATGGGTGATCACGTACCGGCGTTTCTGCAGCGTTAAATTAGCTGCTGCACGGCGCACCAACTGTCGTTAGTCTGACGCCATGCAAACAATATTCGTACAGGTGAAATGTGAACTCGGCCGCGCCTACGACGTGGCCGACGCCGCGGCGTTGGAAGTCGAGCAGGTCTCCGAGGTCCATTCGACGTCGGGACAGTATGATCTACTGATGAAGTGCTATCTATCCGACGATGTGGATATTGGCCATTTCGTCACCAACAACATCCAAACCCTGGCCGGGGTCAAAGATACTTTTACGCTGATCGCGTTTAAAGCCTTTACCTAACCGCCGCCGCGGTCTCATCGACATATTCGTCGTCGGCGTCGTCTTTGGCGTCCGGTAGGGTGTCGCGGGTATTCTCCATACTGGTCTCTTGCAGATTGGCGCCATCGAGGATGGTTCCCGCCAATATAGCGTCGTCCAGCACGGCTTCTTTGAGATTGGCGTTGGTCAGATTGGCATCGGCTAAATTAGCGCCGTTCAGACGCGCATTGCCAAGATCCGCGCCAACCAGATTGGCGCCCGTTAGATCGGCACCCGACAAATTGGCCGGCCATAAACGCCCGCCACTCTTTTCGCGAGCCTCCTTCAAGAAAATTGCGATTAAACGCGCTTCCGTCAAATTCGCGCCGCGCAGATCCGCGCGTTCCAGGGTCGCGCCTTGCAGGTTGGCTTTCGTTAGATCGGCCCCGACCAATAATATTTCAGTCATATCGGTCATGATGAAGCTGCTGCCGCGCAGATTGGCTCCACTCATTTTGGTGTTTTTCAACACCGCGCCATTGAGCTCCATGCCTGGCAGATCGATGCGTTCGAGATCGGCTTTTGTCAGATCAGCCCGTTCACCCGACTGTCCGTCGCCGTCGATCCATTCGAAGTGACGTTTCAGAATATCCTGAATATTTTTGGGAAAGTCGCTTGCCGGCCGTGAGATATTCGCGCCTTCCAGTTTTGCATTGGCGAGATCGACTCCTTCCAGAATCGCGTCCTCGAGATTGGCGCCGGATAAATCGGTTTCGCTCAAAATGACGTCGGTCAGATTGGCGCCGACCAGGCTGACCCCGGTGAGATTTGCCTTGGACAGGTTGGCGCCGCGCAGATTGACGCCATCCATGTCCGCATTATGGAGTTGTCCCGAGGTTAGATTAGCGCCGGTCATGTTCGCGCCGCGCATACTGCTCGCGAGCATCGAGGCGCCGGAAAGGTCGGCGCCCGAAACATTCGCATTATCCAAATTGGCATAGTCGAGTATGGTTTTGTCGGTGCCGTTATTTTTGGCATCGGCGCCAAGCATCAAGGCGCCGCCGCGCAGATCGGTCCCCACGAGACTGGCATTCTGTAATTTTACGTCGCGCAAGTGGGCGCCCCGCATATCGGCGTCGTCGAAATTCGCGCCGCTTAAATCAGCGCCATTCAGCATCACGGAAAATAAGTCGGCGGCGACGAAATTCGCGTGGCGCATCGAGCATTCGGAGAAATTGCTGCCGGCCATTTTTGCCTTGCTCAACATCATATTGTCGAAGTTGAAGCGGCGCAGGTCCTTCAGCGACAGGTCCGCACGGCTGCCACCGGCCCGCTGATTTAGCCACAGCAGGTGTTTTTTAAGAATGTCGGCGACTTCTGGCTGGTCCATTGAAAAACGCAAGTCCGCTGATGCTTGGCCTATTCAAGCAAACGTAGGGCCAAACCGTTAACGGTATGTGTGCGTTCAGCCGGTTTGTTGCGCCATTCGGTTCATCAGGCGTTAACAAACCATTTTCGCAGTTATCTAAGGCTGTTCGTCGAGGACGCGCTTGGCGATGCGGAAAACCTCCATGCCCATGGGCACCCCGCAATAGACCGAAATCTGCAGCAAGATTTCCTTGGCTTCGTCCTTGGAAATGCCGTTGCGCAGGGCGCCGCGGAAATGGGTTTCGAACTCGGTCAGGCGGCCGAGGCCGGCCAGCATGCCGAGATTTAGAATGCTGCGCTCACGGCGTTCCAAGACGCCGCGCGCCCAGGTGCCGCCCCAGCCCAGTTCGGTGACGATCTGCTCCTGAAATTCGCGGTTGAAATCATCCACATTCTCGAATGCCCGCTCGACATATTCAGCGCCCAGCACTTCCTTGCGAACCGCCAGGCCCTTTTCGAATCGTTCGTTATCCATACCCCTGCCCTGCTTTTTTGTTAGCGAATTAGAACCGGTTGCGGTCGTGCGGTTTCCGGTAAAACGCTTCGATATTGGCCGGCCCTAGGGGCACGATGCCGTTCGGATTGACCCGTTCGATACCGTAGTAGTTTCGCTTGGCGTAGTCGAAGCTGAAGGTCTCGGCGATGCCGGGCACCTGATAGAGCTCGCGCGTGTAGTTGGTCAGGTTGGGATAGTCGCTCAAGCGCCGCAAATTACATTTAAACGCGCCGACATAACACGCGTCGAAACGGATCAATGTGGGGAACAGCCGCCAATCGGCCTCGGTCAACTGCGCGCCGACCAAATAACGTTGGCTGCCCAACCGCACCTCGAGTTCGTCGAGGGTCTGGAACAGGGCGGTCACCGATGTCTCGTAGGCCTCCTGCGAGGTGGCGAAACCGCAGCGATAGACGCCGTTATTGACGGTGCGATAGATCACGTCGTTGATGGCGTCGATTTCGCCGCGCAGTGGCTCGGGATAGTAATCCTCGCCGGCATTGGTGTGGGCGTCGAAGGCGGTATTGAACATGCGAATGATTTCGGAAGATTCGTTGTTGATGACCCGTTCGGTTTGCTTGTCCCACAGGGTCGGCACCGTGACCTTGCCGGTATAGTCGCCTTGGGAGGCGGAATAAGCCTCGTGCAGATGCCCGAAACCGTTGACCGTGTCGGGGATGCAATCGGGAAATTCAGGATCTTCGCGGTAGGTCCAGCCGCCGGCGTGGCGGCCGGGCAGCGCGAAGGAAACCGAGATCGCGTTATCGAGTTTCTTCAGAGTGCGGAAAATCAGCGCCCGATGGGCCCAGGGGCAGGTATGGGCCAGATAGAGGTGGTAGCGCCCGGGCTCGGCCTGGTATCCCCCCTCGCCGGTCGGGCCCGCGCTGCCGTCCGCCGTCACCCAGTTACGGAACTGGCTTTCCGTGCGCTGAAAATTGCCGTCCTTGGCGGTTTCGCGGGTGAGATGGGCATTATCGCCCTCGTGCCACGTCCCCTCGATGAGCATGCCCATTATAAACTGTCCCTTATTGCTATTTATCGTTCGCTGACATCAGCTTGGCGTTCTCACCTTCACGGGGATGAAGGAGTACGGCTTCCGCCTCGCCAGCCTTGTGCCGTTCGACGATCTCTTCGAAATCGAAAGTGTGACCAATTGGGTTGCGGTTAAAGACACCGGTCGCAAACCATTCGTTGAGGGCCTCGACGGACGGAAAATTATCGACTTGGATTTCGACCGCATTTTCGTCCGGGTCGCGATAGTACATCGATGTCGTCGGGCCATGATTGATGGTCCGCGCCGGCATCACGCCTGCCCCCTTAAGCCGCTCATACTGATGCACCATGTCGCCCAGCGTGTCGTAGGAATAGGCGAAATGGGCCATGCCGATGGTGTTCGGCTCGCGATCCTTGTAATCGGGCGTTTCGATGATGGCGATGCGGTGATGCTCGTCATCGTAGGTCAGGAAGGCTAGTCCCTGGGAGGCGCCTGTCACGCTGGCGCCGAGGAAGTGGCAGTACCAGTCGACCATCTCCTGGAATTTCTTGGTGTAGAGCACGATATGGGCGAACCTGGCCGGTGATACGACATCGGTCGGTTCGGGAACCCGCATGGGGACGTCCATTTGATTTCCTCCGTCTCGAAGATGGTCTTGATATGGCGCCCCATCATAGCAAGTCCAGGGGCCATCGGCAGCCCTTACCGCCGATCTTTGTGGGTAGCGCCGGTCGAGGGACCATTGGTCGGGCCGACCAATGCCGATATAACAGATTTTCCGGTAAACCGGTTCCTTGAGAAGAATCATGGCTCTCGATCAAGACACTCTGGATTTGCTGCTCACCACCGTCCATCGGTTTGTGCGCGAGCGGCTGGTGCCCAACGAGGCCGAGGTCTCGGAAAACGATGCGGTGCCGCCGGAAATCGTCGCCGAAATGCGCGAGCTCGGCCTGTTCGGTCTGTCGATCCCCACAGAATTCGGCGGATTGGGGTTGAGCATGGTCGAGGAAGTCCGGGTGGTGCAGGAATTGGGCTGGACCTCGCCGGCGTTCCGCTCGGTGTTCGGCACCAATGTGGGCATCGGATCGCAAGGCATCGTGATCGATGGCACCGATGCCCAGAAGGCCTATTATCTGCCCAAGCTCGCCAGCGGCGAGCTGATCGCGTCCTTCGCCCTTACCGAGCCCGAAGCCGGCTCCGACGCCGGGTCGTTGCGCACCTCGGCGCGTCTCGACGGCGATCATTATGTGCTCAACGGCACCAAGCGGTTCATCACTAACGCGCCCCATGCCGGCATTTTCACGCTGATGGCGCGCACCAATGCCGACGAGCCGGGCGCGCGCGGCATCTCGGCCTTCATCGTCGAGCGCGACGCGGCGGGGCTATCGGTCGGCAAGTGGGACAAGAAGATGGGACAACAGGGCGCCCATACCGCCGATGTGGTACTCGAAAATTGCCGGGTGCCGGCCGCCGCGATTATCGGCGGGGTGCCGGATATGGGTTTTAAGACGGCGATGAAAGTCCTCGACCGCGGCCGTTTGCATTTGAGCGCCGTGGCGGTGGGCATGGCCGAGCGGCTGATCGACGAATGTGTGCGCTATGCCAGCGAGCGCCGCCAATTCGGCAAGGCCATTGGCGAATTCCAACTGGTCCAGGCGATGCTGGCCGACAGCCGCACCGAGGCCTATGCCGGGCGCACCATGGTGATGGACGCCGCCACCCGCTTTGATGCCGGCGAGGCCATCGCCACCGAAGCGGCGTGCTGCAAGCTGTATTGCTCGGAAATGGTCGGCCGGGTCGCCGACCGGGCGGTGCAGATATTCGGCGGCGCCGGCTATATGGCGGAATATCCCATCGAGCGGTTTTACCGCGATGTGCGCCTGCTGCGGATTTATGAGGGCACCTCGCAGATCCAGCAATTGGTCATCGCCCGCAATATGCTGCGCGATGCCCAATCAAAAAATTAGAAACGACATTAGGGTAGGCAAGTAAGAAGATGAAATATATCAGTTTTCATTATGTGAACCGCGACACTTGGGGAACCTATGGCCCGGATGGCGGGGTGATCGATCTGGGCGCCGAGTTCATCAATACGATTCCCACCCTGCGGGATTTTTTAAGCGCCGATGACGCCCTGAAGACCAAGGTCACCGAATATCTCAACACCGGGTTCGGCGGCGGTGGCGGCAAGACGTCCGATTTTCCTTTGGCCGATGTCACCATGCTGCCGCCAATCACCAATCCGGGTAAAATCATCTGCGTCGGTCTGAATTACCGCAAGCACGCGCAAGAAACCGGTAACGCCATCCCGTCATACCCGGTGCTGTTCCCGCGTTGGCCGGAAAGCCATGTGGGCGACGGGCAGCCGATGATCGCGCCGCGGGAATCCGAACGCTTCGATTACGAGGGCGAACTGGCCGTCATCATCGGCAAACAAGGGCGTCGCATCGCCGAAAGCGACGCGATGGACTATGTCGCCGGTTATAGCTGCTACAATGAGGGCTCGATCCGCGACTGGCAGCGTCATGCCTCGACATATCTGGCGGGCAAAAACTTCTTCCATTCCGGCGCGTTTGGTCCCTGCATGGTCACCGCCGATGAAATTGCCGATCCGGCGGCCCTGACGCTGGAGACCCGCCTCAACGGCGAAGTTGTGCAGCACGAGGGGGTCGACGATCTGATCTTCAACGTACCGCAACTCATCGCCTATATCTCGACCTATACCGAATTCTATCCGGGCGACGTTATCGTCACCGGCACGCCGAGCGGCGTCGGCCATGTCCGCCAGCCGCCGCTATGGATGAAGGCCGGCGATACGGTAGAGGTCGAAATCTCCCAGATTGGTATTCTGCGCAACCCGATCGAGGCCGACTAAAGTAGCGGCCGCGTTCCTTCGAGACGCCCTTTCGCCTCATCCTTAGAGTCTGGCCGGAAATGAATTGAGCGATATCAGCGTGTTATCAATCTGATCATCGAGCGTCATCACCCCCACCCCAACCCTCCCCCCTCAAGGGGGAGGGGGTTATAGCCAGCGGGCCGCTAATAATTTCCCTCCCCCCAGCGAGGGGGAGGGTTAGGGAGGGGCGGGTGGCGTCAGCCATGGCGTTTGGTTTTCACCCACGGAGCGAGTGACAAGGTCTTGGAAACAAACAATTCATTTCCGGCCAGGCTCTGAGGAGGGCCGTCAGGCCCGTCTCGAAGGGCGAGGCGAAAGGGCTCCTCAGGATGAGGATGTTTGGCACCCGCGCGGATCGCGTTTCGCATTAAACCCGGTTAGCCGTCCATAACCAGCGCGGCGCGGCCGGTGACCAGGCCTTGATCGAGGCGCTGATGCACGGTCTCGGCCTCGGCCAGTGAGTAAGTCTCGGTCACCAGGGGCCAGACATCGCCGCGCGCGCAGATTTCCAGGGATTCGATGACCTGCTGGCGGCTGCAATAGCGGCTGCCCATCAGCTCAAGCTCCTTCTGCAGCATTTTCGGCGCCGGCGCCATGAACGGCTGTCCCGCGCCGCCCAGGGTGACGAACCGGCCGCCGATGCCGAGACAATCGACGGCGGTTTGCTGGGTTCCGGTAGTCGATACATAGTCGATTGCCACATCGACCCCCGCCCCCTTGGTAAGCTCCATCACCTGTTCCACCACATTATCGTTAGAGGCATCGACCAGCATGTCGGCGCCGAGGCTCTTACAGACCTCCAGCTTGTCGGCCATGACGTCGACGGCGATGACATTGGCGTTGGCCCATTTGCACATCATCACCTGATGGACGCCCAAGCCGCCGCCGGCGCCGAAGACAGCCACCGTATCGGTCGGCGCGACGCGGGCGCGTTGCAGGACCTTATAGGGGGTGGCGATAGCGTCACTGATAACGCCGACATCGGCCGGCTTGTTTTTGTAGTCCAGCCCCTCGGGCAGTTTGATGAAGTTATAGACCGGCAGTTTGATGTATTCGGCATAGCCACCGTCGATCTGGCGGCCGATATAGCCGCGGTTGACCGTGGAGATCGGCGCACGGCCGGTTCGGGTCCACTTGTCCTCGCCGTCGATTAAATAGAAATACGCGGTGACCGGGTCGCCGACTTGAAGATTATCGGGCCCGCCGCCGCCGGCGCCGACCTCGACAATCTCGCCGGTGATTTCATGGCCGATGATGACCGGAAAATTAGCTTCGCCGCGACCGGCCTTGATGTGATGGATGGTTAGACCCGAACCGCAAGCGAGAACCTTCGCCACAGCTTCGCCGGGGCCCGCTTCGGGATCGGGCCGATTCTCCAACGAAAACGGATCGCCGCCTTTATATAGTATCTGCGCTTTCACGAACTTCCCCCCGGTTGGATGCTGATTGCGCCTCCAAGGGCGCTTGGGTGCGTATAAAAACCGGTGTGTGCGTCTAAAGCAATGGATTCGGTACTTGCGCTCGCACCATCTCCCTGGCACGTCTCTGCGATGGCAGAATTTATCGTAGGGCGTTTGTTCGGTTGGTCGGATTTTTCCGAAGACGGCGACGATGTTTGGATCATTCACCTTGATGATCCGGTCTTCATCATGCGGATCATTCATCGGCCCGAGGACGCCATACCGAGCGGTGAGCTTAGCGATCTCTATTTTCCGTTGGAGAGCGACAGCCGCTTCGCGGTGGGCAATTTGATGTTTCTCGAGCCCCGCTACGCGGATCCCAGAACTGTCGCGGAACTGGTTGGCTCCGCTATCGAAGCTATTCATGACGAAGAGGTCGCCCGGCGCCTCAGTTTCGGATTTACCCCGTTCAACCCCTCATCGATGGATATTCAGCTCGAAGATGTTCCGTTGGGGTTTGTCGTCGGTGTCTTGCACGAAAGCGACACCACTGTGACCGATGACGGCCCGTGGGTGATCCACCTCGCGCCGCCGCCCTTCGCGATGCGGGTTTGCGATCTGACGAATGACGATCTGGCGCCGGAAGATATTTGGGCGTCCTTGGGCGACGGCAATGTGCTGGGACACCTACAATGGCTGTCCAGTTTGGCCTGCGATCGCGATGATTTGCTATTGCGTGCCGAGACGGCCGGCAGCTATGTGCTCGACGTCGCCTGCCCCGTCATGCCGGCGCTGTTGCCAGGCGAATGAGCAGTCTTATCGCCTAAGCAACTCGTGAGACGTTTGCGCCGATTCGGGCTTTCACCGCCGCCATCGCTTCGTCGAGAATGTCGGGCATCTGGTTTGCCAGCGAACTCGCGCGGGCGGTGCGGCCTTCACGGCACGCTTTGGTGAGTTCGACGATATGGGCGTGCAGACGCGCGGCGCCCAAATTACCGAAATTGCTCCCCAGGTCGTGAGCTTCGCTTTTCATTTTTTCGAGGTCGCCCTCGGTGTTCGCGGCTTGAATGAGGGCCATTGTCGCCGGCGCGCTGGCCAGGGTTATGCTAACCATGTTGGCCAGCGCTTCGCTGCCGACGGTTTCTTCAAGGCTGTTAAATTCAGCCTCATCGATGACGGCCTCTGTGTCGTCGGCCGTGCCCTGTGGCGCCGCATCAACCGGTGTCTCGGTACGCACCGAATCCAGGGCGGCCAGCAAACGTTTTTGATCGATCGGTTTGGGGAGATAATCGTTCATACCGGCCGATAGGCAGGTTTCGCGATCGCCCAAAAGCGCATTCGCCGTGATAGCGACGATATAGATGTTGGCTTTGCTTTGGTCGTCCATCGCACGGATGCGGCGGGTTGCTTCCAGCCCGTCCATATTCGGCATCTGGATGTCCATCAAGATAACGTCGTAGAGATTGTTGCGAACGGCCTCGACACCTTCGATACCATCGGTGGCGAGATCGACGCGATGACCACCTTTTTTCAGAATCGCCGAGGCGAGCATTTGGTTTACCGCGTTATCTTCCACCAGCAACACGCGAAGTGAACTCGGTTTCGTGAGCTCTGTCTCTGTTGCGGCAGCCGGCGGTTCAACGTCGGCTTCAACAACGGGCTCGGCTCTTTCGACCGGCGTCTCGACAACGGTTTTGGCGGTGTCGGCTTCCAGAACTGCCGACTCTGCAACACCGAGATTTATCGTAAACCAGAAAGTCGTACCGCCATTCGGATTGCAGTCGAAGCCGATCTCGCCATCCATCAATTCGGTTAACTGTTTACAGATCGACAGCCCCAATCCGGTCCCGCCATATTTGTTACTAGTCGAGGAATCGGCCTGGCTAAACGGTTTAAATAATTGGTCACGCGACGTTTCAGGAATACCAATCCCGGTATCCTTGATCTCGAACCGCAAGGTTTGGCGCGCATCGTTCTTGTCTTCGACAGTGGCCCGCACCGAAACGGCGCCGGTGTCAGTGAACTTAATCGCGTTGCCAAGCAGGTTGAGGAGTATTTGGCGAAGTTTGCCGGAATCACCGCGCACCACACTGGCCATTTCCGGCGCGATGTAGGTCGCCAGCTCGAGCTTTTTCTCCATGGCGCGAGGGGTCACCACATCGATAACCGAACCGACAATCTTCTCGACGCTAAATTCCTGCTCATCGATAACGAGCTTGCCGGCCTCCATCTTCGAGATGTCGAGGATATCGTCGATGATTTCCAACAACGCTTCGCCGGATTCGACAACCGCTTGCGCGTAATGGCGTTGTTCGGCTTCGAGATCGGTATCCAGCAATAAATTGGCTATGCCGATGATGCCGTTCATCGGCGTGCGGATCTCGTGGCTCATGGTCGCGAGAAAATCGGCCTTTGAACTGGCGGCTGATTCCGCTTCGGTACGGGCTTCTTCAAGTTCTTCCTGGTGATGTCGCGCCGCATCGATGTCGTGAACCACGCAGAAGAGCTGCCCGTCGCTATCCGGCGCTACATGCCATTCGAGCCAACGCTCATCGCTGATTTTGCAGTTGAACTGCACCGAGAATTCGGCAGCGTTTTTGCCGGCGGCCAAGCTGGCGAGCGCGGTTTTGACATTTTCCATATCGTCATCGGAGACGAATTCGATAAACGGCTTGGCGCCTAATTCTTCGTTGGTCCAGCCTAAATGTTTATTCCAGGCGTTGTTCATGGTGTGCAGTCGACCGTCTTGGTCGGCGATGCCCATCATTTCCTGGGAGAGTTCGAAAAACCTGCGGAACCGCTGGCTGGACCGTGTGGCATCCGCCAAGTCCGCCTCTTGCTGCTTCGCCGCGGTAACGTCGCGGAAACGCGTTACATAACCGCCACCGACGATCGGTTGACCATTGATTTCGAGAATGACGCCGTCTGGGCGGCGACGGACTAATTCATAGGGTTCGCGACGGGTAACAAGCGGCATGACGCGATTGTACTGCTCGTCGGCCGTGCCTTCACCATAATCACCACGTTCAGCCGCGAAGCGGACAAAATCGACCCACGACGACTGCGGCTGTACTAACTCTTCCGGCACGTCGAGCAATGTCACCGCGAGTTTATTGGCGGCGACAATACGCATTTGTGAGTCAAGGATGATCAAGCCGCCGGCCAGCGTATCTAGCGAGCTCAGCAGCATGTCACGCTCGGTGACGCAAGCATTCTCGGCGTCGGCGGCCTGCTGATCTTCGTTAGAGCCCATATTGTCGGTCATGTTTGCCTAAATCGTACCGAAGGGGCCAAAAATGGCCGCCTTTTCGTGTCGCTGGCAAAGTACGGGGGAATAGCTCAATGATTCGTTAAAAGCCCATACAGATACAGTTCACAAATAAGTAAAAAGCCATCTATGGGGCTGATTTATATGCGAATAACTACTTATGATAGTATGAGTGGCGGAATATGCGAGAATTTCCGCGCCGGTCGTTACGCCGGTTGGTTGGGATATGCAGCCGCTAGTTGGCTGGCGAACGCATCGTAGGATGTCGTTGGCTCACCGGTCAGCATCTCCAGCATCTCATTGTTGAAATAGGCGGTGCCGAATTGGTCGATATGGTCGTACATGTTGGCGAGCTGCTGCCGCTGCGCGGGGCTGAGGGACGCAAAGAAATGCGACCCCTGCAAATCGTCGAAAGAGCATTGTACGGCTCGTATATTGGTGTCGAATGCGGTCGAGAGCGCCGCCGCCATGTGGTGGCGGTCGATCGGCTTCGCGGTGCTGCAAAGCTCATAAGTGGCGCCAGCGTGACCGGGTTCGCTTAGGATAGTAGCCACAGCCCTTCCCAGATCGTCGATATGGACAAATCCCATGCGCTTGTCAGGCGCATAGGGTAATGCGAATTCGCCGCTCTGCAGGATTTGCGGCAGCGACCAGATGATATTCTGCATGAACTGGGTGGGCCGGATAATCGTGAAGGGAATCCCGGATTTGAGCAGTTCGGCCTCCAATTGCATCTTGATCCAATGGAAACTGATATTGGGCGCATAGGGGTAACTCACCCCATGCAGGACAAACCGCTCGATGCCCTCCGCGCGCGCTGTTTCGATAAACCGATGGCCGACGGCGAGCTCGTCGGCCATCAGGCCCGGGGCGATATGGTAGAAGGTTTCGATGCCCGCAAGCGCGCGCCGTTGTACGTCGCCATCGCGCATATCGCCAATCATCGCCGTGGCGCCGAGGGCTTCGATCGATTGGGCGGAGTCCGAATTACTCACCAAAGCCCGTACCGGTACCCCTCGTTGCGCTAAATGCTTGACGACAGAGCGTCCGGCGGTGCCGTTTGCGCCACTGATCAGGATCATGGCGCACCGCGTTCAGTTATTGGAAGAGCACCTTTGACCCAGCCCGGAGAGCGGTTCATTATCTCGTCAAAATATTCGGGAGGAAGCCCACGATGAAAACGATCAATATATCGGCCGAGGAAATGGGCCGCCGCACGGCGCGCTTTGGTGAATTGAAGCCCTATAAGCAGACCCAAAACGACGCGAAAGGTATTCCGCCGGAAGCGATGGAGATGGTCTCGGCGAAGAGCGTCTATCCGGTGATGTCGCCGGAAGGCTGGGCCGGCCGCAATAGCATCGCGCCCGTGAAAGGCGCGCCCGGCGTCACGATTTCCTTGGCTGAATGTCCGCCCGGCAATAGCCCAGGACTGCACGCCCATGAGAAAGCCGTCGAGAATTTTTTCTGTGTCCGCGGCCGGTTTAAGATTAGCTGGGGCGATGATGGCGAGAATAGCACCATCCTCGAACCCCTCGATTTCGTCTCCGTACCACCGGGCGTCAGCCGGAATTTCACCAATATATCCGACGAACTCGGCTATCTGTTTGTGGTGATTCAGCCGCCCGCGGGCGATGAATTCGACAAAGTTGCCTTCGTTCCGAGCGTCGGCGAAGAGATCGCCAAGCAATTCGGCGCGGCGACGGTGGCTCAGATGAACGGCATCGGATTCAATTTCGATGCTGGTGTCGATAACTAACCCCATCGGCGCCATCATAGCCGTTCGGCCACGGTGTCGAACGGCGTCGGCGTGCGCCCCAGAATCACCGCCAAGGTATTCGAGTTGCCGGCCGGCATGCCGAACTCGTCGACAAAGCGACAGTACGCCTTGAGGCGATCCAACTGCCCGGCGGTGAATTCGCTGTAAGGCCGCAGCCGCCCAAATTCCTCAACCGAAATTGTGCGTGCCTCGACCGGCCGTCGCCGGCCTTGCGATAGAAGGCTGGCGATTCCGCGCGGTGATAACGGGGTCTCGGTGCCACAAAGCTCATAGGTGCCGCCGCCTTGCTCGGGACGGGTCATCAAAATCGCGACCGCCTCCCCCACATCGGCCGCGTCGACCCAGGATAGCGGCGCGTCGATGCGGTAGGGCACCGTCACACTATCATTGCTCTGGGAGCCAACAATATTCTGCATATAGGCCGCGGGTTGCACGACGGAGAAGGGCACACCGCTTTGCATGAGCGCCATTTGCACTTCCATCTTGGCCCAATGGGAGGGTACTTCCTCGAGGTGGGGCGCGATCACGCTGTGATACCCGAATAGCTCGATATCCGATGTTCGCGCGGCGTCGATCACCGCTTCGCCGATTTCGAGTTCGTCGGGGTCCCAGGCGGGACAGATGTGATAGACGCGGTCGGCCGCCGCCATGGCCCGGCGCAACGCCCCGCCATCGCGTAAATCGCCAACAACCGGCGCCGCCCCAAGATCAGCTATGGCTGCCTGAGACGCATCATTGCTGACTAGACCCGATATGTCGGCGCCACGCGTGACCAAGTGCTTGATCACCGCATGGCCGGTGATGCCGTTTGCGCCGGTAACGAGGATTCGCACGGGAATTCGCGCCTAGTGGGACGCCATCCATTCCAGCGCGACGGGTAACCACTGACCGTCTGGCTCGCCTGAATCGTAAGAGGCGCCGGAATGATCCAGGCCTTCCATGATCAGGGTCGTGACGTCGCCACCGGCGGCGCGCAGCGCGCTGGTCATTTTCGCCGCCTGGGGGATCAACGGTGGTAAGTCATTCTCGCCCAATGACATGAAAAACGGCGGCGTCTTGGCGATGGTGAATAGCGGGCTGGCGTCTTCGTCGTTGGAGCCGTCATCGGCAAGGACACGCGGATGCATAGCCATGCCGTTACCCGGCGTGAAATCGTAGACCCCTGAGATCGGCAGCGCGCCGCGAATAAAGTCGGCGGGAACGCCAGCGGCAGCCTACCAATCGTCGCGCACCGCCATCCAGGTTGCGTAATGACCGCCGGCGGAGTGTCCGCTGAGGAAGACCCGCGACGGGTCGCCGCCATGTGACGCGATATTGTCGTGGATCCATTTCAGCGCCGCGCCGATATCTGCAATGCCGGTCGGCCATTTGTGCTCCGGCGCCAACCGATAGCCGATGCTGACAAAGGTCACGCCGGCGGCGTTGAGCGCCGGCGCCATGAAGGCCACCCATTCCTTGTAACCGTTGACCCAGCCGCCGCCATGCATGAAGGCGAGAACCGTGCCGTTGGGGTTCGCGGCTTCGAACACCGCGACTTCTTGGTAGGGGTCGCCGCCATCCGCATAGGCAAAGGTCTCGCCGTCGATACCGGCGCTCAGTTTCCGCGCCTGTTCGTTGTACTTGATGCCGATTTCTGAAAACGGCTCCTGCGGCGGATAGCTGTCGATACTGCGTATTGGCATTTAGCGGGCCTCCCGTTCGACGATCATCGCCTCATCGACGATGCGTCCCTTGTCGATAATGATTTCATTATCGAGAATGACCGTACAATCGCGCATGGGCACATCGTAATGGCCCTTGGTGTTGCGCGTGCCGCCGCCTTGGGTATTGGGGCCGGTGGAGAAAAGGAAGTTGCCGGGGAATACCCGCGCCGCGGCATGGGCGCGTTCGGGATCGTCACCGTTGAGCGCGATATTGTACCAGCGGGCTTGCGGGTTCAGGCCCCAGCCCAGATGAGACACCGCGTAGGGATCGAGATCGTCGTCCGACACTTTGTTGTCGTTGAGCCAGTCGGTCATCAACTTGGCGTCGAGGCCGCCTTCGACTTTGCGAATAAAGCCATCGCGAATTTCCAGGCGCACTTCGTCGTGCACGTAGCGGCAGTAGGGCAGAATGACGATATCGCCGGGCGCCATCACCACCGTGCCGTTGGCGCTGCCTTCGTTGGGAAAAGTGTGGGTATGGCCGACGCCCCAATGATCGAAATGGCCGGGCTCGTCGGAATAGCCCCACTGGCTCATCACTGGGTAGTCGCCGCAACTATAGGTCAGATCGGTGCCGGCATCGCTAACGACACGGATCTCCTTGGTCGCGGAGAGACGTTCACCGGCGTGCTTCACAGCTTCCTTGAGACCCTTCGGGGCGAGCAGCGTCTCCAAATCGTCGGGCGCATCGATAATCATGAGGAAGCGGGTGCCGGTCCCCATGACTTCGCGCAACCAGCCGGTAAACAACGGAATGTGCAGGGCGACCACGATATCGGCGGCGATCAGCGCGTCCTTCAGCCCCTTAGTCTGGCCGATCGTGTCGACCCCGACCTTGGTCCAGGACGGCACCATATTGACCCGCATCTCATAGGCATTGGCGCCGAGTTCCTCGGCGGCGGCGAACGCCGCCTCGACATATTCCGGCCGGGTGGTCATGTCGCTGAGCAGCACCATTGTCTCGCCCGGGCCAACTTTCGACAGGACGAACTGCTTCAAGAACAGGCCGGTTAGCTTGGCCGGGTTCATTTCCTGGTGGCGCACTGCCGCGGGGACCCGCATGTCGTTCCTCCTCGCCGAGACCTGATTTGAAACAATATTAGCAGGCTAATCGCCAGACCGCGACCGGGGCCCGCGCATAATGGCCTGACACGCCCCGCCCCCTGTGCTTTGTTATCAGCTACAAAAAAACAACGGCAATCAACAAATCTCAAGGGGGAGTAAACACCATGATGCGCGCATTCACCGAACAGAAGATGAAACGCTGGGCCGAGCAGCGTTGGATTCTCGATGCGATAATTTCGAGCGTCGGTATGGAGTGGGATCAGCCGCGTTTGGGCTACACCATGTTCCCCTGCGGCCCCGACGCGGTGGGCGATTTCCGCACTGTCGGCATGCGCACCAAGAAATTCAACGATATGCACCGCGAATTTGCCGGCGCGGCGCGCCGTCGTGAGGCGAAAGCCAAGGCGTTCTAGGCCGAGGACAGACTGGTGTCGGCCCGCGAGAGTTATTTTATCGCCTCCCTGCTCTACTCCGCCGCGCGCTGGCCGATCTTCGAAGCCAGCGACCTGCACATCGAATACAATCAGCACATGGTCGATTGCTACGACAAGTACATCGCCTATGCGCCGCGGCCGATCGAGCGGGTCGAGATTCCCTTCGGCGACGGCGTATTGCCGGGCTTCCTTGCCCTGCCCCACGAACCCAAAGATGGCGAAAAGTTCGCCTGCGCCATCGGCATCGACGGCATGGACGGGTCGAAGGAAATCATGTGCTCGATGTATGGCGACAAGATGCTCGAGCGCGGCATGGCGAGCTTCGTTTATGACGGACCGGGCCAAGGCGAATGTCCGGTAAACGGCGTCTATGTCACCAAGGACAACCATATGGCCGCCGCCCAGGCGGTCTATGACTGGCTTATCGAGCATCCGGCCATCGATAAAGACCGGCTGGTTATCTTCGGGATCAGCTTCGGCTCGTTCTTTGGCCTGCAGGCGGCCGCGCAATTGGGCGACAAAGTGAAGGGCGCGGCGGTTAGCTTCGTCTGCCACGAGCCTGGCTGCTACACCATTTTCAATATGGCCGCGCCGTCGTTTAAATTGCGCTTCATGTTCATGAGCAATCACGACAATGAGGAAGAATTCGACCAATTCATTAGCGAGTTCTCGCTCAACCCGGTGCTCGACCAGATCAAGTGCCCGGTCCTGGTTCAGGCCGGTCAGGACGAAGAACTAAGCCCCATCGAATGCACCGACGATGTCGTCGCCAAGCTGAACGTGCCGAAGAAACTGGTTTATTACGAGGGCGAGCGCCACGCCATCGGTGGCGGCACCGCGGCCTATCTTGGCGAGAATTGGTATTCGATGCTCGCCGATTGGTGCCTCGACCGGGTGAACGATAAACCGGCGCCGAACGAGAATGTGCTGATCAACGCGCTCGGTCAGCAGGAAGTCACACCCTACTAAACAAAATCCCTCTCCCGGCGGGAGAGGGTGGCGAGCGAAAGCGAGCCGGGTGAGGGGTTAGGGACGATGAAGGGTTTCTTCGGATATAGCGTAACCCCTCACCCCAACCCCTCTCCCGCAAGGAGAGGGGCTTAAGCCCCACCGCGTAAAATACGACTGTTTTAGCGCGGTTGCCCGTCGACGAATTCGCGCTCGAGAATGTCGCCGAGGGTGGAGTAGAAAAAACCGTTCAGGCGCCCGATCGGAGCCAGTTTCTTCATGTCGATATAGCCGTTGGTCATACAAGCGGGATCGACGTGGAAGTGAACCACTTCGCCGATCACCAACGGATGGTTTCGCGGCCCTAGTTCGATGACCTGGTGCAGCTTACATTCGAAATGAATGGGAACCTCCTTCACCCGCGGTGAGTTTACTTTCACCGCGGGGATCGGCGTCAGGCCGGTATCCTCGAATTCGCTGTCGCCTTCGGGTATGGCGTTGGCGGAGTCGACCATTTCCTGCCAGACCGGCTCGGTGACAACGTTGAAGCAGAAGTCGCCCATTTCCTTGATGTTCTTCAACGTGTGCTTCTCGGTTCCATCGGGGTTGCGTGCAATAGTCAGCGAGATCATCGGCGGTATCACGCAGACCACGGTAAAAAAGCTAAACGGCGCCAGATTGGTTTGACCGTCTTTGTTCACTGTCGAGGCCCAGCCGATGGGACGCGGCACGACAGCGCCGGTTAGCAGCCGGTATACTTCGCGCGGCTCTATTTCCGACGGATCAAATTCCAAATATTCCGACATTGTCTTGAGGCTCCTGAAGCGGGCTGAATTGTACGGTGGCACGCCGTTAAACAATGCCAACCGGCCCAGGTCAACGCCCACCGGGTGCTCGCGCGTCATTGACGGCGGCGGGCTAAGTCCCGGACAATGCGACAATCACGTAGGCGATCGAGAATCCAATAAAGGGGAGAACGCTATGTACGTCGATCCGCAAATTAAGAAATTCGTCGAAGATCTGGGCGCGCAGAACCCGCCACACCCGGTCGATATGGGTCTTGAAGGCGCGCGCGATGGTTTCAGTCAGCTATGGCAGGCGGTCAATCCACCGACCCGCGAGCTGGCGCGCAACGACGAGATTACCATCGCCGGCCCGCGCGGTGATATCCGTTGTAAGGTCTATGCGCCCCACGCGGATGGCGGCGTGCTGCCGGTTCTCGCCTATTTCCATGGTGGCGGCTGCTGCATGATGTCACCCCAGGACTATGAGGGAACCAACACGGCTCTGGCGGACGACGCCCACTGCATTGTCGTCGCACCGCAATACCGTTTAGCGCCAGAGCACCCCTTCCCGGCGCCATTGGAGGATTGCTACGCAACGTTACGCTGGCTGCAGGACAATGCTGCCGATCTGGGCGGCGATCCGTCGCGTATCGCCATCGCCGGCGATAGCGGCGGCGGTTATTTGACGGCGGCGGTCGCTTTGGAGGCGAAGCGTAACGACACGCCGCAGCCGGCATTGCAGGTGCTGATCTATCCGATGACGGATATGGCCGGCTTGCCGCCGAGCCGGGTTGAAGAAACCATGTTCCTCGACGACCGGACCCTGCAATGGGTGATCGGTATGCATGTGGGCGATAATCGCCTCGATCCCCGCGCCTCGCCGATCCATGCCGAAGATCATTCTGGTCTGGCGCCGGCCATGGTGATCGCGGCGAGCATCGACCCCTTGCGTGATGAGGGTCGTGCCTATGCGTCCAAGCTCCAAAATGCCGGCGTGCCGACCCAGTACCACCTCTATCAGGGCGTAGTGCACGGCTTTTTTAATTTTGGCGGCTTTTCCGACCAAGCGAATACGGCGGTGCAGCAAGTCGTGAGTGCGTTGAAGGCGGCCTACGCCAACAGCTAGAGGCGAAAAAGCCGCAGCCGGGACAGAACGGGCTACGGCTTTTAGGCGTCGTTGAACGGTTATTCGGGTTTGTACGCCAAAAAGGCGTAGCCGAAGACCTCGAATAGGCGTGCGTTGCTTTCGCCGCCGGCGCCCCCGAACGTGTCGACCGGCCGGCCGATCTGCACATTCACGAACCCGGCTTTTTCCATCAACTCTTTCCAGCCATCACACGGAAGGCCACCGGCGATTCAAGCCGTCCAAAGATCGATGTCACTCACCGCCGATTCCGGCACCGGCGCTCCGTTGGCGATGTCGGCGAATTGCAGCCGTCCGCCGGGTTTGAGCACCCGGCTGATCTCGTCGAAAACCAATGCCTTGTCGGCGCACAGGTTGATCACGCCATTGCTGATAACCACATCCGCCCAACCGTCTTCGACCGGCATGTCTTCGATCAGCCCGTCGCGAAATTCGACATGGGACAGTTCCATATCCGCCGCCGTCCGCCGCGACTTGTCGAGCATCTCTTCAGTCATATCGATACCGACAACCTGGCCTTCAGGGCCAACCTGTTGCGCGGCGATAAACACGTCGAAACCCCCGCCGGAGCCTATATCGACGACCCGTTCGCCGGCATTCAGCGATTGCAGGGAAAATGGATTGCCGACGCCGGCAAATGACTCGATCGCCGCATCGGGCAATGCACTGACGACCGTGTCGTCGTAGCCTAGGCGCTTGGCCAACGGCCGGCCTGTGTGGAAATGAAATTCACCATGGGGGTCCACAGCGACCTCCTGATACTTCGCCCTCACCTCATCGCGTAAGGCGACCGGATCGACTGGCGTTTGCCCGCTCATATGGATACTCCTCGCTAGGTATGCCCCGCCGATCAGGCCTGCGTGGGTGTAAGGCTACGCATTGGAATAATCGGATTAGTACAAAGTACGCCATTCCATCCTGAATCGCTGTGATATTCGTCACTGCTTGGCGACCGACCCCGAAACACATGAAACAAATTTTTCATTGGCGAACATTTTGTAGATGTTTATACTTTCCTCGGGGCGCTTTCTGACTGGAACACAGGCGCGTAACGCCACATTGGTAGGGGCAAAAATCGTGAGTACATCGCTTTTTGAACATTATGGGGGCTTCGCGAAAATCAGCCGCGTCGTTTCCGAATTCTACGACCGTATGCTGGACTCACCGAATTTGGCGAGTTATTTCGAGAACACCAATATGCGGCGCCTGGTCGATCACCAGACCAAGTTTATCGCGTCGTTAATGGGCGGTCCGGCGGAATACTCCAATGAAGCGTTGGAGCGCGCCCATGCTAGGCTTAACATCGATCAGGCTTCGTTCGATGAAATGCTAAACCTGCTGGCGGAGACGCTGGAAGATTTCGAATTCGACGATACGGATATCAAAACATTAGCGAGCGAAATGAAGAGCCGGTCGAAGTTCATAATTACCCGGCAATAGATTATGCCTGACGACCCTTCCAAGCCGATAGACGCCGCCGATGGCGCGACGCTGAAACAGTTGATTCAGTCGCTTGGTATTGGGGCCGCGATCGTCGATACGGAAACCTGGGCTATCGAGTTCGAGAACGCCAAATTCTTCCAGTGGTTCCCGCCGGTCGAAGATACCGATGAACCGCTCATCGCCCGGGTGCCAGGCTTAAACATCAAACGCGCCAAGGAACGCATGAGCGGCACCCGCCCTTACCGAAGCGAGGTCGAGAGCCGTTCGGAAACTCGCACAATACCCATTGTGGTTTAACTAAAAGCCTTGCCCGATGGCGACGGTCGCCGTGCGCTTGTCGAATGCCGCGATATCTCGAAGCAGCGCGAGGCTGAGTTTATGCTCGAATCTTATTCGACCATGTCCGAGCGTCACACTCGTGATCTGCAGAAGGAAAAAGAGCGGGTCGAGAAGCTGCTGCTCAATATTATGCCGCGGACAATCTACGAGGAGCTCAAGGATTACGGCACGACGACGCCGCAGCGTTTCGAAGATGCCACGGTGATCATGCTCGATTTCGTCGATTTTACCGAAATGGCCATATCGCAGGACCCCAGCGGCCTGATCGCCGAGCTCAACGACATATTCTCCGCCTTCGACCGTATCGTCGAACTGTTCGGCTGCGAACGCATCAAGACGATCGGCGATGCCTATATGGCGGTATCGGGCGTGCCGGAGGAAACCCCTGAACACGCCCAGAACGTCGCCCGGGTGGCTCTGCGCATGAAGCGCTATCTCGAGAAACGAAACGCGGCTCACGCCGAACAATGGCTATGCCGGATCGGCATCAACACGGGGCCCGTAATTGGCTCCATCGTCGGCATTCAAAAATATGTCTACGATATATTTGGCCCCGGCGTGAACTTAGCCGCGCGCATGGAAGAGTTCGCCGAGCCCATGTCGATTACCTTGTGCGAGAGCACTTACGACTTGCTCAAAGACGAGTTCGTCTGCACCGAAATTGGCGAGGCCGAGATCAAGGGTTTTGGCAGCCAGCGACTGTTCCAGCTCGACAGCGAGATCAGCAGCCGGCGCTAACCCGTCACCCCATCATGCCGCCGCGCGCGGCCCCGCCAGAATAATCAGCGCACCAACGATGCAGACCGCCGCGCCAATTAAGTCCCAGCGGTCAGGCCGCGCGCCTTCGACCAGCCATAACCACAGCAGCGACGAGAATATGTAGACACCGCCATAGGCCGCATAAACGCGGCCGGCAAATGCGGAGTCGATCCGGGTCAGCGCCAGGGCAAACAACACCAGCAAGATCACGCCGGGGATCGTCCACAGCACGCTCTTATCCAGTCGTAGCCACGCCCAGAAGGCAAAGCTGCCGGCGATTTCGCCGAATGCCGCGACGCCGAACCAAAAATAGGTGGTCATAGCGGCCGTCCGGCTAGCCAATGATCTCGAGGAATATCATCAACATGCCGATCCATGAGACCGCAAACGCCAGGGTCCGCAGCCAGGGAATGCCCAGGGTATAGACAATCGCGTGGGCGACCCGCGCCCAGAAGAAAATCAGAGCGCCTAGCGCCGTGGTTTCGTTGGCGACCCCGACGATCTGCGCGACCAGAACCAGTGCCGCGAACGGCGCCAGGTTTTCCACCATATTTTCGTGGACGCGCTTTGCCCGGCCAGCCCAGGCGGGCAGCTCCGGCGGGTTCTTCGGGTAACCCACGGCTTCCATGAGGCCCCAGGTCTTGATCCGCGACAGAATGTAGGGAACCCACAGCACGGCGCATAGCGCGGCGCTGAGTGTCAGATAGAGCAAATCGGTGTTCATAATTGATCTCCCGCTAAATCGGATGATCGAAGGGTTGCCGTTTTGCCGATTCGATGAAAGAACCGATTTTCGCCACCCTGCCCTTATCACGCCGATCTGCGATATTGTGATTTCGCAAAATGGAGTGCCCTGAATGGCTGATCGATTTGGACCGCGCGGTACATTCGCCATCGTGATCCCGCTGCAGAACGCCAATATGCAGCCCGAATACGAGGCGATGCGACCGGCGGGGATCAACAACCAGATTTATCGTTTCGATATATCCGCCCACGATAAGGCGTCCGAGGCCGTTCTCGACGCGGTCCCAGGGTCGCTATTGTGCTGGCCCGATATGATCATCGGCGGCGTGTCAATGGAAATGCACGCATGGTCACACGACCAGTAGCTGGCCTATCGCGGTGAATTTGCCGCCCGCGCTCAAGGCACGTCAACGGTACTGGCGACCGATGCCACGGAAGCGGCGTTGCGGACAATCGGCGCCAAGCGGATCGGCATATTGGCGCCGATGTCGGCGCGAAACTCACAGAGCGCCAAAGATTACTATCAAGCCGCTGGCTTCGAGGTGCCTTACACCGCGGCGTTGGACATCAAAAAATCGGAAGACATTATCAATGTGACGCTTGAACAAATTCAGGCCGGCTTTGCGAAAATTAATCACGACGATGTCGACACCCTTTTGCATGTCGGCGGCGCCCTGGGCATCGTCGCTATGATCGAAGAGCTGGAAGCGCGTTTCGGTAAGCCGGTGATCTCGGTCAACGCGGCGACCTACTGGTACGCCTTACGGCGACACGGCGTGCGCGACCCGCTGCCTGGATTTGGTCAATTGCTGCAGCGCGCGGATCTGGCCGAATAGGTGGCTAAACCTCTGTTTTGATTTTTTTGATCCCTAACGACGGATATGCGGGTTCAACCCCGTGTAAGGGTCAGACAATATTTCAACTGAGGAGACCTCGATGTCATTTTCCCGCAAATCCGGCCTCACTAGCCTCGTCGCCGGCACCTTGATCCTCGGCCTGGCCGGCGCCGCCTTCGCGCAAGGCACCCCGGAACGTCCCGGGCCCGGTGGAGAACGTCCCAGTTTCGCCCGTGAGGGTGGACCCGAAGGAGGCCAACGTCGGAGCCGTCATGGCGGCCGTCAACTGGAATTGCTCGACACCGACGGTAGTGGCTCGGCGAGCCGTGAGGAAATTTCCGGCGAATTGGGCCGGCTCTTGGGAGCTGCCGACGTGGACGGTAACGGTCAACTCTCCCCCGACGAGTTTCGCCGCCGTGGTTCGTTCTTCATTCGCCTTGGAACCACCACATTTTTCGACTTGATTGACACCAACGGTGATCAGCAAATCTCCGACGAGGAATTGAACCAGCCCATGGAACGTTGGTTCGCCCGGCGGGATGAGAATAGCGATGGCAATATCGATGCCGAGGAATTCAACCAAGAACGGCGCGCCTTCAAACGTCGACACCGCTAAAGCGCCGAAACGTGAGGCCGTAAGCCCGGTGGCAGAGATAACCCGTTTTCCGGAAAACCGTTCCTCGCCGGTGGCCGATCCCGGCCGCATCGCTCGCGCCGCCGCGGGCGATGGGGGTGCATGGGCGGCGCTGGTAAACCGCCACCTGCCCGCGGTTACCCGCTGCGCCGCCTATATGCTGGGTGACCGGACGGAGGCCGAAGACGTGGCGCAGGAGACCTTTGTTCGCCTGCACCGGAAGTTGGCGAGCTGGCAGGGTGGCGAAGACGGCCTATCGTCCTGGCTGCACCGGGTCACCGTCAATCTCAGCATAGACCGTAAACGCGCGCCGGCGCGTCCCGTATCGCTGGCCGATATTGGCGAGGTACCGGAACCGGCGGGTCTCGATGGCCCGCTGGACCGTAAGCGCCATGTGGAGGCCGCCTTGGCCGATCTGCCCGCGCGCCAACGCGCGGCGTTGATCCTGGTGCACTATCAAGGCCTCAGCGGACGCGAGGCGGCATCGGCGCTCGATATTACCGTCGAGGCGCTGGAATCCCTTCTCGCCCGCGCCCGGCGAACCCTCAGAAATACACTGGCGCCAGTCCGCGCCGACCTCCTAGGAGCAAGCCATGATTGATGCCCTATCGATCGATCGTTTCAACGACCTTGTCGCCAGCTATGGCGCCGATCCGGACAAATGGCCGGCTGAACTACGTGGGTGCGCTGTAGCCAGCCTGGTCGCATCAGAAACAGCCCGCGCGGCGTGGCGCGATGCGGCGGTTCTCGATGGTGACCTAGACAGCCTATTGGGGCTCGAAACATCACCTGAAGCGGTGGAAACCGTCCTGGCCATTGCTGAAGCGCCAGCGGTGCAGGATGGCGGCAAGACCGCTGGGCTTGTGCGCCAATTTTTGCCTTACGCCGCAGCGGCGGCGATTGCCCTTGTTGTCGGCCTGTCGGCGCCCTCACCGTTTCGCAATGCCACCGAAGTTGTACTGGTAAATCAGGCGGCGATTACCGTACCGACAACCGACGCCGACACGGTCGATAGCGATGATGGTCTCACCACCCTGGCGTTGGTGGATGTGAGCACATTTGCCGATAATGAAGCCGACACGGCTGAGGTTTCGGACGACGAAATCACCTTATCGAGCCTGCCCCTGCGCTAGGTCTCTCGATAGGCTTGTGGGCCTATTGACGAAGCAGTTTCACGCCTATCCAATGGGCCTAAGGATAGGTGAGTATGAGAGCTGTTTTTGCCCTAAACCCCTGGGAATCGAAACGTCTGATCGGGCGCGCCGTGGCCCGTTTGCCGGAGGTTCAGCATGCGCTGGCCGCGGCGCAGATCATCATCGCCCATGGATCGACCAACGTTTATGTCGCCGAGGAAGTGCTGGGCTACTGTCCCGAGCGCGACCGCTACGTTTCCGGCCAGGTCATCAACGGCACCCTGTGCCAGACGGAATCATCGGAAAAGCCGGCGATATTGCGCCTGGTCAAGGGAAAGCCCGTGCCGCCCGTACCGACCATGGACGAAACCCTGGCCGGTTGGGACGATAGCTGCGTGTTTATCAAGGGCGCCAACGCGGTCGACCCGGACTTCAACGCGGCGATCTTCAATGCCCATCCCGGCGCCGGCACCATCGGTTTCGCCTTCGGCAAAATCTGCGGCATGGGCATCCCCCTGATCGTGCCGGTGGGCCTGGAAAAGCTCATCCCCTCGGTTAAACAAGCCTCCACCCAGTTGGGCCACGCCCGGGTCGATTATTTCAACGGCCAGAAAATCGGCATGTTGCCGCTGATCAACGCCAAGGTGATAACCGAAATTCAGGCGTTCGACATTCTCTACGGCCTGCCGGCGGTCCATGTCGGCGGCGGCGGCGTTTCCGGATCGGAGGGCAGCGTCGTCATCTCGGTCAATGGCGCGGACGCGATTGTCGAAAAGGCCATCGAGGAGTTCAACGCCATAAAGGGCGAACCGCCTTTAGCGCTGCAAAAGGCGCTGTGCGAGACCTGCATCCCGTCGACCCCGGCGCTGCGAACCGATGACGGCGCGCAACTGATCGAAAAGACAGCCAAGACCTGTATCTATAGCGGCACTCTGGAAGCGGATCTGCCCGACTGGTTCAAGAGACGCCAACCGGTCTCTTGATCGTCAAATCCCCACATCATATGAAACAAAATCGGACATAGAATGCGCGCGGTATTTTCCATTACCCCTTGGGAATCAAAACGTCTAATCGGCCGCGCTGTGGCGCGTTTGCCAGAGGTGCAATACGCGCTGGAAAATTCTCAGATGGTCATCGCCCACGGGTCCACCAACGTCTATGTGGCCGAGGAAGTGCTGGGCTATTGCCCCGAGCGCGACCGCTACGTTTCCGGCCAGGTCATCAACGGCACGCTGTGCCAGACCGAGCCAGCCGAAAAGCCGGCGATCATGCGCCTGGTGAAGGGCCAACCTGTACCGCCGGTGCCGACCATGGAAGAAACCATGGCGGGCTGGGACGAGACCTGCCTGTTTATCAAGGGCGCCAACGCGGTCGATTCAGAATTCAACGCGGCGATCTTCAACGCCCACGAGGCCGCCGGCACCATCGGGTTCGCCTATGGCAAAATTTGCGGCATGGGCATTCCGCTCATCGTGCCGGTCGGCCTGGAAAAGTTGATCCCGTCGGTCAAAGCAGCTTGCACAGAACTGGGTCATGCAAGGGTCGATTATTTTCACGGCACCAAGATCGGCATGCTGCCATTGGTCAATGCCAAGGTGATCACCGAAATTCAGGCATTCGATATCCTCTTTGGTCTACCGGCCGTCCATGTCGGTGGCGGTGGCGTCTCCGGTTCGGAGGGATCGGTGGTCCTGGCGGTCAACGGCGATGACGGCGCAGTGGAAAAGGCTATCGAGGAAATTGCGTCGATTAAGGGCGAACCACCCCTGGCGTTGAAAAAAAGGCGTTGCGCGACATGCTTTGCGCCACCGCCGGCTTTCACTTCCGGCATGACTGTGGCCGATCCCAATGCCGACGAGGACAAACAGTTGATCGCCGAAACGCAGAAGCAGTGCATTTATTCAGGCACCCAAGAAGAAGATTTACCGGATTGGTTCCAGAAACGAGAACCGGTGGCATAGCCCCAAAGAGAAACGGCGACCCGAAGGCCGCCGTTTCATAACGTCACTATTCCGGATGCGAGGCTTAGGCGGCCTTACGCATGGTCCGGCGAGCGGGACGACGGGTCGCTTTACGCGACTTAGCCATTCCCTTGCTCTTAATCGCGCGACGGAGACGAGCCTGCTGCTTGTGCACAGGGTTCGCGGTTTTCCGACGGACCGTGGTCTTGCGTTTGGCGGGAGCCTTACGGGCTGCCGTCTTACGAACGACCTTCTTACGGGCGACAGTCTTACGCTTGGCCGGAGCCTTGCGCGCCGTGGTCTTGCGCTTGGCGGGAGCCTTACGGGCTGCCGTCTTACGAACGACCTTCTTACGGGCGACAGTCTTACGCTTGGCCGGAGCCTTACGGGCTACGGTCTTGCGAGCAGGCTTTTTAGCAGTGGTTTTCCGCTTGGCCGGAGCCTTGCGGGCAGTGGTCCGCGAACGGGCGGTGGTTTTCTTTACAGCCGAGCGGCGCGCCGTCGACTTCGCTTTCGGCTTACGAGCCGTCGTGGGTTTCTTCTTAGCAACAGCCATTTTCTGGCCTCATGAGTAGTTGTAACCAGGGCGCTCGGTGAATTGAGCAGTAATAAACTCTCGCATCCCTAATGCTTGATGGTTAACAAAACGTAACTATTACGAACGATTGTATTCGTCGTTCGTCGACTTCGCGTACCATGTATTGCCGCAAAAAGACGCCGCCGAAGCCCCGGTGACGGCGTAAGGACCTTTACCTACGGCGATCTGACAAATTTGAGCTTGTCGGTTTTTGCCCATATTCGCCGCGTTATATCGGCGCGAAATTATAGAATTTTTTGACTTATTTTAAGCGGCCGGCTTGCCGCCTATTTGTTTTCAGCCTCAAAAACGCTGTCCCATTGAGGCGCTGGCGGAACAAGTTCGAAGCCGGCAATACGCTCTTCATAGACGTCGTAGAGTGTATCAAGTTCGAGTGTGCGGGTGAGCGGCATGGAACGTATTTGCTCCATGCGCTCGCGGGCGGTCTGCCAGTCCTGCGCCCGGTAAGCCGTCATCATGGCGTCGTGCGCGGCGCGTAAGTTTATGAACTGCGGGTCGCTGGCCACAGCTTCGTCACCGAGCAACGCGTAGATGCGCTCGGCCTCCGTTTTGCCTTTCACACGGGTCAAATCGAGTTCGAGCGTCGCCATGTCGTCGGCCTGGGCGTGGGTTTCATCGCTAATAATGATGACCACCCCATAAACCTTGGTAAGCCCCTCAAGGCGCGAAGTCAGATTGACGTTGTCGCCAACCACCGAATAATCGAAACGCTGCTCGGAGCCCATGTTGCCGACGCAACAAATGCCTGTCCCGACGCCGATGCCGATCCGAATGGTGTCCAACTTGAACGCATCGCCCGTGCCATCGGCGCTATTGGCGATTTTTTCATTGAGTTCCGCCAGGTTTTCACGCATCTCCAGCGCCGCGTGGCAGGCATGGCGCGCGTGCTTGGCGTCGTCCAAGGGGGCATTCCAAAACGCCATGACCGCATCACCCATATATTTATCGACGGTGCCTTCATGGTGGTGAATGGCGCTGGTCATCGGCGTGAGGAATGCGTTTACGAATCCCGTGAGGGCTTGCGCGTCGAGCTGTTCGGAGATCGGCGTGAAATTACGCACGTCACAGAACAGGATAGACATGTCGCGCAACTCGCCGCCGAGGCTGATTTTTTTCGGGTTCTTGGCCATCCGTTCCAGAACCACCGGTGACATATAGCGGCCGAACGCCCCCTTAACTTCTCGACGGTCGGATTCGCTGTGCAGATAACTTGTCATCGAGGCAATCATGAAAACGGCGATTGTGGTGAGGGCCGGATATAGCGGCGACGTCAATAGCCCCTCATCGACGAATAGCGTCCAGGAGTAGGCGCTACCCAACCCGATAAAGGAAATCGCAACCAATCCGCCCCACGCAGCCCCCAGGCGCATTACAACGATGATCACAACTAGACCTATCAATAAGGGGCTAACAATTTCCACGTCTTCCACTAAAGGCGGACGTTCGAGGAAATCCTCGGACATGATTTGCTCTATAACTTGGGCGTGAAATTCGACGCCCGCGGTCGCTGAGTTTAACGGTGAGGCACGATTGTCATTCAAAGCGGCCGCACTCGCCCCGACGAAGACAATTTTTCCGGCAACATCGGCAGGGTCGAAATCAGCGGTCAGAACTTTCCAGGCCGGAATAATACGGCGCGGTTCCGGTCCGGTATGGTGTAGCCAGAAAAAACCATTGGGATCGGTCGGCACAACAAAATTCCCAATTTTAACGTTTATCATACCTGACTGTTGGCCGACCGACGGATCGGCGTTTAAATCTGTCGATTTGACAATGATAGTTCCTGCCCCTAACCCCACCCGCAATGCTTCGGCGGCGAGACCGGGATACAGCTCGTCTTTGTAGCGCAGAATAATCGGAACTTGGCGGATGATCTGGTCAGTATCGGTAACGGCATTTACGCTGCCGTTACCGAGAGCAACAGCTTCGAGTTCAGGGAGTGTGGTGACCGCAGCGGTAAAGACCGGTTGGGCAAATGTCCGCGGATCGTCGCCGATATGGGCAAATCCCGTCTTTCGTTCCGGGACGAACCGATTGGCGCCGCCCGTCAGAACGAACCCGGTTACAACACGCGCCGTTGCCATTGATTGCGCGAGTGTGAGGTCGTGATCGGGCAATTCCGCGATAATCGGCCGAATTCGGTCGAGTTGCGGTGAAGAAGGCCAAGATTCAATCACCCGCGCCGGCGAAGTTCGGTCGGGTTCAGCGAACACGACATCAAATGCGATTACCGCCGCGCCCGAACGTTGCAGCAACTCGATCAACTGCGACAGCAAAGACCGGGGCCATGGCCATTGCCCGAACTGGCTCAGGCTCTCATCGTCAATATCGATGATTTTTACCGGCATCGGCGCATCGGTGCCGGGAATGACTTCGCTATAAATGCGCGGCGATTTCTGCTGGTAGAAGTCGAAGGCTTTGAGGTCCAGTGTCTCGAACAGTTCCGGATTGACAGCGCGGGTGATCACCGCGATCAACAAGACCACGAACGGTAATGCAATTTGTAACAACCGTACCATCGCCTGATCGGTTACCTCGTCTCGCCGCGTACCGTGATTGGAGCAACCGGGCTCACCGCTGTTCACGCCGCCACATTAAAAATCTTACCCTTGAACGTACGTACATCGAAGCATACGTTAAGGTTAAGGACTGGTTAATTGAGTACTCTCAATCCTGAAGGGGTTCAACTCAATGTTTTTCACTGGGGGCCTTGCTCAAAATAAAAGATCAACGATATCAAGTCGATATGCGTTGAACATTGCGAGATCGGTTGCGCTCTCCGCCGTTGTAGTTACGACCGCGCCGGCGCTCGCCGAAACCCAAATTGGCGCCGCAGGTACTGTCGTTAAGGACGTTACCGGAAAATTGGACGTCACGATTCGCTCTATTGCGGTGCGCAGCGACGTCTTTCAAGACGACTTGATCGAAACAAAAGACGACAGCGCCACCGAACTCGTGTTCCTCGATGGAACAAAAATATCGATCGGTCCCAACGCCAAGCTTACCCTGGATACATTTGTGTATAACCCGGGCGACAAGTCCGGCACCTTCAAAATGAGCCTGGTGCAGGGCGCGGCCCGGTTCGTCTCCGGTAACCTGTCGAATAAAAAGCGGGCGAACTACCAAATTGACACGCCGACGACGACTATCGGCGTTCGTGGCACCAAGCTCAAAATCGTCGTAGATCCCTCTGGGGCTACGGCCACCGAATTGAATTCGTTGAGTGATGTCGATATTTCAAACGATGTCGGCGATGTTGTCGTGCTCGAACGGCCCTTCGATTCTGTCACCGCAACGCCGTCGGGGGCATTCATCGATATGGGCGATATGCCACCCTGGGCGGAGGCCGCCATCAAGGAACTCGACGCGCTGCTCAACCCGCCGCACCTGAATACCGAAGTCATTGAAAGACCGGAGATTGTACCGCCCCCACCGCCGGCGCTGGTCCAGGTTGTCGTGACGCCGCCGGCCCCTGAGCCTGTTGAACCTGACGGGCCGGGTTTGGACCAGGCGCAAACAGTCGCCAGCGACACCGCTTTACTCGGCGGGCTCGTCAATAGCGCGGTCGGTGTGGCCGATGGGTCGGCCCGAGGAGCGGTTGAGCATGGTGGCGGCGGCAAAAGTGGTGGCGGCTCGTCCGGCGACAGCTCAACCAGCAGCGGTGGCGGTGGCGGGAATAACAGCGCCAGTTCGTCGGGTGGCGGCACTCGCGGCAAAAGCGGAACCGCGAAGACCAAATCCCGCGGCCCGCGGAACTAATCCTCTAAAATCAACCTAGGCGGCGCGGCTGGCCTTTTTGCGCTCGTGCTCTTTTAAGAACCGCTTGCGGATGCGGATCGCCGTGGGCGTGACCTCGACCAATTCGTCGTCGTCGATGAATTCCAGGGCATATTCCAAGGTGACGCGCACCGGCTGGGTGAGGATCAGGTTCTCATCGGTGCCGGCGGCGCGGATATTGGTGAGCTGCTTGGCCTTCAGCGGATTGACGATGAGGTCGTTGGCGCGGCTGTGGATGCCGACCACCATGCCTTCATACACCTGGGCGCCATGGCCGATCATGAGCTGACCCCGCTCCTGCAGATTGAACAGGGCATAAGCTCGCGCCATGCCGGCATCAATCGAGACCAGAACGCCGCGCTGGCGCTGCGCCAATTCGCCGGCGATCCGCGGCCCGTAATGGTCGAAGGCGTGATACATCAGCCCACTGCCCGACGTCTGGGTGAGGAAGGTCGAGCGCACGCCGATCAACCCCCGTGTCGGCACCAGATAGTCCAGGCGGACCCGCCCGTTACCGTCGGGCAACATGTTCTTCAGCTCGGCCTTACGGGTGCCAAGCAGTTCCATCACCGCGCCCTGATGCTGTTCTTCCACATCGACGGTGAGGCTCTCCCACGGCTCCTGCAATTGCCCGTCGATCTCCTTCAAAATCACTTCGGGCCGGGAGATGGCGAGCTCGTAACCTTCGCGGCGCATATTTTCGATCAGGATCGACAGGTGCAGCTCGCCGCGTCCAGAGACTTTGAAGCGGTCGGCTGAATCGGTGTCTTCGACCCGCAAGGCGACGTTGTGGAGCAGCTCTTCCTGCAGCCGGTCGCGCAGATTGCGGCTGGTGACGTATTTGCCTTCCTTGCCGGCGAAGGGCGAATCGTTGACCTGGAAAGTCATGGCGATGGTCGGTTGGTCGACCGATAGGGCCGGCAACGCCTCGACATGTTCGGGATCGCACAGCGTGTCGGAGATGTTGAGCTTCTCCAGGCCGGAAAAGGCGATGATATCGCCGGCCATAGCCGCTTCGCGTTCGACCCGCTCGAGCCCGTGAAAGCCGAGGATCTGCATGAGGCGACCCTGGCGGGTGGTGCCGTCCGCCGCGGCGATGGTGACCGGCGCATTACGCCGCGCCATACCCCGCTCGACCCGGCCGATGCCGATCACCCCCACATAGGACGAATAATCAAGCGCCGAGACCTGCAGGCGGAACGGGCCGGACCGATCGACCGCCGGCGGCGCCACATGGTCGACGATGGTCTGGAATAGGATATCCATATTCTCGCCGCGTTCGTCCGACGAAGGCGATGCCCAGCCCTGAATAGCCGAGGCGAATACGGTGGTGAAATCGAGCTGCTCTTCGCTGGCGCCCAGCCGGTCGAACAGATCGAAGGTCTGGTCGACCACCCAGTCGGGCCGCGCGCCGTCGCGGTCGACCTTGTTGACCACGACCACCGGCTTCAGGCCGGCCTCGAGCGCCTTGCGGGTGACGAAGGCGGTCTGCGGCATTGGCCCCTCGACCGCGTCGACCAGCAGCAGCACCGAATCGACCATCGACAGCACCCGCTCCACCTCGCCGCCGAAATCGGCATGACCGGGCGTGTCGACGATGTTGATGTTCCAGCCCTGCCATTCCAGGGCGGTGTTCTTCGACAGGATGGTGATGCCGCGCTCGCGCTCGATATCGTTGGAATCCATCACCCGTTCCTGCACCGGCATGTCGCCATGGCTGGTCAGCGTGCCCGACTGGCGCAAAAGCTGGTCGACCAAGGTGGTCTTGCCATGATCCACATGGGCGACGATGGCGATGTTGCGGAGCTTTGCCGCGGAGTTGAAAGTCGTATCGGACATAAGATTAGGCCAGACTCAAAAAAAATAGCCGCACGGGTTCGCGGCGAACGGTTAATAGCTGATGACGGAGAGGCCACCTCATAACGCCGAAACATGGCGATATAGCGACGGCAAGACCTCTTAAGCGCCCGCGTCTACACCCAAACGGCCATGAACGCAAGAATTCGCCAACAGCCGGTTATGTAGGCACCGGATGCAGCCGGTAAAAGGCCGGAACATGGTTAAAAGAGGGTTAATGGGGAGAGATATGGTCTAGGAAACTAGGTTTCTAAAGTGAACGTCTCGTTTTTCAAATCAATTAGAAATTTCGCGCGAATTTTTTTAAGGACATCAAGTCCCAATAATCCGTTTACTTTGTTGTTCGCCGCCGGCAGTTGGAGAACGATATGATCGCGAATGTGAATCGGGTGATCACCTATGGGGATACATAGGTCGGCAAAGTATCTCTCCACCTCGATGGTGTGAGTCGCGGACTCAAAAGGGACCTTGCCGATTGGGATCAAACGAAGTTGTGCGGCGATCTCTTTTGAGACGCACGTGTTGCTTGCTCCGGTATCGACAATCATATGTACCGAGTTGAGGACCGCTGGCCTCGTGTCACCTGAATAAAATCCCTCTGGATAACCTACGGTAACGTCAAATACGGGCGCGAGCGTACCAGCCTCAAGCGGAAGGGTTATGTGCGGCATGCGAAAACCATCCGAGATGAATTTTGCGCGCCGTTATCTCTTGGACTGAGAACAAACCATCCGCAAATTTGTCGAGACCAGCGATATAGGCGTCTCGAGCCGTATCATAAAAGGCGATGGGAACCTCATCGCGCATCAGAGCAAACTTATCTGGATGCTGTTCAATCAGAGCTGGCAGTAGCTTTTTGAAGGCACGGTAATTCTGCTCGATTGCACGTTCCTTTTGTACAATCATCGCCTGTTGTTTCGCCTTATCTTCCGATTCTGAGCTCATCGCCTGAACCATAGTTATGATGCCCCCCGATCATAAATAATATGGTGCGCGTTTATGGTAAAAAGTAGGCGGCATTTGATCTATTAGTACCTAGATACCGCGCCAGTAGTCGTTGATATATATCAAGTATTTCCACCATAGCAATACCAACTCGCCCCTGCAAAATATTTATGGGAGTGCAGGAGTCGATACAACCTCTACGTTCTGGGCGCCGCGGCGCGCCGGCATCGGATCGTGCATAAGGTCGGCGTGTGGCCTAATCACTCCGTCGACTAATAATGGCGGAAGCCGACAGATCTTTACCCCCTAGTTCCGAATCTGTGAAATCCTGGAAAATCTAGCGCGGGTTGCTTCCGCGCCGCGGGGTGGTTGTCCATGGGTTCAGAACAGCAAGGGGTATCGCGCTATGCCGTCGGCTTCATCGCCGTGGCGGTGGTCGTGCTGGCCTATCTGATCTCGATCTATCTGCGCCTCGACAGCTTTACCGGCGTCGCCGGAGCGGAGAGCCTGGAAGCCACATATCATGTGTTGTGGACCATGCGGGCGTTGGGCGACACGCCGGTCGTCGCCCACTGGTTTCTACCCACCGTGACGTTGAGCCCCTTCCCGGGTAACGACATCGCCTGGGGCGCGGCGATCCCGTCACCTGGCGGCGCCTATCTCTATACTTCCTTCCCACCGCTGGGCTTCCTGATCCCCCATGGAATTTTGGCGGCGGTGGGCGCGCCGCTGAACCCCTTTTCCCTGGCGCTTCTCAATAGCTTTTTTGGCGTCATCGCGGCGCTCGGCATGGGCCTCACGGCGCGAAGCGTTTTCAACTACGCCAGACACGAACAGCCGCCGGGCACCGATGGAGGGGCAATTTGGGGCTGGATCATCTTTACCGCATCAGCAGTCAGCTATCTGTTTTTGCGCGAAAGCCTCCACGCCCATGGCGCGACCTACTGGGCCCATTCGATCAGCCAAATCGTTTTGATTTTTGCCTGCTATTTCACCTTTCGCCATTTTGCCGGCACGGCGACCGCGCGTGATCGGTGGCTTCTCGTATCGCTGTGCGCCCTGTTCCCACTGCTGGAATGGACCGGTTACATTTTCACTTTCGGTCTGGTGGCGGCGTTGCAGTTTCGCCATTGGCGGCAATCCGCAGACGGCCCGGCGTGGGTCAAAAACTGGTTTATGAATTTCGCCCTGGTTAGGGGCCTTCCGCAGAAAATTTTGGGCGCCACCGGCATCGCGGGTCTGTTTACGCTGGCGCATTATGCGGTCGTTGCCGGCGTCGGCGCGACCGTTCTCGCCATTGGCGGGCGCAATGTGGCGCGCGGCGGCTCGACCAAGACGTTCGATCTCATTACCCAACTGCCGGGCGAATATTGGGATTCGGTCGGTTTGCTGCTGCCCCTGGGGCTGGCGGCAATCATCCTAGCCTTGGTTCAAAAGCGCTTTGTGGCGCGCCCGGCGATCTGGTTTCTGCTGGCGGTGGCCGGTTTCGTGATGGTCGAAAATCTGTTGATCGTGCAACACGCCGTACAGTTTTCTTACGACCGCGCGAAGATCGCCGTACCGCTGATATTGGGCGCTGTCGCCTTCATTTCGGTTTTGTCGCCTAAGTGGCGGGCCGGCCTGCTGGCGGCCGGCATTGCGTCGATCATCGCCAGCAATTTGATTTTATTCCTCGATCAGCAACGGCGCTATGCACCGTGGATCGATACATTATCGCGTAACGATGTCATCGTCGCCGCCCTGCGGGCAGAACCCGGAGCGCGGTGCGCCGTCTATGGCAGCCCGCAGACCGTCCGAGGCTATTTGAACCTGACCCTCGACCGGGACATTTATGAGCGTCAAACCGAGGCCGAGCTGCTTGGCGCCATTTCTCGCGGCTATTGCGGCGCGATCATGGTCGACACACGGCCAATTTTCTCAGATCTGCCGGCGATCCACGCCATCAGAATTTATGACGAGACCGGCGCGCTGCGTAAGGTGATCGAATAATCGCCCCCGCCGACGCCCGCGCGAACGGTCTATATATCTTTAAAAATTAGGCGGAAATGGCGTCCCCTACGGGACTCGAACCCGTGTTGCCGCCGTGAAAGGGCGGTGTCCTAGGCCACTAGACGAAGGGGACGTCTTGGCGTTGCGCTGGGGCACGACATAACGGTAGGACGCGGCGAAATCAAGGCCTAGGTTTGCGCCGCATCGTCGATGATCAACTGCACGCCCTCGCGGCCCTGCCAGGTGTCGAGACGGATTTTACCGGCGATGTGGAGCGGCATGCCGCCGGTCTGCAGCAGCGCATCACCGAGGGGTTCGCCGGCCGCGCGGAAGGCGATGGCTTTGAGCCGATTTTTACCGTCATCCGATAAAATACACCGTACATGGCCTTTGCCGACCACATCTGCGGTCGCCACGCGCACCGCCGGCAAGACAAAGCGCGGCTCGGGATTGCCGGCGCCGAAGGGGGCGATTTGCTGGATCGAGGCGATCAGCTCAAGCGTCGCGCCGCTCAGGCGTACACTGGCATCCACATTGAGCGTGGGCACTGCCCTTCCCGCCGCCGCGGCGGCGCCGATGCGCTCGTTCAGAAACGTTGTGAGGTCGGCCAAATGGGTCCGCTCGACGGTGAGCCCGGCCGCCATCTTGTGACCGCCGCCATTGATCAGCAGTCCGGCCTGGCGCGCGGCGATTACCGCGCTGCCCAGATCGATGCCCTCGACCGAACGGCCAGACCCCTTGCCGGTGTCGCCATCGAGGCCGATGACCAGGGCCGGCCGGGCGTATTTTTCCTTCAGCCGGCTGGCGACGATACCGATGACCCCGGCGTGCCAACCCTCACCCGTGACGATGACCATCGGTGCATCGCTGTCCGCCGCCTCGACCATGGCGAGCGCTTCCTCGAGCACTTCGGCCTCGATCGCCTGGCGTTCGGCGTTGAAACTGTCGAGCTGGCGGGCCAACTCGCTAGCCTCGCCCGCATCGCCGGTGGTTAGCAAACGTGCGCCAAGCGATGCCTCGCCGACCCGGCCGCCGGCATTCACCCGTGGCCCCAGCACATAACCGGCATGGTATTCGCTGGGCTTCTCGTTGATACGCGCCGTATCGGATAGCGCGGCCAGTCCGGTATTGTTACGCCGCGCCATCACCCGAAGTCCCTGGGCCACGAAGGCGCGGTTGAGACCCGACAGCTTCACCACATCGCAGACCGTCCCGAGAGCGACCAGATCGAGCAGGCCCAGCAGGTCGGGTTCCGATCGGTCCGCACCGTTATACCAGCCGGCATCGCGCAAGCCGCGATTGAGCGCAACGGCGAGCAGAAACGAGACGCCGACCGCGGCCAACATGCCGAGATCGCTGGTATCGTCGAGACGATTGGGATTGATCACCGCAGCGGCCGCGGGCAGTTGCGGCTCCGCCACATGGTGATCGACCACGATCACATCGAGATCGGCCTCGGCGGCCTCGGCCAGGGGTTCGAAGGCGGTGATGCCGCAATCCACGGTGATCACCACCTTGACGCCCTCGGCGCGCAGGCGCAGCAGCGCCGGGGCGTTGGGACCATAGCCCTCGCGGATGCGGTCGGGAATATAGATGCGCACCGGCGCGCCGGCGGCGGCAAAGAAGCGGGCCAGCAGCGCCGACGAGGTGGCGCCATCGACGTCGTAATCGCCGAACACGGCAATCGGCTCACCGTCCTGGATTGCGCTAATAAGGCGCGCCACCGCCCGGTCCATATCGGCCAGACAGTTGGGGTCGGGCAGCGCATCGCGCAGGGTCGGGTTCAGAAACTGCGGGGCATCTTCGATACCGACCCCGCGCGCCGCCAACATGCGCCCCACCACTTCGGGCAAATCAAGGCGTTGCGCCAGCATCAGACCAGCCCGATCGTCGCCCTCGCGAAAGACCCAGCGCCGCCCGGTGACCGACTGGGCGACGTCTATCGATGAAGCCGTATCTGTCGGGGTTAAGGCGTCGGGGGCGGCACTCATTGAGAGCCGCTAGGCGTCTTCGTTGGGCTTACGCGAAAAATCGTGCCGGGTGGTGATCTCGCGCACGGTACCGGTCATGGATCGCATGACGATCGACTGGGTCGAGGCGCTGTCGGAACCTCGGTGAACGCCCTGCAGCAGCCCGCCGTCGGTTACACCGGTCGCCGAGAAAATCACGTCGCCGGAGGCGAGATCGTTCAAATCATAAACCCGGTCGAAATCCTCGATCCCCATCTTCGCCGCACGACCGCGCTCATCGTCGTTGCGGAACAGCAGTTTGCCCTGCATTTGCCCGCCGATACATTGCAGCGCCGCGGCGGCCAACACGCCCTCCGGCGCACCGCCGCTGCCGAGATACATATCGACCCGGCTGTGGGGCTGCGAGGTTTCGATAATGCCGTAAATGTCACCATCGGAGATTTGCTGAATACGCGCACCGGCTTCGCGAATGGCGGCAATCAGCTCTTGATGGCGTGGCCTATCAAGCACGCAAATCAGCAGATCCGAGACTTCTACCCCTTTGGCCTCGGCCAAACGTCCGAGATTTTCCGCCGGCGCGGCGTTGATGTCGATCAGATCGTCGGGCAGGCCACCGCCAACGGCGATTTTTTCCATGTAAACGTCGGGCGCATTGAGAAAACCGCCCTTCGGCGCCAGCGCCAGTGTTGCCATGGCGTTGGCGTTTGCTTTCGCGGTCAGCGTGGTGCCCTCCAGCGGATCCAGCGCAATATCGATTTCCGGACCGCCGGCGCCGACCTTCTCGCCGATAAACAGCATCGGCGCCTCATCGCGTTCGCCCTCGCCGATCACCACCGTGCCATTGATGTTGAGTTTGTTCAGCGCCGCGCGCATGGCCTCGACTGCCGCGGCGTCGGCCGACATCTCGTCGCCGCGCCCGGTCCACTTCCAGGCGGCTATCGCCGCGGCTTCCGTAACCCGGACGGCTTCGATGGCCATGTTGCGGTCCATGATGGTCGTGTCGTTGTCAGCCATCGCTCGATTGTCTCCCCACTTTAGATCTCTTGTCCGCCAGGTTTTACGCCCCGCCGTTTTCCCTACGCCAGCGATTCGATTCGGATCATTGTCGGCGCTTCGACGACAGAATCCAACGTCGCAATGCGTGATAACGCGCGTTGCATCGCCGCTTCCTCGCATTCGTGCATGTTTAGCACCACGGGCACCGCTTCGGTCTCCGACCGTGCCCGTTGGATCATCGATTCGATGGATACCGCCTCGTCGCGGAACACCGCTGTCACATCGGCGATAACCCCCGGCCGGTCGCTCACCATGAGGCGCACATAATACGGCCCCCGGTGGCTGCCGATTGGAGCCTCCGGCAGGGATTCGAGTTCGCCGGCCGAAATACCCAATGTCGGCGTGCGATGATCGCGGGCGATATCGACGATATCGGCGACTACCGCAGAGGCTGTCGGGCCGGCACCGGCGCCGGCGCCCTGGAACATGGTGTTGCCGACGAAATCGCCGATCGCGACGACCGCATTCTCCGCGCCCTCCACATGGGCGATAGGCTGGCGCTGATCGACCATGCGGGGATAGACCCGCTGTTCCAGGCCGCGTTCGGTGCGCTGCGCGCTGCCCAGCAATTTGATGCGGTAACCCAACTCTTCGGCGTAATCGATATCAAGCAGCGAAATGTGCCGGATGCCTTCAATATAGACACCGTCGAAATTGATGCGACTACCGAACGCCAGGCTCGACAAGAGGGCGAGCTTTTGGCCGGCATCAATACCGTCCACATCCATGCTCGGTTCGGCTTCGGCGTAACCCAGGCGCTGCGCCTCGTCGAGGACATCTTCGAACGAGCGGCGCTGCTCGCGCATCTCGGTCAGAATGTAATTGCAGGTGCCATTGAGGATGCCATAGACCCGCGTGATGTTGTTGCCGGCAAGTCCCTCGCGCAGCGCCTTTACAATGGGAATGCCGCCGGCGACGGCAGCCTCGAAATTGAGCGCCTTGCCGGCCTGTGCCGCAGCATCGGCCAGTCCCGCGCCATTGACCGCCAGGAGCGCCTTGTTGGCGGTAACGACATGCCGGCCGGCGGCGAGCGCCGCCTCGCAAGTGGCTTTCGCCGGCCCATCTTCGCCGCCAATCAGCTCAATGACGACATCGGCCTCGGCCTCACGCGCCATGGCGACCGGATCATCGAACCAAGCCACATCGTCGATGGACACGCCGCGATCTTTGGTGCGGCTCTTCGCCGAAACCGCGGTGACGGCGAGTGGACGGCCGGCGCGGGCGGCCAGGAGGTCGCCATGCTGTTGGAGAACGCGGAGGGTGCCGGCGCCAACGGTTCCAAGTCCGGCAATGGCGATACACAAAGGCTGGGACACGATAAATTCCTTAGCTTTGCGACGCCGTCAGCGGCGCGACATTGCTGGTCGCGGCGGCGGCGGCAATATCGTCGCCTTGCGCCAAAAACTGCCGGATGCTGCGAACCGCCTGACGAATACGTTGCTCGTTCTCGACAAAGGCGATGCGCACATAACCCTCGCCATTCTCGCCAAAGCCAACCCCTGGCGATACCGCGACCTTGGCATGTTCGAGGAGTAGTTTGGAGAATTCCAGACTGCCTAGCTCAGCAAAAGGCTCGGGGATCGGCGCCCAGGCGTACATCGACGCGCTGGGCATGGGGATATCCCAGCCGGCGCGCGCCAGACCGTCGATGAGGACGTTACGGCGCGCTTTATAGAGCGCTCGGATCTCTGCGACGCAATCTTGCGGGCCGTTGAGCGCCGCCGCCGCGGCAACCTGGATCGGCGTGAAGGCGCCATAATCGAGATAGCTTTTGACCCGGGCCAGGGCGGCGATAAGATCGGCATTGCCGGCGGCAAATCCGATACGCCAGCCCGGCATGGAGTAGGTCTTGCTGGTCGACGTGAACTCGACGGCAATATCGCGGGCGCCGGGGACCTGGAGCAGCGACGGTGGCGGATTGTCATCGTCGTAATAGATTTCGGCGTAAGCCAAGTCCGACAGAATATAGATATCGTGCTGGCGGCAAAACTTGACCACTTCGGTATAGAAATCCAGATCGGCCACATAGGCGGTCGGATTGGCTGGATAACACAGGACCAACGCCACCGGTTTCGGTGCGGAATGCAGCACCGAGCGTTCCAGTGCCGGCAGAAAATCATCGTCCGGTTTGACCGGTACATAGCGAACCGCACCGTCGGCGATGATGAATCCGAACTGGTGGATCGGATATGACGGATTGGGCACCAGAATGACGTCACCCGGACCGGTGATCGCCTGGGCCAGATTTGCCAATCCCTCCTTCGAGCCGATGGTGACGATGGCCTCACGCTCAGGATCGAGGGCCACATTGAAGCGGCGTTCGTAGTAGTTGCAAAGAGCGCGCCGCAGGCCAGGAATGCCGCGCGAATTGGAGTAGCGGTGGGTTCGCGGGTTACGCACCGTCTCGACCAGTTTCTCGACGATATGCGGCGGCGTTGGCTGGTCCGGATTGCCCATGCCAAAGTCGATGATATCGTCGCCGTTGGCGCGAGCGGCGGCCTTCATCGCATTGACTTCGGCAAAGACATATGGCGGTAGCCGTTTTATGCGATGAAAATCATGCTTCATGTCAGCACCTGTGCACCAATCCCGGTGGCGCCCGCCGCGTGGTGGAGCGAGCGCCATTGGGTCATTGGCGTTGTTCTAATTGGACGCCTCTTGTCTGGCGAGCTTTATCTCGAGCAACTCTACTGGCGGAAATAGATTTCGGCGCGTCGGTTGCCCGCTTCGCCGGTCGGCATGGATTCAGAATAAAGTTGGCTATCGTCGGCGAACGCCTCGACCTGAACTTTATCGGGGCTCACGCCCATGGCGATCAGCGCCGACGCGACCCGGTTCGCCCGGGCCAGGGATATACGGAAATTCGCCAATTCATGCTCGACCTTATCGAGTTGCTGCGTGCGGCCACTGGCATGGCCGATAACCACGACATCGGCGTCATTTTGCCGCTGGGCGGAAGCAACCTGAGCAATCACACGCTTATCACGATCATCGAGTTTCGACGAACTATGGCCGAAATGGATCGTCGCGACCTGCTCATCGACGGTGACGCGCCGGGCCTGCAGCGGAAAATTAGAGCCGCCATCGAGCGCCGTGGGATCCACCTGAACGCTTGGACGCGGACCGGTGGGAATGGGCGCTGGCGGCGGCGGTACGCTCGCTGTTTGGCGTGGCGGTGGCGTGGCAACGCGCGTTGGCGCCTCTGTTGCGCGCACAGGTGGCGGTGGTGGCGCCGTGGTGGTTGCCGGCGTGGCTGCGACGGTTTCGCGGGTCGAACCCTGCAAGCGGATCGTCTGGTCGCTGTAGCGGGCATTCTCCCGGTCGGAAACAAGTCCCTCGACAACGCGCTGGCGGACGTCCGGCGGGGTCGGCGCATCGGGCCGTGGCGGCACGCTGGAGAGGCTGGGGGTCGACTGCGAACTTGCCGCGGCGCTTTCCTGGTCGCCGCTCGCGCGCACGCTCGACTGTCCCGCCGTCGTCGTGGCGGACGGACCGTCATCGAAAATACCGAAGACATCCAAGTCCGAAGCGCTTGAGCATCCAGCCAAGATCGCGACCGTGGACGCGGCGAGCACCGCGCGGGCGCGTTTCACGGTCGCATGAGAGAGGGCGTTCGACACCTGCGCGACGTTCATGGCTGGCTTCCTTTTCATCGTACAATTCATCGCGATTGCGAGGAAAATCGTAGCTTCAAAAAAACTATCTTATTGCAGTGCAACATAGCTTGCTATTTGTTATAGCACTTACAACTCTTATCCGCGCCGTGTCAGTGCGCGAATCGTAAAAAACGTCGCAAATATAAAGGATTGGCCAATGCCGGATCAACCAGCCAACGAAGGTGATTCGACCCCGGGTGACGCAATGAGCGAATCGATCGCCAGTATCGCCGAGCAAAGCCAACGCTTGATCAACAATTTTGTGGCGCAGCAGGGCAATCAATTCGGCATGGCCGACCCGTCGAATATCGGCAACGCCTTCCTCGAACTGACCACCCGCATGATGGCCAACCCGGCCCAAATGATGGAAGCGCAGATAGCGCTGTGGCAGAGCTACGTGGAGTTGTGGCAGTCGACCACCCAAAAGATGATGGGCCAGACAGTCGACCCCGTGGTCACACCCGAGGGCGACGATCGCCGGTTTCGCGCCGACGATTGGGAAGAGAATGTCCTGTTCGACTACATCAAACAGTCCTATCTGCTCTCCGCCCGCTGGCTGCAAAACACGGTCAACGAAGTCGAAGGCCTCGACGATAAGACCGCCAAGAAAGTCGATTTCTATACCCGCCAATTCGTCGATGCCATGGCGCCGTCGAATTTTGTGATGACCAATCCGCGGGTGTTGCGCGAAACCATCGACAGTAGGGGCGATAATCTGGTCAAGGGTTTGAAAAACCTGCTCGACGATTTGGAGCGCGGCGGCGGTCAATTGCGCATTCGTCAGACCGACGAAGACGCCTTCGAGTTGGGCCGTAATATCGCGCTGACGCCGGGCAAGGTGGTGTTTCAGACGGATCTGATGCAACTCATCCAGTATGAGCCGGCAACCGAGAAGGTCGATCAGCGCCCGCTGCTGATCATCCCGCCGTGGATCAATAAATATTATATCCTCGATCTGCAGCCGGAAAATTCGTTCATCAAATGGTGCGTCGATCAAGGTCTGACGGTGTTTATCGTCTCCTGGGTCAATCCCGACGAAAAGCTCGCGCAGAAATCCTTCGAAGATTACATGATCGAAGGACCGTTGGCCGCGCTCGACGCGATCGAGCAGGCGACCGGCGCCCGCGACGCCAATGTCATCGGTTACTGCCTGGGCGGCACGTTGCTGGCCAGCACCCTGGCCTATATGGCCGCGAAAGGCGACAAGGGCTTTAAGAGCGCCACCTTCTTCACTGCCCTGACCGACTTTGAAGACCCCGGCGAACTCGGCGTGTTCATCGACGAGGAGCAACTCGCATCGTTGGAAGAACGCATGGACGCCGAGGGTTATCTCGATGGCGGCGCCATGGCGAATACCTTCAATATGCTGCGCGCCAACGATTTGATCTGGTCGTTCGTAGTCAACAATTACCTGATGGGTCGCGACCCCTTCCCCTTCGATCTGTTGTTCTGGAATGCGGATTCGACCCGCATGCCGGCCGCAATGCACAGCTTCTACCTGCGTAAAATGTACCAGGAGAACAAATTGGTCGAGCCCGGCGGTATCGAACTGGACGGCGTGCCGATAGATCTGCGGAAAATCAAGACGCCGACAATGATGGTGTCGACCCGCGAAGATCATATCGCACCGTGGAAGTCGACCTACGCGGCCACGCAACTTTACCAGGGTCCGGTGAAGTTCTGCCTCGCCGGCTCAGGCCACATCGCCGGTGTGGTCAACCCGCCAGCAAACGAGAAATATGGCTATTGGACCAACAAGGAAAATCCCGCCGATCCGGACGAATGGTTGGCCAATGCGGATGAGAAGCCCGGGTCGTGGTGGCCGGAATGGCGCAAATGGATCAAGAAACATGCCGGCGGATCGATCTCCGCCCGCGCCCCGGGTGACGGCAAATTAAAAATTATCGAAGCCGCGCCGGGCAGTTACGCCGCGACGCGCTTCGGCAAAGAGGACTAGCGGCCCGCCTCGTCCTTCGAGACGGCGCTACGCGCCTCCTCAGGATGAGGCTATATTAGAACTCGAATTACCCTCATCCTGAGGAGCGATCGCAGATCGCGTCTCGAAGGATGGCGGTCGCGCTAACGGCTCGAGTTGCCCGATTTGATATGGTTGGCGGCGAGCTGGCAATAAGTCGCTACCGATTCCGGCCAATAATCAAGTTCGCTCTGGCGTAATTCGCGCAAAGGCTTGGCGGGAATGCCGGCCCATAATTCGCCCGCCTTCACCACCTTGCCCGGCGACACCACGGCACCGGCGGCGACCATGGCGCCGGTTTCCACCACCGCCCCGTCGAGCACCACCGAGCGCATGCCGATGAAGCACCGCGACTGCAGGGTGCAGGCGTGGATCAGCGCGCTATGGCCGATGGTAATGTCATCGCCAATGTGCGTCGGCATATGTTCCGAACCGTCTTCGCGGGGACCGTTCAAATGGATGACCGTGCCGTCCTGAACATTGACGCGTTCGCCGATGCGGATAAAGCTGCCGGCATCGCCGCGGATGACGCAATTGTACCAAACGCTGGAACCGGCGCCGATATGGACGTCGCCGATCACCGCGGCGGTATCGGCGATGAAGACGTCATCGGCGATGGTCGGCATGACGCCAAGATAGGGTTTCACCGGTCCGGACATGAGTTCCTCGAGATGGTGTGTGAGTTGGAGCCGTTGTTTTACGGGAACAGCGGCTCTTGTTCCAAGCCCGTCGTCTCGGCGATATCGAACATCAAATTCATATTCTGAATCGCCTGGCCGCTTGATCCCTTGACCAAATTGTCGATCGCGGTCACCAGAATCGCGCGGCCAGGAATGCGGTCAGCGAAGACCCCGGTGACGACAAAGTTCGAGCCCCGCACATGACGGGTCGCCGGCGTGGAGCCCTCCGGTACGATGCGCACGAACCGCTCGTCGGCGTAACGCTCGATCAGGGTCTGCCGCAAATCGTCAGCGGTGACGCCATTGGCGAGCCGCACATAGGTGGTCACCAACTCACCCCGGTTCATCGGCATTAGGTGCGGTGTGAAGTTGACGGTCACCGAATGCCCGGCGAGCTTACCGATCTCCTGCTCGATCTCCGGCGCGTGGCGGTGATGGGCGACGCCGTAGGGATGGATGCCCTCGGCGACTTCGGCGAACAGCGATGTTTCCTTCAGCGCCCGCCCCGCCCCGGTCACGCCGGACTTGGCGTCGATGATGATATCGTCGGCGTCGATCTGGCCTGCCGCGACAATCGGCAACAACTGGAGCAGCGCCGCCGTCGGATAACAGCCCGGGCACGCGACCAACCGGCTGGCGGCGATACGATCGCGGTAGAATTCGGTCAGCCCATAAACCGCGTCGCCCTGCAGCGCCGGCGCGTAATGTTCGTGGCCGTACCATTCGGCGTAGGTGGCGATGTCTTCCAGCCTAAAATCAGCCGACAGGTCGACCACCTTCAGATCGCCCGGCAACTCGCGGACAATTTCCTGGGTCGTGCCGTGGGGCAAGGCGCAGAACGCCACATCGATACCGTCCCACGACGCCTCCTCGGTCTTGATTAGATCCGGCAAATCGTTGCCGCCGAGATGGGGATAGACCGCGTCATAGGGTTTGCCGGCATGGGCGTTTGCCGTCATCAGCGCAATCGACGCATTGGGATGGCGCACCAGCAGACGCACAAGCTCGACGCCGGTATAGCCGCTGGCGCCCAAAATACCGATCTTGAGTTGGTTGCTGTTCGACGATTGCGCCGCCATGGCGGGCACTCCTGCTAAATTATCCAGATTAGTCCTCGCCACACCATAGGCGGCGATAGGGCTGTTTACTAAGACAAAGCGGCGGTTTCGCGCAACCGTCGATTGGCCGGGTTCTAAAAAGAGGCTTTTATCGGGTAATCGGTCGTGCCGGGATGCCGACCACGGTGACACCGTCTGGGACATCGGTGGTAACGACGGCGCCGGCGCCAATAGTACTGTTGTGACCCACATGAACCCCCGGGATCAACGACGCGCCGACCCCGACCATCGCCTGTTTGCCAACCGTGACATCGCCCGCGGCGCGAACACCCGGGCCAATCTGAACGCCGTCAGCGAGATCGCCATCATGGTCGATCGTGCAGGCGGTATTGAGAATACAGTGGGCGCCGATGTTCGCGTTGGCGTTGATCACAACATTGGCCATGACCACGCTACCCGCCCCAATTGCGGCGGTCTCGGAAACAATCGCGGATGGGTCGACGAGAATTGCCAGCGCGATACCTTGCCGGCGCGCGAACTCACCGCACGCGACGCGGCGCGCATTCTCGCCGACGGCGACAAACAGTTGCGTGCCGTCGGGCCAGGCGCGCAGCAACGCCTCATCATCAGTGGCGATCACCGGGATGTCATTGACGACTTGGTCGAGCGATCGCGCGGGATCGCAAAATCCGACAATCGCAAAACCACAACGCACGGCGACTTCGGCGCATACCCGTCCGTGTCCGCCGGCGCCAAGAATGATGACTTGCTGCGCCATACTGAGGGCCAACCTACTTACCAACGGCAATTAGGCTAACCGAACGTGGTAAACGAAACGTCAAAAGAAAACGCCGGAGCTCGCTTCAACGAACCCCGGCGATTGAACGCGTTTGATGTGGTGCGGTTTAACGCTTGGAGAACTGGAAGCTGCGGCGGGCCTTGGCCTTACCGTATTTCTTACGTTCAACGACGCGCGAATCGCGGGTCAGCATGCCGGCTTTCTTTAGAACCGTGCGGAGTTCCGGTTCGCGCAGGCTCAGGGCCTTGGACAGACCGTGGCGTACGGCGCCGGCCTGTCCCGAGAGGCCACCGCCGGCCACGGTGCAGACGATGTCGTACTGGCCGACCCGTTCGGTCACCTGGAAGGGTTGCGAGAGAACCATGCGCAGCACCGGCCGGGCGAAATAAACCTCGCCGGCGCGGCCATTAACCGTCAGCAACCCGGTGCCCGGTTTGATCCATACGCGGGCGACCGCGTCTTTCCGCTTGCCGGTGGCGTAGGTCCGGCCATGCTCGTCGATCTTGGGCTCAGCAACAACCGGCGCTGGCGCGACTGTTTCCACCGGCTCTGCGGCTTGTACCGTTTCGTCGGTCATGATCAGCCCTTCCTCTTATTCTTGGCGTTTAGCGCGGCAACATCGATGGTTTCAGGCTGCTGGGCTTCATGGGGGTGTTCGGTGCCTGCGTAAATCTTGAGCTTGCCGATCTGCGCACGACCCATTTTGGTTTTTGGCAGCATGCGTTCGACGGCTTTACGAATAACCCGGTCGGAATGCTCGCCTTCCAAAATTTCGCCCGCGGTGCGGCTCTTAATGCCGCCGGGATAGCCGGTGTGGCGATAATAGGTCTTATCGGCCTTCTTATTGCCGGTCAGGTGGACCTTCTCGGCGTTGATCACAACGATATGGTCGCCACAGTCGATGTTGGGGGTGTACATCGGCTTGTGTTTGCCACGCAGCCGGTCGGCGATGATCACCGCCATGCGGCCGAGAACCAGGTCTTCGGCGTCGATGATCCACCACTTGGCCTCGACCTCGGAAGGTCTGGCGCTATATGTTTTTTGAGCCGTAAGGGGCATTGTGTTGAATTCCGTCTTTAAGGGCTCGAGGACGAATTTCCTCAGGGAACCGAGGCGGGTTCTATGGCAGTCAAAACAAACTGTCAATCGTGAATTAGTGTTTTTTCTGAATGGGTTATAAGTGCGGTAATATAGTACGCAAGGGGCCTATATTGGGACTTGCGCCGGCCCGGCCCGGCGATGCACATTGCCGCCCGGTGCAATTGGTCCCATGTGATTTAGCCTGAACCTGGAACGAACCGACTTAATTATGAGCGACGCCGCAACACATACCGGGGTAGAAAACGAGCCCCCTCACCTGTTACGCGAGGATCGCGGCGGCGTTGCGGTGCTGACGCTTAACCGTCCGAAGCAAATGAATGTGCTGTCCCACACAATGTTGGACAGCCTGCAGGCGGGCCTCGACGACATCGCCGCCGACCCGTCGATTCGGGTGGTCGTGCTGGCGGCGAACGGCAAAGCATTCTGCACCGGACATAATCTGAAAGATATGCGGGCCAATTATACGCTGGAATATCAAAACCAGCTCTTCGCCGCCTGCAGCAATATGATGGTGTCGATCCTGCGCTTGCCGCAACCGGTCATCGCGAAAGTACATGGTGTCGCCACCGCGGCCGGCTGCCAATTAGTCGCCACTTGCGATCTTGCCGTTGCCGGGCAATCGGCCAGTTTCGCCACCTCAGGCATCAATAATGGGCTGTTCTGCTCGACCCCTGGCGTCGCCGTGGGGCGTAACCTCAGCCGCAAACACGCCATGGAAATGTTGCTGACCGGCGATTTCATCGGCCCCGACCGGGCCGAGCAGATCGGCCTGATCAACCAAGTCGTCGCCGACGGTGAACTCGACGCCACCGTCGATGCACTAGCGGAGAAATTGGCCGCCAAGAGCGCCTTTGGCCTCAGACTCGGCAAGGAAGGGTTTTACCGGCAGCTCGAGATGGGCCTCACAGATGCCTACGCGTTCGCCGGTTCGGAGATGGCGCGCAATGTCATGGACCGGGACGCGGCGGAAGGCTTCGATGCCTTCATCGAGAAGCGCCAACCGGTGTGGGATCAATCCCCACGGGGCGAGCCAGAGGCGGAAGACTGAACCCTCATGAGCCAATTTTCGTATTCAGACGAGGTTCTGCGCACGCTGTTCGACGACATCAGAACTGTCGCCCTGGTCGGCGCTAGCCCCCGGGGCGAACGCCGCGCCAGTTGGCGCGTCATGCGTTTTCTGCAGAACCAGGGCTACAAGGTCTACCCGGTCAATCCCGACGCGGTGGGGCAGGAAATTCACGGCGAGAAGGTCTATGCGGCGTTGCAGGACCTGCCCGAGAAAGTTGATTTGGTGGATATTTTCCGGCGCTCCAGCAAGGTCGCGCCCGTGGTCGATGATGCTATTGCCATCGGCGCGCCCTATATCTGGATGCAACTGGACGTGATCGACGAAGACGCGGCGCGAAAGGCCGAAGCCGCCGGCGGTACGGTCATCATGGATCGTTGTCCGGCGATCGAATTACCGCGGCTGCGGCAAGCAGCCTAGTTCTGCGACCTGGCTACAGGAACAAAAGATGGAAGCGCTTTATTATCCCGACTGGCAGATTCGCCGCATTCTGCGCGATACCAACACCATCGCCATGGTCGGCGCCAGCACCAACTGGAACCGGCCGAGCTATTTCGCCATGAAATATCTGCAAGAAAAAGGTTTTCGGGTGATCCCGGTAAATCCGCGCGCCGAAGGTGAAATCCTGCTCGGAGAGACGGTGTACGCCAGCCTTAAAGACATCCCTGAACCTATTGAAATGGTGGACATTTTCCAACGTTCCGATCGCGTTCCGCCGGTCGTCGACGAGGCCCTTGAAATCGGTGCTAAAATCATCTGGATGCAGCTCACCGTGCGTCATGATGAGGCGGCGCAAAAGGCCGAAGCGGCGGGGCTTACGGTGATCATGGACCGTTGCCCAAAGATTGAATTCGGCCGGTTGAGCGGTGAGCTCGGCTGGAGCGGTATCAATACGCGGGTGATCACATCGCGCCGCTCGAAGCAAATTCGCACCCACTAGCGGGAAGCCTTGTATACACCGCCCTCATGCTGAGCTTGTCGAAGGATGAAGATTTGAAGGGCACGGAAAACACCTCATACTTCGACAAGCTCAGCATGAGGTTTGTGTTTAACCCTGGGCTATTTCATCCCGATCCTGTCGCGTGATGAAAAGCAACAACGGAGCCCGAGTAATGGCCGACGATCGTAAACCAGCCAAACCGCCTGGCTTTGAGACGCTGGCAATCCATGCCGGTAGCGCACCCGATCCGTCGACCGGCGCGCGTAACGTGCCGATCTATCAATCCAACTCATATGTCTTCGACGATGTCGACCATGCAGCGTCGCTGTTTAACCTGCAGACCTTCGGCTATATCTATACGCGCATCGGCAATCCCACTGTCTCGGCGCTAGAAGAGAAGGTCGCGGCGCTTGAGAACGGCCGCGCCGGCGTCGCCACCTCGACCGGCCATGCGGCGCAAATGCTGGCCATGTATATCCTCATGGAGCCCGGCGCCAATTTCATATCCTCGACCAACCTGTATGGCGGTTCGGTCACCCAGTTCACCCACACTTTCGCAAAGTTCGGTTGGAACTGTAAGTTCGTCGACCCGGGCGAGCCGGAAAATTTCCGCGACGCGATCGATGAGAACACCAAGGCGATTTTTCTCGAGCTGCTGGCCAATCCCGGCGGTGTCATCGTCGATCTCGAACCGGTTGCCGACATCGCCCGCGAGGCCGGCATACCGCTAATCGTTGATAACACAACCGCCTCGCCCTATCTGGCCCAACCGTTCGATTGGGGCGCCGATATTATCATCCATTCGATGACCAAATTTCTCGGCGGGCACGGCAACGCCATGGGCGGCATTGTGGTGGAGAGCGGCCGCTTCGATTGGGCGCAGAACGATAAGTTCCCGTCCCTCACCCAGCCCGACCCGGCCTATCATGGGCTCACCTTCTACGAGACCTTCGGCGATTTCGGCTTCTCGACCAAGGGCCGCGCGGTCGCCCTGCGCGATCTCGGTCCGACCCTGGCGCCGATGAACGCCTATCTGATCCTCACCGGTATCGAGACCCTGCCGCTGCGCATGGAGCGCCATGTGCAAAATGCCCAGGCGGTGGCCGAATATCTCGAGGCTCACCCCGCGGTTGCCTGGGTCTCTTATGCCGGCTTGAAATCCAGCCCCTATCGCGAACTGGCCAAGAAGTATCTGCCCAAGGGGCCGGGCTCGTTGTTCACCTTCGGCCTCAAGGGCGGCTACGAAGCCGGCACCAGCCTGGTCGAGAGCGTCGAACTTATCTCCCATTTGGCCAATTTGGGCGACACCAAAACCTTGATCATCCACCCGGCCTCGACCACCCACCGCCAGCTCACCGAAGAACAGCGCATCGCCGCCGGGGCCGGGCCCGACGTGGTGCGGATTTCAGTGGGTCTGGAGACCATCGACGACATCATCGCCGATCTCGACCAGGCGCTGGATCACGCCATGGCCAAGGCGGCGGAATAATTTCCCAGGCTATTAGCTACTCGGCCGCCTGCTTACCGTACCACTGCTCGGGCATGGCGCCGCAGATGGCGTAGGTTAGCGCCTCGACAACTTGATGGGTGTCGCGCGCGACCACCTTGGCGGCGGCGTCGACTTCCTTCAAAGCGTGGTTGTGCTCTTCCTGGTGGAGAATGATGAGCGGCTTGCCCAGCGCGGCGGCGTAGCCGGCGTCGAACGCCGCGTTCCATTGTTTGTATTTTTCACCGAAGCGCACGACGACCACATCGGCGTCAGCAATCAGCGTGCCGGTGCGCACCGAATTGAGCAGCGCGCCCTTATGGTCGTGCCAAAAGACCGATTCCTCGCTGCCCAGGATGGCGACCCCGCAATCGTCGGAGTCTTCGTGGACCGTCACCGGCGCGTTCAAGACCACCGGCAGGCCAGCCTGGGCGACGCCATCGGCGATCTGCTCGCGCCAATCGCTGTGGATTTCACCCGACAAATATACTTTCCAGACCTTCTCATTCATCGATCCCGTTCCATTTCCTTGCTGCGATATTCGCCCGAATTCAATCCCGACTATAGCAAATCGCGTAGGTTACGCGAACCGCGATGGCGGTATTAACGTTAAGGAAGCCGAAGTTATCGGCCTGTAACGTGCGAATACTTGGCCCGGTCACCATTCTACTCTACGATCAATAGAGGTTGTCCAGAAGACCATTCGGCTGACATGTGGTTTTCTGATCAATTGGGGGAAAGATGCCTGCACCTAAATACACGGCGAGTTCACACGGCGGCGACAATGTCGTCGCGCTGCAGCCTCACCGCCGACGCATCCATTCCCGAAATACGGTGTCGGGAACCGGCAAGCTGTCGGGCCCTCAGCGGGACTGGCTATTGCGTGGCCTATCCCAACCCGGCGGTAAATTGCCGCTATTCGATCGCGACGGCCAGAAAATCAGCGACCGCACGATCAAAAGCTGCATTCGCAAAGGCTGGGCCGAACCCTGGTTCGAGAACCCGATTAAGCCGGATTGGCTGGTTTGTAAATTAACCGATTCCGGCCGGCGTGTGATCGAGAAACGCGGTTAACTCACAGCTATAAGTAGAGTGCCGTATCACTAGATAGCCTGGAAACAGGCGATTTGCGTGCTCTGTTTAAGCTCTCGTTTACGTTAGCAACCTATTCTTAAACAACCAGATTATGTGCGCCAGCGAATTTCCGGTGGCGAAGAAGGTTGTTCGATCATGAGCTTAGCCGAAGTGTCTCCGCAGGCGTCCCCTAACAGCGCTGCCGTGAAGGTCATGGTGGTTGACGATTCGGCTGTTGTTCGCGGCCTGACCCGGCGGTTTCTTGAGGAAAACCCCAATATTCAGGTTGTGACCACGGCCTCGAACGGCCAAAACGCCGTTGATGCGATGGGCAAGTTCGAGATCGATGTCATCGTGCTCGATATCGAAATGCCGGTCATGGACGGTATTACGGCGATTCCGCTTATTTTGGCGGAAAAACCGACCGTCAAAATCGTCATGTCGTCGACGCTGACCGAGGCCAACGCGACCATCAGCCTAAATGCCTTGTCGGCTGGCGCCTCCGATTATGTCGCCAAGCCGACATCGGGATCGGAAATACATGGCGCCGATGATTTCAAGCGCGAATTGATCACCAAGGTCCTGGCGCTGGGCGGTACCGCAAACCCGACAATGGCCGCCGAGCAAAAACAAGCGACTCCGGGCCGTAACGCGGCGCCATCGTTTAAGGTACAGCCGGGGCAACCTATCTCACTGCACAAGCAGTCCTCGGTGCCGCCGCGCGCCATCGCCATCGGCAGTTCAACCGGTGGGCCACAGGCTTTACATACGGTGCTGGTCGATCTCGATAAGACGCTGCCGCATCCGATATTTATTACCCAACATATGCCGGCGACGTTCACTCAGATACTGGCCGACCATCTGGCCCGCGATACGGGGCGTATCGTCCACGAAGCCAAGGACGGACAACAGGTCAATGCGGGTGAAGTTTATGTCGCGCCCGGCGACTACCACATGTTGATCGTCGGCCAAGGTGACGATTTGAGCATAAAACTCACGCAAACCGAGCGGGAAAACTATTGCCGTCCCTCGGTTGAGCCGATGTTGCGCAGCCTCATCGAAATTTTTGAATCGGCGCTTCTGACGGTGATCCTCACCGGTATGGGGCATGACGGGCTTGGCGGCTGCCAAGCCTGCGTCGACAAGGGTGGAACAGTCATCGCGCAAGATGAGGCATCGAGCGTGGTCTGGGGAATGCCCGGGGCCGTTGCGACCGCCGGCGTCTGCGCCGCCGTCAAACCACTCGATAATATTGCGCAGGCGGTCAACACCGCCGCCAAGGGAGGCCAGCTATGAACGGTCCTGATTTCGACTATCTCTGCAGTACGGTGAAGGAGCGTTCGGGGATCGTGTTAACCCCCGAGAAAGCCTATTTGGTCGATAACCGCCTGGCCCCCATCGCCCGCCGCACCGAGCATGAAGATGTGCCGGCGTTACTGGCGACATTGCGCGCGAAAAAAGAAGAAGCTTTGCTGCGCGAGGTCACCGATGCGCTGACCACCAATGAATCCTTCTTTTTCCGCGATCAAAAGCCGTTCGACGCCTTCCGCGACATCATGTTACCTCATATCCTGGAAGAGAATGCCAGTAAGCGTTCGGTGAGGATCTGGTGCGCGGCTTGTTCGAGCGGCCAGGAACCCTATTCGTTGGCGATGATCCTTAAAGACCATGCGGCGAAGATGCCCGGCTGGAAAATCGACATCATTGGGACCGATATTTCCCACACGATTCTGGAGCGCGCCGAGGAAGGTAGCTACACCCAATTCGAAGTTCAGCGCGGCCTACCGGCAAAGTATCTGGTGCAACATTTCCAGAAAGATAATGACCTTTGGACGGTTTCGGACGAGTTGAAGCAGATGGTCTCCTACCGGTTCTTCAACCTACTCGACGACCCCACCTCGTTGGGCACGTTCGATATTATATTCTGCCGCAACGTCTTGATTTATTTCGACCCTGACACCAAGACCAAAGTGCTAGACGGCATCGCGAAGTCGATAACGCCGAACGGTTTTTTGACCCTCGGCGCGGCTGAGACAATCTTCGGACTATCCGAAGCCTTTGTCACCGAACCCGGCCGAAACGGCGTTTATCGAAAAACCTCGAGCGACCCCGCATCGGGTCCCGTTAATACGACCGCGGCGGCCGCAAGTCCGGCGCTCGCGGCACAGGCTTAATCCCATGAACCCCACAAACGACACCTCGATTGGCAAGGAGTAAGAGAGATGGCACCTTTATCGTTTCTCATCGTTGACGATTCAAAATTTGTACGCCACGTGGCAAAAGGCATTCTCGATAAGCTAGGCTTTGAGACCTCCGAAGCCGACGACGGCGACACCGCGCTGGTGGCCTGCGAGGAGAGCATGCCCGACGCGATCCTGCTGGATTGGAACATGCCGCGCATGGAGGGGATCGATTTCATGCGCGAGTTGCGCCAGCGGCCCGGCGGGACGTCACCGAAGATCATATTCTGTACCGCGAATAACGAGTTCGAAGATGTACAGTTGGCAATTACGGAAGGCGCCGACGAGTACATCATGAAGCCGTTCGACGAAGACATCGTCCGCACCAAGCTGGAACAGGTCGGCCTGCTTTAGGCAACATCTCAGACGGTTGGATATCGTCTATCTTCGGAACGAAATCGACCCATTAAAAAAGCCCGCGCCTCAATGAGACGCGGGCTTTAATTTTGTTCGCGGGAGCGACGCCGGTTATGCCGCTTCGATAATTTCCTCGGTAAACAGGCGCGATACGTCGAAGGCGATCAGCAAACCGTCTTCGAGGCGATAGAGGCCATCGGCCAGTTCCCGCCAGACCTGATCCAACGTGATCGGGTTCTGCTCAAAATCGTCATCCGACAAGGCCATGACATCGCCTACGGCATCAACCATGAGGCTGTAGGGTTCGCCGTCATACTCGACCACGACATTCATCGCTGTGGCGCCTTCCTCGCGCGGGTCGAGACCGAGCCGGGTGCGAATGTCGATCGCCGTAACGGTCCGGCCGCGCAGGTTGAGCGCACCGGCAACCTCTGGCGGCGCCAAGGGGATATGAGTCAACCGTTGTTCGGTTAGCACATCCTGGACGCTCAAGACCGGAATGCCGAACCGCTGATCGGCTATTGTTACTGTAACGAATTCTTTCACGGTGATTTCTCCTATTTCCTACCTGGATATCAGTCGATGGGGCTGGAATGCCTAAGCGGCGTTCTTTCGAGCCGGATCGGTTGTCGTCATCAACACATTAAGCAACGCGTCGTGATCCATCTTGACCACATGATCGTCGAACCCAGCTTCGCGCCCGCGTTCGATGTCTTTTTCCGTACTATGCGATGACAGGGCGACAACCGGTGTGTTCTGCCACCGCTCTTCGCTGCGCAGTGCCGCGACGAACTCAAAACCGTTCATGCCGGGCATCTCGATATCCGAAACGATGGCATCGAAATTGGCGTCCTGCTCTAAGAACTTCATTGCGATCTGGGCGTTCTCGACAGTTTCAATGTCGTAACCGGCGGCCCGTAGTAACGGTGTCAGCATATTGCGGAAGAAGGGGCTGTCATCGACCAACAAGATCCGACGGCTTTTTTCCTCGTCGCCAAAGGCAACTTCGCCATCGGCTTCGTTCCAGTTTTGGTCAACCAACCGCATGTAATGGCTGGCATCGAGCAGGTCGGTCGCTTTGCCATCGATGATGGCGCTGCCGATGGTGCCAGGAACGGCGCCCTTGGTTTCGATTTCCACGGCCGATTCCACAATATCGACAATCTCGTCGACCATCAGGCCCATCGAACGATCGCGATCGGAGAACACCAGCACCGGCCGGTTGCCATTGTCATTGACCGATGTTGCGCCGTCGACATTGACCAGCGGCATCAGATGGTCGCGGTACTGGATCATCGCGCTACCGTTGGCGTATTCGATATTCGCCAAATCGATTTCTTCGATGCGCGCCACCAGTTCCAGCGGGAACGCCTTCGGCGTCTCGTCGCCGGCGCGGAAGACCAACAGCGAGGTCTTATCGTCACCGAGCAGCTCATGGGCTTCGGCATCCGCGTCATCCTCACCCTGCAGGGCCCCAAGACCGCTGCTCGAGGCGGCGATCCCGTTGGGATCGAGGATCATCACGACGCTACCATCGCCGAGGATGGTATTGCCCGAGAACAAAGCGATATCGCGCAGATTACGCGCCACCGGCTTAACGACGATCTCTTCGGTGTCGAACACGCGGTCGACCATGATGCCGAAGCTAAACGTGCCAACCTGGGTGACAATGACGTAGGTTTCCTCATTCTTAGAGACCACATCGGTGTCCAACATTCCCTTGAGCGAGACCAGCGGCAACAGCCGATTGCGTAAACGCAGAACCGGTGTGTTGTTGATATTCTCGATTTTATGGCCGGCCGACGCTGTCGTGCGGACCAGTTCTGTCACCGAGTTTTGCGGCATGGCATAGCGTTCGCCACAGCTTTCAACGATGAGGGCGGAAACGATCGCCAGGGTCAGCGGGATCTTGATGATGAAACGGGTGCCCTGCCCTTCCTGCGATTGCAATTCGACCGTACCGCCGATTTTCGTGATGTTGCTGCGCACGACGTCCATGCCCACGCCACGGCCGGAAACATTGGTTACCGCCTCTGCTGTGGAGAGACCCGCCTTGAAGATGAACTGCAAGATCTGTTGGTCGGTGAGGGCTTCAGCCTCGGCTTCACTGACAAGGCCGTTGTTGATCGCCTTGGTTTTAATTTTCTCGACCGGCAACCCACGTCCATCATCCTTGATTTCGATGATGATATGCCCGCCTTCGTGACGCGCACTCAGGGTAATCGTTCCGGTTTCTTTCTTGCCCGCCGCAACACGCTCGGCCGGGGTTTCCAGCCCATGATCGCCGGAATTGCGGATCATGTGAGTGAGTGGGTCACGGATCAGCTCGAGCACCTGGCGATCGAGCTCGGTTTCCGCACCGACCATCTCAAGGTCGATTTTCTTGTCGAGCTCTTGGGAGAGATCGCGAACGATACGCGGCAGCTTGCCCCAGGCGTTGCCAATCGGCTGCATCCGCGTTTGCATAACGCTTTCCTGAAGCTCTGACGTTACTTGATTGAGGCGCTGCAACGGGCCATCGAATTCACTCTTTCGCTGATCGCGCAAAATCTGCATGAGCTGATTGCGCGTCAGGACAAGCTCGCTGACCACGGTCATCAAGCTTTCGAGCACATCCACATTCACCCGGATAGTCTGGACGGCAACCGGCGCTGCCGCTTTTGCGGCAGCGGGCTCGTCTTCCGCAGGCTTTTCGTCCGTTGCGGGGGCTTCCTCCGCGGCTTCGCTCTCCGCTTCTTCGGCCGGCGCCGCGTTATTCGGACGTAAGATTGTCTCACGACTATCGGCAAACACCTCGGAAATTTGTGTGGCCGCCGAAGCCGGTATTTCGAGTTCTTCCATAGCGGCGGCCAGATGCGCGAAAACAGCATCAAAATGTTCGTCTTCCAGTCCGGCGTTGACCATATCGGCATGGACTGTGGCGATGTTGTAGTTCGTATCCGCCTTCGGTCCGCCGACTTGTTCGCAAATATAGGCACAGTGCACGATCTGCAGAACGTCGACATCACCCTTGCTGTAAATCGGCTCTAAACGCTCATCGGCCATCACGCGACGGTAGAGGCTGTCGAAAACGCCATCCATTGTCGAAAGACCGCCAATGGCCTTATAGGCATTGACGTCGGCGTCCGCCGGAGCAGCCGCTTCGCCTTCGTCCGCGGGCGTCGCCTCTTCCGCTGGCGCGTCATCAGCAACGGGGGTCTCCATTACCTCTTCAGCCGCTGCTTCACCGCCGCCTTCAGCCCAGGCGTTTAATTTCGCGATAAGTTCAGCATCATCGCCTTGGGGTTCGGTACCGGTCTCGCCGATCGCGGTGACCAACACCTTAATGGCGTCAATGGCTGCGAGAATCAGGGTTACAGCCGCCGGGGTGACTTCCAATTCACCGTCGCGGAATTTGCCAAGAATGTTCTCGCCTGAGTGCGCAACCGATTCCAGGCGCGGGAGATCCAAGAAACCCGATGTGCCTTTGATCGTATGAAGCACCCGAAAGATACTTCCCAGCAACGCCGGATCATTCGGATTCTGTTCCAAGGAGATTAATTCGGCATCAAGCACCTCGATCCCCTCGAGAGCCTCTGCGAGAAATTCACTTAATAGATCATCCATGGTGTACGTCTCTATTGCTTTTAGGTTGCCTCGACGGCGGCGCCATCTCGGTACTAACGGCGCATACAATGGGCGGAACTAATTAAAGTTTCCTAAAATTTAGACTGTCTTTCGAAACCATATTTCAGAGCAGGTATCGCCTGATCTCCCCGGCAAAAATCGTTTGCTGAAATTAAGCGCTCGTTTACCCGTCCAACGTATCTCTGTAGGCGCGCGTTAACCGAAGTCGCACGATGAAACGCATCGCGACGGTGGCTAGCTTGCGCGTTTTATTAATACGGGCTTCCGAGAAGCGAGGACGAACTTATGGCCGTAAATAAAGAAACGATGAAAATTCTCATCGTCGATGACTACAAGACGATGCTCAGAATCATCCGAAACCTGCTCGCGGAGCTGGGTTTCAAGAATGTCGACGAAGCTTCGGACGGTAGCGAGGCGCTAGAAGCGTTGCGCGCTAAGAAGTACGACTTGGTGATTTCCGATTGGAATATGGAGCCGATGACCGGCTACGATTTGCTGAAGGAAGTCCGTGCCGATGAGCACCTCAAGCCGTTGCCGTTCATCATGGTAACCGCGGAATCGAAGACCGAGAACGTGGTCGCCGCTAAGAAGGCCGGTGTGAACAACTACATCGTGAAACCCTTCAACGCAGCCACCCTGCGTTCGAAAGTGGCGGCTGTTATCGGAGAATTTTAATGGTCCCGGAGAATTTACGAGGCAAGGTCGACACGCTCTATCAAGAAGTGTGGGGCCTGGCGCGCGATATCGTTCAAGCGCGCGCGCAGATCGCTGAATTGCGGCCTGGCGCGTTGAAGCGTGATGACCTGCCGCGCGCGATCGAGGAAATGAACGAAATCGTTCGGACCACGGAATCCGCCTCGAACGCCATTATGGAGTCGGCCGAAGCGATCACCAGTGCGATGCCGGAAAATATCGACGGTGAATTTCGCGAGGTCATTCAAAACTCCTGCCAGAACATTTTCGAATCTTGTGCCTTTCAGGATTTAACTGGCCAGCGCATTGGCAAAGTCATGTCGACACTGCAGCTAATCGACGAGCATTTAGCGGGCTTACAGGAATTACTGGGCGCCGAGTTCGAAGACCCTGAGGCCCCCGCGCCGGAAGAGGAAGAAGCCGATCTACTGGCCGGCCCCGCCTTGGAGGGCGAAGGCAACAGCCAGGACGATATTGATGCGCTGTTCGACAGTTTGTAATCACCTATTGAATTGTGATCACCTACCGAAGCTCAACACAGCTTAAGGTTATGAAAATTAAAGTTTTTAGAGTGTTTGAGCGCAGGTCACGTTATGGAGTAAGTGCTAGCCTGCCACAGGCGCACCTATAAACACTCAATGCAAACCGCTCCGTCTTCCATACCGTCGAAGCTTGCCGCGTCGTTGCGCATGCAAGCAGTGCGGCAGCTATGGGGCCGCATTGGACCCAACCGAGCTTCGGAAGACAGCGAGTTTGGCGACATTCTGGAAGACGTGGCAGCCGGTATATCAGTGCCTGACACCGACGCGGAAAGTCCAGTAGAGGTTCACTGGAGCGACTGGCGCATCGATTTGATGGAACGGCTCTGGGGTCAGGGTTTTTTATTGCCCGGCGGCACCGATTTTGTCCACGAACTCACCAAGCCTTTAAGCTTAGGCTCCAAAGCCAGCGTTCTCGTTCTCAGCGCGGGCATGGGGGGGGCCGGCCAACCTCATCGCGGAAGAATTCGGCGCCTTTATCGACGGCATCGAACCGGACCCTGAACTGGCGGCAGCGAGCACCAAACGAGCCGCCGTGGTCAAAGGCATATCCCGGGTCACCATCAAGAACATCGCGATCGACGACGATGCGGCTTTTGAGCGGAAATACGATGCTATTTTCGGGCAGGAAATTTTGCTGCAAATCGCCGATAAAGCAAAACTACTCGAACATTGTATCGGCGCCCTCAAGGACAATGGCAAGCTTGTCATTACCGATTTTACCCGGCCCGACGATGCCGCCGGCGAGACACAAGCGGCCTGGCTAAAGCGTGAAGAGGCGGCGGGCCCGGCCCTCGATGAAGCTGAATTGCGCGCCCTGTTCAAGAAAGGCGGATTCAGCGTACGCACTGTCGAGGACATGACGGATCGCTATGTTGGATTGGTGCTCAATGGCTGGGTCGCGCTCGAGCAATCCCTACGCGCCAACGCAGCCGATCGGGATATTCTCTTGGGCATGATCGAAGAGGCTGAACGTTGGGCGATACGCGTAACGCTGCTGAAGGCCGACCAAATTCGCTATACGCGAATGTTCGCGACAAAGAAAAAGATTTTCTGACCGACCGCCTGGCAACTACCAGGTCATGACCCCGCCGTAGCGCATTTCCCCATTTTCTGAATTCTTGGGCGACGTCATTAAGATCCATTCATCTGCCTCCAGATATCGCTGGGCCAGAAACTGATAGAGATCGCGCAGGGCGTTACCCACATTAAAACCCTGCGGGGGATCCAACGGGTTAACGCCGTGCCACTGATCCACGATCGGCTGCCATGCCTCGAAGCGCGCGAATAACTCATCACGCATATCGCGGATATAGTCGCGCTGAACATCCAATTTACTCAAAACCGACATGATTTCGCCGGTTTGGGCATCGGCAAGGTCGAATTTTGTCTGGAAATCGGCAACCGGTTTTTTCATCAGCCGCACCACCGGATCAATTTCGTCGATCACGCTGTTTTGGTCGCGGTAGCTCTGGCGCAAGACGGTGAGACTCTTGAACAGCGCCCTAATATGGCTAAAGCGCGAGCGTAGCGCCTCGACATAAGCAAGTTCCTCGGCAAAGCTTTCGACCATGGTCGTCACCTCGTCAGGATCATCCAGTCCCAACTTATCAGCGGCCTCCTTGAAGGCTTCGTTCACCTTGTCCTTGGTCGAGGGGTCTTCCAATAGCTGCTGTAATTCGAGGGGATCGGTGATCATCGTTTCACGGCCCGAAACCCAGGTCACCAACTGCATGGTCAGTCGTTGACTGGCAATCTCCAGATGGTCTGCGCCCGACTCCCACGAGGCCTCGCCGGTACGCACCTCCGCCGGCACTTCATCGCCGGCCCGCAGCACCGACACGAACTTCAAGCTCTTGCCGATGGTCTCGACCATTATTCGCAGCGGGTCACCCTCCTCGAGGCTCAACTCGCGGATAATGCCGGTGAGCGGCAAAGCGACCTCTTGCTCACCCAGCATCGCCGAGAAGACCGGCTTCTCGTCGGGTGGTGCGGACATGCGGAAATGGGCGTTGTCGAAAGCCTTGAAAAAACTATGATCGATCTCGACAACGGCAGGAATCTGCGCTCCAGCGTCGGTCACTCGTCACGCCCTCTGTTGATTATGCGCAACCTATAATCAATCAAATAGGTTAAGGAATTCTCGAATGTATTGGCCCCGACCCGCATTAAATTAGCGATCCGCATGGCAATTTCTTGATTTTTCGTTAATTGGTCGGGACGGCAGGATTCGAACCTGCGACCCCCACACCCCCAGTGTGATGCGCTACCAGACTGCGCTACGTCCCGACCGCGGCCGGACTATAGCCCGGCCAGCGGGGCGGCGGCAACGTACGGCGATGTAATTATCGCCTGGCCCAGATAAAGAAAGGGCCACCCGGAGGTGGCCCTTTCGAACTTATAGGAGACGCCTGCTTAGGCGGCCTTAACCCCGTCCAGGAAGCCGGAGATCGCGGTCTGCAAATCGCCTGCCTGCTGGGACAGTTGGTTCGAGGCCTCGAGCACCTGCCCGGCCACCGAGCCGGTTTCCTGCACGCCCCGCGACACCTCGCTGATGTTCGTGGAAACGTCCTGGGTGCCGGTCGCCGCCTGCTGAATGTTCTCAGCGATCTCGCGGGTCGCCGCGTCTTGCTCCTCGACCGCCGAGGCAACTGTGGTCGCCACATCGCTAATTTCGGCGATGGTTTTGGCGATCGATTGGATCGCCGAGACGGCATCGGTGGTCGACGCCTGGATGGCGGTGATCTGACCGCCGATTTCCTCAGTGGCCTGGCCGGTCTGGCTGGCCAAGGATTTGACCTCCGACGCGACAACGGCAAAACCCTTGCCCGCCTCGCCGGCCCGCGCCGCCTCGATGGTGGCGTTGAGTGCCAGCAAGTTGGTTTGGTCGGCGATGTCGTTGATCAAGCTGACCACCTCGCCGATCTTCTGGGCCGCTTCGGCCAGACTTTCGACCTTAGCGTTCGCGGCTTCGGCTTCCTTGACCGCACCACTGGCGATCTCAGAGGAATGGGTGACGCGGCGGGAAATTTCCTGCACCGACGCTGTCATCTCTTCAGTAGCCGAGGCGACCGTCTGCACGTTCACCGACGCTTCTTCCGAAGCCCCCGCGACCGTGGTCGAACGCTGGCTAGCTTCGTCGGCCGTCGAGCTCATGGCATTGGCCGATGATTTGAGCTGTTCGGCGGCACCGGTCACACCGGTCAGCATCTGCTTGGCAGCGCTGTCGAACTCCTCGATCATCTTATTGACGTTTTCGGCACGCTCGGCCTCAGCACGCAAACGCGCCTCTTCGGCTTCACGGGCCTTGGCCTGCTCACCTTCCATCTTCTCGCGCTCGATCGCGTTCTGCTTGAACACATCGACTGCGCGCGCCATGGAGCCGATCTCGTCTTTACGGTCGGTGCCAGCGACATCAGCTTGGCTGTTGCCCGAGGCCAATTCGCCCATGGCGCTTTCCAGACCGTTCAACGGCCGGGTGATGCTGCGCACCGAAACGGTCACAACCAGGATTGTCAAGACCAACAGAACGGCTGTGGCGATGGCTGAAATCAGGAAAGACTGTTGGGCGGCACCGCTCAACTTGGCCGCGACGGAACCAAGATGGTCGGCCGTGGCGTCCTCGACGCCTTTCAGAAGTTCGATCTTCTGCGTAATGGTGTCGAACCAAACGGCACCGGTAATCCCCTCAATCGGCTCGCCGTAACCGTTGGCGATACCGGCTTTGCGCATCCGCGATACTTCGGCAACCGCCGGATCGCGCGTTGCCGCCTTGAGCAACTCCTTGGGCCCGGATGTGGCGTAAATTTCGAAAACCTCGAGATAGGCGACCTGCGCCGCGATCAACTCGATAAAGCGTTTGTGGACCGGCGGAGCAAATTGGCCCTTACCAAACCCGTTGGCGCCCATCGCCCGCTCGATGCCGGCGCGCTCCTTGGCTTCAAGAATGGCGACGTAGGCGGTGATTGACTGGGTCAGTTCTGCTTCGGTGCTGAGCACCGCCATATCGGCAACGATGTCCAGCATCTTACTGATGGTGCCGGTGTAATAACCGGCCATTTGCGGAACGGAAAATTCCAGGCTGGTAACCGAAGCGCGTTTGCTCTCAAGCTGTCCGAGAAGTTCATGCGCTTCCTTGGCCTCATCGACGATTTTTGCGCCATAGGGCGTGAAATCGAAATGGTTGAACACCTCATCGAAGCGCTTATTTACGCCATCGGTCGCCGTCCGCTGTTGGGTCAGCCGATCGCGGAACGCCGCCGCGCCACTGGACCCAATAAAGCCCGCGGAGTTGCCGCGCTCTTTTTGTAATTCGTGAACAAGCGCGCTGATTTCCGGCGCTAAATTCGCCAGCGCCTGCACCTTGTCGATCTTTTGCGAACTGGAAAATTCCTGAGTCACAACGACCGACGAGAAAATCAATAAGCCGATTACCGGCAGTAACAACGCAAGAATAATGCGGTTGCTAATTTTTAAATTACTAAGCACGCGTTCCATCGTGTGGTATCTCCAAATGACCATGGCACGCCCAATTGTGAGGCGCGCAATATGTTGAACGGCTAGAATTACCATCGAATTATTTTCGGATGGTTAACACACGATTGTGTGTGGAACCGCTGGCGTAATTTTTTAAACCACGTGGTGTTTCACGGCGCGAACGCAAAGAGGGCTGCCCGAAAGCAGCCCTCAATCGCACCGTGATATCTTCGCTTAGATGCTATGCGGTTTTGACCTCGTCGAGGAAGGACCCAATCGAACCACGCAGCTTTTCCGCCTGTTGCGATAATTGCTGCGACGCCTCGAGGACCTGTTGCGCCACCGAGCCGGTCTCCTGCGCACCGCGGGAGACTTCCGTGATGTTCGACGAGACATTTTCGGTGCCCGATGCGGCCTGCTGAATATTCTCAGCAATCTCGCGTGTCGCAGAGTCCTGCTCCTCAACCGCCGAAGCCACCGTGGTGGCGACTTCGCTGATTTCGCCGATGGTCTTGCCGATCTCTTGGATCGCTGCCACGGCTTCCTCGGTCGATTTCTGCATGGCGCCGATTTGCGCCGAAATCTCTTCCGTGGCTTTGGCGGTTTGACCAGCCAAGGATTTGACTTCTGACGCGACGACCGCAAACCCCTTGCCGGCCTCGCCGGCCCGCGAGGCTTCGATGGTCGCATTCAACGCCAGCAAGTTGGTCTGATCGGCGATATCGTTGATCAAATTGACCACTTCGCCAATTTTTTGCGCCGCCTCGGCAAGACCTTCGACCTTCTGATTGGTCGCATCGGCCTGCTCGACCGCGCTGGTGGCGATTTCAGCACTATGAACAACACGGCGAGAAATTTCCTGCACCGACGAGGTCATCTCCTCGGTCGCCGAAGCGACCGTCTGCATGTTTGTCGACGCTTCTTCCGAAGCGGCTGCCACGGCCGTCGAACGCTGATGGGTTTCATCGGCGGTCGCGGTCATGGTGTCGGCTGATGCTTTCATCTGATCAGCAGCAGTCGCCACATTGGTCAGGGTCGACTTTGCGCTCTCATCGAACGCCTCGATCATGCGGGTTACGTTTTCAGCCCGCTCTGCATCTTGGCGTAAACGCGCCTCTTCAGCGTCACGTTGACTGGCCTGTTGTTTTTCAAGCGCTTCGCGCTCGATCGCATTTTGCTTGAATACTTCGACCCGCCGCGCCATCGAACCAATCTCGTCCTGCCGGTCCTGAGCCGGCACATCGACGCTATTGTCGCCGTCGGCTAGGCGGCGCATGACACCGGTCACTAATTTCAGCGGAGAGACCACCGAACGCGCGCCGAACAGCGCCGTTGTCATCAACAGCATGCCGGCAAGTAAAGAGGCCAGCATGATGTTGCGGCTTAGCGCCGCACCCGCGGCGAGCGGTCCATCGATCGAGGTGGTAACTTCCAACACACCGCGCACATCACCCAGCTGCCAATCGCTCTTGGGCGTATCGGGGCGTGAATTGTGACAAGCCACGCAACCTTCCGCGACGAGCTTATCGGCAACAGCCACGCGGACGACTTTCTCGCCACCAATGATTTCCTCGCGCACGAAGGTCTCATCGGGATTTTGCGACAGGAACTCCCATGCTTGTTGCTGATAGGGATCGAGCTGCCGATCGGCACGGTTGGGGAAAGGATAACCGCTGTAAAGATTGAGCCGCGTATCTTCCTGGGCGAGAAGCGCGCTTAAATCGTGGATCACCGTGGCGGGCAAGGGCACCGTATTTTCTTTGCCTTCATGGTCGATGCTCGGCTTGATCGTGCCGTTCGCCAGCACCTTCTTGATGATGTTCTTGGTATAGTACGCGCGTAGCGTCTTGAACTGGCCGACCGTTTGCACGGCGGAATTCACCGCTGTATCGCGCGCATTACCGCCGATGACATTGGGTAAAAATATCCAGGCGACCGCCAAGGCGGCGATCAGAATGATCGGAATCGGCAGAATTAACCGCCAGGAAATGCTTTGGTTTAACTTTAAGTGCTGCAACATGTAACCGCCCCTTCGATCTGCGTTTCGGAGTACGTACCGGCAAGCAATCTCAGCAGTACAAATCCAAACACCCACATCGAGGGATCGAATGACACAAACGAAAATTTAAATCGTCTCGGGTCGTGCTGCTTCGCCGCATACAACAACACGTAAGTACTAGGACTTAGTTAACGCGCATTTGAGAAACCGATTGCCGTCGGGTGGAAACGCGCGCGGCAACGGTTGGCCGCCGGTAAATTACCGACGCGCTAACGACCTCGAAATAACAGAATTGGCTCGAAGCTAGTCCAGCGCGCTCTTAAGCATGCTTTTCAGTTGCTCGAGCTCTTCAAGCAAGCCCTGCAGCTCTTGGCGTTGCGCGGCCGAAAGTTTGGTGTCCGATCCGGCACCCTTTGGAGTCGCCGCGGCGGACGCCTTATCGCTGTCGGGCGATTTTCCGGATCCGCGCTTGGGTTTCAGCGCGCCGTCACGCAACAGCTTTTGCACGCCCTTGATGGTATAGCCGTCGTCGTACAACAGATTGCGGATATTTTGCAGGAGGTCGACATCGTCAGGTCGATAATAGCGGCGTCCGCCGCCGCGTTTTAAAGGCCGGACCTGGCTGAACTTCGATTCCCAGAATCGCAACACATGCTGCGGCACATCGAGGGCGGTCGCGACCTCGCTGATTGTGCGAAAGGCTTGCGCAGATTTATCGCCTGATCGTCTCGATGCGCCTGCTGTGTCGGCCATAACCGCCCCTATGGGGTGCTACTATCGGGGGACGGGCTGTCGGGATGCGTCGTGGTGTCTTCAGCATCCCCGCCGGCCTCGACCAAGGTATCATTGATACTTTTTTTAAGAACATGGCTCGGCCGGAAGACTAGGACCCGGCGCGGCAGGATCGGCACTTCGTCGCCCGTTTTCGGGTTCCGGCCCATCCTTTGTCCCTTACTCCGCACGGAAAAACTGCCGAAGGATGATAATTTTACCATCTCGCCGCGCACCAAGGCCTCGGATACTTCCGCAAGTACGGATTCGACGAGTTCGGCTGATTCATTACGCGAAAGCCCAACCTCCTGATAAACCGCTTCGGTCAGTTGTGCCCGTGTAATCGTATCCGCCACCGTCACTCTCCCCCATTAACTAGAAGAAACGGTAACCCCTGGCGATAAATGCGTCAATATCAAAGGATTGGACGGTGAGTTTAATCCAAGTTAAAGGCTGAAATAATGGCGAATAGGGTTCATTCACTGGAAATTACCAGCGCACCAGACCGGATCCCCAAGTCATCCCGCCCCCCAGGGCTTCTATGAGCACCAAATCACCCTGTTTAATGCGCGCGTCCCCGGTTGCGACCCACAGCGCCAAGGGGATCGAGGCAGCCGACGTATTGGCGTGCCGATCGATGGTGACCACCACCCGGTCGCCATTAATGCCTAATTTCTTGGCGGTCCCGTCGATAATGCGTTTGTTGGCCTGATGGGGCACGAACCAGTCGATATCGCTTGCCGTGAGGCCGTTCGCTTCCAGCGCCTCCACCGTTACGTCGGCCATCTTGACCACCGCGTGGCGAAACACTTCCTTGCCTTCCATACGCAAGAACCCGACTTCACCGGTCGATGACGGACCGCCATCGACATACAGCAGATCGTGCAAGCGGCCATCGGAATGGAGATGGGTCGACAAAACACCCCGGTCGGTGGCGTTACCCTGGCCATCCTCGGCCTTGAGTACGATGGCGCCGGCGCCGTCGCCGAACAGAACGCAGGTGCCGCGGTCCTGCCAGTCGAGAATGCGCGAGAAGGTTTCCGCGCCGATCACCAGAGCAGTACCGGCTTGGCCGGACTTTACGAAATTATCGGCGGTGGCGAGGGCATAGACGAAGCCGGAGCAGACTGCCTGAACATCGAAAGCCATGGCGTTATCGGCACCGACTTTCGACTGCACAACCGTCGCGCTGGCGGGAAAGGTTTCATCGGGCGTCGACGTGGCAACCACGATAAGGTCGACGGCGTCCGGCGTAATGCCAGCGGCATCCAAGGCGGTGCGAGCGGCGGCGCAAGCCAGGTCAGAGGTTAGCTCACCCTCGGCGGCGATGTAGCGTTGGGTAATACCGCTGCGCTCGCGGATCCATTCGTCCGAGGTATCCAGGCGCTGCGCCAGCTCTTCGTTGGTCAGAACTTTTTCGGGTAGATAACCGCCACAACCAACAACCACCGAACGTCGGACCGTCACGTTGCGCCTCCAGCCTCGTCTAGGTTGAGGCGGGCAATTTGTTCGGCAATTAACTCGTTGCCACCATATTCGATCATGTCGAGCGCAACTCCAATAGCGGTTGCGAATCCAACCGCGTCGGTTCCTCCGTGGCTTTTAACACATATGCCATTGAGCCCAAGGAACATTGCGCCGTTATAGCGCCGCGGATCGCTGCGGCTGCGTAATTTGTCGAGGGAGTGCTTGGCGAAGACGTAGCCGATCTTGGCCCAAAAGGAATTGCGAAAAGCCTCGCGCACGAAGCCGTTGATCAGCTTTGCCGTGCCCTCCGCCGTTTTCAAAGCAACGTTGCCGGTAAAGCCGTCGGTCACCACGACATCGACCGCGCCGGTAGGAATATCGTCGCCCTCGACAAAACCAACGAACTCGCCCGGAAAATCGAGACCGCGGATCGTATCCGCAGCTGTCTTCAGGGCTTCGTTACCCTTGGTATCTTCTTCACCGACGTTAAGCAGGCCCAGAGTCGGATCTTCGATGCCAAGTATCGTGCGCGCATAGACTTCGCCCATGACGGCGAACTGAACCAGGTTGCTCGCGTCGCAGGCGATGTTGGCTCCAAGATCAAGCATCACGGTCTCGCCGCGCAATGTGGGGAAAAACGAAGCGATCGCCGGACGGTTGATGCCGGGCAAATTGCGCCATTGGAACATCGCCATAGCCATCAAGGCGCCGGTATTACCCGCCGACACGACGCCAGAGGAATTGCCGTGCTTAACTGAGTCGATAGCCAGCCACATTGATGTCGTGCGCCCGTTGCGCAAAACCTGCGAGGGTTTATCGTCGGCGGCTACCTGCTCCGCGGTGTGATGAATTTCGACGAATTCCGCCAGCCCGCGCTGCTTGGCGACTCGCGGCTCAATTTCCTCGCGGTCACCGAATAGCAGGAAACGCACATTGGGAAAGCGACGGCGCGCAATATTGGCGCCAGCGACCACGATATGCGGCGCGTTGTCGCCGCCCATGGCATCCAAGGCAATAGTGACGGACTCGCTCAATTGAGGCCGCTTTCCAGCCGAACTATACGGCCTGAGCTATGATTAGATTTTGTCTTTAACTTGAATAACTTGCCGGCCTTTGTAAAAGCCAGTTTTCATGTCGACATGATGGGGCCGGTGATATTCGCCGGTCTCCTGATCTTCAACATAAGCGGGCGATTTCAGCGAATCGTGGGACCGGCGCATGTCGCGGCGCGATTTGGAAACTTTCTTCTTCGGAACAGCCATGGTCTTTTCCTTTACTGCAGAGCCTACCGTCGGCAGGCGCCAGCACGACAGGAAGCAGGTATCTAGCCAATAATGCGCCCGCTCGCAAGGGACTAACGTTGCGGCGGACCGATTAGGTCAGTTGCGATCTCGGTCCCGTAATTGCGCTAACGCGGCAAAGGGGCCGTTATCCTGGGTTTTCGTCTTTATTTCAGCTATTTCGACATCCGCGTCCGGGGCGCGTGGGTAAGGGTTTATGGACAAGTATAGGTACTGCGCCACGAGCTCACCCAAATCGATTGAGTCGCCCGTAACCGGTTCCGGCGGCTCGATATCCTCGGGTCCGATCTCGAGTTCGTCCTCGGGCTCAGCCGGATTCAGGGTGTATCGCTGATCGAAGGGAGCATCGATCACATCGTCAACCGGCTCCAGGGTAACGACGCATTCCTGCGTAAGTTTAGCGGTTAGACGCCCCTCGACAGTGATTTCTCCCAGAGGATTCTGTCGCACCGTCATCCGGGCTGCCAACGCTTCCAGGGAAAGCAATTCGTAGCGCTTCGCCAACGCCTGACATTCGGCCGCCGTCGCCTCGATCTCGACCTCATGCTCCGGCGAGTCCGCGAACTCAGCCAAATGGAACAATCTCGACAGTTCGGTCGGAATGGCATCAGGCGTCTCGTCGGTCACGACTGACCCTTCCGCTCAACCGTGGCGGACGGAAAGCTTACGCTCCCCACCATTATCTCGGATATTGACTGCATCTCCAGACTATCGATTGCGCCTTGGATATAGGCGATCATTGCCGCGACCTCGCCGTCGGAGGCATCTGCCGAGGCATAGAGATTACGGCGCAACGCATCGGCGAGGTCATCGGCGCCGCCGGCAAAGCCCTTTTCATAGGCATCGATGCGGCCATAGAGGTTCCGGGCCAGTTTTTTGACCCGCTTGCCAATGCCCATGTCGCCAATCCCCTGCTCACGTAGGGTTCGATCAAGGTCGGCGAACATCAAGTCATGGACCGCCTGCGACAGATCTTTGCCAGCGATATCGGTTCGCCCCAATCGACGAAATAGCAGATACGAATGCAGACAGATCATTTCGAAACGGCCCAACTCGGAATCGGGCACGCCAAATGACAGATAAAACTCTGGGCTTCGCGCGTGCGCGACCACGTGGTTATAGAGTTTAACCGCAACGTCGTTTCGTTGCCGGCGTGCATTGAGCCATTTGAACATCAGCTTACCGGATAAGTGTGTTTCAGTGGATTAGTTGACATGAAGGAAGGCGCAGTGCAAATCTCGCGCCTCGAATTAGCACCCTCGATTATCATGGACGAAGTCGCAATGCTGCGGTTCAAAATTATTGGCCGATCGACACGCGCCTGGCGCAATATAGCGCTGGTCGCAACAGTCGGTGTGTTGAGCGCCTGTACCCCCGTCATCAATGTTCATGGGCAAACGCCCGACCCCGATGATTTGGAGCTCGTCGAAGTTGGACAGTCGACCCGACGCGATGTTGAGCAACGCTTGGGCACGGCCTCAACCAGCAGCGTGTTTTCCGATAACGTCTGGTACTATTACAGCGAGACCACAGAAACTGTCGCGTTCTTCGAACCCGAAGTAAAGGAACGCAAAATAATTGCCATTGTGTTCGCCCCCGATGGCCGTGTCGACAATATTGCCACTTACACCGAGGAAGACGGAAAGCCGGTCGAGCTGGTCAGCCGGGTAACCCCGACCGCCGGCAATGAACTGACATTCCTCCAGCAACTATTCGGCAACATCGGCCGCTTCAGTACACCTGACTCTGGTCAGTAAAGACCAAAAATATCGGCGGGCCTCGCGACCCGCCGATAGATGTCCCATTCTTTTTCGATCTTGGCGTTATAGCCCCGCCAAAACCGCCAAAATCATCAATGCGACGATGTTGGTGATCTTGATCATCGGATTGACCGCGGGTCCGGCTGTATCCTTGTAGGGATCGCCAACCGTATCGCCGGTTACCGCGGCTTTGTGAGCTTCCGAGCCTTTACCGCCATGATTGCCGTCTTCGATGTACTTCTTGGCATTATCCCAAGCGCCGCCGCCCGCTGTCATCGAGATCGCGACGAACAGCCCGGTGACAATCACACCCAACAGCATGGCGCCGAGCGAGGAAAAGGCCGCCGACTTGCCGCCAATCGCCAGGATGACGACGAACAGCACGATCGGCGACAGCACCGGCAATAGCGACGGGATGATCATTTCCTTGATCGCCGCGCGGGTCAGCAAGTCGACGCAAGTGCCGTATTCGGGCTTGCCGGTGCCTTCCATGATGCCGGGGATTTCCTTGAACTGCCGTCGCACTTCGACGACGACCGAGCCCGCCGCGCGACCGACCGCGGTCATGCCCATGGCGCCGAACAGAAACGGCAACATGCCACCGACGAACAAGCCGACAACCACAAACGGATTGGTTAGCGAGAAATCGAGAGTCACGCCGGCGAAATAGGCGTGGCTGTCAGGTTCGTCGATGAAGAATTTTAGATCCGAGGTGTAAGCCGCAAACAGCACCAGCGCGCCAAGACCGGCTGAGCCGATGGCGTAGCCCTTGGTGACGGCCTTCGTGGTGTTGCCCACCGCGTCGAGCGCGTCTGTCGTTTTCCGCACATCGTCATCGAGCTCGGCCATTTCGGCGATGCCACCGGCATTGTCGGTGACCGGCCCGTAAGCGTCGAGCGCGACCACCATGCCGGCCAGAGCCAACATCGCGGTCACCGCAATAGCGATACCGAGCAAGCCGGCCAGCGAGAAGGACACGATAATGGCGCCACAGATGACCAGCGCCGGAACCGCGGTCGCCTCCATCGAGATCGCCAGGCCTTGGATAACATTGGTGCCATGCCCCGTGGTCGAAGCCTGAGCGATCGAGCGTACCGGACGGTACTCGGTGCCGGTATAGTATTCGGTGATCCATATCAGCAGACCGGTCACTACCAGACCGGTAACGGCGCTTAGAAACAACGCCGTTCCGGTCACGTCAGTACCATCAGCCGTGAACTGCACATCGAAACCGATGACCCATTGGGTGACCCCGGCGATGCCGATCAGGGACAAAACCGCTGAGGCGATGAAGCCCTTATACAGCGCACCCATGATGTTGGTGCCGCCACCCAGGCTGACGAAGAAGGTGCCGATAATCGAGGCGATAATGCAGACGCCGCCGATGGCCAGCGGATAGACCATCATCGAGTCCAGCAACGTATTGCCGCTGAGGAAGATCGAGATCAGCACCATGGTGGCAACCACGGTCACCGCATAGGTCTCAAACAGATCGGCCGCCATGCCGGCGCAATCGCCGACATTATCGCCAACGTTATCGGCAATGACCGCCGGGTTACGGGGGTCGTCTTCCGGGATACCGGCTTCGACTTTACCCACTAGGTCGGCGCCCACATCGGCGCCCTTGGTGAAGATGCCGCCGCCGAGGCGCGCGAAGATCGAGATGAGCGAGGCGCCGAAGCCAAGCGACACCAGCGCGTCGATCATATCGCGACCGCCGATGGTGCCGTTATCCTGCATCACCGTGAGAACACCGAAATAGCCGGCAACCGCCAACAATGCGAGCCCGGCCACCAACATGCCGGTGACCGCCCCGGCGCGAAAGGCAACCGACAGGCCCTGCCCCAGCCCCTGGCGGGCGGCTTCCGTGGTCCGCACGTTAGAGCGAACCGAGATATTCATACCGATATAGCCGGTGGCGCCCGATAGCACGGCGCCGATGATAAAGCCGACCGCGGCGGGCCAGATCAGCACGAAAAACAAGATAATCGCGATGACGATGCCGACGATGCCAATGGCGCGATATTGCCGGTTCAAATAGGCCGCGGCGCCCTCTTGGACGGCGGCGGAGATTTCCTGCATTCGCTCTGTACCGGCGCTCATCGCCAGAACCGAACGCGCCGCCCAAATGCCATATACAATTGCCAAAACGCCACAGGCGATGGCAAACCAAACAACTGGAGCCATATCGATGCTTCCCTTGTATCAGTGTTCTCTTTTACCGGATTTCCCGACCGCATCCATTGCAGCATCGGCCGAATCATCATTCCCCCGAAAAGGTCGCGGGAACATGCCAAAAAGGCTTGCGCAACGCAACCGGCGAGCGGCCAAAGCCACCGAATTATTAGCTGAGCGCGCTCAAAATTACGCGGTGACCGGCACCCGCCGTCCCCGGAGCCAGATAACGGCGATCAAAACCAACACCAACAAGGGGACCGCCGCGAGATTTGTCGCCGCCCAGCCGACCGCCTGGAACGTCGCACCAGCCAATAGCGAACACACCGCCACAGTGCCAAACACGAACAAGTCGTTGATGCCTTGAATTTGAGCTTTCTCCGCCGGCGTGTAGGTCTGCAGCAGAAGCGTGGTGCCAGCGGTGAACATGAAGTTCCACCCTAAACCGACAACCGCCATGGCAATCCTCAGATGATATATGGAATCACCACTCAGATTTACCGCGATACTCAGTCCCGAAATCATCGCGCCGGCGGCGATAATGTTCACGTCGCCATAACGCTTTATCAGCCAGCCAGTGAAGAAGCTGGGGGCGAACATTCCGACCACGTGCCACATGATGACATTGTTGATGTCGGGCAATCCAAAGGGATGGGTCGGGTGGAAACTCATAAACAGCGGCGTCGACAACATGACGAAGTTCATCACCCCGTAGCCGACCATCGCGCTCATGAGCGCGACTATGAATGTTGGCTGGGCGGCGATTTGGCGGAACGGACGAACGTCGCTTGACCGTTCCGCCTCGCTGGGCGGCGGGATATCGGTGAACAGCAGCAAGACGATCATTACCAATTGCATCGCAATAATGACCGCGAAGACACCGCCATAGATTACTGGCGCCAACATATCGAACGACCAGGTCGATAATGACGGTCCGGCGACTCCGGCGAAAACGCCGCCCGCCAATACCAGACTGACGGCTTTGGCCTTGAAGGCATCGTCCGCGGTGTCGACCGCGGCAAAACGGAATTGCTGGTTCGAACCGGCCGAGGTTCCGAAGAGGGCCGAACCGACGCAAAATAGGAAGAAGTTTTGTTCGATTAGACCAAACAACGCTATGGCGGCACCGGTCGAGCCGATCAGGATAAATATAATGAAACCATTGGCCCGACCGATGCGCTTCATGAGTAGCGCCGCCGGCAGCGTCGAGAACATCATGAATACGAACTGCAGGGTGATCGGCAAGGTCGCCAGGCCAAACGGTATGCCGAGCACATTCACCGTCGGCGCCAGCGACGCGCCGATGATGGCTGAGACCGAAAAGATCAAAACCATCTGCGTCTGCGACAGCGCCTGGCAGACCGACAAAAGGGATACGTTACGAAGGGCGCGGTTGATTTTCATGAGCCGGACCATCCGGCAATGGCGCTAAAATTACAAGCCGCTAATGTGAATAGCTGGGTTGCCTAGGCTAAGTATCTAGGCGCCGCGGCGTGACAACGCGTTGACGAACACGTCCAACACGACATCCTTGCCGAGCTCTCGTTGCGCCACGACCAACATGCGCCGTTTGACGGCATCGACGCTGACCTTACGGCCGGTATATTCCTCGCGCTCGAACATGGCGTGAAGTTCGCGAAACATGGTGTCGCGCAGGCGCCGCCGCTGTTCAACGATATCGGTGCGAACGCTTTCGTCGGCGATTTCAAGGGTCACGGCGACGGTGAAGGTGCCGGCGGCCCCCTGCTGTCTGAAGATCGTGGCCGTGATGGGCGGCAGCTTCAGATAGATAGGCTCCCCGTTCGATGAGGGCGCCGCTTTCTCGGCAACCGGTATCGCCCGGAGTTGCGGTTCCGCGGCCACTTCCTGTGCGCCGCCGGTCATCAGAACGACAATGGCCGGTATCAGTAATTTTTTCATGCTGTGTTCGCCTATCCCTCGTTGACCCACATGTTGCGTAAGACAACGTCGTAGACCACGCCGGGGCCAAGTAAGCGCAAGTTCTCTGCCCGCATGCGGTTCTTAATGTGGGTGACTTCGACATTGCCATTCTCGGCGCCCGGCAGCGGACGGTCGGTCAGCGTACGTAAATAGGCCTCATAGAGGCGCGGCATGGATGCTTTGATCCGGCGCACATCATCATTCCCCAACTCGACTTCCAGAGACAGTTCAACAACGACGTTTTGCAAAACGCCCTTACCGGTTTCGACTTGAATAAAGATAGGCTCGAGCTCGATATAAGTGAGCTCGCGCGGCACTTCGATGACCGGTGGTGCATCCTCTTCGGCGACCACCGTGTCGTCGCCGCCCAGAAACACAAAGGCGCCGCCGGCGGCCCCTCCGATCACCAACACGCCAATCAGGGCAAACAGGATTAGTTTGCGACGGCCCTTTTTCTTCGGTGCCTCGTCGCCCTCATCATCGAGAACCCCGTCTATGGAAATGTTTGTACCCGCCATCGCCCGCCTCAAGCTGCTTTCCGTTTGAGTCCAGAACGCTGACGGCGCTTGGTTGGACGTCTGGATCGATTATTCGACCGATCCGCGTCAAACCGACACCACACTGAGCGGCGAGCACCTGCAACTGTTCGGACACATTGTCAGGAGCGGTAAAGACCAACTCATAGTCGTCACCGCCGCTAAACAGGCTAAGGCGTAATGGTTGATTGTCGGTTACCAAAAGCTGGGCGGCGGCGGAAACCGGTACCCGGTCAAGCTCGATCTCGGCGGATACCCGCGAGGCCCGGCAAATATGGTTAAGATCGGCGACCAGTCCATCGGAAACGTCGGCTGCCGCGCTGGCCAATCCAAGCAGCCCAAGACCCACCTCCACCCTGGGGTTTGGTGTGCGGTACCGGTCGACGAGATAGGCATCGGCGACTTCATCGGAAGTGTTAATCTTTTCCTCGATCAGGGCCAATCCCAGCATGGCGTCACCGATTGTCCCCGAAACATAAACACCGTCTCCAATATTAGCGCCAGACCGCAAAATCATCGATTTATCAGATATTTCACCAATCATCGTTAGAGATAACATCAATTCGCCACGGCTGCGGGTGGTATCGCCGCCGAGCAGCGTAATGCCAAATTTGTCCTGCTCTTCCGCCAGGCCTTGGGCAAAGCCAGCGATCCAGGCCGATGTCGTGGCCTCGGGCAACGCCATCGCCAACGTATAGGTGCGCGGCGCGGCCCCTTTAGCGGCGAGGTCCGACAAGTTCACCCGGACCAAGCGCCGGGCGATCGTTTGCGGATTTTCATCGACGGGAAAATGGACGCCAGCGACAATCGCATCCATGGTGACCACAGCATGCTTTCCGGGATCGATCGCCAGCGCCGCGGCATCGTCGGTGAGCCCGAACGCGCCCGGTTCGCCCTCAGCAAGCGGGGCGAAGTAGCGTTCAATCATTTCGAATTCATCGAAATCCGATGACATTTGCGAGGCCTTATTGGCGGCTATCTTCCGTGGTCAACTCTTCCGGCCGCAACACACGCGCCAGCTTATCCAGCACCGCATTGACCAGGGCCGGCTCCTTACCTTCAAAGAACGCATCCGTGACCCGAACATATTCACTGATGACAACGCGCGGCGGAACGGTCGAACGGGAAAACATCTCGTAGGCGCCGCATCGTAATATGGCCCGTAATAACACTTCCATCCGCTCGACGGGCCAAGACTCATCAAGGCAAGAAGCTACCATTTCATCGATTTTCGTCATGTTTCCGTTGGTGCCGCCGACCAGCTCGGCAAACAAATCCGCATCTGCCTCCGCCATGGGCCCCTCGCCCTCTTCAGCTTGGCTATCGTTTTCGCTGGCGCCGAACTGGCCGATAATGGTTTCCGGCGTCCCGCCCGACATGGCCAATTGGTAAAGAGCCTGGACGGCATTCAGGCGGGCGACACTGCGGGCAACATTATTAGCGACCGCGCCGTTTTGTGCCGGGTTGCTCACCGCGGGAACAGTCCAAAACTGCGTTTCAATTCGATCATGCTCAGGCAGACACGGGCCGCCTCGCCGCCCTTGTCACGCCGGTCGACCCCGGCTCGTTCGTCGGCTTGCTCACGATTTTCAACGGTCAACACGCCGAACCCCAAGGCCAGGCAGTATTTAACCGCAAGGTCTTGCAGGCCTCGCGCGGTCTCGCCGCAGACATAATCATAATGGGTGGTCTCGCCGCGGATGACACAGCCCAAGGCAATGTAGCCATCGAAGCGACGACGCGCGCCGACGAACTCCATCGACCGGACGGCGGTTGCGACAGCAGCCGGAATTTCGAAGGCGCCGGGTACTTCGACGGCTTCCCAAGTGGCGCCGGCGTCCTTCAGGGCGCTGGTTGCACCGCGTACCAGTTCGTCGGCGATCTCATCATAAAATCGCGCGACCGCGATCATCACATGAGGTTGCTCGGCCATCAGGAATTCCCCCGCTTTTGCGAATCCGGCACGACGGGCCTGGTTTCAACCACACGCAGGCCAAAGCCTTCCAAGCCCACGATCGAGCGTTGCGAATTGGACAATAGAACGATGTCACGCACACCGAGATCGACGAGGATCTGCGCCCCGACGCCGTAATCGCGCAGTTCGTTGACCGGTCGGGTCGGCGCGCTCAGCAACTGTCTCACCCGGTCACTGGGATCGGTCGGCGAGGTGTCTCGAATGAGGACGATGACGCCACGTCCGGCTTCGCCGACCATCTCCATCGATTTTTGCAGAACGCCGGAATCCTTCGCGTCTGTGCTGCCCAGGGCGTCGCTGCCCGGGCTAAAGGCGTGCATACGCACGAGCACCGGTTCGTCCGACGCTATGTCACCCTTCACCAAAGCAATATGCTCGGCGTATTCGACCTTGTTGTAATAGACGTAATATTTGAAAGCGCCGCCATAAATCGAATTGAAATCATGATCCAGCAATCTCTCGACAATGCGGTCGTTGCGCCGGCGATAGGCGATCAGATCGGCGATGGCGCCGATTTTCAAGCCATGGAATTGCGCGAACTTAATGAGCTCGGGCAACCGCGCCATGGTGCCGTCTTCGTTCATGATCTCGCAGATCACAGAGGACGGATTAAGACCGGCCAGCCGCGCCAAGTCGACTCCGGCTTCGGTATGGCCGGCGCGCACCAACACACCGCCATCGCGCGCGGCCAACGGAAAGACATGACCCGGCGTTACAATATCTTCCGCGGTCGAACGAGGATCGATCGCCACGCCGATCGAACGCGCCCGGTCGGGCGCCGAGATACCGGTTGTGACGCCCTCGCGCGCTTCGATCGACACCGTGAAGGCGGTTTCCAAGCCGCCACGGCGCGATTGGGGCAGTAATGACAGGTCGAGCTGTTGCACCCGTTCCCGGGTTAACGCCAAGCAAATTAGGCCGCGCCCATGAGTCGCCATAAAGTTCACCGCGTCGGGCGTCGCCATTTGCGCCGGGATCACCAAGTCCCCTTCATTCTCGCGGTCTTCATCGTCGATGAGGATATACATCCGCCCATTACGGGCATCGTCGATGATGTCCTCGATCGGCGACAGGATGCTTAGGTCTTCTCCGGACCGTTCGCTTTGGTCGTCATCCTTCAACGCTCAACTCCGTTCCATAAGCCGCGCCACATAACGGGCGACAACATCTATTTCCAGGTTCACCGCCTGGCCGGGTTGGAAAAACGCAAAACTCGTCTGATCCCAGGTATGGGGAATAATGTTCACCCCGAAGGTGCAATCCTCGACTTCGTTCACGGTCAGCGATACGCCGTCGACGGCGACAGAGCCCTTCGACGCGATAAACCGCGCCAGATTTTCCGGCACCTTTATCTCAACACTGTGATTATCGCCTTCCGGACGAACCGCGTCGAGATGGCCAACCCCATCGACATGACCCAAGACCAGATGGCCGCCAAGTTCATCGGCCGCTGTAAGCGCGCGCTCGAGATTTATCGGCGTGTCCTTCACCCAGTTTCCCAATGTCGTGCAATCCAAGGTTTCACCGGAAACATCGGCGGCAAACCAGCCATTGCCCTTGTCGACCACTGTTAAACAGGCGCCACTGCAGGCGATCGAGGCGCCCAGGGCGATGGTGCCGGTATCGAACTTGGTGCTGATCGACAGCCGAGAGCCAACGGCCTGCTGGACAATCTCGGCGACCCGGCCGACATCTGTGATTATTCCGGTAAACATGGCCTGTGGTTACGGCAGTCGACGATAAATATCTAGTGTCTCATCGCCAATGATCTCGCGCGCCATCGGCGCGAAGGCCGGCATGTCCTCGATTTTCTCAACGCCGAGATCGCCAAAGGCCGGCTTGCCGTCGCCGCCGATCAGGCTGGAAGCGCGGAAACAGGCGATCCGGTCGACCAGCCCGGCGCGTAACAGAGAAGCACTCAAAACCGCGCCGCCCTCGACCATGACCCGGGTGATACCCCGACTGCCCAGTTCGGCCAGCGCCAAGGCGGCATCGACATGGCCTGCATTGTCGGCTGATACGCGCACCACATCGACCCCCGCCTCTTCTAATTTCGCCCCCTTTTTGGCGTCGCTGTCGGCGGAGGTCACAACCCATGTCGGTACGGTGCGCGCCGAGCCAGCGAGTTGAGAATCCGTCCCCAATCGCAAATGACTATCGAGAATCACACGGACAGGGGATCGATCTTCCAGTCCCGGCAGCCGGCAAGTGAGCTGGGGATCGTCATGGAGCGCGGTGTCGATGCCCACCAGAATAGCGTCGTGCTGCGCCCGCATCAGATGGACCCGTTCGCGCGCAGCCGAGCCGGTGATCCATTGCGAGGCACCGGTTCGCGTTGCAATGCGACCATCGGCCGTCATCGCGGTTTTTAAAGTCACCAATGGCCGGCCCATCGTTACCCGCTGAATAAAGCCGGCATTCAATTCCGTGGCCTCGGCCTGCAAAACATCTGTCGCCACCTCGACACCGGCGGCTTTCAGTTTCTCGATGCCGCTGCCGGACACACGCGGGTCCGGATCCAAGCAGCCAATCACAACCCGACCAATGCCGACATTGATGAGAGCCTCCGCGCAGGGTGGTGTCTGGCCTTGATGGCTGCAGGGTTCAAGCGAGACATAGGCGGTGGCGCCAGCGAGTTCGCCATCGCCATAACGATCGCGCGCCTGATCGATCGCCACGGTTTCCGCATGAGGGCGTCCGCCGGGTTGGGTCCAACCGCGCCCGAGTATCCGCGCCGCACCGCCACCCGCCTTTATGATAACGCAACCGACCGCCGGGTTGGGCCATGACCTACCCAGCCCGCGGCGCGCCAGGCGCAACGCGATCTGCATATAATGCGTGTCGTTGGTCATCGTGTTGCCAGGTTATGCCGCGCCGGTCGCGGCGAGATTAGTCGGCCTCTTCGCTGGCCAGCTGCTCAGCACCAATGAAATCTTCAAAATCCTTGGCTTCGCGGAAATTTTTGTAAACCGAGGCGAACCGCACATAAGCGACCGGATCCAGGCTTGCCAGCGCGTCCATCACGGCCTCGCCGATTGCGTCGCTAGAGATCTCGGCCTCACCAGACGATTCCAGCCGCCGCACGATGCCGCTGACGACCCGGTCGATTCTATCAGGGTCGACCGGCCGTTTGCGCAAGGCAATGCGCATCGAGCGCTCGAGCTTGTCGCGATCGAATGGCGCGCGTTGGCCGTTGCTTTTAATCACCAGCAGGTCGCGTAGCTGCACCCGCTCGAATGTCGTCCATCGCGCGCCGCAATCGGGACAAGCGCGCCGGCGGCGGATCGCCGTATTGTCTTCCGTGGGCCGCGAATCCTTCACATGGGTGTCGGAATGACCGCAAAAAGGGCACCGCATATCTTCTGTCCTCGTCTCTTCGCCGTCGCCAGCTTAGCTCTGGCCGTATATCGGAAAACGCGCGCACAACGCCGAAACCCGGCCGCGCACCGACTGTTCGATCTGCGCATCGCCATCCGGGTTGGCCGCCAATCCGTTGAAGACTTCGGCGATTAACTCACCAACCAGCCGGAACTCGCTGGGCCCAAAACCGCGCGTCGTCGCCGCCGGACTGCCGAGGCGCACGCCCGATGTTACCGTTGGCTTTTCCGGATCGAACGGGATGCCGTTCTTATTACAGGTCAGGCCGGCGCGCTCGAGGGCGACCTCGGCAACATTGCCGGTCAGTCCCTTTGGTCGCAGATCGACCAATAGCAAATGAGTGTCCGTGCCGCCGGAGACGATATCCAGTCCATGCCCGGATAGAGTATCGGCGAGGACCGAGGCATTTTCCGCAACCCGGCGCGCATATTCTTTAAACGCCGGCTGCAAAGCCTCGCCAAAGGCTACCGCCTTCGCAGCGACGATGTGCATCAACGGCCCACCTTGCAGACCGGGAAACACAGCGGAGTTTATTTTCTTTCCAATATCCGCGTCGCGCGACAGGATCATGCCACCCCGCGGCCCGCGTAGGGTTTTATGGGTCGTCGTGGTCACCACGTCGGCATAGGGCAGCGGGCTGGGATGGACTCCGCCGGCGACCAGGCCGGCAAAATGCGCCATATCGACCATCAGCAAGGCGCCGGTCTCGTCGGCAATCGCGCGGAATCGCTCGAAATCGATAATTCGCGGATAGGCCGACCCGCCAGCGATAATCATTTTCGGCTTGTGTTCGTTCGCCAGCCGTTCGACCTCGTCGAAATCGATCAGCGCATCGTCGCGACGCACCCCATACTGCACGGCGTTGAACCATTTGCCGGAAAGATTAGGCGGCGCCCCATGGGTCAAGTGCCCGCCGGCGGCGAGCGACATGCCGAGGACCGTGTCACCGGGCTGGCACAGCGCTAACATCACTGCTTGGTTCGCCTGGGAGCCGGAGTGAGGCTGCACGTTGGCGTATTCGCAGTCGAATAAGGCCGTCGCCCGCTCGATCGCCAAACGCTCCGCATCGTCGACATATTCACAACCGCCATAGTATCGGCGGCCCGGATAGCCTTCAGCGTATTTATTAGTGAGTACCGTTCCAGTCGCCTCCAAAACCGCCTGGGAGACGATATTCTCCGACGCGATTAACTCCACCTGGTCCTGTTGCCGGTGCAATTCGTTCTTAATGGCGGCGGCAATATCGGGATCGGCGGCGTTAAGGCCGGTTTCAAAAAAATCACTGCCCTGATCGTCGGCGATCGATGCTTCACTGGTCATGCAAAACAGCTTTCCTATTAAAATCCACTCAACCCAATTTAACGACGCGGCGTAAGTGGCGCTCACCACCATCAAACGGCGTCGACATGAACGCGCGTAAACAGTCTTTCGCGATTTCTGCCCCAACTATGCGCGCGCCAAGCGCAAGGACGTTCGCATCATTATGCTCGCGCGCCAGGCGTGCCGTCGTGGCGTCCTGGCAAACGGCGGCCCGTATCCCACTTACCCGGTTGGCGGCGATCGATATGCCAATTCCCGTGCCACAAACGAGTACGCCGCGATCAGCGCGGCCGCCGACCAAGGCATCGGCGACTGCCCGGCCGAAATCAGGATAATCGACCGATTCCAGACTGTCGGTGCCCAGATCGAGGCAATCCAACCCCAGCTCCGCCAATTCGGCCTTCAATTCTTCCTTGAGCGCAAACCCCGCATGGTCAGACGCCATCGCAACGGTAATTTTATTCATTTAGCACACCCGCAGCGGCATCTTAACCAAGTCCGAAATCGATCGAACGCTTACCATATCTCGTCTACCACTGCCAACCCGGCACAATCTGTCGTGGTTCATGGTAAATTCGATTCTTAAGTCTTTGTTGGGTCGTTAGCGACAGTACGCGAAGGACATAAGTATGAAACGAAATAATTAAAACTGTATCTCTTAACTAAGTTTGAGAAAAAATGATCCGAATGGGGTGACTCTCAAGCAAATAATTGCAACATTACTGCAACTTAACTTGGTGGCTCCGATAGAATTGCTATTTAGGGAAAGCAGGTCTGCGCCACTAGAATTCAAGGGGGAGATTATGACACAGGAAACACCTGAAGTTCGGGAGCATGCCGATGTACTGCAGATGACCACGCAGGTCGTTGCCGCCTATGTCAGGCACAACAGCGTTGGTGAAACCCAAATTCCCGACGTCATTAAGTCCGTTTATTCCAGCCTGGCCGGCTTAAACGGTCATTCGGAACTCGCCGCAAAGGCCAAACAAAAACCTGCGGTCTCGGTCAAGAAATCAATTACGGCGGACTATCTGATCTGCCTCGAAGACGGCAAGAAGCTCAAGATGCTGAAACGCCATTTGCGCACGTCCTACGGCCTGACCCCGGAGGAATATCGCGCCAAATGGGGGCTTGGGTCCGACTATCCGATGGTCGCGCCCAATTACGCTAAACAGCGTTCCGCCTTCGCCAAGAAGATCGGCCTGGGCAAACGCGCGGCTTAATTGAAGTTTGGTTGATGGTTTAGGCCATCGACATCGGCGTTAAATCGAAAGGCGGGCACGCAAATTGTCCGCCTTTCGTTTGCCAGCTTGCTAGTGCCGGGAATGGTCTTGTCAGGCGAATAGGCGGTTTGTCTGACTGACCGCGGCAGCCTCGGAACGCTTTTTCGCGAGTACATAGCGCAGCTTCTGCAACGCGGCGTGCTTTAACGCTTGTTCACCGGCGCTGACCGGCCCGATGATCGTCGCCTCGACCAGGCTATCGGTGTCGACGGCGCAAACTTTGACCGAATTGCCGACAGCGGAAAATTCGAATAATACTTCGCCTAAATCTTCGGCGCCGCCCCGGTTTTGTGCGGTTTCCGGCGTATAATTCATCGATCTGCGTTGCATAGCGTCACGTCCAAACTCTCCATATACTTGGCCGACCTCTCGAAATCACAGCGACCGGGAACCGAACCCATGAAAGCCGACAATCACAAATTTATCGTTAAGCGCGCGGATCAGGCTGAATGGACACAAGGTCTGCGATCGGAATTCGAGTATCGCGACCTGGGGATCCGCGAAGCCACGAATAACCAATTCGGCGCCCATATCATCCGCATGACCGGCGACGGTCTGGAACACTCGACCGGTAAACACAGCCACATTACCGATTTTCAAATGTTCTACGTTCTGGGCGGTGAGGCCCGGTTCTATTTCGAGGGAGAAGGCGAAGTCACGGTGCGCAAAGGCGATTGTTACTATCAGCCCGATGGCTTGGTTCACGATGCGCTGTACATGTCCGACGACTGCGAGCTGCTCGAGGTCACCCTGCCGGCCGACTTTGAGACTAAAGTGTATTGAGTTAAAACCCCGAAGTTGGTGCGACCCTAGCGTTATTAAATATAGGACCGATAATGAGCCTGGCGCAGGACGATACTTTGCAAGCAAAGTCCAAGAACAGCGATAAGGCGCGCTTCCAGTGGGACGACCCGCTGCTGCTCGACGAAGCGTTGAGCGAAGACGAACGCATGGTGCGCGATACCGCGCGCGCCTACGCCCAGGATAAATTGATGCCGCGGGTGCTGGAGGCCAATCGCCACGAGCGCTTCGACCGCGAAATCATGAACGAGTTGGGCGAACTCGGCCTGCTCGGCTCGACCCTGCCCACCGACTATGGCTGCGCCGGGGTCAACAATGTCTGCTACGGCTTGATCGCGCGCGAGGTCGAGCGTGTGGATTCGGGATATCGCTCGGCGCTTTCCGTCCAGTCGTCGCTGGTGATGTGGCCAATCTACACCTACGGTTCGGAAGAGCAGCGCCGCAAGTATCTGCCCAAACTGGCCACCGGCGAATGGGTCGGCGCGTTCGGTCTTACCGAGCCCAATGCGGGCTCCGATCCGGGTAGCATGGTGACCCGCGCCCGCTCGGTCGACGGCGGCTTCGCATTGCATGGCGCAAAAATGTGGATTTCCAACGCGCCGATCGCCGATGTGTTCGTGATCTGGGCGAAAGATGATGAGGACATTATTCGCGGCTTCATGTTGGAAAAAGGCATGAAGGGCGTTACGGCGCCGAAGATCGAAGGCAAATTTTCGCTGCGCGCCTCGTCGACCGGCGAAGTCGTCATGGATGACGTATTCGTGCCGGCGGAAAACCAATTGCCCAACGCACGCGGCCTGGGCGGCCCGTTCGGCTGCCTCAACAAGGCGCGCTACGGCATTTCCTGGGGGGCGCTTGGCGCCGCCGAATTTTGCTGGCATGCGGCGCGCCAATACACGCTCGACCGCGAGCAGTTCGGCAGACCCCTGGCGGCCACGCAGTTGGTTCAGAAAAAACTCGCCGACATGCAGACTGAGATCACGCTGGGCCTGCACGCCAGCTTGCGCCTCGGCCGGCTGATGGATGACGACAAATCGACCCCGGAAATGATCTCGATGCTGAAACGCAACAACGCCGGTAAGGCGCTCGACATCGCGCGGGTCGCCCGCGATATGCATGGCGGCAACGGCATCATGGATGAGTTCCACGTCATCCGCCACGTGATGAACCTGGAAACCGTCAACACTTATGAGGGCACCCACGACGTCCACGCACTGATTCTGGGGCGGGCGCAAACCGGCATTCAGGCCTTCACATGATGGGTATACGCTATGTCGTCTAATGGTCCCGTCCAGAGATCTAAGTCCTCGTTCGACCCGATCACCTGGGGACTCGCCGCGATCTATGTCGCCATATACCTAGGGTTTCTTTTCATCATCGACACCGACGGATTTTTAAATACAGGTTTCGGTTTAATAACGGCCGTTGTCGTCGCGGTTGTTCTTGTCATCAGTTTTTTTGTGGTCCGCTACGTCATCCGGTTGAGGCTAAAAAGTATAACTGACCAAGGTGATTAACCCCGAGCGCGGTAACGCCGCGCTGTGGAATCGCGTATTATTTTGAGACATGAATAAACAAGAGGCCATCAAAAGACTGCGGAAACGTCTCGTCGCGCTGCTCGCGGGCCTCGCCCTGTCCTATGTCATTTCGTTCGGCGTGGCGATTTTTCTGGTGGTCGATGCCGAACTCATGGCCGACGAAACCGGCAAACCGATCGTCATTGGCATCGCCATTGTCGCTGTCGGCCTCGCCTTCCTTCATGTGCGCGCGCAATTTCGCCGCTACGACTATCTGGTGCGCATGGCCGAAGGAATGGAAGATGAATGAGCGGCGATAATTCGGTAAGGCGTTAGCCGCAGCTTCCGCAAATGCCGTCGGCGGGTTTAAAGCTGACGCAGAGCTTGCCGGCATCGGCGCAGGCCAGGTCCATATTTTTAAGACCGCAGCGCATATTGCCGCCCGACGTCTCGCCCTCGAAATGCCCACAGCGCGTACAAACGCCGAAATCCGTGCTACCGCAGCGGTTTTGCATTTCGCCGCAGAGCTGGGTCAGCGCGGAGGTCAGCGATTGGGACAAATTGGCGTCGAGTCCCCGCACCGCAATATCAAGGCAGTTCAGGGGATCCTCGTTTAACAGCGCCGCCCCCTCTTCCGTGATCGCCAGATGACGCACCCGTTTGTCGGTCTTGTGGGCTACCCGCCGCACATAGCCCTTCTTCTCTAGCGCTTTAAGAGTCTGGCTCGCGGTACCCTTTGTGGTGCCGAGAAAAACCGCCAACCCGCCCGGGGTGCGCGACAATTGGTTGGCGCGCGCGACAAAACGCAAGCTATCCCATTGGGCCGGATTGAGACCATGGGAGTATTGCAGGCCTCGCGCCATACGGCCGACGCGATCCAGGAGTCGCGTCAAATCTTCATGTTTTTCAGTAGGTTCTACGGTGGGTTTAAAGTTTATCGCCATGATTTTTATGTTCGATAGGTCAGCTGCGCTATATCGTTCCGATAGTGTCGAGTCGATAACATCTTGCGCAACCTGTCTCCATCCTCTATATTTTTACCATAGCGAGTCGATACCAATTATCCCCGCACGCCTTTTGTGGATATAGAACAAGTCGTCGGGTTGTCAAAAGGAATGTCACATGGCCACATTTGCATCGCACGATATAGAACGCGGAAACCGGCGTTATGCGGCGTCGGTCATGCGCGCGCCTGTCCTTGAACGCGAGCACGAATTCGACCTTGCACGCCGTTGGCGCGATCATAAAGACGAAGACGCGCTGCACGAGATCATCGAAGCCTACGCCCGATTCGTTTTGCGGATCGCGTGGAAATTCCGCGGCTATGGGTTACCGGTCGGTGATTTAGTGCAAGAAGGTAATATTGGCCTCATGGAAGCGGCACAGCGTTTCGATCCCGAGCGCAATGCCCGGTTCTCGACCTATGCCTCCTGGTGGATCATGGCCGCCATTCAGGACCATATCCTACGCAATAACTCCATTGTCCGGGTCGCGACGACCCCGGCTCAGCGACGCCTGTTCTTCAACCTGCGACGGGTGCGCGCCAAGCTTGCGACCGGCATCGACGGCGAGCTGACGGATTTCGACCGCGAGGTCGTCGCCCAGCATCTCGACGTGAAGGTGAAGGACGTGGAGCGCATGGAGGGCCATTTAAGCGGCGCCGATAGCTCGCTCAACGCCACGGTCAGCACCGAGGACGATTTACAGTTCCAAGATCTGCTTGCCGATGAAGGCCCTAACCCAGAAGAGGTTACGGCATCTCAGGTCGACGGCGAAACCCGCTCGAAATGGCTGCACGAGGCGTTGGATACACTTAGCGATCGCGAACGTAAGATTATCGCCCGGCGGTTCCTAGAGGACGATAAGAGCACTTTGGCGGAAATCGGCGAGAGTTTCGGCGTCAGCAAGGAGCGCATTCGCCAGATCGAATCGAAGGCTCTGGATAAGCTTCGCCACGAGCTTAAGCAGCACGCGGTGAACCCCAGCGAGCTGCTCAGTCTAAATCTTACGCATTAATGCTGAGCGCCGGCTAAGCGGCGCGGCGTAAAGGACCAGTCGAACAGTCGAAACCGCTTAAGCGGCGGTTTCGACGCGACTGAATTCAGAAACGCGCGGTCCGAAACCGAGCTGCTGCAGCCAGAAGCTCTCAATATTGCGGAGAATATCGTTGGCGTTGGTCAGGGTTTCCGGGTCGAGGCCGGCGTCGCTGACTTCCGTGGCGTGGCGCTCGAACATAATTTCCAGAGCCCGGCTCAGAGCCAAACCCTTATCGGTCAGCCGAACCCGGACCGAACGGCGGTCATGGGACGAGCGTTCCTGGTGCAAATAGCCGTTTTCCGTCATTTTCTTGACGTTATAGGAAACGTTAGAACCCAGATAGTAGCCGCGCAGCGTCAACTCACCGACCGTCAGCTCATCGCCGCCGATATTGTACAAGATCAACGCCTGGACGTTGTTAATGTCCCGCACATCGGTGCTGTCGAGCTCATTCTTAATGACCTCGAGAAACTGCCTATGCATCCGTTCGAGCGCATTAATTGTCGTTAGATAAGCCTGCTTCACGGTCCGCCCTCCCGGGTTTTGTGTGATGAATTCGAGCCGCAATTATCGCTTTAAGGGGTTAAAGATGGCTTAAGGTAATTTAACCAAAAACCGCTCTAAAATTGATTGAATTTGTTGCTATTTGGACAGTTTCAGCTATCTCGGATTTGCCGAATAATCGCCGAAAAATCAAGCTCTGCGTTGCGCCCCGAGCTGGCGAACGCATCGAACAGTTCGGTGGCGTGCGCCGCCAATGGGGTATTGGCGTCTGCCGAGGCGGCGGCTTCCTGAGACAGCTTCAAATCTTTTAACATCATGGCGACGGTAAAACCCGCCTCATAATCGCGATTGGCCGGCGACGTGGGCACCGGGCCCGGCACCGGGCAATAGCTTGACATGGCCCAACATTGGCTGGTCGCCGTGGAGACGATATCCCAGAGTTTCTGTGCATCAAGATCGAGTTTTTCGCCCAACAGGAACCCTTCGCTGACCGCAATCATCTGGATTGCCAGCATTAAATTGTTGCAAACCTTGACCGCCTGGCCACTTCCCGGGCCCCCGGCATGGAAAATATTCTTACCCATGGCCGCCAAGATCGGTTCGGCACGGCCAAAAGCGGCGTCGGTGCCGCCGCACATGAACGTCAGGGTGCCGGCCTCCGCGCCGCCGATTCCGCCGGAGACCGGCGCATCGATCATTTCCAGCCCCTTGTCGGCGGCAACCGCAATGACCTCACGCGCCGTCGTCACATCGATGGTGGAAGAATCGATTAACAGCGTGCCGGCGCCAACCGTGTCGATAATCTTGTCGTCGTCGATAAAGACCGAGCGCACATGAGCCCCGGCCGGCAGCATAGTGACGACCACTTCCGCATCGGCCGCAGCGGCCGCGGCGTTGTCGGCGGCAGTTGCCCCAGACGCCACCGCCCGCGCTACCGCATCGGGCACCAAATCGAAGGCGGCAACGCTATGGCCGGTCTCAATTAAATTGGCCACCATCGGGCCGCCCATATTGCCCAGTCCAATAAATCCGATCTTCGACATGCTCTCTCCCCTTTAAGCGTACGCCGTTAGCCGAAATCCGGCTCACCGGCGGCGGCTGCAAAATATTCATCGACATCGCTATCGCTCACACCGGCCAAATCGGCGGGTTGCCACTTTGACGCCCCATCCTTATCGATGACCACGGCCCGGATGCCTTCGAATAAATCATGGCCCCGGAAACATCGGTCGGCAATGCGATATTCCATTGTCATGGCGTCTTCGAAGCGCACCAGCGTCGGGCCGAGGCGGAGCTGGCGATAGGATACTTTCAAGCTGGTCGGCGATTTGACGGCCATCGCCATGACGGTTTCTCCCGCCCAGTTGCTGCCTTCAGCGTTCAAGCGCTCGATAATCTCCTCAACGCTGCCACCCGAAAAACACCGATCGATCGCCTCACGATGGTCGGACAGCGTATCGGGGCCGGGGTCGCCAGTGAGTTCGGCCAGTATCTTGTCGATGCTCTCATTGTCACTGGCGCCGCCAGCCAGGGTATCGATGACTGCGTTAAGACGCTCGGACGGGATGAAAACATCGCCGATACCGGCGTACAGACAATCGGCAGCGCGCAACCGTTGGCCGGTCAGGCCAAGATACATGCCGATTTCGCCGGGACAACGCGGCAGAAACCAACTGGCGCCGACGTCGGGAAACAGCCCGATACCGGTTTCCGGCATGGCAAACAGGGTTTGCTCAGTGACTACCCGGTGCGACCCGTGGATCGAGACGCCGACGCCACCACCCATCACCACCCCATCCATCAGGGCAATATAGGGCTTCGGATAATTAAAAATGGTGACGTTCTGGGTGTACTCGGCGCCGTAGTAGGTCGGTCCAAAATCGGTACCGCGCTTGTCATAGAGATCGCGAATATCGCCGCCGGCGCAAAAGGCGCGGTCGCCGGCTCCCTGAATGACCACCGCGGAGATCGACGCATCGCCCGCCCAGGCATGAAGCTGCGGCTCCATCGCCTCGACCATGGCCAGCGATAGGGCATTCAGCGCTTGTGGTTTATTCAGCGTAATAATTCCGAGGGCGCCCCGGGATTCAAAGATAACTTCGGAAGTATCGGACATCTTATTGTTTTAACTACTGTCTTAGAAAGTCGCGGGCGATGATGACGCGCATAATCTCGTTTGTGCCTTCGAGAATCTGATGGACCCGTAAATCGCGCAAATAGCGTTCAATCGGGAATTCCTTGAGATAACCGTATCCGCCGTGGAGTTGTAGCGCGCGGTTGACGATGTCGAAGCCCTGGTCAGTTGCCAGGCGCTTCGCCATCGCCGCCGCCGCCGTGGTGCCCGGCGCGCTATTATCGAGCATCCAGGCGGCGCGGTGCAGCATCACCCGCGCCGATTCGAGTTCGGTCGCCATGTCGGCCAGTTGAAACTGCAAGGCCTGGAATTCGGCCAGGGTTTGTCCAAATTGCTTGCGGGTCTTCATATGTTCACGGGCCAATTCCAGGCAGGCGCGCGCGCCACCGGTCGAGCAGGCGCCGATATTGATGCGGCCACCGTCGAGGCCCTGCATGGCGATCTTAAATCCGTCGCCCTCCTCGCCGATACGATTGGCCACGGGGACACGGCAATCTTGAAAAATTACCGCCGCCGTTAGTTGGCTATTCCAGCCGAGCTTCTTTTCCAGCTTGCCGAAACTGAGGCCCGGGGCGTCTTTTTCGACGGCGATACACGAGATGCCGTCGGCCCCTTCACCGCCCGTGCGCAGCATGCACACATAGATATCCGAGGCAGACCCGCCGGATATGAAGGCCTTCTCGCCATTGATCACATAATCGTCGCCGTCGCGCACCGCGCGTGAGGTCAACGCCGCCGCATCGGATCCGGCGCCGGGTTCGGTCAAGCAATAGCTGGCGAAATGCTCCATGGTCATGAGCCTGGGCAACAAACGGGCGCGGATCTCATCGCCGCCAAACCGGTCGATCATCCAGGACGACATATTGTGGATCGAGATATAGGCCGCCGTGGACGGGCACGCTGTCGCCAATTCCTCGAAGATGAGCGCCGCGTCGAGCCGTCCCAGGCCCGAGCCGCCATGGGCCTCACTACAATAAATGCCGGCAAGACCCTGGGCGGCTGCCTGGCGCAGGGTATCGACGGGGAATATGGTCTCGGCATCCCATCGCGCGGCGTGGGGCAGCATTTCATCGGTGGCAAAGCCGCGCGCCATATCCTGAATGGCGATCTGTTCTTCGCTAAGCTGAAAATCCACGGCCCACAGCCTCCCCTAACCTCGTGCGCGATAATAGCTGCGGTTTGCCAGACCGCAAGGAACAGCACAATAATACCGATGAGACATGGCAGCGGGCCGCCGGTAGCGCTATGTTGCCGGTCGTAAATTTGGCTTTTGGCGAAAGATCGATAGTGCAATGACCCGCGGCCCGACCACGCCCATTGGCGCCTATCCGCAGACCCGCATGCGCCGCAATCGGCGCTATGACTGGTCGCGGCGCATGGTGCGCGAAAATCAGCTCAGCCCAGACGATTTCATTTGGCCGCTCTTCGTGCGCGATGGCACCGGCACCGCCGAGGATATCCCCACCATGCCGGGGGTGGTGCGCCGCACCGTCGATTTGCTGGCCGACGCGGTTGGCGAGGCCAAGGGGTTGGGCATTCCCTCGGTGGCGATCTTCCCGGCGATCGATCCCGATCTCAAAACCCCGATGGCCGAGGAGGCCTGGAACCCGGACAATTTGGTGTGCCAGGCCATTCGCACCATCAAGGATGCCCATCCCGAGGTCGGTATCGTCTGCGACGTGGCCCTCGACCCCTTCAACTCAGACGGCCATGACGGCATCGTGCGCGATGGGCATGTGGCCAATGACGAAACCATCGAAGCCCTGTGCCGCCAGGCCTTGGTTCAGGTAGAGGCCGGATGCGATATCATCGCACCGTCGGACATGATGGACGGACGGGTCGGAGCTATCCGTGAAGCCCTCGATACCTCGGGATGCGAGCAAGCCCAAATCATGTCTTACGCCGCGAAATTTTCTTCGGCCTTTTACGGCCCGTTCCGCGACGCCATCGACAGTTCCGGATTTCTCGCTGGCGAGACCAAGGATACCTACCAGATGGATCCGGCCAATACCGACGAGGCCCTGCGCGAGGTTGCCCTCGATATTGCGGAAGGCGCGGACATGGTCATGGTCAAGCCCGGCCTGCCCTATCTCGATATCATTTGGCGGGTCAAGGAGCGCTTCGGCGTGCCGACCTTCGCCTACAATGTCAGCGGCGAGTACGCCATGCTGCGTTTCGCCGCCGAAGCCGATGCAATCGACTTTACCAAGGCGATGATGGAAACCCTGGTCTCGTTCAAACGCGCCGGTTGTAACGGGGTGCTGACCTATTTCGCCGTCGACGCCGCCCGTCTGCTCGGTGATCAGTAAGCCAATGACCGAGCACGATGCGCGGGACGGTAACGGCGCGCCACCGCCGTTTTTCGTTTATTACAATCCCCGGGTTCATATGTTTAAGCTTATGGCCATTCTGGCGATTGCCATCGTCTTGGCGCTATTGCCGTTCCTGGTCGAGAATGTCGAAACCGACCCGTTTCGTTTGATCGGCGGGATCGTCATCGTATTTCTGATCTGGGCCTATCTGACCGGCAGCCGCATTCGCGATCGCCGCCCCCAGGTAGTGGTCGACCCCGATGGCATCTATGTGCGTGACTGGCATTCTGACATTGTGCCGTGGGAAGACATCGAATTCATTTCCCATTCCAGTTCGGTGCGACGTGGCATCATCAGCGCCCTGACACGCTCGCGGCGCGGGCCCTATCTGCTGTTTAGCTTTAGCCGGATGCCAACGTTCATTGCCTCGGTGCCACCGCCTTTCTCCTTCTTCCAGAGAATGTGGAACGATATCGAACTGCAGGAGCCCGCGATTATGGAATATGGTTTGGACACCAAGGCCACGGTGATCTTGCGCGCCATTCAAGACCACATCGCTTATTGGCAAAACACCCCCAATGACACGGGCGACAAGACAACAATCGTCCCGCCACCCTTGGGATAAATTCGACCTTCAACTATTGTTGAAGGGAGCTAGCGCGACTACGATTTAATCCGTACCAATAATAAAAAAGCGGCCCGTTCGTCGATCAACCGCAATCGACCCGATACAGAGGAGACAGATAGATGACTTTGCAAATTGGCAACACCGCACCTGATTTCGTTGCTGAAACCACTGAAGGCAGCATTAATTTTTACGACTGGGTCGGCGACAGCTGGTGCGTTCTGTTTTCCCACCCGAAGGATTTTACGCCGGTCTGTACAACCGAACTTGGCTATATGGCTAAGTTAAAACCCGAATTCGACAAGCGTAACGTCAAAATCATCGGCCTCAGCATCGATCCGGTCGACAATCACGACAAATGGCTGAAGGACATTGAGGATACGGCAGGCGTTCCGGTCAGCTATCCGCTCATCGGCGACACAAACCTCGCCGTGGCCAAACTTTACGGCATGCTCCCGGCCGACACTGAAGGCGGCGCCGAAGGGCGCACGCCAGCTGACAATGCCACCGTGCGCAATGTCTATGTCGTCGGCCCTGATAAGGGGATCAAGTTGATGATTTCCTATCCCATGAGCACCGGCCGCAACTTCGATGAAATTCTGCGCGCCATCGACTCGCTGCAACTCACCGCGAACCATCAAGTGGCAACCCCGGTGAATTGGAAGCAGGGCGAGGATGTCATCATTCTGCCGGCCATTTCTGATGAAGTAGCAAAAGGGAAATACCCGGACGGCTGGGAATCACCTAAGCCTTATATCCGGATCGTTCCTGATCCGAGCTATGGATAGCCACCATATTATGAATTGAAACGGGCGCTCTTCAGAGCGCCCGTTTCGCGTTTAGTCGGCAGCCATCGGCATGCAAGCTTCCGCGTTCAATCCTTCGAGGAAGTGCACAATACCGCGGTCATGCCACCGGCCACCACGTCCATGAAAACCAACATGCCCGCCGCTGGGCGTGATCACCGGCATCAGGTGATCGTTCGTCGACCAATCGACCGCGTGATACATCTCGACCGGTATCCAGGGATCGTTCGCGGCGTGAATGAGCATCGTCGGTATTTTGATCCCATCGAGAAATTGCGCCGCGGAGCTTTGCGCGTAGTAATCGTCGGCGTCGGCAAAACCATTCAGCGGCGCCACCACTCTGTCATCGAGGGTATAGATCGTCTTCGAGCGGCGCACCGCTTCTATTTGCTGGTTATCGAGGATCGAGGGACCGCCAAGCCATTCGCGCTTAGTGTTGGAAACAAGCCAGCGGTGATAAACGATATTTCGTGCCGCGTTTATGCGTTGGGTGGCGAGGCCAAGATCGATCGGCGCCGATATGGAAATAGCGGCATCGAGAGGCGTCACCGTTCCCTCCTCGCCCAAATATTTCATCAACACGCTTCCGCCGAGCGAAAAGCCGACGGCAGCCAGGCCGTTTACAGTAAGCCGCCGCGGAATGTCGCCGAGCACGCGTCGCACATCTTCGCTGCGCCCGGCATGATACATTTCCTGACACGCTGAGCGCGTCGGCCCTGCACCGCGAAGGTTAAGGCGCATCACTGGGAATCCGCTTTCCAGCAGATGCCGCGCCGTCGCCAAGACATAAGCGCTATCTGCACAGCCGGTAAAACCATGGATCAGCAGCACCGTGGGGAGTTTGCGGTCATTGGCCGGCCGATGGAACGACGCGCTCAATCGGTCACCGCTCTCCATGGGAAAGAAAAACGCCTCTGCCGGCCAGGCTTTTAGTTCCGCATAGTCATGCAGCACATGGTTGCGCACGGTCTGCAGATCCGGCCCCCACCAGGGAAAACGTGCGCGAAATGGCGGAAAGGATTCCGGAATACCAATCATGCGCCGAGAAATCCTCGAATAGCGGCAATTTGACCATCCGCCTGCAAGGCGGGGGCATGGCCGATGCCGGTGAACTCGAGCAGCTCCGCCTCGGGGCCGCGGCGGGTCATCTCCGACGCCGTATCGGATAGCAGGATGTCGGACTCCGCACCACGCAGTACCAAGACCGGGCACGAAATTGCATCCCAAAAAGACCATATATCGACATCGATCATCGGTCCGTGGCGAAAGGCGTCGGTTATCGCAGGGTCGTAGGAGGGACTTATCGTACCATCATCGTTTTGACGCGCCCCGTGGGTTGCCATGCGTTGCCACTGCTCGTCGCTTAAGGGGCCAAACGGCGCATATACTTTCCGTAGATAGGACTCGAAGGCCATCATATCAGCGAATTTATTGTCGCCGACCATGTACGCCCCAATACGTTCCAGCGCGACTTTGGGAACAAACGGACCGATATCATTGATCACCAATCGGCGTATCGGGCTGTCCGGCATAGCTGCCAGCATGATGCCAATAAGACCCCCCATCGAGGTTCCGACCCAATCGATGCGATCGACGCCAAGCCGGGCGATCAACGCATTCGCGTCCGCCATATACTGGGCATAGTTGTAACCAGCCGCATCCGCCAACCAGCCGCTTTGCCCACGCCCAACGACGTCGAGGCAGGCCACGCGGTGGGACGATTGCAAATTTCCCGCCAGAGCATCGAAGCTGCGAGCATTTTGGCTCAGTCCATGGACGCACACGATTGTGCCATCGTCGGGACTTCCCCATTCCGTATAATGGAGCCGGTGAAAGCCTTTTGGATTTAAACCAAGAAATGAACGTGACCGCATCAAAGCGCGTCTCTACCTTAATCGAACAACTGAAGACATGACGTTTGCAGCCCCCTAGAGCAGCATGCAGCCATGGGGTCAAGATACGGAGGACACGATGACGGAAATTTTAGTCGAACCGCCCCGCCCGGAGGACAAGGAGAGCTGGCGCGAACTCTTCGAAGGTTACCAGAATTTTTACAAGGTGCCGGAAAACCCACAGGTCGCCGAAACGGTTTGGCAATGGATTCACGACCCGGCCCATGCCACAGAATGCCTACTGGCACGGGAAACATCTGGCGCGGTCGTCGGTCTAGCGCACTTTCGAGATCTGCCACGGCCGCTTTCCGGGACCACGGCCGGGTTTCTCGACGATTTGTTCGTCACGCCCGAGGCGCGCGGCAGCGGCGCCGCCGACGCCTTGATCGCGGCGGTCAGCGCCATTGGCCGCGAACGGGGTTGGTCCTGGCTGCGCTGGTTCACAGCCGAAGACAATCACCGCGCCCGCGCCTTCTACGATCGGGTTGCTTATCTAAGCCAATGGCAGACTTATCAAGTCGATCTTTAGGATAATCGCTTTGCGGAAAACCGTTCGATATCTGGGATATGCCGTCGCCGGCTTAGCGGGGCTGGTGATCGTTATTTTCATCACCGTCGCGGTGGGGAGCGCAATCATCCTCGACACAAGCGTTCCCGAATATACGGGCCGCGACCGGATTGCTCAATTGGATGGTTCCGTAACGGTTATCCGTGACCGCAATGCGGTTCCCCACATCTTCGCCGACACCTCGCTCGACGCTTACCGGGCGCTCGGTTACCTCCACGCCCAAGACCGCTTTTTCCAGATGGAGATGGCACGGCGCATTGGAACCGGTCGGCTATCGGAATTGATCGGCGCCACAGGTCTGCGCACCGATCGTTTCATGCGCACCCTGGGCATTGGCGCACTAGCCGACGCGGCGGTCGCCAATGCCGCACCGGAAACGCGTGAGGTTCTCGATGCCTATACCGACGGTGTGAACGCCTGGCTCGACTCGCCCCATACGGGCCGGCCGCCGGAACTGATCTTTTTGGCCGAACAGCCGAGGCCCTGGCGCGCCGCCGACAGCGCGATCTGGGGCCGACTGATGGCCTTGCTGTTATCGGGCAATTGGACCGATGAGTTGCTGCGATCGCAATTAGCCGCACGACTGGCTCCGGAACAAATCAACGATTTATGGCCTGGCGAACCGGGGAACACCCCCACGACGCTGGCCGACCTGGGCGGCCAACTCAACCTCGCTGATATCGACAGGGCTATTCCGGAATTTCTATTTCAGGCCAGCGCCTCCAACCAGTGGGTGGTTGACGGCGATCGCAGCACCAGTGGCAAGCCTTTGCTGGCTAACGACCCCCATCTCGGATTCATGGCGCCGGGCATGTGGTATTTGGCTCGCATCGTGACGCCGGATTTCACCGGCGCCGGGGCCACATTACCCGGCCAGCCTTTCTTCGCGGTCGGCCACAACAGCGATCTCGCCTGGGGCTTCACCACCACCCATGCCGACACTCAGGATTTATTCATCGAGCGCCTCAATCCCGACGATCCGAGCCACTATCTGGTACCCGGCGGCAGCCTGCCCTTCGAGATACGGCGCGAAGAAATATCGGTTCGTTTTCGCAGCGAACCGGAAATACTGAATGTTCGCAAAACGCGCCACGGCCCGGTCATATCGGACATCAGCTCTACTGCCGCGACGGTGGCGCCGGCAGGCCATGTATTGGCCCTCGCCTTCCCGGCATTACGGTCCGATGATCGAACCGCCGACGCGCTGTTCGGCATCAACCGCGCCAAGACCCGCGATGAGCTGATGACCGTGTTGGCGCAGTTCCACTCGCCGATGCAAAATATGGTCTACGCCTTCACCAATGGCGATATCGGTTTTGTGGCGCCGGCACGCGTTCCCCTTCGCAAAAGCGGTGACGGGCGGACGCCAGTTCCCGGATGGACCGGCGATCACGATTGGCAGGGCTTTATCCCCTTTGCCGAATTGCCCCAGCAGCACAATCCGACGCGGGGCTGGATTGCCAACGCGAATAATCGCGTGGTCGACAACGAGTACCCCTACTTGATCACCCCCGATTGGCCAGAGGGCTACCGGGCGCAGCGTGTCTCGCGGTTGCTCGGAAACGCCGCCCAACATGACAGCGACAGCTTCGCCACCATACAAAGCGATATCGTCTCGCCGGCCGCGACAGAACTGTTGCCGTTACTGTTGCGTCATCTCGACCCGCCCCACGATGCCGTTTCCCAACAAGCGATCGACCTGTTGCGCGACTGGGATAGCGCCATGGCGCGCGCTCAGCCCCAACCCTTAATATTCACCACCTGGCTGCAATCGCTCGGGACTGAACTTTACGATGACGAGTTAGGACCGCTGGCGCCGCGCTACGGCGGTGTTCGCCCCCGCGTGGTGCAACGCATGTTGAATGAGCGTCCCGATTGGTGCGACGACATCGATACGACGGCGACCGAGGACTGTAGAGCGGTGGTTACCGCGGCGTTTACAGCTGCCATCGACGATCTGCGTGAACGGCTGAGCGATGACCCCACGGCATGGCGCTGGGGCGACCTTCATGTGGCGCGCTTCGAACATCCGATACTGCGTCGAATTCCAGTCTTGGGCGACTTATTCGCGGTGACAATCGCCACCAGTGGCGGGGACTTCACCATCAACCGAGGCACTCCACGGGTGACGAATAAGAGCCCGTTTACTCACGTCCATGGCGCCGGACTCCGGGCGATCTTCGATCTTTCCGATCTCGATAATTCGCGCCTGATGATCGCTACCGGGCAATCGGGACATGTCCGCTCACCCTACTTCGCTAACACCACGGTCGATTGGCGCGACGGACGCTATCTCGTGTTAAAAGGTGATCCTATGAATGTACGTGACAGGACAACCGGCGAGTTGATTCTCGAGCCATGACCATAACGCGCAAAGATATCGAGGCCGCGGCCACTGTCATTCAGGGCTCGGTGGTCCATACGCCAACTGTTCTGTCCCCGGGACTATCGCGGGTCGCCGGCATGGATCTGTATCTCAAGCTCGAGAACCTGCAGCACACTGGATCGTTCAAAGTGCGTGGCGCGCTCAACAAACTCACCAGCCTGCACCGCGAAGAGACCACCGGAATCATCGCTTGCTCCGCCGGCAATCATGGGCAAGGCGTTGCCTATTTTGCCGATAGGCTGGGTTTTCCCGCGACCATCGTCATGCCCAAGGATACGCCGTTCACGAAGATCGAACGAACCGAGCGCTACGGCGCTAAAGTGGTGTTGGAAGGTGATTCGCTCGCCGACGCTCAGGCATTTACCAATGACCTAGCATCGACAGAGAAGCTGACCTTCATCCATCCCTATGATGACCCGCACGTCATCGCGGGCCAGGGCACGATCGGCCTTGAAATGCTCGCCGACTTGCCGGAGTTGGATACCATCGTTGTGCCGGTCGGCGGTGGCGGTCTGATCGCCGGCATCGCCACAGCGGCAAAAGCGATCAAGCCGGACATCCGGATCATCGGGGTCGAGACGGCGTCTTATCCATCAATGCGCGACGCCTTGGCTGGCCGACCAGTCACGGCTGGCGGCGCGACCCTGGCCGAGGGAATCGCGGTGAAGACACCGGGGGCGCACACCCTGCCCATCATCCGCAACTTGGTCGACCAGATTATCGTGCTTGACGAGCTGGCTATCGAAAACGCCGTCGAGCTGATGGCCGATACTGGCCGGTTGGTGGTTGAAGGGGCCGGCGCGGTGCCGCTAGGGGCGGTCCTGGCTGAACCCGACCTGTTCCGCGACAGCGTCACCGGCCTGGTGGTCAGCGGCGGCAATATCGATATGCGGGTGCTCGCCTCGGTCCTGCTGCGCGGCTTGGTGCGGGGCGGCCAATTGGTACGACTGCGGATCCAAATCACCGATGCACCGGGTAATTTGGCCCAAGTGACCCAGATTATCGGCAAAGCCGGCGGTAATATCGTGGAGATCGTGCACCAACGCTTATTCTACGATGTGCCAGTAAAACAGACCGATATCGACGTTGTAATCGAGACCCGGAACGCCAGTCATACCGCCGAAATTCAGGATAAGCTTGAAGGCGCCGGCTGGCCGACCTTTGCGCTCAGCGATATCGCCGCCTCGCCACCATCGTCCTAAACGGCTTTTTAACCACTCTCACGCAATCTAGCCCAAACTAAATGCCGCAGAATTCAGCGGGTTGGGATTACTATGTTTGTATTAATCGGGTGGGTCATCGTCGCCGCTTCCGTTTTGGGAGGATATGTCGCCTTGGGCGGCAAGCTCATCGTGCTGTATCAGCCGTTCGAGTTGGTGATCATTGGCGGCGCGGCTGTTGGCGCCTTTATCGCCGGCAATCCGAAATGGGTCATCAAATCAACTGGCGGGGCTGTAAAGACCGCCTTTAAGGGGCCGGCGAAAAGTAAGGACGATTATCTCGAATTACTATCGATGATGTACGCCACCTTCAAGTTGGCGAAGACCAAGGGCAATCTCGAACTCGAACAACATATCGAGAACCCGGAAGAAAGCACCCTATTCTCAAATTTCCCCGGCTTCCTGAGCGACCATCATGCGGTAGAGTTTTTCTGCGATTACTTGCGCCTGGTCACGCTCGGCACCGAGAAAGCCCATGAACTCGAAGCGTTGATGGATGAAGAAATTGAAATCCATCATCATCAAGACGAAACGGTCGCCAGCGCCATGCAGGGCATGGCCGACGGTTTTCCCGCGCTGGGGATTGTCGCGGCCGTGTTGGGCATTATCAAAACCATGGGCTCGATCACCGAACCGCCGGAAATTCTCGGCAAGCTGATCGGTGGCGCGCTGGTCGGTACGTTCTTGGGCATTCTCTTGGCCTATGGGTTTGTCGCGCCCCTGGCGACCGCGATCAAAGGCGCGCAAGAAGCCAATAGCAAATATATCGTCTGCCTCAAGGCCGGCATCCTGGCCCATGTCCAAGGTTATGCCCCGGCAGTGTCGGTCGAGTTCGCCCGCAAGGCCTTGATGTCAGGCGAACGTCCCACCTTCGCCGAGCTGGAAGAAGCGACCGCAGCCGCACCGACCGCTTAAGGCAAAGCGGCAAACGATAGTGACTTTATGACGGATCTCCTCGATCAACCGATCATAATCAAGAAGGTCAAGAAGGGTGGCCATGGCCACCATGGCGGCGCGTGGAAAGTCGCCTATGCCGATTTCGTGACCGCCATGATGGCGTTCTTTCTGTTGCTGTGGTTGCTCAACGCGACCACCGAAGAACAGAAAAGCGGCCTCGCCGACTATTTCTCGCCGGCCTCGGTATCCAGCACGGGCAGCGGCTCGGGCGGTGTCTTGGGTGGACAATCGATCAGCGTCGAGGGCAATCAGGTTTCTGCCGGCGGCCCAACCGAAGGCGGCGCTACCCTGCCGATCCCGCCGAGCCAGACCCCCCCGGCGGAAGTCGAAAGTGACGATCCGGACGCCGAAGTGGTCGACTCCGATACCGCCGAAGAAGTGGTGCAAGAAAGTGTCGACGAGTTACTTGCCCGGCACGAACAGGAACAATTCGAGGCGGCGGAGGACAGTTTACGCGACGCCATCGAATCCATCCCCGAGCTCGAGGCGTTGCAAGACAGTCTTGTCATTGAGCAAACGCCTGAAGGCCTGCGTATCCAGCTAATCGATCAGGCCGGCTATCCGATGTTCGCATCGGGCAGCGCGAACGCAAACGAGCAACTCATCCAACTGATCGGACTGGTTACCCAAATAGTGACCCAACTGCCCAATAAGCTCGCCATTTCTGGTCACACCGATAGCGTCCCGTTCCGCAACGCTGATGGCTATACCAACTGGGAATTGAGTTCTGACCGGGCCAATGCCGCGCGCCGTCTGTTGGTCGAAGGCGGACTGGATGAGGAACGGGTCGCCAACGTGCAGGGCCGCTCCGCGACGGAACCATTTGTGCCCGAAGACACGACCGATCCGAGCAATCGACGCATCAGCATCGTCTTGTTGCGCGAAAATACGCCTGGGGCCCCCATATTCGACGAAAATTCCGGGCCCACGATCTTCTCTGACGAACGCGAGGTCGAGCGAGCGCCGGCACCTAAGCGAGAGGTCCCGCTGGAAGACGCCCGCACTCAAAACATTAGCCCTCGCGGTTAACCAAGTTTCAGGGAATTGCCGCAACTCGCGGTTATCGATAGAGTCTTGCCAAGTAACGCGCGCTCGCCGTCTAGAAGGAGCGCGTTTTGAGCAACAGTAATCCGTCGTATCGATGACCAGCCACGCGTCAAAGCCTCCCCTCGTATTTTATCGGACCGGCCCGATGCCATGCCCTTACCTGGCAGGCAATGTCGAGCGCAATTTGTTTACCGAGCTGCGCGGCGTTCAGGCGCAAGAACAGCATGAAACCCTCACCCGGGCCGGATTTCGACGCTCGCACCACATTGTCTATCGGCCTGCCTGTCCTGGTTGTACCGGCTGCGTGCCGGTCCGCATCGTCGCCAAAGAATTTCGACCCACCCGTTCCGAACGCCGGATATTACGGCGCAACACGGATTTATCCGCCACCCTGCTAGAACCCGTGGCGACCGACGAACATTACGCGGTATTCGCGGCCTATCAGCGCGAACGCCATGGCGACGGCGAAATGGCGGCGATGACGTTTTCGGATTTCCGCGCCATGGTGGAAGACACCGCCGTCGATACCCAGCTCGTCGAATTCCGAAATAGCGACGGTGAATTGATTGCCGGCTGCCTCGTCGACCGTATTAGCGACGCTTTCTCGGCGGTCTATAGCTATTACGACCCCCGAAATTCCGATCGCAGCCTAGGTAATTTCATGATCCTGTGGCTTGTTGAAACCGCGGCGAGCGTCGGCCTGGATTACGTCTATCTAGGCTACTGGATCGAAGACTGTGAAAAGATGGCCTACAAAACCCGCTATCGGCCGATCGAGCTGATGGGTGACACCGGCTGGCAAACTCTGTAGCGCCCCGCAAGACACTCCCCAACCACTACTACTATCGTCTAGGCCCCACCCCGTTGCCCAAGTTGTAGGGCTGCCCTAAGGTGCTTGGAAATCGATTGGCAGCAACGCCTTATACGCTGATCGAGATTCAATTTACCGAGGCGGCTTGTTTCCGTTGTCGAGCTGTCATCGGGTAATAATCAATGACGAGAAGTGAGGGAGAATATCATGCAACGTCGAGATTTTGTCGCAGGCGCCGCCGGTGTTGTTGTGGGTGCAGGTGCTACCGCAGCAGTATTGACACAACGCAAAGAAGAGCCAGCCCCCGTGGTCGCGGCTCCGGCCGCACCAGCGATTGTAAAAGATCGCATCGAGCTCGCGATGGTCACCACCTGGCCACGCGATTTCCCCGGTCTAGGCACCGGCGCGCAGCGCATGGCGCAGCGCATGTCGGATATGAGCGATGGCCGCATTCAGGTGCAGTACTTCGCCGCCGGCGAGCGCGTTGGCGCGTTTGACTCGTTCGACGAAGTCGCCTCGGGCAACGCCCAGGGCTATCACGCTGCCGATTACTACTGGAAAGGCAAACATCCCGGTTGGGCGTATTTCACTTCTGTCCCCTTTGGTCTGACCTATACCGAGATGAACGCCTGGATCCGTTTCGGCGGTGGTCAGGAACTTTGGGACGAACTGGCGGGTCAATTCGATCTTAAGGGTGTCATGGCTGGTAGCACAGGCGTTCAGATGGGTGGCTGGTTCAATAAAGAGATCAACTCCGCCGACGACCTCAAAGGTCTCAAAATGCGTATCCCAGGTCTTGGCGGCGACGTCATGGCTAAGCTGGGCGCCTCACCGGTCTCGTTGCCGGGCGGTCAGATTTACGAAAATCTTGTTTCGGGCGCCATCGATGCCACCGAATGGGTTGGTCCGTGGAACGACAGTTTCATGAAGTTCTATGAAGCCGCTAAGTTCTACTACTTCCCAGGCATGCACGAGCCAGGCTCTATGCTAGCGTTCGGCATGAACGCATCGTTCTGGGGCACACTTTCGAAGAGTGACCAAACGCTCATCGAAGCTGCAGCGGCGATGGAGAACGACGTCATGATGTCCGAGTACAACGCCAAGAACGGCGCCTCGCTCGCGACACTCATTAAGGATCAGGGTGTGCAGTTGCGCGAATTCAACGACGAAATCTATGACAGCTTCGGCAAAGCCGCCGATGAGGTCTTCGATGAAGTTCGCGCTCATAGCGACCTTGCCAACCGCATCCACGAGAGCTTCTTGAAATCTCGTTCGGAAGTTGGTGGCTGGGCGAACATTTCCGATGTTGCCTATCTGCGTCAGCGCAACCGCGTTCTCGGTCTGTAGTCCGGAACCGTTGCGAGCTGAATGCGAAAGAAAGCGGAGCCCTCGGGCTCCGCTTTCCGCATCGCCATAAAGATATAGTGACTTGTCGAATGCTCGTTTTCCCGCTGAGGTCAGGACTCCTGGGGAATTATCTCCAATGACCGTATGGTGGGAGCCGACGAGATGACCGCGACAACCCTGGATAACCCCGCCTGGGAAATCCGCAATGCGGACCTGCTGTTCCGAACCGTCGCGCTTACCATTGTCGCGATGGCGTTGGCCTTCATCTTTAACAACTATCTTATTTTCTGGCGTGGCTGGCCGGGCATCGTCAACTTTTTCTCGCACCAGGGTTGGTTCGGGTTTGAACCCTTACGCAAGCCGCTCAGCGGTGAAGCCGTCACTCTGGGCTGGCTGCAATTCGTTGGCTATTGGGCACTATTTCTTGCGATCATTGGATACGTTACGGGGACGCGCCATCGCACGCTACGCCTCGATGCCGAACGGTTTTCGGCCCTCGCCTCCTACATAATCCGGGTAGCGTTTTGGTCGGTATTACTCATTGGTATCGTCGACAGCGCGATATCTTTTGTGCGCGTCGAAGGTTTCCTGCCGGCAATCGTCGGAGACGAACTCGCCAAACAGCTCGGTCAATCGCGGTTCCGCGGCACCTTCGTCCATTACCCGTTGGTCCTGACCTCTCTGGTGATCGCCTATTTTGTGCGTGGGTTGGGATTTACCTGGCTCGCGCTCTTGGTGGTTCTCGCCGAGTTTCAAATCGTCGTGGTCCGTTTCATATTTTCCTATGAACAGGCCTTTCTTGGCGACCTGGTGCGCTTCTGGTACGCGGCGTTGTTCCTATTCGCCAGCGCCTACACCTTGATCGAAGAGGGCCATGTGCGCGTCGACGTGCTCTACGCCGGGTTCGACAAACGCGGGAAGGCCTGGATCAACGCCCTGGGATCCCTATTACTCGGCATCCCCCTATGCTGGACGATTCTCGCATTGGGCATGTGGAGCAAGGCAACCGTTATCAACAGCCCGCTTTTGGCCTTCGAAACCACCCAAAGCGGATTCGGGTTGTACGTGAAGTATCTGATGGCCGGTTTCCTCGCCGTTTATGCCCTATCGATGATGGTGCAGTTCACCAGCTATTTCCTCTCGAACGTCGCCGACTTGCGCGGAGAACCGGGTGGCCGAGAACCGGCCAACGGATCGACGCACTAGGCTGTCGATCGCGGGGGAATTGGAACGATGGAACTTTTCTTTTTAGCGCTACTTGTCCTGACCATGGCTGGCGCCTTGGCCGCTGGGTTCCCCGTGGCGTTTGCACTGCCGGGTTCGGCGATTTTAACGATTGGCATTGCCTCCATAGCTGGTGCGTTATTCGCTGGCGATGTGAGCGCGTTTTTTGCCCAGGATGGCCCCGTTCAGTGGTTGACCGCCGGCGTCACCAATTTTCGCGGTGTCTATTGGGAAGTCGAGCGCGATACGCTGATTGCCGTACCGCTGTTCGTGTTCATGGGCATCATGCTGCAGCGCTCGAAGATCGCCGAGGATTTGCTGGTCACCATGGCGCAGCTGTTCGGTCCGATACCGGGTGGGCTCGGCATCTCGGTCGTCCTGGTCGGCGCTCTACTCGCCGCGACCACCGGCATCCTGGGGGCCACAGTGGTCGCCATGGGGCTGATTTCGTTGCCGGCGATGCTGCGCAACAATTACTCCAAGCCTCTAGCGACCGGCACCATCGCCGCGGCCGGCACCCTGGGTCAAATTATCCCGCCCTCGATCGTTCTGATCATCCTTGCCGATCAGCTCTCCAACGCAACCGATCAGGCCGGCACCCTGCGCCAAATCGAATATAAGAACGCCACCGGGCAAGCAGTATTGCCGACAGAATTCGGTATCACCTCGACCAGCGCCGGCGATATGTTCCTCGGCGCATTTCTACCCGGCCTTGTCCTGGTTGGGCTGTATGTCACCTACATTCTGATTACCGCGATCATTCGTCCAAAATCCGCGCCGCCGGTACCGTCCGACGATAAGTTCGATCTACAATTCGCCTTTCGGGTCATACTTGCACTGGTCCCGCCCCTGGCATTGATTTTCGCCGTTCTGGGTTCGATCATTCTCGGTATTGCAACTGTCAACCAAGCCGGCGCCATCGGCGCGATTGGCGCCATGATCATGGCGGGTTACCGTCTGATGGAGGGCAAGCGCGGCGCCTTTACCCCTGCCATAATCGCTATCGTATCGATCGTCGCCATTATGGTTTTGCTGGGTCAATTCGATCTCAACATTAAGAGTATCGATACCCGCCAAGACTTGACCGGTGTCATTCTCGCGGTCATCGCGGTCATAGGCTTGCTCTTCGCGGTCGGCTGGAGCGGCTGGCGGACAGTGAAAATCGACGACACGTTGAAGGGTGTCATGGTGGAGACCGCCAAGACCACTTCGATGGTTTTCATCATCTTACTCGGCGCGGCGATGCTAACCGCCGCGTTTCGCAGTTTCGGCGGTGAAGAGCTGGTGAAGGAATTTCTCACCAGCCTGCCGGGCGGGTTCTGGACCCAGTTCATCGTCGTCATGGGCGTGATCTTCCTTCTGGGGTTCTTCCTCGACTTCATCGAAATCGCCGTTGTCGTGGTTCCTATCGTCGCGCCGATCCTGCTGTCCGATCCGGCCGCCAATGTGACCGCCGTATGGTTAGGCGTGATGATCGGCGTAAACATGCAGACATCTTTCTTGACGCCGCCCTTCGGCTTCGCGTTGTTCTATCTTCGCGGCGTGGCGCCGATAGAGGTCAAAACCACCGATATTTATCGTGGTGTCGTCGCCTTCATTCTGCTGCAACTGGTCGGCCTCGGCATTGCCGGCACCTTCCCCAGCCTAGTGAACTTCCTGCCCAACCAATCCTTCCTGACCGCCGAAACGGCCCCGCCGCCGAAAAACCCCCGCCTCCAGCAATGCCTCGAGCAGCATATTTTTGCGGTTTATGACGACAGCAGCGACACTTTGCGGACCGCCATTCAAGGGGCGATGCGCCTCGACATCAGCTACCTGCCCGAGAACCGCCAGAGCGAGTTGGCGAAGAGTTTCGATCTGGCGCTCGGAACTTTCGATCTGGTGACGCAGGTGCGCGCTGCCGAGGCCGACGTGGCGCAGGCGACCGTGACCTACCGTCCGATTCATGTCGATGTTCGCAACCTGCAAAAGGATGTCCGCAATATCGATGATGAGATTGATGAACTCAGCGATGATCTCAACCGCCTAAGACGAAGCCAAGCAACCTTGTCTGGCGACCTCAAAGATATTGAAAATATCATTGAGGCATTGGAGGCGGAAAAGGCGGTGATTGAGGGCCAAATACCTGGTAGCTGGGAGAATGACCGCAAACAGTTCGTCAGCCTTCTCACCGCGCAGAAAAAAGCACGCCGGGACTATCGCCGCAATGTCGATAGCGCCTATGAACCGGTGAATAAATTATTATCCGTCGCGCTATCAGGGGGATCACTGGCGGAGATTTCCGGCGATATGCGGGCTCTGACGGCGATTGCCCAGAACGGGACGGTCGATGAGGTGAAAGCCGCCCTGAAAGCCGCCCGGAGCGCGCTCAGCAAAGCCGCGCCAGATACCGGCGCGATCAGTTCGGTCCTGACCAAGGCTGACCGTGCCTTGAAGAAAAATGGCAACGGCCGCGAGACGGCCGTCGAATTCGTTGCCGAGGCTGTCGCGCTTTACACCAGCGAAGTAACGTGGCGCGAACGCGCCGCCACAGACCTATTCGCCGACCTCAGCAGCTATGACGACGCCATTAAGAATTCCATCGGCATTCGCCTGCAGGATCGCCTACCGACCAGCATCGCTAGAAGTGTCGCCGCTTGCCGTTCCCAGCATCGCGACATATCGTTGAATTTCTAGCGTTCCTTCGAGAACAGCCGCCAGGCAACGGGAAATAGGACTGCGGCCAAGGCGAGCTTCAACGCGTCACCCACCAAGAACGGCATTAAACCACCGGCGATGGCCGCGCTCATGGCTGTATTCGCGCCCGTAGCGGCAATGGATTGCGCACCCGGTCCGGCGTAGAACATCGTCAGCCAAATCAAACCGGGAATATAGAGAACGATATTGCCGATCAGCATGGCGGCCGCTGCCAGCCACACATTGCGGTCCCAGCCCAGCTCCGCCAAATAGCCGATAATTACCGCGGCAAAAATAAATCCAACGATAAATCCGCCCGACGGGGCCGCCAAAGCGGCAAAGCCGGCGGCGCCCTTTGCGAAGACCGGCAGATTAAAAACCGCGCCTTCAATCAAATATAAAATTAGCGTCGCACCACCCAGCCGCCAGCCGAACGCCATGCCGACCACTAGAACGGCGAAAGTTTGCCCGGTTACCGGCACCGGCCACAGTGGCACCACAACCTGCGCGCTCAGGGCCACAAACAGGCTACCGACAATAGCGAGAATGACATTGCGGACCACCCGCATCACGGTTGGCGACGAGGCGTCGGGCCATAAGGTTTCGGCCAGGGTCGGCTGCATTTGTGCGCTCGCTGTCATATCTCAATACCCCTTGTTCACGGTCGGTCTGTCACCGAATAGTCTTGCTTGTTAGCATTTCCGTCCAGCGCCAACAATAATTGGCGCCAAATTGTCATTTATCACGAGAACCTGTTCGATCGCGGGAATCCTTGCGGCGGCAGACGGCCTGCCTGAGCGCGTTTGCCCACCCAGTCGGCGATCTCCTTTTGCTCGAACGTGCGATGGCGCTCGCCGGTGCGCACCGTCAGGCCATCACCCATCGTAAAGGTTAGCCCGTCGCGCAGCCCGCCATTGGCATAGCTCTGTAATTTGATGCCCCGTCCCCGCGACATCTCAGGTAATTCAGCGAGCGGGAAAATCAGCAATTTACGATTGTCGCCGATGACCGCCACATGGTCGCCCTTAGCGACGGTACAGACTTGCGCTTCCACATCGCCGCGCACATTCAAGACCTGCTTGCCGCTGCGGGTCTGCGCCACCACCTCTTCTTCCGCCACGACGAAGCCGCGCCCGTCGCTGGCCGCGACAAATAGCTTACGATCGGCCTGGTGGACCAAAATGCCAACGATATCAGCATCGTTGCCAAGATCGATCATCAGGCTCAGCGGTTCGCCATGGCCCCGGCCGCCGGGCAGCTTATCGACGCCAACGGTGTAGAAACGCCCATTGGTGGCAAATACCAGCACCTTATCGGTGGTTTCCGCAGCGACGATGAACCGGCTGCTGTCACCCTCTTTATACTTTAGGGTCGCTTGATCGACATTGTGGCCCTTGATGGTCCGCACCCAGCCCTTTTGCGAACAAACGATGGTGACCTGCTCGCGCTCTATGATCGCTTCCACCGGAACAATGATGGGCTCGGGCGCGTCGCTGACCTTGGTGCGGCGCCGGCCGATGTCGGTCTTGGGACCAAACTTCTTTTTAATCTCGGCGATTTCCGATGCAAGCCGATCGAGGCGCTTCTTACGGTCGCGCAGCAGGGCCCGCAGAGACTTTTGCTCGCCCTCGAGCTGGGAAATTTCCTCCTGGATGGCGATTTCTTCCAACCGCCGCAAGGCCCGCAGGCGCATATTCAAAATAGCGTCGACTTGCGCGTCAGTCAGCTTCCAACGCTTTTTCATCACCGCCTTGGGATCGTCTTCCTCGCGAATAATGCGAATGACCTCGTCGAGATTGAGATAGACGATCATGTAGCCTTGCAGGACTTCCAAGCGGCTGGCGATCTTCTCGAGGCGATGCTTGCTGCGCCGCACCAGCACATCGTGGCGGTGATCGAGGAACGCCTGCAAAACCTCGCGCAGCGACATCACACGCGGCGTTTGATCGGCGTCGAGGACATTCATATTCAAGCCAATGCGGGTTTCCAGCTCGGTCTGGCGGAACAGACTTTCCATCAACACCGCCGGCTCCACGTTGCGGCTTTTCGGTTCCAGCACCAAGCGGATGTCTTCGGCCGACTCATCGCGCACATCGGCCAACATGGCCAGTTTACGGGCCTGCAGCAGATCAGCGATTTTTTCGATCAAGCGGGACTTCTGCACCTGATAGGGAATTTCCGTGACCACCACCTGATACTGGCTACGGCCGAGATCCTCGACCTCCCATTTGGCGCGGACCCGAAAACTGCCTCGACCAGTGTTATAGGCATCGATAACGCTTTCGCGGCTTTCCACCAACTCGCCCCCGGTGGGAAAATCAGGTCCGGGCATAAAGTCGACCAGCTTGGCGATGGTCGCTTTCGGCGTTTTCAAGAGATGTAGCGCCGCGTCGCAGATTTCGCCGACATTATGGGGCGGAATACTGGACGCCATGCCGACGGCGATACCCGTGGCGCCGTTGGCCAACAGATTGGGGAAATTTGCCGGCAAGACAACCGGCTCTTCGCCTTCGCCGTCATAGGTATCGCGGAAGTCGACGGCGTCCTCGTCGATCCCTTCGAGCAACGCCACGGCAATTTCCGTCATGCGCGCTTCGGTGTAGCGCATAGCCGCGGCGTTATCGCCGTCGATATTGCCGAAATTGCCTTGGCCGTCGACCAACGGATAGCGTACCGCGAATTCCTGCGCCAGCCGCACCATCGCATCGTAGATCGCCTGATCGCCATGGGGATGGAACTTGCCCATCACGTCGCCAACGACGCGGGCGCATTTTTTGAAACCTTGCTCGGGGTCGAGGCGCAATTGGCGCATGGCGAATAGCAGGCGCCGGTGCACGGGTTTGAGGCCATCGCGCACATCTGGCAGCGAGCGGGCCATGATCGTCGAGACAGCATAACTCAAATAGCGCTCGCTCAGCGCGTCCTTGAACGGCTCTTCGCGAATGGTCCCGACGGAGGCGGTACTTGCCATTATAATCCTCTACAACCGCAGCATATTGTGGTTAGAGGTTGTTTTAGATCAACAGATAGCGCTTTGCCACATATCTATGGCGATTTTGGCGGATCTTTCAGCAAATCGGTCAGCCGATCGCGCGCGCCGGGTAGCGGCTTGTTCAACGGGTCGAATACGTGACGCGCCAAGAAATAGCGAGTCAACGTGACACCATCGCGAATATCATCCGCCGTAGCGCTGATTTCAGTACCTTCGGATGGCGCCAGAAAGCCGGGTAACACAAGTAACTTATCCTGATAGAGCATCCCCGCCTCGCGCGACACCGCGCGGCCGGTCCGTGGGCTGACAAAGATCAAATCATCGCTCTGGCCGGTCGCCGCGCAGGTCGATAAATCCAAACCAAACCCTAGCTCGCCGAGCAGACCCAGCTCCCAGCGAATATAAACCGCCGGCCAGACGTCGTCATCGGTGTCGGCCAAACTATCGAGCAGCGCCTGGGTGGCGTGGAACATCGCCGGATGGGGTTCGCGTTCGGGCAGCGCTACTTCGGCAACCGCACACGCCGCGGCCAAAGCCGATAGGCGCTTGGGATCGTCCATCAAAGAGGCGGCATAGGATCGCTCGACCTCCAGGGTGACGCTGCCCAGATGTTCCGGCAAACGGCCGCGCCAATTCGATTGCACCCGATTGCCGGGCTCGACGATCGCGCGCTTCGATGACGAGCCGCCACCATGGACCAGTCCGGCATGACGGCCATGTTCGCGGGTCAGCAATTGTACCACGGCTGCGCCCTCGCCGTGGCGGCGGGCGGCAAGCACAAAGGCTTCGTCGGTCCATTCCATAATGCTAAATCGTCCAACCGCCGACGCCGGTCAAGCGTCGTAGCGCAGACCCCATTCGCGGTAGCGGCCGGGGTCGTTGACCCAGTTTTCGCGAACTTTGACGTGGATGAACAGATGCACCGGCTGATCGAGCAACTCGGCCAGCTCCTGCTGCGCCTCGCTGCGGATCCGCTTTATGGTCTGTCCGCCCTTACCCAGCACGATGCCTTTCTGGGTTTCACGTTCAATATAAATTACCTGGGCAACGCGCACACTGCCATCCTTGAAGTCCCGCCAATCCTCGGTATCGACGGCCAGGGCATAGGGAAGTTCCTGATGGAGATACAAATAAGCCTTCTCCCGGGTAACCTCAGCCGCCAACAATCGCTGTGGCAGGTCGGATAACTGATCCTCGGGAAATAACCACGGGCCGGCTTGCATTTTTGACGCCAGATAGGCCTGCAGGTCGTCGACCCCATCGCCGTTGAGAGCCGACACCATGAAAACGTCGTCGAACGCGCCCTTCGCGTTTAGCTCTTCCGCCAACGCCAACAACGTTTCCCGCTTCACCGTATCGATTTTGTTGAGAACCAAGACCGCCGGGCGCTCGCCTTCATTGAGTCCCTCCATGATATGGACCACTTCATCGGTGACGCCCTTGCGGGCATCGACAACCAGAACGACGATATCGGCATCCGCCGCACCCATCCAGGCGGCATCCACCATGGCCCGTTCGAGACGCCGGTGGGGTTTAAAGATGCCCGGCGTATCCACATAGATCACCTGGGTCGCGCCGACGATGGCGATGCCGCGAATGCGGCTGCGCGTCGTTTGCACCTTGTGGGTCACGATCGAGACCTTGGCGCCGACGAACTGATTGACCAGCGTCGATTTACCGGCATTGGGCACGCCGATGACGGCAACCACGCCGCATTTGGTCGGATCGGCCATTATCCGCCAACCCCGAGCTGCGCCAATAAAAGGGTTGCCGCTTCTTGTTCGGCGGCGCGCTTGCTGCTTCCTTGGGCGAGCGCCGGCTCATGGCCCGCGGTGGTCACCTCAACAGTGAATAGAGGCGCGTGGTCGGGTCCTTCCCGCGCGATGTCGCGATATTTCGGCAACCCGATGCCTTGCGCCTGGCTCCATTCCTGCAACGCGGTTTTGGCGTCGCGCGGCGGCGCGTCGGAGGGCTTTATCAACGGTGACCAGTGGTCGCTGATAAACCGCGCCGCTTCGGCAAAACCGCCATCGAGATACAGCGCGGCAATCACCGCCTCGGTCGCGTCGGCCACCATGCCGTCATTGGCGGCGTCGCCGGATAGATTTAACGCCCCATCGATACCAACCGTTCGACCAATTTGAGTGAGGGTTTCCGCCCGCACCAATTCCGCAAAGCGCCGGCCGATATCGCCTTCATCCTCGTCGGGAAAAGCGTCGAGAAGCATTTCCGCCATCGCCAAACCCAATACTCGATCGCCGAGAAACTCCAGGCGTTCGTTATTGTGAACCGCGCCGGCACTGGTGTGGGTTAAGGCACGGTCCAAAATATCCAGGTCGCGGAATGAATAGTCCAAGCTGACTTGCAGAGCGCTATACGAGCGATCGGCGGCCATTAGTCGACGCTATTGAAGATGCGGGAAAACCGCGTCGCCGCCGGCCATCGCCAGGGCTGGAACCAGCCGGCTCGCCCGTCGGTCGAAAAGAATAGAATTTCGGCGCGGCCGACGAGATTTTCGGCCGGCACAAATCCCCAACTGCGGCTGTCGTTACTATCGTCGCGGTTATCGCCCATGGCGAAATATTGTCCCTCGGGAACGATAAATTCACGGGTATTGTCGACCGGGCCATTGTCGCCAAGCGATTCCCTAACCGTATAGCTGGGGCCGTTCGGCAAGGTCTCGGTGTATTGCGCGATACGCCGGGTCCTGCCGCGGCTGTCGCGCGTGACAAAATCTTCCATGCGGTTCTTGTCGACGGCCTCGCCATTGATGTGCAGCACGCCACCAATCATCTGTACGCGATCGCCGGACACGCCGACGATGCGTTTGATGAAATCGTCTTGATTGCTCGGCGGTTGCCGAAATACAGCAACATCGCCGCGCTTTGGCGCTTTGCTCAGGATACGTCCGGAGAAAAATCCAAAATCCAGCGGCAGCGCATAGCGGCTATAACCATAGGAAAATTTCGAGACGAAAAGATAATCGCCGACCAGAAGCGTCGGTATCATCGACCCCGACGGAATATTGAACGGCTGGTAGGCCACGGTGCGAATGAAAAAAGCGATCAGCAGAGCATAAATAATGGTGCGAAGGGTCTCGCCCCAGCCACCTTCGTTTTTTTTCTTTTTTTCTTCGGTGTCTGCCATGCTCTCGTCTTTGTTGGCCATTGCCAGGAGACCGATCAGCCTCATTCGATTTGCCGTGCCGCGGGCTTTCTAACCAGCCGCGCCGGAAATCACCAGTCGTGAATGGGCAATTCCCAATCAGTCTTTCATGTCAGAGACGTCGCCATCGGTGTCCGGCACCGCGGTAATAATGACGATTGCTTGCGCAATGGGCCGCTCATCGGTCAACGATAAGTCGATCATCGGTTTCATGCCCGGCGGGGTAATTTCCGCCAACCGCTGCGCCGCACCGCCGGTCAAGGACAAGGTCGGCTTGCCAGACGGCAGGTTTATTACCCCCATATCGCGCCAAAATACACCACGCCGAAATCCGGTGCCTAGCGCTTTGGAACAGGCTTCCTTTGCCGCATACCGCTTGGCATAGCTATCGGCGCGGTTGGCGCGGCGGTCGGATTTGGTGCGTTCGACGTCGGTAAAACAGCGCTGGACAAAGCGGTCGCCAAAACGTTCGAGCGTCCGCTCGATGCGGGTGATGTCGATGAGGTCACTGCCAATCCCAATAATCATGCGCTGGCACTACCCGCGGCGTCCGCCCGCGCCTTATCCATCAGCGAGCGCATGCGGATGATCGCGCTTTCCAGACCGCCAAAAATTGCCTCGCCGATTAGAAAATGACCGATATTCAATTCGACGATTTCGGCGATCGCCGCGACCGGCCCCACGGTGTCGAAGGTCAAGCCGTGCCCGGCATGGATTTCCAGCCCAATTTCCGCACCATATCGCGAGGCTTCTGTAATTCGCGCCAACTCTTGGTCCGCCAGCCGATCATCGCCAGCGATGACCGCCTCACAATAGGCGCCGGTATGTAATTCGACCGCTGGCGCACCGATAGAGCGCGACGCGTCTAATTGGCGCGGGTCCGGTTCGATGAACATCGATACGATGACCCGGCTGCTACTGAGCGCCTCCACAAAACGGGTCAAATGGTTATGACCTGCCGCAACGTCCAGTCCCCCTTCGGTGGTTCGCTCCTCGCGTTTCTCGGGAACGATGCACACGGTTTCCGGGCAATGACGCAGCGCGATATCGAGCATCTCGTCAGTCGCCGCCATCTCTAAAGTCAGCGGCAAGTCGAGGGCTTCCATCAGGCGGATTAAGTCGTTGTCGCCGATATGACGGCGATCTTCGCGCAGATGCGCCACGATACTGTCAGCGCCGGCTTGGGCAGCGGCACGCGCGGCGCGAACCGGATCGGGATGGCCGCCACCGCGCGCATTGCGGATCGTCGCGACATGATCGATGTTCACCCCAAGGCGCAGATCACTACTCATGGTAAAATTCCTCAACCACCCACATTGTAAACTGCCTAACTACGCGCCCGATCGACCGAACTCACCGACCGGCCGGCGCGCAAGGCGGTCATAACATCATTGAGATGTTTATTGTTATCGACTTCGATGTCGACGGTCATATCGAAGAAGTCGGGGTTTCGGTTGGTGAATTTAAGATTGGAGATATTGCCGCCCGCTTGTGCGATCGTATTGGCGAGTTCGCCCAAGCTACCAGGCGCATTTGCCAGGGTGACATTTAACCGGCTGACCTGCTTGGCGGCGTCTTCATCGTCAACATCCCACGATACGTCGACCCAGCGTTCGGGGCTTTCAGCAAATGCCTCGAGCGTCATGCAGTCGATGGTATGGACGGTAACGCCCTTGCCGGTCGTTGCCACGCCGACGATGCGGTCGCCAGGAAGCGGATAACAGCACTTCGCCAGATGCACGGCCATGCCGGGGATTAGCCCATTGATCGGCACCGAATGCTCGCTCGCCTTGCTGGAATTGCGACGTGAGCGGCGCAACGAAAAAATTGAACCGCTGGCTTGGCGCCCGCCATTGCCCGCCTTGTCGGGAAACAAGATGCGCATAACCGCGCGGCCAGTATGGACCCCCTGCCCGACCAGGGCGTAGAGGTCTTCGACCGACTCCGCGTGGAACTCGCTCAGGACACCGGCAAGTTTATCCTCATCGAGGGCCTCATCATGGCGCAGAAAGGCTTTCTCGATAATGCCGCGCCCCAATTCCGCATATTGCTCCAATTGCTGGTGACGCAAAACCCGCCGGATGCGCGCCCGCGCCTTTCCGGTGACCACCAACTGCTCCCAGTTCGGCGAAGGGGTTTGGTTTTCCGACGTTAGGATCTCCACCTGATCGCCGTTTTGCAATTGGGTGCGCAAGGGCATATCGCGCCCGTTGATCTTCGCACCAACACAATGGTCACCGACTTCGGTATGGACCGCGTAGGCAAAGTCGATCGGGGTCGCGCCGCGAGGCAGCGCATAGACCTCGCCCTTCGGCGAAAATCCGAACACCTGATCGGAGAACATCTCCAGCTTGGTATGTTCGAGAAAATCCTCCGGACCCGCCGCGTCATCCAGGATATCCAACAATTCCTGCAGCCACCGATACTGCTTGCCATCGGCGATGCCCGCCGTCGATATCGGCCCGGCGCCGGAATCGCTATAGCGCCAATGGGCCGCGACCCCGCGTTCAGCGATATCGTGCATCTTGTCGGTTCGGATTTGGACTTCGATGCGGTGTTTTTCTGGCCCCAGAACGCCGGTATGCAAGGACTGATAGCCGTTCGGCTTGGGGTTCGAGAGATAATCGCGAAAGCGGCCCGGCACCACGCGATATTGGCCGTGAATGATACCCAGGGTGCGATAACAATCCAGCACCTCATCGACCACAATGCGGAAAGCCATGATGTCGGAAAGCTGCTCGAACTCAACCTGCTGCCGCTGCATCTTGCGCCAGATCGAATAGGGCGACTTTTCCCGGCCTGAGACCGTCGCCGCAATCCCCTCGTCGGTCATAACCCGGTTTAGTTCAGCAATAATCCGCTCGACCAGATTACCACCTTCCTCGCGTAAAAATGTCAGCCGGCGCAGAATGGAGTCCCGCGCGTCGGGGTTCAGTTCGGCGAAAGCCAGGTCTTCCAGCTCGTCCTTGATATCGTGCATGCCGATCCGCGCGGCGAGCGGCGCGTAGATGTCCATGGTTTCACGAGCAATACGCCGGCGGCGCTCTGGCTTATCGACATGCTGGATCGTGCGCATATTGTGCAACCGGTCCGCCAGCTTAACCAGCAGCACCCGAATATCGCGGCTGGTGGCCAACACGAATTTCCTAAAATTCTCCGCCTGCTTGGCCTTGTTCGACTGCAGTTCCAGACGGGTCAGCTTGGTGACCCCATCGACCAATTGGGCGATTTCATCGCCAAATATTTCGCGGATATCGGATTCCGTCGTCTCGGTGTCCTCAAGCGTATCGTGCAGCAGCGCGGTCACGATCGAGGCCCCGTCGAGGCGGTAATTGGTCAGAATGTCGGCAACTTCGAGCGGATGAGAGAAATACAGCGCGCCGGAATCGCGGGTCTGGCTGCCATGCGCCTGCTTGGAAAAGTCATAGGCGCGATTGAGGATCGCTTCATCGAACTTGGGGTCGTACGCTTTGACCCTGTCTACCAGTTCAGCTTGCCCGACCATTGTGCGTCTGGTCCTATCTCCGTTCGCGTCCTCAGACAAAAACGCCTGGGCTCACCTTAGCGCGCCCAGGCTCACAATCCCTCAATTTAACACGACGGTCACCAAAGACGCGACAAATGTGTTGTCAGTCCACTTCCTCGGCACCGGCGACATCGTCGAAATGCATCTCGGGAACGTCCGAGGCACTTTCAATCTGGCTGCTCTCCTCGTCGACCGGTGTGCCTTGATCAACGCCGGCCACATGGGAATCGGATTCGAGCAATTCGACGATTTCCTCGCCCTCTTCTTCTTCGGGCAGGTCGAATTCCACATGACGCTGTTGGCTCTGCACCAGCGAATCGCGCAATTCTTCAATTTGAACCGTCTCGTCGGCGATTTCGCGCAACGCGATGACTGGGTTCTTATCGTTGTCGGGTTCAACCGTCAGGGGCGCCCCGGCCAGAATTTCGCGCGCACGCTGCGCCGAGAGCATGACCAGCTCGAACCGGTTGGGAACTTTTTCAACGCAATCTTCTACGGTTACCCGCGCCATTTAAGGGATCTCCAAGTCAGAATATTGAAATTTTCTCGTATATAAGGCGAAAACGACTGTCTGCCAACAGGTTATGACGATTTTGGGTTAACAATCGGGCTCCGCGCATCGCCGCACGAGGGTGTCATCAAGGACCGCCGCCAGATCCTGGGCGCTCTTGTCCAATTGCGGATGGCGCCAGAGTGGGTCGATATCGCATATCGGGCGCAATACGAAAGCCCGTTCGGCCAGCCGGGGATGGGGTAAAATCGGCGATGCATCGCGCCGAATCAAATCGCCATAGGCGAGCAAATCCAGATCGATTTCGCGCGCGGCGTTGGTGACCGTACGCTGGCGGCCGAACTCAAGCTCGATGTGGTGCAACAACCCCAAAAGGTCTTCCGGCGACAAGCCAGTCTCGACGGCGGCGACGCCGTTCACATAGTCCGGCTGGTCGGACGCCGGAACCGCGGCCGAACGATACCAACGCGACAGCTTTACCAGGCGAACACTGCGGTTTTCCAGCGCGTCTAACGCGGCTTGCAGTGTTTGTTTTGGCGGACCGAACCGCTTACTCGGTAGGTTAGCGCCCAGACCGATCAGGATCATATTTTGGCTCATGACGCCCCATGGTCTATTCCAATAAGTAAGGCAATAGACAACAACCGGCGGGCGCGCTAATTATTTATGGATTTAGTCGTATCACGACACCTTACCGCGACCCTGATATTAGCACTCTTATTTCAGAAATATTATTAAGTAAGGATGATAACCCTATGTTTTCTAATAATAAACGGATTGCCGTCTTCATCGACGGCGCCAATCTTTACGCCACGGCGAAGGCGCTCGATTTCGATATCGATTACAAAAAACTACTCTCGATGTTCAAATCCAAAGCGATCTTGGTGCGCGCCTACTACTACACAGTTCTGATCGAGGACCAGGAATATTCGCCGATCCGGCCGTTGGTCGATTGGCTCGATTACAACGGCTATACGCTGATTACCAAACCAGCGAAGGAATCTACCGATTCCACAGGCCGCCGGCGCATTCGCAATTCGATCGACGTGGAACTCGCCGTCGACGTTATGGAGATTGCCGGCAAGGTGGACCATATCGTCCTAATGAGCGGCGACGGCGGCTATCGTCGCTTGATCGAAGCTGCCCAACGTCTGGGAACCCAGGTCACCGTCATCAGCACGGTGTCGGTGAGCCCGCCCCTAGCGGCCGATGAAATACGGCGTCAAGCCGACAATTTTGTCGATCTGGCTAGTCTGCGCGGCGAAATTTCGCGGCAACACAGTAGCGCCCGCCCGGCGCAAAACGACGATAATTACGACGACGAAGACGATTATGACGATGACTATGATGACGAGTATGACGACGACGAAGCGGCTGAGACGGCCTGACGGTGGCGCATCAGCCCGAACATGATTGCGCCTTGTGCCCGCGTCTGGTCGAGTTTCGCGCTCAAAATCAGGCGAAATTTCCTGAATTTCACAACGGTCCGGTCGAAAGCTTTGGCGATCTCGACGCCCCACTATTGATCGTCGGCCTGGCGCCGGGCCTTAAAGGCGCCAACCAAACCGGCCGGCCGTTCACCGGTGACTATGCCGGTGATCTGCTCTACGCGACCTTGCTGAAATTTGGCTTCGCCGAGGGCCGGTATGGCGCCCACCCGGAAGATGGATTGTGCCTTGTCGGCTGCCGGGTGACCAATGCGGTACGCTGCGTGCCGCCGGAAAACAAACCGGTCGGCGCCGAAGTCGCCGCGTGCCGGCCTTTTCTGCAAAACGAGATCGCCGCGATGGCCAATCTGCGCGTCGTCGTGGCGCTTGGCGGCCTCGCCCATAACGCGTTTTTGGCGACATTGGGGGCTCGCAAGGCCGCCTATCCTTTCGGCCATTGCGCGGTTCATGAGGTATCGGCTGGCGACAGGGCTCTAACGCTCACCGACAGCTACCACTGCTCGCGCTACAACACCAACACAGGCCGGTTGACGACCGAGATGTTCGAAACCGTCTTTCGAACGGTCAGTACCCAGTTGGCGGATCTGGCTTAAGCCGGGATCACTTCCTGATCAATGGCGCCGAAAACCGACTGATTGTTGGCGTCGAACATTTCGATGGTCGTCCGGTCGCCATACTGCATGAACGAGGTTTTCTGTTTCCCCTCGTCGATCTGCTGAACGATCCGAAGCTCGGCCAGACAGGCAACGCCCGTACCGGGGTCACGGTTCGAGATCGCCCCCGAACCAATCAGCGTGCCGGCGCAAAGCGGCCGAGTCATCGCGGCATGGGAAATCAATTGGGTGAAATCAAAATCCATATCAACACCGCAGTTGGGCATGCCGATCGGCGCTTGGTTGAGCTTGACCAGCATATCCAGATGAACCTTTCGGCCGTCCCAGGCGGAACCTAGTTCATCGGGCGTCACCGCGACGGGCGACAGCGACGAACGCGGTTTGCCATGAAAATAGCCGAGGCCCGAATTAAGCTCCTCGGGAATAAGCGTGCGCAGGCTGACATCGTTGATCAAGACGAACAGCTTGATGTATTGCGCCGCCGCATCGGATGATACGCCCATGGGCACGTCATCGACGATCACGCCGACTTCGGCTTCCATGTCGATACCTAATTCCGGGTCCGCCACCGGGATAGCGCCGGTCGGCCGCAGAAAACCGTCACTGACCGCCTGATACATCAGCGGATCTTCGCGCAGCTTGGGTGTCAATTGGGCGCCTCGGGCCTTACGAAAGAGCTCGACATGGTTGAGATAGGCGCTGCCGTCGATAAATTGATAGGTCCGCGGCAGCGGCGATTCCAGCGCTTCGGGGTCGTAATCGCGAATGCCATCGGCCGTGCCGGCATTAACCGCGTCGAACAGTTGTTCCAGGCGCGGCACCGCATCGTTCCATTTTTCGAGCGCGATCTGCAGTGTACGCGCCACCGCCGAAGCTGGCGCCATCTTGCTCAAATCGTGCGAAACGACGGCAAGGGTACCGTCTCGGCTGCCGTCCTTTAGAGTCGCCAGTTTCATAAAAATTCCTAACCTACTGTAAATAAGCTATTTTTTACGTGCGCTGGCACTCTTAAGATGTATGCCTGTAGGTAACCTACTCACAAATAGTTAGTCGGGGTTTAACACGCCGCGACGAATTTGGTCCTCCTCGATGGCCTCGAAAAGAGCCCGGAAATTGCCTTCGCCGAAGCCGTCATTGCCCTCACGCTTGATGAGTTCGAAGAAAATTGGGCCGATCACCGTGTCGGTGAATATTTGCAACAACAGCCCCTGGCCCTCGGTGGGCGCCCCATCGACCAAAATCCGGCTGCGACGCAAACGCTCGACATCCTGGCCATGCCCCGGAAGACGCTCATCCAGCTTATCGTAATAGGTGTCGGGCGTGTCGAGAAAGGACACCCCGCGTTCGGCCAGAGTTTCGACAGTGGCGAAAATATCATCGGTGCCCAGGGCGATGTGCTGAATACCTTCGCCGTGATACTCGTTCAAGAATTCCGCAATCTGGCTTTTGTCGTCCGATGATTCATTGATCGGGATGCGAATTTTGCCATCGGGACTTGTCATGGCCCGGGACACCAGACCGGTCATCTTGCCTTCAATATCGAAATAGCGAATTTCGCGGAAGTTGAAGATACCCTCATAAAAGCCCGACCACATGTCCATATTGCCCTGATACACATTGTGGGTCAGATGATCGATATAGGTCAGACCGACATCGCGGGTATCGGTGTCGGCTCCCTTGATCGGCACAAAATCAACATCGTAGATCGAACCTTTATCGCCATAACGATCCACCAAATAGAGCCGGCTATGTCCAATGCCTTGGATGGCGGGAATATTGAGCTCCATCGGCCCCACATGATTGGGGACCGCGGTCGCGCCACGCTCGAGCGCGAGTTCATAAGCGCGGGCCGCATCGTCGACACGAAAGGCCATGGCGCAGGCGCTGGGTCCATGCTGCTTGGCGAAATTCGCCGCAAAACTGCCGGGTTCGTTATTGAGGATAAAATTGACGGTCCCTTGCCGATAGAGAACAACATCCTTTGAACGGTGGCGGGCCACCGCCGTGAAGCCCATCAATTCGAAGACCGCGCCGAGCTTTTCCGGTTCTGTCGAACAATATTCGACAAATTCAAAACCGTCGGTTCCCAGCGGGTTCTCCCAGATGTCCTGGCCGCTCTCGGGCTGATCCGTGTCGCGTTTTTTTGCCATCGAGGTCTCCATCGTTGTCCGGTTGACCTGCCGCCGTGCTGGCTTTAATTTTAGTTTCATATGAAACTAATTCAAGGGCGTTTAATGAACGCTAAAAATAACAAGTCCAAAGGATCCCGTTCACAATTGATGCTTGAGCAGTTTTTGCCCTACCGGCTATCGATACTGTCGAACACGGTGAGCGACACAATTGCTCGCGAATATCGCGATTTATTCGGCTTGAGCGTGCCCGAATGGCGGGTCATGGCAGTATTGGGCCGCTTCGGCCCGCTCACCGCCAGCGAGGCTTGCGAGCGAACGGCGATGGACAAAGTCACGGTTAGCCGCGCGGCCGCCCGTTTGATCGACCGAACGATGATCAAACGCGAATCCGATCCGCAGGATAGACGCCGCTCGATCCTAAAACTGACGTCGCGGGGAACTCGCACCCATCAACAAATCGTTCCTATTGCCCAAGACCGTGAATCTGAGCTTGCCGCCGTACTCACAAAGAGCGAACGTCGAGACCTTGATATACTTCTGGCAAAACTTCAGCGGCGCGCTACCGAGATCGCCGATCAGGAAAGGACAGCGTGACATGTCACGCCTTAAACCCGATGGCCTCAACGCCAAACAAATAGAATTCTGGAACGGTCCGGCCGGCGATAGCTGGACCGAGTTCATGGACAGCCAGGACCGCATGCTCGGGCCCCTCGGCGAAGCGGCGATGGCGGCGGCCAATCTAGCGAGCGGCCATCGCGTCATCGACATCGGCTGCGGTTGCGGCACGACAACCCTCGAACTGGCGCAGCGCGTGGGCCCGTCGGGCCATGTGCTCGGCGTCGATATTTCCACGCCCATGCTGGACCGCGCCGGCCAACGTGCGTCACTCGAAAAGAATAGCTCGATCGAGTTTCAGAACAGCGACGCCGCAACCCATCGTTTCGCGCCGCAATCGTTCGACCGGGTGTTTTCACGCTTCGGCGTGATGTTCTTTGCCGATCCGGTAGCGGCATTCGCCAATATACGAACCGCACTCAAACCCGCAGGCCGTTTAGCGTTCGTGTGCTGGCAGCCGCTTGATCTAAACCCTTGGATGGCCACCACCCTGTCCGTGGCGGCGCAATATCTCGAACGACCTGAACCGCCGGGGCCCAACGACCCGGGCCCCTTCGCCTTTCGTGAACCAGACCGGGTAACGGCGATATTGACTGAGGCCGGTTTCTCCAATGTCACCCTGACGCCAAACCCGCAGGCCTTGGCTTTCGAAGCAGATATCGCCGGCACAGTGAACAAACTCGTCCAGCTCGGCCCCATGGCGCAGCCGATTGCCCAGGCGCCGGAGGATGTTCAAGATCAAATACGCGCCGACGTGGCATCGTCGATCGCAGATTATTTGACCGGTGACGGCGTGAAAATCGACAGTGCTAGCTGGATTGTAAGCGCCGACAACCCCTGATCCGGAGGGCCGGTATCGTTGCGGTGACTCCCGTCTCTGTGATAATCGCGGGGCGATATTCACTAACCTAGGTCCGGACGCGTGGCAGAAAGCCCGACGGTGTGGGTCCTCAATGGACCAAACTTAAATCTTTTAGGGGAACGCGAGCCCGACACCTATGGGGGCGAGACCCTGGCGGACATCGAGAAACGCTGTGCCAAGGCCGTTAAACAGGCGGGATTGGCCCTGGAATTCCGTCAGACCAATCATGAAGGTGAGTTAGTCGCTTGGATCCAAGAAGCCCGAGACAGCGCGGCCGGTCTAGCGATAAATGCCGGCGCCTACACCCATACTTCGGTTGCCCTGCACGATGCGCTGCGCCTTCTGACCATCCCCATCGTCGAAGTGCACCTTTCCAATATTTTTGCCCGTGAAGAGTTCCGCCATCATTCTTACGTCAGCGGTGCGGCGACCGGCGTCATATGCGGCTTTGGCGGCGATAGCTACCTGTTGGCGCTGCAGGCGCTCAGCGGCAAAATTTCCGAGCAAAGTTGAAGCCCCATGGACGATAAATTCGACGTTGATTCAGACTTGGTTCGCAAACTGTCCGAACTTCTGACAGAAACCGGGCTCGGCGAAATCGAGTACGAGGATGGCGGCAAACGCATCAGAGTGGCCATGCCCGGCGCCGTGACAGCAATTGCCGCAACCCCGCCGGTCACAGCTGTTCCGGCGCCGAGCGCGGAAACCGAAACTGGCGAGGCGAGCGCCGCGGAAGCATCGGCCCATCCCGGCGCCGTCACCTCACCGATGGTGGGCACCATCTACATGTCGCCCGCGCCCGGCGAGGCGCCGTTTGTGCGCACCGGCGAATCAGTCGCCAAGGGGCAAACGATCCTGGTCGTGGAAGCAATGAAAACCTTCAATGAAATCGCCGCCCCACGCGCGGGCACCCTCGCCCGGTTTATCGTTTCCGACGGCCAGCCGGTCGAATATGGCGAAGCGCTCGCCCTGATTGAATAGGGCCGGTCCAACCTCGATGTTCGAAAAAATCCTCATCGCGAACCGCGGCGAGATTGCCTTACGCATTCATCGCGCCTGCAAGGAGATGAGCATAGCCACGGTCGCCGTCCATTCGACGGCAGACGCCGAGGCGATGCATGTGCGCCTGGCCGACGAGAGCGTCTGCATCGGCCCCCCGGCGGCTAGCGAGAGTTATCTCAATATCCCCGCCATCGTTTCCGCGGCCACGGTCACCAACGCCGACGCCATTCACCCCGGTTATGGGTTCTTGTCGGAAAACGCCAATTTCGCCCGCATCGTCGAAGAACATGACTTCGCGTTCATTGGACCGAAATCCGAGCACATTGCCGAGATGGGCGACAAGGTGGCGGCCAAGGCGGCGATGCGCGCCGCCAATGTTCCCGTCGTGCCGGGCTCGGACGGCGCGGTGAGCGATGCGGCCGAAGCCACCCGCGTGGCCGAGGAGATCGGCTATCCGGTTCTCATCAAGGCGGCCTCGGGCGGCGGCGGCCGGGGCATGAAGGTGGTCACCAATAACGACGAAGTCAGCGCCGCCCTGAGCATGGCGCAGAACGAGGCCAAAACCAATTTCGGCGACGCCACGGTGTATCTCGAAAAGTATTTGGGACAACCGCGACACATCGAGGTGCAGGTGCTCGCCGACGGACAAGGCAACGCCGTCCACCTGTTCGAACGCGACTGCTCGTTGCAGCGCAACCACCAGAAGGTTCTCGAGGAAGCGCCGTCGCCGTCGCTCGCCGAAAGCGAGCGGCAGCGGATCGGTGAAATATGCTGCGCGGCGGCCCAACGCCTGGGCTATCGCAGCGCCGGCACGTTCGAGTTTCTGTACGAGAATGGCGAATTCTATTTCATCGAAATGAATACCCGGGTGCAGGTCGAACATCCGATCACGGAAATGATCTGCGGCGTCGACATCGTGCGGGAAATGATCCGCATCGCCGCCGGCGAACCTCTGTCGCTCCGCCAAAAGGACATTGCGTTGAACGGCCACGCCATCGAGTGCCGGATCAATGCGGAGAACCCAGAGACGTTCGCGCCCTCGCCCGGCCGCATTACCGAGTTCCATACGCCGGGTGGGCTCGGCGTGCGGGTCGATTCGGCGCTGTATGCCGGCTACACCGTGCCGCCCTATTACGACAGCCTGGTCGCGAAATTGATCGTTCACGCAGGCAGTCGCGAAGATTGTCTGCTGCGGTTGCGCCGCGCGCTGGATGAAATGGTCGTCTCGGGCATCGAGACCACCATTCCGCTGCACCAGCACGTTATCGACGATGCCTCATTTGCGGCCGGCGATTATGATATTCATTGGCTCGAGAAATTGGTGGCAGACAATTAAGCGGCGCTGATGACCGTCCTCACCCCGCAGACCCTGTTGGGCGCCTACGCCAGCGGCATTTTCCCAATGGCCGAAAGCCGTCACGATCCGGACCTCTACTGGATCGACCCCGATGTGCGCGGCATCATCCCCCTCGCCGAGCTTCACATTCCGCGGCGATTACGGCGCACCCTGCGAAATGGCCCCTACGACATCCGCGCCGATTCCGATTTTATTGGGGTGATCAGGGGCTGCGCCGAGCAAACCCACGGCCGCCCCGACACCTGGATCAATACCGAGATCGAAGGGCTTTATAACGCGCTGTTCGATATGGGTTTCGCCCACTCGCTGGAAACCTGGCAGGACGGCGAATTGGTCGGCGGCCTCTATGGTGTCTCGCTGGGCGGCGCATTCTTTGGGGAAAGCATGTTTTCGCGCGCCCGCGACGCCAGCAAGGTGGCCCTGTGCCATTTGGCGGCGCGGCTGGTGAAAAGCGGCTTCACCTTGTTGGACACCCAGTTTCTAACCGAGCATCTGCGTCAATTCGGCGCCATTGAAATCGCCCGCCCCGACTATAAGGCGCGCCTTTCCGCGGCGATAAAGATCTCGGCGGTGTTTCAGCCCGAATTGTCCGGTGACGAGTTGGAAGCCTTCATACAGTCGACCACCCAGACATCGTAGACCGCGTGCTCCAGGGCCGAGAGGGCCGGACTCGACGCGAACATCCACCCGCTAAACAATTCGATCGGGTCGCCGTCGAGGCGGGTATCCGTTATCTCGAGAAACGCCGTGCTCTCGGGCGGCTCGGTCGGCGGCGTTTTGTGACAGGCGCGCACGCGAATAGACAGGGTGCCGAAGCTCACCTCTTCATCGGTGGCGACCGGGAAGGTCGATATGCGTGCGGTAACCTTATCGAGGCCCTGTAACACCGCGCCCGGCGCGGACGGCGGCACCAGCGGGGGCTCGTCGCGAGATGATTGCGCTGTAGCCGGCAACGCCAGCATAGTAATAGCCACGGCGGTGCAGATGCTTAACGAGCTTATCGCTATTGGCACGCTCACCGCTCGTCCGTTGCCAGGAATATTATTTCCGACACGGTATCCTCCAGCGAGCGAAAATCGCGGGTCTGGGAAATTTCACCACCATCCGAGATGGTGTCGGTCGCAGTGCCGGGTATCAGGCGCAAGTATTTATTGCCCAACAGGCCTTCACTCGTCACGACCGCTTCGGTATCCGCCGGTAATTGAACATCTGAACTCACGGTGAACAGGACCACCGCTTCGAAAGTGTTAGTGTCGAGTATGCGGTCGGTCACGGTGCCAACCTTCACCCCGCTGATACGCACATCGCTGCCCACTTCAAGCCCACCAACCTTCAGGAACCGGGCCTCCAGGCCGACCCCCTCGACGGCGCCGACTTCCGTCGCCTGGAGCGCGAAAATTAGAAATCCAGCGGCGACGACAATCACCAAGCCCCCCAGTAACGTTTCCACCATACTGCGCTTCATGGTTGGCTCTCCGTAGGTGCGTCAGCCGCTTTGCGGCGTGCTTGTTTGGCCTGGCTGATGATCAATTCAAGCAAGTCTTCGAGGACCAACGAATCCTCGGTGAAGGCAATTTCCTGACCCTCGCCGATAACAGCGTCGCTACCGCCAATGTCCAGTTGGATGAATTTCTGGCCGAACAAGCCGTCGGTGACGATAGAAGCCGTCGCTTCGGCATCCAAAACCACATCGTTATCGATGTCCAACACTACGATGGCGCGGAAATTTTCATCGAGACGAAGCTCGGTTATCTGTCCCACAGGAACCCCCGCCGCGCGCACCATGCCACCGGTGCTCAGGCCATCGGCCTGGCTGAACCGCGCCAAGATTTGGTAGCTCCCGTCCCTAAGACTGCCGGGGCCGAAGACCAGCACTACAATCAACACCAAGATCGCGACAATCCCGGCGCCGATCCATGTTTCATATATTTCGCGTTTTGCAGCGTTCATCTAAGTGCACGCGTTCCGCAGAAATCGTTGCGCCGCTATTGCGGGGTCCAAGGTTCGTAGTCGCCGGTATTGCGCCGGCGTTTGCCGCCCCGCAATACGCTACCGGGCGGAACATAAGCCGCCCGGGTTCCAGTCAGATTGGGTACATGTTCCTTTTGCCACGCATGGCGACTGTCCGCGTCCAACGGCGCTTCGGTCATATAGTGCAACCATGCATGCCATTCGGGCGGCACCTTGCTGGCTTCGGGCGCGCCCTTATAGACAACCCATCGTCGTTCGCGGCGGTAGCCGCTTCGGCCCCGACCCCGGTAATACCGGTTACCGAATGAGTCCTCACCGACCTTACTTCCGGCCACCCACGTCTTCAGCAATGTCCCGATAGTCGCCATAAGGCCCTATTCCGATCCTGTTAAAGGAACGCCGGCGCGGCGTCCGAGTCTCTGTATCGCGGCCGGAATATTGCACCGGTCCCCTGTAACGTCCAGCCGCCACGACGCCGCAGCAAGCCTTCGAATCACATTAAAGCAATATCTAGATTTATGTACCATTTTGGTCAAAACACAAAATATAGTTGCGACGCGAATATGTAGTAGTATAGCTTAATATTCACCGACATGTAGTAGTGTGAGAACATAAGTGGTTTATCTGGCGTTGCGACTCGGAGGCGGCTGCGAACGGTTGGGGGCTAAAACGAGAACCGACGCGGTTTACCTGGCTTAGTAAAGACGCGCCACCCCAAGGCAAGCGTCTGATATTTGGGGGTTTAAACATGCGGATCGAACGCCGCTTCACGGCTGATGGCGAGAGCCCGTATTCGGATATCTCGTTCCGCACGACGACCAGTGAAATTCGCAATCCGGATGGCTCGGTGGTTTTTTCCGCCACCGATATTACCGTGCCCGATGGCTGGAGCCAGGTGGCGTGCGATATCCTGGCGCAGAAGTATTTCCGTAAAGCCGGCGTGCCGTCCGCGCTTAAATCCGTGCCGGAAGACGATGTCCCGGAATTTCTGTGGCGGCGGGTTCCCGAGGAAAGCGCCGAATATGGCGCGGAGACCGACGCCCGCCAGGTGTTCGACCGGATGGCCGGCACCTGGGCCTACTGGGGCTGGAAGGGTGGCTATTTCGACGGCGAAGAAGACGCAAAAGCCTATGTCGACGAAACCTGTTACATGCTGGCCGCGCAAATGGCGGCCCCCAACAGTCCGCAATGGTTCAACACCGGACTGCATTGGGCCTATGGCATCGACGGCCCCGGCCAAGGCCACCACTATGTCGACTACAAAACCGGCAAATTAACCCGCTCGAAAAGCGCCTACGAGCACCCGCAACCCCACGCCTGTTTCATCCAATCGATTTCCGACGATTTGGTCACCGACGGCGGCATCATGGATCTGTGGACCCGCGAAGCGCGGCTGTTCAAATACGGCTCGGGAACCGGCACCAACTTCTCCAACCTGCGCGGCTCCGGCGAACCGTTATCGGGCGGCGGCAAATCTTCGGGGCTGATGAGCTTCTTGAAAATCGGCGACCGCGCGGCCGGCGCCATCAAGTCTGGCGGCACGACGCGGCGCGCGGCAAAGATGGTGGTGGTTGATATAGACCATCCTGACATCGAAGAATTCATCGACTGGAAGGTGCTCGAAGAGCAAAAGGTCGCGGCCCTGGTTACCGGCTCGAAAATTTGTCGCACCCATTTGACCGCGATCATGGAGGCTTGCCATGAGCCGGAAGCGGCTGGCGCGGGCGACGAACGCTTCAACGCGGCGGAAAATCCAGTCTTAAAGCGCGCCATCCGGGCGGCGCGGCGCGAATTGGTGCCCGAGAATTACATCCACCGGGCCATTCAGTTCGCGCGCCAGGGCTACCGCGAAATGGCGTTCGACACCTATGACACGGATTGGGATTCAGAAGCCTACCGCACGGTTTCCGGGCAGAACTCCAACAATACGGTGCGTCTGACCGATGCGTTCCTGAAGGCCGTCGAGCAGGATGGCGCCTGGGAATTGCGCCAGCGCACCGACGGCGCCGTGGCCAAGAACGTGTCAGCGCGCGCACTGTGGGAAAAGATCGGCGCAGCCGCCTGGTCGAGCGCCGACCCGGGCATTCAATTCGACACTACGATCAACGACTGGCACACCTGCCCGCAGTCGGGCCGCATCAACGCGTCTAACCCGTGTTCGGAATATATGTTCCTCGACGATACGGCGTGCAATCTGGCCTCGCTCAATCTGATTACCTTCCAGCGCGACGACGGCGCCATCGATGTCGAGGCCTACGAGCACGCTGTACGCTTGTGGACTCTCACGCTGGAGCTGTCGGTTCTGATGGCCCAGTTCCCCTCGAAGGAGATCGCCCGGCGCAGCTACGACTTCCGCACCCTGGGTCTTGGCTACGCGAATATCGGCGGCCTGCTGATGGCGTCGGGTATTGCCTATGACAGCAACGAAGGTCGCGCCTTGTGTGGCGCTTTAAGCGCGTTGATGACCGGCGCGGCCTATGCCACGTCTGCGGAAATCGCCGGTGAGATGGGTGCTTTCCCTGGATATGCCGACAATGCTGACGACATGCTGAAGGTGATCCGCAACCACCGCCGCGCCGCGCACGGTAAGACGACAGGTTACGAAGATATCGCCATCGCCCCGGTGCCGCTCGACCGGAAGAGCGCGCCAGAGGGCGAATTGGTGGCCGCGGCTCGCGCGGCGTGGGATCGAGCGCTCACGCTGGGCGAACGCCACGGCTTCAGAAACGCCCAAACCAGCGTCGTAGCCCCCACCGGAACCATCGGTCTGGTGATGGATTGTGATACGACCGGCATCGAGCCGGACTTCGCGCTCGTGAAGTTCAAGAAACTCGCCGGCGGCGGCTATTTCAAGATCATCAACCGCATGGTGCCCGATGCGCTGGTGGCTTTGGGATATGATGCCCAACAGGTGACCGAGATCGTGACCTACGCGGTCGGTCATGGCAGCCTGGAAAACGCCCCCTTTATCGACCATGAAACATTGGTCGAGATGGGCTTCGGCGAAGCACAAATCACCGCCATCGAAGAAGCGATTCCGAACGCCTTCGACATCAAGTTTGCCTTCAACAAATGGACGTTGGGCGAGGCGTTTTGCACCGAGACCTTAGGCATACCGGCCGAGCAACTCGACGATTACGCGTTCGATCTGCTGGGCCATCTGGGTTTCGACGCTGACCAAGTCGAAGCCGCGAACGTTCATGTCTGCGGCGCCATGACCCTGGAAGGAGCGCCCCATATCAAGGATGAGCACCTACCGGTGTTCGATTGCGCCAACCCCTGCGGGCGGACCGGCAAGCGCTACCTGTCCGCCGAAAGTCATATTCGCATGATGGCCGCGGCGCAGCCCTTCATCAGCGGCGCGATCTCGAAAACCATCAACATGCCCAACGACGCCTCGGTCGAGGACTGCAAGAACGCCTATCAGCTTTCCTGGCAGCTCGGCCTGAAGGCCAACGCGCTGTATAGGGATGGCTCGAAACTAAGCCAGCCCTTGCAATCGCAAATCCTGGCGAACGACGATGAGGATGCCGCCGACGCGATAGACGATATCGTCGACGCCCCGGCGTCCCGCCGGGCGGAAATGGTTGCCGAGCGGGTTGTCGAACGCGTGGTGGAGCGGGTCGTCGAACGCGATGTCGACCGCAGCCGCCTGCCCGACCGGCGTAAAGGCTATACGCAGAAAGCTATCGTCGGCGGCCATAAGGTCTATCTGCGCACCGGCGAATATGACGATGGGTCACTCGGCGAAGTCTTTCTCGACATGCACAAAGAAGGCGCCGCCTTCCGTTCGTTGATGAATAACTTCGCCATCGCCGTGTCGATTGGGCTGCAATATGGCGTACCGCTCGAGGAATTCGTCGACGCCTATACATTTACCCGCTTCGAACCCTCCGGCCCGGTCGAAGGCAACGACGCCATCAAAATGGCCAGCTCGATCCTCGATTATGTCTTCCGCGAACTGGCGATCAGCTATATGGGGCGCCACGATCTGGCCCATGTCGAGATCGATGATCTTGAGCCCGACACGATGGGCCGCGGCGAGGCCGACGAAGCCTTACAACCGACACCGTCACCCAGTGATTTCGCTGTGAGTAATGGGTATGTGCGCGGCAGCCTATCGGTCATCGAAGGTGGCCGTGTCGGCCCGGAAAGCGTGGGTCAGACGGAGATTGAAACCCAGTCGCAAGCGATTAGCGAAGCGACCGGCACCGACGGTGCTCAGCCCGAAGTGGTGACCTTGAGCCCAGCCGCCGGCAAACAGCTCGACCTGGAATATATAGTTCAAGAAGAACGTTCGGAGCGCATTCGAACCGCCCGCCTCAAGGGTTATGAAGGCGACGCGTGCACCGAGTGCGGCAACTTCACCATGGTAAGGAACGGAACATGCCTAAAATGCGACACCTGCGGCACAACAAGCGGGTGTAGCTGACGAGATTCGAGCCGGACTGGACATGTTCCCGCTCGAATAGCGGCCCCGCGCCCACTCTCTCCCGGGCGCCGGGCCACTCTCCTCCCTGACCTTGGGGTGTGCATTCGTGCACACCCCATTTTTTTGCTCCAGCGCGGCGATGTTCTTTATGATATAGCGACAAAAAATAGCAGGGGAGTGACAAATGGCCGGCACGGTAGATAAACGACTAAGCGAATTGGGCATCGAGCTGCCGCCGGCCAACGCGCCTGTCGCCAATTATGTTCCCTTCGTGCGAACCGGAAATCTGCTGTTCATCTCTGGACAGATCCCCATGGTCGACGGCAAGCCAGGTTTTATCGGCATTGTTGGCGTGGACTTCAGCGTGGAAGACGGCGCCGCGGCGGCGCGCACCTGTGCCCTGTCCATAATTGCCCAGGCGCGCGAGGCGCTGGGTGGCGATCTGGACCGGGTCGCGCGGTGCGTGAAGCTCACCGGCTTCGTCGCCAGCACAGCTGATTTCGGCGACCATCCGAAAGTGGTCAACGGCGCCTCCGATCTCATGGTCGACGTGTTCGGCGATGCCGGGCGCCACGCCCGCGCGGCGGTCGGCATGACGTCGCTGCCGCTGGGGGTTGCCGTCGAGGTCGAAGCCATCTTCGAGGTGAACTGACATCGTTAATCCACGGGTCCACTGACGTGCACCACGACCATCACCACCACGGTATGGCATCCGCTTTCGGCGGCGATCGACGTTTGATCATCGCCATTAGCGTCAATGTCCTGCTGACAGTCGCCCAGATCATCGGCGGCGTGTTCGCCGGAAGCCTGGCCTTGATCGCCGACGCCATCCACAATCTCAGCGACGCGGCGGCTTTAGCCATTGCACTGATTGCACGGCGCATCGCCCGCGTTCCAGCGGACGACGATCACACGTTCGGTCATGGCCGCGCCGAATTGATCGGCGCGGTGTTCAATCTGTCCTGGCTGATATTCATCGGGCTATTTTTGATCGTCGAAGCAATCAAACGCCTGCTCGACCCGCAACCGGTTGAAGGCTGGACCGTTGTCGTGGTCGCTGGAATCGCCCTGGCTGTCGATATCTGGACGGTCTTTCTGACCTATCGAATGGCGAAAGACAGCATGAATATCCGCGCCGCCTTCATCCATAATCTTTCCGATGCGTTGGCGTCGCTCGGCGTGATTGTCGGCGGCGTGCTGATCCTCACCTTCGACTGGCATTTTGTGGACGCAATCGTCACTCTGGCGATCGCCGGCTATATATTGGCCCATGCCGGCATGGAAATTCCCAAGGCCATCCACATTCTGATGCAAGGCGTGCCACGAGATTTGGATGTCGCCGAGGTGACAGCGGATCTGCAAGGGGTCGACGGCGTTATCGAAATTCGCCATGTGCATATTTGGCATATCGACGAACATCGCCGCTCCTTCGAGGCGCATATCCTGGTTGACGGCCCAGCCGACATGGAACCGGTCAAACTTGCCTTGCGAAAACGCCTGGCGGACGATTTCGATATTACCCACTCCACTCTCGAATTCGAGTTCGAGACGCGTTATCCGCAAATTAGCGAAACCTAGCGGCCCATGCGGCAATGGGCCTCTTGGCGCGCGCACTGATCACGCCTACTCTGACAGACCAAATTCAACCTTCTGAGCAGTTCGCCAATGCCCGACGGAAATGGCACCGTTACAGCGCGGGTCATCGAAAACATCGCCGACATTCCGGCGGATGTGTGGGAAGCGTTAGCCGGTCCCGATAACCCCTTCGTCAGCCACGCCTTCTTGCTGGCGTTGGAAGAGACCGGTTGCGCCACGCAACAGGCCGGCTGGCTGCCCCATCACATTGTGGTGGAGGATGAAAATAGCGAGATCATCGCCGCCGCGCCGCTTTATCTGAAAAGCCATTCCCAGGGCGAGTATGTGTTCGACCATGGCTGGGCCCATGCCTGGGAGCGCGCCGGCGGCCATTACTATCCCAAATTACAGGTTTCGGCGCCCTTCTCGCCGGTCGGCGGCCCGCGGCTGTTAGCGGGCACGGCCCCGGACAGCGACGATTCACGCCTCACCCTGTTGCGGGCACTGGAGACCGTGTGCGCGCGAATGGAACTGTCGTCGGTGCATGTCACCTTCTCGACCGAGCATGAATGGAACCTGATGGGTGCGGCCGGCTGGATTCAGCGCATCGGCCGGCAATTTCATTGGCATAACCGCGGCTATGAGACATTCGACGATTTCCTCGGCGAACTCACCAGCCGCAAGCGTAAATCGATCCGCAAGGAACGCCGGGCCATCGCCGACCAGGGCCTGACCGCGCGCCCCTATGTGGGAGACGATATTCGGCCAGAACATTGGGATGCGTTTTACCGCTTCTATGTGGACACCTACGACCGCAAATGGGGTTATCCCTACCTCACCCGCGAATTTTTCGAGGTCGCGCAAGACCGTCTCGGCGACCGTATCGTGCTGATGATCGCCGAACTGGAAGAGTTGCCGGTCGCCGGCGCGCTTAACCTACGCGGCAGCGACGCGTTGTTCGGGCGTAATTGGGGTTGCCGCGACGACTATCCGTTCCTGCATTTCGAGACCTGCTACTACCAGGCCATCGATTTCGCCATCGAACATAAGCTAGGCCGTGTCGAGGCCGGCACCCAAGGCCCTCACAAGGTGCAGCGCGGTTATGAGCCGGTCGAAACCTATAGCGGCCATTACATTCCCAACGAATCCTTCCGCGACGCGGTCGAACAGTTTTGCCGCGAAGAAAAGCGCGAAGTGGAATGGGAAATCGAGGCGATGGCCGAGCGCTCGCCCTACCGGCAAGCGGAGTAAGGGTGTCTGCAGTCTAAATCGCGTTATTCAGATGAAATCTGTTGTTTCGCAAAGCCCCTCTCCTTGAGGGAGAGGGGTTGGGGTGCTGAGGCCGGACCGTCGCGCCAGTGGCGCGGCGTAAGCCGGACGAAGATAAATAACAAAAACTGCGGGGTAACTTTCGCCGCGCTGTTGCGCGACGGTTCACCCCACAGCCCCTCACCCGCTCGCGTTCGCTCGCCACCCTCTCCCGCCGGGAGAGGGTTAAATGCCAGCCGTACAATGTCGGGTACTAATTGCTTACTTCTCTTCGAGAACCGGTTCTTTGTCGGCCTCGCCGTCCGGGTCCTTCTTGGTCGGCTTGGCGCTTTTCGCCGGCTTGCTCTCCTTGAGATCGAAGGTCAGCTTGCCGTCCTTGACCGCCACTTTCACCGCGCCGCCCTTGGCGAGCTTACCGAACAGCAACTCTTCGGCGAGCTGTTTCTTGACATGCTCTTGGATGACCCGGGCCAACGGGCGCGCGCCGAAGGCATCGTCGTAGCCCCGTTCGGACAACCACTTGCGGGCTTCCTCGTCGAGCTCGATGGTGACGTCACGGTCGTCGAGCTGGACTTCCAACTCCATGATGAACTTGTCGACCACCCGGTTCATCACCAGCGGGCTTAAATTCTTAAAGCCGATGACGGCGTCCAGGCGGTTACGGAATTCCGGCGAGAACATGCGGTTGATCGCTTCCTCGTCGTCGCCTTCACGCTTGGTGCTGCCGAAGCCAATCGCCGGTTTTGCTAGGTCGGCGGCGCCGGCATTGGTGGTCATGATCAAGATCACATTGCGGCAGTCGATGGACTTGCCGTTATGGTCGGTGAGTTTGCCATGGTCCATCACCTGCAACAGGATGTTGAACAGATCGGGATGGGCCTTCTCGATTTCGTCGAGCAGCACCACGCTGTGGGGATGCTGATCGATCGCATCGGTCAGCAGGCCGCCTTGGTCGAAACCGACATAGCCGGGAGGCGCCCCAATCAGCCGCGAGATCGAATGGCGTTCCATATATTCCGACATGTCGAAGCGGGTGAGCTCGATACCCAGCGACCGCGCCAATTGGCGGGCGACTTCGGTTTTGCCGACGCCGGTCGGGCCGGAGAACAGATAACTGCCGATGGGTTTTTCCGGTTCGCGCAGGCCGGCGCGCGCCAGCTTGATGGCGCTCGACAGGGCATCGATCGCCTGATCCTGGCCGAACACCATGGTTTTCAGATCCCGGTCGAGATTTTGCAGCGCCGTGCGGTCGTCGCGGCTGACCGATTTCGGCGGGATGCGGGCGATCTTGGCGACCACCGCTTCCACATCCTTGACGCCGACGGTCTTCTTGCGCCGGGACGGCGGCACCAAGGTCTGCGCCGCGCCAACCTCGTCAATCACGTCGATGGCGCTGTCGGGCAGCTTGCGGTCGCCGATATAGCGCGCGGAAAGCTCGACGGCGGTACGGATCGCCTGTTCGGTGTAGCGCACATCGTGATGCTCTTCGTAATACGGTTTGAGGCCGCGCAGAATTTTTACCGCGTCTTCAACCGACGGCTCGTTGACGTCGATCTTTTGGAAGCGGCGGGTCAGCGCCCGGTCTTTTTCGAAATAGTTGCGGTATTCCTTATAGGTGGTGGAGCCGATGCAACGCAGCCGGCCGCCGGCCAGCGCCGGTTTCAGCAGGTTCGAGGCATCCATGGCGCCGCCCGATGTGGCGCCGGCGCCGATGATCGTGTGGATCTCGTCGATGAACAGGATCGCGCCGTCGATCAGCTCGATCTCCGTCATCACCGCCTTTAGGCGCTCTTCGAAGTCGCCCCGGTAGCGGGTGCCAGCCAGCAGCGCGCCCATATCGAGGGTGTAGATATTGGCGTCGGCCAGTACTTCCGGCACCTCGCCGTCCTCGATGCGTTTGGCCAGGCCCTCGGCGATGGCGGTTTTGCCGACGCCGGGTTCGCCCACATAGAGCGGATTGTTCTTGGTGCGTCGGGCCAGGATCTGGATGGTGCGCTCGACCTCGTGCTCACGACCGATCAACGGGTCGATTTTGCCGTCGCGGGCCTTTTCGTTGAGGTCGATGCAATAGGCGCTGAGCGCCTCCTTGCCTTTCTTGACCACAGAATCCGGATCGCCGTCCTCATCGACGCCCGATACGGAACTGTCGCTCTCGTGGCCCGGAACTTTGGCAATACCGTGGGAAATGTAGTTCACCGCGTCGAGGCGGGTCATCTCCTGCTGCTGCAGGTGGAAGACCGCGTGGCTCTCGCGCTCGGAGAAAACCGCCACCAGCACGTTGGCGCCAGTGACCTCTTCGCGCCCCGACGATTGCACATGGATCGCCGCGCGTTGCAGCACCCGCTGAAATCCGGCGGTGGGTTTGGCCTCTTCCGTCCGGTTGGTGATCAGACTCGACAGCTCGTCATCGATATACAGCGACAGATCGCGGCGCAGCCCGTCAATATCGACCCCGCAGGCGCGCAGCACCGCGACCGCGTCCTGATCTTCGGTCAGCGCCAACAGCAAATGCTCCAGCGTGGCGTATTCGTGGTGCCGCTCATTGGCTAGCGCCAACGCGCGATGCAGTGATTGTTCCAAGTTGCTCGATAACATATCCGGCGACTACCTCTGCCGATGGGGCCTATATGACCCGGGCGAAACCATCTAACGCCCGGCGTTTGTTAATCTTTTTCCAACGTACATTGAAGAGGGTGCTGATTTTCGCGGGCATAGTCAACGACTTGCGTAACTTTGGTCTCGGCGATCTCATAGGTGTAGATGCCGCAAACCCCCACACCCTTTTGGTGAACATGCAACATGATACGCACGGCCTCATCGCCCTGCTTGCTGAAAAAACGCTCCAAAACCTCGACCACGAACTCCATCGGCGTGTAATCGTCGTTTAACAGCAACACCTTATACATTGCCGGTTTCTGGGTCTTCGAGCGGGTCTTGGTGGCGATTCCGGTTTGCTCGCCCCCCTTACCGCCCACAGCATCATCGCCGTCGTCGTCGCTCTGGCCAACAATCGGTTGCGATATGTCTTGATATAAGTCCAACATGTTATTGATATTGCTGCATATATGAGGCGTGGCATACTTGTTTAGAGAATCACTATTTTAAACAATGCCCCGCGTCGGGGAAACGCCCAAAATCCAGTTTATCCGCAAACCTATGTGAGGCCTGATAACCCCAAGGGCAAGGTGACGGCCTTGTGGAGAACAAGAAAACCCGGCCGGATTGCTCCGGCCGGGTTCGCTAATCGCCCGCGTAGGGGGGAGGAAGTTACGCGGTGATCGGTTTGGCGAACTTCTCGACAGCAGCGTTAACCTGCTTGCTGATCGGCGCCGAGGCCTTGGTGCCCAGCTCGGTCGACATGTCCTGCAGTTTAGCGCTCTCGGCGACAAAGCCATCGAACGCTGTTTTGGCCCATTCGGCCTGCAGATCGAGCGCGTCTTGCACGCTTGTCACCGCGAACAGCTTCTGCGCCACTGCAATGTTCTTCTCCGCCGCGGCTTGCGCGTAGGTGGCGATCTCCTGGCCCAATTCCTCGACGCCCTTGGCGACGATGTTGGACGAAGCAACCACGGCTTCAACGGTCTCTTTGTTGAAGTCAGCCAGCTCGTCATAGCCCTGGAAGGCAAACTCGTTGACCTTGTCGAGCTGTTCCTTGGTGTTGGCGTAGGCCTGCTCATAGCCCTGGGTCAACGCCTCGGCGCCAGCCTTCGCGGCTTCTTCGAATTTCTTCTGTTGCGCAGCCGCGGTGGCCTCGAGGGTCGCGTTGGCTTTGGCGGTACCATTCTTTTTAGCGGTCGTCATGGTGCGGTCTCCGTTTCGTCAATGTTGCGGCGCAATAAAATAAAGCCCGTATTTTCAATGCGTTCCGCCGAAAGTTATTGTCTCACCGCCAAATGCTGCGGTGCAACATGACGCTAATATCGGGGTTAACCATGCCAATGTCAAGGAATTATATTGCAGTGCACCATTTTTATGGGAAAAGTGCCAAAACCCTGTGAAATGGCGTTCAGCCGCGCCCCGGCAGACTGGCAATATTCGACGATCTGACACTATTGGTAATTCTGTCGGGTTTTCAGTCTTGAAGATGAGTGATAACCGTTCATACGGAAATTAGTTTTTGTGAGTTGGCTTCCGTGGTGGGCCGATGCGGCTTTCAAAGAACTTCATCGCACGAGTACCAAGTATCCCACGATCGATATCCCGTTGAACATATTGCAACGGCTTGCTGCGCCCCACGAACAGTTCGACCTGTCCCGGCGTGCCGCCGGGGATGGCGACAGCGTCATAGCCCCTGCGACTAAGACCAATCGCAAGGGCATCAACGCTTTCGACCCCGTCTCCGTAATGGAGCACGATCCGGCCATTGATGATTTTGCTCTCGCCGGTATTTGAATCAACAATCCGCGTGCCAGACATACGGTAGGCTTCCTTGCGGCTGTAATCCCGGTCTTCAAATTCTTCGGCATAGCTGGCCCTCGCCAATACAGCCACGGCAACAATCACAAGGCCGTATATGAGCGTTCGGCGTAGCATCCTTCATCCTCTATATCTTGTGTTTTGGCCGTAACGGTATGAGTAAGGTTAGAAACGGATAATACACATTATGGGTAATCTAGCGGTGTCTCTGGTCGCCGTCAGCATCAGCCAGTCGTGCAATCGCCAATCAACTCAACGAGAGCGCATTGAAAACATTGATCTGACACTATTGGTAATTCGGTAGGGTTTTGGACGTGCTATAAGCTTCCCATGATCCGTAGAAAAATCATAAATAAAGCCGGAGCCGCTTTGGTGGCCGGAGCGTTGGCGTTTTCGCCGATGGCCGCAAGCACAGCCGATGCAGGCGAGACAGTTAGATTCGGCGAACACAATATGATGGGACAAGAAGAAACCAGCATCCTATTGCGGGCGAAGCATTCTTCTACGAACGGGGTAACGCTGTTGGTTCGGACCACGGACCGGAGTGTCTGGCCCGTGGCATTCAACACAGCTTTGGACGTTGCACGCGAAGGTTATCCGGTTAGTCTCGTGCTGGCAGCAGACGGTCAACACAGGCTGGATATTTACGCACAGGGGCAGAGAACGGGTTTTATTCCTGAGCCTGTGGGAAACGAACAGACGGCAACCGCAATACGCGACGGGATGATCCACGGCTATAACTCGAAATTTGGACCGCTCGATCAGTCGAAATAGCAAACCCTATCTGACACTATTCCCAATAGTGTCAGATTTTTCGTGCGGCTAAACACGCCACGGAAACGCGAACGATCTCAAAGGTTTACAACTGCCACCCGATTATCTGACACTTCTCTTGGAGAACTGTCAGATTTAGGGCTTCAACAACTAATGCCCCGCGATCCAATCTAAGGCCCGCTTCGTCCATTCGCCGTCGCCCGCCGCGGCTTCATTGCTCACCGTGAAATGGGTCTTGCCGGCAAGTTCAAGCGTCTCCGCCGCGCCGCCCGCATTGCCGACGGCTTCGGCGAAAGTCTGGGCTTGGGGGATGAGGAACGCATAATCCTCGCTGCCCCAGGTCACCAAAAAGGGCGGCGGGGCCTCGTCTAACCGATAGAGCGGGCTCTCTTGCAGCCCGTCGCCGCCCTCGGAAATACACGGCGGCCGCCCCTCGCCCTGGTAACCTTCCACAGCCAAATCGTAGACGCCGGATATGGGTAGGCAGCCGCGGATTATGTCGCGGGAGACGCCCTCGCGCGCCTGCCAATCACGGGTCACCGCCAGTTGGGCGGCATAGTGACCGCCCGAGGAATGGCCGCTGACGAAGATGCGTTCCGCGTCGCCGCCATAGCCCGCGATGTTTTGCGCCAGCCAGCCGATCGCCCGCGAGACATCGGCGAACCCGGCATCGTAGCGGTGGGGAAACAGCCGGTGGCCGATGCTGGCGAAGATAATGCCGGCGTCGTTAAACGCCGGCGCCATGAACGCCGCCGATTCTTTATAGCCGTAGCTCCAGCGCCCGCCATGGATATAGGCCAGCACCGTCCCGTTCGGCGCGTCGGGCACGAACAGCGCGATATGCTGGTAGATATCCTCGCCATAGGCCACGTCGATGCCGTCGATACCCTCGGACAACCTGTTGACGGTTTGCTGATAGGCCTCCGAGGCTTCGGCGCGCGGCGGCTGGGGCGGATAGTCTTCGATTCGCATCAGCGGCATGTCGGTTTCCTTGCTAGACTGAAATCTGAAACAGACTAACCGGGGACCAAGTCCGTGCCAAACCATGTCAGCCCAGCCCAACTCAAAGCGATGCTCACCGATGGCGGCGAGCTAGCGCTGCTCGATGTGCGCGAACAGGGCGTGTTCGGCCAGGGCCATCTGCTGCTCGCCTCGTGCGTGCCGCTGAGTCATTTGGAGCTACGCATCGCCGATCTGGTCCCTTGGCCGGGCACGCGGGTCGTTCTGGTCGATGAGGGCGCGGGCGACGAATTGGCCGAAGCCGCCGCCGACCGCTTGGCCCATTGGGGCTATGCCGATGTCGTCCTGCTCGAGGGTGGGCTCGCCGCCTGGCGCGACGCCGGCTTTGAGGTATTCAGCGGGGTGAACGTGCCGTCGAAGGCGTTCGGCGAATATGTCGAACATGCCTACGACACGCCGCGCATCACGGCCGACGATTTGAAAGCGCGCCAAGACGCCGGCGAACCTCTGGTGGTGCTCGATTCGCGGCCCTATGACGAGTTCCACCGCATGAGCATTCCCGGCGGCGTCGACGCGCCCGGCGCCGAGCTGGTCTACCGCGCCCACGATCAGGCGCCCGATCCCGATACGCCCATCGTCGTTAACTGCGCCGGGCGCACCCGCTCGATCATCGGCACCCAATCGTTGATCAACGCCGGCTTCCCCAACCCCATCGTCGCCTTGGAGAACGGCACCATGGGCTGGCATCTGGCCGGGTTCAAGGTAGCGAAGGGCGCAACCGAAGTCGCCGCCCTGCCCTCCGCCGCCGGGTTGGACCATGCGAATGCCGCCGCCAAACGTGTCGCCGCGCGATTTGGCGTCCAACAGGTGTCGCCCGAGACCGTGGCCCAATGGCGGGCGGACCCGGGCGACCACAGCTTGTTCCTGCTGGACGTGCGCTCGCCTGGCGAATTCGCGCTGGGACATTTGCCCGGCTCGCGCAACGCGCCCGGCGGCCAGTTGGTGCAAGGCACCGACGAATATGTCGGCGTCCGTAATGCGCGTATTGTCCTCATCGACGATACCCAGGTTCGCGCCACGATGACCGCCTCATGGCTGATCCAGATGGGCTGGCGCGACGTGCATGTGTTGGCCGGCGGATTGAGTGCCGGCGACCTGACGGCCGATCCGCACCAGCCACATATCTATGGCACGCCCTGGCTCAGCCTGATCGAGCCCGCGGCCTTGAACGCGGCCCTCCATGACGGGAAGGCCACGGTGATCGACCTGGACACCAGCTTGGTCTATCGCGACGGCCACATACCGGGCGCCTATTGGGGGGTGCGGTCACGGCTGGCGGCGCAGATTAGTGGGGTACCCGCCGCGCCGATAACCGTCGTCACGTCGAATGACGGGCAGCTGGCCTCGTTGGCCGCCGGCGAAATCGCCGCCTTGCGCCCCGACAGCGAAGTCTTCGCCCTGGCCGGCGGCACTCAGAGCTGGAAAGACCGGGACTTGCCACTGGAGGACGGTCTCAACCACCCGCTCGGCCCCCACGATGACGTGCAGTACAAGCCTTACGACCGTGAAGGCGGCATCGAAGCCGCCATGCAGGATTATCTCAAATGGGAAGTCGCGCTGGTCGAGCAGATCGCCCGCGACGGCTGTTTGGTGTTCCGGCGCTACGACTGACCCGGCGTTTACAGCCGGCCCGCCAAATTATCGCCGGCGCGGTTTATCTGCAGGGTAAACATGCCGTCGGTGAAACCTTCGACGAACTCAGCCTCGCGGAACGGCACGCCGCTATCGTCATGGGCCAACAGGCGCTTGGGAAATTGCAGCGCGTTGACATCGACTTTGGGATCGACGAACGCATTCAAGGCGAAATTGCCACCGGAACAGCCGGAGACGATCCAGTAATATTCGTTGCTGTCGAGCAACTGTCCGGCCGAGGACGGTGACGCCGCGACCGCATCGGCATAGGCCTCGACAATTCCCGCCGCAGTCGGGTTGTCGATTTGGGCGCTACTTTGCAGAAGCTCCCAGGGGCCGAAGGGGTTGTTCAAGGAGATCCGGTTGACGATACCCGGACGCCCCCGCGCGCGAACCGACAGCTCGGCGCCGTCGGAAGTGGGGGTGAGTTCATAGGCGCGGATTTGGACTTGGTAGATGGCGTTATAGACGAACCGATAGTGATCGGGCCCGCCGGCGCGGCACGCGGTTCTGATGTCGTCGCCGGCCACAAAGCTGAACCAGGTCAGCGAGCGTTCGATCGGATTCGACGTCGTTCCCTGGTAAGTCGTGCAGGCGTTAAGCCCGAGGACGCCAAAAAGCACAAAAAATTGAGGCCATTTCATCGCGCAATTCCGCCAAATTTGCAGTTAACAGTATTCTAATTGTGAAATGCTATTTACATAAATCGACGACAACAACTAGAATCCCTTTGATTCAATTAGAACTTTTCAAAAAGTAACGGTCGATGGACATAATATGGCCCTGGCATTTGCTACTTTAAAGCGTTTTGAATTCAGTCTGCGGCGCGCGCGAATTTTACCGGCAATCGCGGTAATTTGGACCCTGTTGCTCGTCGCCCTGGCGGCGAGCCCGGCCCAGGCCGGCTACGCGGCCATCGTCGTCGACGCCAATTCCGGCCGCGTTCTGCACTCGCGTAATGCCGACACGCCGAACTTTCCCGCCTCGCTGACCAAGATGATGACCCTGTTTATGGCCTTTGAGGCCTTGGACAAGGGCACGCTCGCTATCCACCAGCCCTTAGTCGTGTCGAAACGCGCCGCCGGACAACCCGCCTCCAAGCTCGGCTTGAAAGTAGGCGAAACGATCACCGTCGACGAGGCCATCCGCGCCATGTCGGTAAAGTCGGCGAACGATGTCGCCACCGTCATCGCCGAGGCGATCGGCGGCACCGAGGTCAAGTTCGCGCAAATGATGACGGCGCGGGCCCGCGAGTTGGGTATGACCCGCACCAGCTTCCGCAATGCCTCAGGCCTACCGAACAAGCGCCAGAAGAGCACGGCGCGCGATATGTCCATTCTGGGCCGCGCCCTCATCAACGACTTGCCAGACTATTACGGCTACTTTTCGGTGAAGTCTTTCAAATACAAAGGCAAAACCTACCGCAGTCACAATTCGCTGCTGAAAAATTATGCCGGCACGGACGGCATTAAAACCGGCTATATCCGCGCCTCTGGCTTCAACCTGGTCACCTCGACCGAGCGCGACGGCATTCGCTTGGTTGGCGTGGTCTTCGGCGGCAAGACCGCCGCGCGCCGCGACCGACATATGCAGAGCCTGCTCAACCGGAACTGGGAAAGGGCGCGCGCCGCCTCGACCTATGCCGCCCGGCCAATCCCCAAACCGCCGGTTCCCGGGTCCGAGACAATCATCGCCGCGGCAAATATCGATACCCCAATCCCGCCGACGATCGTGCGCCGCACACGGGCCGATTGGGGCATCCAAATCGGCGCCTTCGCCGGATACACCGATGCCCATATTGCCGCCGGCAACGTCGCCCAACGCCTATCTGACGTTCCGGTGACCGCGTCGTTGAAAATTCAGCCGGTCAGCCAGAGCGCCGACACTCTGTTCCGGGCGCGGCTGATGGGCATGGACGAAATCTCTGCCCGCGCCTCCTGCCAGCAGCTCATACGCAACGGCCAGGTCTGCGCCTTGGTGACGCCGCAAGGCGACGAACTAGCGAGCCTGCCCAGCCGCTAATTGCAGCATGGCAACCTTGATTCGAATGGAAAAACGCCGCCCCACATTTTGTGGAGCGGCGCTTTAGTATAAACGCAAGGTGATCGCCGGGCGGTCTTCGTTATGACATTAACCTGCCCGTGGCGTTAAGACCTAAACCGACTGCCAAGGGGCAATGCCGGCAGGCATGCGAGATCACCGTCGCGGTAAACCTCTTCGCGTTCGGAAAGCCTTAGCAGGCGCTCCTTATCGCTAGAGGATCACCAGTGTCTCGCACGACGGCCTTCGCCGCCACCAATCCGTTAGACATGGGATCACCTCCTTTCAATTGTTGCACCAATGAAGCAAGTCTAGACCAGCCACGCGGAGTCGCAAAGCGACCGTACCCGCCCGCGCTACTCGGCGGCTTGGGAACGCGCGATCGCTTCGTTGACCCGCGGCATGACCTCGGTCGCCATCAACTCGATCGAGCGTTTAGCCAAGTCAGCGTCGGCGAAATCGACACCTGCGTAAACGATTTCGCCAAAATTGCCGGTGGCCTCACGAAACGCCAAAATCTCATCGACCACCTGGTCGACGGTGCCGGCGATCACGGTATCATCCAAAATCCGGTCTAAGGTCACGTTTTCATCCGGCTCGTCATGCGAATATTTGAAGACGCCATGGCGGTTCGAGCGCTTCAGTTTTCGATAAAGTTGGCTGTAGTAGAACCGGTACGGGCTATTGGCATCGTCCCTGCCATAGCGCTGCGCCACCTTATCGTCGTCGGCGACAAATATGGTCCGCGCGATGCGCCAATCATCCGTGCTGGCAACCTCGCCGACACTCTCTTTGCCTTCCTTATAGTTTGCCCAATGGGTGGCGGCCCATTGGGCAATCAGGAAATTGGCCGACAGCGGGTGGAAGTCGCGCGCGCCCATGGCGACCACGCCTTTCGAAAACGGCGCGACGACGGTTCCGACAATCTCGGGCCGCGGCTGCTGGAAAGGCTTGGGCATAACCCCCAAGCCGACCTCCTCCCAATGAGAGGTCTCCGTGGTGACCGTGTAACGGTTATTGGGCAGATCAATATTGTAGGGCGGGTCGTTTTCCCAGATCGCCAAAATGACATCGATCGCTTCGGCGAACATCTGGTTACGATCTTCGTCGAGAATATCCAACACCTCCGCATCGGAGCGCAGTGCTCCGGGACTGATACCTAGGATGAACCGCCCTTCGGCGAGATGATCGAACATCGCCGCATGGGTCGCCACCAGCACTGGGTGCATATGGGACAGATTGGTGGTGCCCGTCGCGAGCTTAATTTGCTCGGTGGAATGGATCAGGGTGGCCTGGAACAACATCGAATTGGTGATGTTTTCGGCCTTGTCGCTGAGATGTTCGCCGATGAAGGCGTCGTAAAACCCTAGCTTATCGCACAGGATTACCGCCTCCCGATCTTCTCTCAGGGTCTCTCGATAATCGCGATGCAGTGGATGCACCGGCATGGCAAAATAACCAAGGCGCATGAGTTCCTCGCTGTGCGGATTTATAATTTTATTATAAGAAATTTTTCGGCGCTGGCAGTCCGCTTTCGCCCAATTGATCGCACAAGTCTTGTTTCAGGCGGGCAAGGCCATCTTCGTCGTCGGACTCGCAGCGCGCGACTAGCACATCCTGGGTATTCGACGCGCGCAAGAGCCACCACCCATCGGGCGTATTCACACGCACCCCGTCAATCGTCGTGACATCGGCGTTCGCGCTGGCCAGGCGGCCCGCGACCTCGTCAATGACGGCGAACTTGCGGTCCTCCGAACACGGAAACCGCACCTCCGGCGTGTTGCACATCACGGGCATCTGATCGTAAAGCGCCGCCAGACTGGTTTGCCGACGTTCGAGCAGAGACAATAGCCGGACCGCGGCATAAAGCGCGTCATCAAAGCCATAATAGCGGTCGGCAAAGAAGATATGGCCGCTCATCTCGCCGGCCAGTGGCGCCGACAGTTCGGCCATCTTGGATTTGATCAGGGAATGACCGGTGTTCCACATTACCGGATCGCCGCCCAGGCGGCCGATTTCGTCGAACAGGGCCTGACTCGACTTCACATCGGCGATGATCGAGGCGCCCGGATCGCGATACAGAACGTCCTCGGCAAACAGCATCATCAACTGGTCAGCCCATAAAATGCGTCCCTGCCCGTCGACCGCGCCAATCCGATCGCCGTCTCCGTCGAAGGCAATTCCCAGTTCGCAATCATTTTCCTTCACATGTGACTGCAGCTCGGCGAGATTTTCCGCCACCGTCGGGTCCGGATGATGGCCAGGAAATGTACCGTCGACGATCCCGTTGATCACATAGTGATGGCCGGGCATGGCGGTGCATAGCCGATTGAGCACGTCACCCGCCGCGCCATTGCCTGGGTCCCAGGCAATTGACGCCATGCGCGTCGATTGAAACTCCTCCGCCAGCCGCGCCACGTAGGCGTCGCGAATATCAATTTCGTCGACACTGCCCGCGCCAGTAGCGAATGCGGTTGAATCCACCAATTCAGCCAGCCCTTGAATATCGACGCCAAAAAACGGCTTACCCTGCAGGGTCATTTTAAAACCGTTATATTCTGGCGGATTATGGCTGCCGGTCACCATCACGCCGCCATCGGTCGGCAAATGCTTGATGGCGAATGACAGCATCGGGGTTGGCCCCATACCGACTTGCCGCACGGCTAGTCCGCACGACATCAACCCGGCAACCAGCGCTTCGGCCAGTTCGGGGCTCGTTGTGCGGCCGTCATAGCCGACAGCGACCGAGGCCCCGCCGCTTTCAGTTAACCGCGTTCCAAACGATTTACCCAGCGCCCGTGCGTCATCGGCCGTCAGCGTTTCGCCGACAATTCCCCGTACGTCATATTCACGCAGGATGCTGGGGTCGAAAGAATGGCCGGTCATGGGGTTAGTCGCTGGCACCATGAACCGAGGGTCGACCGATTGAGATATAGTCGAACCCATTCCGCAGCATTTCGTCCGGATTGTAGATATTGCGCAAATCGATCATCAGCGGCGCCGACAACAATGACTTTGTCCGCCCAAGATCGAGGGCGCGAAACTCATTCCATTCCGTCAGGATAACCACGGCATCGGAACCGGTCATGGCATCGTAGCTATCCTCGCACCAGGCGACACCGTTCAAGACTTTACGCGCTTCATCCATGCCTTCCGGATCGAAAGCGCGCACAGTTGCGCCGGCGTCGATCAACCTCGGCACCACGACCAGGCTCGGCGCGTCGCGCATGTCGTCGGTGTTGGGTTTGAAGGCAAGCCCCAGGACCGCGATCGTCTTGCCTTCCAGCGAGCCGCCACAAGCCGCAATGATTTTGTCCGCCATCGCCGATTTGCGGTCATCATTGATCGCCACAACCTGCTCGACCAAGGTGATTGGTGCGCCGGCGTCGCGCGCGGTTTGCACCAAGGCAAGGGTATCTTTGGGGAAACACGATCCGCCATAGCCCGGGCCAGCGTTCAAAAACTTGCCGCCGATACGTCCATCGAGGCCGATCCCCCGCGCGACATCTTGAACATCTGCGCCGACGCTCTCACAGAGGTCGGCGAACTCATTGATGAAGGTGATCTTGGTCGCCAGGAATGAGTTTGCCGCGTATTTGATGACCTCTGCGGTCTCCAGCGACGTGAATACGATGGGTGTATCGCGCAGGAACAAGGGTCGATAGAGACCCCGCAATACCGTGCGCGCATGGTCTGTCTCCGCGCCGATAACCACACGGTCGGGCCGCATAAAATCCTCAATCGCCGCCCCTTCGCGCAGGAACTCCGGGTTCGACGCCACGTCGAGCCCGTTATCCGGCCGCACCGCCTTGATGCGCGCGCTAATCTCGCGCCCGGTTCCGACAGGAACGGTCGACTTGGTCACTACGACAGTGCCCGGATCAGCGTGCGCGGCGATTTCCTCAGCAGCGGCATAAACGTAAGAGAGGTCCGCGTGACCATCGCCCCTGCGTGATGGCGTTCCAACCGCGATGAAAACCGCCTGGGCGCCAGCAACGGCTGTCGACAGATCGGTGGTAAAGCCAAGCCGGCCGGCGGCGACATTGCGCTTCACCAGATCTTCGAGACCCGGTTCGTAAATCGGCATCTCGTCGCGCAGCAACATGGCGATTTTGTCGGCATCCTTGTCAACGCAAACGACGTCCCAGCCGAACTCGGAAAAACAAGCGCCCGACACCAAACCCACATAGCCCGTGCCGACCATTACGATACGCATGACCTACACCCCGTAAGCGGCAAGCACCTGGCGCAGCGCGGGACCCAAATCCTCGCGCTCCAGGGCAAAAGCAAAATTAGCTTCAAGGAAACCCAGCTTGTCGCCACAATCGAAGCGCTGCCCTTCGAAGACTTGCCCGTGGAACGGTTGGCGCCCAATCAAACGCGCCATCGCATCGGTGAGTTGGATTTCCCCGCCCGCACCAATATCCTGGCGTTCCAATTCGCCGAAGACTTCGGGCATGAGGATATAGCGCCCGACAACAGCCAGGTTCGACGGAGCATCATCGGGCGCTGGCTTTTCCACCAGCCCTTTAACCGCGTGCACCTCCCCCTCTGCGCCACCGGTTTCGATAATGCCGTAGCGTGATGTATGTTCGTGGGGAACTTCCATGGCCGCGACAACGTTGCCACCCTGATCGTCGAATACCGTCATCATCTGTTTTAGACAAGGCGTGTCGGCGAGGATCAAATCGTCGGCAAGCAGCACCGCGAAAGGCTCGTCGCCGATCAAGTGACGGGCACACCAAACCGCATGGCCCAGTCCCATCGGTTCCTGCTGACGGACATAGGCAATTTGGCCGGGCTTGGGTAACCAGGCGCGGAGCGCGGCGAGTTCGTCGGATTTACCGCGCGCTTCCAGCGTCTGTTCGAGTTCGAAACTATGGTCGAAATGGTCCTCGATGGCCGCCTTGCCGCGCCCGGTGACAAAGATGAATTCCTCGATACCAGCCTCGCGCGCCTCGTCAACGGCATATTGAATCAAGGGACGGTCGACGATCGGCAACATCTCCTTCGGCATCGCCTTGGTGGCCGGCAAAAACCGGGTGCCAAGCCCGCCGACGGGAAAAATTGCCTTTCGTACACGTGTCGCCATAGGAGGGGCCAAGCGGTTGTGAACGCCGTACGGAGATGATGAGAGATCAGGTCTTGTGCCACAGCGTTTCGGAAGCGTGCAAGCTGTAGCACGGAGAGCTAGCTAAAATGCTAACGACCGCTAAAAAGCGGGCTAAGAGCCCAATAATACGTCTTTGGCCTGATTAACCTTGGCCGCCATCCAATCCGAACCACCCTGATCGGGGTGGGCGGTCTTCATAACCTTGCGATAGGCGCTCTCAATCTCCTCTGACGAAGCACCCGTTTCCACGCCGAGAATCTCGCACGCCTCATCGGCGCTCATGCCGGTGTTCGCCCAAGGACTATCGCTGCGCCCGCCGGTGGTTTCCTCGCGAGGACCCGCGCCCGCCACACTGCGCCATTCGGGATGATTCCGATCAAGATAGTTTTCCAGCACCAGGCGCGATTGTTCGTCATCGGCTGCACACTCGCGCCACAGCTCAATAAGTTCCCCCAGGTTCAGCGATTGGAGTTCACGCCCGACAAACCGGCCATCTGTGATGTCACCGGTCATTTCGCCGCTGTCATGGTCTAAAACCATGCGCAAAAATCGTGTCGAAATTTCGCTCGACTGCCCAGACCGGGGACCACGGGCATTCTTGCGCATGGTGTTGACCGCGCGGGCCCGGACCAACCAGGGGAGCAAGAAAAACAGGATCCCCGGCAGCCATTGCCATCGACCCGAAACGACAATGGCGCCCAGCAGGATAACCCCCAGTATTCCACCCGCCCATCGCAGGGCCTTCAAAAGGAGGCGTGGGTCGGCCTGGATCCACCACCGAGCGATCAGATAAAGGCCGAAGATGACAACAAGCGCTGCGATTAACCAAGGCATGCTCTACGTTCCTCAGTTCTTGCCGCTTATTTGGTGGGTTATTTGCAGCGCTTTGCCGCCGGCGCGGCGACCGTAATCCTCGAGCGCGCCTTGACCGCCGGCCGAATAAACCGCCACAGCCTTCAAAAGCTCGCCCAACTGGCCTGCGCTGCCCGCATCGAAAGCGCAATAGGCGCCATTGGAGAGGCGCGCGATTTGTTCGAACCCCCGCCGCGATACCGCCTCGCCACCTTCGTGGAATATGAATATCGGGGTCCCAACGAGACCCAATTGCCCGGCCAAGTGACCCAAATCATCGATATCCTCTTCGACGACGTCGCCGACGAAGACAACGGCATTGACCTTCTTGCGGCGGGTTTCCTTCAATGCATGACGAAGAACCTTGCGGATTTGCGTGCGACCGGCCAGGCAGCGCACCTGGGTCATGCGCTTAACCAGCTCCTGCGGTCCTCCCACCCATTTGGTAACTTTCATCTCGCCAAAGCCGCGATAAAAGGCGAGCTGCACTTCCAAACCGCCGAGCGTCTGGGTCGCGGAGAACATCTCCGATTGGATCGCGCAGGCCATGTCCCAAGTCGGCTCACGGCTGGCCGTCGCATCAATGGCGAACAGCAATCGACCGCGATGCCCTGGCGGCGTCGATTTGCCAACCGTCGCGACCTTATCCAGAAACGCCTCGACCTCAGCGTCGCTCGACGCTACTGGGGTTAATTTATCGCTCGTTCCGTTCATGCTCTCGGTACGCCGCCAATCCTCTAAAGCATCTTTCTGCTTGGCTCCGGCAGATCTAATGCCGCCGTCTCCGATACAACTTCATGTTCGACCTGCCGCTCGACGCCAATGGCCTGCAAAACAGTACGAACTTCCTGCAAGGCGGCGATGTGCGACATGGTGAGAGTGACGTCGGTCCCCTGTTCGCGAAGATCAAGCAAAGTCAGGCCTTTTAGGAACAATTCGCGAAAAATTACCCGCTCGCTAAACCCCGCAACCAACCGCAGGCCGAGCCGGCGCGATAGGTCAGCCAGGGCCTGTTCCATATTGCGCTTATTGCGCGAATCCAGCGACGCGAGCCGGTTTCGCATCACCACCCAGTCCATGGAACCGTCGCCGCGCTGCATACGCCGCTTTTTCTGCTCCCAGACCATTTCGGAATATTTGCTCGGCGCCAGCATCTTATAATTATCCAAATCGATACGCCCGAGCAGGTCGAGGTCAACAAAGCTGTCGTTGAGCGGCGTGATCAGCATATCGGCGTGGGAGTGGCCTTCGCGCGACAAATGATTGTCGCTACCGGGGGTATCCAAGATGATAAAATCGCAGTCCGACAGGGCGGCGATGGCGCGAACCAAACGTTCGCGTTCTTCTTCCTCCGCCGCATAACGATCACGCAATTCACTGCGGCCGACCGATCTGTAAAGCGGGTGCGGTAGCTGCATGCCATGCCGAGCGGCGTAGATGCGGCGGTTGTCGAAATATCGCGTCAGGGAGCCTTGCCTGGCGTCGAGGTCGATGGCGCCGACCCGATAGCCTTCGCGCAAAAGACCGACGATGACGTGCATCGCCGTGGTCGATTTGCCGGTCCCGCCCTTCTCGTTGCCGAAGACGACGATGCGCGCCCGGCGCACGCGGTTTTCCGCGGCTTGGCCGTTGGACTGCTCCGCCCTTGCGGTTGTAATTTCGTCAACCACCACTCATTCCCTTACTTCCGGCGCGCCCAACATCAGACCGGCCGCAGCCAAACCGCGGTATCGTGAAAGACCGCGCCGCCATTGGGCAGACCGCGGTCCGCGCTGACCAGAGCGTTGATGCCGATACCTTCGACAAAAGCCTTGTTCGGCCAAATACCTTCAATGATGACCGTATTGCGCTGAACCCCAGCGAAGGCACGGACATGCAACACCACCGATGCCTGATGGTTGCCCACACGCACCAGCCCGCCATCGATCAAGCCGAGTTCGGCGCAAATATCAGGATGGATTTGCGCCTCTGCGCGACCTTCCTTCTCGATGGAGGTCTTGGTCTCGGCGAAACTACTGTTGAGATAATTACGCGATGGCGCGGTCACCAACCGGTACGGATGTTCCGCGGTGGTCTGATCGATAATGTCGAAATGATCCGGCATTTCGGGCATGGCTTCGTGCAAGGGACCAAGCGCCGACCAATCCGCCTTGAAATGAAACTTGCCGTCGCCGTGGCCGAAGCCGTTGAGGAAATGCGCCTCTTCAAATGACGGCGCCCTATTTTCCCAGTGGCCCTGCCAGATGGTTTCGGCATCGGGATATCCTGAATCCGCCAGGGTGGCGTCCATGAGCTGCCAAGCGCTCATCTCAAAGCCGGGATGTTCCGCCCCGAGACGTTTCGCCAGCTCGCAATGCACCCAATGATTGGGCCGGGACTCGCCGATCGGTTCGATGACCTGTTTCGTCACATGGAAATATGTGTTGCCGCCGCCGGTATACATATCGTCATGTTCGAGAAAGGTCGTCGCCGGCAGCACGATGTCGGCCATTTGCGCTGTCTCGGTGAGGAATTGCTCGTGTACGCAGGTGAACAAATCATCTCGCGCAAAGCCGGCGCGTACTTTCAGGAGGTCCGGCGCGACGTTCATGGGGTTGGTGTTCTGGATAAACATTGCGGTGATCGGCGGCCCGTCGCCCAGATCGTCTGGGTCGCCCGTAAGGATCGCCCCAATCCGCGATTGGTCGAGCACGCGCACGCTGGGATCGACCCGATCGAGACCCATGATCAAGGTTTGATCGATATTGAAGATAGCGCCGTTGGAATAGAGCGCTCCGCCGCCGCGATGTTGCCAGGCGCCGGTTACCGCCGGCAGACAACTCGCGGCGTGCATTTGCGCCGCCCCGTTGCGGCTCCGCGAGAAACCGTAGCCCAAGCGTATGAAACTGCGTTTCGTTTTCCCATAAAGCCGCGCGAAAGCGACGATCTCCTCGACAGTCAGCCCGGTAATCTCAGCCGCCCAGGCCGGAGTGCGCGATTCCAGATGCTTCTCGAAGGCTTCGGGAACGTCAGTATATTTCACCAGATAGTCCCGGTCGGCATAGCCTTCCTTGAACAGCACATGCATCACCGCGCAGGCCAACGCCCCGTCGGTTCCCGGGTTCACCATCAGATGCATGTCAGCTTGTTTGGCGCTGGCGTTGCGGTAGGGGTCGACGACGACCAGCTTGGCGCCGCGCTCTTTGCGGGCCCGCGCGATATGGGTCATGACATTGACTTGGGTATGGACCGGGTTGGTGCCCCACACCACGATCAGATCGGACTCGACCATCTCCAGCGGATCAACGCCGCGTTTCGATCCGGCGCCGGCCTTCCAACCGGCGTCCGATAAGGCGATACAGAAGGTCGAGTGCTGCCGCGAATACCCCTTAACGTGGCGCAGCCGTTCGATGCCGTCGCGCTGCACCAAGCCCATAGTGCCGGCGTAGAAATACGGCCAGACAGTTTCCGCGCCATGGGTTTGCTCGGCCTGCAGCAAACGCTCGGCAACCTCGTCCAGCGCATCCTCCCACGACAAAGGCGCGAAGCCGTCCCGGCCCGCCCCCTTATCACCGGTCCGCCGCAGCGGTGTCAGCAACCGGTCGGGATGGTGGGTGCGTTCGGCATAGCGCGCCACCTTGGCGCAAATAACGCCGGCTGTGTAGGGATTTGCCCCCGCTCCGCGTACCCGGCCGATGGTATTCGGGTCGAGACGCTCGACCTCCAACGCGCAGGTGCTCGGGCAATCGTGGGGGCACGCCGAGTGGACGATTTCCACGTTTGCATCATCTGCCTGCGATGGCGCGCTGCGCGATTGGTCGAGCGGCATAGCGTCTACTTCCTCAATCCCAGATCGGAGGATACACCGTCCTATATGCGACGGGATTCTTACAAGGCCAACTATAGCCGAACGGCGGAAAAGCGTCGATTCACCCGTGTACCAATCATTACTCTTGGGGATTTACGTGCAAAACGCCATCGGGTCGGAAGGCCCGGAAGGCAAAGGCAAATGTGACGTCATAAGCGATATCCTCGAGCACACCCCCCTCACCGCGACGCCGAACCAAAACATTGCCCACATCGCGGCCCGCCAGGATCAAGGGATGATCGTGTAGGGAGTTTTGGCCGGGCTCCCAATCGATGAAGAATTTATCGGTTTCAACGCGTTGTCGCACGCGCAGCAACTCAAGCGTCCAGGCCTCGTCGCCAACCACCACAACCCGCGCTAGAGGTGACATATCCTCAGGCAATTCGTAGGGATAGCGCTCGCGCAGCATCGTGCGGGACTGGGTCGCCCATTCACTATCCATGCCCTGATAGGGGGTTTCGCCATAGGGGTGGGTCATGACGTTGTTGGGGATCAGGAGTTTGCCGTCCGGCGCGCGCCGGCGAAATTTTTCGAACGACTCCAGCCGCGCCGGCACGACCTTCATCAAGCTGCCGCTCTTGGCGCCGACGATCGCCTCGCCGGTGAATTGTTGCCACCAGCTCTCCGACTGGCGGTCGTACATCACCATATCGAAATGGCGGATGCGCCCGGTATTGCGGAAGTCCAGCACCTCGCCGTCGATCCGGCGATCATAAACCACGCCGGAATTGCAGAGCGGACAGTAGCTCACCAGCACCGGTACGCCGCCCACCACGTCGTTGACGATTTCGTGCCACAGCAGCAGGCGCAGCGGATAAGCCCGGGCATCACCGTTGATGATCAGCGACAGAACTGGTTCCAACAGGCCCATGGCGGATAGGTCGGAAACGGGTTGGAAGCGCGGGCTGTCGATCGAGCTAATCGTGTCACGCAGGTTACCGTCGTCACGAATTTCTTCGAGCGCTACCGTTGTGCGCGTGAAATCAGTTTTCGGAAATTCGCTTTTCCACAGATCGAAATTTTCAGGCTCTGCCGTGGCCGGCGGCGCCATAAGCCCCACGGTCGCCACCAGTAGTGACGCAATCAACCAGCGAAAAGCCTCATCGTGAGCTTGTCGAAGAATTGAGGTTTTTCGGCCCTCATACTTCGACAAGCTCAGCATGAGGACCTATCCCAATCTTGGATGGCGGACATACGTACGTCTAAAAGTTTAGCTTTCCGTCGGGAACGAAGGCGCTGAAGGCGAAGGCAAAGGAAACGTCATAGGGCACGTCCTCCAGGCCGTTTTCGGTTTTCCGTTGGACGATCACATTGCCCACGTCGCGACCTTGCGAAATAACCTGCGCATCGTGAATAGAATTTTGCCCCGCTTCCCATGTGAGGATCAATTTATCGGCTTCAATCCGTTTGGCGGCTTTGAGTTTCGCTAGGGTCCAGGCCTCATCACCGACGATGACAACCCGTTCGAGAACCCTCACACCATCCGGCAGTTCATAGGGAAAATTCAACCGCGCGACCGCTCTCGGTAGCGAGCGTGAATCCATCCCCTGATAGGGCGAGGCGCCGTAGGGTCGGGCGCGATCGTTCTCCGGCACCAAAACTTTGCCATTGGGCGCCCGCTCACGAAATTTTTCCAGAGACTCCAGTCGGGCCGCCAAGGGTTTCATGGACTTGCCGGTTAGCGAGCCGATCATCGCTTCCCCGGTGAACTGCTGCCACCAGCTCTCGGTCTGTTTATCGTACATCACCATGTCTTTGTGACGCAGACGCCCCGTGTTGCCGAAATCGAGCACTTGGCCGTCCACGCGGCGGTCGAACACAACGCCGGAATTACACAGCGGGCAATAGCTGATCAAAACCGGAACGCCGCCAATGTCCTCGTTGACGATCTCGTGCCACAGCAGAATACGCAGCGGATAGGCGCGGAAATCACCGTTGATGCCAATCGACAGCACCGGTTCTAACGGTCCGATATCGGTTGCCTTGTCGGCATCGACGTAAATCGGCGTTGCCACCGGCGGAATCGAATCGCGGGTATTGCCGTCATCATCGATCTCGGACAGTTCGATCGATCGGGAATCGAAGTCAGTGAGCGGAAACTCGTTCTGCCAAGCGCGCTGACCCTGGGCAAACGCGCCGGAAAAGGCGAACCACAAACTGACCGCGGCGATTATCAAAACGGTAAAGGCCAGTCCGTAGTGGGACTGGCCTCTCCGTAATAGCGACATAAGTTTCATAGTCGTCTGTCGTCTTCGTATCTGGAAAGTTCGATCTATTTGTTGATCGTGCCTTCCTTATTAAAAGCGTGGAACGAGAACGCGAAGGTCACGTCATGGACGGCATCGACAAGCGTATCGCCTTCCTTACGCTGGACGACGATATTGCCGATATCTTGGCCATCGGAAATATTGCGCTCATCCATGGCCGCGTTCTGACCGGGTTCCCAAGTGATCACCAAATCGCCTTTCTCGATACGCTTTTCGCGGCGTAACAAGTCGATCGACCAGGCCTCGTCCTCAACCGCCAGGACATAATCCAGCGGACGGATGCCTTCGGGGAAGGAACCGCGATAGAGGAACGGCTGGGGCGAGGAATCATACCCGGCATAGGGGTTGAAACCGGCGCCACCGCGTGGGCTCACCAGAACCTCGCCGTCGGGGAAACGTCCTCTGAATTTATCGAAGGATTCGACGCGCACCGGCAACATGGTCAATTGGGTGCCGGTATGCTCGCCGACGATACCCTCGCCGGTGAACTGCTGCCACCAGCTCTCGGTCTGCCGATCCCACATGACCAGATCGGAATTTCGTAGTTTGCCGGAGACACCAAAGTCATAGATCGTACCGTTGACATTACGGTCGAACACAATGGCCGAGTTACACAGCGGACAATAGGTTACCGTAATCGGTTTTCCGTTGAGTTCGTCATTAACTATCTCATGGGTCATCAAAATGCCCAACGGATAGGCCCTCGCCTTACCATCGATGGCGACGGTGATGACCGGCTCGGTGCCCTTGTACAAGCGTTCGACTTTGTCGATCGTCGCGAACCGAGGATTATCGATCGGCGGGATGCCGTCCTTCGGCACGCCGCCGGAAAAGATCTCGTCAAACGGCACATTCGATTTCGAGAAGTCTGTGCTCGGCCATTCCAGCTTCCAAAACGCAGGATTGGCTTGGCCTGACGTCGACACAATCAAAACAAGTATGCCGGCGCTAATTGCCGCAACGGTGCGGCTCCATTTTTCGGTAGTGAACAGAGGCATGATGAACATCCCAATTCTTTCATCTGTAGTTTCAGGACCGTGCGACTCCTAGCTTAAGAAAGCTAGAGGAAAAAAAGATGGCGGCGCGTGCGCCGCCATCAGTTGCTCCAAGCGTAAGTAGAATGGAGAAGCACGATGATCATGATTAAAAGATACTGCTTTTAGCGGCGTTTAAAAGTCACACCGCGTCACGAGTTTGTGACGCTTCAAACGCGCGGCTATCCGCCCTTTTGCCGCTCCCGGAAGGCGACCCAATCTGCGTCGCTCATGGACTTCATGAGATTGGATTGGCCGGCATTGCCCAGCCATTCCCCGCCATCGATGGTAACCACCTCGCCGGTGATGTAGCCGGCGCCGTCGGAAACTAGAAAAGCGGCAAGGTCCGCTAATTCGGGTATTTCGCCCGCCCGCCCCAAGGGCATGCGGGTTTCGAACTCCTTGGCATAGTCTTCTGTCGGCAACAGCCGATCCCAGGCGCCCTTGGTGGGAAAAGGTCCCGGCGCGATGGCGTTGAGGCGAATGCCGTGATGCCCCCATTCCGCGGCGAGCGAGCGGGTCAGAGCCAGAGCGCCGGCCTTGCCCATCGCCGACGGCACCACATAGGCCGATCCGGTCCAGGCATAAGTGGTCACGATACTCAGCACATTGGCCGCCTGCCCCAACTCGATCCATCTCTTGCCGCAGGACAGCGTCAAATAGGCGGCGCCATGGAGGACAATGCCGAGCACCGCATCGATGGCCCGGGGGCTCAAGGTTTCATAGCGAGCAAGGATGTTGCCCGCTGCGTTATTGACCAGGACATCTATCGGCGCGGTCTGGAACGCCGCCTCGACCATCGCATCGACCGCCTCGGCATCGCGGATATCGCATTGCCGCACTTCGACCTCACGGCCAAATTCGTTGGCGAATTCATCGGCTGTGCCCTCAAGCAACTCCTCGCGCCGGCCGCAAATGACCAAATCGGCGCCCAGCTCCATGAACCGGTGGCCCATCGCCTTACCCAACCCGGTACCGCCGCCGCTAATCAGCGCCCGTTTGCCGGCCAGTAATCCGTCTTTGAACATCGTGATAAACCCCTTCTTCAACTGATCCTAATTGCCCGCAGTATGGAAGCGCCGCCACACTTCATCCAAACCCGGAGCGCTCATTGCCTGCATATGCAAAGCAACGCTATCTTCGTCGTAAGTTTTATGGGGGAGCAACGTTAAAAATGAAACCGGCTGCAAACTACGACGCCATGTGTGCGCAACAGCGATGGCGTATCCCTGAGCATTTCAATATGGGCGTCGCGATCTGCGACAAACAACGGCAGCGCGATGTGGCCCTGATCCACCCACTCGGCAACGACGATGTCCGCGAATATACCTTCGGCGATCTGAAACGCCTGTCGAACCGGTTGGCTAATCTATTGGCCGCGAATGGCATCAACCGCGGCGACCGGGTCGGCATTCTACTGCCCCAAACCCCAGAAACCGCAACCGCCCATATCGCTATCTACAAGGCGGGCCTGGTCGCCATGCCGCTGTTCGTGTTGTTCGGCGCCGACGCCCTGGAATATCGGCTGGCGGATTCCGGCGCCCGCGCCCTAATCACCGATAAGGAGAACGCGGCCAAACTCCTTGGCATCCGCGACCGCTTGCCCGATCTGGAGCTGGTATTGTCGATCGACGGTGCGGGCGAAGACGGCGCCGACGGGGCGTTGGATTTTCACGGCGAACTGGCCAAGGTGTCCGACAAATTCGATCCGGTCGACACGCTGGCCGAAGATCCCGGATTGCTGATCTATACATCGGGCACCACCGGCCCGCCCAAGGGCGCGCTCCATGCCCATCGGGTGCTGATCGGCCACATGCCGGGCGTCGAGATGATCTTCGACTTCTTTCCCCAACCCGGCGACGTGGCCTGGACCCCGGCCGATTGGGCCTGGATCGGCGGGCTCTACGACGTAATGATGCCGGCGCTCTACCGTGGCGTGCCGCAAGTCATTAACCCGCCGGGCAAATTCGACGCGGAAGCGGCATTCGAGCTGATCGCGCGCTTCGCCATCAATGTCGCCTTCATTCCGCCGACCGGCTTGAAGATGATGCGCCAAGTGGCCAATCCGCGCGACCGGTGGAACTACGCGCTGCGCACCGTGTTCTCCGGCGGCGAAGCCCTGGGTACTGAACTGATGGGCTGGGGCCGCGACGCGCTGGGGGTGGTGATCAACGAGGCCTATGGCCAGACCGAATGCAACGTCATCGTCGGCTGTTGCGGCGGCATCATGACACCGCCGCCGGGCTCCATGGGCCGCGCCTCGCCGGGTCACGACCTGGCGATCCTCGACGAAAACGGCGTCGAGGTGCCTCATGGCGAACTGGGTAGCATCTGCTGCAAGGCGCCCGACCCCGTCATGTTTTTGGAATATTGGAACCAGCCCGAGGCCACTCGAAACAAGTTCGTCACAGACATCAACGGCGACAAATGGCTGGTCACCGGCGACACGGCAAAGCAGGACGAAGACGGTTGGATTTTCTTCATCGGCCGCGACGATGATGTGATCACCTCATCGGGTTACCGCATCGGGCCGGCGGAAGTGGAGGACTGCCTATTCGCCCATCCCTCGGTCGCCCTGTCGGCGGTCATCGGCGTGCCCGATCCCGAGCGCACCGAGCGGGTAAAGGCGTTCATCATTCTCAACGAAGGGTTTGAGGCGTCGGACGATCTGGCCCGCGACATCCAATCCCATGTGCGCACCCGCCTCGCCGCCCACGAATATCCCCGCGACGTCGAGTTCGTCACCGAATTGCCGATGACCACCACCGGCAAGATCCAACGCAAGGTGTTGCGGGAGCGAGAAGTAGCGAAGTTGTAAACCCTCTCCCACCGGGAGAGGGTGGCGAGCGAAAGTGAGCCGGGTGAGGGGAAATAGGCGGAAAAGCTTTGGCTGAGAGGATTATATCCCCTCACCCCAACCCCTCTCCCCAAGGAGAGGGGCTTTGCGCCATTCTCAATGTCGGCGGATTCCCCGTTATTTCTTATATTCGATCTCGAAGCCCGTAACGGTGATATCGCCGGTATTGATGGCGTTGTGTTCGACGGGAGCCGAATAGGCCGAGGCGCCGCCGGGCTTATAGGAGAACACCGCGCTGGTGCCGTCGGCGAAATGGGAGGTTAGCTCACCCTCCGACTGGTGCATCACCACATAGTCCCACTCATGGACGTGCCAGCCGGTCTGCTCGCCGGGGTGGAGGATATATTGAGTGATCCGGGTCTTTTCGTCTTCGTGGACCAGGATCGGTTCGGCGCAGGTGCGCCCGCCGGTTTGGTCTTCGGTCTTATCGGCGAGTTGCGTGGACATGGTGGCCCTACCCTTCTTTCAGTGGCTGATATGATGGCATGGTGCATTTTCTTGAATATGCCCGGCGCGATCAAGGTTAACCGCCTCAATTGCGACAGACATATGGATTTCGGCTATAGTGAGTTGAGAATGAAAGGAATGCCGATGAGCGTCCAACAACAAGAACAAGTTCGCGAAACTGTCATACCCGCGCCCGAAGGCGCCATCCCCATTATCGATATCGGGCCCATGTTGGCCGGCACGCCCGGCGCGATCGACGATGTGGCCGACGGCATCCGCCACGCCTGCACCGAAATTGGCTTCTTCTTCATCACTAATCACGGCATGGATGAGGGTCTCGTCGAGCGCGCTTTCGACGCCTCGCGCGCCTATTTCGCGCTGCCGCTCGAGGAAAAGATGAAGGCGCGGATGAACCGCCACCAATGCGGCTACATGCCGCCCAACGTGTCGGTCCACACCGATACGTTCGAAACTCGGCAGGGCTCGATGCGCGCGCAGGTTAGCGAGGCGTTTAAATTCACATCCGATCTCGGCCCCGACGATCCCGACTATGGGCAGAACCGGCGCTTCCGCGGCCACAATAAGTGGCCCGATCCCGATCTCGTACCGGGCCTGCACGACGCATTTATGGGGTTTCACATCGCGTTCGAAGCGCTAGGTCGCAAACTGCTGACGCCCCTATCGGTGTCCTTGGGTATGCCAGCGGATTATTTCGATCCGTTCTTCGAACGCTCTAGCTCGATGACCCGCATCGCCTACTATCTGCCGATCAGCCCGGACATCGACCAAATATCGCTTCCCGGTCACACCGATATTTCGTTCCTGTCGATGATCCCGCCGGCGACCCGGCCCGGCTTGGAGATATTGTTACCGACCGGCGAATGGATCGAGCAACCGGTGATCGCCGACGCCATCCTGGTCAACACCGGCAACACCATGGTGCGCTGGATCAACGACGAATATATCGCCACGCGACATCGGGTGCGCGCCGATAGCGTGGGCGAACGCCATTCGAATATCTTTTTTCTCTATCCCAACGTGGACGCCATGATGGACTGCGTGCCGAGCTGTCAGGGACCTGACAAGCCAGCGCAATATCCGTCGATCCGCTTTGGCGATTATCACGCCGAATACGCGGCGCGCAACTTCGGCTATGCCGAGGATTGGGACTGAGTGTTGGGGCTGGTGCCGCCCACATGGTTCGACAGGCTCACCATGAGGGATGTTCCCACGCCTCATCCTGAGCTTGTCGAAGGATGAGGTTGCTGTGACCTGAAATCAGCAGAGGCGGTGCTTTTGATCCATGCGCAGCGCGGCCAGGTCTTTTTCCCACTGCTCTTCACCGGGCTCTTGATAGATACCCAGCGTCGCCTTGTGGTAGTCGAAATTATCTTCGCCTTCGACCGGCTCTTTGTCCCAGCTATCCTTGGTCTTCAGCGCCGAATAAGTGCCGACGACGATGACGAGCGCAATAACCGCGATAATGACCCATGCTTCTATTGTCACTGACCTTCTCCCAGGCGTCTTCAAACTAATCTTGGCCCAATGTGCCATTTTTCGCCGATTATGGGAATCACATCTCGGCGAGCGTTGCCACGCTAGGCTAACACCCCTAAAAATAAGCCAAATTCAGGGTCGAGGAGCAAGAGATTGATGGCGGTGAGCCCCGTCAACGATGCGGCGGACGCAGAATCGCGGGTTCGGGCCGGCGCGAACGAACATGTCAAAGTCGGCGTCTTCGATATCGATGGCCTGCTGCGCGGCAAATTCATGCATCGCGACAAGTTTGCCAACGCATTGTACGAGGGGTTCGGCTTTTGCGACGTTGTGCTGGGCTGGGACTCCAACGACCAGCTCTACGACAATACCCAGCAAACCGGCTGGGATACGGGGTTCCCCGACGCCCAGATACGCGTGCTGCCGGAAACCGGCCGGCGGATCCCCTTCGAAGACAATCGCTGGCTGTTTCTCGGTGAATTTGCCGGCGATGCCGAAGCGGTCTGCCCTCGTGGCGTGCTGCGCCGGGTGCTACACCGCGCCGACGAAATGGGCTATCGGGTCAATGTTGGGTTCGAGTACGAATTTTTCGTTTTCGCGGAAACGCCCCATTCGGTGCGCGAGAAAAACTATCGCGACCTGCGGCCTGTCACGCCGGGCAGTTCCGGCTACTCCCTGCTGCGGGCCGGCGGCCTAGACGATTTCTACACCGACATTCTCGACACCTGCACGGCGATGGATATTCCGCTGGAAGGGGTACATGAGGAGATGGGCGCCGGGGTGATCGAAGCAGCGATCGCCGTAACCGACGGGCTGGCGGCCGCCGACCGCGCCGCCCTGTTCAAGACGATGATAAAAATCCTCGCCCAACGACGCGGCCTGATGGCTACCTTCATGGCCAAATGGTCCGCGCGAGAGGCCGGCCAGTCGGGCCATATCCATTTGTCTCTGACCCATAAAGCCGACGGTAGCTCGGTCTTCCATGAAGACGGCGCCGAGCACGGCATGAGCGACGCCATGCACCATTTCATAGGCGGTCAGCAGAAGCTGCTCCCCGAAATGACGGTGCTCGGGGCGCCGACGGTAAATTCCTATAGCCGGCTGGTGCCCGACCAATGGGCGCCGACCGACGCCAACTGGGGCATCGATAACCGCACTTGTGCGCTGCGCGTTATTCCGGGCGCGGCGAACAGCCAACGCCTCGAGTACCGGGTCCCGGGTTCCGACGCCAATCCCTATTTGGCCCTAGCCGCCGCCATCGCCTCCGGGTTGCACGGCATCGAACAGGAGATCGCACCGACATCACCAATCGTCGGCAACGCCAAGGACGCGGAAATACCCGGCGAACTCGTCCTACCCCGCACCCTGTCCGACGCCACCACAGCCTTGAGCCGCTCGACAACGGCCCGCGCGTGGTTCGGCGATACCTTCGTCGACCACTTCGCCGCCACCCGCGATTGGGAAATACGCGCCTTCCGTAAACATGTCAGCGATTGGGAACTGGCTCGCTATTTCGAGATTATCTGAAAGACGGCGTCTAAAATCATCGTGAGTTGGCGACATTCCGATTTCGCCTGACCGACGGCGTCGCTAGTGTTTCCGGCATGACCTTTGGTACTTTCAATCGCTTGGTACTTGTCGGCGGACGAACGGCGCTGGGCGTACTAACCATGGCCAGCGTTTTATTTGCCGCCGATGCCCGCCGTCCAGCCCTCGCCGAACAGCTCCTCGATGCCGCGTTGCTCGAAAATGCTTTGGAGCGGGCGGAGAAGCTGCCCCGTCTGCATGCGTTGATCGTCGCGCGCAACGGCGAGGCTATCGTCGAGCGGGCGTTCCGGGGGCCTGGTCTCAACACGCCGGTCAACGTCAAGTCGGTCTCGAAGTCACTGATCTCCGCATTGGTCGGCATCGCCATTGGGCGAGGCGATCTGACCGGAGCCGACCAGCCGATCGCGCCGCTGCTATCCGAACACCTGCCGGCGCAAGGCGACGCGCGGCTCGATAGTATAACCATCGGCCATCTGTTATCGATGCGCGCCGGCCTGGAACGCACTTCGGGCCGCAACTATGGCCGCTGGGTGGCGAGCGACAATTGGGTGCGCCACGCCCTGTCGCGCCCGTTCGCCGACGACCCCGGCGGGCGCATGCTCTATTCGACGGGCAACAGCCACCTGTTGTCGGCGATCCTCACACAGGCAACCGGCCGCAGCACCCACACGCTCGCGCGGACCTGGCTCGGCGCACCGCTCGATATCGACATTCCACCCTGGCAACGCGATCCGCAAGGCATCTATTTCGGCGGCAACAATATGGCGCTGTCGGCGCGCGACTTGTTCCGCTTCGGCGAGTTGTACCGCAATGGCGGTGTTTATCGCGGCGAACGGGTCATCGACGAAAGCTGGGTTCGCGCCTCCTGGAGTCCGCGCACCCGCTCGCCCTTCTCCGGCGACGATTACGGCTATGGTTGGTTCATCACGCGCATCTGTGGTCAGACGGTGTTCTATGCGCGCGGCTTCGGCGGCCAGTTCGTCCATGTCGCGCCAAGCCTCGGGCTGACCGTGGTGATCACGTCGGACAGCACGACCCACACACGGATCGACAATTATCGCGGCGCGCTCACCGCCTTGCTGCGCGACGCGCTGGTGCCGGCGGCGCTCAAGGCCGACGGACAGGTCTGCGACGCCGCGCTCTAAAGATCGAACGGAGCGCCCTACCCCGCCACCAGCGTTTTGATCAGCTCCAAATTCTCCGGGCCAGGTTCCACCTCGCCGCGCTTGATGCGGGCCGAAACTTCAAGGATCGCCGCATTCACCGGCGCTGACTTGCCGAGCTTATCCTGTTCCTCGACCACCCAGCCATTGACGTCGCCAACTTCGCTTTTGCGGTTTTTCATATGGTCTTGCAAAACCGTGGTGATGGTGTCGGACTGGATATAGGTGCTGGTCAGTTTATCGAGCAGCAGCTCGACCAATCGGTTGGAGTTGCGCACATCGTCTTCGCTAAGGCCGAATATGGGCTCGATCTTCAGACCCAAATCCTGCCCGGCGATGAGCGCTTCGGTGCCCGAGCGCAGCATCATCTCGCGCATGCCCGGCGTGGTGGCGGCTTCGGCAATCGGCACGCCGAGCACCGCCGTGGTCGCCAGGGTCGTGCAGTTGCTGATCAGCTTCATCCATTTCGCCGAGCGGATATCGGCAGATATCTCCGTGGTGCCCGAATGGGAGAGTATCTCCTGCACCTCCGCCTCTCGGCCCGCCGTCGCCTCGTGGATACCGCCGACGGCGAACCAGGACCGGTCGTGCGGCGATTGCCGCTGGATCACGCCGGGTTCGAACATTTGCGACGATATCTCGATGACGCAGCCGATGGTGCGTTCCGGCCCCACCGCGTCGGCGATCGCGTCGACAGTCATGCCATTCTGCACCCCGGCCAGCAAACCATCGTCTTTGAGATATGGCTTAACCAGATGACAGGCCCACGGCGTGTCGTAAGCCTTGATCACCAAGAGAACGATATCGAACGGCTCGTCGAAGGTGCACACTTCGCACAGATGATAGGCGCGCACTTTGGTGACGACGGTCTCGTCGGGCATTTCGATACGTACGCCGTTGGCGCGCATGGCCTCAACATGTTCCGGCCATTGATCGATGAGCACGACATCGAGCCCCGCATTGGTCAGATCGGCGGCGATCGACGCGCCATTCGCGCCGGTGCCCAACACGGCGATCTTCTTGCCCATCGTTCGATGTCTCCCCGGTCAATTCCGACGGCCGGCACTGCGCGCCGCCCAACCAAGAGCATAGGCGATTAGCCCAATGATGATCAAAATACCGCCAAAGGTGATCGATTGCCGTAACGCCTCGGTGCTGGCACGGGACTTTTTGAGCCGTTCCGCCAAGACCGTCGCCACGTCGTCGCCTGTGTAACGATTGCGCAATTCTTCTTCCGTGAATACGGGAGGCAATTCTTCCTTGAATTGGCTATCGAAATTCGTCCGGACCTGTTGGCGCTGGTTGATTGTCCAGGCGTTCCAGGCCACTGCACTCACTATAGCGAGCACCGCGATGCCCCAAGGCGGTAAAACAATATCCCCATTCGATGGCTCATGACGAAATTCCTAACACCACGAATCGACGACAAACAAAGCCATAAGGGGCTGCAGATCGACACGATTTCGTGCCTGGGTAAATTTGCCGGAAAATATGGCCCCAAATCGCAATTAATACTAAGGATGCAGGCGGGCTCCCTGGACTTTGGCCTGGCAAGCCACCATTATCCGCGGCGTTTAATAACAAGAAGATCAGCACGTTATCCAGGGAGAGTATGTCGCAATGTCATTTGCATCGACGCAGCGTCTGACAACCGCTGGCGCCAAGTTAATGTTGGCCGCGGCCATCACCAAATCGGAAGAAATCGGCATCCCCGTGACGGTCGCCATAGTCGACGCCGGCGGCCATATGCTGGTCCTCGAGCGCATGGATGGCGGCCGGTTCCACACGGTGCATTCATCGACCACCAAGGCGGTCACTGCGGCCTCGAACAAACGCCCCACCACAACCAAGGGCGCGCAAGGTCAGGATTTGGATACTTTACACGCTATCGGCCTGTCGCTGGCAGCCGGCGCGGCGCGCTGGACCGCGATGGAAGGCGGGTTTCCCATCATCGTCGACGGTGAGTGCCTGGGCGGCATCGGCGTCAGCGGCGGCGATTGGCAGCAAGATCAAGACATCGCCACGGCCGCGGTCGAAGCGGTGGGGGCATCACTATAAAGGTCTGAAAGGACCATCATTCAGGGAGGAAGTTATGAGTATTATTCGTCACACATTAGCCGGCGCGGTGGCGTTCGGCGTCGCCGCGGCAGCTACACCGGCGATGGCATTTCCGGACAAACCGATTGAATTCGTCATACCCTTTGGCGCCGGCGGCGGCGCCGACATCGAGGGTCGTTTGCTCGCAACGGAAATGGCTAAAGTGCTGGGGGTCGCGGTGACCCCGGTTAACCGCCCCGGCGGCGGCGGTGCGGTGGCCTATACCCACACCAAGAACGCCAAGCCCGACGGCCATACCATCGCTTGGAATTCCACCTCGGTGCTGACCACTACTAATCTGGGCAACACCGATTTCGATTATGACGCCATCGACCATGTCGGCCGGGTCGAATTCCAACCGCAACCCTTCGCGGTAAAAGGCGATGCCAAATGGAAGACCTTCGCCGAGTTCGTCGCCGACTGTAAGGCGGCGCCGGGCACTCTGAAGGTCGCGAACTCGGGTACCGGTAGCGCCACCCACGCTGCGGCCATCGCGCTAATGGACGCCGCAGGGTGTCAGGTCATTCACCTGCCCAAAGGCATCAAGGGCCGCAATAAGTCGGTTCTCAATGGCGAAGCCGATGCCATGATCGCGCCGCTGACCGGTGCGGTTAATCTGACCAATGCTGGCAAGCTGCGCATCCTGGCCATGCCAACCGATAACCGCAACGACGTATTCCCCGACGTGCCGACAGCCAAGGAGCTTGGCTTCAACGCCTCGCTCGATCTGTTCCGTGGTCTGTCGGTGCCGCCGGGCACGCCGGATGAAATCAAAACGGTACTCGCCGACGCCATGGCCAAGGCCGCGCAGTCGCCGGCTTTTCTCGAACTGGCCAAGAATAAGGGCTTCAAAGTTGCGCCCCTGGGCCATAAAGAGTTCAGCGCTTTATTGGCCGACGAAAACATCAAGGTGAAGGCGATCTTCGCCAGCGCCGGCCTGCTGCAGAGCAAAGCCAAGAAGTAACGAGCGTTACGGCCCGCCCCTGTCCGGGCGGGCCGTTTTCCTTCTCGGAACGCGGATATCCGCTTGAGCCGAAAGCCAGTATTTTGAACGAACACGGCATGCGACGACGAAATATTATCGCCGCATTGGTGCTGCTCGCCCTGACCGTGGTCTATGGCGCCTTGACTACGCAGCTGCCGGTCCGCTCGCTACCCGACACGCCCGGCCCGCCATTCTTCCCGTGGATCAATACGGTCATTCTGCTGGCCCTCTCGCTGGGACTTTTGGCGCAAGGCTTATGGGCGAAGACGTTAGAAAGCGTCGCCTCAGACCCAGACCGAAGTGACGCCAGCGAACGATGGCGGGCGATTTGGGCGCTCGGCGCCTTTGTCGTCTATTTGGTAGTGCTACCCGGTCTCGGCTTCCTGCTGGCGACCGCACCCTTCTTTGCCGTGCTGATGGTCTTGTTCGGCGAAAAGCGCTGGCTGTGGGTTGCCATCGGCTCTATCGCCGTCACCGTCGGGCTTTATGTGCTGTTCCGCCACGGTTTTAGCGTTTTCCTGCCGCGCGGCATCCTGCCTGATCTGCTCGCCGTTATAGTCCCATGAATCCGGAAATTCTGATCGGCCTGACCCAGGCTACGGGCCTCATCGTCCTGATCTCCACCTGCGTCGGCGTGGTGATTGGCCTCGTCGTCGGCATGATCCCCGGCATGACCATCAGTACCGGCATCATCGTTTTGCTGCCGGTAACCTTTGTGCTGCCCGCCGATATCTCGATCGCGCTTTTGCTCGGGCTCTATGTGGGCGGCATGACCGGCGGCAGCTTCTCCGCGATCTTACTCAATATTCCCGGCACGCCGTCAGCCTCGGCCACCGCGATCGATGGCTATCCCATGGCCGCGCGCGGCGAAGCCGGACGAGCGCTCGGCATCGCCATCACCGCCAGCTTCGTCGGCGGCATGACGAGCTTTTTGTTTCTGTTTTTCGTCGCGCCATTGCTGGCGAACGTCGCCCTGCAATTCCGCACCGAAGATATGTTCGCCGTACTGTTCTTTGGTCTCACGATAATCTGCAGTTTCGCCGCCAAGTCCCTGGTTAAGGGATTGCTGTCGGGCGCCATCGGCCTGGCGATCGTCACCATCGGCCAGGACCCGGTCATGGGCACCCAGCGGTTTACCTTTGGCCAAGTCAACCTGATGGCCGGCGTGCATTTCCTCACTGCGATGATCGGTCTGTTCGCCATACCCCAACTGATCAGCAATCTGACCGATGTGAAGGGCGCCGCCAGCAAGGTGCAAACCCGGCTGACATCCGTTGTGCCGCGCCTGCCCGATCTCAAGGCCATGCGCCTGCCGGTATCGATCGGTTCGCTGACCGGCGCCTTCTTGGGCATCTTGCCGGGCGCCGGCGGACCGATTGCCGCCTTTATCAGCTACGACTATACGCGCCGCGCCTCGAAGAACCCCGACGATTTCGGCAGCGGCGCCGTCGAAGGGGTCGCAGCGCCGGAATCGGCCAATAACGCGGTGACCGGCGGAGCGTTGATCCCGATGATGACCCTGGGTATTCCCGGCGATCCGGTGACCGCCATCTTGATCGGCGCCCTGATCATTCACGGCCTGGCGCCCGGGCCCCTGATGTTCCTTGAGCGCGGCGACTTCGCCTATGGGCTGATCTTCTCGTTCTTCTGGGCCAACATCTTCAATTTCATCATCGCGCTGGCCGCCTTACGCCTGTTGATCAAAGTTCTGGCCACACCGCGCGCCTTGCTGATGCCGACGGTCGCCGTGCTGTGCGTGATCGGCAGCTTTGCGCTGCGCAATAATTTCTTCGATATCTATGTGATGCTGTTCTTCGGACTGATAGGCCTGGGCATGCGCTGGCTCGACATGCCGGTGGTGCCCCTCCTACTGGCGCTCGTGCTCGGCAGCCAGCTAGAAGATAATCTGCGCGTCGCCTTGACCGCGTCGCAGGGCGACATATCGATCTTCTTCACATCGCCGATCAGCGTCGGCTTTCTCTTACTTTCTCTATTATCGATTGTCTGGTCGCTGCGCACCGCGTGGCTTAACAAGCGGGTGGTCGGTCATTCAAACAAGGAGTCTCCCCAATGAGTTCTTCCCCCTTTCGGGTCGCCTCCCTCGGCATCGGCTGGTGGTCGGATGTTTTGGCCGACGCCGCGCAGCGCACCGATGGCCGCGTCGAAATCGCATCGTGCTATACCCGTTCGGCCGATAAACGCCAGGCTTTTGCTGACAAGTATGGCTGCGCCAGCGCCGGCAGTCTGGACGATATTCTCGCCGATGGCGCCATCGATGGCATCATCAATGCGACGCCGAACCACGTCCATCTGGAAACCACCCGCGCAGCCGCCCAGGCCGGCAAACATGTGTTTCTCGATAAGCCGATTGCCAACACTATCGGCGAAGCGAAAGCCATCACCCAAGTCTGCGCCGACGCCGGGGTAACCCTGGGGGTTGGCTATCAGCGCCGCCGGGAAAGCCATTTCCGTTGGATCAAGGGCCGCATCGATGCCGGTGAATTCGGCACCTTGGTGCAGGCCGAAGCCAATATCAGCCGCGACCGGGAGGGCCAATTCGAACTTGGCCATTGGCGTTACACCGCCGAGGGCATGCCCGGCGGGGTCATGCTGCAGATCGGTCTGCACTATGTGGATGTTTTGATGATGCTGCTGGGACCGGTCAAATCGGTATCCGGCATGGCGTCGCAGCTAGTATTGCCGGGGGACAATCCTGATGTGGGCACTCTGTTGATGCGCCATGAGAACGGCGCGGTCTCGTCGCTCTCGACCAGTTACGCGTCGGCCTCGGAATATTACCTGATGAACATCTACGGCAAGAAGATGAGCGCCTACTACAATCTGTTCGATGGGCTGCGCAGTCTCAAGCAAGGCGAAACCAGCCATTCCCCGGTCACTGTCGATTCGGTCGATACTTTGGCCGAAGAGCTGATCGAATGGGCCGACGCGGCACAGGGCGGCGGGACGCCGGAAGTCGGTGGCGAAAGCGCGACAGACTCCCTCGCCGTGGTCAAGGCCGGCATCAAATCGGTCGCCGAAGGCCGCCATGTGGAAGTCGCAGAGATTTTGGCTGGCGAAGATTAAATCGGGCGCTCGCCGCAGGTTTCGTCAATGTGATTTATCAGCGAATTGTGATATAATTGCCCTGATATGGCGACCCTGCAAAAAGCCTTAGAAGAATTGCGTGAGCTGCCCGACGACAAGCAGGCTAGTTTGGTTGCGCAATTTGAAGATATGATTGCGCGAGCTAAGATCGACGCAAAGCTCGCCGCCAGCGAAGAACGCGGCGGTGAAACATCGTCCGACATGTTCTTTTCACAATTAAGAGCCCAGTTTGGTGGCTGACGTCGTTTGGCTTGACCAAGCCAAAGACGATATTCTCGGGCTGTTCGACTATCTCTATTCGGAAAACCCCGCCGCAGCCATTAGATATATTGATGAGCTTGAAGGCGCTTGCGAGGGACTATCCACCTTCCCGCTGCAAGGCTGGATTTACGATGATCGTTATCGATCGATAGTCGTGCGAAATCACTTGATCTTCTATCGCTACGAAGCCGATCAAAACAAAGTGGTTATCGTTGCCGTCATCGATGGCAGACGCGACCTCTCTCGAACATTGCAAAACCGCTAACCGTTAGAACGAATTCCCAAACGGCGCTTCGGAAATCTCGCAGGTGTTGTTATCTTTCTCGACACGACAGGGCGCAATCCAATAGCGTCGAACTAACTTTGGGGACGGAGCTATGGCCAGGACGAGAATCGGCAAAGATAAACTAGCCAAGACCGAGGTCCGCGACGGCTTTCGGGTCGATTGGGACGTGCCGATCGAGATGGACGATGGATTGGTGCTGCGCGCCAACGTCTATCGGCCTAACAAAAAGGGCCAGTACCCGGTAATCCTGTCCCACGGCCCCTACGCCAAAGATCTCGCCATCCAGGACGGTTATTCCAGTGTTTGGGAACATTTCTCCAACGATCATCCCGACGCCATCGCCGGCTCGTCGAACATCCACCAGAGCTGGGAAGTGGTCGATCCGGAACAATGGGTCCCCGACGGCTATATTTGCGTGCGCGTAGATTCCCGCGGCGCCGGCCGCTCGCCCGGCCACATCGATCATTGGTCGCCGCGCGAAACAAAGGACTTCCACGACTGCATCGAATGGGCCGGCCAACAGCCCTGGTCGAACGGCAAGGTTGGCCTTGCCGGAATATCGTATTACGCGGTCAACCAATGGCAGGTGGCGGCGACCCGTCCGAAACATCTCGCCGCCATGTGCGTGTGGGAAGGCTTCAGTGATTTTTACCGGGAGATGTCGCACCACGGTGGCATCTACACCTCATTCATCGGCAATTGGTACAATCTGCAGATCAAGACCGTGCAGCACGGCGTCGGCAAGCGCGCCTTTAAGAGCCGAGTCACTGGCGAATTGGCCGCCGGACCCGTTACTCGGACGGAAAAGCAGCTTAAGAAAAATCGTACTGATCTAGACGCGGACTATATTTCCCATCCCCTTGACGACGGATATTACGCCGAGCGGAACGCCGACTTCTCGAAGATCGAGGTGCCATTGCTATCGTGCGCAAGCTGGGCCGGCCAGCCGCTGCATCCGCGCGGTAACTATGTCGGCTGGCTCAACGCCGGATCGAAGCAGAAATGGCTGGAATGCCACGGGCTTGAGCATTGGACCCATTTCTACACCCCCTACGGCCGCGACCTGCAAAAGCAGTTCTTCGGCTATTTCCTCAAAGGCGAGAAGAATGGTTGGAACCGCAAACCCAAGGTGATGCTCAATGTGCGCCGGCCGGGGGAGAATTTCACGCCACGGGGTGAAGCCGAATGGCCGCTCAAACGCACCAAGTGGACGAAATATTATCTCGACCCCGCGCATATGAGCTTGGCGAAAAAACCATCCGGCAAGAATGCCAAGATTTCCTATCGCGGCATGAGCAGCGACGGGGTCACCTTCATGATGCCGCCGGTGACCGAGGAGATAGAACTCTGCGGTCCCATTGCGGCTAAGCTGTTTGTGTCGTCGGATACCGTCGATGCCGACATGTTCGTGGTGCTGCGCCTGTTCTCGCCCGACCTCACCGAAGTGACCTTCAAAGGCACCGTCGATCCCCATACGCCGATTGCCCAAGGCTGGCTGCGCGCCTCGCACCGCAAACTCGATAAGAAGAAGTCGAAACCCTATTGGCCCTGGCACAGCCATGACGAACAGCAGCCGCTCACGCCGGGCCGGGTCTACGAGCTCGATATCGACTTACATCCCACGGGAATCGTGGTGCCGCCGGGCTATCGGCTGGGACTTACGGTGCGCGGTAAGGATTATGTGTGGCCGGGCGCAAAGACCGAGGATGAGCAGTTCACCTTGTCGAATTTCGCCAAGCCGCTGACCGGCTGCGGACCGTTCCTGCACGACGATCCGCGCGACCGGCCTAAGAAAATATTCGATGGAACCGTCACGCTACACACCAGCGCCGCACGCGCGGCCTATGTGATGCTGCCGGTGATTCCGCCGAAAAGCGCGGAACGAAAGAAGAAATAGGCGCGGGGCGCGGCGGCTGACCGCCCTACCCCTTGTTATAGGGATTGTTCAGGCTGCCGACGAGATCACGCAACACCTGGCGAAATTGCTCTTCCGAGACGTCCATTAGCACCGCGTCTTCAAGCGCCTCTTGGCAAAGAGCGTGAATTTCGGCGAGGTTTTCACGCAGTACCGTAACCGATTCATCGCAGTTCATCACCTCGCCATCGGGCTGGCGCCATAATTCCGGTTCGCCGGGGGCCCGGCCGTTTACTTGGTTGGTTGCCATAAGCATCTTCCGGTTGCTGGCCCGAATGTCGGCTCATAAAGCCCCTTTGCCAAGCCCCTTCTGGAGTCGCGTAATAATATTTCGCCTAACGTGAATTTTTCCGCATGGCGTGACCCGGCACACGCAGAACTCGGCACTTCCTTTCGATCACCTCACAAGTCGTTGATTTTTATTGAAACTTAACGTGACACGGACAAACTTAGGGAGAGGAATAGACCGTTATCGCCTGTTTTAGCTTGGTATCACGCCTGGTTTTTGGGGAGTTTTTAATGTCTGTCTTCACTCATCCCTCCTATGACGGCCACGAGCGCGTGGTCTTCGGTCACGACGCCGAGACCGGCCTAAGGGCCATCATCGCGATTCACAATACCGCTCTGGGACCGGCCGTCGGCGGTTGCCGCATGTGGCCCTATGAGAGCGACGATGCAGCGCTTGAAGACGCCCTGCGGCTGGCCCGCGGCATGACCTATAAGTCGGCCCTGGCGGGTTTGCCCTTCGGCGGCGGCAAGTCAGTCATCATTGGCGACAGCCGGACACAGAAAACACCGGAACTGATGCACGCCATGGGACGCCTGGTCGATGAAGTCGGGGGCCGTTATCTGGTCGCCGAGGATGTTGGAACCACCGTCGCCGATATGGACATCATTGCGACGGAAACCAAATACGTCACCGGCACCAGCAAGTCCGGTGGTAACCCTTCGCCCTACACCGCCCGCGGCGTTTTTCAGGGCATCCGCGCCGCGGTCGAGTACAAGCTGCGCCGCAATGATGGACTGGACGGCATCGATGTGGCTATTCAGGGCTTGGGCTCGGTGGGTTACGACTTAGCGCGCCGTCTTCATGAGGCTGGCGCGCGTTTACATGTAGCCGACCTCAACACCGAAGCGCTCAACCGCGCGGCGGATGAATTCGGCGCGACGCGGGTGGATACCCACGATATTCACGCTATCGATGTGGACATTTTCGCGCCCTGCGCCTTGGGCGGTGCCATCAACGATCGAACCATTGGCGACATTCACGCCCAAATCATCGCCGGATCGGCAAACAATCAACTGGCCGAACGCCGCCACGGCGCCGAGCTCGCCGCGCGCGGTATTCTCTACGCGCCGGACTATGTGACGAATGCCGGGGGGATCATTGAATTGGCCTACAGCCCCGATTTCGGCCGCCGACATGACGAACAGGCGATCCGCAAACACATCGATGGACTTTACGACACGTTGTTGGAAATATTCGCCCGCGCTGATAAGGCAAACGCCGCCACCAACGAGATCGCCAATCAGATGGCCGAAGAGCGCTTCATGGCCGCTTAGCGCGCCGCGACAGAGTGACGCGGATCCGCGCTTGGTTCGCAAATTTACCCCTTAACCCCCCGCAGAATTGATATAAATCAATGCGATAACCCTGCAATTGCAAGTCACTTGCAATTGCAACGGCGAGTGATTAGGTTCAGTCGGTGATTGCGAATAATTCTTATTAACTATACTGGCCTGACACTATGAAACCGGTCGTTAAAAAGTCCGCCCTCGCTGGCATTGTTGTTACGGGCATTGCCGTAGCCTCTGCCATGGCTGCTGAAGAGGCCGCGCTAAATGTCGGGGAAGTAAACGTTTATTCGTATCGCCAACCCTTCCTGGTACAGCCCTTATTCGATGCCTTCACCGAACAAAGCGGTATCAAGGTGAATGTCCTGTTCGCCAAGACCGGCCTTGTCGAGCGTTTGAAGCAGGAAGGCGCAAACAGTCCCGCCGATCTTATCTTCACCGTCGACATTGGCCGCTTAAGCGAAGCCTATAACGCGTCCCTAACGCAGCCGGTCACCTCGCCGGCGCTTACAGCGGCAATCCCAGACATATACCGTGAGCCCGCGGGCAATTGGTACGGCCTGACCCGACGCGCGCGGATTATCTACGCCTCGAAAGAGCGCATTAGCCCGGAAGAAGCGCCGAAGACTTACGAGGAGCTAGCCGATCCCAAATGGGCTGGACGCATCTGCACCCGCTCGGGCAATCATGTCTATCAGGTCGGTCTGACCGCGGCGATGGTCGCCCATCATGGTGAAGCCAAAACCGAGGCGTGGCTTAAAGGAATCAAAGCCAATTTGGCCCGCAAACCGCAAGGCAACGACCGCGCCCAGGTTAAAGCGATACGCGAAGGTGAATGCGATATCGCCTTGGGAAATCACTATTATTACGTCCTCATGCAGCAGAATGAGGAACAATCGGCCTGGGCCCAGTCGGTCTATCCGGTGTTCCCCACCATCGGCGATACCGGCACCCATGTGAACATCTCGGGCATGGCGCTGACAAAAGCTTCGCCAAACCAGGATAACGCGGTCAAGCTGATGGAATTCCTGGCCGGACCCCTGGCGCAACAAATGTACGCCGAGCAGAATTACGAATATCCGATCCTCGACGGCGTGCCCGAAACCGGGGTGCTCAAGGCGATGGGGCCAATGACTTCCGATACCCTGCCCTTGGCGGACATATCCGAACATCGCTCGGCGGCAATCAAACTGGTCGATAAAGTCGGCTACAACGATTAACGCCTCAATCGCGTAAGTCGCCTCTCCTGACATGACCGCGGACGCGCCCCATAGAATATCCCAGGGCACGTCGCGGTTCTGGCTGATTGGCGGTCTTATTGTCGCCGCCATCGTTGCCGCGCCGATCATCGCCATCGCCTGGATCGCGCTGTTTCCCAGCGAGAATATTTGGCCCCATCTAATTTCGACCGTCCTGCCACGCCAGATCGCCAATACAGCCTCGCTCATGCTGGGCAACGGTGTCGGCGTGCTGGTTATCGGCGTCGCATCGGCCTGGCTGGTCACAACTTGCCGGTTTCCCGGCCGGCCGATCTTCGAATGGGCCTTGCTGCTGCCCCTGGCGGTGCCGGCCTATATTGTCGCCTTCGTCTATACCGACGTCTTTGAGTTCGCGGGTATCTTCCAAACCAGTCTCCGCGCCGTCTTCGGCTGGCAATCGGCGCAAGATTACTGGTTTCCGAATATCCGCTCGTTGGGCGGCGCCATCTTTGTCATGTCGTCGGTGCTGTACCCCTATGTCTATCTCTTGGCGCGAGCCACCTTTCAGGAACAATCGGTCTGCATGCTCGAGGCCAGCCGCATGCTGGGCCGCGGGCCCTGGCGCACCTTTTTCACCGTCGCCCTACCGTTGGCGCGGCCGGCCATCGTTGTCGGCCTGGCCCTGGCATTGATGGAAACGCTGGCGGATTTCGGCACCGTCGACTTCTTCGCCGTCAACACCCTGACCGTCGGTGTCTTCAACGTTTGGCTGAATATGGGCAATGCCGGCGGCGCGGCACAAATATCCCTGGTGACGCTGGCGTTTGTGGTGGCGTTGCTGGCACTCGAGCGGATCGGCCGGCGCGGTCAACGCTTCCACCACACCTCGACCCGTTACCGGCCGATGCCGCCCTTCGAACTGCGCGGTTTGCGCGCCGCGGCCGCCTTCGCGGTTTGCGCCCTGCCCATCATTGCCGGCTTCGTGATCCCGGCGTTGGTTCTGTCGCGCCATGCCATCGTTCATTTCGAACAATCCTGGACGCCGGCGTTTTTCACCTTCGCGCGCAACAGTATTTTGCTGGCGGCCTGCGCCGCCACTGGCGCGGTCGTGCTGGCGATCTTCTTAGCCTATGGCCGCCGTGTCGCCGGACGGACGATATTCGGCGCCCTATCGCGTATCGCCATGCTGGGCTATGCGGTGCCCGGCGCGGTGCTGGCGATCGGCGTTATCATACCGCTGGCGCGGTTTGACAATGCGGTCGATCTGCTGGCCCGCGACCTCTTCGGCGTCTCCACCGGCCTGCTGCTGAGCGGTACCGTATTCGCGGTCATATTCGCCTATATCGTGCGATTTCTCGCGGTGGCCTTCGGCGCTGTCGAAGCCAGCCTCACCAAGATACGCCCGACCATGGACATGGCCGCCCGCACCCTGGGTTCGGGCCCTGGCGAGACATTGCGCCGGGTCCATCTGCCCCTGGTAAGCAGCAGCGTATTGGCCGCCGCGACCATCGTCTTCGTCGACAGTATGAAGGAATTGCCGGCGACCTTAATCCTGCGCCCGTTCAACTTCGACACGCTGGCGACCCATGTCTTTCAGTTCGCCTCGGACGAACTGCTCGAGCAAAGCGCATTAGCGGCGCTGACCATCGTCATTGCCGGGGTAGTGCCGGTGATATTGCTCAGCCGGGCCATCCGCTCGGCCCATCCGGCCCGCCGGGCGCCCAGTTTCTACGCCGCGCCCCTGCCGGCCCCGTCGAGCGCCGGCAGCTAGAGCAACCCCATATCGCGGAGCTCGGCGGCCATTTCCGGCGGCGCCTCGTTTTCGTCGTCCAAGCTACCGGACGAATCTACCGGCGCCCGGTCAGCTTCAAGATAACGCCAGCCCTGGAACGGGCGCGATCGCCGCGAGCGCACGCCGACCAGTTTCGAATCCAGATAGATCGCGCAGCGCCGCTTGCCATCGCCGTTGCTCACCGGTTCGATCGCGGTAATCGCCTGGCGCACCAGAATATGGCCTTTGACAACCCAAAACAGCGAACCGCCATGATCGACGATCTCATCGCCGCGCCGCGGCATGTTCCGGGTGAGAATCCGCAGCCGCGGATCCTGGCCATTGCTCGACGCTTCGACCAGCCGTTGCTTTTGACGGTCGCGCAAATGGGCAACCGATTCGATACCCACTGCGAGTTTGATGAGGTGAAGCGCCATGGCCGCAACATAGCAACGCCGGCGCGGCCGTTAAACCGGGCGCCGCCGGTTTTGCCGGTTTCATACAACAATTCTGTGGACGGAAAGTGTTTCTCAGCCTGTCCGAGCGACCAACTCGTTCAGGCTATCAACCAGGTCCTGACCAACACGCCCGCCATCTCCCTCGATCGCGTTGCCGGCAATCGATCGTAAGACATCAATGTGGGCAAAAACGATTTCACCGGTCAGGTTTTCCGGAGCGTCGAGCTTTTCAATGTAACGGCATAGCGACATACATATGTCGCTCACCAACGGGTAGCCAAACGCCGCGCCTTGGGTCCGCAACTCGTCGGCGATGCGCAAAATCTCCGTGGCGCATTCGACGCGCTCCTCAAGCGAGGTCTCGGCCAACGTAAGTTGCGCCGCGATTTCGCTGACCGCCGCCGCAACCCGGACCAAGAATTCGCCCTGCAAGTTCTGCACGGCGGCATCGGCTCTTTTCGCCAATTCGGTATCGACCCCCAAGCCCGCCCCCACCCGGGCCTTTATTAAATTCGGCGGGGTGATGAGCTGATAGGTCCCGTTATTCTTGGCGTTGTCGCTCATATGACAATCCGCATCGCCAACAGCGCGTTAGTCCCGCGCCAAGGCATCAATGACGCTCTTGTCTTGCGACAGGGCCGCCTGTTGCTGTTTGGATATGTCCTGACGCGATAGACTCACTTCCCTGAGCGTGGTTTTACGACGCTCGTTTCCAGCGTAACTCGGGTTCGCAATGCGCCGGCGGTCAGGTCCGAAATAGGAATCGGTACGTACGAACGTACGGGGACTTTCGATCACCGCTTCGAGGCGCTTGAGGACGATGTCCACGGTAAAGGGTTTTGCCAGGAATTCCGTCACGCCGTGATCGCGCGCCAACTTCACCCGCTCCTCGTCAGAATAGGCGGACAACATTACGATTGGCACATAGGGATTGGGGCTTTTGGACGAGGTGCGGATAAGTTCGACAAAATCCAATCCGCTTATCGGATCCATCTCGGAATCGGTGAACACCACGTCATATTCGTGGACGCAGTAACTTTCGAAACCGGCAACGCCATCGCTGATCAAATCGATCTTCCCGGCGCCGACGGTCTGCAAAATCGTCCGCAACAACTCGCGAATATGCGTATTCGGGTCGACGATTAAGACACGAAGCTGATCGAGTGCGTATCCCACAATGCGTCCGATATTCCGTTAAGCGATTGATTTTCCACATAATCCGAGCCAGTAGGCCCATGGAAAGGCTAAACGGATACCGTTACCAAATGGTTAGGCGGTTACACCAAAATCGGCTGATTTCGCAGCGGTTTACGCGGCTTTCGCCAGATAAGCCTGGGCGGCTTTCGAGGTGGGTTCGCGCCCCAACACGCCGCAGATATACTGACCGGCGGCGACGACGGCGGCAAAATCGACGCCGGTCTCGATGCCCAATCCGTCGAGCATATACAAGACATCCTCGGTCGCAACATTGCCTGACGCCCCCGGCGCATAGGGACAGCCGCCAAGCCCGGCGACGGCGCTATCAACAGTCGCAACACCCAACTCCAAGCAAGCTAAAATATTGGCCAGGGCCTGACCGTAAGTGTCGTGGAAATGCAGACCCAGTTGGTCGATCGGCACTTCGCGCGCCACGGCCTGTATCATCGCGGCGGCCTTCGACGGAGTGCCGACGCCGATGGTATCGCCCAAGCTGATCTCATAGCAGCCCAGAGCCAGCAACTGACCGGCAAGCTCGGCGACCTTGGCCGGATCGATATCGCCCTCATAGGGGCACCCCAAGGCGCAGGATATATAGCCGCGCACCCGCATTCCGGCGGCCAGACCAGCCGCGCAAACCGGCGCGGCGCGCTCCAGGCTTTCGGCGATCGAACAGTTGGTATTTTTCTGGGAAAACGTCTCCGACGCGGCGCTGAAGGTGGCGATCTCCGTCACCTTCGCGGCTTGCGCCCGCTCGAAGCCTTTCATGTTCGGCACCAATACCGGATAAACCGTGCCAGATCGCCGCTTGATGGTGTTGAGCACCGCTTCGCTATCGGCCATCTGCGGCACCCATTTGGGCGACACGAAGGCGCCGGCCTCGACAGACGGAATACCCGCATCTGCTAGACGGTGGATCAGTTCAACCTTGGCCTCGGTCGGCACCGTCGCTGGTTCGGCTTGCAACCCGTCGCGGGGGCCGACATCGACGATACGAACCTGTTTCGGCATTGCCATGGCAACCGTTCGTTTTAGTTCAACCGTTCTCAACCAATGAATATTGATCGTTGGACGCTAGGGACTCCGCCAAGGGCAGGCCCAGCTCCTCGCGTACAATATTCGCGCCGCGCACGATCGACACCATTTTGTTAAACGCGTGACGCCGGCTCATGCCCTCGCGGCCCATCCCGCAATCGGATGACAGCACCAGCCGTTCGGCAGGAATATGCTCCAACGCACTGCGCACCGTATCGGCGACCTGATCCGGCCTCTCGACCTGCAGCGAGTGGTGATCGATCACGCCGACGGCGACTTTTTTGTCGGTGGCGATGACATTTCCGATCGGTCCTAATTCAGCGCCGCCAGCGCTGCAGCATTCGAAAGTGACCACGTCGGCGTCAACACGGTTTAGCGCCTCCAGCGCCGGCTCGTATTTGGGTTGGAATGCGAAAATCCGCTGCTGCGCTGGGTTGCCCCAGCAGGTGTGGCACCACACCTCGGTCTTGTCGCGCAACCCGCGCACCGTGTTGTTAAACACCTCGACCATGAAGTCCGGATTCAGGACATCGTCGGTCAGCCCCTTGGCGGCGAGCAGATGAATTTGCGGCTCTTCCATCTGGATCACCGGGCAACCGGCATCGGCCAATTCGGTCAATTCCTCGTTCAGGGCGTCGCTCACCGCCCAGATGCATTCGCGAAGATCCTTGTAGTGGAAATTGCGCACCGCCAGCGCCAACAATTCCGCCGTGATGGTGCCGAACTTCACCGGGCGGGTGGTCAAACGCTGGGCGGTTTTCCAGATCGATGTGTATTGCAAATTGCCGCGACCGACTGGCCCGACCAGATCAGCCATGACCCGCGCTTCGAGAACTTCGTGCAATATCTCGCCACGGGTGTTGGGGATACCGGCGCGCGCGCCCTCGGGCTTGTAGGCATATTCGTTTGCGAAGCCCTCCATATGGTTGGGGGCATAAGAGAACCAGCTATGGCCGCCGACATCTTCATCGAAGCGCGCGTCGCCATCGGTGCAGATATCCAAGCCGGCGGTCTCCTGGTCACGCAGATAGGACGATACGGCATCGGTATATTGCTCGCGAAAACGGGCATTGACCATCGCGGTGCGAAAATTTCGCCTGCCAAGATTTTCGGTATACCAGGCCGGGCGCGGCAACGAGCCGATGACGCTGGTGGGAAGGACGATGTCGTCCGTTGCGTTGTACATAATCCTGCCCTCGATTTTTATGGTTCAAATTTTCCGCATCATCGCGGTATTTCGACGGCGCGACAAGGCACGCGCATCATCTATGTCTGCTATTTGCCGTCTTTCGCCAATCGCAGCAATTCAGCACCTTCATCGACTTGATCACCCGCGGTAAAATAAACATCAGAAACGACACCATCGGCCGGCGCAGAGATCGCGTGTTCCATTTTCATGGCTTCTAAAATCATCACCGTCTGACCCCGCACCACGGCATCGCCCGAGGCGACCAGGGCCTGCACGATCTTGCCGGGCATCGGCGCGGTCAATCCGCCCCCCGCCCCTTCGCCGCGATCGGCTTCGGCCAAGGCCACGACGTGTGTTAGGCGCGACTGACGTAGGCCGTCGACGACAATCAGCGTTTGAGCATCGCGATAAACCTCAACGCCTTCGGCTGGTGTCCCGACAGCAACGAGTTCAGCACTCTGCGGTAGCGTCGCTTGCCAGCCATTGCCCGCCTCCAGCAGATCAACGGTGATTTCCGTGTCGCCGTCCCGCAGTACTATTTGATCGCGCGACGGCAGGTTGGGCCGCCAGCCATCGGTCGCCCCCCAGGGAGAATTGGCGTCGCCCGGGTTCGCCCTCGATACACGTCCCCGCTCATCGAGAATAAAAGCTAGCGCCGCGCGGATTACAGCCTCACTCACCGGCATAGCCAGCGGTATCAGATCGGCCTCGTGGTCAGTTATAAAATTGGTGTCGATGTCACCGGCGATGAACGCCGGATGTGCCAACGCATTGGCCAAAAACGCCTGATTGGTGACCGGCCCGACAAGCCGTAACGCTGACATGGCCCCGTGCAGGCCTTGTAAGGCGCTGACCCGGTCGGGTCCGTGGGCGATCAGCTTGGCGATCATCGGGTCGTACTCGACGGCAATTGAATCGCCCTCGCGAATACCGGTGTCGACGCGAACCCCCTCGCCGCCCGGCCACGCCAGATGCACCAACCGCCCGCCGGTCGGCAAAAAGTCACGCGCCGGATCCTCAGCATAGAGCCGCGCCTCGACCGCGTGACCGTTTTGCGCGATAGCGCTCTGATCGACCGCTAGCGGTTTGCCCGACGCGACCGCTAATTGCCATTCGACCAGGTCGAAGCCGGTGATCATCTCCGTCACCGGATGCTCGACCTGCAGACGCGTGTTCATCTCCATGAAGTAGAACGGCCCGTTGGCGCCGTCGGCCCCGGCGTCGACAATGAATTCCACCGTCCCCGCGCCGACATAATCGATCGACTTGGTCGCCGCGATCGCTGCCGCGCCGATCTCTGCTCGCCGCTCTTCGCTCATCCCCGGCGCCGGCGCTTCCTCAATCACTTTTTGATAGCGCCGCTGCAGCGAGCAGTCGCGCTCAAACAGATGGACCACGTTGCCGTGGCTGTCACCGAAGACCTGAACTTCGATATGGCGCGACTGTTCGAGAAATTTCTCGACGATCACGCGATCGTCGCCGAACGCGCCCATGGCCTCGCGCTGCGCCGACGCCAACGCCTCAGTAAACTCACCCGCTTCATGAACGATCCGCATACCGCGGCCGCCGCCGCCAGCCGAAGCTTTAATGAGAACGGGAAACCCAATTTTTTTCGCCGCCCCTACTAGTTTCTTCAAGCTCTGATCGGCGCCGTGATAGCCGGGCACCAAAGGCACTCCCGCGCCTTCCATCGCCGCCTTGGCCGCCGCTTTATCGCCCATGGCGCGGATTGAGCCTGCGCTGGGGCCAACGAAGACGATCCCGGCCTCATGACAAGCCTCGGCAAAACCCGCGTTTTCCGACAGAAAACCGTAGCCGGGATGAATGGCGTCGGCATTTGTATCGCGCGCCGCCCGCAACACCGCGTCGATATTCAAATAACTTTCCGCTGGCGATGGCGGTCCGATACAGACCGCCTCATCGGCTTCCGCGACATGCATGGCGCCGGCGTCAGCTTCGGAATAAACCGCGATGGTGCGAATACCCAGGCGACGGGCGGTTCGCATAACCCGCACGGCAATCTCGCCCCGGTTAGCGATGAGTAAACTTGAAATCATCGGTCTACTCCTCGCCCGATTCAACAGAAGCCGATCCGTTGGGCCGGCGCGCATGGCGCATTATTTCGAAGAAGCCGAACAGGAACAGCAGAATGCCGATCATGACCTCGACCGCGGTCACCGCCCGGATCGCGTCCGACACCGGCGTAATATCGCCGTAGCCCACAGTCGATACGGTGATCAGCGAGAAATACAGGCTATCGACGAAACTGATCGCCTGCCGCTCCCCGGCGATCAGAAATAATGGCGCGTCGGCAAGACGGTCGGCGATGCGGTAGATCATCGCAAACACGATGACATTGAACGAGTACAGGGTGAAAAACGCGAAGGCCGGCGCAAACAGATGCAGCATGCGCACGAAGAACTGGTCGAATAGCAGGCCCGTATCGATCAGGAACACGCAGATCGTGCGGCTCATCACGACGATGAAGATCGAGGTCGCCGCCATGGCACCGACCATCGCTATGCCAACCTCTGTCGGAGACAGTTCGAACACAGGTACAAAGAAGGTAAGGGCGCTCAAGGTGGAGACCGGCGCCAGCCAGGCGAAGATCCGGGCCGGGTGCTGGCGATCGACGATATAATCGGCGTAGGCAACCCGGCGGATTTCGCTGCGGTGCCACCACGCGCCGATCAGAAACGCTGAAATGGGCATTAAATACCCAACCGCGAATACCCAAGTTTCGGCGGTGGAAAAATTTTCGATCGCCAGAAAAAAATACACGCAGGTATAGATCGCCAGCGAGTTGGCAAACGACAGCACAAAAAACCGGCTGCCCGGAAACAGCCACAAGAACACCCCGGCGGCGGTGAATACCGCGACCAAAACCATGAGGGTCAGCAGTCCGAAACTCTCGGTCACCCCAGCGGCGATTAGCAACACCGTAAACGCGGTGAAGATCACCGCGCGGATCCACTGGCGGTACGGCATCCGCGCCGGGGTTACTTGCGCTGCCATGTCGCCGGCCGTTTTTCCAGAAATGCGCGCACACCCTCTTTGCCCTCCGCCGAGGCGCGCACCCGAGCGATATGTTGTGCCGTACCCTCGATAAGGGCGGCGTCGACCGATCTGTTGGCAACGTTGCGGATGAGCCCTTTGCATTCGGCGATCGCCATCGGCCCGTTTTGCAACAACGCCGAGATGAGACCGTCGACGGCAGTGTCGAGTTGGTCGGGCGCCGTCACCATATGCACCAGGCCAATACGTTCGGCAGCAACGCCATCGAACCGCTCGGCGGTGAGGAAATAGCGCCGCGCATTATGGGCGCCCATGGCGGCGACCACATAGGGGCTAATGGTCGACGGGGCGAGGCCGAGACGAGCCTCGGACAGGCAGAAAATCGCCGCTTCCGAGGCCACGGCGATATCGCAGCACGCGACCAATCCGACGCCGCCACCGAAGGTCGCCCCGTGCACCCGCGCGATCGTCGGCTTCGGTAATTCGTTCAAGGTCCGCAGCATGACGGCCAGAGCTTTCGCGTCGGCCAGGTTCTCCGCCTCGTCGTAATCGGCCATGCGCCGCATCCAGTCGAGATCGGCGCCAGCGGAAAAGCTCTTACCCTCGCCCGACAGGACCACTACCCGCACCGACCCATCGTCGCCGACCTGTTCCAATGCGGTGGTGAACGCGGCAATGATGGCATCGTCGAAGGCGTTGTGTTTTTCCGGCTGGGCCAGGATTAACCGGGCGACACCATCCTCGATTTCGACTTTTAGCTTGTCGGTGCTCATCGCCGCCTACATCCGAAAGATGCCGAATTTGGTCGGCGAGATCGGTGCGTTGAGCGCGGCGGAGATGCTGAGCCCCAAGACACGGCGGGTATCGGCGGGGTCGATGATGCCGTCATCCCACAACCGCGCACTGGCGTAATAGGGATGGCCTTCGACTTCGTATTGATCGTGAATCGGCTGCTTGAACTCGGCTTCCTCGGCTTCGCTCCAGCTCTCGCCGCGCGCCTCCAACCCGTCTCGGCGGACCTGCGCCAGCACATTGGCGGCCTGCTCACCGCCCATAACCGAGATCCGCGCATTGGGCCACATCCATAAAAACCGTGGCCCGTAGGCGCGCCCGCACATGCCGTAATTGCCAGCGCCGAAGCTGCCTCCGATAATCACCGTGAATTTCGGCACATTGGCGCACGCCACCGCGGTGACCAGCTTGGCGCCATCCTTGGCGATGCCACCGGCCTCGTACTTTTTGCCAACCATGAAGCCGGAGATATTCTGCAGGAACACCAGGGGAATGCCGCGCTGACAACATAGTTCGATGAAGTGCGCGCCCTTCAGCGACGATTCCGAAAACAGGATACCGTTATTGGCGATGATGCCCACCGGATAGCCGTGGATATGCGCAAAGCCGGTCACGAGCGTCTCGCCATACAGCGCCTTGAATTCATCAAGCTCACTGCCATCGACAATCCGTGCGATGATTTCGCGTACGTCATAGGGCTTGCGCGTATCGGCCGGCACCACCCCGTAAATATCGTCAGCCGGGTAGAGCGGCTCAACGGTCTCACGGGTTTCGATTTCGACTACCTTGGGCCGGTTGAGATTACCGACGATCTTGCGCACCAACGCCAACGCGTGGGTGTCGTCATTGGCCATATGGTCGGTCACGCCACTCACCCGGGCATGCACATCGGCGCCGCCCAGTTCTTCGGCGGTGACCACCTCGCCAATCGCCGCCTTTACCAGCGGCGGGCCGGCCAAAAAGATCGTCCCCTGATCTTTGACGATGATGCTTTCATCGGCCATCGCCGGCACATAGGCGCCACCGGCGGTACACGAGCCCATCACCGCGGCGATTTGCGGTATACCCTGGGATGACATGGTCGCCTGGTTATAAAAGATGCGGCCGAAATGCTCCCGGTCGGGAAAGATACCGGCCTGCTGGGGCAGATTCGCCCCGCCGGAATCGACCAGATAAATGCATGGCAGATTGTTCTCGCGGGCGATCTCTTGCGCGCGCAAATGTTTCTTCACGGTCATCGGATAATAGGTGCCGCCCTTGACCGTCGCATCGTTGACGACGACGACGCATTCGCGCCCCGACACCCGGCCGATGCCAGTGATGATGCCGCCGGCTGGGATGACATCGTCGTACATCTCGTAGGCGGCGAACTGCGAGAACTCGACGAACGGCGATCCCTCGTCGAGCAAAACCCGCACCCGGTCGCGCGGCAGAAGTTTACCACGCGACACATGACGCTCGCGCGACCGCTCACCGCCACCGCGTTCGATCTCGGCGACCTTGTCACGCAGATCGCCGACCGCGGTCTGCAGGGCCTGCGCGTTTGCTTTGAATTCGGCTGACTTCGCATCGAGCGACGATTTCAATATGGTCATCGAGCGTACCTCGCCGCCTTGCTTGTTAAATATCCCGTGCTATAGGAACCGCTATGGAATTGCCGACCAAATCCCAGATCCAGGCCGCCACCGAAACGGTTTACACGGCCATGCCGGCGACCCCGCAATATGCCTGGCCGTTGCTGGCTGAGCGATGTGGTACGACGGTGTGGGTCAAGCATGAAAACCATTCGCCAATCGGCGCCTTCAAAGTTCGCGGCGGCTTGCTTTACATGTCGCGGCTGCGCGCCAGCCATCCCGATAGCCGCGGCGTGATTACGGCGACCCGCGGCAATCACGGCCAATCGATCGCCTTTGCCGCCAGGGCCAACGGTCTGCGCGCGGTGATCGTGGTGCCAGAAGGCAATTCGCCGGAAAAGAACGCGGCGATGGTCGCGCTGGGCGCCGAACTGATTATCCATGGCCATGATTTTCAGGAGGCCTACGAATATTCCTACGGGTTGGCCGACGAACGAGGACTGACTCTGGTCCCCTCCTTTGCCGAAGATCTGGTGGCCGGTGTCTCCACCTATGCTCTGGAATTTCTCACCGCCGCGCCGGATATCGACACGCTGTATGTCTCTATCGGTCTGGGGTCGGGGATCTGTAGCTGTATCGCCGCGCGCGAGGCGTTGGGGCTGACCACCAAGATCGTCGGCGTGGTCGCCGAGAACGCGCCCTGCTACGCCCTGTCCTTCACCCAAGGCCAGCCGGTGTCGACCAACAGCGCCGACACGCTGGCGGACGGGTTGGCTTGCCGGGTGCCCGACGACGCGGCGGTCGAGGTTATCAATCATTTCGCGGAACGCATCGTCACGGTCAGCGAGGCCGAAATCAAAGCCGCGATGCGCCACTATTTCACCGACACCCACAATGTCGCCGAAGGCGCCGGCGCGGCGCCTCTGGCGGCGCTGCTGCAAGAGCGCGGACAGGCGACGGATCGAACCGTCGGTTTGGTCCTGTCGGGCGGCAATGTGGATCGCGACCTGTTTCAAAATATCCTCGCCGAAACCGACTAATCCCAAAATTCATCCTTCGACAGGCTCAGGATGAGGGGTTTGTCCAAATCCTCATGGTGAGCTTGTCGAACCATGACGGTTCTCAAAAACCTTCGGTGACCAACCATTCATCGAGGATCTCGAACCGGTCGACCCCCCAGAACGGCTCGCCATCGGCGATCACGAACGGCGAGCCGAAAACGCCTTTCTTGATCGCCGCATCGGTTTCGTCGATGAGACGCTGCTTAACCGCCGGGTCGTCCAGCGCATCCATGATGTCCTTCTGATCGATGCCCACGCTGGCCGCCACCCGGGCGACGCTGGCCGGTGCGGAAATATCCTCATTGTTGGCCAGGGCCGCCGTATAGAGGGCCATGGCAAAGCCCTTTGCTTGTCCTGGGTCTTTGTCCTTCACCCAATAAAACGCGCGCGACGCGGCGGTCGGCGAAAACGGGTGCACGTCGGGATGCTTATAGGTCACGCCGTAATACCGGCAGACCCGTGCCGAATCCTGCATCAAATAATCGCCCTTGATCGGCGTCTGATCCATCGGCTTGGCGCCGGTCAGCTTGAACGCCGCCGCCAATTGGATGGGATACCAATCGGTTTTGCGGTCGTAGCGCTCGGCGATGTTGTCGATCAGATGGGCGCCCACATAACCGTACGGGCTGTTGAAATCGAAATAGAACTCTAGTGGTGCGTCGCTCATTTTAACTCCTGTCCGGCCTCATCCTTCGACAAGCTCAGGACGAGGATATTAGTACGCCCCTCATGCTGAGCCTGTCGAAGTATGAGGGTTTGGCTGTTCATAGCGTGTGTGTTCAATCAGTGCTCGCGATTTCGCGCGAAATCACCATTTTCTGGATTTCCGACGCACCTTCGTAGATTTGCGTCACGCGGACATCGCGATAGATGCGCTCCACCGGAAAATCTTGCAAATAGCCGTTGCCGCCATGGATCTGGATGGCGTCGGAACAAACTTTCTCCGCCATTTCCGAAGCAAAGAGTTTGGCTATCGCCGCCTCTTCCACACATTTCTCGTCCCGGTCGCGCAGATCGGCGGCGTGCAGATACATCTGTCGGGCGACCGAAATACTGGTCTTCATCTCGGCCAGCTTGAAAGCGATCGCCTGATGCTCGATGAGTTTCTGTCCGAAGGTCTCCCGCTCCTTTGCATAGGCGACAGCGTGCTCAAACGCAGCGCGCGCCATGCCGACCGCCTGGGCAGCCACGCCGATGCGGCCGCCTTCCAGGTTTGCTAGTGCGATGCGGTAGCCCCCGCCTTCCTCGCCGAGCAACAGGTCAGGCGTGATCTCCACATTGTCCAAGGTGATCGAACAGGTCTCCGACGAGCGCTGACCCAATTTGTGCTCGACCCGGTTGACCGTATAGCCCGGCGTATCGGTGGGCACGATAAAGGCGCTGATCCCTTTCGGGCCGGCCGCCGGATCGGTCACCGCAAAGGTGATGGCGATGCCGGCCTTGCTGCCGGTACTGATGAACTGCTTGGCGCCATTGAGTACATATTTATTGCCGACCTTCTCGGCCCGAGTCTTGATCGCCCCGGCATCCGAACCGGTGTGAGGTTCGGTCAGCATGAAGGCGCCCAACATGTCGCCAGTCGCCGTGTGCGTTAGAAAGCGCTGTTTTTGATCGTCACTGCCGAACTTGTAGAGCGGCATGCAGACAACCGAATTTTGCACCGCCAGAATGGTCGAACAGCCACCATCGCCAGCAGCGATTTCCTCAGTAACCAGGGCGAGTTCGGTATTACCCAGGCCGGCGCCGCCCCATTTCTCGGGCACTTGCACTCCCAACAGGCCAAGCGCACCCATTTCCTTTACCGCGTCCGCCGGGAACGTCGCGTCGCGATCCCAGTCGGCGGCGTTCGGCGCGAGCTGTTCCGCCGCGAACGCGCGCGCCGTATCGCGCACCATCGCCTGCTCTTCAGTCAGCAACATCCGCGATCTCTTCCGCCACAAGTTCAATCGCGCCGCCGTCAGGGTCTATTTCGCAAAGGCGACCGGCCACCAGGTCGACCCACCAGCCATGCAACGTTAAATGGCCGGCATCGATCTGTTCGCTGACCCACGGAAAGCTGCGCAAGTTCTCCAGCGAGATGCGGATTCCGTCATGCTCAACCGTTTGTTGATCGGGAACCGGCTGTCCTTCCGTGCATTGGCAGGCGGCGGCGGCAATATCCATCCAGGGAATTATAAATTCACGTTCGGCCGGCGCGCCAGCAGCGGCGGCACGCAGCGCTTGCACGCCGCCGCAGGCGGAATGGCCGAGGACGACAATATGGCTGACCTTGAGGTCGCGCACAGCGTATTCCAACGCCGCGCTGGTGCCGTGATAGCTGCTATCAGGCGCATAAGACGGCACCAGATTGGCGACGTTGCGCACGGTGAATAAATCGCCCGGCTCTGCCCCCAGCAGTAATGCGGGATCCACCCGCGAATCCGAACAGGCGATGATCATGACCGCTGGCGACTGACCGTGGGTGCTCAGCTCGCGCATGCGCTGCGGCTGTTCTTCGTAATAGCGCGCCCGGAACGACCGGAAACCGGCGATCAAACCGTCGATAGCGCCCGTGCTCGCTGATGTATCTGTTGGCTGCATTAATTATCCCGTTGCTACCAAGAAACCGTCTTGCCTTTGTAATCGACAAACCGGCCACCGTCCTCTAGGCGAAGATCGTCCATCACCGCGCGTATACCTCTGACGCTCTTTTTCGGCGAGATACTGGCCATCATGCCGGTCATGTCGGTACGCACATAACCCGGGTGAAGCGCGACCGACGTAATCCCCCGGGCGCGCCATTGCGGTTCGAGCTCGCGAAACTTCGCGTTCAACAGGCCCTTGGAATCGCCATAGAGATATTCGCTTCCCACCCGCGGCCGTCCCGAGCCCTGCACGCTCGATATCAGTGCAATTTTCTTCTGATCACTCGCCGCGACATTCTCCAATAAGGCCGTGGCGGTCAGGATCGGCGCCTCGGTGTTAATTCGAAACGTCTGCGTGCGGGTCTCCTCGTCGCCCGCGCCGCGGCTGCCGATCACACCGGCGCTATGGATCAGCACGTCAATGGGCATCCCGGCCAGCGCCTCGGCCAGCGCGGCAATGTCGGCATCGCTGCAAACGTCGAGCGAATATAGGCTCACCTCGCCCGCCAAATCACCGAGCTTCCCCGGCCGCGCCAAACTGCGGGTGGTGGCATGCACCCGCCAGCCGGCGTCGGCATATTGGCGCGCCAACTCCAGTCCGATCCCCCGGCTCGCGCCGATCACCATCACGCTGGGCATGAATTCACCACGCGAGCTCTTTCCCCTGCCAGTCGAGGAATTTACCGGAACTATCGGCGCGCAGGCCGCTCATGATCCGGCGCATGCCAAGCACACTGTCAGCGACACTTACCGAGGCGCCGGCGCCTCCCATATCGGTCTGCACCCAACCCGGATGGAAAACCACCGACTTGACGCCGCGTTCGCGCCATTCCGGCTCGAGTTCGCGGTAGCGATCGTTCAAGGCCGCTTTCGACGCGCCATACGCGCTGGTCGGGGTTGGTCCGCCATTCCGCGCCCCCAGATGGCTGGTCAAGATGGCGATCTTTTTCTCACCGCTGCGTTCGACCGCGGGCAGCAATCCTGAGATCACATAGAACGGCGCTTCGGCGTTGATGGTCAGTACCAGATCGCGGCTCATATCATCGCCCATGACGCCGGCATTGTGGATTAAGATATCGAGATCGCGGTTTTCGAACGCCATCGCCAGGCGGTTGATCTGACCCGCGTCGACCACATCCAGCTCGTGCAGGGTGACGTTGCCCGCCACCGCTCCCAATTCGCCGGGGGTATCGGGAGTGCGGGTCGTCGCATGTACTTCCCAACCGTCCGCCGCCGCATAGGCTTTGACAAACCCCAGGCCGATGCCGCGGCTGGCGCCAATGATCATTACACTGGGCATTATTCCTCTTCCTCGTTCGAACGGTCCCGGCGCGCCGTGGCCTCAATTTCGATCTTAATTCGCGGATCGATCAGCTCGGCAATGACGGCGGTCGCCGCCGGTGGAAAGGCGCCGAGGTGATGTTTGAAGACCGGCGCCAGGGTTTCGAAATCGGCGCGGTCGGTGAGGTAGTAGCGCACCCGCACCACATCAGAGAGGGAGCAACGCGCCCGCGCCAGCAATTCGACGATGTTGGAGAAGGCCTGATGGGTCTGTTCCACCACATCGTCGGCGATCGACATGGTGGCGTAATCGAAGCCTGTGGTGCCGGCGACATGCACATAATCTTCATCGACGACGGCGCGGCTGTAGCCGGCTGCCGCCTCAAAGGTTGAGTTGGAACTGATCCGCCGCACATCGGCCATGGCTCACTTCGCCTCCAATTGGTCACCAAGCAAAACATTGGCCGCAAAGGTACGGGCAAACAAACCCTTAGTGCGCCAGACGAGCGTCTCGCCGTCGCGCAGAACTTGATAACAGGCCTCCCCGGAACCCGACCACCAGGAGCAGTATTCGTTCTCTGTCACCCACCAGCGGCCTTCGTCGCGCGCCGTGCCAGCGGCGTCATAGGCGGTCGTGCCGTCGGGCCGGAACAATTGGCGGTACGAGGTGCCGGCCCACACGCCGACAACCGTGTTGCCGTCGATCCAGGCCTTGATTTCGGCGCCGCTCAAGCGGTCGGGCATGGCCGACGCCGAGCTAACAACACCAGAAAAAAGAACTGTAATAATAATGAGATACAGATACTTTTTCATGCGCTTTCCTCGAATAGCTCACGCCCGATGAGCATGCGGCGAATCTCCGATGTGCCGGCGCCGATTTCATAAAGCTTGGCGTCGCGCAGCAGCCGGCCAGTCGAGGTCTCGTTGATATAACCCATGCCGCCGAGCGCCTGGATCGCATCGAGCGCCATCAGGGTCGCCTTTTCCGACGCGTAAAGAATAGCGCCGGCGGCGTCCTTGCGCGCGGTCTCGCCCCGGTCGCAGGCTTTGGCCACGGCATACACATAGGCCTTGCAGGCGTTCATAGTGGTGTACATGTCGGCCAGCTTGCCCTGCATAAGCTGGAAGGTGCCAATCGGCTTGCCGAACTGCTCACGCTCATGCACGTAAGGCACCACGATATCCATGCACGATTGCATGATGCCGAGCGGCCCGGCGGCCAGCACGGCACGCTCATAATCGAGGCCGCTCATCAGCACATTGACGCCTTTGCCCACCTCGCCGAGCACATTTTCTTCCGGCACCTCGCAGTCCTGGAACACCAGCTCGCAAGTGTCGGAGCCGCGCATGCCCAGCTTGTCGAGCTTCTGGGCGGTGGAGAATCCTTTGAAGCCCGTCTCGACCAAAAACGCTGTAATGCCGCGCGGGCCGGCATCGGGATCGGTCTTGGCGTAGATCACATAGGTATCGGACACCGGGCCGTTAGTGATCCACATCTTGTTGCCGTTCAAAATGTAGCGATCGCCCTTTTTCTCCGCGCGGGTACGCATGCCAACCACATCGGAGCCAGCGCCCGGTTCGCTCATCGCCAGCGCACCGACATGTTCGCCGGAAATCAGTTTGGGCAGATAGCGGCGTTTTTGATCTTCGGTGCCGTTACGGCTGATCTGGTTGACGCAGAGGTTCGAGTGCGCGCCGTAAGACAGACCCACCGACGCCGATGCGCGGCTGACCTCTTCCATCGCCACGCAATGTTCCAGATAACCCAGGCCCGAGCCGCCGAATTCTTCATCGACGGTGATGCCGTGTAGCCCCAATTCCCCCATCATCGGCCACAGGTCGCGGGGAAACTCGTTCGAACGGTCGATCTCCTCGGCGCGCGGCGCGATGTGATCGTCGGAAAAGCTGTGCACCGAATCGCGCAGCATGTCCGCAGTCTCGCCCAGATCGAAATTTAGCGTTGGGTACTGGTTTGAAATCATTGCTCGTGTCCCTCTAAGTCCCAATCGCCTGTTTACACCACCGGTCGAGACTCGGTCTCTCGCCTCCCATGATCGTCTGCAACTCAGCGGCACACAAGAGTATGATCATGAATTTGAACCCTCATGCGCCGAAGACTCAGCGCCGTTTTCAAGTTCCTTCAAGCGGTCTTGGCACCGCGTCGCATAATCATCCATGCTGGCCAACGCGGATTCCGCGTCGCGGCGTTTCGCCTCCAGCGCATCGCGCTTATCGGCCAATTTATCGATCAACACTTTCAGTTGACCGGCCTCACCCTGGGGCGCGTCGTACAATTCGATGATTTCTTTGGCCTCGGCCAGGGAAAAGCCAAGCCGTTTACCGCGCAGGATCAACGCCAGGGTAACTCGGTCGCGCGGCGAATAGACCCGCCGCTGGCCGCGCCGCTCGGGCGCCAGCATGCCCTCTGCCTCGTAATAGCGGATGGTGCGCGGCGTCACCTCGAACTCCCGCGCCAAATCGGCGATCGAAAATGTTTCACTCATAACAATATTTTATATGACGTTTACGTTAACGTAAAGTTATAATCGGCGGAAATCAGCGATTGTCGCGCAACAACCGCGCCTTCTGGCGATCCCAGTCGCGTTTTTTTTCGGTCTGGCGCTTGTCGTATTTGCGCTTACCGCGAGCGATGCCGAGATCGACCTTGGCGATGCCCCGATCGTTGAAATAGATCGACAGGGGCACCAGAGTGATGCCGTCGCGCTGAATCGCGTTCAAGAGGCGGCTCATTTCACGCTTGTGGAGCAATAGCTTACGTGGCCGGCGAGAAACGTAATTCGGCTCATGGGACGAGGCATATTGCGGGATATAGGCGCTAAACATCCACAACTCGCCGTCCCGCTCGCCGGCCCAGGCATCGACCAGGCTGCCCTGGCCCGAGCGCAAAGACTTGACCTCCGAACCCTCTAGGACGAGGCCAGCCTCCAGGTTTTCATCGATAAAATAGTCGTGCCGGGCCTTGCGGTTTTGAGCCGCAATCTGGCGATCCGGCGCCGCTTTCTTTGCCATGGCGCCGGTATTAATTCAGCAAGCCAGCCGAGACCATGGCCGCTTTAACCTGGGCCTGGGTATTCTCGTTCGCCGGGGTCAGCGGCAGGCGGACATCCATGGTCGCCTTTTCCAGCAAGGACAGCCCGTATTTAACTGGAACCGGGTTAGGCTCGACAAACAGCGCCGTATGCAGGGGAAACAGCCGCTGATTGATGGCAATTGCCTCGGCCGTCTTGCCCGCCGCCCAGGCATCGTGCATTTCCGCGCAAGCGCGCGGCGCGACGTTCGCGGTCACGGAAATGCAGCCATCGCCGTCATTGGCCAAAAACGACAGTACCGTGGCGTCTTCGCCGGACAGCATGTCGAAATCCTCGCCGATCGCCGCACGGGTCGAGAGCGGACGGGTTAAATCCGCCGTCGCATCCTTCATGCCCACGATGTTGGGGCAATCCTTAGCCAAACGGGCCATGGTGTCGACCGACATATCGACCACGGATCGTGGCGGAATATTGTAGATAATGATTGGAATATCAACGGTATCCGCGATGGTCTTAAAGTGTGCATACATCCCATCCTGGGACGGTTTGTTGTAATACGGCGTGACGATCAAAGCGCCGTCGGCGCCGGCCTTCTTGGCGTGCTTGGCAAGCATCACCGCTTCTTCGGTCGAGTTGGACCCGGCGCCGGCAATCACTGGCACCCTGCCCGCCGCCGCATCAATGCACAATTCCACCACTCGCTCATGCTCGGCATGGCTCAATGTGGGCGACTCACCCGTGGTGCCGACCGGCACCAACGCATCGGTGCCTTCAGCGATCTGCCACTCGATAATCGTTTGATAAGCTTTTTCGTCGACCTTACCGTCTCGGAAAGGTGTCACGAGCGCAACGATTGATCCTGTAAACATGGCTATTCTCCCCGGCTCCCGCCAGCCGCGTATTGTCGGTGCAACCTCGCACTGCGTCCGACGATACCGGCAAGGCCTATCAGCTACAAGACCCGCCGCCGCGCCAGTTTCGCGCGACCGCTCTGGCCTTGGCTGTACGACCGTCCTACAATTGGTTGGGAGCTAAGGCAAATGCGCACTCTTTACAAGGCTTTCGTCATCGCCGCATTCGGCCTCGCCGTTGCCGGCCTGACGTCGGCCAGCGCCAACACCCCTTCTCCCAGCGAACAAAAGTCGATTGAAAAGGCCCTCGATGCGGCCAAAAAGAAGGCGTGGAGCGAGGCCGCAAAACATGCCGGGCAGACCAACGATCCGCTGACCGTAAAGATTATCGAGTGGCTGCGCTATCAACGCACTGACTCCGACGCCAGTTTCGCTGCGATCGCCAGCTTCATTGAGGCCAATCCAAATTGGCCGCGTATGTCGCGCCTGCGCCGCGGCGCCGAAGCGGCCATCACCGCCACTGACGATCCCACCTCAATCAATACATGGTTCCAACGCCATCCCCCGCTGTCGGGCGCCGGCGCCCTGGCCCACCTCGATGCCTTGGTCGCCGTAGGAGAGTTGGCGCAGGTCCGCGCCCTAGCGCCGGACTATTGGCAAAATCTCAATTTCAAGCGCGACGACGACAAGGTATTTCACCGTAAATATCGCAAGCACTTATCCAACGCTGAACAGATCGTCCGGCTCGATCGCCTGATCTGGGAAAATCAATACGGATCGGCCACCCGCATGCTCTCCCGGGTCGGGTCTCCCGATGCGGCCCTCGGCCGTGCACGCATTGCTCTGATGCGCCGCGAGGGCGGTGTCGACGGCGCCATCTCACGTGTGCCCGCGGCGCGTAGATCCGATCCAGGCCTGCAATATGAGCGCCTGCGTTGGCGTCGGCGCAAAGGCAGGGACCAGTCCGCCGGCGAGCTGCTGGCCAATGCGCCGGTCACCGCCGCGTATCAGGAAAAATGGGCGATTGAGCGCCGCATCCTAGCGCGCCGAGCGCTTCTCAAAGGCCATTATTCCGAGGCCAAACGTATCGTCGCCGGGCATAATTTGACCAGCGGAGCCGAGTTCGCCGAAGCCGAATTCCTCGCTGGCTGGATTAGTCTGACCTTTCTCGCCGAGCCCGAAATCGCCTATCAGCATTTTATCCACCTCTATGACGGTGTCGGCTATCCGATCAGTCGCGCGCGCGGCGCCTTCTGGGCCGGCCAAGCCGCATCGGCGGCGAAGGACCAGGAGAACGCTCTGAAATGGTGGGGCGTGGCCGCTGAGTTCCCGGCGACTTTCTACGGCCAACAAGCCATCGCCGCCTTAGGTAAAACCGGCGAGCCGATCCCGTTCATGTTCCCCAAAAATCCGGCTACGGTTGTCGATAGTATTGAGCCCGAGCTCATGCAGGCAGTCCGGCTTTTGCATCGCCACGACCAAAAGCGGCTGATCGTACCCTTCCTGCGCCAGCTCACCAGCCTGTCCACCACGCTCGACGAGCGGTTTGCCGTCATCAATCTGGCGAACGACGTTGACCATCCCCACGAAGCGGTGCGGGCGGCCAAGCGCGTGGCGCAACTCGACAACGTCATTCCAACCGTCAGCTATCCTTCCCTGCCGTTCGAAAACACCAGCAGCACCGCCAAACAGCGGCGCGAAGCACCTTTGGTGTTGGCGCTAATCCGCCAGGAAAGCGCCTTCGACCCCCGCGCCGTGAGCCGCGCCGGCGCCCGTGGCATGATGCAGCTTATGCCGGCAACCGCCAAAAGGCTCGCGCGCACCGTCGGCCAACCCTATAGCCGCAACCGCTTACTGAGCGATCCGCGATATAATGTCCAACTGGGCACTGCCTATCTCAATTCCATGTTGAAACGGTTCGATAACACTCCTGCCCTGGCGCTGGCGGCTTACAATGCCGGCCCCGGCCGGGTCGACAGGTGGATCCAGCAAATGGGCGACCCGCGCACCGGTGAAATCGACCTTATCGACTGGATTGAATCGATACCTTTTGGCGAGACGCGCAACTATGTACAACGGGTACTGGAATCCGAGACCGTATACCGCGAACTGATTCTGAACGCCCAAGTCGCGATCGTGCCGGTCGTGCAAACAACCGATAAGAGCCCCGAGGAAGATCAGCCTTGACCGCGTCCGAACAGGTTCCAAGCCTTACCGACATTAAGGCCTGCGTCTTCGATGCTTATGGAACCCTGTTCGATTTTAATTCAGCGGTTATGCGCTGTCGCGACGATATCGGCGATTCCGCCGAACGCCTGTCCGACATTTGGCGGCAGAAACAGCTGCAATATACTTGGCTGCGCAGCCTGATGGGGCGCCACGCGGATTTCTGGCAAGTCACCGGTGAGGCTCTCGACTTCGCCTTGGCGGCGCTCGGTATCGCCAACCCCGAACTTCGCCAGCGGCTGATGGCGCTTTACCGCGAGTTGGACACCTTCCCCGAAGTCACCGACGTGCTAACCCGCCTGAAGCAGGGCGGTATGCAAACCGCCATCCTGTCGAACGGCGCGCCAGATATGCTCACCGCCGGCGTTACGGCGGCGGGACTGGAGAACCTTCTCGATGAGGTGCTGTCGGTCGAGGATGTCGGCGTGTTCAAACCCGACCCAAGGGTCTACCAACTCGCCGTCGACCGGATGGGCGTGCCACCATCCGCGATTTGCTTTATGTCGTCCAACGGCTGGGACGCTGTCGGCGCCGCCGCGTTCGGCTTTCGTGTGGTGTGGATAAACCGCTACAAACAACCTGCCGAGCAATTGCCCGCCAGCCCCGACATCGAGATCGACACGCTCTCCCCGCTGCCTGAATTGCTAAGTCTCGCAACCCCATGATGGATCAAATCGCGCCCTTTGCGCCTCCAAGCTACGCCGATATAACCGCCGCCGGCGAGCGGCTGGCGCCTTTGGCGGTTCGCACGCCACTGCTGGAAAGCGCCGTGCTGAACGACCTGGTTGGCGGCCGTATATTGTTGAAGGCGGAAACCCTGCAACGCACTGGATCGTTCAAATTTCGCGGCGCCTATAACTTTGTCTCTCAACTAGATGAGACCCAGCGCCGCCGTGGCGTGGTGGCCTATTCGTCGGGCAATCATGCCCAAGGCGTGGCCGCTGCGGCGGCGCTAGTGGGCGCGCCGGCCACCATCGTGATGCCATCGGACGCACCGGCCATCAAGCTCGATAACACCCGCGCGCTGGGCGCGAGCGTTGTCACCTTTGATAGATTTGGCGACTCCCGCGAAGAGATTGCCGCCCACCTAGCCGCAGAGACCGGCGCCACCCTTGTGCCGCCTTACGACCATCCCTGGACGATCGCTGGTCAGGGGACTGTCGGTTTGGAAATTGTGGCGCAGGCCGCAGAGATTGGCACAAGCCCCAATATGGTGCTGACCTGCTGTGGCGGCGGCGGACTGACTTCGGGTATCGCCACCGTATTTGCCCACCGCGCCCCGTCGACGGAAATTTACACCGTCGAGCCGCAAGGTTTCGACGATACCGCTAGGTCGCTCGCCGGCGGGGAAATTGTCTCGAACCAAGCCGACGCCCACTCGATTTGCGACGCCCTGCTCGCGCCAATGCCCGGCGAACTGACATTCGCGATCAACAGCCAATTGGTCACAAGCGGCCTAGCGGTATCCGATGATGACGTGCGGCGGGCGGTGATCTTCGCCTGGCAGACACTCAAACTGGTCGTCGAACCGGGCGGCGCAGTTGCCCTGGCCGCTGTCTTGAGCGGCGCGATGGCGTGTCAAGACCGCACGGTCGCGGTGGTGTTGTCGGGCGCCAATGTCGACCCCGAGCTCTTTAGCGATATTCTGCGCAATGGCGCGGCGGGTTAGCCGATTTCGTCACTCACCAGGTTAAGGTTGGCCTGTTGGCTCTCGCGGCGAACCAATTTCCCTTCGACACGCGCATGCGCCTCGATGGATACATATTCGTGGACGATGTCGCCGCTAATCTTCGCCGAAGCGGTAATCGAGAGATTAGTGACCTGTAATTCACCCACCACCGAGCCATGTATAGCGGCGATTTCGCATTTTATCTGGCCATGCACTTCGCCATCTTCGCCCAATGTCAGTTCGTGACATTCCACATCGCCGATCACCTTGCCTTCGACCTGTATAGTTCCTGGCGACTGTAGATTGCCGGTAATCGTCATGTCCTTGCTGACGATCGACGGTAAGCCCGACGGGACGTCGCTACGTTCAATTTTTGAAAACATATTGTCCTGCCCTCAAGAAGTTTGCGGGGTCCAACTGCTGACCATCGACCATAATCTCATAGTGCAAATGGTTTGATGTGCTCCGTCCGGTGCTGCCCACCAGCCCGACTTTCTCGCGAAATTCGATCTCCTGTCCGCGCTTCACGAAAATTCGCGACATATGGGCGTAACGGGTGCGAATGCCCAAGCCATGGTCGACTTCGACGACCTTGCCATAGCCGCCTTTCCACCCGACAAAGGCGACGGTGCCCGGCGCCGTGACGTGGATGGGAATTCTCTTCCGGCTGGCGAAATCAAGCCCCGGATGCATCGAGAGTTTATTGTTGAACGGATCCCGTCGCTTGCCAAACCCGCTGCTCAACCGGATCTCATTCACCGGCGCCGCTAGGGGCAGGTGCTTCATCAAACCCTGGAGGCCCTGCAAGCGTAGAAGGCGTTGCTCGACCGCCACCAATTTCTCACCGGCTTCCGATCCCAGTTCTTCGTCCAACACCAGTAACGGCCCACCGACGCCTTCCAATAAATCGGAACGTTCGCCAAGGACGCGCTCCAACATAAGCGGAATATCCAGGCCAGCGACGACGAGGGTTCGTTCCAGCGCGCTGATGCCTTGGTTGGCGCTTTCTCCCAGCCGGTCAATCGAATCCGACTGAGAGGCGGTAAACGACTCCAACTGCTCCGATAACGCTGCGATGCGCTCGTTCAATTGGCCCCGTTCAAAATCAACCTGGGCGCGGTCGTTGGCCGTGGCGTCGAGGGCGTTCCGCGCGAGCTGAAGCTCGTCGGCAAGACCGGCCTGATCCCGGTTCATCTCACCGATTTTGTCTTTCAAACGGGCGATTTCGGCACTCGCCGTTTCAATTTTTTCGCCTAATTTTTCGCGTTCGGTTTGGTTCGCGTTAAACCGTTTTTCCGCATCATCAAGTTTGCGGCTGGTGACCTCTTGGCCATTCCTTGTCAGGTCCAGCTCTTCGGTCAGCCGCGCGATACTGCGGTCGCGGTCAGTACGGGTCTCGATCAATTGCGCGCGTTCCGCTTCGAGCGCGGCGATTTGCTTGCGCAGAGATCCATTCTTTTCAGAAATTTCGCCGTGACTCGTACTCTGTTGTTCAATCGAGCGCTCGCGTTTCTCAAGCTCGCGGCTCAGACCGTCAATTTCGCCCTGCATATTGCGAATAACGCGATCGGAGGTTGCGATGCGGACATTTCGCTCCGCCGCAACGAACGCGTTTGAGACATAGCGCGCGCTGGCGAACCCGACCCAACCCACGACCAGCACAGTCGCGAATAAAAAGCTTATCTGCCCAAACCGTCCGACACCCAAATAGCGCATATGGCCGCCCGAGCGCAGAATGAATTCGCGCCGCGGCGGCACCAAACGTGCCAACAGGGAAGTGAACTTGGAATACAGCATGTTCAGGAATGATAATCTTCGACGGGTTTCAACATATGGTTAACAAAGTATTGGATTTAGCCATTTTGCAAACTTTAGCGGCGGAGTCTATTCGCCAGGACTACGTATGTCGGCCACTCCGATCATACTGTCGCGCGACACCAACGCCGCCAATTGCTCCTCGCTCCAATCATCGGTTCCGGCAGGACGTTGCGGTAACACCAGATAACGCAAATCGGCGTTGCTATCGTGTACGCGCACCTGTTTTTGCTCAGGAATCGCAGTGCCGAACTCGGCCAAAATCGAACGGGGCTCGCGAACCGCGCGGGCGCGATAGTCGCGGCGCTTGTACCAGGCCGGCGGAATACCCAGGATCGCGCGCGGATAACAGGAGCACAGGGTACACACCACCATGTTGTGGACCTCCGCGGTGTTTTCGACCACGCACAATTCAGTTGGCCGCATATCGACACCGAATTCTCGTACCGCGGCATCGCCTTCGCTCAACAGGCGTTGCTTAAAGTCATCGTCGACCCAGGCCCGGGCGACGATCTTGGCGCCCAGATCAGTGCCTCTACTATCCATCATCTCAATCGCCTGCCGCACTTCGTCAGCCGAGATCACGCCCTTCTCCATCAACAGCTCACGCACTGCGGTTTCCAGGGTCTCGGCCTCGATCGGCGGCCGGTCGTCATTTTGGATCGGCTTGCCGTCGTGGGTGTGGGTGGCGTGAACAAGGTCGTGGTGATGATCGCTCATGATGGGCTCTCAGATATTTGGATTTTCAGAAATTGCAATCGCGCGGCGGTGTCAGGCCGGCTCCAACCAATGCTCGTAAATTTCGATTTCCAGTGTGTCTTCCGGTCGGCCATCATAGTCGGACCACAGGGTCTGTTGCGCGAAGTTCACCCGGTACAGCATTTTGTAGGGCAAACCTGATTGGCCATAGGCGAGGGTCTCGGGATTGGGAAACGATCCGACCACGCGCTCGATAACGCCGACTTTGCCACGGACATAGAGCGGGGTGCGCACATGACCAGGCTGATTACGCTCGAGCACGCGCACTGCGTCGCCAGGTTCGAATTTACGTTCCACTGCGCTCAGCCTCCAAGCGGGCGCGCACTTCGCGCTGCTTTTCGTCCAGCTCTTCCTGGCTAAACACACCCTTTTCCAGCATCAGCCAGGAAATCGCCTGCAGCCAGCGCTCGTAATAGGGATATTTGTGATAATCCTCGCCCAGCGCTTCCTGCATGCGGCGTGATTCGTCGACCCGCGCCAATCGCCGCTTGGGATCGAACAGCAGCATCATCATCGCGTCGATGCGCTTTTCCCAGTGGGTCGGGTCGTGCTCGTGCACGACAGGATCGACCGGCCCGGCAGGCAACCCCCCCAGATCTTGCGGTCCTCGCATTCGCCCCTCCCCTCAAAAGCTGGTGCAGTCCAAGAATCGCGCCTTAACTATAGCAGAATGGCGCGCGGGGTCACCGGCCTGACGCAACAAAAACGGCTAATTCGGGCCAAAATTTAGGTTTGCTCAACGTATTTTGACTAAGACCGACCCCTTACGCAGGAGACCCTGTCGCGTGGCTATGGACCGGCAAACATTGAACAGAACGCTCGACGCGGGACGCACGTCGACGCTGAACTGTTTCGCGACCACAGCGGATATTGCCGCGATGAGCGCGGAAGTGCGCGAGCACGACGAAATCGGACCGCTGTTTCGCAATAAATATCTGAACAATTGCATCGTCTTGAAGATCATTGCCCTGGTGCGCGAGGACCGGCGGCGGGCCTACACCACCGACACGTTGCTGTACTTCCCCTACAACGCGGAAAACATTTACGAAGGGGGCGATTCGGTTCTCTTCAGCGACCCCAAGCGCGAGGCGATGCTACGCCATAAATGCGGTTTCGATCTCAATGATCCCGCCCAGCGCGACGATATCGAGCACGATAACCGCCTGCTCGAGATGATCGCTGACATTCCGACCCTGGATCCGTTTCTGCTGCGCGAAAAAGCCATGCAGATGGACGTCGCCGGCGAAATCAATCCGGCGTATTTCAATTTGACCCAGGAAGAATGGGTGACCTTTCAGGAGCCCATCCGCGACAAGATAGACGCGCTGGTCCGCAAAGCCCTGGGGGTGACCCACAGCCTCGAGACGTCGGATATCGCCGATCATGTCACCAACTTTCTTGATAAGATCTGGGAAGCGCGCGACATCGAGAATATCGAAGCCTTTGTCGACGCCATGGACATTTCCCGCGACCGGGCTCCGGAGCTGTTCTTCGCCTGGAAAGCCATCTGCTATTACCAGGCCCAATCACGCACCCTCGAGCCGTCGCTGAAACGGCTGTTCCAATGGATCGGCGATCCGCGCACGGCGCTGCCCATCGACCTGATGACCTTGCGCGAGGAACTGCGCGATCAGATCGACGCGGAAATCACCCTCCTCAAGCAGCGCATGCGCGAATATTACAAGGAAACCAAGTCGATCCTCGATATCTACGAGGACAGCTATCAGCAGTTCATCGACAAGGGTAATCCCGAGCCCTTCAAACGGTTCCTCGGCGACGCGCAGGAGCAGTTTCTCGCCCTCGCCGCGTGTCTCAGCGCCAACGCCCATGCGATTAACTTACTGGAAGATCAGGTGCGTCGCGGCGGCCCGCAGGTCTATGCGGTGCAGCATCGCGAACTATTGGATTGCTTACTGACGATTTACGGCATCGACCGGGCCGAGGCCCTGGCGCTCATCGCCTGACTAGTCGGGCCGCATCATGGTGAAGCCCTCATTCACCACCGCATAATCCATATATCCCAACCGCGCGACCGGTTGCAGCAGGCCGATATCGACGATGCCATCGACGATCACGCTATCGTCGATATGGATACCGATCACCTCGCCGATGACAACGTGGCTCGGCTTGCCGTTACGGCTCTCGGGCAGATCGACGGTTTGCACATATTTGCATTCAAAGGCCGCCGGCGAGGCCGCTACGCGCGGCGGTTTCACTAGCTTGCTGGGCACGGCTTCGAGCCCGGCCTCCGCCATTTCATCGACGCCGCGGTCCATGTGCGCCGCCGTCTCGTTCATTTTCTCGCGCAAATCCCAATTGCACAGATTGAAGACGAATTCGCCGGTTTCCTCGACATTGCGCAGGCTGTCCTTCGGGCCGCCGTCGGGATGAGTGCCGTTCGGGCAATACATCACGCAGGGCGGATCGTCGGTGATCCCATTGAAAAAGCTAAACGGCGCCAGATTCACCACACCGGCGGCGCTGATAGTGGTGATCCAACCGATCGGCCGCGGCACGATCAACGCCTTATAGGGTGAGTAGCGCAGCGGCTCCGGTTTCATATTAACGGCGGGATCGATGAACATAGTGCCCTCTGGGGTTAGGTGAATTTGGTATCCAAGACTACAGGTCTGCGGTCAGCAGCGCCAAGCGACGCTCGGCCCGGCGTAACCGCTCCTCAGTGTCGGCCGGTGTATCGCCGGTAATATGCTCGCCCACATCGTAGAAATACCATAGGCGCGCGCGAAACTCAGCTTCGGCCTCCGACAGGCCGGCCTGCTTGAACATGCTGCCGGCGAACTCCATCCGGCGTTTATCGATCGCCGCCACCGCATCGGCGACATCGGGATCGAACTGGGCCCAGGCGCGCATGGCGTTATCGTAGCGATCGGGATCTTCACGGGCGAGGAACTCAAGCACCGCGCGCATCATCTCGACCGGGCTCCCACCCGACGCTTGCGCGTGCGCCAGCACCGGGTCGGTCTGAGACTTCACCCAATGGTCCGGCAAGGCGCGTAACAAATCGGCGCGGTCCTTGAAGTGCCAATAGAAGCTGCCCTTGGTCACCCCCAACCGTTTGGCCAAAGGCTCTACTTTCACATGGTCGACACCGTTTTCGCGCAAGACTTCCATCGCCTCGCTCAGCCAGGCGTCCCGATCCAACCGTTGAGGGGCATTCGCATTCATCACCATACGGTAGCGTATTGACGTCTATGGTCACAAGGACTATCCTTATGCCAAGTCGTAATTCAACGGGCGGTGGGCGCGACTGAGTATCTTTGCGGCCTGACGCAAGGTGCTCATTTGTGTATCGCCCGTAAGATCACGCTACGACGACCGAGTTACCACGCTTGACGGAATTAGGGAGTTAGCCAATGACAGAACCAATTATCAGGGTAACCGACATCGCCTGGGGCCGAATCCGGTCGCCCGATTTGGATGTGCAGGAAGAATTTCTCACCGATTTCGGCATGGTTCGGGCCGAGCGCACAAACAATGCGCTTTATATGCGCGGCACCGACCCCGATCACCATATCCACGTGACAGAGTTAGGTGAACCCGGCTTTATCAGCCTCGCCTTCAACGCCGCCAGCGAGGAAGACCTCCATAAACTCGCGGCCGAAGCCGAGACCGCCACCGAAGTCCAAGATATCGATGAACCCGGTGGCGGCAAACGCGTAACGATTACGGAACCGAACGGCTATGGGATCGAAGTCGTTTGGGGCATCGAACAGCACGCACCACTCGAGGTCGACCGTCACCCCTACAATCTCAGCAATGTCGATAAATTCGCCCGCTCCGGCGAGTTGTGGCGCAAGCCCCAGGGGCCGTCTCATCCCAAACGCATCGGCCACGGCGTCATCGGCACACCCAAGCTGCGCGAATCAATAAACTGGGTACGCCATCACATTGGACTGGTCGGCACCGACGAGGTCTATGTAGAGGGTGACGAAGAAAAAGTAGTTGCCAGTTTCAACCGGATCGATGCCGGATCGAAATTCGTCGACCATCACGTATTTCTGTTCGTCCACAATGAAAATGCCGGGCTCAATCATATCTCTTACGAAGTGCCGGACTTCGACGATGTGGTGATGGGCCACGAGCATCTCATGGCGGCGGAAAAGTATACGCATGTCTGGGGCCTCGGCCGCCATGTTCTGGGTAGCCAGATCTATGATTACTGGAAAGATCCGTGGGACCGGGTACACGAACACTGGTGCGATTCCGACGTGCTGAATGCCGATTACGGCACCAAGCTGGTCGCCGCCGAGGAGGGCTTTGGCTCTCAATGGGGCGAGCCGGCGCCGATGGAGTTCATCGGACACGTCAGCCCGTAAGCGGTCTAGATATCGACCTGAAAGGCCCGGCCGCTGCGGTCGGGCCTTTCTTTTTTGTGGCCAGGCGCGAGATGACGCGGCTTGGCGAGTCTTCGCTTTTCTGGCAGGAAGAGCCCGATTGAACCGATGATCGACCCACATAGATGACCGACGACAGCCCCGACCAGCCACACGATTTTATTCGTGAGCAAATCCGCTCAGATTTGGCGACGGGGCTACACGACCATGTGGTCAGCCGCTTCCCGCCCGAACCCAACGGCTATCTGCATATTGGCCACGCCAAATCAATCTGTCTGAATTTCGGTGTCGCGGCCGAATTCGGCGGCCATTGCAGCCTGCGCTTCGACGACACTAATCCGGCCAAGGAAGATCAGGCCTATATCGACGCCATCATGGAGGATGTGCGCTGGCTCGGCTTCGATTGGGGCGAACATCTCCACTACACTTCGGACTATTTCGAGCAGTTGTACGATTGGGCTGTCCATCTCATTCGCGAAGGCCTGGCCTATGTCGACGAATTGTCGCCGGAAGAGATGCGCGAATATCGCGGCACCTTGACCGAACCGGGGCGCGAAAGCCCGTCGCGCAATCGCGGCGTGGAAGAAAATCTCGACCTGTTCGCCCGCATGCGCGCCGGTGACTTCGCCGACGGTGAAAAGGCATTACGCGCCAAGATCGACATGGCGTCAGGCAACATCAACATGCGTGATCCGGTGTTGTACCGCATTGTGCGCGCCCCTCACCCACGCACCGGTGACGCCTGGCACATTTACCCGATGTACGATTTCGCCCACGGTCAGTCCGATGCGCTGGAGCACGTCACCCATTCGCTGTGCACCTTGGAGTTCGAGGATCACCGGCCGCTCTACGACTGGCTGATCGACAATTTGCCGGCCCCGGCGCGGCCGCGCCAGTACGAGTTCTCGCGCCTCAACCTGACCCATACGGTGCTGTCCAAACGACGCCTTATCCAGCTCGTCGAAGAGCGGCATGTCAGCGGCTGGGACGACCCGCGCATGCCAACCCTCACCGGGTTGCGCCGCCGCGGCGTGCCACCGGTCGCGATCCGTGACTTCATCGGCCGGCTCGGCGTCACCAAATCCGACGGCATCGTCGAGATGTCCTATCTCGAAAACACCATGCGCGAACATTTGAACCAGACCGCGCAACGCCGCATGGCGGTGCTCGATCCGCTGAAAGTGGTGATCGAGAACTATCCCGACGACGCCGACGATGAGCTGGACGCGGTCAATAATCCCAACGACGAGAGCGCCGGCAGCCGCAAGGTCGCCTTCTCCCGCGAGATCTATGTCGAGCGCGCCGACTTCATGGAAGACCCGCCGCGCAAATTCTTTCGGCTGGGACCGGGCCGCGAGGTGCGCCTGCGCTACGCCTATCTCGTCACCTGCACCGACGTGATCAAGGACGACGCCGGCAACGTGATCGAGCTGCGCTGCACCTACGATCCGGAGAGCCGTGGCGGCAATGCGCCGGACGGCCGCAAAGTAAAAGGCACCATCCACTGGGTCTCGGCCGAGCACGCGGTCAGCGCGGAAGTGCGGCTCTACGACCATCTCTTCACCGAAGAAGAACCGGGATCGGGCGACGACTGGCTCGACGGCCTCAACCCCAATTCGATGGAACTCCGCCAGGGCTGCTTATTAGAGCCGTCCCTCGCCGATCTGCCGGCTGGCGAAACGGTGCAGTTCGAGCGGCTAGGCTATTTCTGCGCCGACCCAGACGGCGCGGCGGATAATCTGGTGTTCAACCGCACCGTCTCGCTACGCGACACCTGGGCCAAGGAAAAAGCGAAGGGCTGACGAAACCGTCTCTCGGGAGAGGCGAAAACAGGCCTCGCAAATCCAGCTAATTTGGTCCCGGGCAACGCACCAATGGTCTGCTGTGGCGCGCGTTAAAACGCCGCGCCACACAAAGACAAATTACTCCCCTCCGGTGGGTGTTTACCGGCGCATGCGCTGGACGCCCGACGTCCGCTTTACTTCCGAAAGCCGCCTCGGCAGGTTGACTATGCCTGGGCTTTATCACAGGATTTTTACTGAGAAGCCGTAAGGAGATATCGGGTGAAGTTTCCCCGAAATTGCTTTGCAGCGTTGGTGCTGACAGTAGCCGATTTTAAGAGCTGCGCCGCACGGAGGTCGTTATCGGGTCGGGGAAAATTCCTTTCTCATCCGATAATGATAAATAGCACGAGAGGAAATAAGATGATCAAACAGCGTAAGTATCAGGGAGGAAGATTCCTCGCCGCGGGCCTAGGCCTGCTAACGGCTGTCGCAGCGTTCGGCACCGCCAGCGCGGAAAGCTATCCAGACAAACCCATCACATTCATCGTCCCATATTCGCCGGGAGGCGGATCGGATCAACAGGCGCGTAGGCTGCAACCCGGATTGGAAAAGGCATTGGGCGTCAAGGTGCGCATTGTCTACAAGACCGGCGGTGGCGGTGCGGTTGGGTTCAATGAACTGTGGGGCTCTAAGCCGGATGGTTACACGATTAGCAACGTTGTCGTTCCGAATATTGTCATCACCTCAAAGGGAAAAGACGTCGGCTTCAAGCCAAGTGAGTTTTCCTATATCGGGATGACGGCAAGCGCCTTAGGCGCCCTCATGGTGCCCAAGGACAGCAAGTACAAATCCCTCAAGGAATTTGTCGCGGCTGCCAAGGCAAACCCAGGCAAGCTGACTGTTGCGGGCGTCGGTAGCACCGGCGCGGCGAATTATGCCGAACTCGCCGGCATTCTTGGGATCGATACGGCCTACGTCCCGGTCTCGGGCGGCGTTGGCAAAATGATTCCTATGCTGCAGGGTAAACACGTGGATGCCGGAATGACCGCGTCCTCACATGCCGTCAAACATGCCGCGACGTTAGACACGATTGTCGTCGCCGGTGCGGAGCCGTCGGAAGCCCTACCGGACGTTCCGAATGAGCCGCAATGGACGTACACGACGACGTGGGGCGTTATGGCGCCTCCGGGAACACCGGCTGATCGTGTGGCGATCCTGAATAAGGCGCTTCTTGAAGCGACCGCTGACGCAAAAGTCAGAGAGATGGTCGTCAATAATGGTCTTACGCCAATCCGTCAGACACCGGCGGAAGCCAAAGCATATGTCGAATCCGCAGTGAAGAAGTTCTCACAATAGCGGCGTTCGCGGTTCGGCTGCCCTTGCATCAAAAGTTATGATGCAAGGGCAGCCTCTTCGCTTGGGCATAAGGTTGATGATCTAGCCGGGTTTATGCCTACCGGCCGCCTGCGTTTGGCAAATCTTGCGGGAACTGCCCGGACAACAGACCCCATAACCATTTTAGGACTTTTTCGATGATCGAAGGTCTAATGCAGGCGCTCACGCCTACATATCTACTTTGGATCACCGTAGGCGTGACCATTGGCATGGTGGTTGGCACCCTGCCGGGCCTAACCGCCACCATGGGAACGGCGTTGCTCGTGCCCTTCACATTTGCTCTGCCACCCGGCGCTGGCGTCGCTATGTTGGGGGGCCTTTATGTTTGCGCGATGTTTTCCGATGCCATACCCGCGGTGCTCGTTAACACGCCGGGAACACCTGCGGCGATGGCCACCGCCTTCGACGGCCATCCCATGGTCCTGCAGGGGCGCGGACAAGAAGCGATCGTCGCATCCTGCTTTAGCTCCGCTTTGGGGACCTTATTTGGCGCCGCCTGTTACCTGTTGCTTGCGTGGCCGTTGATCACGATTGCCCTGAAATTCGGCCCGCCCGAATTCTTTTGGCTGGGCGTTTTCGCGCTCACAATTATTGGCAGCCTGGCCGGCGATTCTGTTTTGAAGGGACTTGCCGGTGGCGCGATCGGTCTGTTGATCAGTTCCGTCGGGATCAGTCACGGCAACGAACTAGCGCGCTTTACCTTCGGCGTCCCCGAGCTTCGTGGCGGTGTGTCTCTCGTTGCAGCTTTGATCGGGGTCTTTGCTATTCCGCAGGTCCTTTCAATGGTCGCCGAGCTGCGCAAAAAGGAATTTATCGCAGAGTACAAACCCAAGAGCGGTGAAACGTTAAAAACGATTTCAAAGGTACTCGCACATCCGGTGCACGTTGTCCGCTCTGCGGTAATTGGCGCCCTCATCGGTATTTTACCGGGCGCCGGCAGCCCCATCGCCGCCTTGGTTTCCTACAACGAGGCGGTGCGCTGGAGCAAAGATAAGAGCGGCTATGGCAAGGGCGACCTGCGCGGCGTAACCGCGTCGGAAATCGCCAACAATGCCGCGGCGCCGGCGGCGATGATACCGTTGGTGACATTGGGGGTTCCGGGCTCAGCGCCCGCCGCGGTGATCGCCGGCGCGCTCATGCTGCGTGGCTTGAACCCGGGCCCGGAACTCTTCCAGAGCGACGGGACACTCGTCTTCTCCTTCGGTTGGTCTTTGTTGATCGCCGGTATTGTGACGTTCATTCTTGGCAGTTTATTTGCGCCTTTGTTGGTCCGGATAATCCGCATCCCGCTGCGGCTCCTAGCGCCGCTAATCATGTTGTTGGCCGTCATCGGGGCGTTCGCGATCCGTAACAATATCTTCGATGTCTACATCATGCTCGGGCTTGGGGTGTTCGTGTTTCTGATCCGGCGGCTGGGCTTTCACCCCGGCCCCATTGGTCTCGGTCTCATTCTAGGCCCGATCATCGAACCCTCTCTCGTACAGGCCTTGTACATATCCGACGCGACTTCGATCGGCCGGGTTTTCTTCACCGGCACACTCAATATTATCCTCATCGCGCTCAGCGTTCTGTCGATTTCCTTTGTCGTATGGACGCGCCGTAGAGAGCGCGTGCAAGCACAAGCGCAGGCACAAGAAAACGCGAGCTCGCTATGAAAAGATTAGCGGACCGAGACCTTCTGACAGCGCTGGTCCTATTCGGCATTGCTGCTGTGTTCTCGTCGGGAACGACCACCGATGTAAAGGACTGGATATTTCCCCAACTGGCGAATTACGTCATTCTAGCTGTCGGTGTGACCTTGCTCGCGCGCTTTCTCTTGGCGGGTGTCTTAAAACGCGCCCCGGACTTTGTTGACGGGGTCCGCGAAAATTGGCCCGCCATCATCGACCTACTCGTATTCTGCCTGATCGTGTTGGCCTACGTTTTCGTGATGAACGGTCTTGGGTTCTGGCTCGCCAGCTTTTTGATGCTGACGCTGACGTCGGTGTACCTGACGCAAGATAAAACGCGCCGAAACCTGACCCTCGCCGTTGCTATGCCTCTGGGGGTCTGCATCGTCGCTTATTTCGTCTTCCTGCGCGTGTTCTACGTACCAGTGCCAGAGGCGACCTGGTGGTTAGGTGTTTAAAGCACTCGAACTTACTCCTGGGCAGACAATTCAGAGAGGAAAGCAATGCACGCCTTCACGCTTCTAGACGAACAGGAATTCGACCCCAACAAGCACGTCGAGAAAATTCTCGGCAAAGTCGGTGAAGGCGATTTTACTGTTGCGTGTTGGGAGCCTGGGCAAGTGAGTCCTAATCACTGCCACCCCGACGCCACGGAAATCTATTTCTGCTTCCGGGGCGGCGGCATCATGAAAACACCGGACGCGACAATCAAGGTCAAGCCAGGCGGGTTCGTTGTCCACCCGGCGGGCGAGGTGCACGAATACACAAACGGACCCGAACGCACGCTTTTGTTCCGGGTGCGCTATGGCAGCGACATGGTGTCACGCAAGGTCGACTGGCCGACCAATCTCGGGTGGACGCCGGCGCCAGCGGACATTGAATATTTCGAGAAGAACCCGGTCGACTAAGGCGGGCGCCCAAGAGCGCCCGCCTTCGCATAAAATGAGTAAGTGTTATTCCGCAGCGGCGGCCTGGCCGTGGTCGACGACTTCGCCGCGCGCCGGATAGTCTTTCGAAATCACAAAGTCGAGCACTTTCAAGATGTCACCGAAGCTGGGGCGCGCGAACGGCATGGTCTGGGTGGTGATGAAATAAACCGAGTTATCGGGCTTCACCAGGAACAGGCCGGGTTCGCTAAACAGGTCCGGCTCTTCGATGCCGGCGCCCGAGACGCCTTTACCGGCGGAGATATACAGACCCCAATCCCGCGCCTTGTCGAGATCGACGCCGTAGCCGACAGTCAGATTGTCGAGGCCCCACTTTTCTTTTGCTTCGGTCGCGCGGTCTTCCTGGTCGCTACTGATGACCACAACATTCACGCCCTTGCCGGCGAATTCCTCGGCCTTGTTGTTCAAATCGCCCAGATACATCGAGCAAATCGGGCAGTGGAGCCCCCGATAGAACACCACCATGGTGAAGTTCTCCGGCGACTGGTCGGCCAGGTTCCAAGTGCCGCCACCAACGGTGGCGACCTCCAACGACGGAGCTTGCTGGCGGGGAATAAGCGAATTGATCGCGCTCATGATTGATCCTTCCTATCTCTAAGTTGCGGTTTTGATGACAACGAACACAGCGGCGACTGTTTTCTCAGCCGCCGTCGATGACGTGCTTGCCACTAGAGATAAGAGGGTCCCGCGAAAGACCATGTTCCGGCGGCACAATCACCTGTGCCGCCGAGGAACTATCAGGACAATCGCAGCCGGCCTCTCCCTTCGAGACGCCGCCCCAAGGGCGGCTTCTCAGGGTGAGGCCTTGTGAAAACCTAACCGAATTCCTCATCCCGAGGGCTCGCGCAGCGAGTGTCTCGAAGGACGAGGAATTCCAGCCGCGCCGTGCGGGATAGCCCCCGGGATACCTTAGGACTGGAAGACCGCGTTACTTCGGCTCAGGTCACCGCCAATGGCGCCAGTGCGTCAATATCGGTAGTCACATCGATTATCACCGGCCGGTTCGCTTCAAAAGCCTGTTGTAAGGCCCCTGGCAGATCGGACGGCTTCTCGACCCGGATGCCGACCGCACCCATATCCTCGGCGATCTTGGCGAAATTGACGTCGGTGAAATGCCACAGGCGCAGTGCTTCTTCCGTCTGCTCGCCGCCATAGACCCGGTCGAACCCACGCTTGGACTGGTTGCCCGAGCTGTTGTTGTTGACCAAGGTCACCGTGTTGATGCCCCAGCGCGCGGCGGTCTCGACCTCGCCGATATGGTACCAAAAGCCGGCATCGCCAGTGAAGCTGAATACCGGACGATCGGGCGCGCCGCACTTGGCGCCGAGCGCGGCGGGAAACGCCCAGCCGAGATGGCCCGCGCTCCGCATATAGCTCTGGTTCGGTGTGCGCATATCGTACATACCGCCCATCCACATGCCGCCATGGCCGGTATCGGCCACCACGATGGCGTCGTCGGGCAGATGGTCGGTCAGTTCTTTACAAATGCGCTCGGGCCGAGTCGGGACCGCGTCGGATTCCAGCAGTTCAGCGTAAGTGCTGCGCCATTCACCAACGACCGAGCCGGCGCGCTCGACCCAACCGGTCCGGCGCGACGCGGATTCCGCATTGGTCAGCGACAGCATGCGTGCCAACGTGACCTTGGCATCACCCTGCACCGCCGCTTTCAGCGGATAGTTGCGGCCGATGATCTCCGGCTCCAGGTCGATCTGGATCGCCGGCACGCCGATTGGGGGCACTTGCCAGAAATGGGTGGTCATGCCGCCGGCTGTGGTGCCGATAAAACAGACCAAATCGGCTTCGTTGACGATGCGGTTGGCGCTTTCGCGCGAATAGGTACCGACGACGCCCACCGATAGCGGGTGAAAGCCGGGAATTACGTCTTTGGCATTGAGCGAGGTGGCGACCGGAATATTGAGCCGTTCGGCGAGCGACACCAATTCAGCCGCCGCGCCGGAGGCACGTACGCCGCCGCCGGCAACAATCACCGGGCGGTCCGCAGCCTCAAGGGCGGCAAGCGCGGCGCGCACCGAATCTTCGGCCGGCTCGGCCCGGAAGGGGGTCACATGTGCGAACATTTCCTCGCACAGCACTTCCATATCGGCTTCTTCGGCGTCGACCTGGCCTTCATTGCCACGGAACTGCAAATGGACTGGCCCTGGCGTTCCTGAAGTCGCGACCCGGAAGGCTTGGCGCACCATGTCCGGGAAGCGCTCAACATTGTCGACCGTGGCGTTGAACTTGGTCACCGGCTCGAAGGCCGGCACATCGTCGACCTCTTGATAGACGCCGCGAAACTTGGTGCTGGGGTCGCGCCCGCCGGTCATAGCGATCACCGGGGAATGGGCCAGATGGGCATCGCGCAGGCCGGCCGCCAGGTTCAGCGCGCCGATCACCTGGGCCATGCATACGCCCGGTTTTCCGGTCGCGCGGGCATAGCCGTCGGCCATATAGGCGGCGGTCTTCTCCGAATGAACGTGCAGTCGCTTGATCTCGGTTCGCTTTTCCAACTCGACCATCGTCGTCCGCAGCACCGCAGGCACCAAGAAAACATGGCTAACGTCATAACCCTTCAACATATCGGCCATGACTTGAGCGCCGGTCATTTTTGGCATGTCTATTCTCCCCCGATTGGAACTGAATTATTGTTTTCGATGCCAACGGCACCCTTGTTCGTTACAGCTTTATAGCGCAGACGGCAGGCGCCGACAGCCTAAACGAGCCCGCGCCACATGTTTTTTCGGAATCGAAATTCCGGGCTTAGTTGAACATGGTGTTGGGCAGCAACAAGGCGATATCGGGGAACAGCACCAGAATAAACAGCGCTACGCCCATGGCGATCCAGAACGGGAAGATCCCCTTGAAGATGTCGTTCATGGGCACGTCTTCGGCGATGCTTTTCACCACGAACACGTTGACGCCGACCGGCGGGCTGATCAGGCCCATCTCCAACACAATCACCATCAGAACGCCGTACCACACCATGTCGATGCCAAAGGAGCGCAACACCGGCTCGAGCAACGGCAGGGTTAGGACCAGGATTGCAAACCCTTCCATGAACGTTCCCAGCAAAACCAGGAAAACCAGAACAATCGCCAATAGGCCGAACTTACCCAGTTCAAGACCGGTGAGCAGATCGAGCAGCGCGTCGGGAATGCCCGACAGGGCGATAAAGGGCGTAAAGACGAAGGCCCCGATCAGGATCAAGAACGTCGTCGCGGTGGACCGCAGCGTATTCATCACCGCATCGGCGAAATTCGATAAAGTCAGCGAGCGGCGGTAAAGCGCAAAGGCAAAGGCCAGCAGACAGCCAATTCCTGCCGCTTCGGTTGCGGAGTAAATGCCCGAATAAATACCGCCGACCGTGGCGACGATGATGACAGTGATCGGCAGCGCCTGCCCCAATGCGCGAAACCGGTCGCGATAGCCCATGCGGATTTCCGCCGGCGGGCCTAATTCCGGTTTCCATAGGGTCATCAGGTAAATCGCGCCGACAAACAGCGAGGCCAGCATAATGCCCGGCAGAACGCCGGCCATGAACAACCGGCCGATCGATTCTTCGGTCAGAATTGCATAGACGACAAAACCGGCAGACGGCGGGATAAGAATACCCAAGGTGCCGCCGGCGGCGATGGCGCCGGTCGCCATGCTGTCGGAATATTTGTAGCGCTGCATTTCCGGCAGCGCGACGCGTCCCATGGTCAGTGCGGAGGCCAGCGACGAGCCGGATAAGGCGGAGAATCCCGCACAGCCAATAATCGTCGACGAGGCGAGACCGCCCCTGTAATGCCCCACCCAGGCATAGGCCGCGTCATAAAGATCACGGCTCATACGCGAGACGCCGGCCAAATTGCCCATCAAAACAAATAGCGGCAGGATCGCCAGCGCCTCGATTGTGCTGGTTTCAAAGGCACTACCGCCGAGCGACGGAATGGCGCCGCGCGGACTGATCGCCCAATGACCGCCAAATCCGACCAGCATCATCGCGGTTGCCACCGGCATGCGTAGCGCCAATAGCACCAGCAGGATGGCTAAGCCTAAAAGGCCAATTTCAATATTCGACATGAGCGCTAATTGGATTTCTCGCTAGGATCGACATCCGCCGAAAAATGCACAAGCCCGGCGATAAACTCCGCTATCAGCACCACGCCATAGGCGCTCAGCCCAAAGGCGAGGAAGTAGTAGAACGGTTCATGAGGGATCGCCAGGCTCGACGTTAAAAACCCGCACAAGATCCCGCACAGACCATTCTTGATCAGCGCATAGACCGCGACCCCAATGATAAAGATGCCCAAGACCCGCACCAACGCGTCGGTCCAACGGGTGACTTTGCGTCCGCCGACCATGCCCAACACGTCGACCGCCACATGGGCCCCGACGCGCCCGCCATAGGCGAGCGAACAGGCCACCGTAATCGACAAGGTCAGTCCCAATACATCGCCAAGACCGTTGATCGGATCGACCAGTATGTAGCGGAAAAACACGCCAACGCCCGTCATCACCACCAGCGCCACCATGGTGATGCTGCCAAGACGGGCCAGCCACCCGACCGCGCGGTCCACTATCGTGAGCGCGCGGTCAGGCAATTGCTGCGGTTGAGACACCTAACTTAAGCTCGCTTGCCGGCGCCTTAGTTGGTCTTGGCGTTCAACTTGACAACGAACTCACGGCCCGTCAGGTCGAGCTTCGACGATGACGACGACACATCGATCTTTGCATCGAGGAATTTATCGACCTCCGGCTGCATCGCCGCCTGCCAACGGGCTTTCTCAGCGTCGCTCAGCGCGATTGTTTTGACGCCATTATCCGTGGCGAATTTGAGGCCGCCGATGCCAACACGGTCGTAACCGGTGCCGCCACCCAGGCTTAAGTTGCGGCCAGCCACCTCGTCGATCCAACTCTGCTGTTGCGGGGTCATGCTGTCGAACTTCTGCTGGTTCATCAGAATATAAATCGGCGACATGGAGGGCGGCAGATTGGTGATCACATATTCCGCCGGCTCATGCAGTTTGAACGAACGTATGGCGCTCGCGCCGATATGAACGCCGTCGATCACACCGTTGGTGAAGTTCTGATGGACGACCGTGACGCCGGAGGCTACCGAGACGGCACCAAGTCGATTGACATAGGACTCGTCCTGCTTCGACGTCACCCGCAGCTTCAAGCCCTTGAGATCGCTGAGCGCGTTGATCGGCTTCTTGGTCAGGATGATTTTCGGATCGACTGCCCATAACGCAATGACCTTGGCGTCATACTCGGTTTCGATCACATCCATGGCGTTCCAGAGTTTGTTGGTCGCATCTTCAGCGCTCTGGGTAATGCCGGGAATGGTCACCGTGTTGCTGAACGGAAACTTCGGCCCCAAATAGCCCGGCAGGCTGAACGCCATGTCGGAGACGCCTTGCAACAACGCGCCATATTGCGGCGGGCCGCCCTTGACCAGCGAACCACCGAAATGGACCTTCACGGTAAGCTCGCCGCCGCTGATTTCAGCCAGCTTTTCTTGCAGGGGCACCACCACGGCCTTGACCATGGGATGGCGTTGTCCGACGAAGTAGGACATCTGTAATTCTTCGGCTGCCATGGCGCTCTGAGCGGCCGTAAGACCGGCGGTGAGTGCGGCCACTGCGGCCAACCCGGTCACCATTGTGTTGTGTTTCGTCATTTGCTTCCTCCCTATTGCCGGGCTGACGGATGCGCGCACCCTAGGCCGGCCAGTGTCTTGTTCCCCGGTCACGACTGAAATCAGTGTTTCGAAGGGCAAGGCGATGTTCAAGTCGCTTTTTCGCGATCCTAGTCTTGGGTCGTCAATTGCATACAAAATATTCCGGAGTTGCCGCCTGTCGTCAAGCACCGCCTTCGGCTCTGGCACTAAAGTTGGAATACCAAACACTTATTTCGTGTCATTTTTAGGGCCGCCGGATTGCGCCTAAATATTGTATGCAATATCCTGGTCAAGGCTCACAGACCACGGATTTGACCATGAGTAACCAGCAGACACGAACCACCGCCCGGCTGCGCGAAATGATTTTGAATGGCGCCTTCGCGCCCGGCGAACGCATTACCGAAAGCGCCCTGGCGAGCGCGTTGGGGGTCTCGCGAACACCGGTCCGCCTGTCGCTCAGTGTTCTCGAGCGTGAGGGCCTGGTCTCCAGCGAGCCCAATCGCGGCTTCCGGGTCGAAGCCTATAGCATCGGCGACATCAGCGACGCCATCGATGTGCGCGGCACCTTGGAAGGCATGGCGGCGCGGCTGGTGGCCGAGGACGGCCTCGCGCCCCACACCGCCGCGGCGCTGGAAGATTGTCTGGAGATCGGCGAGCGCATTATCGCCAAGCGCGCCATTACCCCCGGTGACGCCAGTGACTTCGGCGAGATGAATGGTCGGTTCCATAAGACGATCATTGAGGCTTGCAACAACAAGGCGCTGGAAAATGGTTTGGACCTCACCCATAAAATGCCCTTCGTCGAGCCCGCGGTGATCGCCATCCACGATACCATCGACGGTCAGCAGCAGATGATGGTGGCGCAACACCAGCATCGTCTGATCTTCGACGCGCTGGAAAATGGCGAGGGCGCGCGCGCCGAGGCGCTTATGCGCGAACACGCCAACGTCTCGAAGCAAGCGCTCAATGTGATCGGCGCCTCCATCGAATCCGGCGAACACTCGGCCCCGCCGTCGCTGCGTTTGGTAACAAGCTAGTGCTGGTCTATGCCAGATCGAAAAATCGCTCCTATTCGCTAGGCCCCTTCCCGCTCGAATCTTTGGACCGCGACGATGCGGTCCTCGATGTCGAAGCCGCCCGGTCAAAATGCGCCCGCGAACCGGAGAGCGCCCCGGAGGGATTACTCGGCGAGGCCGCCCGTGACTATCGCGAACTCTACGCGAAATTTTCCGAAGAAGACCCGGCGCCGGAAATCGCCCCCAATACCGACGATCCCGCTCGCTGCACGGTCGACCTCAAGGGCGCCTGCTATTTCATGAACGCCAGCCAGGTGGGAATTTGCGGCCTCCCGGAAAATGCCTGGCTCGACGGTGTGACGCCCGACAACCACCGTCAGGCGGTGGTGATCTTGGTCGAACATCCCCGGATGCCGACCGACCAAGCCCTCGCCGCGCGGTGGATCACGCCGGCGGTAGGCGAAACATCCGACATGCGCGCTGCTGAAATCGCCACCACCCTGGCCCGGCATATCCGCCAAATGGGTTACCTCGCGCGCGCCGATGTCGCCGGCCATCGCAAGCTCGACGCCGAACGGTTGGCGGTGATGTCGGGGCTCGCCGTGCGCCAGGGCGAAAACCTGACCAATCCCTTTGTCGACGATTTCTCGCTGGCCGTGGTTACCACCGACTACACGCTCGAAATCGACCGGCCGCTCGCCACCAGCGCCCTGAAAGCCAAAGATCTGGGTTACTGGTGGGGCCGCAACGGCGCCCAGTCGGGCCGCGAACGCAACCGGCGCGCCAAGCGGCGATCCTACGATAGCCGCTACCCCATGGAGACGGTCAAGCGGATCGAACGGCCGACCACCTTGATTCTCGACGACGAGGTGCCCCGGGTGCCCAAACGCGCGGCGATGTTCGAGCGCGCTTTGCAAGGCGACTTAGGCGAAAAAGCCCAGCGTGAACGCAGCCGTTTCGCCACCAAGCATCCTCTGGCCAAGGCGATGACCCATGGCATTCGCGGCCTGGTCCCGATGCAAGATGGCCCGGTCAATGAACAGGCTGACACGTCGCCGTTCAACGACCCGGCGGAAAACACCAAGGCGCTGAAGGCGCTGTCCTATTTCCTCGGCGCCGACCTCACCGGCATCTGCGAGATCCCGCGCTACGCCTGGTATTCCCACAAAGACGACGGCACACCGATCGAGATGCGCCACCGCTATGCGGTGGTGATGCTGATCGACCAGGAGTTCGACACCATGGAGGGCGCCAGCGGCGACGACTGGATTTCCGGCGCCCAATCCATGCGCGGTTATCTGCGTGGCGCCGAGATCGCCGGCATCATGGGTCAGGTGCTACGCGGATCCGGGTTTTCCTCGCGATCGCAAACCAACGCCGACAGCGACGTGCTGCAGATCCCCCTGGTGCTGTGGGCGGGACTGGGCGAGCTCAGCCGGATCGGCGAATTGGTGCTCAACCCCTTCGTCGGCCCGCGCTTTAAATCGGTGGTGGTCACCACCAACCTGCCATTGGAAGTCGACAAACCGATTGATTTCGGCCTCCAGACCTTTTGCCAGGGCTGCCTGAAATGCGCGCGCGAATGCCCCTGCGACGCCATCCCCTTCGGCGACAAGGTGATGTTCAACGGCTACGAAATCTGGAAGCCCGATGTGGAACGCTGCGGCCGCTACCGGGTGACGAACCCGCACGGTTCGGCCTGCGGGCGCTGCATGAAGACCTGCCCGATCAATAAGGTGGTCGACTCCGACGGTCCCCTGCTCACCCGCGCGGTAAGCTGGCTGGGGGTCAACGCTATGTTCCTGAAGCCGTTGATGGTGCCGATCGCTGCCTGGGCCGACGACGCGCTGGGCAACGGCAAGCGTAACCCGGCCAAAAAATGGTGGTTCGACCATGAGGTGGTCGGCGATGTGACCGTTACACCGAAGGGCGTCAACCAGCGCGACATCGACCCCACCCGCAAAGTCGACGCGGCAAAGCACGAGAAAACCGTCGCCTACTACCACGCCGACATGATGCCACCGCCCGACGCGCCGGGCCCAGTGCCGGTCGACCGCAAGGCCGCGCTGGCTTCAGCCGCCGTCTTGGAAACTCCCGACCAAGCCCGCGCGCGGGTCGCCGCCGGCGGGCCGGCGCCGGCACACTACACGCCAACCCCGCCGGTCGGCCCGTCCGAGACAAAGGTCGAGCGCGCGAAAAACCCCTACGCCGCGTTCGAAGAATAGAAGCTCCGAACCGGATATTGGACAGACGACGCCTGAATACCCATATCTAGCGGGCACCGGTTCACTGCCAGAGGAAAATCATGGCCAATTACCAAAAGAGCGAGGAAGCCGTTTCCCGGCTGACGCCCGAACAGTTTCGCGTGACCCAGCAAAGCGGTACCGAACGTCCGGGAACCGGCGAATATCTCGATAACCACGCACCCGGCATCTATGTCGATATCGTCTCAGGCGAGCCGCTGTTCGCATCATCCGATAAATTCGATTCCGGCTGCGGCTGGCCGAGCTTCACCAAGCCGATCGAGCCCGCCCATGTCAACGAATTGAGCGACAGTACCCACGGCATGATCCGCACCGAGGTGCGCTCGATCCACGGCGACAGCCATCTCGGCCATGTCTTTCCCGACGGCCCGGAGGACCGTGGCGGCCTGCGCTACTGCATCAACTCAGCCTCGTTAAAGTTCATTCATCGCGACGATATGGAGCGCGAAGGCTACGGGGCCTATATCGACCAAGTGGAGGAAATCCGATGACAGCAGAACGCGCAGTGCTGGCCGGCGGCTGCTTTTGGGGCATGCAGGATCTGATCCGCAAACTGCCCGGTGTGATCTCCACCCGCGTCGGCTACACCGGCGGCGATGTTCCCAACGCCACCTACCGCAACCATGGCAGCCATGCGGAGGGTATCGAGATCGTCTTCGATCCGACCCAGACCAGTTTCCGCAACTTGCTGGAATTCTTCTTCCAAATCCATGATCCCTCGACGCCAAATCGCCAGGGCAACGACATGGGCCCCAGCTATCGCTCAGGCATCTACTACACCAGCGACGCCCAGAAGCAGGAGGCGGTCAACACCATCGCCGACGTCGACGCCTCGGGTCTGTGGCCCGCCAAGGTCGTCACCGAAGTGGCGCCTGCGGGTGACTTCTGGGAAGCCGAACCGGAGCATCAGGATTATCTCGAGCGCATTCCGCACGGCTATACCTGCCATTTCGTGCGGCCCGAGTGGAAGCTGCCCAACCGCGCCGACGCCGCCTAGAGCTGTCAGGCGACGGTCGCCGGGCGGGCGGCTCGGTACAGCCAGACAAACAGCGCCAACAATACGACCAGCAATGCGGCGGCGCTGAGCCCGAGCGACCAGTGAATGCCGATGATGCCGCCGCCAAAGCCGATGGTCACGCCGCTGAAGGTTCGGAACCCCAACGCCCCCACATTGAACAGGCCGATAGCGCGACCGCGCATATGCGCCGGCGCGTGAAGTTGAGCCAGCGTGCGCGCCATGGAGACGAAGGACAGCTCGAAAAAGCCGGCGCAGACCAGCAAAACGATGGCCAGGTTATAGCTGCCTGAAATCGCAAATCCGCCAATCGCCATGCACCAAAAGATGGCGAGCACAAAAGCCGTGCGCGGCCGGGTGGGCAGCAAGTTACGCGCCTCCAGCGTGAGCCCCGCCGTCACTGCACCCGCCGCATAGGCAGTCAGCAACAATGTGTAGCGAAATCCATCGACGCCGTAGCCGAAATCGCGGGCGAATTCCGGCAAGTTTGGGTGATAGCCATTGCCGATAAACGCGGCGGAAATGCCGGCAAGCAGGGTCATGGCCAGCACCACCGGCACGCCCGATATCTCCCGCATTGCGCCAATCATATCGCGGTACGATGTGATGCGGCTGCCGGCCGGTCGCGTGTCGGCGACGCCGGTCGGCGCCGGGTAGCGGATCAGCCAGAGCAGCAGCGGCAAATAGATCGCCGCGTTGATGATGATGCCAACCGCCGGACCGAGATTTAGCATCAGCGCGCCGCCGACCGCCGGTCCCAGCAACATGCCCAGGGTGATCGATGTCGCCATCAGGCGGATGCCGCTCTGCAATTGCGGGGTGCCGACAATTTTGTGGATCAGCACCTGGCCCGCCGGCGCCCATAAAGCCCCGGCGCAACCATGCACGATCAGCAAGATCACAGCGTGCCATTGCTGCAAGCTGTCGGTCGCGAACAGGATGCCCCAGCCGATCGACACCGCCATGAACAGCGCCATGCCGATTTGGATGATGCGGCGCGGGTCGAACCGGTCGGCCAGCGCCCCCGCCCAGATCGAGCCCAACAGGAATGGCAGCCAATGGGAGATCACCGCGAATCCGGAAAGTGCGGGCGAGTTGAATTTAGCGAAAATGATCCAGTAGCTGATGGCGTGCTCGACATGGTCGGCCATCATCGCCATCGCCGCGAACAGCAAATAGATGCGCGCCGCTGGGTAGCGTAGCGCGGCATAAGACCGGCGGTCCGGCGCCGTGCCGCCGGCGCCGGTTGGAGGGCCGCTGGGGGAATTATCGCCTGGCGGTGTGGCGCTCATAAATACTCCTTAACGGTACCAGCGCACCCAAAGCGACTGTTCCTCGTTGGCGTTCACTTGCGGAATCGCCTCTGGCGCACGCCTACTCCGCCGCCTTCGCCGCGTCGGCGGCGCCCGGTCTGGTCCACCAGCAATCGCACATGAAGGCCACATAATCGCTCGGATCGATCGACTTCGACTTGGTGAACTTCTTCATCACTGTCTGGTCCTCAATTTCGATCTGTAGCGAGTCCGTGAACCGGTTCCAGAAATTGAAGGTGCACGACACCATGGTGATTTCGACGATTTGAGCGTCGCTGTAATGCTTCTTCAACTCCGGCATGGCCTGCGGGTTCTCACCGCGATAGGTCTTTTCGGTCAGCACCTCGGCCCATTTGATCGCCGCCTTCTCCGCCGGCGTAAAAAAGTCCGACGCCTGGAAATCGCCTTCGATCGCCGCCACCAATTCATCATCAAAACCTAACCCCCGACCGAGCGTTACATTGTGACTGATTCAGTATTTGCAGCCGTTCAGCATCGACGTCTTGAGGATCACCAACGCCTTGGTGCGCACATCGAGGATGCCGGTAATTTCCTCGCGCAGCGCGGCAACCATGAAGCCATAAATCGATTGCGCCAGTTTCGGCGAGTGGGCGGCGACGCGCATGGCGTTGGCGACCCGGCCGAACATCCTCGTCGAATGGTCGAACAGGGACTTGGCCTCGGGCCCCGCCTCCGCGTCGGATATGATGGGTAAGAGCGCCACGGCAGCTCTCCTTATTTTGTTATGCACACAGTCCGATTGCAATTTACCCCCTGTCTCCCCCGTCCCCAAAGTACAAAGTTGGTTGCGTCGGGACCGAGTTGCCGGAGGATCATCCCAAAATTTGCATTCGCGCCATGTGGCTCGCTAAAATCGCCCTGAATTCGGTCGATATCCACGCCGCAGATTACTTATGGGAACGCCATGTCCTTTGCCGCCATATCCGTATCCAACATGTCGCCGGCCTGCGGCGCAATCATCGACGATGTCGATCTGTCGGGCGAGCTGACCAACCAGCAATTCGACGAAATTCACACCGCCCTGCTCGACCGCACGGTGATCGTGTTTCGCGATCAGGCGATAACCGAAGCCCAGCAGGTCGCGTTTACCCGGCGTTTCGGCGACCTGCAGTCCTCCGCCGTGTCGGGTTTCGAAAAGGACGAGGCGAACCCGGAAATCGACGTGCTGGAATACGATGCCGACAACCCGCCCCATGTGACGGCCGAGCTGTGGCATACCGATTTCGCCGGTATGGCGATCCCCTCGATGGGTACTTCGCTTTACGCCCGCGATATTCCGCCCGAGGGCGGCGATACGATTTGGGTCAATTCCGTCGCCGCCTATGAGGCGCTCTCGGAACGCATGCAGGCGCACATCGAGGGACTCTGGGCCTTCAACGACCGCTTTCAGGCCTATGACGAGCATGTCCGCCCGGAGCTGTGGGACAAGGACTACCAAAGCCATCTCCAAGACCTCAAGGCGAGCTACCGGCCGGCGCTGCACCCGGTGGTGCGCACGCATCCGGTCACCGGCAAGCGCGGGCTGTTCGTCAATGAATCCATGACCAGCCTAATCAAGGGCATGGACCGGCGCGAAAGCGATTACCTGCTGCGCTATCTTTTCGATCATCTGCGCACACCGGAATTTCAGTACCGCCACAAATGGCGCGCCGGCGATCTGGCGGTATGGGACAACCGGCTGAGCCTGCATTACGCCCTGTTTGACTACACCGAACACCGGCTCATGCACCGGGTCGTGATCGCCGGCGACAAGCCGGCCTGAGCGGGCCTCACAAGTCCCGCAATGCCTGCCGGTCGATCTTGCCCGATCCGGTTTTCGGCAAGGCGGCGAGATAGACTACCGTGCGCGCATATTTGTGGGGCAATAGATTGGTCTTGGCGTAGGCCTTCAGCTCTTCGGTCAGCCCCCCGCCAGCATGGTGGTCATCGACGACCACCACGAACGCCGTGGTCGACATGCGCTTGTCGGCAAGCTCGACCCCCAACACCGCGCATTCCTTCACCGCCGGGTGGTCGGCGAGACAAAGCTCGATCTCCAACGGATAGACCCATTGGCCGCTGACCTTGATGAGATCGTCGGCGCGGCCGCGGAAATAGTAGAAACCATCTTCGTCGGTTTCGAACCGGTCGCCGGTATAGATCCAGCCGTCACGCATGGTCTCGGCGGTTTTGTCGGGCTTGTTCCAGTAGCACGGCGCGTTGGAATCGCCGCGCACCCAGAGCACCCCGGGCTCGTCGGGCTTTATCGGTTCGCCTTGGTCGTTGCGAAGTTCGACCTCATAACCTTGCACCGGCCGGCCGGCCGCGCCGACCTTGAAGGCGTCGGGCGCGTTGGACAGATAGATGTGCAGAACTTCGGTCGAGCCCAACCCTTCGATGATGTCGAGGTCGAAGCGGTTTTGCCACGCCTTGAACAGCTCGTTGGACAAGGTCTCGGCGGCGGAGAGGCACAGGCGGACGCTTTTTAGACCAGCGGCGCTATTACTCTCATCATTGAGCAAAGCATTATATAGCGTTGGTAAACCGAACAATATTGTCGGCTTATATCGCTCGATGGCGGCGAACACGCTGGCCGGTTCGGGCCGGCCGGCATTGAGCACCGCGCTGGCGCCGACGGCGAAGGGAAAGGTGATCGAATTGCCGAAACCGTAGGCGAAAAAGATTTTCGGCGGCGAAAAGCAGATATCGTCGGCGCGCAATTCAAGGATTTCCTGGGCGTAGGAGGCGTGGGTATAGGCCATGTCATGGTGCAGATGGACGATCCCCTTGGGCCGCCCGGTGCTGCCCGAGCTGTACATCCAAAACGCCATATCGTCGCGGTATGTATCGGCTTGATCCATATCGGTTCGATGGCCGGCCAGCCAGTCGTCCCAGGTCACCGATTCGACCTCGGCCGAGGGCGCCCCATCGCCGTTGGCGACGATGACGGTTTTCAGTTCGGTGCCGGTGACGGTTTCTGGGGTCAGCAGCGCGGCGAGGCCACTTTCGACGATCGCCACCGTCGCGCCACTATCTTCGAGATAATATTGGATCAGGTCGGGTGGTGAGAGGGTGTTGATCAGCACCGGCACGAAGCCCGCCCGCATGGCGCCGAAGATCGCCGCCGGATAGACCGCGGTGTCGTCGAGCAGCATGAGGATGCGCGAAAAGGACGCCAACCCCTGCCCGGCCAGCGCGTTACCGACCTGGCAGGCCGTTGCGCAAAGCTCGCCATATGTGGCGTTGCCGGTGGCGGCGTAGATCGCGACCTTGTCGGCGCGGCCGGCATTGAGATTATCGAACAGGATTTCGCTGGCGTTGTAGCGCTCCGCCACCTCGAAGCCGATATCGCGGCTGATGGCCAAGTCCCGTGGGACCCGGTCGGTAATGTCGTTCTGTTCCATCGTCAATTATCCAAACCAGGAGTCACTCTAATTTCAAGTAAATCGAAAGACGCCGATCCTTCGAGACGCCCTTTCACCTCATCCTGAGGAGGGCCGCTAGGCCCGTCTCGAAGGGCGAGGTGAAAGGGCTCCTCAGGATGAGGTCGGTTTATGGCTTCAGTCAATTTTATCACGGCTAACTCGTGCGATGTTGGGCGTAGCGCTCCATGAACTTCGGCGCGATTTTTTGCAACCGCTCGTCGCTCACCCGGCCGGTCCGGGTCATGTAGCTGCGGGCAAATTCGTAAGGTTCTAGCGTGCGCATTAGCGCGGCCATCTGCTCGTACCAGTGGGCGCTGGCCACCGCGGCGTCGACCAGCTTTTCCAAGCGCGGGCGGCGAATCTCTTCGTAGCGCGCCAAGGCGCCCACCAGATCGCCGTCATTATCCGACATCGCCTGGAACAGCGCGATAGCGTCTTCCATGGCCAGCCGGGTGCCCGAACCGATGGAAAAATGCGCCGTGTGCAAGGCGTCGCCGAGCAATACGATATTGCCGGCGCTCCAGCGCTCGTTCCAGATTTGCGGGAACCAACGCCATTCCGACTTGTTCGAGATCAGCGGATGGCCCGCGAGGTCGGCGGCAAACACCGCCTCGCAATAGGCCCGGCTCTCCGCGTCACTCATATTGGCGAATCCGGCGTTTTCAAACGTGTCCGCGTCGGTCTCGACGATGAAGGTGCTCATGGTCTCGCTGTAGCGGTAGTGGTGGGCGCAGAAAACGCCGTCGCCATTTTCGCGAAAGGTCAGGCTCAGCGTGTCAAAAAGTTGCGTCGTGCCGAACCACACGAAGGGATTGTCCAGCCGGGTTTCGGAGGCCTGGAACGCCTGCGCATGGGCGCGCCGGACCGGCGAGTTCACCCCGTCGGCGGCGACGATCAAGTCGGCGTCGCCGAGCGCTTCGGCGGACTCAACGACCGTTTCGAATTCGAGTTCGACCCCGACGCTCTCGCAGCGGTCTTGCAGCAAGTTCAGGAATTCCAGACGGCCAATCGCCGCGAAGCCGTTACCGTCGATCGCCATATGCTCGTCCTTGTGGACGATCTTCAGATCGGCCCAGGATTGCATATGGGGCGTGAGGTATTGATAAGTGGCCTCATCGTCGGCGCGCAAAAACTCCAGCGCGCGGTCGGAAAACACCACGCCGAAGCCGAAGGTGGCGTCGCGCGGATTCTGCTCGATCACGCGGATCTCGTGGCCCGGATTATCCCGTTTCATCAGATAGGCGAAATAGAGCCCCGCCGGTCCGCCGCCGATCACCGCGATCTTCATACTTTGGTTCCCAAACCCAGGTTTTTAACAATACGGGCGCGCACTATAGCAATGACCGGGCTATGATGAAGCCATGACAGGAACAAGAGAAGAGGCGGTTGCCCAAGCCGGACGGTTTTTCGACCAAGGCGGTTTTGCCGCCGGGCTGACCCGGCTGGTCGCGGCCGCGACCCAAAGCCAGATCGACAACGCCCATCCGGCGTTGCAGAACTATTTTGCCCAGCTCATCGGTCCCGAACTGAAAGAGATGGGCTTTAAGTTCGAAATTCTCGACAATCCCGAACCCGCCGCCGGGCCCCTGCTCTTCGCGGAACGCCACGAGGGCGACGCACTGCCAACGATATTGATCTATGGGCATGGCGATGTGGTGGTCGGCCAGGACGACCGCTGGCGCGATGATCTATCGCCGTGGGTTTTAACGACGGACGGCGACCGGCTTTATGGCCGCGGCACGGCCGATAATAAGGGCCAGCACTGGGTCAATATCAGCGCCCTCAGAACCGTGCTAACTGAGCGCGGCGATCTTGGCTTCAACTGCAAGATTTTGCTCGAAAGCGATGAAGAAATGGGGTCGCGCGGCCTGCGCGCCTTTTGCGACCAGGAGCGTAAGCGCCTCGCCGCCGACGTGTTGATCGCCTCGGACGGCCCCCGTCTCGACCCCGAACGGGCAACCGTGGTGCTCGGCTCGCGCGGCCTGGTCAATTTCGAAATGGCGGTCAATCTGCGCGACGGCGCCCACCATTCGGGCAATTGGGGCGGGTTGATCAAGGATCCCGGCATCATTCTGGCTCACGCCTTGGCCAGCCTGACCGACGGGCGCGGGCAGATCGCCGTGCCTGAATGGCGGCCGACAACATTGACCGACGATTTACGCACCCTGCTCGCCGATTTAACGGTCTCCGGCGGCCCCAACGCGCCGGCGATCGACGCCGATTGGGGCGAAGCGGACTTGAGCCCGGAAGAGCGGGTGTTCGGTTGGAATAGCTTCGCCGTGCTGGCGCTCGAGCAGGGCGACCCAGAGCGGCCGCAGAATGCCATCCAACCGTCGGCCCGCGCGGCCTGTCAGTTGCGTTATGTGGTCGGCACCGACCCGGACGACTTACTGCCGGCGCTGCGCCGGCATCTCGACGCACATGGCTTCGGCGACGTCGAAATCGCCGCCACCCGCATGGCCGGCATGCGCGCCACCCGGCTCGACCCGGGCGATCCCTGGGCGCAATTGGCGCTAAAATCGCTTAGCCAGACCTTGGGCAAACCGGCCGCCCTGGTGCCCAATATCGGCGGCAGCATCCCCAACGACATCTTCGCCGAACTGCTCGGCCTGTCGACGGTCTGGGTGCCGCACTCCTACGCCGGTTGTGCTCAGCACGCGCCCAACGAACACATGTTGGCCAGCGTCGCGCGCGAGGGCCTGCAGGTTATGACCGGACTGTTCTGGGATATCGGCGACGTAAGTCCAGGTCCGGACGCCAGCTAGAAGGCGCGTTCGGAAGAATTCGAATTCAAGCCGCAAGATGTTTTGTTCCCTCAGCATTATTCTGACAAGATGCTGGATAATTCAAATACTACTGCAGGTCGAAAAGTGCATGAGCACTGTCAGGCAAACGCTAAAGTTATGCGATCTATACTTTGTTCAACCTGTGAATAATGATTCTCCTCATCACTATCGAACGCGCAATTGGAAGACGGCACTGATCGGTATCGTCCTACTTCAATTTTTTTCCATTGATATATCTCGTATCGCCGTTGCGGCTGAACACCAGGACCAAACGTCGAATGTCGGCGATTGCGGACCGGAGCTAGCTTCCTATTCTGATACCGAGTTGGATAGCGGTTCAGCGATCTCAAAAAGTGTGACCATAACGCCAGGAAATGTAAGGGTCTCCACGCATATCGAAACGGGCGCGGATAAAGCATCAGAAAATTGGTTTCCGCCAGACCTTCCCTACCTGTCAGGACAAATTAGTGACGTCCATTTCGATGCAGACGGTCAACGTGGTTGGGCCGTGGGAGAAAACGGTACAATTATTCATACCACCGATGGCGGTACGAATTGGCTGCGTCAGGACAGTTGCACGCTATCGAACCTATCGAGTGTTCACTTCTTACCGGACGGGCATGCTGGTTGGGCTGCGGGAACTCGAGGTACTATTGTTACTACAAACGACGGCGGTAAATCTTGGAAACGGCAGGAAACCGAAACAGCCGCCTATTTAACAGATATCCTATTTTCACCCGACGGGCTGGTGGGCTTGGCTGTTGGTAGCAAGGGCACGATCCTACGATGGGCGGACAGCGGCAGTTCGTGGAAATTACAAACCAGCGGCACTGTAAAATTTCTATTTGGAGTACACATTGATCCACGAGGAAAACTGAGTTGGGCAGTCGGAGACAAAGGAGCCGTACTTCAAACGGACGACGGTGGCCTAACTTGGGCCGACTTGTCCGACGGATTGCCTGACGGAAAGAACCGGCTGCGCGATGTATTTTTTATCGCGAATGGCAGCACTGGCTGGGCAGTCGGCCTAGACGGAATCATACAAAGTACGGACGGAGGTAGAACCTGGCAGTCACGACGACTTGACGAGAAGGTTCCACTACAATCTGTCTATTTCCTGTCTGATGGCAAAACTGGTTGGGCTGTCGGAAACCGCGGCAATATCCTGAAAACAACAGATGGCGGTGAGAATTGGGCGTCGCAAAACAGCAATACAGCGAATTACTTGTTCGGCGTCCATCTACACCCTGACGGGAAAACTGGCTGGGCGGTCGGCGAAGGCGAGGTGTTGCGGTCCGATGATGGGGGCGCATCTTGGCACCGACAAACTCGCGGAACCTTCGCTGACCTCAATGATGTCGAATTCCACATAGGTGGAAATATCGGCTGGATTGTTGGCGATCGCGGTACGATTTTGAGCACGCGCGATGGCGGAAAGATTTGGCAGCAACAGCACAGCGGAATCTCCGGAAATTTGCGCGGTGTGCACTTCCACTCGAGAGGTATGCTGGGTTGGGCCGTGGGCGATCAGGGAACGATCTTACAAACGATTGATGGCGGACAGACTTGGGCACCGCAGTTGAGTGGTACGAAACTAACTCTGTTTGACGTTCACTTCCTCCCGTCTGGTGAAGTCGGATGGGCCGTCGGCGACCTCTCAACCCTTCTAAAAACGGAAAATGGGGGTAGAACTTGGGAAATTCGACAGTCTGGCTGGCCTGACCTCTTCACCAGCGTCCAATTCCATGACGCGGGCGAACTTGGGTGGATTACAGGCGCTGCAGCAAAAGTGCTCCGTTCGGATAATGGAGGAGCAACTTGGACGCGCGAAATAGGCGAAGTTTTTGGACATTTTCGCGACGTTTATTTCCTGCCAGATGGCGAAACAGGCTGGGCGGTGGGAAATCGGGGCCTGATCTTTTATTCGTCGGATGGCGGTCAATCGTGGGAATCGCGGCCCAGTGGAACCGATTTAGATATCAACGGAGTACGTTTCGAAGTGAACGGCCAGATCGGTTGGGCGGTTGGCGAGCGGGGTATTATTTTAAGCACAGAAGATGGAGGTAAAAATTGGGAGCGGAAACCCAGCGGATCGTTCAAGGAGCTTAATAGAGTATACCTCCAGCCCGATGGCACCCTTGGTTGGATTGTGGGAGAAGACGGCACAATCCTTTTAGGACGTGGTTTAAAGCCATAGCAGAACACACCCAAATAAGCATTGCGGCTAATGTGCACAATTTCCGGTGGTCCGTGAAACAGCTGCTGTCTGTGACTGCTGTTGGCTATACCCCGCCCTCAGCGGAATGTACGCTCAAGATTGGAATTCACCCCAACTTCAGAGATCCGACGATTTCACGGCACGAACTGGGGGGTAGAGCCGCCGTAAAACGGACCGCGTTACTATAGCTAGAGTTGATCGACTACCGACATTGAAAGTGTTTCTTTGGTTGCTGACCGCGTTCCCATTGCCACAGCGAGCCATCTTTCAATAGAGCCAGGCTGCTACTTTGATCCGCCGCAGCTGCTACGACATCTTCCAGGACCTGCACGGGATCGAGACCGATATCGCGCCCCCAATGCCACAATGTGCCATCTCGTATTGCCAAACTGTGGCTAGAACCCGTCGCTATAGCGTCAGCCTCGTGGAATATCGGCCCCCAAGAAACTGCTTTGTCGCCGAGGCCGTGGCGCCCAAGCGGGCCGTATATGTTGCCGCCGGTTCCCATGACGGTGCCATCCTGCCTCAGCAATATCCCATGGCCGGTATGGGCCTTGATGGCGACCACCGCGCTCGCAACGGGAACGAAGGCGTCGGATGGTTTTAGCTTTCCGTCACCATATTGTCCTCGGTGCGCAAGCCCCTTAACGAAGAGAGTGCCATCGTTCGTGACGAAGTAATCGGCGCTGTCGCCGATACTCGCGGTTACGATTGAGACGCCAACCTTTTCGGGTTGCAGCAAGTCGCCCTCTCCGAACGAACTTTTTGGGCGCGCCACATACATGAAGGTTCCATCCGCGCGTGCTGCAAACACGCCGGATCGGCCGGCCGCAAACCAAATGACTTGATCGAGAACTTCCTGCGTCTCATCTAGATTATCGCCCCAGGTTAAAAGCACACCAGCTTTCGTCAGGACATAGCTTGCATCCCTACCGACGCCGACTTGAATAACCTGCTCTGCAACGCGCCTTGGGTCATCGTCTCCACTCCATTGATAGGCTGTCCGATCGCACAGCAGCATTTTTCGGTCGTAGTATGCTGCGAGGTGTGATGACGTGCTATCCGCGTAGCCTGGACCGCCGCCCAAAAGTAGGCATGTAACCGAAAGGAAAGTAGTTTTGAGGGTTAAATTGGATTTCGCCCTGCCGCTACGACTGAGGCGCGTGCGTAGCCTAGAAAGGGATAGGTAAGGGCAGAGATCGATTGGGCGCACAAATGGCCTCCTCATAGCTAATCCCGGTCGTCAGTGGGGACCGTCAATTACGACCGTTGTTGCGCCAACTTCAGACATGCAACGATTTCACGTTAGGACTCGCGGGTAAACCCGTCGTAATCGGCGGCAGCATCCCCAACGACATCTTCGCCGAACTGCTCGGCCTGTCGACGGTCTGGGTGCCGCACTCCGACGCCGGTTGTGCTCAGCACGCGCCGAACGAGCACATGTTGGCCAGTGTCGCGCGAGGGCCTGCAGGTTATGACCGGCCTGTTTTGGGATATTGGCGACGTGTAAATTACCGCGAAAATTATCTTTTAGATTTGTTTTAAGTTTCTCGAAAATATTAGGAATTCCTTCACAAAGCCCCGCCAATTTCAGCAGATAGGCATATCTTCGTATGTCGTTTGTTATCTGGGTTGTCTCGTTAGGTTCCCCGATACGTCTTTAAATACGAAACAATCGGGGTTCCAATGAAATCGCTATCCTTCTTAAATATGCGCCTGGCGCAAAAACTGCCGGCCATGTTTATCGGGTGCGCCTTGATCGCCGTATTGGCCATCGGTGTCACCAGCTTCTTGTCCGGTTCCAATATCGTCAGTTCGCTTGCCGCGTCGAAACTCCAAGCGCTCGAGGAAACCCGTAAGGGCGCGATCGCCGACTATCTGGCAACGATCGAACAAGATATGCGCTTTGTCGCGGGGAGCCCGTTTACCCATGAAGCGGTAAAGGCCTTCACATCTGGCTGGAAGGCCATCGACGGGAACCGAACCGAATTTCTGCAAGATCATTATATTACGGACAATCCCCATCCGACCGGGCAGAAGGAAAACCTCGATTTCGCCGAGGACGGCTCGCTATACAGCGCCATACATGGCCGTTTCCATCCCTGGTTTCGCCAGTTTCTGCGCGAACGAGGCTATTACGATATCTTCCTGTTCGATCTCGACGGCGACCTAGTCTACACGGTGTTCAAGGAACTCGACTACGCCACCAACCTCGACAATGGCGAGTACCGGACGACCGATCTGGGCAACGCCTTCCGCGCCGGCCGCGACGCCAAGGCATCGGGCGATCTGACGTTCTTCGATTTTAAACCCTATGCGCCAAGCGCCGGTGCGCCAGCCAGCTTCATCAGCACCCCGCTCATCGACGAGACGGGCACTAAGATCGGCGTGTTGGTATTCCAGATGCCGATCGACGGCATCAATAATGTCATGCAGGTGAATGCCGGTCTCGGCGAAACCGGCGAGGTCTTTATCGTTGGCGCCGACAATCTCATGCGCAGCGATTCGCGCTTCTCGGAAGAATCCACCATCCTCGCGAGAACCGTCGACATTGACCCGGTTCATCGGGCGATCGCCGGCGAATCCGGTGTCGCGGAGTCAGTTGATGCCGCCGGCGGCGCCGCGATAACGGCCTATTCCCCGCTTGAATTCCACGGCACACGTTGGGCCATCGTCGCGCAACAATCCACCACCGAGATCCTAGGACCCGTCGCGAGTTTGCGTAATGGCGTCATGATGTGGGGCGCGATTACCATCACGCTTGTTGGCCTGATCGGTTATCTCGTCAGCCGCTCCATCGCGCGGCCCATTGTCCGTCTATCGACAACCATGAACACCATCGCCAACGGCGACGTGGATATCGACGTTATCGGCCAAAATCGTGGTGACGAGATCGGCGCCATGGCGAAGGCCGTCGAATTCTTCCGGCAAAAACTGGCAGACAATGCGCGCCTCGAGGCAGAGCAGAAGCAGGCGGAAGAAAAGCAGAAACAAGCAGCGGTGCAAGCCGAGGAAGAGAAAAAGGCGGCCATGCAACAGTTCGCCAGCGAATTCGAAACCAGTGTCGGCACCATCGTCGAAGGCGTTTCGAACGGCGCATCGCAGATGAAATCCTCGGCAACGTCGATGACGTCAGCCGCCGACGAGGCCAGCAGCCGCGCCACGGCCGTTGCCTCGGCAGCGGAAGAAGCCTCGGTGAATGTGCAAACCGTCGCCTCGGCCACCGAGGAGATGACCGCGTCCGTGCAGGAAATCTCCCGCCGCGTGATCCATAGCGCGGAGATCGCGACGGGCGCCGTGACGCAAGCCGAAGCGGCCAATCAAAAAGTTGAAGGGCTTGCCGAGGCGGCGCAGAAAATCGGTGAGGTGGTCAGCTTGATCAACGATATCGCCGATCAAACCAACCTGCTGGCGCTCAACGCGACGATCGAGGCCGCGCGCGCCGGTGAGGCCGGCAAGGGCTTCGCGGTGGTGGCGTCTGAGGTTAAGTCACTCGCCAGCCAAACCGCGACGGCGACCGAAGATATCGCCGGCCAGATCTCCGCCATTCAGACCTCGACCGACGAAGCGGTCACGGCCATCAAGGGGATCGGTGAGACCATTACCGAGATCCGCGAAGTGGCGACGACGGTCGCCTCGGCGGTCGAAGAGCAGGACGCGGCGACCCAAGAGATCGCCATGAATGTTCAACAGGCGGCCACTGGCACCCAAGATGTTTCGTCGAATATCACCGAAGTGTCCCGCGGCACCCAGGAAACCGGATCGGCGGCGCAGCAGGTGCAATCGGCGGCCGAGCAACTGACCCAACAGTCGGGCGATCTCGAGACCGCCGTCTCGACCTTCCTCGATAAGGTCAAGGCCGCCTAGCGCGGAGCTTACACCACCATAACCGGCCCTCAACGGGTCCCTTACAACGCCATCTCGGGTATCTATCCGAGATGGCGTTGGTATATCTGCTGATCGGATATGAGCAAACAGAGCTAACTCGCCCTGCTCTCGGCGTACCGCCAAAGTTGTCAATCGGCTACCCAACCACCATATTAAAGTGCACCGCATCCGCGCAGCTAGGCGCGGTATCTTGCCTCGATGTGGGGAGCTGGCCGCATGTCCGACGACAACGGACCCTGGAGCGATGACGACGAGGAACCGCCCTCGGGCTTTCCAACGGGGCTGGCTCTATGGGTCGGGCTTCTTCTGGCGGTCGGCATCGGGATTTGGTTTCTGAACGATCTGTTACCCGGGCAATTATCGTCGGATCGCGATTCCAACCTTGAGATTGTCAGGCTTGTCGCCCTGCTAGCCCTGGTGTCGAGCGGCTTGGTATTCGCCCGCCAGATTAAGCTCGGCGAAGTGGTGCGCAATATCTCGATCTGGACGGGCTTGGCGGCGATCGTCCTGGTCGGCTATTCCTTCAGAACCGAATTGGAACAGCTCTACTACCGGGTCAGTGGCGAGTTGGTGCCGAGCAACGCGATCGCCCTCAGCGACGACGAACTTGTCATTAACGCGAACGCGGACGGCCATTTCTACATCAACGGACGGGCCAACGGCGAGCGGATCCGATTCTTAGTCGATACCGGCGCCAGCGGGGTCACGTTAAGCCCGCAAGACGCGTCGCGCATTGGCATCGATTTGGAGCGGCTGCGGTTTACGCAAAGATTTCAGACCGCCAACGGCATCGGATATGGCGCACCCTACCGGCTCGACAGCCTGTCCATCGGCGCATTCGATTTCGCCGACATGGATATCTCGATTAACGGCGCCGACATGAGCACCTCGCTTCTCGGCATGTCGGTGCTCAACCGTCTTAGCGCGTGCACGTTCCAGGGCGACGGCAAACTGTATTTGCGCCGATAGCCTGAACCGTCAGCTCTTAAATTCGATCTCGTAGCCGATGATATCGGTGTCGCCGGTGTTGACCGCGTTATGCTCAACCGGCGCCTTATAAGACGAGGTGGTGCCCGGCTCGTAGTCGAAATTCTTCGACGTGCCGTCGGCGAAGTTCGAGGTCAGCGTGCCCTTGGAGACCCGGATCACGGTGTAATCGAACTCGTGGGTGTGCCAGCCGGTCTGCTCACCGGGCTTGATCACATAATGGATCATGCGCGAACGCTCGTCTTCGTGCACCACCACATGGGGCGCGGCGGTGCGGTCGTCGGCCATGGGCGTGTAGGATCTTGCTTTTGCTGCGGCGGTCGTCATGGGTTCCCCTCGGTTTATGGCGTTATCTGCAACCGCCCCCAGGGTATCGCCCACGATCCGTTCTTGGCAATGGCGCCGAACAGTACCCGCCTAAAACCGGTAGGTCGCCTGCAACCCGAACAGATCGACCGAGCCGTTATACTCGGCGGCAAGATTGCCCCGGAAGGTATTGCCGGTGCCGCCGGTCGACAGATTGATCGTCGGGTCGTCGACGAAAATATGGGTGTAGGACAAATTGACCGTCAGTTCGGGAAACGGCGTATAGGCCGCCCCCAGTGAGGTCCAGTAACGGTCTTCATCGGGAATCCGCGGGGTGCGGGTTTCATCGGGGATCGGCGATTCGTCATAGGCCGCGCCGACCCGGAAGGTCCAATTGTCGGTCCAGCGATAGGTCGCGCCAACAGCAAAGAACCAGGTGTTGTTGTAACTCGTCTCGGTGAAGTTATCGGGCTGGCCTGGATTGTCGAAGCGGATGCGCAGTTCGTAGAACTGGCTCCAGCGGGTCCACGCCGCCTCGCCCATCACCGCCCATTGGTCGTCGAGCTCGTGATACACACCAAACGATGCGGTCTCCGGCAGGGTTGCGGTGACGGCGGCGCCAGTATCGACGAACGGCGACGGGGTCGCCAAGCCCTGCAATATCGCCGCGGTGCCCGAACCATCGAGCAGGAATTTGGCCTCGCCCTCGACTTCATGCTCAATTTTCGAGCGATAGCCGACACCGAAACGAGTGCCGGGCAAGGGCTCGACCAGCGCGCCGAAGGTGTAACCAAAGCCGACATCGTCGCCTTCGACTTTAGCCTCGCCATCTTGCTGACCGGGAACGCCGACCGCGCCGACGGTTTGCGCGAAGGCGATGGTGCCAAAGTCGACCGCGTTCGTCAGGCTCACATCGATATAATTGACCTGAACGCCGGCGCCCAGCGACAGCCAATCGTTGACCCGGTAGGCGACGGTTGGATTGACATCAACCGTCAGCAGCTTTGAATTCAGCGCGTGATAGCGGCCAACCCAGTCGTCCTCATAATCGGTCTCCAGGCCAAACGGCACATTGAGGGCGATGGCGGCTTTAAAATCCGGGTGAAGATCGAAGAAGCCATAATTCGCCGGCAACACGCCGTTGACGCCGATATCGTCGCGGGTTGTGCTCCCCGACAGGCTGCCGCCGAGAACCGTCGAGGCCGAGGCGCCCTCTAATTCCGAACGCGGCGCGATATAGGTCACACTCAAACTCGCCTGGTTGCCGGAATGGCGGGTTAGCCCGGCCGGGTTGAAAAACATGTAGCTGACATCTTCAGCGGCGGCGGTCGCGCCAGCGAAGGCGTTGCCCATGGCCGTCGCGCTTTGTTCGCGTAGCGCAAACCCGGAACCCTGTGCAACCTGCGAACCCGCGACCAGCGTTGGAACAGCAAGCGAAACCATCGCGACATATCGGGCGGCCTGACGCCAAACCGGTGCAAGATGTTGCATCTTCAATCTTTCCCCAGACGCCGAAATCGGCGCTTGGTTTTGGGCGGGCGCACCTCATATCCGACCATCGCATCCAATGGCCATCGCCGACGGTCTCACTTCGCGCCGACCTAATTCTGTGTCGTAAAAACCAGGAGCGACCGCCGAGGCAGCGTTCATCAAGCGGTAATATGGTTAACAAAAGGTTAACGCGCGCCGTTTTCTGCTGCTTTGGGGAAAGGGTGGAAATCGCGAAACAGCTATTCCGGGTCGGGCATTATCGCCAGCGCGAGCCGGTGGACCGGTGCTTGCCCTACTCGGCTGCCGCTCGAGCCGGGTCTTCCGCGGTGAGTCCCGCGGCGTCCATCGCTTCGGCAATGCGGGCGACTTCGGTGGCCGTCAGCTTAACCAGGGGCGGCCGCACCACAGCGCGGTCTTGACGGCCGAGTAAGACCAACGCCTCTTTCATGCGGTTATGCATATCGCCGAACGGGTCGCTGTAGAACACTTGCGAGGTGTGCCAGATACGGTCGGCGAGCGCCTTGGCGACGCTCAAATCATTCACCTGCACGGCGTTGAACAGGGCCACCTGCAGATCGGCAATCACCGAGCCGGCGCCCGAGAGTAGGCCGTTGGCGCCCATCACCAGCGAGGACATCAGCCAGGCCGAATTGGTCGACAGCACATTGATCGGCCGCGGCAGGGTTTGCAGCACGCGGATATGGCGCTCATGGTCTTGCGCCGGCGACCAGTCCTTGACCGCGCGGATGGTCGGAACCTCTTCCGCCAGATCGACCAGGGTATCGAGCGAATAAGCCAACTCGTCACCATACTGAAAGACGATCAGCGGCAGATCAGTGGCGTCGGCGATGGTCTTGAAATGGGTTAGCGCCATTTCCGGCCGGTGGCGAACCCCGCCCATACGCATGGACTGAGGCGGAAAGCAGAGCAGGGTCGACGCGCCGCCAGCCTCGGCCATGCGCGCCAACCGTGCCGCTTCCAGACTGCCGTCGGCGTAGATGCCGTTGATCAACGGCACCCGGTCGCCGATTTCATCGCCGGCAATATCCAGCAACCGCGCCTGCTCATCGAAGCTACAGGCATGCACCTCCGAGGAATGACCGTTGACGGTGACCGCGGTTATCCCGTTCGTACCGGCAACATAGGACAAATGTCGGCGAGTCTCCGCTTCATTGATGGCGAAGTCCTCATCAAAAGCGAGCAACGCGGCGGGAATTACACCGTGGGGGACGTAGTCCTTGAACCGGGCCATGACGTGAAACCTCTGCTGGATCGAGACGTAGCCGCGATTCTACCGCAAAACCTGCGGCAGCCCTAGCCGTGTTCGTATTCGCCCAAAGTGGCGCCCTCCTCCACATAGACTGTGCGTTCGTAACCGCTTGGCCGGCCCTCGTTCAGGGTGGTGAGCAGCCAGTCGGCCATCGCCGGATAAATCTCCGCCGCCACTTCACCCATGGGATGGAAGATGCCTTCGTACAGCCATAGCTCGCTGGGTCCGGCGAGATTTTCGCGGAAGGTGGCGATATCGGCCGGCGCGCACAACTCGTCCATGTCGCCGGCGACCAACAAATGGGGCACTTTTAGGCCCTTGGCGACATCGGGCAAATGATCCATGCCGGTCATGAACTGATCGAATTCCGCCTCGTCGGTATAGCCAGTCATATACATGAAGATACGTTTGAAGTTGGGCTGGGCCTGCTCAAAGATCGTATCGAAAGTGCCCACATTGGCCATCTGGCCGCACACCGCTTTCACGCGGTCATCGTGAGCGCCGACCTGCACCCCCCAGCGCGAGCCCATGCTCATGCCCATGACGCCGATGCGTTCCGCATCCACGTCGTCGCGCGCAACCAGCCAATCGATCACCGCCGACGCCGCCAGTTGATAATTATCCTCGGTCAGCCACACGGCGTTGGAATTACACTCGCCCTGCCCCGGCCCGTCGATGGCGCAGACATTCATGCCGCGGGTCAGGTAGTCGTTATTATAGGGATTGGCGACGTCCTCTTTGATCGCATCCATACCCGGAATGATCAGCATGGTCGGCTTGGGACCGTCGCCCGGCGCCTTGTGGAAGACCGCATGGGTCTTTTGGCCCGATGCGAATTCCGGCGAATGTTTCTCCATGACGCCGTCCGATAATTCGATGACCTTGTCGTAGCAGCGGTAGAGCGAGCGGTAGGATTCTTCCTTCTGGGCGTTGCCGTGGACGGGAATAAGATGCTGGGCGCGGCCGAAGCACAGCGCCGCCCGATGGTAGAGCTGGCGCGCGGTAACGATGCGGCCTTGGCCCTCGGCCGCCTTGGCCAGCGTCTCCAGCGCCGTCGCCCGCTTCGCCCACGCCTTGGGGAACGACCGGCGGCCGGTCACCTTGGTATAGACAGCATGGAGATCTTCCATCATGAAGCCGCGCGACAACCGCGTGCCCATGATGCCGGGATGCAAGACATCCTCGTTGTCCGACAGCATCAGAAAATTGTCGAAAATCCAGCCCTGATCGCCGCGCAATTGTGGTTTCGCCATTTCGGTCACTCCCCCGTTAAATCTTCTTCGTTGAGCCCTTATCCGGGCTAATGATGTTTTAAGCACCCCGCCCCTATTTTGAAACGATTAGTTGCTTGTTCGGACGAATTGCACGCGTATAACGAGGCCGGATTTTCGAGGGAAATTATGACCGACCGGCAGCAATTCGACCGACGCTACATTTTGAACCTGTCCTGCCCCGACCAAATGGGCATTGTGGCGGGGGTCGCCAGCTTTCTGGCGCAGCAGGAATGTAACATTCTGGAGTCCGCCCAGTTCGACGACGAGCTGTCGGGCCGCTTTTTCATGCGCACGGTGTTCGGCGCCGGCGCCTCGACCCCGGACCAGGCAAACTTGGCGACCGCGTTCGGACCGATCGCCCAACGGTTTGCCATGGATTGGCGGTTACACGACCAAAACGCCAAGCCCCGAGTGCTGCTCATGGTCTCGAAACCGGGCCATTGTCTAAACGATCTGTTGTACCGGGTGAGCATCGGCGCGCTTGACGTGGAAGTGGTCGCCGTGGTGTCGAACCATCCGGACCAGAAATCGCGCGCCGACTTCTACGGCGTGCCCTATCATCATCTGCCGATCACGCCGGAGACCAAACCCGAACAGGAAGCCCAGGTGCTACAGATCGTCGAGGAAACGGACGCTGAATTGGTGGTGCTGGCGCGCTATATGCAAATCCTGACGCCGGAGACCTGCGCCAAGCTGGCTGGCCGGGCGATCAATATTCACCACTCGTTTTTGCCGGGATTCAAGGGCGCCAAGCCCTATCACCAAGCCCATGCGCGCGGCGTCAAAATTATCGGCGCCACGGCGCACTATGTCACCGCGGATTTGGACGAAGGCCCGATCATCGACCAGGAGACCACTCGGGTCAGCCACGCCCATCCGCCCGAAGAGCTGGAACGGTTGGGCCGCGATTTGGAAAATCTAGTCCTCGCCCGCGCGGTACGCTACCACGTACAGCACCGGGTGATCCTCAATGAAGACCGCACGGTGGTGTTCGCCTAAATCGCCTACGCCGATTGGATCGCCTGCCAGACTTTCTCCGGTGTCGCCGGCGTGCTGATATCGCTCACCCCGAGCGGCGCCAGGGCATCGATGATGGCGTTGATTACCGTCGGCGTGGCAGCCACGGTGCCGCCCTCGCCAACCCCCTTGATCCCCAGCGGGTTCGACGCGCTGGCCACCGGGCTGAAATCGACCAGGATCTCGGGCATCATATCGGCGCGCGGCACCCCGTAATCCATCAGCGAGCCTGACAGAAGCTGGCCGTTATCGCTGTCGTAAGCCATGTCCTCGGTGAGCGCCTGGCCGACGCCCTGGACCACCCCGCCATGGATCTGACCCTGGGCCAGCAGCGGATTGACCACCGTGCCGATATCGTCGACCACGGAATAACGGTCGATGGTCACAGCGCCGGTATCCGGATCGACCTCGACCTCGCAGATATGACAACCGTTGGGGAAACTCGGCACGTCGGCGGCGAATGCGCCGGCGCCTTGCAGGCCAACGCCGAGCTCAGCCGGCATGTGCACGGGAATGAACGACATCTGCGCCACCTGGCCGATCGGCATTTCCTTATCGGTGCCGGCGATAACGAACTTGCCGTCGGCGAAATCGATGTCGGCGGAATCCGCTTCCATGAAATGGGCGGCGAACTTCTTGCCCCGGTCGATCACATCGTCGGCCGCCGCGCGTAAGGCGCTGCCGCCGACCATCATGCTGCGCGACGCGTAAGTGCCGCGGCCAATGGTGATTTGATCGGTATCGGCCTGGGCCAGCCGGATATTCTCCATGGGAATGCCCAGCCAACCGGAAACCATCTGGCCGTATGAGGTCTCGTGGCCCTGGCCGTGGTTCATGGTGCCGGCATGGATTGTCACCGTGCCGCTGGGATCGAAACGGATTTCCATCCGCTCATTGAAGATGCCGGTATTGTCCACATAGTAGATGACCGAACGGCCGCGCTGCTTGCCCGCGTCGGTGCTGGCGGCCAAACGGCTTTCATAACCGTCCCAATCGGCCTGGGCTTGGCATTTGTCGAGGGCGGTCGAATAGTCGCCGGTATCGTAGGTCCAGCCGGTATGGGTGGCGAACGGCATTTGATCCGGCTGAATGAAGTTCTTACGGCGAATTTCCGCCCGATCGATGCCCATCTCGTGTGCCGCGGCGTCGATCAGACGCTCCATGATATAGACCGCTTCGGGCCGGCCAGCGCCCCGGTAGGGAACGGTCGGCGCAGTATTGGTGAAGACCGCGCCGCTCATGACATCGACCGCCGGAATTTCATAAACCGTCTGCGCCAGTTTCAGCGAAAACACGAGGGGTATGGCGCCGGCGCCTTCGATATAGGCCCCAACATTGTGATAGCCCTTCCAACGCAGGCCGGTGAACTTGCCCTCGGCGTCGAGCGCCAGTTCGGCCTCAACGGTTTGATCGCGCCCGCCATCGTCGCCGAGTAATACGTCGGAGCGCGAGCCAATCCATTTGACCGGACGCTCGAGACGCCGCGCCGCCCAAACGACGACAGCCTCTTCCGGATAGACGTGACCCTTCATGCCAAATCCACCGCCGACGTCGCGAGCGACGACGCGAATTTGGCTTTCCGGCACATGGAGAATCTGCTGGCTCAGGCCATGGCGAATGCCGTGGGCGTTCTGGGTGCTGGTATAAAGCGTGTACTTGTCGGTCCCCCGGTCATAGTCGCCAATCGCCCCGCGCGGCTCCATGGTCATGGCGTTGAGACGGTTATTATGAATGCTGACGCGGGTGACATGGTGCGCGCTGGCAATCGCCGCCTCGGTCGCCTCCGCATCGCCCATGCGCAGGGTGAAAGAAGTGTTGTTCGCCGCCTCTTCGTATAACTGCGGCGCACCGTCGGCGGCCGCCTCAACCGAATGCACCACCGCCGGCAATTCCGCATAATCGATGTCAACCAAATCGGCGGCGTCGTGGGCCTGCGCTTCGCTCTGCGCGATCACCACCACGACCCGCTCGCCGACATAGCGGACCCGGTCTACCGCCAACGGCATATGCTCGGTGCGATGCCCCTTCGGACCGCCCATATCTTCCGGCATCATTTCCGGCGGCACGAAGCCCATGCCGTCGCCGACATAGTCCTGGCCGGTGAGCACCGCGACCACGCCGGGCGCGGCCTCGGCGGCGGCGGTATCGATCGATTTGATGTCCGCATGGGCGTGGGTCGAATAGATGAATACCGCATGGGTTTGCCGGGCGAGTTCGATATCGCTGACATATTGGCCCCGGCCGGTCAGGAACCGCGGGTCTTCTTTTCGCTTAACCGATTGTCCGATACCGAACTGCATATGATCTCTCCTCCGGGTAAATCGCTGGCGGATTTGGCATCCGCGTTCGTTGCCGACAGTCTGGCACGTCGAATGGCATGACGAAATGGATGTTTCGGGCCGATATCGACGAAAGGGACAGAAAATTGACCGGGACCGCTAAATGTTTCTAACTAGCAGGGTGAAATTTGGAGGGATGCAATGGCCGAGGCCCAAATCGAGCAGCAGGAAACAGAAATTCAACTCATCATCGACGCGCCGATCGCGACCGTCACCATCAACCGCGCCGAGGACGAGAACCGCCTAACCCGGGCGAATCTGGAACGGCTGGGCGAGATCGCCAATATATTGCAAGCCAGTGACGACGTGCAGGCGGTCCTAATCACCGGAACCGGCGATGATTTCTTCTCCGCTGGCTTGCTCAATCCGGTGATCCGCGCCGCCATGTCGAAAGACGAAGTGCTCGAGACCGTCATATTGGCCAATACTGTATTCGACGCCATCGAAGCCCTGCCGCAAATCGTCATCGCGGTCCTCAACGGGTCGATCCGCGCCGGCGCCAGCGAGTTGGCGCTGGTCTGCGATATTCGTTTGGTGGCCGACCACGCGACCCTCGCCCTGCCGGAGGCCAAATGGGGTGGCTTTCCGGGCGCCGGCGCGCCGCACCGCCTGCCCATGGTGATCGGGCAAGGCCGCGCGCTGGAGCTGATCTGCACCGGAAGGGAGATCGACGCCGCCACGATGGAGCGAGTTGGCTTTGTTGAGTACGCCATACCTGCCAATGACTTATGGGACTTTGCTCTGACTATGGCACAACAGATTGGCGCCAACGGACCACTGGCGATCCGCGGCGCCAAGCGCATCATGCGCGTGCGGCAGGAGCCTGGCTTCAAGGCCGCGCGCGAATTATCGGACGCGCTGCGTCACGCGCTGGAATGGAGCCACGATGTCGACGAAGGCATGGCCGCCCACCGGGAAAATAGGACACCTAATTTCACCGGCAGATAGGATGTGAACCATGATCAAGTACCTGACCTTGCTCGCTGTCGGATCGCTAACCCTGGCCGTGCTGTTGCCCGCGAGCGTCGCGCACGCCGATGCCATTGACGGCCACTGGTGCCACAGCAAAGACGGCCGCATCGAGATCAGCGGACCAAGCATCGTGACCCCGGGCGGCACCCAACTGCTGGGGACCTATGGCCGCCACTCGTTTGCATATGTGGTTCCCGCCACCGAACCCGCCGCGGGCGCGACGCTCAACATGATCCTCATCGACGACGACACGGTGCATCTGACAAAAGGATCGGACGCCACATCGCAAACGCCGCAAATCTGGCACCGCTGCCCCGCGCCGATTAGCTAGGCTGGTTTAGACCGGAATTAGAGTAGCTAGAGCATGATTTATTTAGAGGTAGCGATTGATTTAGGTCCATCTGTAAATCTGCTGTCGCCCTGGGCGTTAAGCCCCTCTCCTTTTGGGAGAGGGGTTGGGGTGAGGGGTTACGCTATATCCAGGAAACTCGGCGCCGTCCCTAACCCCTCACCCGGCTCGCTTTCGCTCGCCACCCTCTCCCGCCGGGAGAGGGTTTGCAGCCCTGCAGGTTAATAATGACTAGGAAATCGTCAGGCCGCCATCGACGGCGAGCACATGGCCGTTGACATAGGCCGAGGCCGGGCTGGCCAGATAGGACACCGCCCCCGCCATATCCTCAGGCGCGCCAAACCGGCCCATAGGAATTTTCGCCATATTGGCGTCGCGCCGCTCGGGGTTGGCGGCCAAAATCTCAGCCCGCAACTTGGTCTCAACGGTGCCCGGCGCCACCGCGTTCACGCGGATAGCGTATTGCGCCCACTCTACCGCCAGATGGCGTGTAATACCGCCGACCGCGGCCTTGGATATACCGTAGGGCGACACGCCCGGCGCGCCCATGGTGGTGAAGGTCGAGGCGATATTGATGATATTGCCCGGCCGCCCGGTATCGATCAGATGGCGGGCAACCTCTAACGCCATAAAATAACTGCCCTTGACGTTGACCGTCATCACCTGGTCCCACTGCTCCGGGGTCACCTCGAGCGCCGGCCGGGCGATCAGCAAGCCGGCATTGTTCACCAGAACGTCGATTTGGCCCATCGCCTCGATGGTTTGGGCGGTTGCGCTTTCGATGCTTTCCATCGACAGCAAATTAAGCTCGACCGCCGCCGCGCGGCCGCCCGCCGCCTCGATAGCGCCGACCGTATCGCCCAGATCGTCGGCGTTGAGTTCGGTCACCGCGACATCGAAGCCGTCGCGCGCCAAGGTTTGAGCAATCTCCGCACCTAGTCCGTAGGACGCCCCGGTGACCAGCGCGACTGGTCGTTTATCGGCCATCGTGCGGCCTCCCCCTGGTTATAATTACCGCTTGTAGCGCGGCTTATTTACTGTGCGGTCGATTTCGGCGTCGGCAGGATGCGGGTGATGATCATGCCGTCGCGGTCAAGCATATCGGGGACCCGCGGCGAGATTTCATTCTTCCAGTGATCGCTTTCATAGACCGCCGCATAAAGCTTCTCACGGTCGGCCTCGTCTTCGAACCGGCGCAGCCAGAAATACGCGGTGTCGTCTTCCTCGCCGCGGTAGCTGCCGGTGATGACCATGCCTTTGGAGATTTGGAACGGGATAATCTCGGTTTCCATCATCTCGACCCATTCGTCCATTTTCCCGGGCCAAACTTTGTATTGCCGTAATTCGTAAAAAGCCATTTCCCCTCTCCCTTGTTTTTGTGCCATGTCCTTGCCGGCCAGCTATTCTAACCCGACAATAGGGCTGTTCTATAGGGGAGCTTTTCTCGAAATGCCATATACGCAAGCCGCCTCGGTTCTGACCGACATCACCGTCCTCGACCTCACCCGGGTGCGCTCGGGCCCGACCTGCGTGCGCCAACTCGCCGACTGGGGAGCCGACGTCATCAAAGTCGAAATTCCACCCGACCTCGACGCCAAGGGCGGCCTGGCCAGCAACCGCCACGGCTCGGATTTTCAGAACCTGCACCGCAACAAGCGCTCGTTGACGCTGAACCTTAAAGACGAGGCGGGCTTAAAGATATTTCGCGAGCTGGTCGCGGGCGCCGATGTGGTGGTGGAGAACTACCGGCCAGACGTGAAAACCCGGCTGGGCATCGACTATGAGGCCCTGTCCGCGATCAACCCGCGTATCATTCTGGCCAGTATCAGTGGCTTCGGCCAGGACGGCCCCTACGCCAAACGCCCCGGTTTCGACCAGGTGGCGCAAGGCATGGGCGGGCTGATGTCGATTACCGGCCTGCCCGGCCAGGGCCCGGTGCGCGCCGGCATCCCGATCGCCGATTTGACCGCCGGTATCTTCTGTTCGCAAGGCATCCTCTTGGCCCTGCTCGAACGCACCCAATCGGGCAAAGGTCAGTGGCTGCACACCTCACTGCTGGAGGCGCAAATCTTCATGCTCGATTTTCAGTCCGCCCGCTGGCTGGTCGATCATGAAGTGCCCTGGCAGGCCGGCAACAACCACCCGACCAGCATTCCCACCGGCGTGTTCGAAACCGCCGACGGTCATATGAATATATCGGTGGCGGGCGGCGCCATCTGGCAGCGCTTCTGCGCCGAAATGGGTCATCCGGAATGGGTTGAAGACCCTGACTTCATCGACGGCGCGGCGCGGTCGAAAAACCGTGACCAACTGAATGAATTGATCGGGGAGATTACAAAGGCCGAGACGACGGCGACTTGGATCGACCGCTTCAACAAGGCCGGCGTGCCCTGCGGGCCGATCTACACGATGGACGAGGTGTTCGAAGACCCGCAAGTCCAGGCGCTCGGTCTGGCGCAATCGCTGACCTCGGCCGAGCTTGGCGAAATGAATTTCGTCCGCCAGCCGGTCAACCTGACTCGCACCCCCAGCAGCTTCGTCGCCGCGCCGCCGGAAGCCGGCGAACACACCGATGAAGTCTTGCAGAAACTGGGCTACACCGCCACCGATATCGATGACCTGCGCAGCCGCGGCGTCGTCTGACCTTAAAAGTAAGAACCAGGAGAATTTCATGACCACCGACCGGATTATTTGCACGCGCGAGGGCGCCGTCGGGCAGATTGTTTTCAACAACCCCGACCGCCATAACGCCATGTCGTTGGATATGTGGCGCGGCGGCGCGGCGGCGATCCGCGAACTCTGCGATGCCGGCGACGTGCGCGCCATCGTTTTAACTGGGGCCGGCGACAAAGCCTTCGTGGCCGGCGCCGACATTTCGAAATTCGGCGAGGAACGGGATTCCCAGGCCGCCATCGACGAGTACAACGCCGCCGTGCGCGGCTTCCAGGAGGCGCTGACCCACACGCCGATGCCGACCATCGCCAAGATCGGCGGCTATTGCATCGGCGGCGGGTTGGCCATCGCGCTGTGTTGCGACATCCGGATCGCCACCGAGGATTCGCGCTTCGCGGTACCGGCGGCCAAGCTTGGCCTTGGGTATGCGGCGAACGGCATCGAGCGGCTGATGCAGATCGTCGGCCCCTCCTTCGCCATGGAAATTTTCTACACCGCGCGCCAGTTCGATGCCGGCGAAGCGCTTACCATGGGCCTGGTCAACCGGGTGGTGCCGCGCGCCGAACTCACCGAGTATTGCGACGGCTATACCACCCGCATATCGCAGAACGCGCCGCTGACCATCCGCGCGGTCAAGACCGCGGTGACTGAAAATCTCAAAGCGCCGAGCGACCGCGATACGGCGTTGTGCGACGCTCAAGTCGCCGCCTGCTTCACCAGCCAGGACTATATCGAGGGCCGCACCGCGTTCATGGAAAAACGCAAACCGCAATTCACCGGCGCCTAAGGCTTACAACAGGAGCTCACTCGATGTCGGACGTTAAGCTTTATGGATTTCAGCGCAGCAACTATTTTCGCACCGCGCGCCTGACCCTCGAAGAAAAAGGCGTTGCCTACGACATCGAGACCGTCGCACTCGGTTCCGATGAGGTGCGCGCGGTCCATCCGTTCGGCAAGGTGCCGTCCCTCGCCCATGGCGATTTCGTAATCTATGAGACCTCGGCGATTTGCCGCTATGTCGACGAGGCTTTCGACGGCCCGCCCTTGCAACCGGGCGACATCAAGGGCCGAGCCCTGGTGGAACAATGGATCAGCTCGCTGAACCGAAACTACGATACCGACATGATCCGCCACGTGGTTCGAGAGCGCCTCTATGCGCCGCTGCGCGGATTAGAGCCCGACGAGGCTAAGATCGCCGACGCCCTGCCCCGTCTCGAGCGGGAAATGGAGGTACTCGATTCCCAACTCGGGCAAAGCGCCTATATATGTGGCGGTGACGTCACCCTCGCCGACCTTTTCCTGGTACCCATGATGTCGGGTTTCCAGCAAACGCCGGAGGGCCAGAATGCTCTGGAGGGGCGCGATAACATCGCCGAATGGTGGGAGAGGATGGCCGCACGGCCGAGTTTCGCCGCCAATACGGTCGAATAAATAACGATCACAACCAGAAAGCAACAAACATGGCCGACGCATCGTCTTACACCCCGCCCAAGGTCTGGCAATGGGACATGGAAAGCGGTGGCAAGTGGGCCAGCACCAACCGCCCGATCGCCGGCGCTACCCATGAGAAGGAACTGCCGGTTGGCGAACACCCGCACCAGCTCTACTCCCTGGCGACGCCGAACGGCGTTAAGGTCACGGTCTTACTGGAAGAGCTTTTGGCGCTTGGCAAATCGGACGCGGAATACGATGCCTGGCTCATCAAGATTGGCGACGGCGATCAGTTCGGCGGCGGGTTTGTGGCGATAAACCCGAACTCGAAAATTCCCGCCCTGCTCGATATGAGCACGTCGCCGCCGACGCGCGTGTTCGAATCCGGCGCGATCCTGCTTTATCTGGCAGAGAAGTTCGACGCGCTTGTGCCGACAGAACCCTCGGCGCGGGCCGAATGCCTATCGTGGCTATTCTGGCAAATGGGCAGCGCGCCCTATCTCGGCGGCGGGTTCGGCCATTTCTATCACTACGCCCCCTATCCGATGGAATACCCGATCGACCGCTTCGCCATGGAGGTGAAACGCCAGCTCGATGTGCTGGACAAAAACCTGTCGAACCGGCGCTATCTGTGTGGCGACGACTACAACATTGCCGATATCGCCACCTATGCCTGGTACGGCAATCTCGTGCTGAACAACCAGTACAAGGCGGCGGAATTTCTCGACGTGACGTCTTATACCAACGTCGTCAGATGGGCGACCGAGATTCAGGACCGCCCGGCGGTCCAGCGCGGCCGGCGGGTCAACAAAAACTCCGGGCCGGAGGAACTGCGGGTGCCCAACCGCCACAGCGCCAGCGATTTGGATTAAGCGGACGTAGGTAGCCGGAACCTAAATGCACGGCGGGGGTCTAGACGATGAACGATCTATGCTCGGTTGAAGGACAGGTCGCCATCGTCACTGGCGGCACCGCGGGCATTGGGCTGGCCTGTGTCGAACGGTTTGCCGCTGAAGGCGCGAAGGTCGCCATCGTCGCCCGCACCGCCGCTACCGGCGAGGCCGTCACCGCGCGGCTGAACAAGGGTGGCGCCGAGACCATCTTTATCGCCGGCGACTGCGCGTCGGGTGACGATATGCGCGCCGCCTCGACTACCATTCTCGACATCTGGGGACGGGCCGATATTCTGGTCAATTGCGCCGGCGGGTTTGTCGCCAGTCCGGCATTCGAGGACTATGACGACGACGCCTGGGAAGCCGGGATCGCCTGGAGCCTGTCGACGAAATTTCTGTTAACGCGGGAAATCGTGCCGGCGATGAAGCGCAACGCCTATGGGCGAATCCTCAATATTTCGTCGCTCGCCGGGCGTACCGGAATACCTTTCGCGCCCGCCGATTATTCCGCCGGAACGGCTGCCGTGATCGGACTGACGCGACGGCTTGCGATTGAACTGGCGCCCTTTAGCATCACCGCCAACGTCGTCGCGCCGGGCACCGTCCGCAGTCCGCGCGCCGAAAGCCTCGGCGAAGAGCGCTTAAGCCAAATTGCCAGCATGATTCCGGTGGGCCGCATCGGCGCTGTCGAAGAACTCGCCCACGCCGCATGGTTTCTCTGCACCCCCGGATCAGCCTTCACCACCGGCGCCGTGCTCGACGTAAACGGCGGCATCTGGACCGGTTAGCCGCTTTCGATTGCCATGAGCCTCATGCCTCGAGCGGCCTCCAGCAAAGCCGGGCCAGGCCCCACCCAAGGGCGGGTTGCGCGGAACGGCACGGAGCTATGGGATCGTGGCGCAATGTTCGAACCGCAAACAAGCCGAAGATTAGCCAATAAATAGTGTAAATAATATAACGAATAAGACCAAGAACATAATAGTGATATTGGCGGTATATACTGATAAGAACGTGAAATAATGATCTTTTTTTAATAATTTCCTCTGACAATTATATCTATTATTTTTCGGAAACATGCATGCATGCCATGCGTTGCGTAACGAAATATCTGTCCCAAGCTTTAGATTGAGCGTCTTAAGTCGGCTCTTCAACAAAAATAGGGATCCTATTCCCCAAATAGCCTGAATCAATACCAAGTAAAATAGGATACCAGAATATCTAGATAATATTGGAAGTTCCCCCATATATTACTCACTTTATTTCAATATAAGATATAATGTTATTCTATTTTATTTAGTTTCGAGCATTAATGTATTTTCTTCTCGCTTGTCCAAAATCGTTTTCTTCAACTTTTCAACGCCTACTCGCGCTCGCCGAAAGGGCTACCAGTTCGATAATCCGGGACGTCGAACCTCTAGTCGAGGGCAGCCAGTCCCCGATTCATCTTCCCTCAGGAGACGGCTGAAACTAACCGCATTAGCGGCCATTATAGCTGCGAGCCTTCCTTAAGGCCATTTACTGACTTTTTTAGATTATGCGGCAGACACGGTGTGTCTACGCCCCCAAGCCTAGGATGGATCACTCGCGGCGGTAGACGCCCACCACGATCGACGATTTCTACCCCGATACCGGACATTTATCTAAAACCCTAAGCGATACGCGTCGCTTCACGGCCCGTGGGCTGCGATAGTCACCTGCCCCAGATGGGCATATTATCGACGGCTACACAGGAAAACCTAGAGATGAAACGGATCGTCGCCGCAACCGCAGCGCCTCTGATCGCGCTGATCCTCGCCGTATCGCCGGTGGGCGCCGACCAACATCTGGCGGCCTCGAGCGAATTTGTGCAAAGCCTCGCCGATCGGGCGATTGGCACCCTGACCGCCGAGGGTCAGACCGCCGAGACGCGGCGCGTGGAATTCCGCGACCTGTTCCGCGAAGGTTTCGCCATAAACGGCATCGCGCGCTATTCACTGGGCAGCAGTTGGAACAGCGCGTCTGCCTCGGATCGCAGCGAATATCTGACCCTGTTCGAAGATGTCATCGTGACCACATGGGCGGATCGGTTTTCGAATTATTCGGGCCAGAAGTTCACTGTTCAAACCGCCGTCGATGCGTCGAACGCCAACGCGTCCGAGAAGGTTGCGATTATCCGCAGTGTCTTTTTCAGCGATCCGCAAACACCAATTAACATCGATTGGCGCGTCGCAAGCCTCGGCGATCTCTTCAAAATCACCGACGTCGTGGTCGACGGCGTCAGTATGGCCAACACCCAGCGCGACGAGTTCGCGTCGGTGATCGCCAGCAACAGCGGCGAAATCAGCGCCTTGCTCGATATTCTGCGCAACAAGCGCGACAGCTGATATCCGGCCAGTGTCGGCCCTTAACGGTAAAGCGTTATAGAAACGCAAACCCGTTTCACCCGCGGCTAATTGTCGGCGAGGTAGCGGTATATTTCGGTGAAATCGCCGTCGGGAAACGCCTCCCTGGTTCCCCGCCACAAACCCGACACCACATCCGCCACACTGTCCGGCGTGCCGGCGCGGGCGACCTGGTCGCGGTACAGCGAGACGTCTTTTGACATCAGCGCGGCGGCGAAGCCGGCATCGAAGGTGCCGGTGGCGATGCGCTTGGGAAACTTGTCCTCCGTCGCGGTGCTGCGCCCACTCGACGTGTTGAGGACGGCGAGCATGGTGTCCATGTCCAAGCCGTGGGACGCGCCGAACAATGTCGCCTCCGAAGTCGCCGCCATGGCGGTCGCCGAGAGGAAATTGTTCAACAGCTTCATGGCCTGCGCCTGCCCCGGCTTCTTGCCGACCTGAAAGACATTGCCGGCGATGGCGTTAAACGCGGTGTCGAGATCGGCTATGGCGTCGTCGGGGCCGGCGCACATTAGCGCCAGGGTCGCGGCGACCGCGCCCGATCGCCCGCCACTGACCGGCGCATCGATGAACACCATGCCGGCCGCGGCCAGGCTGACGCCCACCGCCACCGCCGCATCGGGGCCGGTGGTCGACAAATCGACGATGGTCGTGGCGCGACGGTCGGCGACGCCGGCGATTTCACCGGCGACCTGGGTGACGACCGGCCCATCGGGCAGGCTCAAGAAAATGGTATCGGCGGCAACCGCCATGGCTTCGATACTATTGGCGGTCTCCGAGCCTTCCGGCGCGCGTTCCGCGGTGCCGGCGGCGTCATAGCAGACAACGTTCAGACCGGCATCGCAGAGATGGCCGCACATGGGATTACCCATATTGCCGAGACCGATAAACCCATATGCCGTAGCTGCCATGATGCCAATTCCTGTACTGTGGAGGCGATCGGGTCGACCGCACGCTTCGATTATAACGAAATCCGGCGCGAAGAAAGCCGGTGGGGAGGATGAAATGACATCACCGCAGGTTTGGGACCTTTACGCGATTAAATACGCCACACTCGCCGAGCGCACGCGCCACGACAATTTCATCGGCGCCGACCCCCACGACCAAACGCCGATGCCGCTCGATTATTTCGTCTGGGCGGCGGTGTCGCCGGCGCAGACCATCGTCATCGACACCGGCTTCGACGGCCCCGAGGCGACCGCGCGCGGGCGTTCGCTGCAGCGCAGCGTCACCGAAGGCCTGGCGATGATCGATATCGAGGCGGCCCGCGTCGGCGACGTGATCATCACCCATCTGCACTACGACCATGTCGGCGGACATGCGGAATTTCCGGCCGCGCGGTTCCATCTGCAGGAAAGCGAAATGCAATATGCCACCGGCCCGCATATGTGCACCAACACCATGAACCATCCCTACACGGCCGGGCATATCGCCGACATGGTGCACAATGTCTATGACGGCCGCGTCGCCTTTTATGACGGGGCGGCCGAAATCGCCCCGGGCATCACCGTGCATCATGTCGGCGGGCACACCATGGGCCTGCAATTCGTGCGTGTTCTCACCAAGCGCGGCTGGGTCGTTGTCGCCTCCGACACCAGCCACTTCTACGAAAACATGGAGGCCGTTGCGCCCTTCCCCATCGTCTACAATGTCGGCGACATGGTACGCGGCTTTGACCGGTTACGCGAACAGGCGGACAGCGAGGCCCATATCGTGCCGGGCCACGACCCCATGGTGCTCGACCGCTATCCGGCGCCCGACCCGCGCCTGGAGGGCGTGGTTGTACGGCTCGACGTCGAACCGACGGCGTAACAGTGCTAGCGGGCGTAGCCGCCGAGCTGTTCCATGACGACCGCGCCAAACCCGCCGACGACGGAGCGCACATCTTCGCTGGGGTCGCCATAAACGACCAGGCGCGTGGGGTCGGCGGCGCCGAGGAACCGTTCGGCATAATTCTCACCGAATGATTGCAGGTGGATCATCGCCGCGGCGGAATCCGAGTAGCGTTCATAGATGTGACACGCCGATCCGTCCTCGCTGTAAAACCATTCGTATATCGTGGTGTTGGGCTGGCTCGCCTGGACGTCTTCCACCATCTCATCCATCAGCGCCTTAAAATTATCGAGTTCACCCGGCTTTATCGCCATTTCGAGTACCCAAGAAACTGTGTCGCTCATTTTCTATCTCCCTTTCGATTGATATGAACCTGATTAACCTCCACCGACCGCTCCGTGCGCGGCGCATCCATCGCATTAGGCTAACCCACCCTGCTGGAATGGCAAGCCGCGCGAATTCTCCATCAGCCTAGTTATCGGCGGCAACAAGGATCATGATGGCGATGATCGCGCGCCGCAGCGGAGGTGCGATCTACAATAATCGGAGACACAAGCCAGGGGGTTGGGATCATGACGATTGAAGCTGCAAAAAAAGAAGTTCGGAGCCGACCATAAACTGGCCGTTGCTGACTCCTTCCACGCCGCATTGGATTTCAAATAAGACCGTATAAGCGGCTTATCCTAGTGGCAGGGGAAAACCAGGCTGTGGCGAGAATCGTGGGCGCCATTGTGAAGTATGTCGGCATTGGCAAAGCCCGACATCCACACCAGCGAAAGTCCGAAGAACGCCAGCAACACCGCCGTAGCGATCGTTGACGCGCGCGGTGCGGTGTAAACCTGTGGTATTGCCTGCGGAATAGATTGAGCCGTTGCCACGTTACCCCCCTCATTCTTTCGTTCGAACCAGACGTCCAATTTTGCCTATTGGGCCACGATCCGCCGTCACGAGCAAGGGCTAACCTGATTGCGTCGCTCAAATTTTTGCAAGTTAGCCCAGCTCAGTCTTTCCCCTTGGGGGGAGAGCGTTAAGGAAGGCGGGCGGCAAATAATAACTGACTTTGACGGTGATAGAGGCCCCGTTGATCAACCAAGGTCGCACCGGGGGCGTTATCACTTTATTCGAGAGCAGCCGCAAAGGGATGGTCAGTGAAGCGGCAGAAATATCAACACCATACTCGTAATTTTTAGTCCAGGACGTCAACTTTGGGACAACTCGTACCGTCACCACCCAGCGACGATTAATGGCGGTTTTAACCCCGAGTCCGGCCGTAAAATCACCGGCGGTTCCGCGACCTGGATGATTGACAGCGCAACCGGGTTGGCATCATTCTACTAATCGGGAAAAGGGTAATCGATCAATAAAGTGGAGGCAGCAATGGCCAAGCATGAACATACGGCCCCACCATCGGATCCGGCCCTCAGGGTCAAAGCACTGGAATCGCTCCTGCTGGAAAAAGGGCTGATTGACGCCAAGGCGCTGGACGAAATCATCGACACTTACGAGAACAAGGTCGGACCCCGCAACGGCGCCGCCGTGGTGGCGCGTGCCTGGGTCGATGCCGACTATAAGAAACGCCTGCTTGATGATGCGACGGCGGCGATTGCCGAACTGGGCTTTTCCGGCGTTCAAGGCGAAGACATGGTGGTTGTCGAGAACCTACCGGGCCTGCACAACATCGTCGTATGCACTCTGTGTTCTTGCTATCCGTGGCCGACGCTTGGCCTGCCTCCGGTGTGGTACAAGGCCGCGCCCTATCGCTCGCGCGCGGTTTCTGATCCGCGCGGCGTGCTGGACGAGTTCGGAGTCTCACTGGCCGACGATGTTGAAATCCGGGTTTGGGACAGCAATGCCGAACTACGCTACCTGGTGCTGCCGGAGCGGCCCGACGGAACCGACGGCATGAGCGAAGATGAACTCGCCGCAATGGTCACTCGCGATTCGATGATCGGCACCGGGGTGATCCAAGCCCCGAAATAACAACGTCGCGCTGAAATCAAACATTAGCTGAGAGGAGAGCAACGTGAACGGTGTACATGATCTCGGCGGGATGCACGGCATGGGGCCGATCGATCCCGAAGCAAACGAGCCGGTGTTCCACAACGAATGGGAGCGGCGCGTGTTTGCCGTGACCATCGCGACTTTCGGCGGCGGCAATTACCATGTCGACCAATTCCGCCACGCCATCGAAAGGATGGGCGCGGCGAATTATCTTTCCACCAGCTATTACGAGCACTGGCTGCACATGGTCGAGACTCTGATGATCGAAACCGGCGCCATATCCCGCGACGAACTCAATGCCGAACAGACCAAACTAGCCAAGGAGGCGTCGTGATGGCTGTCTTAACCGCAGACATGGTGGCGGGCCTCGCATCGACCGGCGCATCATGCCGTCTCGACGAAACAGTGGCGCCCAAATTTAGCGTCGGTGACCACGTCGTAGTGCGCAACATCAATCCCACAGGTCATACGCGCCTGCCACGCTATGTGCGCGGTAAGCGCGGCATCGTCGACCGCGATCACGGGGTATTTATCTTCCCCGATACCAACGCCCACAGCGAAGGCGAAAAGCCCCAGCACGTCTACAGTGTGCGTTTCACCCCGCGCGAGTTGTGGGGCGGCGACGCCTCGGAGCGGGATTCGGTCTATATCGATATGTGGGACGACTACATCGACCCGGCGAGTTAACGCAAGTATGACCGAGACCTTACCGATCGACCAGTTCCCGGAATTGCCGCGCGACGATCAAGGCCCGGTGTTTTCCGAGCCGTGGCAGGCGGAAGCGTTCGCCATGACTGTCACGCTGCACAAGGCCGGTCATTTCGAGTGGTCGGAATGGGTCGACTATATCAGCGCGGAAATCTCCACCGGCACGCCGCCAGACGAGAACGACCACAACGCGATCTACTACCGTCAATGGTTGAGCGCGCTTGAACGTCTGGTAGCGGATAAGGGTCTGTCGTCGCCGCCGGAACTCATGCACCGCAAGGACGCCTGGCGTCGCGCCTACGAACACACACCGCACGGCGAACCGGTCGAACTGGTGCGCGCGGAACAAGGGTAGTGGGCGAAGGAGGCGGTAATTAGGTGTGCCCAACCTATTAGGGCCGGCTTCACAGAACCACAGATGAGGCGCAACGCCGTCCACGACACTTGCCACACCCTTTTTTCTTGCCCCTAGGCAAGCCCCTGCATCTGCACGGCGCGCCATGGGAAAGCGTTCCTATCCACTTAACATTCCATTATTCGCGGCGCCAAGGACGACCTCAATCACGATTGAAGAGCAGATCGGGGCGCAGCAAACAACGACAAGCGGAGAGATCGAATCATGACGATTGAAGCGGCAAAGCCGGAACAGGTTCAGGAAATCGCGGATAGTTTTGGTATCAAATTGAATGGCGAGGACGCCGCGTCTTTCGCCGGGCTCATGAACGGCATCAAGGCCTCCTACGATAGATTGGATGAGCTGGTCGAGCCGACCCTGCCGGTCAATTATGACCGTAGCCCGGGGTATCGGCCCTCAGAGGATGAGAACCCCCACAACGCCTGGTATTGGAAAACCGAGATCACCGGCGCACCGACCGGCCCGCTGACCGGCAAGCGGGTCGCGATTAAAGACAATATCTGCGTTGCCGGCGTGCCGATGATGAACGGCTGCCGCATCCTCGAAGGCTATGTGCCGGAGGTCGACGCCACCGTGGTGACGCGCATTCTCGATAGCGGCGGCACGATTACCGGCAAAGCCGCCTGCGAAGATCTGTGCTTTTCCGGCGCCAGCCACACCTGCGCCACCGGGCCGATCTTGAACCCCCATAAGCCAACCCATTCCGCCGGCGGCTCATCGGGCGGCAGCGCGGCGGCGCTGGCGGCCGGCGAGATCGATATGGCGTTGGGCGGCGATCAAGGCGGCTCGATCCGCATTCCGGCGAGCTGGTGCGGCGTCTATGGTTTGAAGGCGACACACGGTCTGGTGCCCTATACCGGGGTCTTTCCCATCGAGCTGACCATCGACCATTGCGGTCCCATGGCCAATAGCGTGGCCGACGTGGCCCTGCTTTTAGAAGCGATCGCCGGACCCGATGGCCTCGATCCCCGGCAAACCGAAGCGGCACCGCAAGACTATGTCGGCGCGCTGGGCCAAGGCATTCGCGGCACAAAAATTGCGGTGCTCGAAGAAGGCTTCGGACGACCCGAAAGCGAGGACGTAACCGATGCGAAGGTTCGAGACGCTATCGGTTACTTCGAAGCCGCCGGCGCCACCATGACCGACGTCTCGATCCCCATGCACACCGACGGTTATCATTTGTGGACATCGATCATCATCGACGGTTCGGCCAATCTGATGATCAAGGGCAATGGTTTTGGCACCAGCTGGTACGGCCATTATGTGACCAGCCTGATGGACGCCTACGCGCGAGGCTGGCACTCGCGGCCCGACGATATGTCGGAAACCGTCAAGCTGACCCTATTCATGGGCGAGTATATCCACCGCTACTACCATGGCCGTTACTACGCCAAGGCGCAGAACCTCAAGCGCACACTCCGACAGTCTTACGATGAGGTTTTGGCCGAGCATGATGTCATCGTCATGCCGACCATTCCGTTCCGGGCGACGGAAATACCAGCGCCCGACTGCTCGCGCGAAGAGTATGTCGAAATGGCGCTAAATATGCTGGGCAACACCGCGCCGTTCGATGTCAGCGGCCACCCAGCTATTTCGGTGCCCTGCGGGATGGTTGACGGATTGCCCGTCGGATTGATGATTGTCGGCAAGCGATACGACGAGGCGACGGTTTTGCGCGTCGCCGAGGCCTTTGAGCAAGCGGGCGACTGGCGAAACATGTAACGGCGCAATCAAAATGAGGAGGTACATTTGAGCGACGACAATCAGCGACTTCAACCGCGCGTGGTCTCCACCGAAGATGGCGAGACGATCAAACCGTTTGGGCTCGAGATGAAAGTATTGCTCAGTACCGAGGACACCGGCGGTTCGTTCTCCGCGCTCTATGTCGTGCACCAACCGGGTGAAGGACCGCCGCCGCATGTGCATTACAATCAGGAGGAATATTTTTTCGTCCTCGAAGGCACTTATGAAATGACTGTGGGCGACGTTACGCAAACCGCGGGTCCCGGCACCATGGTCTTCATCCCGCCCCATACCGTGCATAGTTTTAAAAATATCGGCGACACGCCAGCCAAGCAGCTCGATTGGACCCTTCCCGGCGGTCAGGATCGATATTTTTGCGAGATCGACACCATGGGTAAGGGTGGCGCGGGCTTCGGACCTGAGATGATGGAGCGCATAAAAGAAACCAACACGCGCTTCGATACCCATTTCCCCGAATAAGCCGCGGACGGCGCCTTGATATCGTGCCCGCGAGACCTAATTCGGCTACCGTACACCGAGCAAATTGAGACATGAGGGCTAAGCAGATGATCAATATCGACCGCGTCGACCATATCGGCATCCGGGTCGCGGACTTGGACCGCGCCGAGGCGTTTTACAAACTGTTTGGCTTCGAGACGCTGCGCGCCGCCGATAACGACGCCGTCGTGGTCATGAAGAACCGCCAAGATGTCGAAATCAACATCATCTTCAACGCCAATAATAATAACGATAACAACAACATTTTGATGGATGTTCCCGACAAATATCCGGGCTTTACCCATGTGGCGTTCCGCGTTGAATCGATCGCCGCGACCGTCGCCGCCTTGCACGAAAACAATATCGAAATCACCCAAGGGCCAGTCGCCTTCGGCCATGACGGCCATGTGTCGGTGTTCCTGCGCGACCCCGACCGCAATACCCTGGAATTACGTGGTCGCGCCGAAGATTTGTCGGCGCTTGGCGGCGTCGAGCAATACGAACCGAAGAACTAGCCTCCCCTCGCGGTTACCCCCAGATTTATGAGGTTTGCCCGCCAAAGCGTCTTGGTGCGCTATCGCGAGTCACCTATGTTGGGTGGTGACGGGAGCCTAGTCCATTGCAGCACGCTTCATCGCTGGCCGGCATTTCGGCAGATCACAATTCTCAAAACGACGCCGCGCCAAAAGCTGGAGAGCCGTCGCTTTTGGCCGATTTGGCGGGGCTGATTACGGAAATAGAAGCGGCAGAGGGCGGCAGCGAGACACTCGACGCGCGGCTTCATTTCGGCTACCGCGTGGCGGCCCGACGGGCGCCCGATATTTCCGAACTGCTGATTGAGCAAGGCATTACCTGGCCGATCGTCGAAGCCGTTCTGGACGAGCAAATTCCGCCCTTCACCACCTCGCTCGACGCCGCCCTGGAGGGCGAGGATATCACCTTTGTCATTCGCTCCACCAAGCGCGGGCGGTGGGGCGCCATGCAAAAGGCGCGCTGCGGCGATGAAGTGCTGGCCTGGGCGGCCACTGAGCCCCTGGCCCGGCGTCTCGCCGCGCTGCGCGCCGCCTGGGTTGATCTGGAGAAAGCCGAGGCGGCCGCGGCGAAGGCGTCACCGGTTACGTCGCCTACGCCCCTGCCGACCCAGGAACCGCAAAGCGAGGCGCGGGCGGGCGATAAAGACTGGGAAATTTCGTTCTAGAAACGCCGGCGCGCGGCCGGCTTGCGAGAAATTGGATATTTATGGATGGCGATTGAGGCCGATATGGGATTTGCGAGCGCTCAGGGCCCGCGCCGGAAGGTCGTGGTGATCGGCAACGAAAAGGGCGGTACGGGAAAGTCCACCACGGCCCTTCATTTAGCCGTGGCGGCGCTCTACCGGGGTTACCGTGTGGGAACCTTGGATTTGGACTCCCGCCAGGCCACCTTGTCGCGATACTTAACCAACCGGGACCGCTTTGGCGCGACCGCGCACAATCTCTCCCAGCCGCTGCCCCTGCCCCATAGCCTGCGTATCGACGAGCCGGAGGGCGCGGATATCGTGACCCTCGAAACCGCGGCGCGGCGCGCCATCGAGGCGGCGCTGGCCAAACTCGCAGCCTGCGATGTGGTCTTTGTCGACACACCGGGCAGCCCGACAATCCTGTCGCGCATTGGCCATGAATACGCCAATGTCTTGGTTACGCCAGTCAACGACAGCTTGCTCGACATCGATGTTTTGGCCGAAATCGACCCGATCAACCGCAAGATCATCGCACCCTGCCACTATTGCCAGATGGCCTGGGAATACGGCAATCAGCGGATTATCGACGGGCTGGCGCCGCTCGACTGGGTGGTGATCCGCAACCGGCTACCCCATATCCATTCGCGTAACCGCGCGGATATCGATCAGATTCTCACCAAGTTGGCCAACCGGATCGGCTTTCGATTGGCGCCGGGACTTGGCGAGCGGGTGATTTTCAGAGAGCTTTTCTTAAACGGCCTTACGGTGCTCGACCTGCCCATCGTCGCCGCCGACCGTCCCCTGTCAACGACCCAGCAATCCGCCGGCTTGGAGATCGCCGCCCTGCTCGAAGCGTTGAATGTGACGCCGCAGCACGATGTGGCCCTGACGACCGTGGCCAACTAAACAGCTACAGTAGATTGAAAATAAGAACTAGCGGCGGAGCGCCAAACAATTGACTTTTAGCTCGGCCAGTTGGGCGCAGGTGCTGCGCGCCTCGGCCTGGGTCTGGAAGCCACCGGCACGCAGTCGATACATAGTGCCCTTGCCGGCAACGACCGCCTTCTCAACCGCGATTTCGTGTTCGCCCAGGATATGACCAAGCTGCTTTTGCAGCCGGAAAGCCTCTTGATTGGCGCGGCTTTCGATCGCCACCGAAGCAAGCTGCACAGCATAGCGACCGCCGCTCGGCGCGGCGGCAATATCGGGCTTGGCTTTAGGGATGGGGATCGGCGACACCGACTTCGGGATCGCCGTCGGTATCTCCGGCACACCCGCGACGGCGCCGGCTTGCGGCTCGATTTCGCCAGGCGGGATATTGACCGGAATAACCGGTGCATTGACCACCGGCGCCACGGCGCTGGCAACATCCGCTTTATCCAGCGCGACAGACGCTACAGCGGGTTCAACCTCTGACACCGCCGCTGTCGCCGCGAGAGCCGCCGCCGCCGGCAACGCCGCATCCGCCGTCGACGGGTTGGCGGTATCGGCTTTTTCGGTCGCCTTGGTCGCCGGCTCTAAATTCAACTGCAGTCCAGAGGCGCCATCCGCCGCATTTTCTGGCGCGGCGGGATTTACGAGCGGTTCGGCAGCTGCTCGGCCTGGCCCGGTGTCACCCGAGCCACTCGCGAGCCAAAGACCGACGATTAATAATAACGCCGCCACTATCGAGACCATCCACCAAGTCCGCGACGAAATTGACTTACCCCGGCCGGCAAGCGATCGCAAAGCGGCGGCGATGTGCCCAGCAACGCCCGCCGTAAACTCTTCGGATTCCTGATCCAGTATCGGTTCGGTGGCAATCTGGGGTTCCGCCCTCAGGGGTTTCGACACCAGGAGTGTCGACTCTGACTTCGGTTCCGACGCGTTTTCCCGACGATGCTCGTCCAAATTCAATACCAGGGGCGACTCATCGGGAATCGCCGGCACCGCATCACCCTTGCGCGCCAGTAACGAGCCATCCAAGGACGCCGGGCGTCCGCCACTCATACCGCCACCTGCAATTGCAGTTGCTCGGCATCACGCGGCTCCGGACGCTGGACGAGCACCGGTATCGCCGGACTGAGTCCCATTCTGCTTGCCAGATATTCCCAAGTGCGTTCGATTTCCTGGGTCGCGAGCGGCGCGCCCGGTAGCTCCATCACCGTGCGGCCGTCGATCATGCTCGAGGCAAAATCAACGCGCTGGTGAATAAGGCTGGGCGCAAGCGGCCCGTGCTGCGATAGAGCGACCACCGCTTCCTTGGTAATGCGCGCGCGCGGCGTCGCCGCGTTGATCACAAACACCAACGGCTTGTCCATATCCTCGACCAGCGCCACCGTGGCCTTCACGGAGCGTAGATCGTGGGGGCTCGGGCGTGTCGGAATGAGCACCAGGTCGCACACATCGACGACTTGTCGAATGGCGCCGGTAATCGCCGGCGGCGTGTCAATAATAACGGTTTTGATGCCGGCGGCGCGCAACCGCTCGATATCGGCGGCCAGGGTTTCCAAAGAGGTATTGACGAAGACCGGCGCGGGATCCACTCGCTCGTTCCACCAGTCGGCCAGACTGCCTTGCGGATCGACGTCCATGATCGCCACCGGACCATGGCCCCGGCGCTCGGCTTCGACCGACAAATGGCCGGTCAATGTGGTCTTGCCTGATCCGCCCTTCCGGGACGCAATAGCGAGGACATGCATAGCTTTAATACTCGTTCTACCGCTCTTCCCTGACTAATCCGACAGCTGTCCCCGAGGACCGGCTCGCCAGCTGCCAATGGGTTGCAAATACGTATACCGCTGAGTTCCGATTCTGAAACAGCGATCTCACCGCCGATGCGTATTGCCGTATGTAATTTGAGTGCGTTAAATACCCCAGTGTGCCGAATCCGGGAGCCAGATGAGAATATTAGAATCAATTCGCCGAATTCCCTTGGAAAGTTCGCCGCCGGGACGACATATTTTATTCTTGGACTTCGCTCAAAAGTTGATCTATTCGATTTTTAAATATTCGAAGTGATCGGAACTTTCATGCTGTTGTTGCCAGCATTTACCGTGGCAGCGGCGCTCGGCGCCGGCATCGTAATTGCTATCCAGCAACGAAGGATCAATCGCCTGCGCGCCAATGGCCGCGGCGGTATGCCGCCGATCGGTCAGGAAACCGCAACGCCGGCGCAATTAATTGAAGAGCATGAGAGCCGCTTTCGCGACCTCGCGAAAATCACCTCGCACTGGCTGTGGGAAACCGACGACCAACTTCGCGTAACCTGGGTGTGGGGGCGCGCCGGCTACGACTTCGATGGGCGCGGCGGAAGCGCGATTGGCAAAACCGCCTGGCAGCTGCTGGAGGGGGAGGATCACCCCGGTGAGCATTGGAGACCCGTTTTAGAGGCCTTTAAAAACCGGGAACCGTTCAACAATTTCGAATATTCGCGTGTCGATCCGGGCGGCGAATTTCGAATTGCCAGTCTCAGCGCCGTCCCCTATTTCGACGAAACTGGCGACTTCGCCGGCTATCGCGGCATAACGGCGGCAAGATCGAAATTCGTTCGAATTTCCGAGCTTCTCAGCGCCGCCCTTGAGGCGGTGAACACCGCTTTCGCCATCTTCGACACCGAGCGCCGCCTGGTGGCCTGGAGCGACCGGGCGGATAAGGTCTTAAATTTCCCCGAAGGCTCGCTGCGTCGCGGAGACGAACACGGCAGCTTTATCCAACGCCTGCAGGCCCACTTCGCGGCGCCGCCGATAGCCGCCGATGGTTCGATCGACATCGGCGAGCAACCAACTTCACCTGAGGAATATGGCGAGCAACTGCTTAATAACGAAGAGGATCGAACCTGGCATTTATCGATGCACGATGGCCGCTTCCTGGAGTATCGCCACTCCCCGCTCTCCGAAGGCGGATTTGCGCTCACGATTACCGATATTACCGATCAAAAAATCACCGAAATTGCCGAAGCCCGGGCGCGCGATCGTCTGAGCGACGCTGTCGATAATATCCAAGAAGGCCTCGCCCTCTTCGATGAGGACGACCGGCTTTTACTCGTCAACGCCGCTTTTATGGCGATGTTTCCCAAAGTCAGCGATGCATGGGTACCCGGAAATTCATTTGACGACTTGGCAAAAGCGTACTTTCACGCGGGCTACGCCGCTCTGGACGCGGGTGATGAAGACGAATGGCTCAAAGCTGTTAGGGCGCGTCGTGAAAATCTTCCATTACGGCATGAGCTCGCCACGCGTGACGGGCGTTGGATTCTCATCGGCGAGAACCGGACCGCCGAAGGCGGTACCGTTAGAACGTGGACCGATGTCACCGAGCTAAAAACCGCCCAACAACAAGCCCAGGCGGCCCGCGCACGCCTCGTCGACGCCATCGAGAGCCTTGATGAAGGTTTCATCCAATATGACGGCAACGACCGGCTAGTGGAAATCAACCAACGCGTTCTCGACCTGGTCCCCGGGTTAGCCGACATTCTGGTGATTGGTCGAACGAGCGACGAGGTGTTCAGCAGTCTTTCAGATAGCGGTTTGATCCTGGCGGCCATCGGCCGAGAAGACCAATGGTATCGCGAACGCCGTGAAAGGCACGCCGCTCCCAATCAAGCCTTCGATATATTATTTTCAAACGGCACCATTCTGAGAGCACAGGAACGTCCGACATCGGAGGGCGGTACGGTCACAACGGCGCTCGACGTCACCAACGAAAGACGCGCCGAAGAATTGGCCCGGCAGCGACTGGCCGAAATGGCTCATGTGCAGCGTCAATCCGCCATTAGCCAGCTGTCCTCGGCGATCGCGCATGAGCTCAACCAGCCGTTGACCGCCGCGATGAACTTCGTCGAGGCCAGCCGCGGCAATTTAAGGCATATGCGGCACGACCCCGAGAAAGAAGCCGCTGTCGAAGGATATCTCGGCAATGCCGGCGAGCAGATCGAACGCGCCGCAGCGATCATTCGAAATCTGCGCAAGTTACTCGAGTCGGGCGACGGCGAGTTCGAATTGCACGACGCCAATGCCTTGATAAAAGAGGTTTGCACGCTGGCGCTCATTGGCGCGAAAAGTAGCGACGTTCGGGTTCAATTCTCCCTCGACTCCGAATTGCCGGCGGTGTTGGTTGACAAAGTTCAGTTCCAACAAGTCCTCATAAATTTGATCAGAAATGCGTTGGATGCGATGGAGAATAAGGCGCAAGCTAGTCTGCGGATCGAAACCGAGTTTTGGGGCGAAACGGTTCGCATCTGCGTCACGGATAACGGCGTAGGAATTCCGGAGGCTATGAAGAAGGATTTGTTTCAGCCCTTTCAAAGTTCCAAGGTGGATAGCCCGGGGCTCGGTTTATGGATTTGCAAGACCATCGTTGAAGCCCATGGCGGACGAATAGAAGCGGAGTCGATAGCTGGCGAAGGCAGCACGATGTCCATCACAATCCCGATCGCGAGCGAACTGGAGCGAATGGAGGAAAAACGTGTCTGACCCACGTATATATGTGGTTGATGACGACGACGCGATCCGCGCCGGTCTCAGAGCGCTGCTGGAAACCAACGGTCACACGGTAGAGGACTTCGACTCCGCAGAAGCTTTTCTTGAGAACCATTCGCCTGACCGCAGCGGCTGTTTGCTTGTCGATATTAGAATGCCGGGCCTATCGGGCTTGGAACTTCAAGCGAAGCTGGCGGTGGAAAAGTCCCACCTCTCCGTCATTGTGGTGAGCGGTCACGGCGATATACCGGCTGCGATCAAGGCTATGGGGGCCGGCGCGGTCGACTTCATCGAAAAACCTTACGCCGCGGAAACGGTTCTGGCGGCTATCGAGCGCGGCTTGGATATTAACCAGAGGGTGGCGCAGGAAGCGGCGCAAGCCGAAGACATCAAGCTTCGCCTGGAACGCTTGACCAAACGCGAATATGAGGTGATGGAGCAGCTCGTCGCGGGTGTTTCCAATAAGGTGGTCGCGCGCGCGTTGGATATCAGCCCCCGAACCGTGGAAATCCACCGCGCCCGTATATTTGACAAGATGCAGTGCCAGAATCTGGCAGAACTCATTCGCGTGACCCTTACCGCCGGGATTCTGCCCCAGTAGCCACGGATATTTCCCGCCATTTACTTGGCTAAACGTAGGTAGTTTCCCTGATAATTCGCAATTTCCAATCAGCTTATAAACGTTAGATGTGCGTCGAATTCCCAAATCGAGATGCGGTTATCTGCGTCATTGACGACGATCTCTGGGTTACCAAGTCCCTGGTGGCGCTACTGCAGAGCGAAGAATTCGAAACCGAAACCTTCTCTTCCGGCAGCGCCTTTCTGAACTGGATCGAGGCGAACGGCCAGTCCGAAAGACAATTGTGCGTGCTCTTGGACCTTCATATGCCCGATCTAGACGGCATCGCCGTTCTAACCCGGTTGGCGGCAAGAATTGCTGACTTTCCCGTCATTATCATGACCGGCCGCGGTATCCCGGATGGCCGCCAAAAGGTGATGAACCTTGGCGCAAGGGACTATCTGGAAAAACCCATCGCGAAAAATCAGCTCCTGTCGGCGTTGCGAGACGCCCTGCGCGACGCGCCACAGGCCGTCTAATTCGTCGGCAACGCCATCTGGGTAAGTACTTTTACTTAGTATTTCCCCGAATTACGCCAAACCAGCCAATACGTATCTTCCTCTTTAGTTTTATTGGAGGAATGTATGCACACAATATTATTGGTTGAGCCGAATGCAGACAGCCGCAATCAAATAAAATCTTGGCTCGTTACTGAAGGATATATTGTTCACGACACCGGCCAGGGCAGCAAAGCGTTGGAGATCGCCAACAACATCCCCATCGACCTCATCATTACAGCGATATTTCTTGAAGACTTGGACGGGCTGCTGCTGATCCCGGCGATCCAGAAGGACCATCGGGGAATGCCCATTATCGCGATATCCGAACGCAAAAGTGTGGGGCGGATCGACCTGCTTTATATGGCGCGGACCCCGGGCGCGAAAAAAACCCTCTCCCATTACAACAAATCCACCCTCGTCCGGCGGGTGGCATCACTGCTGCGCGACGCGGCATAGACGCGTCCTGGTCAGGGTGGAAGGGTCGACTTGATAAAGTCATTCAAATAGCGCCGAACCGAAACACGACACGATCGATCCCCGGCAGATGACCTCACCACTTCTCGGCGAACGGGCGTATCGTCGTCTCGAAGGCCCCAGCCGAGCGGTCTTGATGGGCCATATGGAATACTTCATCGGCCATCGCGCGGGGATCGTCCTCGGCTGGTGGTCGCTGGCCGCCGACGATCTCGCGGCGGGCCGGCTCGTGACGCCGCTCGCGTTACGACAGCCGCTTGGATCCGCGTTTTACCTCGTATTTCCCGAAGCAGACGTAAATAGGCCAAAGGTTAAGGCGTTTCGCGAGTGGATCGCCGGTGAGGCCGAGCCGCTAGCACCATGATCGTGCGCGGACGAGATGGTATGTCGCGGGTAAGGCGACGCAGAGATGGCAATTCGATCGCCGCAGGCGAAACTATGCCGAATAATCATAACCCAGCGCTATCGCTGTCGGCTGTAGCATCTCGAGAACCGCGCGATCGATGAACGGCAAGTAGTTGCGATAGCGAAAGACTGAGGAATCGTACAATGGCCGAGCGACCTGGGCGTAGCTCGCGGTACGCACACCGCCGACATTCTGATTGAAATTGAGGCAGGCCTCGTCCCATCCAACGCCAATATGGTCGAGCATCGCGCCCACGACCGCGTTGGGATCTTCAACAAGACTTTCGTAACGCACCTGGCGTATACCGTCTGCCGATTCTAGCGTCATCGCCGTCAAGTGATCGTGCATCCGGACAAACAGCGCCGCTGCGGTGTCGAGCGAAAACGACCAGGGCAGAGGATCGGCGAAGTTTACGAAGAAGCTCGACAACACAACGTCGAGGGGGTGGCGGACCGCATGGATGATCGGCGCTTCAGGAAAGATCAGCCGGATAAGTCCGATATGCTCAGCGTTGAACGGTGCTTTGTCGACAATGAAACGGGCCGAGTCGCGATCGTCCAGATGGTCGAGAACACCGGAGAGATAGCGCCGGCGGTGCACTTCTAGAACCTCCCGCGCCTGCCCGGTCTCCAACGAGAATAGACCTCGCGGGAAACCGCCGTCCAAGTCGTCATTGAGTTTATCGGCGCTATCGGCGATGAGCGGGAGTTCGCCCATCGGCGCAATTTCCGGATGCGCGCCAAGAATACGCTCGATCAGCGTCGTTCCCGAGCGCATGAAGCCTAGCACGAAGATAGGGGCCGGGCTGTCGCCGCGATTGGCGTCGCGAAGCGCGAGCCGTTCCCGGCGCTCCCTGCTCAGCCCGTCCTCCACGGCCGACATGCGCGCCGCGCGCGCCGCCAAGTCCTGTGCCGGCATACCCTTTTGCAGACGAGACAGTATCTCGCCTGACTGCCGGTACGCCGCGAAAGCCTCCTCGTAGCGTCCGAGCCGGTCGAGGACCCGGCCACGTTCGGCCTGGCGGGTCACATGCTGTGCGTCCGACATGCGCGCAATGTCGACGCCATCGAGCCGATCCAACGCCTCGGCGTCGGCGCCGCGGCGATGCGCCAGCTTGGCCAATATCACCGCGGCCGATGGGTTGCCGGGATCCAAAGCCCGCGCCGCCTCGGCGTGGCGTTGCGCGGCCGGCAAATCGTTTTCCAATTCATGCAAGGTCGCCAGCATGACATGGATATCCGGCTGGCCGGGCACCAGAGCAACCGCTTCGTCCAGCGTGGCAATCGCCTCGGCGGCGCGGTCGAGGCGAAACAAAGCATGGGCGAGATTACGCCGTCCCACGCTATCGCTGGGATCGATGCGGATCGTCGCCGCGAACCATTGTTCGGCCTCATCGAGACGTTCCGCCTCCAGGCACAAGCTGCCAAGTTCACGGGTCGCCGCGGTCAAATCCGGTTGCGCCTCTAGCGCCTTCAGGTATTGCGTCTCGGCGCCCTGCCTCTCACCGAGCAGAATGAGCGTGCGGGCATACTCCACATACGCCACGGCGTCGGTGAAGCCCTTAGCGGTCGCCGTCTCAAGGCAGGCGCGCGCTTCGTCAAAATTCCTCATCGCGCGCAGGGCCAGGCCCCGAAGATACCACGCATGCGCATTATCAGGCTCGTGGTCAACGACGCTTCGAGACAGCGCCTCCGACTTAGCGGGTTCGCCCTGCCGCAACATCCCGGCAGCACGCGACAAGGTGTCGGCCGCGCTTGGAGCCTGGTCCGTGTGCCGAGGCTGGGGTTTGGTTAATGCACCCATGCCGCCAAGCTAGTGCGGCAGCGTTACCAGTTCGTAAACGGCCGACCCGTCAGGCGTCACCGACGTCTTGGGGATATCGCCGCGCGCAATGTTTCTCGGAAAATTCTGGCGGAGGGAGAGGGATTCGAACCCTCGATACGGGGTTACCCGTATAACGATTTAGCAAACCGTCGCCTTCAGCCACTCGGCCACCCCTCCGCACGAGAGTGGGTCGTCACGACGTATGCAGGATCGGTTGTTACTGGGGCAGACGGTGGCTGTCAATGCAGCGCGTGGACCTTGCCGCTAGAAACTGCTCCAGGCCTGATAGGCCTCTTTCATGCGCGCCAATATCTGGGCGACGGCGGCGCTGTCGAGCGACTCGTCCTCGCACGCCACGCGGTAATCGTTGCGGGCTTCGACGAACACCACCCATAGATCGGCGTGGCTCAGCGCGACCGGGTTGGCCTTGCGTTGGCTGTGAGCGATGACGCGGTCGCGTTCCAGTTTGGCGAGGATTTCGCGCAGATTGCGGGCGACATCGATTTCACCGACGGCGTAGGCGTGATTGAAGGCGGCGAGGACTTTATCGCTCAACCGGCGACTATGCGTCGGCACCCCGGTTTCGGACGCGATGTCCTCCACGCCTTTGGTGGGCCGGTCGATAATGGCTTCGGTGGAATCTGGCATCAATTGGTCCCCATTCGGTTCGCCTCTAACGAACCCGTCGCTTCATCTAGTCCCAAAATAGGCGAAACGTGTTTTACGTTTCCTTAACAGCGCAACCCAATCGAGGGGACACGCGGCTCACTTCAACCCCGACAATTTTAACTAAATGTAAATCAACACCCCGATATCGTCGCGTCATCAAGTCCGATGTGACGGGCTGTTCTTTTTGGGGAGTGAGATGATGGCGAGTTTGTCGAAATTAAATTAAGCTGCATTCAAGTTTTCGATCGCGACGATGCGCGCGAGATGGCCGCGCTGGAAGCCGCCCGCCGTGAACTCTCCGCCCTGCTGCCAGGCCAAAAGGCGCAGACCGTTGTCCCCTTCCCCGACGCCGAGGACGACGCCGAAGACGCGAAGGTACGCGCGACCGCCTAACCGCCGTCCCCTCAGGCGCCCAGCGCCTGATCCAAATCAGCAATCAAATCGTCGGTATCCTCGATGCCGACGGAAAGCCGCAATAAATCCACCGGAACCGGGCTTGTCGCCCCTTCCGTCGTCGCCCGGTGCTCGATCAGGCTTTCGACCCCGCCGAGCGACGTGGCCGGTACGAAGAGCTTGACCGCTTTCGCCACCCGAAGCGCGGCCTCCGCACCACCCGCGACGCGTATCGACAGTAACCCGCCGAATCCGCCGGTCATCTGCGACTTGGCGACACCGTGTCCCGGATGCGCGGGCAGGCCTGGATACAAAACGTCAACCAGCCGTGGATCACCGTCGAAATGACGGGCAATGGCCAAAGCGCTGTCACACGAGCGCGCCACGCGCAAATACAGCGTGCGCATGCCGCGCAGCAGTAACCAGGCCTCGAACGGTCCCAGCATGCCGCCATTCCGGTGACGCAGGCAATGAATGCGCCGCCACCAGTCGTCATCGCGCGCGGTCACCAGCACACCCGCCAAAACATCGCTGTGTCCGTTGAGGAACTTAGTCGCCGAATGCATCACCAAATCGGCGCCCAGCGCCAAGGGACGCGTTAACACGGGCGTGGCGACGGTGGAATCGACCGCCAGTTTCGCGCCAGCCGCGTGGGCGATATCGGCGGCGGCGGCAATATCGGTGATAACCCAGGTCGGGTTACACGGGGTTTCGATCCACACGAGCTTGGTCTTGCCCGGCCGGATCACCGCGGCGATCGCGTCGATATCGCCGGTCGGTACGAAATCGACCTCGAGCCCCCAATGGACGCCGACCTCGAGCAACCATTCACGCAAGCCGTGATACATCACCGTCGGCGCAACGATATGGTCGCCTGGCGCCAAAGCGAGCAACGCCGTCGTCGCCGCCGCCATGCCAGACGCGAAAAGCCGCGCCTCGTGCCCCTCTTCCAAGGCGGCGAGCAACGCCTCGCACTGTTCGTAGGTCGGGTTTTCGTCGCGGGTATAACCGTGGCCACCGACTTTTTCGTAATTTTCGTCGCGGGCATAGGTGGTCGACGGTTGGATCGCGGGAATGACCCCATTGCTGGCCGGATCGAGCCAGCCCATCGCCTGCGCCGCCAATGTCGACGGTTTGCGGTCGGTATCGTGTTTGCGCGCCATGGGCTGGGGGTTTTAAGCTAATGCGCGGCGCGATACAAATCTCATGCACCGCTATTTGCCACTAAACCGCCCGGAGAGACCGATGACTGCTTACCTGATGGCCATGATGGAGGTTCATGACGACGACGGTTATGGGGAGTATCGCGAAAGAGTTCCGGCGATCATCGCCAAACATGGCGGTACCTATATCGTGCGTGGCGGCGCGACCGATGTAGTCGAGGGAAGCTGGCCCGGGAACCGCGTTGCGGTGCTGGAATTCCCGGATTACGCCACCGCCCAAGCGTTTATCGCCGATCCGGACTATCAACCCATCGCGGCAATCCGCCACCGCACCACAACGTCCCATCTCTGGCTGCTCGAAGGGGTGCCCGACGGCCCAACCGCGAACGGCATGCACGGTTATGTCCTCGGCCGGGTGCGCATCGACGACCCGGACGCCTATAAAACCTACGCCGATCAGGTGCCCAGTGTGATCGCTTCTGAGGGCGGCGCCTATCTGGCGCGCGGCGGCAAGTGCGAAGCGATCGAGGGCGGCATGGAATTGAACCGCCTGGTGATCGTCGGGTTTAAGGATATTAGGGCGGTCAATAATTTTTATAAGTCAGAGGCTTATGGGCCACTCATAACAATTCGCTCGAATGCGTCGGATTCCAATATCGTGCTTGTCGAAGGGCTCTAAGCGACCCCGCTAACGCCCAGGGCAATCGCATGTGACAGCCTCGCCCTTCGAGACGCCGCCCTTGGGGCGGCTCCTCAGGATGAGGCTTTGCGCATATCTAACAGAATTCCTCATCCTGAGGGCTCGCGTAGCGAGTGTCTCGAAGGACGAGGAATTCCAGCGCCGCCACATGCGATTGTCCTGCGCTAACGCCAGGGCCCCGGGGGGCGATGCCACAACGGGATATGCGCGCGCTTAAGTAGGATCACCAGGAACGCGCCGGTGACAAAACCACCGATATGGGCCCATACGGCAACCCCCTGCACTGCCGCCGAACCGGTAACGCCCCATATCAAATCTTGCGCAAAGAACGCGCCGATCACCAACAATGCAGGCAGACGCAGCGGGATAAAGCCGAACGCCAAGACCAGCAGGCGCGCGCGCGGATACAGCAAGAGATAACCCCCCAGCACGCCGGCGATCGCGCCACTCGCGCCAATTGTCGGGGTGAGCGAATTGGGATCGATAAAGCTATGAAGCAGTCCGCCGCCAACGCCGCAAATCAGGAAGAAGGCGATAAACCGCAAATGCCCCAGCGCATCTTCCACATTGTCGCCATACACCCACAGAAACAGCATGTTGAACAATAGATGCTGCCAGCCGCCGTGGAGAAACTGATAACTAACCAGGGTGAGCGCCGAGGAGACGCCGGGGAGCTCCACCGGTAGCTGGGCGTCACCCAATAATCGCGCCGGGATCAGCGTATAGCCGATCAGGGACGGGTCGATGCCGCTGGCGGTCAGCGCGATCGTGTTCCAGAAGATCGCCACGTTAAGTAGGATCAGACCGATGGTCACATAATGCGCGCGGATATAGAGCCGCGGATTGGCGTCGTGCAGGGGCAGAAACGGCATGGGTTATAAAGTAGGACCTCGCCGGCCCATTAGCTACCAGGAATGCCCCTCTCCCATCGGGAGAGGGGTTGGGGTGAGGGGAAATAATTTCTTTATTTCAAGGACTTGATGATTGCGCAAACCTTCTTTGTCCCCTCACCCGCTCGCGGTGCTCGCCACCCTCTCCCGCCAGGAGAGGGTTAAGCAGCTAGCGCCGCTTGAATTGATCCTTGCCGAACAGGGTCTCCCATTCCTTGCCCTTGGGCGGGCCCGAGCGGCGTTTATCCTTTAGCACTTCGAGGCCCTGTTTGACCGCCGGACGGGCGTCGATCTCGTCGAGCCAGCGCTGCACATTGGGAAAATTCGCGATCGGCACTTCCTGGCGTTCCCACCCCCGCATCCACGGAAAACAGGCGATGTCGGCGATAGTGTAGTCGTCGCCGCCGAGGAACCGGGTCTCGCCAAGCCGCGTGTCGGCCACGCCGAACAGGCGCTGTACTTCGTTCACATAACGGTCGACCGCATAATCGATCTTGTCCGGCGCGTAGTTCCGGAAATGGTTCGACTGCCCCATCATCGGGCCGATGCCGCCCATTTGCCACATCACCCACTCCATCACCTTGTGATGGCCGCGCGGGTCGTCGGTAAGGGACGGCATGAACTTGCCGGTCTTTTGCGCCAAATAGTAGAGGATCGCCGCGGTCTCGAAGACCGAAATTTCCTCACCGCCCGGGCCGTCGCTGTCGACGATCGCCGGGATCCGGTTGTTCGGGCTGATCGACAGAAAATAAGGGTCGAATTGTTCGCCCTTGGCGATATCGATCGGAATAATCTCGTGCTCCAGCCCGCACTCGTACAGCATAATGTGCACTTTGTGGCCATTGGGCGTCGGCCAGCTATAGGCGCGGATCATCTTATGCTTTCCTCCCTGACGGTCTGATTGGCGGCCTAACGGCGCGGGTCGTTTTCATCTAAGACTTGGAGGCCCCGCTGTACGCCGGGCCGGGCCTGCAGGTCTTCCAACCAGCGGGTGACGTTGGGCAGACCGTCGAGCGACTGTCCCTGCCGCTCGTGGGTCTCAAACCAGCCAAAGGTGGCGATGTCGGCAATCGAATAGTCGTCGCCCGCAAGATATTTAGTTTCGCCCAAACGGGTTTCGGCCACACCGAACAAACGTCCCATCTCGTTTTGATAGCGCTCGATGGCGTGGGGCACCTTCTCCTTGGCGAAGCAGGTGAAATAGCCGTTCTGGCCCATCATTGGACCGACGCCGCCTATCTGCCACATCAGCCATTCGAGCACCGCGAGGCGGCCGCGCGGGTCGCTGGCGGCGTCGGGCATGAATTTGCCGGTCTTCTCAGCCAGATAGATCAGGATAGCGCCGGATTCGAAGATGCTGACCGGCTCGCCGCCAGGGCCGTCCTCGTCGACGATCGCCGGTATCTTATTGTTGGGACTGATTTTGAGAAATTCGGGCTTGAACTGATCGCCGTCACCAAATCGAATGGGATGGATCTCGTAGTCCAGCTGGCATTCCTCGAGCATGATATGCAGTTTACGGCCGTTCGGCGTCGGCCAGGTATAGGCGTGGATCATCGGTTACCCCAAAACTAACTAAACGAAAGACATGCCCGGAAACATAGTCGCCAGGACCACGCCGGCAATAGCCAGAGACCATGGTACGCTGCGCGCTACCAGATCGTGGTGAAGTCGGCCGGGTCGGGCCGTTCTTTCTCGAAGGTTGGGCCGGACGGCGTGCCGATATAGATGAAGCCGACAAGCTCATCGGGGCCTTCCAGCCCGAACGCGGCGTTAACATGGGGGTCGCGGGCGTTCACCCCGGTCAGGACCATAGCCCCATAGCCCTTGTCATGGGCCGCCAGCAATATGTTCTGGCACGCCGAAGCCACGGCGACCACTTGCTCGACCGCCGGTATTTTCTCGACCCGCGACAGGTCGATTTTAGCGCAGGCGGCGATAATTAACGGCGCGCGCAAGGGCCGGCTTTGCTCTTTTTCGATGGTTTCGCGCGGCGCGTCCGGGTCGCGCTTTTTCAACGCCTCGACGAAGATATCGCCCAACCGGACCAGCGCCTCCCCCTGAAGAACGTGAAACCGCCAGGGGCGGATGGCGCCATGATCGGGCGCGCAGACCGCAGCGGCCAGCATATCGTCGATCTCGGCCTGCGACGGCGCCGGCCCGTCGACCAGACGCGGCGGCACGGACTGGCGGTTGAGCAAACCGTCGCGCAAGCTCTGCTGCTGTTTCCCGGAACCGTCCATCGTTACTCCTTATATTCGGTTGGTTCCGACATAATTCGAACCGTGCTCACGTCAATACCCGTCATAGCCGACACATGTCAAAACACTGGCCAGAACCTTGGCAGTTTAGTTTCTCGATGAAGATGCTCTATCACGCATAGCTTGTGCATGCGACGTCGGTCTTACCCCTGCCATCCGCCGCAAATCACGATTGCTGTTCATGACCGGAGTTGACCCTAAACGGCCATTCAACGGATTCTCGTTAGAATTTACGACCAAACTTATGTGAGGCCCAAAACTGCGTTGGGCCAATTACGACAGCCAACACGAACATTGAAATCACTATAAGGGTGCTAGACCTAAATAGAATAAAAGGAATCCCACCCATCAATATCACACAAGAAATCATAAATAACGGATACCTTCCATTCGGCTTTCTTTCTATCCACCTAATCGCAAACCCAGCAGGAATTACATATATCCTTTGTATTCTTAGGCATAAAGATACAAGAAGCGGCCATATAATATACAAATTCGGCATTTCTCGATCTACGATGTATATCCAGCTCTATTGACGGGTTCAGGGTTTAATACTGCAGTCAGTGCAGTGGCCTTTACGTTTAAATTCACCTGTAGCGTCGATGTCATCGTTCCTTCGTGTCGATAACTTTTTTAGCAATTTCCAACCGGGCATATCCCTGTGGGTTCCCGGCGACGTAATAGTCCCGGCCCCGCTTAACTATCGCGACACCGTTGTAAACCCACTCGGTGTGCCCTTCATCTTTTTCCGCAAATTTTATTGGCTCATGCCCATCTAAATCCTTTTGGCAGTGCCCGCATTGGTTGGCCTCAAATTCAATGGTCTCGGTACAGAACGGGCAAAGATACCTTACCTCTTTCTCGGGTAATACTTCTCCCAAAATATCGACTAGCAAGAACCACTCCCAAAACACGAGGCGGATACCGGCGACACGAGATCCGTAACGCTCTTTATCGGCGCTAGTGGTTGTAACGGCGAGGCCGAAAAAAATGGCGAAAACCACAAATACGCCGAGTATTACTAAACCAATTTGAAGACTCATAACTCGGCCAATCAGTTGCGAGCGTGCCTTTCTTTCTAACAGACCCGACCAATTCAAGGCAGGTGTATCGTCAGCTTGGTTTGAACGGCAGATTTTGGCTAGAAATTGACGTCAGCGATCATCGCCAGACATGACCGACATACCCCCGGCGCTAGACATGCGTTGATCGGTAATCACAATCGTCCAACTCTCGTACTGGTAGGTTTTTTACAAACCGTCGAATTTTGTCCGCGAGTTAATCGGTGAACCGGACCGTGACGTCGCCGACACCGTCGAAGCGACCTTGCCATTCGCGCGCTGAGCCCAGCGCGGCCGGCGGGGCGGCCGCACCGGTGGTGATGTAATCGCCCGCCTTCAGGCCATCGCCATAACGCGCCACCTGATTAGCCGTCCACGTCACCACCCAGGGCGCATCGCAGCGTTCATCGCGTGTCATGCCGTCAGCGACCTTTTCACCGTCGGCGAACGCCTCAATGGCGATCTCAGCTAAGTCGCGGTCGCGCCAATTGGGAATATCCGGCCCGCTGATAAATCCGCCGGCTACCCCATTATCAGCGATCAGATTGGGGACCGGCTGGGAGAACACGTCGTCGAAATGAGGGTCGGCGATCTCGATCCCCACGATCGCGCTGTCGACGGCCGCCAGCACTTCGGCCTCCGAATAGGCGCTATCGCGCGGCGGCAGGTCGGCGCCCATGCGATAGCCGATTTCGAACTCGATGATCGGCCGGGTAAAATCGCCCACGCTGAACGTCGCCGGCGTCGCGCGGACAAGATCGACCGGCATGGCGCCGAGCATGGGCCCGATGTCACCCGCTTTCTCGAGCAGCGCCGCGCTGGTGAAGCCGACTTTCCACCCGGCGGGTTGCACCCCCAGTTCGCCATTGAGGGCAAGCTGGATCGCCATCGCCTCAGCCGCGGTAGTGGGCGTGCAGTCGGCGGGCATCCCCGGCAACGCCTGCCGATTGCGGTGACAATTCACCAAAATCTCGGTCGCTTGCGCGATTTGCTGGTCGGACAACGCCATCATGATTTCCCTTCCGGTTAGTAGCCCGCATCGCGGTCGACCTGCCACAAAAAGGGCAAGCCGGCGCGGTCGCGGCGGATGTTTTCAACCACCTGAGGTCCCACCGTCTCGGGCCGAACGCGGCGCGCGGTATGGGGCATGACCGTAATTTTGGGATGTTTCCACAACGGGCTGTCCGAGGGCAATGGTTCCGGCGACGTGGCGTCCAGGGTCGCCGCCGACAAATGCCCGCTATCGAGGGCTGCGGTCAGATCGGCGTCGATCATGTGGGCGCCCCGTCCCAGATTGATCACCGCCGCCCCTGCGGGCAATTGCGCGAAATTTTCAGCGTTGAGAATACCCTTGGTCTCGCCGGTGAGTGGTATCAGGCACACCAGAATATCGGTGCGGGCCAGAAAACTTGGCAGGGCGTCATCACCGGCGAAAATGGTCACCGCATCGTCCTCGCGCGGCCGGCGCACCCAGGCGGCCACATCGAAATGCATGCCCGCCAACACCCGCGCCGGCGCCGCCGCCATCTCGCCGAACCCCATAAACCCGACCCGTTGTTCGTGGGGCTGTTTCTGGTCGAGCACATTCCATTCGCAGCGCGCCTGTTGCGCCAAATAAGTCGGCATTTTCCGGTGATGGCGCAGCACGTGCAGCACGGTGTATTCGGTCATCGCCCGGTCGCCTGCGGGCATACCGGTCCGCACAATGGGCACCGGCGGACATTTGGGGTGATACAGCAGATGCTCCAGTCCGGCGAACATCGGCATCACCGCGCGCAGGTTCGGCAGGTCGGGCATGTCGTCGAGGTTGAACTTGCCGACCAAAATGTAGTGAATATCCGCCGGGTCGCCGATATCGGGCCACAGTCGGATATCGAGATCGGGCATCAGCGCGAGCAAGCCGTCACGCCAATGCTCGAGCGAACCGAGCACCGGCGGTGTCATTAGCAATGCCACTTGCCTATCCCCTCGCCGGCCGCTGCTATTTGGCGGCCAGATACCAGTCGAGGATTTCCTCGCCAGTCATGATCGCGCAACCCTCATGGCCCTGCATATATTCGATTATATCTTCGAGATATTTGATCCGGTGCGGCGCGCCGGTGAGATACATATGCAAGCTGATCGACATAATCCGCGTCGAATGCTCGCTTTCCATATAAAGCCGGTCGAACTGGTCCTTCGAGCGCTTGAACATCTCGTCCGAGGAATGCTGCTGCAGCGCCATCATGGTGATGTCGTTGGTCTCGACCGTATAGGGCACTGAATAGACCGGCCCCTCGCTGGTCGAGATCTCGACCACCTGGTCGTCGAGCACCCAGTCGGCGACATATTCCACGCCGGCCCGGGCAAGATAATCGATGGTCTGGAAGGTTTCCGTCAGACCCGGGCTTTCCCAGCCGCGCACTTTTTTGCCGCTAAATTTCTGGATCGCCTCGCAGGCCCGGTCGATCTGCTCCTGCTGGTCGTCATGCTTGTGCATCGGCCCCTGCACGTAGCCATGGCCCATGAACTCCCAATCCAGCTTGAGCGCCTCTTCGGCGACCCGCGGATAGTTTTCGCAAACCCGTCCGTTGACCGCCATGGTCGGGCGCACGCCGTATTTTTGGAACGCCTCGGCGATGCGCCAAAAGCCCACCCGCATACCGTATTCGTGCCACGACCAGTTGGGTAGATCGGGCAGAAGCGGCACCCCCATGGGTGGCGGCAGCACGGCGCGCGGCATCGGCCGGGCGATATCCCAGTCTTCCACATTGGCGATGAACCACACCGCCATGCGCTTGCCGTCAGGCAGCTTCATCGGCGGCCGGTCGACAATCGCCGAATAAGGAACCCGATCTTTGAATATCTGCATTTTTCTCTCCCGACGTCCCGGCTTATTGCAGCGGGATCATTACATGTTCTTGATAGGCGGGGCGCTGACACAAGCGCTCGTACCAGGCGCGCACGTTGGGCCATTCGACCCGCTCGATATCCAGCATGTACCAGCGATAAACCGCAAAGCCGAGAGGAATATCGCCCATGGTGAAATTATCGCCGCAAACGAAATCGCGGTCGGCGAGCCAGGCATCGAGAATGGCCAGTACCTCGCCGGTGGCTTTCGCGCCTTCGGTGATCGCCGCCATGTCCCGTTGATCGTCCGGGGTGCGGATCAGGCCGTGGAATACCGGCCGCAAGGGCGGCCACACCGTCGTCGTGCACCAATCCATCCAGCGGTCGGCATTGCCGCGAATCTGTAGATCCCCGGGCCATAGGGTGCCGACGCCATGCTTCGCCGCCAGATAGCGCAGACAGGCGTTGGATTCCCATAAGATAAAGCCATCATCGTCGATGGTCGGCACCACCCGGTTGGGGTTCATGGCCAGATAGTCGTCCGTGAAACCGTATTTCCCGGCCATGTCGGGGCGCTCGTAGGGTACGCCCATCTCGGTGCAGCCCCATAACAGCTTTTGCACATTGGCCGAGGTGTGCCGCCCCCAAATAATCAGCATTAACCGCCTCCCCCGCGCTCGCGGTGAACTTTCCGAAACGCGAAACTAGCGGGTTGTTACAGCAGCGCCAAGCTGAGGAACGGATACAGGATCAAAATGATCAGCACAATCAGCATCGTCACGGCAAACGGGAACGCGCCGGTGAAAATGTCGGCGAGCGAAACGCTGGGGTCGTTGATCGTGCTTTTGATGACGAAACATGAAATCCCCAGCGGCGGGGTCAGCAGGCCGATCTCGGCGCCAACCACGGTGATAATGCCGAACCACACCAGGTCGACGCCGAAACTATCGAGCACCACCAGGAACAGCGGTACGACGATGAGGATGATCGAGGCGGTCTCGATGATCGTGCCCAGCAGCACCATCAGCAGCACATAGACGAACATCAACTGGTTCAAGGTAAGGTCGAACCCGGAGATCCACTCGCCGAACACCGTCGGCAGGGCAGCAACTCCCAGCATGCGGCTATACATCGACGCGGTAATGATCAGGAACAGGATGGTCGCGGTGATGTAACCGGTCTCGACCAGCACTTCCCACAGATCGCGCCAGGTAAAGCCGCGCCGCAGAATGGCAATAACCAGCGCCGCCAGGGAGCCCGCCGCACCGGCTTCGGTCGGCGTGAAGACCCCGCCATAGATGCCGCCGAGCACGACCAGGACCAGCACCAGGACCGGCACGATCTTTTTGACCAAATCGAACCAGGTCAGATGCGCCCAATCCTCGGCGGCCACATCCGCCGCTTGTTGCCCGCCGACGAAGTTCGGCACCAGATAGGCCAGGAACAGAATGAGGATGCCGTATGCCACCGACAGCAAGATGCCGGGGATGATGCCGGCGATGAACATATGGCCAACCGACTGTTCGGTAACGATGGCGTAGATGATCAGCATCGCGCTCGGCGGGATCAGCATGCCAAGCACCGACGACCCAGCAACCACGCCGACGGTAAACCGCGTGCGATAGCCGAAGCGGCGCATCTCGGGCACCGCGACCCGGGTGAACACCGAGGCCGAGGCAATCGACGATCCGGTGATCGAAGCAAAAATGGCATTGGCCGCCACCGTGGCAATGCCGAGCCCGCCGCGGATGCGGTAGAAAGCGAAATTGGCGACTTCGTAAACGTCTTTGCCGAGCCCGGTTTTGCTGACGATCAACCCCATCAGCGCGAATAGCGGCACCGCGGCGAAAACCAGCTCGGAGACCGTATCGGCGATCGATTCCGACAGCAGCGCCACGGCGATGTCGACATTTCCGCGGATGATCCACACCCCCAGAAACGACACCAGACCCAGCGCCACCGGAATGTAGAGGCCCATATAGATGAGCGCGACGATCAGGACGACCGACGCAATGCCTAACTCTATGCCACCCATGTCTGGGAAATCCCTTCCGGTGCTAGCGCGTGGCGCGTAGCAGCGGCACCATGTGCCGCACGGCCATTTTGACGAATTGGAGCATGGTCACCGTGCAGCCCAAAACGATGATCGTCTTGATCGGCCATTCGGCGACGGTGAACAGCCCTTCTTCGCCGACGAAATAGTCGAAGCGCAAAGCGTCGTACAATTCGGGGATCGCGCCGAAAAGCACGATGACGAAGAACAATACAGAGAGCAGATCGAAGACCGCGCCCAACAAATGACCACCGCGCGGCGCCCTTGATTGCAAGAGCCCGTAGAAGCCATCCGATCGGGTCAGCCGTCCCTTACGTGTCGCGTCGCCGAGTTGCATAAACACGATGCCGACGATGGACATCTCAACCAATTCGTTCACCCCATGAAAGGGATGGTTGAAAAAGGTGCGGGCGAAGGCGTCGGTGTCGATCAACACCATGAGGACGAAAATCCACAACGAGCCCACCGTGTTCATCACGGTCAGCACACGATCGAGTAAATTCTGAGGGGCGCCACCCGTAGATGGCGCCCCCTCGGTCAGTTCGGTCATGGTCGAGTTGCCGTCGGTACCGGTATCAGGAACCGGTATCCTTATCCCACTGACGCAGGATCGGCTGGTTGTTGGCGCGCATCGTGTCCATGTAAGACTTCAGCACGACTTTGCCCGGCAGACCCTTTTTCTCCAGCGAATTCACCCAGTCGCTGGCGACGTTGGGCATGGTATCGGCCCATTTCTGCCGCTCCGCTTGGGTCATTTCATGGATCTTACCGCCATTCGCCACAAAGGCCTTATAGCTCTTATCGGCCAGCTCGATCGCCCCTTTGCTGGTGTGCTCGCGATAGCCGATAGCGGCTTTCTGAATGACCTGCTGAACTTCATCGGGCAGGTCATTCCAGGCGCTGGCGTTCATGGTGATCGCCTTGGAATTGGCGGTGCCTAGATCGGCGCGCATCATATAGGGCGCAACCTCGTACATCTTGCGGCCGACCACTGATTCCGGCCACAGCATGATGGCATCGAGCACGCCGGTGCCGAGCTTGTTGTGGTAGGTCACCAACGACCCAGCGACGCCTGCCGCGCCGAAGCCTTCGAGCCAACGCAGGTTCAGCCCCGCGCTACCGATTTTCAGGCCCTTCAGATCAGACAGCGATGCAACCGGCTTCTTGGCGAAAATCTGATAGGTGTCGAGTACCGCCAAGTTGGTCAGATAGACCTGGTTGAACTTGGTGAAAGCGGCCTTGAACTCAGGATGCTTGTCGGCCAGACCGTCGACGGTCTGCGCCACCAGCTTGGGATCGTTGGTCACAAACGGCGTGGCGTACGCCACCAATTGCAAGGGCACCTTGTCGGAATGGAAGACCGTGGTCACGACGCCGATGTCGCCGAGGCCCTTTTGCAGGCCGCCCAACACGCCACGTACTTTGACGATCTGACCCCACGCCTGGTTCCACTCGATTTCGTAGTTGCCGGTCTCGGCCAGCCCCTTGTTGATTTCGGGGATGTAGTAATTAATGAAGTCGCGAACCCACAACGACTTTGGCGAATAACCGTCGATCGCCGTGATCTTGATGGTCTCCGCGGCGTTCGCCGGCGCCTGCAGCAAGGCTACAGATGCAACGGTTGCGCTCATTAAAGTGATAGCCCTGGAAAGGCCCTTTTTGTTGAATTTCATCGTATCCTCCGCTTGAATTCCGATAGGATTGGTTCGAATCGTGCATCTATCGGTTACCAGGAGATAGAATTCCAAAACGACTTGACAGTCAATAGAATTTGGAAATTATTGAACTAATATACTAAAGTTGGACTACAATAACGAGCGAGCCGAAAGGAGCCGAAAATGGCCGAGCAAACGCAACTTGAGCGTTCCAAAGAGGACCCAAAGGTCGCAAGCACCACGGTCGCGTCGTCGGTTTACGATCAGTTGCGCCTGGATATCCTGACCGGCGATTTGCAGCCTGGCGAAAAGCTGCGCTCGGAATTTTTGCGCGGCCGCTACAAGGCGGGCATTAGCCCGGTCCGCGAAGCCCTCAACCGGCTGGCGACAGAGCGCCTGGTGTGCCGTGAAGATCAGCGCGGCTTTCATGTCGCCGCGGTCAGCAAGGCCGGCCTGATCGAACTGACCAAAACCCGCTGTTGGATCGAGGAACGGGCGCTACGCGAGTCAATCGAGCATGGCGACGACGCCTGGGAAGAACAAATCGTCCTCACCTTCCACCGGCTCTCGCGCACGCCGCGTTCGGCCGACGATCAGACCTACGCCTTCAACGCGAAATGGGAAGGCCTGCACCGCGACTTCCACAATGCGGTGATCGCGGCGTGCGGCTCCCACTGGCTGTTGAGCTTCTGCGAGCAATTAGTCGATCAGGCCGACCGCTACCGCCAACTCGCCGCCGCGGTGAGCTACCCCAAACGCAATGAACGCGACGAGCATCAGGATCTAATGGAAGCTGTCCTGGCGCGCGACGCCGACCGCGCTGTGGCGCTGCAATGCGCCCATATCCATAAAACCGCCGACATCGTCCTGAACGCGAATTTGAACAATTTGCCCGACGACTTCGACCCCGCCGATCCGAGCCGCTGTTAGCCCGTCACACCTCGACCGGCTCGCCGTTGGCCGCGGATTTGGCGATCGCCTCGTGCACCGCCGCGGTGTGGGCCATTTCCTCCGGCGTGAACAGGTAGGTCTCTTCGTTCATGCAGGCAGCGGCGAAATTCTCGTCGTTGGCGCGTAGTTGGGCGAGCACATCGACCTTGGGCAATGTGACGGTTTCGACTTCGCCGCCACCATCTTCCACCCGCACCGCGCCGAAGCATTTCGTGACTTCGTTGGTATCCATCCAGCCTTGCGCGCGCGCCCAACCTTCAGAGCCCATGACCTGCAAATGAAAATTCGACGGCGTGGTCATGAGGTCCGCCAGATAGCCGGTGATGCCGGAATCGAACGAGATCAGCACCGAGCCGCAATCGGCCGGCATGATATGGTCGGTGGTCTGCCCGAAAACCCGCTTCATGGGACCGGCGTACCAGCACAAAATATCGATCATATGGGCGCCGAAATGGACGATACCGCCGGTCGGCGCTTCGGCGGCGCTGCGCCGCCAGCCTTCGATGCCGATCTGGCCCTGATGGCTGAGATTGGCCTCGATATGGTGGATCTCGCCGAGCTCGCCGGCGTCGATCATCCGCTTAATCTCGCGCACTGCGGCGCCGTAGCGATAATTATGGCCGATGCCCAGGGTAACACCGGCCGCGCGCACCGCCTCGATCGCCCGCAGGCCCTCAGCCTTGTGCAGCGAGAACGGCTTTTCGGTGAGCACATGCTTACCCGCCGCCGACACGGCGACGATCTGATCGACATGTTGGGAATGGGGCGTCACCAGCACCACCGCGTCGATCTCCGGGTCGGCGAGCACATCATCGAAACTATCGGTCAGCGCAAGTCCCTGCTCATCGCAGAACCCGGCCACATTGTCCGGCGCGATATCGACGGCGCGGACGAATTGCAGCTTGCTGGACCCCTTGGTGGCGCGGACATGGTTTTGGCCCCACCAACCCAGGCCGACGATGGCAGTACGGATCATTTCTCGTTCCCTCTCATTCGGTGCCCCAAGATTTCTAACGGGGTCTGTTGCCGCTGGCGCCAACCTGCCCCAAATCGATCTGTCGAACAAGTTGGCGGACCGCCGTTTTGCCGGCGTGACGCGTAATTTGCCACAGGTCTATTGCCGGTGCTTTTTATCGGTCAAGCGCTTCCGCCCGCGCAGGCATCCACGTAGACTAGAGTCCAGTTATTCGGGGTGAAAAACGTGAAACCGGCGCCTTTCGCTTACGTGCGTGCACAAACGCTCGACCAAGTCTTCGATCTGCTGGAACAGCATGGCGACGACGCCCGCATCCTGGCGGGCGGCCAAAGCCTGATGGCCACGCTCAACATGCGCCTATCGGCGCCTGACGTGCTGATCGACATCAATCATATCGACGGACTTTCCGGCATCGAGGAAAGCAACGGCAAAATTCGCATTGGCGCGCTGACCCGCCATAACGAGGTCGCCGCCTCGCCAATCATTGCCGAACAGGCCCCTCTGATCGCCAAGGCAATGCCTCATATCGCCCATCAGGCAATCCGCAACCGGGGCACTTTTGGCGGCAGTATTGCCTTCGCCGACCCGGCCGCCGAGCTGCCCGCGGTGTCGCGGGCCGTCGGCGCCGAGTTTATTCTGCAGGGGCGCGGCGGCACGCGCACCGTCGCCGCTAACGACTTTTTCCTCGGCCTGTTCGAGACCGCGCGCGAACCCAACGAGATTCTCGTTGCCGCCGAAATTCCGGTGATCCCGGCGAACGAGAAGACCGCCTTCAACGAGTTGGCCCGCCGCCATGGCGACTACGCCATTATCGGCTTGGCCGCGCAGGGCGGCGTGGACGGCGGCGCGTTCTCCAATATGCGCCTGTCGTTCTTCGGTGCCGGCGACCGGCCGATCATGGCCGAGGCCGCGAACACCGCCCTGGAGGGCAAGTCCTATTCGGATGCCACGGTGGCCGACGCGCAAGCGGCACTCGACGCCGATCTCGACCCAATGGACGACCTCAACGGGCCGCCGGAAATGAAAATGCATCTAGCCCGCGTGATCACCGCGCGGGTATTGGCCGAGCTGGCCAGGTAGCAGGTTATTATGGATAAGAATGTCGACATTTCGCTTTCGGTAAACGGCCAAGAGGTCAGCCGCCGCGTCCCGGCGCGCACCAACCTTGTCGATTTTGTGCGCTACGAGCTGGAGCTCACCGGCAGCCATGTGGGGTGTGAGCACGGCGTGTGCGGGGCCTGTACGATCCGCGTGAACGGCGCCATCGTGCGTGGCTGTCTGATGTTGGCGGCCCAGGCCGACGGCGCGACGGTGGAAACCATCGAGGGGGTTTCCGAGAGTAGCGAAATCTCCGATTTGCAGGCCGCCTTCCATGAACGCAACGCCTTGCAATGCGGGTTCTGTACGCCGGGCTTCCTGCTGACCGCGCAGGAACTGCTGTCGCAAAATCCATCGCCGTCGCGCGATGAAATCCGCGAATTCATCTCGGGCAACTATTGCCGCTGCACGGGCTATCAAGCCATCGTCGACGCCATCGAGCGGGTCGCCGGCGAACGGCGGCAAGCGGCCGAATAGTCGCCGGTCCGTCGCAGCCGTCTATTCGGCGGCTTCGATGATGAAACCATTCTCGTCTAGTTTCAGGCCGGTCGCGGTGGCCCGGTCGAGCACCGACTGCGCCCAATCCACATGGCCGTTATCCGAACCACCGACGATGCCGATCATCAAGGCGTGCGCGTCCCCGTCATTGCGAAAACCACGTAGAACGCCCGGCGGTACCGAGACACAGTCCAGCGGTCCAAGAATCACTTCTTCCTGGCTGTCGCCCTCGTTCCAATAAATCGCCCACTTGCCGGAAACGGGAATAAACACCTCGACGGTGAGGTGGGAATGCAGCGCCGCCCCTTTGCCGGGCTCGGCGCCGATATAGGCGATGTTGAAATCCTGGGCGTCCGTAATCGCCGGCTTGGTCTCCGGATCTTCCGAAACACCGGGTCCGATGACGCTATAGAGATCGCGTTCATGCTCCGGCAGGCGGGTATCGACGAACATTTGCGGATTGGGTTTCATGTTCGACCACATTGCCACCCGCTCCAGCATGTCGGCTTTGTTCATGACTTTTATGTCGCCCATGGCATCCTCCGAATACTTGCGATATCACGATTTTAAACGAAAAACGGCGGCGTGTACCGACACGCCGCCGCCTTAAATTGGGTTGTTAGGTGATCAATTTCGCCAATCGAAACCGATCTGATGGTTGAAGTTGATGCCGGTACTCCAGGTGATCGGTTCGGTCGCCAAGCCGGGCAAAATCCAGACCAGCCCAAGCACGATCAACATCAATATCCAATAGGGGATCGAGCCGGCAAAGATCTCAGATAATTGCACCGATTTATCGGGCACCGATCCTTTCACCGCATAGACCAACAAGCCGACCGGCGGCGTCAGCAGCCCGGCCTCGATGGCTAGAATGCCGATGATCGCGAAGGAGTATTCGTTGTAGCCGAAGCTCTGCGCGATCGGCCAGAAGATCGGCACGGTGAGCAGGATGATCGAGCCCGAATCGAGCAGCATGCCGAGGATCAGCCAGATAATGATCATCACCAGGATAGCGACGTTGGGATCGAAACCCGACCCTGTGATGGTGTCGGTGATCAGGCCGACGATACCGCCGGTGGTCAGCAGGCGCGCATACATCTGGGCCGTGAGCAGCAGGAACAGGATCGGCGCGATGACTTTACCGGAATCGATAATCGCCTCGCGAATGCCGTCCCACCGCACGCCTTTAATCAGGGCCAAAATCAGACCGCCCAACGCACCAATGGCCGCCGCCTCCGAAGGCGTCGTCAAGCCGCCCCAAATGGTGCCTAACACAACGAAGATGAGCGCGATGACACCACCACCACTGATGATTTCCTGCAGGGACAGCTTGTCGGCGCCCGACGCCTCGGTCGACGGGGCGACCTCCGGCCAGATCATCGCCGTGCCTGAGCTATAGACCGCCATCAGGGATGCCAAGATGATGCCTGGCAGAATACCGGCTAAGAACAGGAAGCCGATCGAGATTTCCGTGACAATGCCCCAAATGATGAGCAGCACGCTGGGGGGAATAAGCATGCCCAGACACGCGCTGCCAGCAACGGAGCCCAGTGCGAATTTCCGCGAGTAACCGGCGTTGATCATTTCCGGGTAGGCCAACCGCGAGAAGGCGGCGGCAGAGGCCAGGCTGGTGCCGGTTACGGCGGCGAAAATAGCGTTGCCGGCGACGGTCGCAACCGCCAAACGACCCGGCACCCGCTTCATCGCGAAATTCATCACCCGGTACAGATCGCCCGCCGACCCGGATCTACTGACAAACTCACCCATCAGCACAAACAGTGGAATGACGGCGAACACGAAGTTCCGCAGCGCGAAGAACGACGTACTGCCGACCTGCCCGGCGGCGAGCTCGTAAGTTCCGAACATCATCCAGGTACCCACCAGCGCAGTGATGCCTAGCGAGATACCGATGTGGATGCCGATCACGACCATTACGATCAGTGCAATCAGCATCAAAATTACGACTGTTGTCGGATCCATTTCCCTAACATTCCCCTACTGGTCTGCCCCGTAGCGCAATCATTTATGCGCGTCGGACTTATTCGTTTTTGACTGGCTTTATTTAAAGTGGTGAATCGACCTTGGCGCCTTCGATGCCGCCGGCCTCATCTTCGTCGGAGATTGGGCGCGAGCCGAACAGCGCGTGCCAGCCCAAGATCACATAGGCGATCAATGAAATAGCGGCGAAAATAACGAGCAACGTGCGAACCGGATAAATCGGCACGCGGATCGAGCCCTCGCCCTCGCGCTCATCGACTTCCCAGCCGATGATCATATCTTCCCAACCGCCCAGAGCGATCGAATAGAAGAACCAAATACCGAGTAGCGCGACGATGACGTCGATCGCGCGCTGCCCATAATCGCCTAGATTTTGATAGATCACCGCGGTGCGCAGATGGGCGCCGCGATAAATCGTATAGGGCATTTGCAGGAACAAGATCGACACCATCGAATTGGCGACGATCTCGATCGTGCCGTCGAAGGGCGAATTGAAAAAAGCGCGTCCGGTAATGTCGTAGAGAATTAGGAACGCCAGCGCCAACGCCCAAAAGGCCGCGATCGTGCTGCACACACGCGTGACGCTGTTGAAAATATTATCGACCATTCAGTCCCTCCCCGGACCCATCTTGGACGCTGCCATGACCCACCTGTTTTAACCGGTCGATCCGACTTAGACCTCGCGCCTTTCATACCCACAACGAAAGGCAGCAGGGAACCTAGCAGAATCGCGACCGGTGTAAACTCTTACAGCCCCCTTTTCGCGCAAACTATTGCGCCTTGTTGTCGCCTCATCGTCACAAATCGGTGATGTTTCAACCCGAATTGCACGCTATTCCACGCTGCATCGAGAAAAATATTTTGCCATTCACCGTGCGAATCACCGGCGGCTCCCCCGGCCTCGGCAGGCGAACAACTTTTACTGTCCAGAAGTCTAGCTTTTTCAGCAAAATCCTGCTCTGTTGCAGCCGCTTCGGCGACATCAGTACAGCGTCGAAGCTAATGTCATAATAGGGAGACAGCACGTGGATTTTCGTAATTCTTTCATTCGCTATGCCGCTGCGGGCGCGATTTCCGCCGGCATGGTACTTTCAGCCTCCACGGTTAACGCTGACAGCTTTACCTTGCGTATCGCCGCCGGTCATCCGGCGCCGCCGCTGGCCAGCGTCAATCAGCTCAACAAAACATTGGTCCCCAACGTAACCAAGCGCGTTGCCGCCGAGACCGATCACACCATCCGCTTCATCGAAGGCTATGGTGGTACGATGAGCAACTTGTTCGAAACCCTGGAATCGACCCAGAAGGGTCTCGTCGATATCGGCGCCATGTGCTCGTGCTTCGAGCCGACCAAGCTTTTCGTGCATAACATTAACTACTTCACCCCGTTCTTGTCGGGCGATCCGAAGATCATGGGTCCGGCCACCCGCCATGTTCACGGCGAATTTTCATACTTCTCTGAAGTGTTCGATAAGTTCGACCAGACCTACCTCGGCGGCGGCGCATTCGACGATTACGGCCTGGGCACCAAGTTCCCCTGGACCAAAATGACCGAACTCAAGGGTGTGAAGATCGGCGCCGCCGGTCCCAACCTGCCGTGGCTCGATTTTGCCGGGGCATCGAAGGTGCAAACCAACCTGAACGAAGTCTACAACGCGCTGCAGTCGGGCGTGTATGACGGTGTGGTGATCTTCCCGGCGCCGTATTTCGGCTTCAAGTTCGGTGAAGTCGCGAAATACTACACCACCATGGGCTGGGGTTCGGTTGCCGCCTACCCGGTCGCGGTTAACAACAAGACCTGGGCCAAGCTGCCCGACTCGGTGAAAAAGATCATCACCGAAGAGATGCGGGTCTATGAAGGTGCGGTCGAAGACGAAAGCCTCGCCAAGTTCACCACCTCGCTTGAGAAGCTGAAAGCACAGGGCGTCACGGTACGCGATCTGGGCGATGTCGAGCGCAAGAAGATGGCGCTAGCCATCGAGCCTTGGGTCAACCAAAAAGCCGGCGAATACGAAGCCCTCGGCTTCCCAGGCAAAGAGACCTTCCGTCGCCTGATGGCTGTCGCCAAGGAACGCGGCGCAACGCCGGTCCACGAATACACCATCAAGTAAACGTTATTACACTTTAGTGAATTGGGGCGGCCCGTTAAGCGGGCCGCCCTTTTTTTGTTGTAATACGCATATTTATGCCGCTTTCCTGGGACGCCCCTTCATCCCACCTAGGGCTCGATCAGCGCAAATCGCTTCCCAACTGCCTCATTAGCGTCCATGCTATGCCGCATATGTGCCAAAGTTTATGTACATGCTAACCAATCACGTCAATTTGGGATCAAACTGGGAGGAATACAGTGAAGTTACTCAACACACTCACACGCGGAACCCTGTTCGCAGGGGCCGCTCTTATCGGATTATCGGCCGTGCACGCGCCGGTTCAAGCCGACAGCTTTACCCTACGCATCGCCGCCGGCCATCCGGCGCCGCCGCTATCGCCGGTCAATCAGTTGCAGAAGACCTTCGTGCCGAATGTCACGAAACGCGTTGCGGCGGAAACCGATCACACGGTGCGGTTCATCGAAGGTTATGGCGGCACCATCGCCAACCTGTTCGAAGTTCTGGAATCGACCCAAAAGGGCCTCGTCGACATCGGCGCCATGTGCTCGTGTTTCGAGCCGACCAAGCTTTTCGTGCATAACATCAATTATTTCACGCCCTTCGTATCGGGCAACCCCCGCATCATGGGTCCGACAACGCGGCAGATCCACGCCGAGTTCGATTACTTCTCCGAAGTCTTCGAGAAGTTCGGCCAGACCTATCTCGGCGGCGGCGCATTTGACGATTATGGCCTGGGCACCAAGTTCCCCTGGACCAAAATGTCAGAGCTCAAGGGTGTGAAGATCGGCGCGGCCGGTCCGAACCTGCCCTGGCTCGACTTTGCCGGCGCGTCGAAGGTTCAGACCAATCTGAACGAAGTCTATAACGCGCTGCAGTCCGGCGTTTATGACGGCATCGTCATTTTCCCGGCACCGTATTTCGGCTTCAAGTTCGGTGAAGTGGCCAAGTACTACACCACGATGGGCTGGGGCTCGGTTGCCGCTTATCCCATCTCGGTCAATAACAAAACCTGGGCCAAGCTCCCTGATTCGGTGAAGAAAATCATCAACGAGGAAATCGGGGTCTACGAAGATGCTGTCCAGGAAGAGAGCTTCGTCAAGTTCGAGACCTCCCTCGAAAAGCTGAAAGCTCAAGGCGTCACCGTACGCGATTTGGGCGATGCCGAGCGTAAGGTCATGGCCGTCGCCATCGAGCCTTGGGTTCAGCAGAAGGCCGACGAATACGAGGCTCTGGGCTTTCCTGGAAAGAAAACCTTTGCCCGTTTGATCGAAGTCGCCAAGGAAAATGGCGCAACGCCGGTCCACGAGTACAGTTTCAAATAACTCTGGAACAAATGCGTTAGTAGAAAGGGCGGCCCAACGGGCCGCCCTTTTTCTTATTCGACTTCGCTAATCGGATCAGGTCGTCGTGGCGCCGATCCCTACATTGCGGCCGCCATAGCGGCGCAGGCGCAGATCAGCCTGTTCCTTGTGCCCCCAGAACCGCTCGACCTCGCACAGCCGCGAGCAGTAATCGCCGACCACCACACTGGCCTCTTCGGTGACCTGCTGGAAAGTGCAGGTTTTCATGAACTTGCCGACCCACAAACCGCCGGTATAGCGCGCCGCGCCCTTGGTCGGCAGGGTGTGATTGGTGCCGATGACCTTATCGCCATAGGACACGTTGGTCTCCGGCCCGAGGAACAAGGCGCCATAGTTGGTCATATTTTCTAAGAACCAGCGCGGCTCTTCGGTCAGAATTTCCACATGCTCGTAGGCCAGCCGATCGGCTTCGGCCAGCATCTCGTCGCGGCTGTCGCACAGAATAATCTGGCCGTATTCCGCCCACGCCACGCTGGCGACATCGGCGGTCGGCAGAACCTTGAGCTGCCGCTCTATTTCGGCCGGCACCGCCTCGGCCAACGCACGCGAGGTGGTGATCAGCGCCGCCGGGGAGTTGGGCCCGTGTTCAGCCTGACCCAACAGATCGACGACAACGATTTCCACGTCCGAGCTATCATCGGCGACGACCAGGATCTCGGTCGGCCCGGCGAACAGGTCGATGCCGACCTTGCCGTAGAGCTGACGCTTGGCCTCGGCCACATAGGCGTTGCCGGGGCCGACCAGCATGGCCACCGGATCGACCGTCTCGGTGCCGACCGCCATCGCCGCGACGGCTTGCACCCCGCCGAGACAGTATATCTCGTCGGCGCCGGCCAAATGCATCGCCGCGATGGTCGCGGCATGGGGCCCGCCTTCGTTGGGCGGTGTGCAGGCGATCACCCGCGGCACGCCGGCGACCTTGGCCGTGACAATGCTCATATGGGCCGACGCGACCATGGGATAGCGGCCGCCGGGAACATAGCAACCGACGCTGTTCACCGGGATATTGCGATGGCCCAAGGTGACGCCCGGCAGGGTCTCGACCTCGACATCGCGCAGCGCGTCTTTTTGGATTTGGGCAAAATTGCGCACCTGCGTCTGCGCGAACTTAATATCGTCGATGGTCTGCTGCGGCAGAGAATCGACCAATTCCTTGACCTGAGCATCGCTCAAGCGAAAGCTTTCCGGCGCCCATTTGTCGAACCGCTCCGACAGTTCGCGCACCGCCGCGTCACCGCGCGCGCGCACGTCGCCGAGAATGCCCTCGACCGTTTCGCGGACCCTGCCGTCGGCCTCATCGGCCGCGTCCGCGTCGATGCCCGTTTTGAGGAATTCGATTGCCATTACACTCTTCCCTGTTTGGCGAAAATTTGCAGCGCCACTTAGCGCATATCGGCGTCTATCGGCAAGCCGGCCCCTGCCCTTTTTAGCTAGGCTCGGTGATCCGCCGCAAAACCTGGTGGCGATTGCTGCAATAGGGCCGGACATGTTCGGGCCAGCGGCCAACCTCGACCGCCGCCGCCCAAGCGTCGCTGACCAGGACATCCGGGCTCTCAATTTCGTAAACCGCCGAGAATTTCGGCTCGCCGCCGACCGCCACGCTGCGCGCTTCACCGCCCATGCTCATGGTGAAAGGTTCCGCGATAAAGCGCTCGACCGACAGCACGCCGGGCACCTTTAGCAGCGCCGGGATGTGCTCGGTATCGTAGACCTCGTTGAGCAATGCCTCTTTCTCGGGTTCGACATCCATACTGGCGATGTAGACATATTTAGTGGTGACCGGCATTAGAGCCCTCCCCATGATTTAAGCAAAAGGGCCGGCGATCGCTCGCCGGCCCTCCCGCAATCAGTTACGGCAATCCCTGCGCGATCATTTGATCGCCTGCGGGTTGATCGGCGAGCCGACACCGCGGGTCACCGGCAGCGGCGGCGCCACGAACATGAACTCGTAGACACCGTCGTCGGCGCAATCATTGGCCAGATCTTTGAGATAGAAGATCTCGCCCATGGTGATGCCGATCATCGGAATGACGATCCAATGCCACGGCTGGAAGACGTCTTCGGTCTCGTTGGGGATGACTTCGCAGCCCCAAGTATCGGCGCAGATCGCGGCGATCTCCATGTCCTTCATCCAGTCGACCGTATGGAATGACACGCCGGGCGCCTCGCCGCCGGCGTAACCGCCCCATTCGCCAGCCTTTAGACAGCGCTCCATATGACCGGTGCGGTAGATGACCGTGTCACCGCGCTTGATCTCGACGCCTTGCGCCTTGGCGCAGGCGTCCAAATCTTCGGCGTCGATGGCGGTGCCGTCGTCGAGGCTATCGACCCCGGCCCAACGGGCGATGTCGAGCAGCACGCCGCGGCCGACCATCTTGTCGCGCATCTTGTGGATGGCGCATTTCTCCGCGCCGCGCGCGCCCACAAGCGTGGCGTCATAGCCGTTCCACATCTTGTCGTTGTTAAAGACGTGGCCGAGCGCATCCCACTGGGTGCCGCACTGCAACGGCAACGACACCGAATCGTCGGCGTATTGGCTGGCGTATTTTTTACCGGGCACGGTCTGCTTGCCCTGCACAGCATCGGTGCCGGTGGCCAACATGGTGTGGATTGGGTTCCAACGTCCGCCAAACAAGCCGTTCTGCGGGCCCTCATCGTCGAAGTTCAGGCCCAGCGCGAACACATGGCCCTTCTTGACCAACGCCGCGGCGGCAATGCGGTCTTCGTCGGTGACGTAATTCTGGGTACCCCATTCGTCGTCCGGTCCCCATTTACCCCACTGCTTCAGGCTTTCGGTCTTCTCTTTGATGAGATCCATATCGAACCGGTATTTTTCTTCGTCGTAGCGATGCATGTGTTCCTCCTAGTTATCCCTGCGCCCAACCTGAACGGCCGTGGCTTTGTTATCTGTCGTTATTTCAAAGCAATCGGATTGATCGGCGAGCCAACGGCGCCGGTGATCGGCAAGGGCGGCGCGCAGAACAGAAATTCGTAAACCCCGTCATCCGCGCAATCGTCACCGATATCTTTCAGATAGAAGATTTCGCCCAGAGTCAGCAGTTTCTCGTTGTAACGGCGCGGCATATCTCCCCCTAGCGGCTTATGAGCCTATTTTTCCACCGGCCGCTTCCGAGTTATCCCGGTTCGATTGCGGCACGGTTGGTCGTAGTCTAACGCACTGCCCCCGGACTTTCCTATACGCTCTCGCGGCTTTTACCGCGAAATTGAAGTCCGGGGGTTTTGAGCGGTCGTCAGGCCTTTATTTGATGGCCTGCGGATTGATCGGCGAACCGGTGCCCCGGGTGATGACCAGCGGCGGCGCACACAGGAAGAACTCGTAAATACCGTCCTTCTTGCAGTCTTCCACCAGCTCGCGCAGATACCAGATTTCGCCGTGGACGATGCCGATGCACGGGATGGTCACCCAGTGCCAGGGCTGGTTGGTGCCGTCGACGGTCTCGTTGGGCCGCACTTCGATGCCCCAGGTGTCGGAACAAATGCCGGCGATCTCTTTCTTATGGATCCAGTCGCAGGTCTCGAACGCCAGGCCCGGCGCGTCGCCGCCGCCATAACCGCCCCATTTGCCCTTATCGAGGCAATCGGCCATCTGGCCGGTATTGACCAAAACGAAATCACCACGGCGCACTTCGACACCCTGCTTCTTAGCGGTCTTCTCCAAATCGTCGATGGTGATGCCGTAACCGTCTGCCAGGCGTTTCTTGCCCTTGTAGCGCGCCACGTCGAGCAGCACGCCGCGGCCAACCATCTTGTCGGCGAACTTATCGATGGCGTTCCTATGGGCGCCGCGCGCATCGACCAAGGTCGCCGGATAGCCATTCCACATCTTGTCGCCAACGAACACATGGGCCAGCGCATCCCACTGGGTCGCCGCCTGGGTCGGCAGGTTGATGGCGTCATCGGCGTAGCGCATGCCGGCCAAATCTTCCTGGATGCCCTGAACGGCGTCGGTGCCGGTCGCCAGCATCTGGTGCATCGGGTTCCAGCGGCCACCGAACAGGCCGTTCTGCGGACCATTCTCGTCGAGGTTCAAGCCAAGGCGGAATACCTTGCCGCGCTTGATCAGCTTCGAGGCCTCAAGAACATCCTTCTCGGTGATGTAGTTGAGCACGCCCAACTCGTCGTTCTTGCCCCACCGGCCCCAATTGCTGAGCTGCTTACATTTGCGCAGCACATCGGCTTTTCTCAGGCCCTTCTTGCGCCGCGTCGTCGCGCGTTTTGCTGTTGTGGTGCGCTTCGCCGTTGTCTTTTTCGCCGGCGTCTTCTTCGCCGCTGGTTTTCTAGCCATTCTTCCCTCACCCTCAGAATTGAATTTTCGTCGCGCCGCGTAAGTTCCCTCTGCCAGCGCGCCCCGGTTTATCGTCACCGCGCGAAGCTTTGGCAAGTATATATTCACCGCAATTGCGAGAACCGCTTCGACCTGGGCGGCGGTAGTGATATTTTGCTCGCCGCGACATCGCCGTATCACGTACGGCCACAACAAAGAACGTCGAAATTAGGGAGCCTAAAAACATGAGCGTTGCAGAAACCGAAGCCCCGATAATGCCGTCTATGAGCCTCGAAGGATTGACCGCCGTCGTTACCGGCGCGGGACGCGGGCTCGGCGAAGGCATCGCCCTCGCCCTGGCCGACGCCGGCGCAGAATTGGTTCTTGTCAGCCGCACCCAGGAAGAACTCGACGCGGTTGCCGAGACGATCGTCCAACGCGGCGGCAAGGCCACGCCTCTGGTCTGCGATGTCACCGACACCGCCCAGGTCAAAGAGCGCATCGAGGGGCTGGAACGCATCGATATCTTGATGAACAACGCCGGCGCCAACCTCCCCGAGCCGTTCGTCGACGTCACCGAGGACCGTCTCGACTTCATTATCGACCTCAACGTCAAATCCATGTTCATCGTCGCCCAGGCCGCCATGCGGCGCATGCTTGCCGGCGGACGCGGCGGCAGCCTCATCCATATGTCGTCGCAGATGGGCCATGTCGGCTCGCCCCGGCGCACGGTCTATTGCATGACCAAACACGCCATCGAGGGTTTGAGCAAAGCCATCGCCGCGGAGGGCGCGCCCCACGACATCCGCTCTAACTGCATCGGGCCGACCTTTGTCGAGACGCCGATGACCAAGCCGATGTTCGAAAATCCCGAATTCAGCAGCTTTGTGATGGACCGGATCTTGATGGGCCGGCTGGGCAAAATTTCCGACATCACCGGTTCGGTGGTGTTTCTCGCCTCGCCGGCCTCGGCCTTGATTACCGGCGCAAGTCTGACCATTGACGGTGGCTGGACGGCGGTCTAATCAATTTAACAGTTCAGCAAAAACCAAAATCAAAACACCGAACCGGAGGATAGTAATATGCGTACCCCACGCCTGGACCGAGACCGCCAACAGTGGATTTACGATTACGTCGTCAAGGAGACCGGACGGGTCTTCCATTGGGACGAAGAAGGCCGTTCGCTACCCAAGAGCATCAAGAGCCATGCGCAAATTTCCAAACATCTGGGCCGCATGGGCCAGCGGCTCGAGCGGATCGCCGCCGAGGAAGACGCCGCGGGTCATAGCGCCACCGCGTTCGAACTCTATTACCGCGCATCGCTGACCTTCGCCAACGCGCAGCATCCGGTTCTCGAAACCAATGACGAGAAGGCCTATCTCCATGGCCGCTGCATCGCCAACTATGAAAAAGTCATCGAACATTGCCCCTACCCCCTCGAGCGGGTCGAGATCCCGTTCGAAGGCGTCGAGCTGCAATGCAACTTCCACATCATGCCCGGCAGTCCCAAAGCGCCGGCGCTGATCTACATTCCCGGCTGCGACATGACCAAGGAGATCTATCCCGATCCGCGGGTCAATCACGCCCATCATCGCGGCATGCATATGCTGGTCATCGACGGGCCGGGCCAGGGCACCAGCAATCTTCGCAACATCAAGCTCACCCCCGACAATTACGAGCGCGCCCTGTTGGCGATTGCCGATTGGCTGCAAGCCCGCGAAGAAGTCGATTCCGACGCCATCGTAATCCAGTCCCATTCCATGGGCTCGTTCTGGGGATTGCAGGCGGCGGCGTCGGGCGATCCGCGCATCAAGGCGGTGGCCGGTCCGTGGGCGTCCTACATCGACAAGTACTACATTCTCGATACCTTCTCGCCGCGCTACAAACAGCTCTTCGGCTATCTGATGGGCGCGTCCAGCGAAGCCGAGCTCGACGAATGGGTCGGCCAGATGACCGTTGCCGGGCGTGAGGCCGACATTAAATGTCCCGTGTTGCTGACCGTCGGCGAGTATGATTCGCGGAGCCCGATCGAGCTGATCTACGATTTCTACGGTAAGATTGACGCGCCCAAGGAACTCTGGGTCTACGAAGACAGCTTCCATCAGGCCAAGCTATTCGGCGGCGATTCCAACCGCCTGGACTGCCACATGATGTGCATGGACTGGCTGGTCGAGGCGCTGGCCGGCAAGTTCGGCGCCGGCCATGACCGCAACATCTACCTACGCACCGGTGGTGGCGGACCCAGCGGCGATCAAGGCGAAGGCCAAGACGCCCTGCACTGGTGGGAATAATAACGAGCTAGATCGGGGCGTCGTCTGAGGCGACGCCCCGCGTCAGCTGAGGCGTTCGTCGGCCACCGCCGCCTCGCCGTAGACCTCTGGATTGAGAATGTTAAACGGGCGCTCGCCGGCTAAGAAGCGTTCGATGTTAAGCACCGTTCGCACCGCCATCTCTTCGCGTGTCTCGCGCCCGCCGCTGCCGATGTGGGGTGTGAACACCACGTTGGGTAAATCGAGCAGGCCTTTGCGCGGGCCCGGATCGGGCTCCGGCACCTCGTTCTGGTAGACGTCGAGCCCGGCGCCACGAATGCGTCCTTCCAGCAGTGCTGCTTCGAGGGCCGCTTCGTCGATCACATCGCCGCGCGAGGTGTTGATCAAAATCGCGCTCGGCTTCATCAGCGAGATTAAGTGCGCGTCGATCAGCCCCATCGTGTCCTTGGTCAGCGCAACCGTCAGCGCGACGAAATCGGCTTCCATGAACAGATCTTCGAGCGAGCGGAACTCGGCCCCGCCAAGCACGAATTCCTCCGCTTTGCTCAGTTGCGTGCGCTTGTTGTAGATGATGTTCATGTCGCAGGCGACCGCCCGGCGGGCCACCATCTGGCCGATATTGCCCATACCGACGATGCCCAGGGTCTTGCCGTGCAGGCGCGTGCCCATGAAGGCCATCGACTGGTTTTGACGCCAACGGTCGGCGCGTAGGAAAGCGTCGGCCTCGGGCAACCGCCAGGCCGTCGCCATTAGCAATGCGAAGGTGAATTCCGCCGTGGTCTTGGTGATCATGCCGTAGGGCAGGCCCGACACCGGTATGTTGCGGCGCGTGGCCGCCGGAATGTCAACAAACTTTGCCGAGCCGTGCATCGCCGCAATATATTGTAAGTTGGCCGCGGCGTTGATGAGGTCTTCGTTGTAGGGGATTTCCCCCAACGCGTAGAAGATGTCCTGGTCGCGCACCGCCGCCAGCATGTCTTCGTAGGGCATCAGGCGATCGACGTGCGGATAGATTGTCACATCACCGAGCTGTTCGAGCTGTTCGAGAGCCACTTCGGGAATCGGTTGCGGCACAAATATTTTGGTCATTCTTTCCTCACTGGCAAAGGTTGCTATTGCACTTACGCTGCCGGCTGGCTGTTGTCTTCTAAGCTAGAGCAGTATCCAGGAAGATTGAACCATTCTGGCGGCGCGGATGTGTGACAAGGCCAAGGGTTTCGGTGAAGAGCATAGCCGTAGCTATGGTCGATCCGAAACCCGCCGGCATTGGCGCTCAGCCGCCCGCCCCTTCGGGTTGGTGATCGGCGGGCATCCGCTTTGTCAGACGGCTTGCTCGATGCGCCGCATCGCGCCGTGCCGTCTTCCGCGCGGACTGCCGCCCCGATCATCAACAGAATTGATTCAATCTTCCTGGATACTGCTCTAGCTTGTGTGACCGGTTCGGCGGAATACCAACACCACTCAGTCAGTCGTCGGCCAGCGGATGGGTAGCGGCAAGGCGCGCGCTGTGTATGCCGGGGACAAAACTGTAGACCGCCGCCGGTGTATGCATACCGCCCTCACGGACTACTGAAAATTTCAGAAAAATATGCTGGCCGATGGCATGGGTCTAATCTGTGGCCTGTGCTTCCCGGCGGTTCTGACGCATATTGGAGACAAAGCTGTAAACTGCGGCGGCCAATGCCAAAATCAGGATTGCCGCCGTGAGCGGGCCCGTGACGATCTCGAAAAAATCGCCGCGGGTGATGGTCAGCGCCCGGCTGAGGTTGCTCTCGATGATCGGGCCCATGATGAAGGCAAGCACGATTGGCACGACAGGGATGTTGATCTTCTCCAAGAGATAGGCGCTCGCGGCCAGCACGAGCACCATGATGATGTGCACCGAATTATTTGCAAAAGCATAAGCGCCGGCGACGATCAGCAGTAGCACGAAGGGGCCGAGAATGCGCAGCGGCACTCGCGAGACAAGGCTGAACGTGCTGGTTCCAAGAAGTCCAACGATCAGCAGAAACAGGTTGATCATCAAGAGGCCGATGAAAACCGTCAATACAAAGTCGCCCTGTTGCTGGAACAAGATCGGGCCCGGCACGACGCCTTTTGAGATCAGGACGCCGAGCAAGATCGCTGCGCCGCCCGACCCCGGAATGCCAAGCGACAGCGTCGGCACGAGCGTGCCGGCGACCACTGCATTGTTGGCGACTTCCGGTGCGGCGATACCTTCGGGAATACCGGTGCCGAACTTTTCCGGGCGTTTCGACCAGCGCTTCTCCTCGCTATAGGCGAGCAGCGCGCCAACCGATCCGCCCGCGCCCGGTATGGCGCCAGCCAAGGTGCCGAGCAGGCTGCCGCGTATCCATGTCGGAATCAGCAGCTTGACGTCGGCGCGTGTGACCCGGTTGCGTTCCTTCTGTTCGGCGCGGTTGACGACCGCCTGACCGGCAGCGGTACGGCGATTGTCGACGAGGAGCCGGAATGCCTCGGGGCCGGCCAGGAATCCGATGATAACCACGACGAGCGGAATGCCATCCAACAATAATCCCTGATTGAACGTAAATCTGAGACCGCCAAATCCCGAGGATCCGACGGTTGCAAGGAGAAGCCCGATCCCGACAGCGAGAAACCCGCGAGCGGCATCCTTGCCGAAGAAGCCGCCGACGATTGAGAGGCCGAACACCCCGACGGCAAACAACTCGCCCGGCCCGAAAGCGAGCGCCACAATTCCGAGCGAGGTCCCGGCAACGATGAAAATGATCGTGCTGACCGTGCCGCCGAGTACGCCCGAGTAAAGCGAAATCCTGAGCGCGCGGTGCGAGAGACCCTGTCGCGCCATCGCATACCCATCGAGCACCGTCACCGCTGAAGCACCGGTACCGGGAGTGCGGATCAGGATGGCTGGAATCGAGCTGCCGTACTCGACCGCGGAATAGACGGCGATCAGGAACAGGACGGCCTGGTCGACACTCATGGCGAATGTCACTGGGAACAGAAGCGCCAGTGCCTGCGAACTGCCAAAGCCCGGGAGCGCGCCAAGGATGATGCCGATGACGACGCCGGCCAGCATGGTAACGATGATGGTGACCGAATTGAGCGTCAAAAATGCCGCGCCCAGGTCCACAAGGTAAGAGTCCATGGTTTGCCGCCGCCCGGGTCAGAAGTAAATGTATCGGGGAAGGAATTGTAGCGGCAGCGGGATACGCAACAGCAGCCCGAAACCGACATATGCGACGAGCGTTGTCGCGAGCGACAACGCGAAGGCATAGCCGAGCGATCGGGCGGGATGATCGCTTAACCCAGCCATGCGCGGGCCGAGCAGCGCCAGCAGCAAGACAAATGTCATGATCTCGAAGCCGACCGGCACGAGTAGCAGGCCGTAGCCAATGACGAGTGCACAAACGGTCAAATACTCTACCCAGTGGATCGAGAAACTCGGCGCCTCACCCGCCGCTAGTTGGGCGCCGCGCGGCCTCAGCATCGTCTTGATTAGGATTGTCGCCGCGCATATGAACCCGAAAATTAGCACCAGCCGCGGAAAGAACGAATCGCCCGGGTAGCCCGGCAGGATCGGTGGCGTCATGTTCGTCGTCTCATAGAGCATGAACACAAACCAGCCGAGGATCACTACCGTGGCAACGACGACGGACGCTTTCATCGGCAAGATCACCTCATAACGCGACCGCTTTTCGTCATCAGTCTGATCCGTCATCGAATTCCCCAATAACCAACAAATGCCAACCGGTGCACGGCCATGCCCGGCTTATGCCGGCTACGCAAATAAAATGGAAATTTGAGCGAAATGGCGGGCGGGTTACCCCGCCCGCCAATCGTCACTAGCTGGACTTATTACTGGCCGATCATCTTGTTTTCGATCATGAAATCCTTCACGACCGCCTGATTCTTCATCATATCCTTATTGATCCAGTCGCGATCGTCGCGAATGTCGAGAACAAGGTGGGTACCCGCCGACAAGTACTCTTGGAAGAAGTCGAGCTCATACATGTTGTGCAGAGCCAGGACCAGCTTATCCATGATCGGCTCGGGCGTACCCTTCTTGACTGCAAGACCCTGCCAATGATGCGGGATCTGCCAGTTGAGACCAACCTCATTCACGTTCCTCACGTCCTTCCAGTCCGGATCGTCGAGCCGACCGTCGCTCAACAACATGACGAGCGGGATCGCCGTGCCGGCTTGGAGATGCGGCCGCCAGGTGCGCGGCGATGCGTGCCCGACATCGATATGCCCACCCATCACGTCTTTAACGGTGTCGCCGTCGCCTCCATACGGAACGTAGGTGACACATTCGCCAATACCGGCCGCCGAGAGGAGCGAAACCTGTTGGCGATGATGGGTCGAGCCGATTTTGTTCGAGCCCATCGCCAGTTCGCCGCAATTCTCTTTGGCAACTTTGACAAAGTCTTCAAAGGTCTTGATGCCCCATTTGTTGCCTTTTAGAACCGCAAGGCCATAAGTGTGATTTTCCACTTGGCCAAAGAACTGGAAATCGTCCTGATAGGTCTTGGTATAGTGCGGCAGATGGAAGTAGCCGTAGAAGCTGGCGCTGACATGCATCATTGTAAGTCCGTCGGCGGGCTTTTCAGACAAATAGAGGACCGGCTCATGCTGCGAGCCGCCGCTCTTGAACTGCACCTCAACCGGCACGCCGAGTTCCTCGGAGAAGCCGCGCGCCAGATTCTGACACCACACCGCGACACTCGAGCCGGGCCGCGTTGTGCAGACGAAATCAATCGGCCCGGACGGGAACCCCCCTGCCTTGGCGGCGCTGGCCTCGATGTCCGCCCTGTCCATGTATTGCGCAGTGGCCGGTACAGTCGCGAACGCGACAACGGCCAAGGCACCAACTAATCCTGTCATTAAACGCATTAGATTCCTCCCATTCATTATCGTTATTCGTGTGAAACGTAATCGATCAACTGCAAGCACAACCGGCGCTTGCCAGGTTAAAGTTACCATCCCGATCGTCAGAACCGCGTAGCGCGCCTGTCTGGCTGAGCCACAAACCTATTGGGGCCTATTGTGGATCAGCGGTCGCTACACGTTCGCTTTTAAGCAAGCGATTGCGCGCCGCTCAAACTGCGGCATAGCAAAAAAGTTGTCGGGCTTATTATTGTTGTACACACCGAACTAAATGCTAGGTCAAAACCATAGCCCAGATATGGCAGACCTGTAACCTCTAAATAAAATCGACTGCGGGCTCGAGAAAACCAGGTGACTGGCTACAGCGTAAAATGCGCGTGCCGGTTATCGGCATGTGCCAAACTTTTCTAACAACGGCCCGAAATAATACACCCCATCACCCCGCATCGCGCTGGCGTACGACTTCCTGCTCGATCAGGTCTTTTAATTCGGCTTTGCGGACTTTGCCCTGATCGGATTTCGGCAATTCGGGCAAGAACAGGATGAGCTGGGGCACTTTGAAACCGGCCAGCCGGGTCTTACAGAAATTCTGAAGCGTTTCGACTTCGACGGGAGCCTGCGTCGCCACGACGGCGACCACCACTTCGCCAACACGGGCATGGGGCCAGCCCATTGCGGCGGCTTCGATAACTTCCGGATGTTCCTTAAGCGCGGTCTCGACTTCGATGGGATAGAACTTGGCGCCCGCATTGTTGATCACATCGTCGGCGCGCCCTTTGAGGAAAAAATAACCATCCGCGCTCAAGATGGCGACGTCACCGGGGTAAAACCAGCCGTGCCTGAAGGCTATGGCGCTGGCCTCCGGATCGTTCAGATAGCTGGTCGGCGGCATGGCGACACGGAACCGCAACAGGCCCAGTGAGTCTGGTGGTAGCGGCGTATCTTGTTCATCGACAATTTCCGCCTCGACACCTTCGATGATGCGACCGACCGCATCCGGGTGCGTATCCTGTTCGGCGGGCGGCAGCGTGGAAATCAAGCCAACTTCGTTGGTGCCAAATGTCTCGACGATGTTGGGCGCGATCCGTTGCCGCGCGAGCTGGCGTTGCGCGTTGGTAACCGGCGCCGCGCCGACAAAAATCGCGCGCAGGTCCGGCAATAGCGGCGTTGGCTGGCCGCTCAACGATGAGAGGCCCTGCAGATGCATGGGCGTGATATGCAGGAACGTTATGGCTTTATCGCGCACCTGCGTCGCCATTTCACCGGGCGAGCCGGCTCGCTTGATAACCACCGTGGCGCCGACGCTCAACATGCCCAGGCAAATCGTCCGGCCCATATCGAAGGCCATGCTCATCACCGCCAAGTACCGGTCGTCAGCAGACCATCCCAAGCCGCGGCTGTAGCGCACAAAGCGTTCCTGAAGCTGGCCGTGACTGCGCACAAACGACTTCGGCCGGCCGGTGGTGCCGGAAGATTGGCTGAGGATCAAGGGATGGTCGACACCGGCCTCGAACCTCTCGCCGGGCCGCGGCGCCGGCCGACAAATCCCGGCGAAGGTCAGGCACGGCAATTCGTCCACCGGCGCCGGCCCATCGTCGGTAATCGCCAAAACCGGGTTCACGCCCTCCATGCGCAGCGCGATCTCGGCCGGTGGTAGCCGAGGACTGATGGCGAAAATGCAGACGCCGACCCGGGCGAGCGCGCAGATGACGGTGAGGTGGTCCGCCGAATCCCCGGCAAATATGACGACGGTTTCGCCCGGCGCGACCTGTGCGGCTTGCAGGTTTCCCGCCGCATTGTCGACCCGCGCGTCAAAGTCCGCATAGGTAACGCGCCGTTTGCCGTCCTCAATCGCCACATGTTCGGGACGTTTGGTCGCCTGCTCGGTAATCGCGTCCGCTATGTTCACTTGCCCGTCGCTCCAAAACCTGGATTACGCCTGTTCCTGATACCGTGATTCGAGCGTAACACTCTTAGGTTCCTTCGTTTTAGATCGCTGAAGTCGCGCGATTATCGTAGCATCCGCCCCACCCGCTTCCACGACAAAGAGAGTTCCGCTATGCCATCCCGCACCAGTTTTCGCGAATTGCTCAAGCGCGACGAGACCCTCGTTATGCCCGGCGCTCAGGATGCCCTAAGCGCCCGACTGATCGAGCAAGCTGGCTTCGATGCGTTTTTTATCGGCGGCTTTCAGGTCGCCGGCATTCATTACGCGCTACCCGATATTGGTTTGATTTCGCTGGGGGATATCGCGCCCATCGTGCGCAATATTCTGAGCGCCACGTCCCTGCCGGTGATGATGGATATCGACGATGGCTATGGCGATGTGAAAAATGTCGTGCACACGGTCCACACCTATGAGGATATGGGCGTCGGCTGCATGTTCTTAGAAGATCAAGTTTCGCCCAAGCGCTGCGGCCATCTGGACGGAAAGCAAGTGGTGCCGGTCGAGGATATGGAAGCAAAAATCCGCGCCGCGGTCAGCGAGCGCAAAAACCCGGACACGTTCTTGATCGCACGCACCGACGCGCTAGCGGTCGAAGGGCTCGACGCCGCGCTGCGCCGGGGCGAACGTTATCTGGCCGCCGGCGCCGATGGGCTGTTCGTGGAATCGCCGTTGAATGTGGACGAGCTGGCTAAAATCGGCGCTACCTTCGACGCGCCGATGCTCGCCAACATGCTGGAATCCGGGCGCACACCGATCCTCAAGCCGTCGGAGTTGAAGGAGATCGGCTACGACATGGCGATTTATGGCATCACGCTTTTGATGCACATCACCCAGCATATGCAGATGGTGTTAGATGATTTACGCAGCGAGCGGTTGGAGATGACCGGCAACGCCATTAGCTTCGACGATTACAAGAAGGTCGTCGGGTTCGACAAATGGGACCGGGTCGAGAACACCCATTCAATAGATAATACTGGCTGAGGAAAACCATGGGACGCATGACAGACAGGGTCGCCATTGTCACCGGCGCCGGCGGCAGCATCGGCTTGGCCAGCGCCAAGTTACTCGCCAGCGAAGGCGCCAAGGTGCTGCTGGTCGATAACCGCGCCGACGATCTGGCCATGGCGCTCGATGCGCTCGGTGGCGCCAGCGAAAATGTCGACGCGGCGCAGGCCGACGTCGGCGATGAGGCGGACACCCGGAACTATATCGACCAGGCGATCGCCAAATGGGGCCGCCTCGACACGCTGTTCTGCAATGCCGGGATCAGCGGCGACAACAAGCCGATCGCCGACTTTCCCATCGAGATCTTCGACGCGGTACTGCGCGTGAACGTGCGCGGGCCGTTCCTGGCCTGCAAGTTCGCCCTGCCCCATATGGACGCCGGCGGCAGTATCATCATCACCTCGTCGATCATGGGCGTGCAGGCCAATCCCAACTCGGCCGCCTATGCCACCTCGAAGCACGCCGTGGTCGGGCTGATGCGCACCATCGCTAAGGAGATTGGCCCGCGCGGTATCAGGTGCAACGTCATCGCCCCCGGCCCCATCGATAATGATTTCCAACTCGCCATCGAAGACCGTATGAGCAAGGTGACCGGCACCAACGCCACCGAAATGCTCAATCAGCGCATCCCGCTCCGCCGCCACGGTCAGGCCGACGAAATCGCCCAGACGGTGTTATTCCTGGCCTCCGATATGAGCAGTTTCAGCACCGGCGCAGTGTTCATGGCCGATGGCGGCATGGCCGGTTAACCGCCGCCAGCCTCGAGAATTTGCATTAAAGTAAATTTCTAATGGCATGTAATACAACAATTTATTGGCGTAGTTTTCACCGCACGGACAAGTTGTTAAACTGCAAAAAATTAAACCATCTTTGAGGAGGACCCCTCGTGGCCGCTCGTGACGAGACCTACAACTACCCCCGTTTCAAGATGAGTAATTACGAACTGGGCTATTTTCCCGGACCGAAAGCCGGCGAAGAAGTCGACTATGGATATACGTTGACCGATCTCGACGGCAACGAGGTCCAACTCGCCGACTATAAGGGCAAATGGCTGGTGATTGAATCCGGCAGCCTGACCTGCCCGATGTACGTCAAGAACGTCAAACCCTTCGCCAAGCTGCAGGAAAAACATCCCGACGTCGAATGGCTGGTGGTCTATGTGCGCGAAGCCCATCCGGGCGAGAAGGCGCATCAGGCGACGACGATCGACGAGAAGATCGCCTACGCCAAGCGTAACCGCGACGACTATACCGAAGAGCGCAAGATTGCCGTCGACGACGTTAAGGGCACCTGGCACCACGCCTGGGGCCTATTGCCGAACACCGTCTATGTGATCAACCCGGAAGGTAAGGTGATTTACCGCGCCGACTGGTCGTTCGCCCATAATGTCGACCGGGTATTGTCGAACCGCGACGAGATCAACACCAATGAGCATGTCGCCATCATCGGCGCCGCGCCCTGGGTCACCATTCCAGTCACCCTCAAGGGCGGCTGGATCGCGCTGTACGATATTTTGATAATCTTCCCCAAGGTCTATTACGAGCATATCAAACTCGACATCAAGACCTGGATGGACAAGCGCAAAAACAAGACCGCGGCCGCTGCCGAATAGGCGACAGGCAATATTTGAATTCAAAAAGGCCGGGTGGCGACGCCCGGCCTTTTCTAATTTGTTGTGGCCCCTACCCTTGCGCTTATACGCCACAACGATATTATCGCGCCGGTCCATCTCAGCGGTTCAAATAAGAAATAAGCACCCGCAATAATATCGCCTGAGCCAGGACGGGTACCGAAGGTTTCGAGCGCTGTGTTTGCGAACGCATGCAGGCGGCCGTTCCGGCATGGAACGGTTGGACCCGATCGTTGCCGCCCGAAACTAAGTAAGAATAACCCTTGGGGAGCGGAATTATGAGTGGTGCTGACACAGCGTGGATCCTGACATCCACCGCACTCGTCCTTTTCATGACATTACCTGGATTGGCATTGTTTTATGCCGGATTGGTGCGGGCGCAGAATGTGCTTTCCGTGCTGATGAATTGTTTTGCCATCGCCTGCGTGATCTCGATCGTCTGGCTGGTAGCGGCCTATAGCATTGCCTTCGGCGATGGCGGCGGCGCGCAACAATGGTGGGGCGGCTTGGGCAAAACGTTCCTGTCGGGGGTCAACATCGACTCTGTGTCCGGCACCATCCCCGAATCGCTGTTCTTCATGTTCCAGATGACGTTTGCGATCATCACGCCGGCGCTGATTGTCGGCGCCTATGTGGAACGCATTCAATTTTCATTCGTCCTGGTGTTCTCCGTCGTTTGGGTGCTGCTGGTCTACGCGCCCGTCGTCCATTGGGTCTGGGGCAGCGGCTTCCTGGCCGATATGGGCGTGATCGACTTCGCCGGCGGCATCGTCGTGCACGTCACCGCCGGCGTCTCAGCGCTGGTGTTGGCGATGATGCTCGGCAAACGCCGCGGCTTTCCCAACGAGCTGCAACCGCCGCACAATCCGGGCATGACCATGATCGGCGCGGCGATGCTGTGGGTTGGTTGGTTCGGCTTCAATGCCGGGTCCGCCCTGGCCGCTGACGGGGCCGCCGGCATGGCCATGACGGTGACCCACATCGCAGCGGCGTCCGGCGCGATTGCCTGGTCGGTCATGGAACTCGTGCTCTACCGCAAGGCTAGTCTGATCGGCGCGGTCACCGGCATGGTCGCCGGCCTGGCCACCATCACGCCGGCCTCGGGCTCGGTGGGACCGATCGGCGGGCTGGTGCTCGGCCTGGCCGGCGGCGTCATCTGCTTCACGGTCACCCAGATGATCAAACAGCGGTTCAAAATTGACGACTCGCTCGACGTGTTCGCGGTCCACGGCGTGGGCGGTGCGTTGGGTACGCTGTTGGCCGCAATTTTCGTCAGCACAGCGCTGGGCGGTAACGGCTTGGCCGATGGCGTAACCATGGGCGGACAGCTCGGCGTACAGGCCGTCGGCATTATCATCGTGGCGATTTGGTCCGCTGTCCTGACCTTCATCATCGCAAAGCTCATCGGCACATTCGTTAAGTTCCGCGTCAGCGAGGAAGATGAGGTGCAGGGCCTCGACCTTGCGATGCATGGCGAACGCGGTTACCACAATCTGTAACAAGGCTCCGCCGACGCGGAACCTTATGGGACAAGACCGGGTTCGGGCCGCGTGCCTGAGCCCGGCAGCCACATAAGCGGAGAGCACAATGAAGTTTATCGTCGCTATCGTAAAACCGCATAAGCTTGACGATGTTCGCGAGGCGCTAACCGGTGTCGGCGTCGAAGGCCTGACCGTTAGCGAGGTCAAAGGCTATGGCCGCCAGAAGGGTCAGACCGAAATTTATCGCGGCGCCGAGTACCAGGTGAATTTCGTCCCGAAAGTTAAGGTCGAAGTGGCGGTCGATGACGCGGTCGCCGACAATGCGGTCGAGGCGATCCGCCAAGCCGCCAACACCGAGAAGATCGGCGACGGCAAGATTTTTGTCTTCGAGCTTCAGCAGGCGGTGAGAATTCGCACCGGCGAGACCGGCGGCTCGGCGCTCTAATTAAAATCCTCTCCTCGGGGAGACCACGGCAACCTCGCCCTTCGAGACGCCGCCCTTTGGGCGGCTCCTCAGGGTGAGGCTTTGTGCATATCTAACAGAATTGCTCATCCTGAGGGCTCGCGCAGCGAGTGTCTCGAAGGACGAGGAATTCCACCCTCCGCCATATGCGATTGCCCTGCCACTGGATGAGGGAAGGTTGGGGCAACTGAATAAACTATCTTTCGCTACGCCAAGTCCCAATGAAAGCAATCACTCGGGCTCGCCAAGACCGACCTGGCGTTCGAGCTGGCGGATGGCGGCGGTCAGATTGGTGCTACGTCCTACGACCTCAGCTTGACAGCCTGAATGTTGTCGCGGGCGACATAAGCTACCCGGCGAGTGTCACGCTTCGCTCCAGACTTAAGTACACCCCTCTTAAGGCGGTGGACCGGATGGTGGGCGCAGAGGTACTTGAAGAACAATGTCCAGTTAGCATTACCTTGGCCTAGCTCATGGGTCTCTCGGGCCTTTATCTCGTCTACTAGCTGACGTCCACTGATTGGTCCTTGGTCTCGGACGACCTCATTGATTTTTTCCACGATTGGGAGCCCGTTGTCTCCAAGACCGCAACGTCGCGCGGCACGATCGATTTCAGCTCTGTTGGGACATTCATCGAAAGGTGCTATTTGCCATGTACCATCCGAATAATCGATTGGTTTCTTCAATTCGAGTTTCTCCAAATGTTGATAACTAGGCGGCATTAAGCTTGGGATTCAACTGAACAATTAGTTCGCGCTCCTCGACGAGTAGAGGTTGGCTCGCTCGTCTTGCATAGAAGCGGACTGGGCCTACCTCGACCTCCGCGATCCAGCGTAATCGTTGACCTTCACTATTTGTCTTCTCTCCACGCAGCCAACGAATATGTCCGTAGCCATACCGCGTTCGAAAATTTTTCGTCTTCCCCACATATAGAACCTCACCGTCGCGTTCGACAATGTAGACAACATCGAGAGCTTCACGAACGAACGATTCGTAGTCGAATTGAAATTTCTCCTCAGCGTGCGAGTGCAGAGTTGCGACAAGAGTAAAACCGTTACCGCGTAACCATCCCGACGTAATTTTAGAAACCTTACGCATAAAAATCCTCCGGCAGTGAGAGACAATTTTAGATAACGCGGGATATATGGGTGAGCGTATAAGCCTGAGGTGATCACTCCGGCTCGCCGAGACCGACCTGGCGTTCGAGCTGGCGGATGGCGGCAGTTAGATTGTCCGCCCCCTGCCCGCCAGCGGCGGTCGCCAGATAGAGCCTGCGCACCGCGTCGCTGATCTCGGTCGGCACGCCGACCCCCGCGGCGGCTTCACAAATCAACCCCATGTCCTTGATCATGAGATCGGTTGAGAAGGCCGGCGAAAAGTCGCGCGCCTTCAGGGGCGGCAAGCTGTATTTAACAAGCGGCGAGGCCACCACGCTCTCGTCGATCACATCGAGCATGACATTCCAATCGAGCCCCCCCTTGCGGCCGAAGGACAGCGCCTCGGCGAGCGCGGCAACGGTCGACGCCGCCAGCAAATTAAGAACCAGCTTCATATAGCGCGCCTGCTCGTCCGCGCCGACATGGAACTGAATGGCGGCCATCGCCGCAAAAAGCGGCTCGCAGCGTTGATAGGCCGCATCCGGCCCCGACGCCAAGATGGTCAAATTGCCGGCCGCCGCCAGGATCGTACTGCCAGAAACCGGCGCGCGGACGAACGCAATGCCCGCGGCATCGGCCACCGCGGCGACCTCGACCGAGACCTCCGGCGACACGGTGCTCATATCCACATAGACAGACCCTGCCGGCATCACCGCCAAAACGCCGGCGTCACCTAACGCCACGGCCCGCAGGACATCGTCGTCGGGGATCATCGAAAATACAAATTCGGCGCCCGACGCGGCATCCTGGCCGGACGAACCCGCCCGCGCGCCGGCTTCGACCGACGCGGTCATATTGTCGGCATTGGGATCGAATACGGTGACGCTGGCGCCCGCGCCAACCAGGCATCGGCTCATGGGCGAGCCCATATTGCCGGTGCCGATCCAGCCTATTTCTATTCCGTCCAGGCTCATATCTCGGTTCCTCCCGTCGCTACGCTTTGCGCATTCACGCTTGTTTCAGCCGTTGGCCCGACGCGGCGGACCGGCCTATTCTGCGGGCGGTAGACTAACATGGCGCCCACCGTGGGCCCACCACCGGCACAAGCGAAAGGTACGCCCCATGAGCCGCACCGCCGCGTTTTTCATCTTCCTCGCCGGCCTCAACGGGTTGATGGCCGTCCTCGCCGGGGCCTGGGCGGCCCATGGCTTTGTCGTCCCTCTGGTCGCCGGCGGCGACGCCCTGGCCGAGTCCGGCAGCCGCTTCCAAATGACCCACGGGTTGGCGCTGCTCGGTGTGGCGCTCGCCCACGAAGCCGTCTCGGCGCCCTATTCCTTCTTTTCGCGGCTGCTCGGCACCAAGGCGCTTCTGCGGTGGACCGGCCTCGCCTTTATCATCGGCATCGTCGGTTTTAGCGGCGGCCTTTACGCCAGCGCGGCGGACTCGTCGGCCCTGTCATCGCTGGCGCCGATCGGCGGCACCGCGCTGATGATCGGCTGGCTGCTATTAGCCTTAGCGGGTCTGGTTTCGCTGCTCGCGCGCTAGAGCGTGCGGACGACTGTTAGATGATCTGGCAGGCCTCGTCGAAGTCGAAACGATAAAGGCGCGGCCCCATGATGCCTTCGAGATCGCCATAACCGATATTGCAGAGAAAGTTCGACTTATACGTCGTGCCCTTGAAGAACTCTTCGTCGGCCGCTGCCCTGTCGAAGCCACCCATGGCGCCGGCGTCAAGACCTACGGCGCGCAACGCCATGATGAAATAGGCGCCCTGCAGACTACCGTTATTGTAAGCGAAATCTTCAGCCACCGCCGCGTCGGCCTCGAAGCGGTCTTTCATCTCGGGGCGGATCGGGTAGAGCTTAGGCAAATGCTCGAAGAAATTTACGTCGTAAGCGATCAGCGCGGTGACCGGCGCCAGCATGGTCTTTTCCACATTGCGCGGGCCGAGGGTGGGCTTTAACCGCTCTTTGGCTTCCGGCGTGCGCAGAAACAAGATGCGCGCCGGCAGGCAATTGCCGCTGGTCGAGCCCATCTTGGTCAGATCCCAAACCTCGCGCAACTGATCGTCGCTGACCGGTTTGTCCAGCCACCAATTATGGTTGCGCCCCTCGCGGAACATCAAATCGAGGGAATTGTCGTCGAGGCGTTCGATGCGGTTGCGGTAATCGGCTATCCGCGCCCGCGCCGCGGCGAGGGCCTGTTCTTCTGATTCCGACATTTGTAACTCCTGATCACCGCATTGCGCCGGGCGGATTTTATCCGATCGGGCATGGCAGTCTGTTGGGGTGTGATGGTTCGTCCTTGTTAGGCGCTAAATGTCCTGCTCGACCGTAAAAGTCAATTCAGGCCGAATTTGCCCCTCTGGCATGAACCGGGCGAATGTTTTAAGCAGACCCGCCGGCACCTCGCGACACAGGCCGGTCTTTCGTTTCACCAAGTTCGAGCTACTCCATGACTGACAATAGCGGCGCCCTCGCCGGCATTACCGTCCTCGATCTCACCCGTGTCCTGGCGGGCCCCTACTGCACGCAACTGCTCGGCGATCTGGGCGCCGACGTGATCAAGATCGAGCGGCCCGGCGCCGGCGACGACACCCGCAAGTTCGCGCCGCCCTTCGTCACCGACGACGCCGGCAACGAGACCACGGAGAGCGCCTACTTCATGAGCGCCAACCGCAACAAGCGTTCGGTCGAAGTCGATCTCACCAGCGAGGCTGGCCAGGATATCGTCCGGCGGTTGGCATTGCAGTCCGATGTGCTGGTGGAGAACTTCAAGACCGGCAATCTGGCGAAATACGGCCTCGGCTACGACGATCTGAAAGAGGCCAACCCGAAACTGGTCTATTGCTCGATCACCGGGTTCGGCCAGACCGGCCCCTACGCCACACGGCCAGGCTATGATTTTCTGATCCAAGGCATGGGCGGCATCATGTCAATCACCGGCGAAGCCGAGCGCGAGCCACAAAAGGTCGGCGTGCCGATCGCCGACATCATGTCGGGCATGTTCGCCGCCGTCGCCATCAACGGGGCGCTGCGCCATGCGGCGGTAACCGGCCAGGGTCAGTATATCGATATCGGCATGCTCGACACCCAGGTCGCCTGGCTGGTCAATCAGGGCATGAACTTCATCCATTCCGGTGAGGCCGAGCGGCTCGGCAACGCCCATCCCAATATTGTGCCCTATCAGGTATTCAAAAGCGCCGACGGCCATATCGTGCTGGCGATCGGCAACGACAACCAGTTCCGCACCTTCTGCGATTTCGCCGGGGCGCCAGACCTCCCCGACGATCCGATGTTCGCCACCAACGATGCGCGGGTGAAGAACCGCGCCGAAACCGTCGCCAGGATCCAAGCCATCATCGAACAGCACCCGTCAAAATACTGGCTCGAGGAATTGGAAAAAATGAAAATCGGCTGCGGTCCGATCAACACGCTGGAGCAGACCTTCGCCGACCCCCATGTGCAGGCCCGCGACATGGTGGTCGAGGTGCCCCACCCGTTGATCGACGACGGTGGCGCGAAACTCATCGCCAGCCCGCTGCGCCTGTCAGAAACCCCCGTCGAATACCGCCACCATCCGCCCCTGCTGGGCGAACATACCAATGAGGTGTTGTCGGAAAAGCTGGGACTAGACGATGCCGCACTGGCCGAGCTAAAGGCGTCTGGCGCAATCGGTTAACTGCGACGGTTTTAAACTTTCAGTCTGAATATCCGGAAAGAGCGCCAATGTATTTTCTCTCGCAGATGTTTAGGAAATAAATAAATCAATGAGAATTGACTAACAACTGGTTGGAAACAGCATCAATTGGCTCTGGAATCGACAAACTGGTTACATTCCGCAATTTGTATTGCTCAAAATTGGCAAACTTTGATTGCGAGTATCGTCGCGTTAATTGCGGCTTACTGGACAATTAGGACGATTAAGCATCAGATAAATCTCGATAAGGAGCGATACTCAGACATTCAAAAAAGCAAGGCGTGGTCAGCTAGGGCGGAAATGCCCGATGCTCTAAGCGCGCTGTGCAACTACACCGAAAACTGTGTTGCCTATTTGTTAGGCAATGATGACAGCGACCGAGTACCGAATGCTCCGGAGAGTGCAATAGGAGTCATCAAAAATAGCATCGAATACGTTGACCCGGTATCTGCACGCAAATTATTTGAACTCGTTGTGCATTACCAAATTCACAATTCTAGACTGCAGGGTCATGACGGAAAAAAAACAGTGTATGTAAATGGAGAACGAATCTACGACTCTGTTTATCTCCGTGCGCTAGTAAACCAATTATTTGAATACGCGCGTGATGAAGTAGAGGCAGTACCCATCGCAAAACTTAAACGCGCGGACTTAACGACGGCTCTATATGACTGCGTGGGTCCCGGAAGCATTCATCGAAGTGATGAAACTTTGGCACCCCTATTAGAAATAATTAAGCGGAGAACTCCGGATTCCTAGAACGATGTAATCCAATTATTCAATCAGCTATAGACCATCTGTACGAACCGTTGAAAAATACGATCTATTAGGAAGTTGTTACATGAGTGAAGAGCGTATCTTCGACGAAAACGAGCTGGCCGAAATGGAGGCCAAGGGCTATATCGGCCGCGTCGCCGGCATGCAACGCAATATTTTCGCGGTGCGCCGCGAGGGCGAAATCTACGTCTATCTCAATCAATGTCCCCATGTGAATTCGCTGATCGACCATATTCAGGGCCAATTTTTCGCCCCCGACGGCGTGCACTTGCGCTGCGGCATGCATGGCGCGATCTTTCGCATCGAAGACGGAGTTTGCATTGACGGTCCCTGCGAGGGAGAGTCGCTGCAACGCCTGCCCATCGAAATCCGCGACGGCGGCGTATTCCTGGCGGAGTGAGTGACCATATGAAGGACAGCAGATGAACGTCGAATGGATCCGTATCGCCGACAAGGCGCCCGACGAAGGCGCCGACGTGATTGTGACAACCGAGTATGCCGGCAAGCGCTATGTCGCGATGGGTCACCGCCATGGACCGTTTTGGCTGGGCTCGGAATCCCATGAGGTCCTGCTCGGCGACGTTGTTGCCTGGGCCGCGCTGCCGGAACCGTGGGTGGACTGATCGAATAAGCAGGACTGGGTCCAGCCAACACGAGACTTTTACCCAGCCACCAAGCGGCGGCACTTGAACGGCGTCTAGTCGACGCCTAGTATGTCCTCCAAGAATTTCCAAATTTTTAGAATCATAGAGGTAACGCCATGAAATTCGTCTTGTACTCGGATATCCACGCGCAAATGCCCCAGCTCGAGGCGGTACAAGCGGCCGTCGACGCTGAGAAAGCAGACAAGGAAGTCGTCATCGGCGACCTGCTGATGCTCGGACCGTCGCCGTCCGAGGTGGTCGACAATATCCGCTCGCGTCCCAATACCGACGTGGTGGTCGGCAATCTGGATTTATGGGTCACCCAAAAACGCTGGGAAACTCACGAGCCGCGCAGCCCGCATCAGGCCTGGATGTTCAACATGGCCAAACAGACCCGCGAGATGCTGTCGGAAGACCAACTCGACTGGATATCCAAACTACCCTTCTCGATCACCTATTCGCCCGAGATGGGCCATGACTTCTTCATCTTCCACGGCACGCCCTACGATATCGGCGACGACGATGCGTTGCCGCGGCGGCTGACCGACGATGAGGTCAAAGAGAAGATCAAGGGCGTGACCGCCAAGATCATGGCCCATGGCCACATCCACGGCCCCTATGTGCGCGAAGTCGGCGATCAAACCATCGTCTGCGTCGCCGCGGTCGGCATGCAATGGGACGGCGACCCGCGGCCTTCCTATGGCGTGGTTGAATATCTCGGTAACGGCGAGTGGCGGTCCGAGATCAAACATGTCGAGTTCGACTGCGAGGAGCAGGCGACCTACAACGAAAATTGCTGGATCGAACATGGCGACCGCATCGCCGGCATGATCCGCACCGGCTACTTCTGGAACCCGGACCACATGCCGCACTGAGCCCAGCGCCTATGAATTCTGCGCCGCCCTCTCACCTGTCCCCTCAGCGGTCAGGCGGGGCGGCGCAGACCAAGCGCCTGATCCGCCGCCGCTACGCGCAACTGGCGGTGCGCGACTCCCTCCATCCTGATCCCCGCACCAACGCGCTCGCTGCCGGTTGTCCGGCCGACTGGTACGACGCCCTGCCCTCGCGGGCCGCGCTAGCATTTTCGGGCTGCGGCTGGCCGGCCGCTAGTCTCGATCCCTCCGGACTGCAAACCGTCGTCGATTTGGGCTGTGGTGGCGGTCTCGATACCCGTTTCCTAGCCGAGCGGCTCGAAGCAAACGCCCAAGTGATCGCCCTCGACCTCACCCCGGAAACCCTGAGCCGCGCCCGCGAAACCCTCATCGGTGTCGTCGGTGCATCGGCGCGATTGCTCGCGGCAGACATGGAGAAATTGCCGCTGGCCGATGGTTGCGCGGACGCCACGATCGCCAACGCCGCCCTCAATTTAGCCACCGATAAACCGGCGGCTTTCGCGGAAATCGTGCGCGTCCTGCGCCCGGGCGGCCGGCTCGTCGCCGCTGATTTGGTGCGGGTTGGACCGCTACCGGCCGAAATCCAAGCCAACCCCATGGCGATGGCCGCGTCCTTGGGCGGTGTCATGGAGGAGGCCGATCTACGGGGCGCTCTCGAAGGCGCGGGTCTGACGGACATTGTTATAACTGACCACCGGCCGTTCGGCCCGGTGATCGCGGTGAACATCACCGCGTCGCGTCGCGCTTAGACCTCAGGATTCAGCCCGAGTTGATCGACGACCCGCGCCGAGGTCTCTTGAATTTTGGCGCTCAGCCAATCGATACGCTCGTCCGACAGGCGGGCTTTCGGTCCAGTGACCGCGATTGCACAAACCGCGCGCCTATCCGGGTTGTACATCGGCACCGCGATCGACCGTACGCCCGGCGTCATTTCCTCATCGTTGATCGCGTAACCGCGCTTTCTAACCAGTTCAAGTTCGCGTAATAACCCTTTGATATTCTTCGCCGTATTGCGGGTGTAGACGCGCAGTGGCGCACGCTCATAAATGTCACGTAACTCGTCGGGCCGGTGCAGCGACAACAGCGCCTTGCCAATACTGGTCGCATGGGCATCGAAATAATCGCCGACCAGAACATCGAGGCGCAGCGACCGCTCGGTGGTTACACGATCGGCGATGAACGCCTGAATGCCTTCCAGCGCCCCCAGATTCACTGTCTCGTCGACCTCATGAGCCAGCGTCACCAGGAAGGGGTGCGCGTGATGGGTAATGCGCGCCAGCATGTTGGGCTTGTGGCCGAACCGGTCGAGATTGTAGCCGACCCAATAGCGGTGATCCTCGCTCTTGTAGGCGTAACCCAGGCGGCACAAGACTTCGAGCAGCCGGTGGGCGGTGGCCCGGTGCAGGCTGGTCGCCTGCGCCACCTCCATCACCGACTGACCGACCGTGGCGGCGCCGAGATACTCGAGGATGCCGAAGCCGCGTTCGAGCGACTGATTGCGATAATGCGCCATTCCGCCCACCCCAAACTGTCTCACTTGCTGAGATTAGTCGGCGCGAAGTCAAGACAAGTCAACCGCCGTAGGGGCCTGAAAAGAAGCCTGAAAAGAAAAAGGTCGTCCCGACAAGCGGGACGACCCTAGTGGCGCCACCGTTTTTTGGTGGCTTATTCCGTAACCCGTTATTCCGCCGCCATGGCGAAATCTGGAATTTCCAGTTCGGGCAATACCTTTTCCATAAACGTCGACAGCTCTTCCAGCATGTCGTCCTTGGGCTGCTGCGCCCAATGGAAGATCAGGGTGATGTACTCGGCCGGCACCTGCTCGTAGGTCTCTTTCCAGGCCTTGATCGATTCATCGAGCGTACCACCGATGAAGATGCCGGAATCTTTCATCGACTGGACGAGGACGTCATCGCTGCCTTGCGGGAATTGCGGGAAGAACGGCCCGTAGAAATTCTTGTAGATGTCGAGATCATATTCGCGCAGCTTGCGGTCGTAATCTTCCGACGTCTTGGTGATATGCGGCCAGCGCACGATGTTCTGGTTCTGACCGCGTTGGAAGTGGCGGCCGTGCTTGGCCGCTTCATCGACATAGAGATCGATCAGGTCGGCCATGCCTTGCGTGGTCATGAAGTAGGTCGGGATGAAACCATGCTTGGCGCAGAATTTAATCGAGTCCGGGCTCTTAGAGGCCGCGACCATGACTGGCGGGTGCGGTTTCTGATAGGGCTTGGGCACCACGCTGACCCGCTGCACCGCGCCGTTCTCGTCGATTTCGCCGATGGCGCCGGCTTCCGAGGCGATTTTCCAGGCCGGATAGTCCTCAACCCCGGTGTCCAGCGGATAGGGCGCCACGTAATGTTCGCCCTCGAGGCGGACCGACTCTTCGGTCCAGCATTTGAGGACCATCTCGACCCGCTCTTCGAAGATCTCGCGGTTGCGTTTATCGGCGTCGCTACCGTCGGACACGGTCGCCACGGAATCCGAGAACTGGCCGATGACATTGGTCCAACGTGACTGGTAGCCGCGCGCGAAACCGACCCAATATTTGCCCTTGGTCAAATGATCGAGGATCGCGGTTTCCTCGGCGATCCGGATCGGATCCTGGGTCGCCGCCACATAGCCCAGCGCGCCAACATGCGCGTTCTTGACCTGGCTCGCCCAGTAGGCATTCAAGACACCGGGGTTGGGACCGACCTCATAGCCTTCCGAATGGAAATGATGCTCGATTGCCCCCAGGCCCCAGACGCCCATTTCGTCGGCCGCCTTGGCGATACCCGTCCATTCGTGGACGATCTCGTGATACATGTCGCTATCGTTGCCGAGCGGTCGCTTGGCCTTACGGCCTTCCTCGCCGTCGGAGGGAAACATTGGATATAATTGTAAAACCACTTTCGGCAGCGCCATGCTGTACTCCCCAAATTCGCGCTTAAATGAAGCCGAGCATCCAGGTCCGGCAGCGCAAACTACTGAACACACTTGCGTATCACAAATAATAAGTTTTAATAGTATCTATCTTGTGAAACTATAACTCGATTTCGTCCACAATCCGGCAAAAAACCTTGGATCTCCGCCATATTCGCTCATTTATCGCGGTTTATGAGGAAGGCAGCATCAATCGCGCCGCCACGCGGCTGCATTGCGCCCAGCCCAGTCTCAGCCTGCAATTGCGAAATTTGGAAGAATCCCTGTCGGTCGAGCTGTTCGAACGCCACGCCAGGGGCGCCCGCCCGACCGCCGCGGCCGAGCGGTTTTATCAGCACTGCATTTCGATTTTGGGCGAGGTAGAGAGCGCCGAGCAGCATATGCGCGACTGGGCCCGTGAGATCGCCGGCGCGCTTACGGTGGGGCTGATCCCTACCATTACGAAAAGCGCTCTGCCGCTGGTCCTACCCGACTACACCGAACGGTTGCCAAACGTGGATATTCGGATCGTCGAGGCCTTCAGCGGCACCCTGACCGACTGGGTGGTGTCCGGCGAACTCGATTTCGCGATCATTACCGAGCCGCCCCAGCAAGAGGGCTTGGTACTACAGGCTCTATCGGCCGAGCCCCTGGCGCTGATCTCCGGCGCCAAGAGCGGCTTCACCCATTTGGCGCCGGTCCGCCTGCCAAGCCTGCCGCCGATCAAACTTGTCATACCCTCGCAGCAGCATAGCCTACGCGGGTTACTCGAGCGTCATATGCGGGTCGGCGATATTTCTGTCGAGCGGCTGCTCGAAATGGACGGGCTGTTTGGCGCCCTGGAATTTCTGCACAATTCCGATTGGTCGGGCATCCTGCCGATCTCCACGGTGCTCGGCGATTTGGCGAGCGGTAAGTTCGTGGTCAACCCAATCGCCGAGCCCGCCATGGTGATCGAATATTATTTGATCCACCAAACCCGGCGGCCGCTGGATCGCGCGTCGCGCGAACTGGTCGACGCGCTGGAAACCACCCTCAAACAATCGGCAGTGGACTGGTCGCACTGGCAGCAAAAAGCGCCCGCCCCGACAAAGCGACAGGCTGCGGAATAGGGCAGAGCTAAAAGCATCCATTACCAAAGACCTCATCCTGAGCTTGTCGAAGGATGAAAGCCGAGCAGACCTCATGCTTCGACAAGCTCTGCATGAGGATAGGTACTGGTTTCGCCTTTATCCGTCCCCATAAATAATTATTATAGGCGGGCATGGATCTACGCCAGTTAGAGCAGTTCGTCGCCGTCTACGAAGAGGGCAGTTTCAGCCGCGCCGCGCGGCGGGAGAACTGCACCCAACCCGGTCTGTCGGTGCAAATTCGCAACCTCGAAAGCCAGTTGAGGGTCGAGCTGTTCACCCGTAACGCCCGCGGCGTGGCGCCGACCGTCGCTGGCAAGCGGTTCTATGCCAAGAGCCTCGCCATTCTGAACGCGGTCGAGGATACCAAGCTCGACATGCAGAACCTGCAGGGCGACATCACCGGCGCCATCGTCGCCGGCATGGTCCCGTCGGTATCGCGCGGCGCCCTGCCCGCCACCCTGTCGCGTTTTACCGAGCAACATCCCAACGTGGCGATCCGCCTCGACGAGGCCTATGGCGGCACCCTGACCGACCGGGTCGCCGCCGGCGAGCTCGATTTCGCGGTGATCACCGGACCCGCCGCGGCCGAGGGGCTGACCAGCGAACTCATCTCCAAGCATTTGGTGACCCTGGTCTCGGGGCCGGAATCGACCCTGCGTCATCTGGTCCCCTACCGGCTGCGCGACCTGCCGCCGTTGCGGTTGGTACTGCCGTCCGACCGCCACACCATCCGCCAGGTCATCGATTCTAATTTGAACCGCGGCCAGGCGCCGGTCGCAACTGTGATCGAGTCCGACGGTCTCAACGCCACGTTGGAATATGTCCGCCGCTCCGGCTGGTCGACCTTTACGCTGATGGCCTCGGTGATCGACGAGATGGAGTCCGGCCGCCTAATCATCAACCCGATTGTGCGACCGCAAATCGCCGTCGATTATTTTCTAATCCGCCAATCACGCCGCCCCCTCTCGCCGGCCGGCGAACGATTTATCGCCCTGTTGGGCGAGGAGCTGACCGAAATCGCCCGGCGCTGGCGGCGCATCACCAGCAGCCATTGAAGAAACGCGTAAAGGAAATTTCATGTCCGATACTCAAACAGCAAAGCGCGTCATCGTTACCGCCGGCGGCTCCGGCATCGGCCGCGCCATCGCCGAGCGTTTCCTGGCCGCTGGCGACCAGGTGCATATCTGCGATGTGGCGCCGGGAACCCTCGACAGCGCGTTGGCTGACCATGACGGTCTGCGCGGCACCATTGCCGATGTTGGCGTGCCGGCCGATGTGGAAAAGCTCGTCGCCGAGGCGGCTGATTGGATGGGCGGGGTCGATGTTCTGGTCAACAATGCCGGCATCGGCGGGCCCCGCGCCGCGCTGGAAGATATCTCTTACGCGGACTGGGACCGCACCGTCACCGTCAATCTCAACGGCATGTTCTATTGCATCAAGAATGTGGCGCCCCTGATGAAGGCGCAGAACAGCGGCTGCATCGTCAACATATCGACCGCGTCGGCGAAAGTGGCCCTGCCCCTGCGCTCGCCCTATGTGGCCTCGAAGGTCGGCGTGCTCGGCTTGACCCATACGGTAGCGCGCGAATACGGGCCGTTTGGCATTCGCTGTAACGCCATCCTGCCGGGCCTCATCGACAATGAGCGCGGACGCAACATTTTGGCCAACCACGCCAAGGAAAAAGGTGTGAGTTTCGAGGAGGCCGAGCAGGATTTCCTCGAATTCATCTCCCTGCGCGCCTGGATCGACCCGGCCGAAGTCGGCGACCTGGCTGTCTTCCTGGCGTCGCCCGCGGGACGCCACATTACCGGGCAAAATATTGGCATGGACGGCAATGTGGAGTGGGAGATTTAGACGGGCCCGTAGTGATCAGTTCGCCATGGATGGACATATAATTTGAGCAAACCTCAACGCGCCAAGCCCCCTCTCCCATAGGGAGAGGGCCGGGGTGAGGGGTTAATTTGCAACCAGGAAATCCTCTACAGTCCCTAACCCCTCACCCGGCTCGCCTATGCTCGCCACCCTCTCCCTATGGGAGAGGGTTATCTGCGTCGCCCCAAATCAAATTAATTTTTAAAAGGCCCTTTCTTTATTTAACCTATTGGTTAAGTATAAGGCAACGATAACGTCATTGACCACCATCATCGAAGGAGCGACCTTATGGGACAGTTTCACGATAATCGCTTTCCCGGCGAAAACGACGCCTACCGTACATCGCGCGACGCCCTGCTCGCCGCTGAAATGGAACTCAGGAAACAGACCGAGGCCGTTTCAGCGATGCGGCGCGCGCTGCCCCTGGGCGGCGAGGTTACCGAGGACTACACATTCGACGAGACGGTCGACGGAGCGGTCGTTCAAACAAAGATCGGCGATTTGTTCGCCGCGGGTAAAGACAACCTGTTTCTCTACAGCTTCATGTACGCCCCCGGCGGCGACGCCTGCCCGGCTTGCACCTCAATGCTCGACGGGCTCAACGGCACCGCGCCGCACATTCGCGATCAGATTAATTTCGCCGTGGTGGCGAAGGCGCCGATCGGCCAAATCCGCCAATGGGCTGATGGCCGGGGCTGGAGCAATCTGCGGCTGCTCTCTTCGCACGGCAATTCCTACAATATCGATTACGGCGCCGAGCGCGACAGCAACCAGTTGCCGGCGATCAACATATTCCGCAAGACCGATGCCGGTATCTTCCACAGCTATAATGCGGAAACGCTCTACGCCCCATCCGAGGAAGGTCAGCATCCGCGCCACGCCGATGCCATCTGGCCCCTATGGAGCGTGTTCGACCTAACGCCCGGCGGTCGCGGCGAAGGCTGGTTCCCCCGGCTCAGCTACGACTGATTATTCCGCGGCCGATGAGCCATCCTTCGATACGGCCCTTCGGGCCTCCTCAGAGTCTGACCGGAAATGAAGTGAGCGATATCAGCGGTTTATCAATCTGACCCTC